>NZ_JBDUUE010000001.1:0-361964 GCF_039939255.1 Nocardioides secundeburneus
CCAGACCGACTGCGACGACATCGCCCTCAGACTGAACACCAGGCCACGCAAGACCCTCGACTGGCAGACTCCGGCCAGGGTCCTCAACCAGAGGCTCGTTGCAGCAGCCGTTTGAGCCCGCCGAGGTGGCCATAGGCCATGGTACCACGGATTCGAACGCATGTTCGAGTCGATCTCGACCACGAACCCACCCGAATCCTTCCCTTGGCCGCGCTTGGGCGGGCGGCGCGCCGGAGCTTGCGGGGGCGCCACCGCACGCGTGCTACCGCGCGCGGCCAACCCAGCCACACACCTGAAACGACGAGACGGTCAGGAGTTCTGCGGGAACCCCAGGTCGACACCACCATGGGTCGCCGGGTCGAGCCAGCGCGCGGTGACCGCCTTCTCGCGGGTGAAGAAGTCGACCCCCGACGGTCCGTAGGCCTTGGCGTCGCCGAAGAGTGACGACTTCCAGCCGCCGAAGGAGTGGTAGGCGACGGGCACCGGGATCGGCACGTTGATGCCGACCATGCCCACCTCGACGTCGGCCTGGAAGCGCCGGGCGGCGCCGCCGTCGTTGGTGAAGATCGCGGTGCCGTTGCCGTACTGGCCGCCGTTGATCAGCTCGAGACCCTCGGCGTAGGAGGCGACGCGGACGATCGAGAGCACCGGCCCGAAGATCTCGTCGGTGTAGACGGTGGAGGTGGTGCCGACGTGGTCGACGAGCGAGGGGCCGAGCCAGAAGCCGTCGGGCGCTCCTCCGGAGGGCGTCACGCCGCGCCCGTCGACGACGACCGTGGCGCCGTCGTCGGCCGCGACGTCGAGGTAGCCGGCCACCTTGTCGCGGTGCTCACGGGTGATGAGCGGGCCCATGTCGGCGTCGCCGCGGCCGTCGCCGGTGACCAGCTTGCCCATGCGGTCGCGCACCTTCTCGACGAGCGCGTCGCCGACCGGGTCGACGGCGAGCACGACCGAGATGGCCATGCAGCGCTCGCCGGCGGAACCGAAGCCGGCGTTGACGGCGGCGTCGGCAACGAGGTCGAGGTCGGCGTCGGGCAGCACGAGCATGTGGTTCTTCGCCCCGCCCAGGGCCTGCACGCGCTTGCCGGCGGCGGTGCCCTTCTCGTAGACGTAGCGGGCGATCGGCGTCGAGCCCACGAACGAGATCGAGGCGACGTCGGGGTGCTCGAGCAGCGCGTCGACGGCCTCCTTGTCGCCGTGCACGACGTTGAAGACGCCGTCGGGCAGGCCGGCCTCGGCGAGCAGGGCCGCCAGCCAGTTGGCGACCGACGGATCCTTCTCCGACGGCTTGAGGACGACGGTGTTGCCGGTCGCGATCGCGATGGGGAAGAACCACATCGGCACCATCGCCGGGAAGTTGAACGGGCTGATGATGCCGACGACGCCCAGCGGCTCCTTGACCGAGTAGACGTCGACGTCGGTGGAGACGTTGAGCGAGTGCGAGCCCTTGGTCAGCTGGGGCATGGCGCAGGCGAACTCGACGACCTCGAGACCGCGGGCGACCTCGCCGGCGGCGTCGGAGAGCACCTTGCCGTGCTCGGAGGTGAGGATGGCCGCGAGCTCGCCCTTGCGGGCGTTGAGCAGCTCACGGAAGGCGAACATCACCGTCTGGCGCTTGGCGATCGACGAGCGGCCCCACTCGGCGTAGGCCGCGCGGGCCGCGGCGACCGCGGTGTCGACGTCGGACGCCGACCCGAGCCGCACGTGCTTGGTGACCTCGCCGAGGGCCGGGTCGTAGACCGGGCTGGTGCGCGAGGAGTCGCCCGCGGCGGGCGAGCCGGCGATCCAGTGGTCGAGGGTGGGGGTCTGGGCGTCCAGCGTCATCAGGCGATCTCCTTGTCGAGCAGGGTGAGCACGTCGTCGTAGATCGCGAGTGCCTCGGCGACCTCGTCGTCGGTGACGACGCACGGGGGGACGACGTGGATGCGGTTGTCGGCGGCCAGGGGCACGAGCCCGCGCGCGACGAGCTCCTTCTTGGCCAGGCCGATGAGGGCCGGGGCGACCGGGGTGCGGGCGTCGTGGTCGCTGACCAGGTCGAGGGCCCAGAAGACGCCGAGTCCGCGCACGTCGCCGACGACGGGGTGCGAATCGGCCAGCGCGCGCAGCCCCGGTCCGATCACGTCGGCGCCGACGCGCCTGGCGTTGGCGACGATGCCCTCGGACTCCATCGCGTCGAGCGCGGCCACGATCGAGGCGGCGGCGAGCGGGTGACCGGAGTAGGTGAGCCCGCCGGGGAAGACGGCCTCGTCGAAGTCGGCGGCGATCTGGTCGCTGATGACGACGCCGCCGATCGGCACGTAGCCGGAGTTGACGCCCTTGGCGAACGTGATGAGGTCGGGACCGCGCCCGACGTCGAAGGCGTCGAGGGCGAACCACTCCCCCGCGCGGCCGAAGCCGGCCATGACCTCGTCGAGGACGAGCACGATGCCGTGGGTGTCGCACAGCTCACGGACGCCGGCGAGGTAGCCCGGCGGCGGGACCAGCACGCCGGCGGTGCCGGGGATGGTCTCGAGCAGCACCGCGGCGATCGACGCCGGGCCCTCGAGCTCGATGACGCGGCGCAGGTGCTGCAGGGCGCGCTCGCTCTCCTGCTCGGGCGAGGTCGACCAGAACTCGGAGCGGTAGGCGAACGGGCCGAAGAAGTGCACGTGGCCGCGGGCGTACTCGTTGGGCACGCGGCGCCAGTCGCCCGTGGCCACGACGGCGGCGCCGGTGTTGCCGTGGTAGCTGCGGTAGGTCGAGAGGACCTTGTCGCGCCCCGTGTGCAGCCGCGCCATGCGGATCGCGTTCTCGTTGGCGTCGGCCCCGCCGTTGGTGAAGAACACCTTGTCCATGCCGTCGGGGGCGCGGTCGGTGATGCGGCGGGCGGCCTCGCCGCGGTGCAGGTTGGCGGTGGACGGCGCGATGGTCGCCAGCCGCGCGGCCTGCTCCTGGATCGCCGCGACGACCGCGGGGTGCTGGTGGCCGATGTTGACGTTGACCAGCTGGCTGGAGAAGTCGAGGTAGGAGGTGCCGGCGTGGTCCCACACCCGGCAGCCCTGGCCGCCGGCCACGACGAGGGGGTCGAGCGCTGCCTGCGCCGACCACGAGTGGAACACGTGGGCCTTGTCGAGACGCTTGGTCTCCGCGTCGAGATCGGTCGTCATCGTCCGTCTCTCTCCTCATCGTCGGTGGTCGTGGCGGTGGTCGTGGTGCGGGGTGTGGTCGTGCGGGGTGACGGGGTCCCGACGAGCCCGTCGGGCTGGTCGGGACCCCGCCGGGGGATCAGCTCCCGCCGGGGTTGAGCGTGACCTCGATGGGCTCGAAGTCCGCGCCCTCGACGTCGACACCCTCGTCGCGCAGCTCGGTGAGCGCCTGCTCGACGTACTCGTTGGTGTAGGCGGTCTCGGGCGGCGGCTGGCTGATGATGGTCGCGCCGGTCTCGTTCTCGGTGCCTTCGGCGATCGCGACGGTCTGGTCCCAGGCCTCCTCGTCGATCATGCCGACGCCGCCGGACGTCGACGGCCAGATCAGCTTGTTGGTCTCGTTGGCCATCCACAGCTGGTGGCTCTGACCGAGCTCGGAGCCGGCCTCGGTGACGATGGTGGCGGCGTCCTCGGGGTTGTCGCGCACGTAGGCCCAGCCCTTGATCGAGGCCTTGATGAACTTCACCGTCTGGTCGGCGTAGGCGTCGTCCTCGAGCTGCTCGGTCTGCGCCCAGATCGCGTCCTGCAGCATCGCGGTGCCGACGTCGTTGTAGTCGATGACGTTGAGCTCGTCGGGCTGGTAGAGCTCGCCCGTCTCGGGGTTCTCGGTCTCGAGCAGCTGGGCGTACTCGTTGTAGGTCATCGCCTGGGCGACGTCGACGTCGCCCTGGAGCAGCGCGTTCATGTCGAACGACTGCTGCACGAGGTTGATGTCGTCGAGCGTGACGCCCTCCTCCTGCATGCCGGCGAAGAGCTCCCACTCGTTGCCGAAGCCCCAGCTGCCGACGTTCTTGCCCTTGAAGTCGGCCGGTGAGGCGATGCCGGCGTCCTTGAACGACACGCCGAGCGTGCCGCTGCGCTCGAAGATCTGGGCGACGTTGGTGATGGCCGCGCCCTGCTCGATCGAGCCGAGCACCTTGGGCACCCAGGAGATCGCGTAGTCGACGTCGCCGGCGGCCAGCACCTCCTGCGGCACGATGTCGACGCCGCCCGCGACGATCTCGACGTCGAGTCCTTCGTCTTCGTAGTACCCCTGGTCGACGGCGGCGTAGTAGCCGGCGAACTGGGCCTGCGGCACCCACTGCAGCTGCAGCTTGACCGGGGTCAGGTCGCCACTGGCGTCGCCGCCGGAGCCGCCGCCTCCGTCGTCGTCGTCCTTCTGGGCGCAGCCGGACATCGCGGTCAGCCCGAGCACGAGGGCGACGACGCCGGCGCCCAGCTTTCTCGTAGTTGCTCTCATGGGTTCTCCTCGGGTGGTGGTGTGGTGCGGTGGTTCCGAGCCGGTGGGCTACGTCGAGGGGTGGTGCCGGGTAACCCACAGCTCGAGCAGCAGGGTGACGACGTAGAAGACGATGCCGAGCGCGATGGCGCCGAGCACGTAGGCGTAGGCGAGCGGGTAGTTGCTGCTCGAGGCCGAGGTCGTGATCGACTTGCCCAGCCCGCCGACTGGGCCGCCGAAGTACTCCGCGACGAGGGCCGAGATCACGGCCAGCGACGAGGCGATGCGCAGCCCGGTGAACACGTAGGGCAGCGCCGTGGGCAACGTGACGGTGCGCGCGACCTGGGTGGGGGTGGCGGCGTAGGCCGTCATCAGGTCGCGGTGCACGGCCTTGACCTGGGCGAGGCCGCGCAGGGTGTTGAGGTAGACCGGCACGCTCACCGACAGCGCCGCCACCAGCACCCGGCCGGTCTCGTTGCCGGCGCCGAACATCGTGTAGAGCACGGGCGCCAGCGCCACGATCGGCACGACGGACGCCGCGGCCACCACCGGCACGGCCATCTGGTCGATGAAGCGGACGGCGTGCGAGACCAGCGCTCCGACGATCGCGACGACGGCGCCGCCGACCAACCCGAGCAGTGCGTTGCGGCCCGTGACCGTGGCGCCGTCGACGATCGAGCCGCGGTTGTCGGTGACCTGGGCCCACACGGCGTCGGGCGCCGGGATGATCAGCGGGGAGACGTCGTAGTGGTCGACGAGCACCTGCCACAGGGCGACGACGGCGACACCGAGCAGCACCGGTGCGAGCACGGTCGAGACCCGGAGCCGGCTGATCGGCAGCCGCGCCCGGGTGTCCTTCGCCGTGGCCTCGGCGACGACGCTCATGCGAGGTCCTCGGCAGGCTCGTGACCGCCGTGCAGCGCGGCGCGCACCGCGGCCACGGTGTGCAGGAAGTCGGCGTGGTCGCGGGTGGCGTCGGTGCGCGCCCGTAGCGTCTCGGGCACCGTCACGACGTCGGTGATGCGGCCCGGCCTCGGCGTCATCACGACCACCCGGTCGGAGAGGAAGACCGCCTCGGGGATCGAGTGCGTGACGAACAGGACGGCGGCGCCGGTCTCGCGGCAGATGCGCACCAGCTCGGCCTGCAGCCGCTCGCGGGTGATCTCGTCGAGCGCGCCGAACGGCTCGTCCATGAGGAGCAGGCGGGGCTGCTCGGCCAGGGCGCGGGCGATCGCGACGCGCTGCTGCATGCCGCCGGAGAGCTGGTCGGGCCGGCTCTTGGCGAAGTCGGTGAGCCCGACGAGGTCGAGCAGCTCGGCCACTCGCGCCTTGCGCTCGGCGGAGCCGGCGCCGTGCAGCTTCAACGGCAGCTCGACGTTGGCCGCGACGGTGCGCCACGGCAGCAGGCCGGCCTGCTGGAAGGCGATGCCGTAGTCCTGGTCGAGCCGCGCCTGCTCGGCCGACTTGTCGAACACCGCGATCGTGCCGCCGCTGGGCTGGTCGAGGTCGGCGACGAGCCGCAGCAGGGTGCTCTTGCCGCACCCGCTGGGACCGATCAGGGAGACGAATTCGCCGGCCGCGACGGTGAGGTCGACCGCCGACAGCGCGACCACCTCGCGCTTGCGCTTGCCGAAGACCCGGTCGACCCCGGTCACGGTGATCGCGGCCGGGGTGCCGAACGGCGCCGGCCCGGCCTGATCGGTGGCCTGCTCCGCGGTCTTCTGGGCGGTCTTCTCGGGGGTCTTGGACAGGTCGGTCACCGGGTGGCCTCCGCGGTTCGGTAGGGGCGCAGCAGCAGGCCGATGAGGCCGACGACGCCGGCGGCGACGAGACCCACGGCGACGGCGCCGAGGATGGGCGCCCAGGGCTTGGCGGGGTCGGAGCTGGCCGACTGGGCGTACTCGATGATCATCCGGCCGATGCCGCCGCGCAGGCCGATGGAGACCTCGGCGACGACGGTGCCGATGACGGCGCTCGCGGCGCCGAGCCGCAGCGCCGGCAGCAGGAACGGCACGCTCGACGGCAGGCGCAGCGTGAACAGCGTGCGCCACCACCCGAGCCCGTAGGCGCGCATGAGGTCGAGGTGGGTGGCCTCGGCGGACTTCAGCCCGCGCAGGGCCCCGACGGCGACCGGGAAGAACGCCAGGTAGGCCGCGATCACGGCGACCGACTGCTCGTTGGTCCAGATGTAGCCGAGGCGGTCGAACTCGCTGCCCCAGCGCTTGACCAGCGGGGCCAGGGCGATGAGCGGCACCGTCTGGCTGAGCACGATCCACGGCAGCAGCGCCGACTCGACGATGCGCACCCGGCTCATCAGCAGCGCCAGCACGAGGCCGACGACGACGCCGATGACGAAGCCCCGCGTGGCGATCGCGAGCGTGAACAGGCTGGCGTCGACGACGGCACCGAGCGTGCTCCCGGCGCCGGGCAGCGACGTGACGGGTTCGCCGAGCCGTTGCACGACCTCCCACGTGTGCGGCATCGCGAGGTCGCTGGCACGGGGCAGCACCAGCAGCCGGTCGCCGACGCGGACGCCGTCGTCGGGGCCGAAGGCCTTGTAGAGGTCCCACACCGCGGCCAGCACCGCCAGGCCGAGCAGGCCGAGCAGCACCGAGCGGGCGCGTTGGAGGGCAGCGAGCACGGACGACTCAGCTCGTGGCCGTCACGTGGTCGCGCAGGCGCGGGATGATCGACTCGCCGTACTGGCGCAGCGTCTCCTCCTTGTGGTCGTGCTGGAGGTAGACCGCGAACTGGTCGACGCCGATGGCCTTGAGCTGCTCGAGCTTGGCGACGTGCTCGTCGGGGGTGCCGAGGATGCAGAACCGCTCGACGATCTCGTCGGGCACGAAGTCGACGTGGTCGTTGTCGGCCTTGCCGTGGGTGTTGTAGTCGTAGTCGGTGCGGCCCTTGATGTAGTCGGTGAGCACCTGCGGCAGGCCGGCGTCCTCGCCGTACTTGGCGACGATGTCGGCGATGTGGTTGCCCACCATGCCGCCGAACCAGCGGGTCTGCTCGAGCATGTGGGCGCGATCGGTGCCGACGTAGGCCGGGGCCGCCACGCAGAACGTGATGGCGTCGGGGTCGCGACCGGCGTCGGACGCCGCCGTGCGGACCTGCTCGATCATCCAGGCCGCGATGTCGACGTCAGCGAGCTGGAGGATGTAGCCGTCGCCGTGCTCGCCGGTGGTCTTGAGGGCCAGCGGGCCGTAGGCGGCGATCCAGACCTCGAGCTCGCTGGTGCGCGCCCACGGGAACTGCAGCGTGGTGCCGTTGACCTCGACCGGACGCCGGTTGGCCAGCTCGCGGATGACGTGCGTGGCCTCGCGGACGTCCTTGAGCGTCGACGGCTTGCCGTTGAGCACCCGGACGGCGGAGTCGCCGCGGCCGATGCCGCACACGGTGCGGTTGCCGTACATCTCGTTGAGCGTGGCGTAGACCGACGCGGTCACGGTCCAGTCGCGGGTGGCCGGGTTGGTGACCATCGGGCCGACGACGACCCGGTTCGTGGCCGCCAGGATCGCCGAGTAGATGACGTAGGGCTCCTGCCAGAGCAGGTGGGAGTCGAAGGTCCACACGTAGTCGAACCCGTGCTCCTCGGCCTGCTTGGCGAGCCCGACCGTGCGCCAGGCGGGTGGGTTGGTCTGCAGCACGACGCCGAAGTCCATGGCAAGCTCCTTGTCAGGTCAGGTACTGCGAGAGGCCGCGCTTGAGGTACTGCCCGTGGCCGGCCCGGCCGTGGAAGGCGTCGTCCTCGATCACCACCGAGCCGCGGGAGACGACGACGTCGACGTGACCGTCGATCTCGTAGCCCTCCCAGGCCGAGTGGTCCATGTTCATGTGGTGCGTGCGGCCCTCGCCGATGCCGATGGAGGTGTGACCGTTCGGGTCGTAGACGACGACGTCGGCGTCGGCCCCGGGGGCGATGACGCCCTTGCGGCCGTGGAGCCCGAACATCCGTGCCGGGGTGGTCGAGGTGATCTCGACCCAGCGTTCGAGGGTGATCTCACCGGTGACCACGCCCTGGTAGAGCAGGTCCATGCGGTGCTCGATCGAGCCGATGCCGTTGGGGATCGCGCGGAAGTCGCCCTTGCCGAGCTCCTTCTGGTCCTTCATGCAGAACGGGCAGTGGTCGGTGGAGACCATCTGGAGGTCATTGGTGCGCAGGCCGTTCCACATGGCGTCCTGGTGACCCTCGGCGCGGCTGCGCAGCGGCGTGGAGCAGACCCACTTGGCGCCCTCGAAGTCACCCCAGGTGGGGTCACCCGTGGCCCCGAGCTGCTCCTCGAGGGAGAGGTAGAGGTACTGCGGGCAGGTCTCGCCGAACACGTTCTGGCCCCGGTCGCGCGCGGCGGCGAGCTGGGCGACGGCCTGCTTGGCGCTGACGTGCACGACGTAGAGCGGCGAGCCGGTGAGGTCGGCCAGCATGATCGCGCGGTGCGTGGCCTCCTCCTCCATCTGCCAGGCGCGGGCGACCCCGTGGAAGTAGGGCGTGGTCTTGCCGGCGTCGTAGAGCTGCTGGGCGAGGACGTCGATCGCGGGGCCGTTCTCGGCGTGCATCATCGTCATCAGGCCGAGGTCGCGGGCCTTCTGCATGGCCTTGAGGATCTGGGCGTCGTCGGACATGAACACGCCGGGGTAGGCCATGAACAGCTTGTACGACGAGATGCCCTCGTCGAGCAGCGTCTCCATCGCCTTGAGCGAGAACTCGTCGACCCCGCCGATGATCTGGTGGAAGCCGTAGTCGATGACGGCGTTGCCGGCGGCCTTCTCGTGCCAGGTCGCGAGGCCGGTCTCGATGCGCTGCCCGGTGGTCTGCACGGCGAAGTCGATGACCGACGTCGTGCCGCCCCAGGCCGCGGCGGTGGTGCCGGACTCGAAGGTGTCGCTGGCCTCGGTGCCGCCGAACGGCAGCTCGAAGTGGGTGTGGGCGTCGATGCCGCCCGGGATGACGTACTTGCCCGTGGCGTCGACGACCTTGTCGACCGACGACGCGAGGTCGTGGCCGAGCAGCGTCGAGCCGGGTGCCAGGACGGCGACGATCGTCTCGCCGTCGACCAGCACGTCGGCCTCGCTGCGACCGGTCGAGCTGACGACGGTGCCGCCCTTGATCAGCAGGGTGCTCATCGACGGCGTCCTCAGGCCCGGGCGATCTGGTCGTAGGAGTCGGGCCGGCGGTCGCGGTAGAACTGCCAGTCGTCGCGCATCTGCTGCACCATCGACAGGTCGAGGTCGCGCACCATGAGCTCCTCGCTGTCGCTCGAGCCGCGCTCGCCGACGAAGTTGCCGCGCGGGTCGATCACCTGGCTGGTGCCGTAGAAGTCGACCGCCTCGTCGCCGTACTCGTTGTCCTCGCGGCCGACCCGGTTGGGCTGCAGCACGAAGTAGCCGTTGGCGACGGCGGCGCAGGGACCCTCGACCTCCCACAGCCGGTTGGAGAGGCCGGGCTTGGTGGCGTTGGGGTTGAAGACGATGTGGGCGCCGTTGAGGCCGAGCTCGCGCCAGCCCTCGGGGAAGTGGCGGTCGTAGCAGATGTAGGTGCCGACCTTGCCGACCGCGGTGTCGAAGACCGGGTAGCCGCCGTTGCCCGGACGGAAGTAGAACTTCTCCCAGAACTTGTCGAGGTGCGGGACGTGGTGCTTGCGGTACCTGCCGAGCACGGTGCCGTCGGCGTCGACCACGACCGCGGTGTTGTAGTAGACGCCGGTCTGCTCCTCCTCGTAGATCGGCAGCACGTGCACCATGCCGAGCTCCTTGGCGAGGGCGGCGAAGCGCTGCACGATCGGGCCGTCGACGGGCTCGGCGTAGCGGTAGTACTTCTGGTCCTGGGTGATGCCGAAGTAGGGCCCGTAGAAGAGCTCCTGGTAGCTGATCACCTGCGCGCCCTGGGCGGCCGCGTCGCGGGAGAACTGCTCGTGCTTGTCGAGCATCGACTCCTTGTCGCCGGTCCACGTGGTCTGGCTGATCGCCGCCTTGACGATGGTCAACGGGTCCTCCTGAAGGGGTGTCGCCGAGCGCCTGAATCGTTATCGTGAGAGGTGAACATTTCGCTGAGATGACGCGCGTGTCAAGGATTTCGTGTGAATCTGGTCACCCTGGACGACAAGACCCCCCGTGGCATCGCCGCGGCGGTGGGGCACGCCGTCCGCACGGGCGAGCTGGCCGCGGGCGACCGGCTGCCCACGGTGCGCGAGGTCGCCGCCGACCTCGGCGTCTCGCCGGCGACGGTCAGCGCGGCCTGGTCGGCGCTGCGGCGGGCCGGGCTCGTCGAGGCCCGCGGTCGCGCCGGCACCTTCGTGCGGCCCGCGCCGGCCCCGCGGCTCAGCCCGCGCGTGGCCGGGCTCCGCGGCCCGGCCGACCACACGGCCCGGCTCGACCTGTCGCGCGGCACGCCCGACCCGGCGCTGCTGCCCGACCTCGGCCCGGCGCTGCGCCGGGTCTCCGAGCGCGCCACGACCCCGGGCTACCAGGCCGAGCCCGTCGTCCCCGAGCTGCGCGCGATCCTCACCGACACCTGGCCCTCGGCGGTCGAGTCGATCACCGTCGTCGACGGCGCCACCGACGGCGTCGCCCGCGTGCTCGAGCAGGTGGTCTCCTACGGCGACCGCGTCGTGCTCGAGAACCCCGGCTTCCCGCCGTTCTTCGACCTCGTCGAGGCACTCGGCGCCGAGGTCGTGCCGGTCGAGCTCGATGGCGTCGGCGTCCGGCCCGAGTCGCTGCGACGCGCCCTCGCGACGCGACCGGCCGCCGTCCTGCTGCAGCCGCGCGCACACAACCCCACCGGCGTCTCGACGACGCCGACCCGGGCGGCGTCGCTGGCCCGGGTGCTGCGCGGGGCGACCACGACCCCCTGGGTGGTCGAGGACGACGCCTCGGGGGCGATCAGCACGGCGCCCGACGTCACGCTCGCCCGCTGGCTGCCCGACCGGGTGGTGCACGTGCGCTCGTTCTCGAAGTCGCACGGACCCGACCTGCGCATCGCCGCCGTCGGCGGGCCCACCGACCTCGTCGACGGCGTCGTCGCCCGCCGCATGCTCGGTCCGGCCTGGACCTCGCGGATGATCCAGCACATCCTGCTCGACCTGCTCACGACCTCGCGCTCGATGGACGAGATCGCCGAGGCCCGGCGTCAGTACTTCGCGAGACAGCGTGTCCTGGTCGAGCGGCTGGCCGACCACGGCGTCGAGGTCGACGCACCCGACGGCATCAACCTCTGGCTCCCCGTGCGCGACGAGGCGGCCGCCGTCCTGCACCTCGCCGCGGCCGGCATCCGCGTCGCCGGCGGACGCCCGTTCCTCGCCACGGGCTCCCCCGGCTCGTTCGTGCGCGTCACGTCAGGGCTCGTGCAGCCCGACGACGCCGACGACGTCGCGCGGGCGCTGGCCGAGGCGGCTCGATCAGCGTGACTCGCGGTGCTCGGCGATCCGCTCGACGTAGCGCGTCGCGTTGAGGTGGATGCCGGTGAGCTCGTCGTCGGTGGTCTCGCGGCGCACGCGGGCGGGCAGCCCGAGCACGAGCGAGCGCGGCGGCACGTCGAGGCCCTCCGAGACGACCGCGCCGGCGCCGACGATCGAGCCGGTGCCGATGCGGGCGCCGTTCATGACGATCGCGCCCATGCCGACCAGGACGTCGTCCTCGATCGTGGCGCCGTGCAGCACGGCCCGGTGACCGACCGAGACGCCCGATCCGACGACGAGCGGGAAGCCGGGGTCGGCGTGCAGGACGACGCCGTCCTGGAGGTTGGTACGGGCACCGATCTCGATGCGCTCGGTGTCGGCCCGCGCGACGACGCCGTACCAGAGCCCGGAGTCGGGGCCGACCGTCACGTCGCCGAGTACCCAGACGTCGGGCGCCACCCACGCGCCGGGGTCGACGCGTGGGTGGCGGTCTCCGAGCGGACGGATCCGGTCGGCGGTCCGGTCAGCGGACATGCGCGCCCGTCTTGGGGGCGGGGGCCGGCGCGGCGGCGGACGACGTCTCGACGCCGTCGAGCGAGCGCCACTTCGAGACCGACCACGCGATGAGGGCCGACATCGCGCAGAGGCCGGCGATCAGGTAGAGACCGAGGTCGTCGGAGCCGGTGAGGTCCTTGACCCAGCCGTAGATGTACGGGCCGGCGAAGCCGCCGAGGTTGCCGATGCTGTTGACGAGCGCGAGGCCGGCGGCGGCCGCGGTGCCGGCGAGGAACTTGGTCGACATCCCGAACGACAGCGGGATGCCGGAGCACAGGCCCATGGCGGCGATCGCGACGCCGAGGAGGATCAGGTAGGGCGAGTCGGCGAGGATCGCGACCAGGATGCCGGTGACGCCGAGGATCGCCGAACCGGCGACGTGCAGCGGCACCTCGTCCTTCTGGCGCGAGTGCCAGGCCCAGAAGAGGGTGAACACGACCGCGCAGCCGTAGGGGATCGCGGTGAGCAGGCCGACCTGGAAGATCGAGTAGTCGACGTCGAAGCGCTGCTGGAAGCCGTCGATGATCGTCGGCAGGAAGAAGCTGATCGCGTAGAGGCCGTAGACGAGGCCGAAGTAGCCGAGGCCGAGCAGCCAGACCTTCGGCGTCCGCAGGGCGCCCTTGACGCCGTGGTGCGACTCGGCCGGGCCGTCCTCGGCGAGGTCGGCCTCGAGCACGGCGCGCTCGTCGTCGGTGAGCCAGCGGGCGTCGCTCGGGCGGTCGGGCAGCAGCATGAAGCACGCGACACCGAGCAGGACGGCGGGCACGCCGGTCACCAGGATCATGAAGCGCCAGCCTTCGAGGCCGAAGACGCCGTGACCGGTCTGCACGAGCCACGACGCGAGCGGCGAGCCGATGGTCGACGAGAGCGGGATGCCGACGAGGAAGAACGCGAAGGCCTGCGCACGGTCGCGCTGGGCGAACCAGTAGGTCAGGTAGAGCAGGATGCCCGGGGTGAACCCGGCCTCGGCGATGCCGAGCAGGAACCGCAGCACGTAGAGCATCGTGGCGTTCTGCACGAACGCGGTGAGCGAGGCGACGATGCCCCAGCTGACGAGGATGCGGGCGATCCACTTGCGGGCGCCGAACTTGTGCAGCGCCAGGTTGCTGGGCACCTCGAGCAGCACGTAGCCGATGAAGAACACGCCCGAGGCGAAGCCGAACATCGTCGCGGTCAGGCCGAGCGCGTCGTTCATGCCGTTGGGGCCGGCGATGCCGATGTTGCTGCGGTCGAGGTAGTTGACGAAGTAGCAGAGCAGCAGGAACGGCATCAGCCGCAGCAGCACCTTGCGGCGGACGACGGGACGCAGCGCGTCGGCGTCGGCCGGCAGGTCGGGACGGGTCGTGGACATCATGGGCCTCTCTATGGTCGGGCACGGCGGTGCGGCCGACCACGGGTGGTCGGTGCTCGGTGGTGCAGGTCATGCGGTGGTGCGGTGGTGCGGGTGGTGCAGGTGGAGCCGGCGCGGGCTAGCCCGCGCGGAAGACGTCGGCGATGCCCGAGTCGTCGCCGTCGTCGAGCCCGAGCTCGTGGGCCCGCACCCAGGCGGCGCGGGCGGCGGTGAGGATGGGCGCGTGGGCACCGGTGGCGGCGACGGCGTCGGCGACGAGACCGCTGTCCTTGACGAAGATCGAGAGCCGCGTCTCGGTCGGGCGCTGGTCGGCCGGCAGCGCCATGCGCGGGCCGCGGTCGGCCAGCATCCACGACGCCGCGGCGCCGGTGGGCAGGATGCGGTTGACGACGTCGAGGTCGAGGCCCAGCCGCTCGGCGAACGCGATCGCCTCGCCGGCCGCGGCCAGGTGCACGCTGACGAGCATCTGGTTGAGGACCTTGAACGCCTGACCGTCGCCGGGCGCCTCGCCGACCACGTGGACGACGCCCACGGGCTCGAGGGCCGGCCGGGCCCGCTCGACGTCGTCCGGGGCGCCGCTCACGAGGAGGGTGAGGGTGCCGGCGACGGCACCGGCGACCCCGCCGGTGACGGGGCAGTCGACGACGGCGATGCCGTGGGTCGCGGCTCGGGTCGACGCGGTGCGCAGCACGTCCGGGCCGACGGTGCTCGCCGCGACGAGCACGGCGCCGTCGAGCCCGCCGTCGCGGACGACGTCGGCGTCGAGCAGCGCGAGCAGCTGGTCGCCGGTGGCGACCATCGCGACGACGACGTCGACCCCGGCGAGCAGGTCGAGGTCGGTGCCGGCCGGGATGCCGAGGTCGGCCATCGCCGCGACCCGGTCGGCCGAGACGTCGACGGCGCGCACGGCGAGACCCGCGTCGCGCATCCGGGCCGCCATCGGCCCGCCCATCGCGCCGACCCCGATCACGCCGACGGCGAGCGGGGAGCCGCCGCGGGTCGGGGCGGGTGCCGGGTCGGTGGTCGAGGTGGTGGACGTCACGAGACGTGAGTCTCCGACGCGTGTGACTCGGGTCACGACCGCCGAGCGTCGGGATCTCCGTGCCCGGATTCCTCGCTTTGTAGGAACGCCCCGGTCAGGACACGAGGTCGAGCACGTGCAGGCCGAGGTGGAGCAGCAGCCGGGTGCGACCGTCGGCGAGGTCGACGCCGGCGATCTCCTCGATGCGCTCGAGGCGGTAGTAGAGCGACGTGCGGTGCAGGTGCAGGGCCTCGGCGGTGGCGGGGCTCGAGCCCGCGTGATCGAGGTAGGCGCGCAGCGTCTCGACGAGGCGGCCCTGCGGGTCGCGTGCCTGCAGTCGCCGCAGCTCGTCGGGCACGAGCGCGAGCGTGAGCTCGGACTCCGGCACCCGCAGCAGGACGTCGAGCGGGCCGAGCTCGTCGGCCAGGGCCAGCCCGTCGAGACCGGGGGCCCGTCGGGCGGCCCGGAGGGCGACGAGCGCCTCGTCGTAGGCGCGGTGGGCCTCGTCGAGGCCCGGTCGCACGCGGCCCACCCCGGCGACCGTGCGCACCTGCTCGCCGAGCACGCGACCGACCGCGTCGCGCAGCTCGGTGGCCTGGTCGCGCAGCCGCTCGGGCGTGGGGGCGCGGTCCCAGGTCTGCAGCAGCACGCCGCGTGAGCCGAGCACCGCACCGGCCGCGAAGCCCGCGCGCGACCGGGCGACGCTGGCGGTGGCGATGCGCAGCGCGAGCGTGGACTCGGTGGCCTCGAGCGCGCCGTCGCGGTCGTCGAGCTCGAGCCCGGTCACGGTGACGGAGGCGGCGTGGCGCAACGTGCCGAGCCGGTCGAGGGCGCGGACCCCGGCCTCGCGGCGGCCCGGGTCGACGCCGAGCAGGTCGGCGACGGCGCTCTCCTGCTCCCGACGGCGGTCGTCCTGGCCGAGCTGCTCGCCGAGGAGGAGCGCCCCGATCTCGTGCCCGGCCCGCACCACCTCCTCGGTCTCCTCCTCGGAGACCGAGCCGTCGGCGTCGATGATCAGCAGGAGGCCGAGCAGCTGGCCCTGCCAGCGGATCGGGTGGCACAGCCGCTGCACCATGCCGAGGTCGGGCCGGGCCGGGATGACGCCCGGCCGGGTCCAGCGCGCCACGCCCTGGGCGAGGATGTGCCCGATCGCCGAGCCGCCGACGTCGCGCTGCAGCACCGCCCGGACGCGCTGGTCGTCGGCGTCGCCGAAGTGGCGGCTCGCGGCAAGCAGGTTGACCTCGGGGTCGTCGAGCACCACCGAGCGCCCCAGCCGCTCGGCCAGGGTGTCGACGAGGTGCTGCACCTGACGCTCGGCCATGAGCCCATCATCCCGCTTTCCTACAAAGCGAGGAAGACCGGGAGCCAGTTCCCACCATGACGCGGTCGAACGCGCGAGACGCCGGTCACAGACTGGCGAGGTGACCAGTGACACGACGAGCCCCTTCCTGACCGGCTGGGCGCACACCGCCTTCGGCAAGGCCGCGCCCGAGACCACCGTCGAGCACCTCATGGCCGAGGTGTCGACCGCCGCGATCGCCGACGCCGGCCTGGAGGCGGGCGACGTCGACGCCGTCTTCGTGGGCGTGTTCAACGCCGGCCTGTCACGCCAGTCGTTCGAGGCCGCCCTGGTCGGTGCCGGTCAGCCCGCGCTCGCGCTCACGCCCGCCTCGCGCCACGAGAACGCCTGCGCGACCGGCAGCGCCGCGCTCTACGCGGCGATGGACCACGTGCAGTCGGGCCGCGCCCGCACGGCGCTCGTCGTCGGCGCCGAGAAGATGACCGGCGTCGGCAACGACGTCGTCAACGACGCGCTGCTCGGGGCGTCGTACCGACCGACCGAGGAGGACGCGGGCAGCTTCGCGGCGATCTTCGGCCGGCTCGCCGACCTCTACGCCGACCGCTACGGCGACCCGCGCGAGGCGCTGTCGCTCATCGCGGCCAAGAACCACCGCAACGGCGTCGCGAACCCGTGGGCGCAGATGCGCCGCGACCTCGGCGTCGAGTTCTGCTCGGTCCCGTCGGAGAAGAACCCGCTCACGGCCGGGCGCCTGCTGCGCACCGACTGCTCCCTCGTCTCCGACGGCGCCGCCGCCGTCGTCGTCACCACCGAGGACGTCGCCCGCGCGGCCCGCCGGCGCGTGCGCGTCGCCGGCCGGGCGCAGGCCAACGACGTGTTCGAGGTCGCCGGCCGCCAGGACCCGATCGGCTTCGACGGCGCCCGCCGCGCCTTCGCCGGCGCACTGGCCGACGCCGGCACGACGCTCGACGGGCTCGACCTGATCGAGACCCACGACTGCTTCACCCTGGCCGAGCTCATCCAGTACGAGGCGTTCGGCCTCGCCGAGCCCGGCAAGGGCGGTCTCGTCGTCGCCGAGGGCGTCACCCAGCGCGACGGACGTCTGCCGGTCAACGTGTCCGGTGGACTGAAGTCGAAGGGTCACCCGATCGGCGCCACCGGCGTCTCGCAGGCCGTGATGGCCGCGCTGCAGCTGACCGGCGAGGCGGGCGACATGCAGCTCGACCGCGCCTCGCGGGCCGCGGTGTTCAACATGGGCGGCGCCGCCGTCGCCAACTACGCGACCGTGCTGGAGGTGGCCTGAGCCATGGGGACGCCGTCCACCCGCGCGATGAACCTTGCGCACTTCCTCACCCAGACCGCCCGCCGCCTGCCCGACCACGACGCCGTCGTGTGGGGCGAGGTCCGCTGGAGCTGGCGCGAGCTCGACCACCGCGTCTCGCTGCTCGCCGCCGAGCTGCGTCGTCGCGGCATCGGCGCGGGCGACTGCGTGATGCTGCACAGCCCCAACCACCCCGAGTTCGTGCAGGCGATGTTCGCCGCGTGGCGCGTGGGCGCGGCGCTCGCGCCCACCAACTTCCGCCTGACGTCGGGCGACGTCGCCGTCATCGCCGGCGTCTGCAAGCCGCGCCTGCTGCTCGTGCACCCGCGGCTGGCCGACCACGTGCCGGCGATCACCGAGGCCGCCGGCCTCGACTGCGGCGTCATGTGGGTCGACGGCACGCGCGAGGAGCACGGGGACGACGCCGTCGTCGCCCTGCCCGACGACGGCGAGCTGCTCGGCGACCAGGACGTCGTCGTGGGCCAGCACGCCTGGTACTTCTTCACCTCCGGCACCAGCGGCACGCCGAAGGCCGCGATCCTCACGCACGAGCAGATGGGGTTCGTGACGCTCAACCACGCGGCCGACCTGATGCCCGGGCTCACCGAGGAGGACGCCTCGATCGCCGTCGCGCCGCTCTCGCACGGCGCCGGCATCCACCTGCTGCCCAACGTGGCCGCCGGGGCGCGCACCGTGCTGCCGACCTCACCCGGGCTCGACCCGGCCGAGGTCTGGTCGCTGGTCGAGAAGGAGCGGGTGAGCAACGCGTTCACGGTGCCGACGATCCTCAAGATGCTCGCCGAGCACCCCTCGGCCGCCGACCACGACCTGTCGTCGCTGCAGCACGTCATCTACGCCGGAGCGCCGATGTACGCCGCCGACCAGGAGCACGCGCGCTCGGTGCTCGGCGAGGTGCTCGTGCAGTACTACGGCCTCGGCGAGGTCACCGGCAACATCACCGTGCTGCCCCCGCGCCTGCACGGCCGACCGAGGCCCGACGGCGTCGAGTTCGGCACCTGCGGCTACCCGCGCACCGGCATGCAGGTGAGCATCCAGTCCGACGACGGCACCGAGCTCGGCAGGGGCGAGCAGGGCGAGATCTGCGTCGCCGGACCGGCCGTCTGCCACGGCTACCTCGACAACCCCGAGGCCAACGCGGCTGCGTTCCGCGACGGCTGGTTCCGCACCGGCGACCTCGGCATGCTCGACGCCGAGGGCTTCCTCTACGTCACCGGCCGCGCCTCCGACATGTTCATCTCCGGCGGCTCGAACGTCTACCCGCGCGACATCGAGGAGAAGCTGCTCCTGCACCCCGACGTCGCCGAGGTCGCCGTGCTCGGCATGCCCGACCCCACCTGGGGCGAGGTCGGCGTCGCCGTCTGCGTGCCGTCGTCCGGCTCGGACCTCGACGCCGACGAGCTGCGCGGCTTCCTCGACGGCAAGCTCGCGCGCTACAAGGTGCCGCGGCACTTCGCGATCTGGGACGAACTGCCCAAGTCGGGCTACGGCAAGATCGTCAAGCGGCACCTGCGCACGCGGCTCGAGGAGACCGGCTGGCCGCCGGTCGAGCCGGCGCCCGTGCCGGCCTGATCGACCGCGACTCCCCCGAACCGCCCGGTGCACCCGCACCGGGCGGTTCGTGCGTCAGCGGGGGGCCTGTGCGCGGATGCCGGCCATCAGCGTGTCGAGACCGAGCTCGAGCCACTGGTCGGAGGCCGCGCAGTCGGTGAGCGACTCGGCGGAGTCGACGATGTTCGGGTAGCGCTTGGGCGACAGCGCCTGGAGCGCGGCCCATCGCCCTCGGACGGCGGCGTCGCGCTCGTCGTCGCTGACCCCGACCTCGAGGCCGGGCTCGTCGGCGACGATGCAGGCCATGGTGATCAGGGCGTAGACGCCGACCTGCGCAGCCCGATCGACCGAGAACCCGCCGCGGCGCAGGAGGCCCAGGATGCGCTCGGAGACGTCGCGGCCGGGGTCGTTGCCCAGGATGCGGCTCTTGACGACGAGCGCGACGGCCGGGTGCCGGGCGAGTGCCGCCAGCAGCGCGTCGAACACCTGGCGCAGCTGCTCGGCCCAGTCGCCGTCGGGGTCGTCGGCCGGGAGCGTCACTTCGGCGAACAGGTGCTCGGCGAGGCCGTCGAGCAGCGCGTCCTTGTCCTTGAAGTGCCAGTACAGCGCCATCGGCGTGACGCCGAGACCGGTGGCCAGGCGCCGGATGGTGAGCGCCTCGATGCCTTCGGCGTCGGCGAGGGCGAGCGCGGCCCGGGCGACGGCGGCGCGGCTGAGCCGCTCCTTCGCGGGCGTCCTGGTGGCGGTCTTGGCGGCGGTCCTGGTCGGCACGTTGACAACTATACGCCGTACATGCGACCTTGACGACGTCAATGTACGCCGTACAGGTTCGGCGTACAGGAATGCTCGAGAAGGAGAAGGACGATGCGGAGAAGTCCGTGGGCCACGCTGGTCGTGCTGGCCCTGGCCCAGTTCATGGTGGTGCTCGACGTGACGATCGTGAACGTCGCGCTGCCCGAGATGCAGGTCGACCTGGGCTTCGGCCCCGACGACCTGCAGTGGGTGATCAGCGCCTACACGCTCGCGTTCGGCGGGTTCCTGCTGCTCGGCGGCCGCCTCGGCGACCTGCTCGGACGCCGCGCCGTGTTCGGCAGCGGCCTGGTGCTGTTCACGGCCGCCTCGCTCGCCGGCGGCCTCGCGACGTCGCAGTGGTTCCTCATCGCCGCGCGCGGCGTGCAGGGCTTCGGTGGTGCGCTCATGTCGGCGGCGGCGCTGTCGATCCTCACCGTCACCTACGCGGCCGGGCGCGAGCGCAACATCGCCCTCGGCATCTGGGGTGGGCTCGCCGGCCTCGGTGGCACGCTCGGTGTCGTCGCGGGCGGCGTGCTGGTCGACGCGGCCGGCTGGGAGTGGGTCTTCTTCGTCAACGTGCCGATCGGCGTCGCCCTGCTCGCGCTGACGCCGTCGACGGTCGCCGACAGCCGGGTGCAGACCACCGGGCCACGCTCGTTCGACGTCGGCGGCTCCGCACTGGGCACCGGCGCGGTGCTGGCGATCATCTACGGCGTCATCCGCTCCGAGCCGCTCGGCTGGGGGTCCGGCGAGGTGATCGGCTCGCTCGTCGCCGGTGCCGTGCTGCTCGTCGCGTTCGTCGTCGTGGAGTCGCGCTCGGCCGCGCCCCTCGTGCCCCTACGCCTGTTCCGGTCGCGTTCGCTCAGCCGGTCGACGCTCGTGCTCGCCCTCAACGGCGGCGCGTTCCTGGCGATGTTCTTCCTGAGCGCGATCTTCCTGCAGCAGGGCAAGGGCCTCTCGGCACTCGAGACCGGGCTGCAGTTCCTGCCGATGGGCGTCGCCGCGATCGCCGGCGCGATGCTCGCCAGCCAGCTCCTGCCGTTGCTCGGCACCCGGCCCATCCAGGTGGTCTCCGCCCTGCTCGCGGTCGGCGGACTGCTGCTGCTCACCCAGGCCTCGGCCGACGGCTCCTACGCCACCGAGCTGCTCCCCGGCTTCGTGCTCTACGGCGCCGGCATCATGGGCGTCGGCGTGCCGGCGCAGATCAGCGCGCTGTCCGACGTCGGCCACGCCGACGCCGGAGCCGCCTCGGGCATCATCAACACCGGCTACCAGGTGGGCGGCGCGCTCGGCCTCGCCGTCATCTCCAGCCTGGCCACCGCGGCGACCACCTCGTCGCTCGCCGACGGTGCCGCACCGATCGACGCCCTCGTCGAGGGCTACCAGCGCGGCCTGCTGCTGACCGCGGCGCTCGGCGCCGCCGTCCTGGTGCTGGCCGCGATGTCGCGCCAGCTGCGGCCGACCGCCGAGGACGTCGCCGAGCTGGCCGTCGCGGCCTGACGGTCACGTCTGCCCCGCCCACCACGCATACCGGCCCCGGACCAACAGGTCCGGGGCCGGTGCGGTGCGCGGGGAGGTCAGGCCGGGAACGACCCGCCGGACGACGCGAGGTCACGCAGCCACGGCGTGGGCTCGAAGCGCTCGCCGTAGAGCTTGGCGAGCTCGTCGGCGCGCAGCACGAACGCCTGCAGGCCGATCTCGCCGGTGACCGGGTGCTCGTAGCCGGTCATGAACTGCGCGGCGCCACCGGTCATCGGCGGGAAGCCGATGCCCATGATCGAGCCGATGTTGGCCGCGGCGGCCGAGGTGATGACGCCCTCCTCGAAGCACTTCGCGGTCTCGAGGGCCTCGGCGAACAGCATCCGGTCGCGCATGTCCTCGATCGGGATCTGCTTCTCCGAGGTCGGGAACAGCTCGGTCAGGCCCGGCCAGATGGTCGTGCGCTTGCCGTCGGCGTAGTCGTAGAAGCCCGCGCCCCGCAGGCGGCCGGGGCGGCCGGCCTCGAGCATCTTCGCCACGACGGCGATGCCCGGGTGCTCGACGTACGGCGTGCCGTCGCGCTCGGCGGCGTCCTTGGTCGCCTTGGCGATCTTGGCCATCAGCTCCATGTTGAGCTCGTCGGTCAGCTGCAGGACCGCGGCCGGGTAGCCGGCCGACGTCGTGGCGCGCTCGACGCTCCACGGCGCCGCGCCCTCGGCGAGCATCGCGAGGCCCTCGTTGACCATGAAGCCGATGACGCGCGAGGTGTAGAACCCGCGGCTGTCGTTGACGACGATCGGCGTCTTCCTGATCTGCTGGACGACGTCGTAGGCCTTGGCGAGCGCCTCGTCGGAGGTCTTCTCGCCCTTGATGATCTCGACCAGCGGCATCTTGTCGACCGGGCTGAAGAAGTGCAGACCGATGAAGTCGGTCGGCCGGTCGACGCCCTCGGCGAGCTCGGTGATCGGCAGCGTGCTGGTGTTCGAGCACAGCAGGGCGTCGGCGTCCACGTGCTTGGCGGCCTCGGCGAAGACCTGGTGCTTGAGCGAGGGGTCCTCGAAGACGGCCTCGATGACCAGGTCGCAGCCGGCCAGGTCGGCGTAGTCGTCGGTCGGGGTGATCCTCGCGAGGAGCTCGTCGGACTTGTCCTGGGTCAGCCGGCCGCGGCTGACGGCCTTCTCGTTGAGCCCGGCGGAGTAGGACTTGCCCTTGTCGGCCGCTTCCTGCGAGACGTCCTTGAGCACGACCTCCATGCCGGCGCGGGCACAGGAGTAGGCGATGCCGGCGCCCATCATGCCGGCGCCGAGGATGCCGACCTTGGTGGCCTTCCACGGCTCGATGCCCGACGGCCGCAGCTTGCCGGCGTTGATGGCCTGCAGGTCGAAGAAGAACGCCTGGATCATGTCCTTCGAGCCCTGGTTGACGACCAGGTTCGTCAGGTAGCGGCTCTCGATGCGCGAGGCGGTGTCGAAGTCACGGCTGGCGCCCTCGACCGCGGCGCTGAGGATGGCGCGGGCTGCCGGGTAGACGGCGCCCTTGGTCTGCTTGCGCAGCAGCGCCGGGAAGGCGGGCAGGAATCCGGCCAGCGCGGGCGACTTCGGCGAGCCACCGGGCATCTTGTAGCCGGGGGCGTCCCACGGGTTCTGGGTGGCCTCGGGGTTGGCCTTGATCCAGGCCTTGGCAGCCGGCACGAGCTCGTCGTGCGTGGCGACGAGCTCGTCGACCAGGCCCTTGTCCTTGGCCTGGGCGGCCTTGAACTGCTTGCCCTCGAGCAGGTAGGTCATCAGGCCGTCCTGCAGGCCGAACATCCGCACGATGCGGGTCACGCCGCCACCGCCGGGCAGCAGGCCGAGGCTGACCTCGGGCAGGCCGACGACCACCTTCGGGTCGTCGACGGCGATGCGGCGCTGGGCGGCGAGGGCGATCTCGAGGCCGCCGCCGAGCGCGGCGCCGTTGATGGCGGCGACGACCGGCTTGGGCAGCTTCTCGAGCCGGCGCAGCGCGGCCTTGACGCTCTCGGCGAGGGCGAAGACGTCGGCGGCGTCGTCGGGCGTGGCCTTGACCATCTCGCGCAGGTCGCCGCCGGCGAAGAAGGTCTTCTTCGCACTGGCGATGACGACGCCGGAGATGCTGTCGGCGTCGGCGGCCAGCTCGGACTCGAGGCGGTCGACGACCGCCTTCATCGAGTCGACGTAGAGCTGGTTCATCGTGTTCGCCGACTGGTTCGGGTCGTCGAGGGTGAGGGTGACGATGCCGTCGGCGTCCTTGTCGTAGCGGACGGCGGACTGGGTCTCGGTGCTCATGGGTTCCTTCGGTGTCCTGTCCGGTCTCAGACGATCTCGACGATGGTCGCGATGCCCATGCCGCCGCCGACGCAGAGCGTGGCGAGGCCGCGCTTCTGGTCGCGCCGCACGAGCTCGTCGATGAGCGTGCCGAGGATCATCGCGCCGGTGGCGCCGAGCGGGTGGCCCATGGCGATGGCGCCGCCGTTGACGTTCGTGATCTCGTGGCTGATGCCCATGTCGCGCATGAAGCGCATGGCGACGGCGGCGAAGGCCTCGTTGATCTCGAAGAGGTCGATGTCCGCGACCTCGAGGCCGGCCTTGGCGAGCGCCTTGCGGGCGGCCGGGGCGGGACCGGTGAGCATGATCGTCGGGTCGGCGCCACTGACGGCCATCGACACGATCCGGGCGCGCGGCGTCAGGCCGAGCTCGGAGCCGATCTCCTCGGTGCCGACGGCGACGAGGGCGGCGCCGTCGACGATGCCGGATGAGTTGCCGGCGTGGTGGACGTGGTCGATCTTCTCGATCCAGTGGTACTTCTCGAGCGCCACGTCGTCGAAGCCGGCGTCGGCGCCGATCTGCGCGAAGCTCGGGCGGAGGCCCGCCAGGCCCTCGGGGCTGGTGTCGGGGCGCACCGTCTCGTCGTGGTCGAGGACGACGAGGCCGTTGAGGTCGCGGACCGGCACGACGGAGTCGGCGAAGTAGCCGTTGGCCCACGCCTTGGCGGCGCGGTGGTGCGACTCGGCGGCGTAGGTGTCGACGTCGTCGCGGCTCCAGCCCTCGATCGTAGCGATGAGGTCGGCACCGATGCCCTGCGGCACGAAACCGGTCTTGAGGGCCGTGGCGGGGTCCTGCGCCCAGGCGCCGCCGTCGGAGCCCATGGGCACGTTGGACATCGACTCGACACCGCCGGCGAGGATGAGGTCCTCCATGCCACCGCGGATGCGGCCGGCGGCCTGGTTGACAGCCTCGAGGCCGGAGGCGCAGAAGCGGTTGAGCTGCACGCCGGCGACGGTCTCGGGGTAGCCCGCGGCGAGCGCGGCGGTCTTGGCGATGTCGCCACCCTGCTCGCCGAGGGGCGAGACGACGCCGAGCACGACGTCGTCGACGCGGGCCGGGTCGAGGGAGGGGTTGCGGGTCTTGACCTCGTCGAGGAGGCCGACGATCAGGTCGATCGGCTTCACCTCGTGGAGGGAGCCGGCCGCCTTGCCCTTGCCGCGCGGGGTGCGCAGGTGGTCGTACACGAATGCTTCTGCCATGACCGTCCTCACTGAGGGTTACTGGTGGGTTGCGTGTCCGCTGTGATTGTGACACCAATGCTGTCACAATGGTCAAGAGCCGGAGCCGCAGTGAGAGGCGTCACATGGAGCAGAGGACGGGCCGAGGGGCCGACGACGAGCTGATGACCCTCGACCAGCTGTGCTCGCGCGCCGACATCTCGGTGCGCAACCTGCGCTTCTACACGACCCGGGGCCTCGTGCCGCCGCCCATCCGTCGCGGCCGCTCGGGCTTCTACACCGCCGAGCACCTCGCCCGCCTCGAGCTCGTGCAGGAGCTGCAGGCCCACGGCTTCACGCTGGCCGCCATCGAGCGCTACGTCTCCGCCCTGCCCGACGACGCCGAGCCCGAGGACATCGCGCTCGCCCGCACCATGCTCGCTCCCTGGCAGGCCGACCTCCCGGTCGACATGGACCGCAGCGAGCTCGAGCAGCGCGCCGGGCGCGAGCTCTCGAGCGAGGACGTCGCCACGCTCGTCGCGCTGGGCGTCGTCCGACGGCGCGGGCAGCGGTTCCTGGTCGCCCGCACCCAGCTCGGCATCGGGGTCCAGCTGCTCGACCTCGGCTTCCCGCGCGACGTCGCCGAGGCCGCTCGCGCCGTCTACCACGACCACGGCCGCCAGATGGCCGAGGAGCTGCACCAGGTGATCGCCGAGCAGCTCGCGCCGCGCTACGGCGCCGACGAGTCCGAGCTGTTCCAGGAGGTCATGGAGCGTCTCAAGCCGCTCTCGGTGGGCGGCCTCGTGACCGCCTACGAGAAGGCGGTCGCCGACGCCGCCCGCACCGCACGCAGCGAGTGACGCCCTTCTCCCACTACGGTTGAGGTCCCGCGATGTCGCGTCCACCCGGACGCCGGCTCTCGGCGCGGGGACCCATCCGGCCAGGAGGAGACGTGCGCATCACGCCCACCCGCGGGCCGCGCCGACGACGGTTGCGCGACTCGGCGGCATCCCGCCGACGACGTCAGGTCGCCGGCATCGCCCTGCTGCTCCTCGGGGCGAGCGTGCTCGCCTTCGGCATCGTGGCCGGCCGGGCCGACCCGCCGTCCCCGGTGCCGGTCGAGCCCGACGGCCGCACCGCGGTGCCGACGACGTCGTTCTACCAGTCACCGTGGGTCCTCTACGGCCGCGTCGACGACCCCCGTCGCCCTCCCTCGATCGAGGAGGTCGGCTGCCGCGCGGTCGGCGGCCTGCAGCTGCCGACCCAGCCCGACGACCCGTCGACCTACGGCTCCCGGGTCGTCGACGACGTCCCGATCTCCGCCGTCGCGCTGCTCGGCCGCTCGGGCCAGGACGCCGCCCTGGCCTGCAGCGCCGCGGGAACCTACGGGCCCCTGTGGCTGATGCCGGCCTCGGAGGCACGCCCCTTCACGGCCACCGGCATCGCCATCGTCGGTGCGCTGCTGCTCGTGGCGGCGGCGCTCACCCACCCGTCGACCACCGAGCCGCCGCGGCGGTGGTGGCAGGCGTGGGTGCGCCGACGCACCGGCCGCAGCCGGCTCGCCGACCTGGACGCCGACCGCTAGCCGGCGCTCCGTCGGCGCAGCAGCACGACGCCCGCGCCGACCGCGAGCAGCACCAGCACCCCGACACCGAGACCGACGGCGAGGCCCGAGCCTCCGTCGTCGTCGGCAGCCGGCTCGCGCGCGGCGTCCGGCGCCGAGGAATTTTCGTCGGACGGCGCGACCGACGGTTCGTCGGCCGGCTCGGCCGCGACGAGACCACCCTCGACGGTCCAGGTGGCGCCGTCGGCGTAGACGGGCGGGTCAGCGGGCTCGCCGACGACCTCGACGGTGAGCGTGAACGGCACGACCACGGTGGCGTCGGCGCGCTGCATGCTCACCCCGACGTAGTACGAGCCGGCCATCGTGAGGTCGGCACCACCGTTGAACTGGTCGCTGCGCACACCGGTCGACGTCAGGCTCACCGGCGGTGTGGCCGTGCCGAGCGTGGCGTCGCCGGGATAGTCGAGGAAGGTCGCACCCCGCGGGTAGCCGAGCTGGGCGCCCATCGGGTCGTAGACGGCGAGGTGGGCGTTGGGCAGACGTGGCCCGAGCTCGTCGGCCGCCGCACCCGACGGCGCCTCGAGGTCGACCGAGACCTTGAGCGCCTGACCGAACGTGAGCGGCACGCGGTACATCAGCGCCTCACCGGGCACGACGTCGCTGCGCCAGGTGCCGGGCCCGATCTCGGGGGCGTTGCCGAACGACGCTCCGCCCACCACCGGCTGCGCGGCGCCCGGCGCGCGCGGGGTGGAGAGGTCGGGCGCGACGGCGCCGACGTCGAGGCCGGGGTCGTCGACCGGCGGCTCCTCCGAGACGCTGAGCCCGAGCGGCACCTCCTCCGTGGCGCCGCGGGCGCGCTCGACCGAGATCACGTAGTCGCCCGGGGCGTCGCACCCGTCGGAGCTCATCGGCCGCGACTCCGGGCCGGCGGTGACACGGGCGCTGATCACCTCGCGGACGTCGAGCGAGCGGCCCACCGAGGCGAAGTCGCACCGTCCGTCGGGGCCCTCGACCTCCATGGTCAGTCCGTCGCTCAACGTGCTCTGGCCCTGCGTGAGGGCGGCGACGCGCAGGGTGCTGCCCTCCGTCGTCCGCGTGAACACGTAGTGCTTGACCTCGCCCGGCGACCCGATGGTGTCGGTGTAGTCGCCCACCTCGACCGGCGCGGGTGCGTCGGCAGGACCGCCGACGACGGGCGTGCCGGTGAGCACGAACGGCCGGACGGCGCGCGTCGCGACCCGCTCGAGCTGCTCCTCGATCTCGCCGGCGTCGTCGGCGTCGTAGTAGGTGCCGTTGCCGCGGTCGGCGATGCACTCGAGCTGGTCGCGCGCCGCGCCGGAGACCGAGAGCCCGACGACGTCGATCTGCAGGTCGATGCCCTGCTCGACCAGCTCGGCCGCCACCTCGCACGGGTCGGGCTCGCAGGTGGACTCCCCGTCGGAGACCAGCACGATCGAGCGGGCCCCCTCGCCGCCGAGGTCCTTCGCGGCCTGGCGCAGCGCGAACGGGATCGGGGTCTCGCCGTAGGGCTCGTAGTCGCCGACGGCGGCCTCGAGCGCCGGGCGGTTGTCGGTGCCGGGCGGCACGACGACCTGGCTGTCCTCGCACGAGCCGGGGTCGTCGCGCGAGAAGACCTTCGCCCCGAAGACGCGGAGCCCGACACTCGCCTCGTCCGGCAGCGAGCCGACGACGCCCTGGAGCGCCTGGCGCGCGGCGGCGATCTTCGTCTGCCCTCCGCCGGCCGGCTCGGCCATCGAGCCCGACGAGTCGAGCAGCAGCATCATCCGGCCGTAGTCCTCGGGCGCGGCCGCGACGGGCTCGGCCCGCGCCGGGGCGGGCGCGGCGACGAGGGCCGCCAGCAGGGCCGCGAGGACGACGGGGCGATGGATGGGCATGCGAGCAGGTCCTGTCTGTCGAGGTGACGGAGACCTGCGGTGCGGGGCCCCGAGCTGGCTCCACGTGCAGCGTAGTGGCGGGCCCTGGGTCCCGGCTTGGGCCCCAGGGCCCGCCCTGGCGAGCCCGTCGCTGCCTAGCGTCGCGAGGGTGCTCACCTCTCGGAACCGTGGCGAACGAGGCTTCGCGACGACGTCGTACGTGGGGGCGATCCTGGTCGCCAGCCTGCTCGCCGTCGCCGTCACCTCGCAGTACGCACCGGCAGCACAGCGGCTGGCCCGGGCGTTCGTCTGCGCCATCGAGTCGGTGGTGGCCCAGGGCACGGGCGGCACCGCCTACTGCCGCGACGACGAGGGCGACGGCCCGAACGACGGCGGCGGACCGACCCCGACCGACCCCGACCAGCCACCGATCGACCCCGACAACCCGGACAACCCGGAGTGCAAGGACGCGATCCCGACGTCCGGCGAGCTCGACGTCGACGCGCCGACGCTGGTGCAGGTCGGCTGCAAGGTGCTGTACGTGCCCGAGGGCTGCGAGGAGGAGTGGGAGGCCTACGTCGACGCGACGATCGGCGACGACCGCGCCGATGCCGCCGGCCCGCTCGCCGAGTGCGTGCGCGAGCGGTACGAGACGATGGAACCGCCCTGCATCACCAGCCAGACCTCCGAGGTCAGCAAGTCCGAGCTGCAGATCCTGTTCATCAAGATCAGCAACAGCGACGGCTTCGTGGTCGAGAAGCTGGGTGACGGCCGCGTGCGCGCCCACCTGCTCAAGGGCGCCGAGGTCGGCGGCGGCGTCTCCGGCACGCTGTCGAACATCAGCTTCGACCTCGCCGGCGTCACCGGCTACGAGAACGACAAGACCTACGAGTTCGAGAACATGGAGTCGGCGCAGGCCTGGCTCGACTGGTACAAGAAGGTCCGCCTGAACTCCGAGCTGATCGGCCCGTGGGGGCCACCGGTCATCCCGTGCCCCAACTGTCCGCCCAGCCAGAACGCCCAGAACGAGCGGATGAAGGCTGCCCAGCGCCTGCAGGAGCTGAAGAAGAACGAGCCTCCGCACCACATCCTCTCCGAGGCCACCACCAAGACCTCGAAGATCACGCTCAAGGGCGGCTACAGCTTCCCGATCACGAAGGGAGGCGACAACGGCGGGGCGCAGGGCGCCGCGACGCCGTCCATCGAGGGCAACTACACCGGCGAGACGCAGGTCGAGCAGCGGGTCGGCACCGACGGCAGCCGCGTCGTCACAGCCAAGTCGAGCGACGCCGGCGGCTTCCTCCTCGGCCTCAAGCTCGGCGGCAAGGGCCTCGGCAAGAAGGACGACAAGGGCAAACAGGAGGGCGGTGGCGCCGGCGGCGGCTTCCAGTTCGGCGCCGACTGGCAGGGCAGCACCGCGACCACCGTCGCCTGGAACCCCGAGGGCGAGCTCTCGAAGGTCATCTTCACCATGGACGACCAGGTGATGAAGACGCTCGCCAAGGCCGGTATCGACGTCTCCGTCATGCTCCCCCGGGGTTTCGGTGCCTCGTTCACCTACTCGCAGGAGCAGAAGGAGGGCAAGTCGAACGTCACCGAGATGATCCTCGACTTCGAGCAGCACCCGGAGCTTCGCGAGACACTGGGTCCGGTGATCGACGAGCTGTTCCCGCGCAACGACGAGGGCGAGCTCGAGGGCGGCAACATCGACATCGGCTTCGACGACACCGGCGCCCAGGAGACCCTGCAGGACGCCGTCGACGAGAACTCCAACGTGCGTCGCCTCGAGTACGACATCGACGAGGAGACCACGTCGTTCGGTACCAGCATCGACCTCATGGGCATCGACCTGTTCAAGGCCTCGTTCACCGAGGTCGAGACGGTGAAGGAGCTGAACGGTTCCGAGCTGGAGATCACCGACGTCAACGGCGACACCCAGGTCGTCACCCCGGCCCCGAAGTGCAAGGACGAGGCCTTCGTCGCCCCGGACGGGTACTGGCAGACCGGCTGGAGCGACCCGCCGACGCCGTCCCCGGTGCCGTAGGGCGTGCCTCGCCGATCGAGCGGACCTCCGCTGATCGAGCCGGGCGAGGCGGCTCGACCACCGGCGGACGGCTCAGCCGCCGGCGGCGAGCAGCACCACGACGCCGGCCGCGAGCACCATCGACGGACCGAAGGGGAAGGTGGCCTTGCGGCCCTCGCCGCTGCGCCAGGCGACCACGAGCCCGACGACGAGGCCGACGACGAACGAGCCCAGGAAAGCGACGGCCGCCGCACCAGCCGAGATCCAGCCGGTGAGCAGGCCGAGGGTGACGGCGAGCTTGGCGTCGCCCAGGCCGAGGCCGTCGGGGTTCGCGACGACGAAGACCAGGTGCACGAAGCCGTTGGCCAGGCCGCAGGCGAGCGCCGTCCACCACGGCTCCCACCCGGCGCCGGTGCTCCCGGAGCACCACGCGAGCAGGGCCGCCGTCACCGGGACGGCGGGCAGGGTCCACCGGTCGGGCAGGCGACGGACGTCGACGTCGATGGCCGCGAGACCGACCATCCACACCAGTGCCGCCCCGAACGTGACCAGCAGCGCGACGTGGTCGCCGACGCGCCAGCCGAGCAGGGCACCGGCGACGACGAGCACCACCGGCACCCAGGACGTCGTCCGGCCCGGCCGGTCGCGCTCGTCGTCGTAGCGGTAACGCTCGAGCCGCAGCCAGCGGTCGAGCGCGAGACCCGCCGCCCCGCACGCGGCGGCGGCACCGGCGATCGCGACGGCGTCGCTCATGCGGGGTCACCGATCGCGAGCACCGACCCGGCCCGCACTCCCCACGCGGACATCGAGCCGGCCGCCGCCTCGATGGTCGCGCTCGCGCGCAGCCGGAACCGGGTCATGCCGGTCCACGGGCGCAGGGTGGCGACGCGCAGCACGGTGCCGTCGCGGTCGACGACGGCGACGTCGATCGGGTAGCGCATGCCGACCATGTGCACCGACGGGCACCGGGTGATCCACAGCGCGCCGTCGACGCCCGTGGTGCCCAGCAGGCCGCGCCGTCGCGATCGCGCGGTCTCGGCGACCACCAGCGGCGCCACCGGGCGGCCGTCGCACAGCAGCACCCGCGCGCCCGGCCCGAACCGGCGCCCGCGGCTCACGGCAGGCGTCGCGGACGTCGCGGACGTCGCGGGGTGCCGGTAGCCTCCGCGGCACCGGTCGACGTCTCGGAAGGACCCATGCAGACCCGTCTCGTGGTGCGGCTCGTGCTCACCCTGACCCTCGGTGCCGTCGTGGCCTGGATGGCGGCCGTGCTGGTCACGCTACCCGCGGCGAGCCCGTCGGCGACGGTCGTGCTGCGCACCCTGCTGTGCCTGCTGGTGCTGACGTTGCTCACCCGGATCGTCATGCGCGGAGCGTACGACGACGACGCCGCCGGACGGGGCGTCCTCCCCCACCTGGCCCTCGCGGGCGTGCTCGCCTACGCCGCCTTCCCGGCCACCTGGGTCGGCCGCGCGCTCGTCGGCCAGCTCGTCGTCGACCCGGGCCCGGCCACCGTGGCGATCGACCTGGTGCTCTGGGTGGGGGTCGTGCTCGTGGCCGGGCTGACCACCGACCTCCGCGAGCGTCGTCCGGAGCGGGCGCCGTACAGCCTCGAGGCGGGCGAATAGGGCCCTCGGGCCTACGGACCGGCCCGGCCTCCGGGGTTGGGTGGGTACGACAGGTTCCCGGAGTCTGCAGCGGGGCTCGGCCTGCACGAGAGGCACGACATGGACGACGACGTCTCGCGGGGCCGCCCGGGCCGCGAGTCGGGTGCGGCGACGCTCGAGACGGTCGGCATGGCCCTCGTCGCGGCCACGCTCGCGACCGGCGTCGTCGTCGCCACGGTGCCCGCGGCCGACGCGATGAGCCGGACGCTCTCGACCCGGGTGTGCCAGGTCGTCACGCTCGGCCAGGGCGGGTGCACCACCCCGGCGCCGTCCCGCTCCGCCCGCTCCGTCGACGAGGCGTGCGTCGCCTCCCCCGGCGGCAACGAGCGGGTCGACGCGGCCGAGGCCACCACCTTCTCCACCGCCGAGGGACGCCGGGTGGCCGTGCAGCGCTCGACCACCGGCCAGCACCGGGTCCGGGTCGGCGACGACCGGACGGACCGGGTCGACCTCGGCGGCGGCCTCACGCTGTCTCCGACGACGGGCACGGTCGAGGTGCCGGGCGGCGAGGTCTACCTGGTCGACGGGTCCGACCTGCCCGACCTCGTCGACACGCTCGTGCAGGACCACGTGAAGGACGTCGTCGCGGGCGGCTCCGGGCCCATGCGGTGGCTCACCGACGGCGCCTCGCGGCTCGTCGACGGCGAGCTGCCCGAGCCCGACGAGGTCGTCGCCGAGGGCGACGTGTCGCTCAACGCCAGCGACGAGGCGACCGGACCGATCCCCCGCGGCGACGACGGCACGCAGGCCCGCGTGCTGGCCACCCGCACCGCCGCCGACGGCTCGGCCACGATCTTCCTCTCCGCGCTCCTCGACGGCGACGCACTCGGTCTCGACGCCGACGAGGTGCCCGTCATGACCTCGCTCGACCTCGACCCCGAGGGCAACGTGGTCCGGCTCGCCGCGACCGCGTCGTCCGGCGAGGCTGACGGCGACGGCGTCACGGTGCACCAGCTGAGCCTGCCGACCGACACCGACGCCGGGCGCGCCGTCGCGGCCCGGTTCCTCTCCGCGCAGGGTCGTCCTCTGCCGACGGGCTGGACGCCGCCCGACCCGGACGACGCCACCACGCTCGCCGCCGACCCCCTGGCCGAGCTCGTGCTCGCCGCGCGCGAGGGCGGCGCCGTGACCGAGCAGACCTACGGCCGCCCCACCCGGCCGGACACCGTGCCCGACGAGATCGGGCTCGACGAGAGCGGCGCTGTCGACGTCGTGCGGGTGCCCGTCGACGACGCCCGCCGGTGGAGCGGCGGCGGGTGGGCGGACTGGTCGCCGTGCGACTGAGGGCCGGCGTGGTCGCCGCCACGGTCGCCGCCGCGCTGGGCCTCGGCGGCTGTGGCAGCGCCACCGACACGACGCCGTCCGACGACGCCGACGACCCCTACCGGCCCACCGGGACGCCGTCCGCCACCGTCGCGATGGGCGAGGGCCCGGCCGCCTACTCCGAGGTCGAGGGGAGCGGTTTCACCATCAGCGCCCCCGGCGAGTTCCAGCAACAGCGCACCACGAGCCGCAACGGCGAGCCGATGCTCGTGCTCGAGACGCCGTCACGCGTGACCGCGGTGCCGCAGCGGGTCGTCGTCATCCGCGACACCGCACCACGAGCGCCGGCCACGCAGCAGTCGTTCGCCCTCGAGACGCTCAAGTCGTCGTCCGGCACCAGTCGCGAGGTGCACCGCACCTCGGTGCCCGGGCTGGTCGACGAGCTGCCGCCGGCCATCCTGGTCTCCTGGCGCGAGCGGCGGGCGGGCGCCGGGGCGTCGACCGTCGAGGTCACCTACTGGCAGCTGTTCCAGCAGGTCGGCGACGACCTCATCCTCAACGTCGTGGCGCTCGCCCCGACGGCCGAGTTCGAGACCTCCGAGGTGAGCCGCATCCTGCGCACCTTCGTGCCCGACACGGACGGCTGACCGCGCGGGCTCGTCGGAGGCGCTCCACCCGGTCGGGCCTGGACCGGCTTCGTAGGCTGGACCCGAGGTGATCCCATGACCGACGACCAGCCCCGGCCCACGTCGCAGCGCGACTCCCGCACCGGCCGCTCGGCCGCCGCAGCCCGCATCCAGCAGCAGAACCGCTGGGTCGAGGAGCAGCTCCGGGTCGCGATGGAGCGCGGCGACTTCGACGACCTTCCCGGCGCCGGCAAGCCGATCGAGGGGCTCGGCGAGAGCCACGACCCCGACTGGTGGCTGAAGAAGCTCGTCGAGCGCGAGCGGATCGCCGTCCTGCCGCTCACGGTGCAGCTGCGCAAGGAGGACGCCGAGCTCGACGACCGCCTCGACCGGATCGCCTACGAGGCCGAGGTGCGGCGCGTGCTCACCGACTTCAACGAGCGCGTCGTCGCGGCCCGCTACCGCTCCCCCGAGGGCCCGCCGCTGATCACCATGCCGCGCGACGTCGACGCCACCGTGGCGGCGTGGGCCGAGCGGCGCGCGGCCCGCCGGGCCGAGCGCGCCGCCGCCGCACCCCCGCCGGAGCCACCACGACGGTGGTGGCGGCGCAAGCGCTCGTGACGTCGTCCGGGGAGAGATCGGTCATAGAGCCGGCGCGTTAACGACTGCTAACTTGCGCGGCATGCCCGCCTCGCAGAGCGCCAAGGACTTCTTCCGACCTCTCGCGGTCGGGGCCCCCGAGCCGCTGACCTCGATCCCGTTCCGCCCCAGCCGGGCGATCCACTTCTTCGACCCGAGCAACCCGAAGATGGCGGCGAAGGTCCCCGACATGGTCGGCACCGTCGACGTGCTGCTCGGCAACCTCGAGGACGCCGTCAAGGCCGACAACAAGGAGGCCGCCCGGGCGGGGCTCGTGCAGATCGCGAAGGACACCGCCGACCTCGGGCACGGCGGGCCGACCCAGCTCTGGACCCGGATCAACAGCCTCGACAGCCCGTGGGCGCTCGACGACCTGACCACGCTCGTCACCGAGATCGGCGACAAGCTCGACGTGATCATGGTGCCGAAGGTGCAGGGCGCCGAGGACATCCACTACGTCGACCGGCTGCTCGCCCAGCTCGAGGCCAAGGCCGGGCTGACCCGTCCGATCCTCGTGCACGCGATCCTCGAGACCGCGCGCGGCATGGCCAACGTCGAGGAGATCTGCGGCGCCTCGCCCCGCATGCAGGGCCTCTCGCTCGGCCCGGCCGACCTCGCGGCCGACCGCCGCATGAAGACCACCCGCGTGGGCGGCGGCCACCCCGGCTACCTGGTGCGCCAGGACCCGAACCCCGACCAGCCCGACGCCGTCCGCCCGACCTACCAGCAGGACCTGTGGCACTACACGATCGCCCGCATGGTCGACGCGTGCGCGATGCACGGCATCTACCCCTACTACGGCCCGTTCGGCGACATCACCGACGTGACCGCCTGCGAGGACCAGTTCCGCAACGCGTTCCTGCTCGGCTGCGTCGGCACGTGGAGCCTGCACCCCAAGCAGATCGCCATCGCCAACCGGGTCTTCTCGCCCTCGGTCGAGGACGTCGCGCACGCCCGTCGCGTGGTCGCGGCCATGGGCGACGGCACCGGCGCGGTGATGCTCGACGGCAAGATGGAGGACGACGCCTCGCTCAAGCAGTGCCTGGTGATGGTCTCCCTCGCCGAGCAGCTCTCGCAGATCGACCCCGAGCTCAAGGCCGCCTACGACGCGATCTCCGTGGAGGACTGACATGAGCGACTTCACCCCGCTGCGCTCGGTGCTCTACATGCCGAGCTCGAACGCCAAGGCGCTCGAGAAGGCCAAGACGCTGCCGGTCGACGGCGTCATCCTCGACCTCGAGGACGCCGTCGCGCCCGACGCCAAGCCCGCCGCGCGCGAGGCCGCCGCGGCCGCCGTCGCCTCGGGCGAGTACGGACGCCGCACGATGACGATCCGCGCCAACGGCATCGGCACCGAGTGGCACGACGCCGACATCGCCGCCGCCTCCGCCGCCGGACCCGACGCGATCGTCGTCCCGAAGGTGAACAGCGCCGACGAGGTGCACCGGCTGGTCGAGGCCATGGAGAAGGCCGGCGCGCCCGACCACACCAAGCTCTGGGCGATGATCGAGACGCCGGTGGCGATCCTCGACGCCCTGTCGATCGCCCGCGCCTCCGAGCGCCTGACCGTGCTGGTCATGGGCACCAACGACCTCGTCAAGGAGCTCTACGCCGAGCACGTGCCGGGCCGCGCGCCGATCCTGCCGTCGCTGCACACCGCGCTGCTCGCGGCCCGCGCCGCCGGCATCTCGATCGTCGACGGCGTCTACAACGACGTGAAGGACACCGACGGCTTCCTCGCCGAGTGCGAGCAGGGGCGGCAGATGGGCTTCGACGGCAAGACCCTCATCCACCCCGGCCAGGTCGAGGGCGCCAACCGCGCCTTCGCGCCGTCGGCGGCGGCGGTCGACGACGCCCGTGGGCTCATCGAGGCCTTCGAGGCCGGCCAGGGCTCGGGCGTCGTCACCTACCACGGCCGCATGGTCGAGAACCTGCACGTCGAGTCGGCCCGGCGCACCCTGTCGATCGCCGAGGCGATCGCGGCGCTCGAGGGCTGAGCGGACGCCGGGCTCCGGCCGGCCGGCGGCGTCGGTCGCCGGGCGCGGGTCGTGTGCCTGTGAACGGTCTCCTCGCCGTGGTGAGGCTCACGACCCCTTCGCCCGCCCGACCCGCCCGACCCGCCCGGTCCGCCCGATCACCGCGCGAGCCGTCACCCCCAGAGCTCGCGCACCTCGTCGACGTGGGCCCGCGCCTGCGCCAGACCGGCCCGCGCCGAGGGCGGTCGCGCGGCCGGGTCGAGCACGTTCTTGCCGATCGCGGCGAGCGCGCCCTCGTCGGGCGTGATCACCAGGTGCCGGACGCCGAGCGCCTCCAGCTGCTGGCGGGCGCTGCGGATCGGGCCGATGGAGCGGTCGCCCGGCGAGAGCACGACGACCGGGTCGAAGCCGGCGGCGAGGTCGGCGTTGGCACCCGAGCGGGCGCCGCCGTCGATGAAGACCCGGTCGCCGATCGGGATCGGCGGGTAGACGCACGGCACCGCACACGACGCGTTGACGGCATCCTCGAGCGACACGTCGGGCTCGTCGCCGTGGGGACCGAACGCGGCGAGCTCGCCGGTGCGCGCGTCGACGGCGGTGACGACGAGGTCGCGCTCGTTCCAGGTGAGGCCGTGGATGCGCTGGTCGACCTGCTCGTAGCGCTCGGCGACGGCGGGCACCTTGCCGCGCCGGGCCAGCGCGATCGACTGTGCGCCGACGCCGCGGCCGAACCGCTCGACGTCGCCGCGCGCCGTGAGCAGCGAGGCCCCGAACCGCAGCAGCACCGTCGGGGCGATGGCGGCCAGCGGTGCCGTGTCGCCGAGCTCGGCCGGCGAGAGGAGCTGTCGGCGGTAGAGCTCGGGCAGCCCGATGTCGGAGGTGATCTGCGCGCCGACGATGGATCCGGCCGAGGTGCCGACGACCCGGTCGGCCGTCGTGAGGTCGACGCCCGCCTCGGCGAGGCCGTGCAGGAGACCGGTCTCCCACGCGATGCCGGTGATGCCGCCACCACCGAGGACCAGTGCTCGCTTCGTCGCTCCGCTCACGGTGCTCAGTGTGCCCGGCCGCCCGGTGCCTGGCCGCCGGCGGCCTCACCCCACACGGGCTTGTCGGGCGAGGCTGCCGCAGTAGCGTCGACGACATGAGTCGTATCGCCGTCGTCGGCGGCCACGGTCGCGTGGCCCTCCAGCTCCACCCGCAGCTCGTCTCGGCCGGGCACACGCCGGTCGCCCTCGTGCGCACCGAGGACTACCGCGACGAGCTCGAGGGGCTCGGCGCCGAGGTGCGCCTGCTCGACATCGAGGCCGGCGACGTCGAGCAGTTCGTCGCCGCGTTCGAGGGCTGCGACGCCGTCGTGTTCAGCGCCGGCGGTGGCGCCGACGGCAACATCGAGCGCAAGAGGACCGTCGACCTCGGCGGCACCCTCCACTCCCTCGAGGCCGCCCAGCGGCTCGGTATCCGGCGCTACGTGCAGGTCTCGGCCTGGGGCGTCGACGAGCCGCTGCCCGACGACGTCAGCCCGGTCTGGCGGGCCTACGTCGACGCCAAGCGCGACTCCGACGCCGCCGTCCGCGACTCCGGGCTCGACTGGACGATCATCCGCCCGGGCCGCCTCGTCGACGAGCCCGCCGACGGTCGCGTCAAGCTCGGCACCGACGCCGACGTCCCCCACGACGACCCCGGCCGCTCGGCCGACCCCGACAACACCAACGGCGACGTCACCCGCGGCGACGTGGCGGCCGTCGTCGCCGCCGTCCTCGACGCCCCGCACACGATCGGCGTCCAGGCCGTGCTCGTCGGGGGCGACGTCCCGCTCGCCGACGCCGTCGCCGCACTCGCGCGCTGACCGGCTACGACGTCGATCACCACGAGCAAGCCCACTCGACCATTGCCCGCCGCGGCGCGCGGGCGCGCCGGACGCCGTTTCGCGTCGCCCGATGCGAGCTCCAGCGAGCAGGGGCGTCGCGAAACGGTGGCTGGCGCGTTCGCTCAGGCGCCGCGGCCGCGCGAGCTCCGCTCGCGCCATTCAAATGGGCCGGAGCTCGTCGGCGTAGCTGACCGAGAACCGGCGCATCACGCCGGAGTCGCTGATGGCGTACTGACCCATGCGCCACAGCGGCGGCGAGTAGGCGTGGATGGAGACCGAGCCGTCGATCGCGCCGGCCATGCGGTGGATGTGGTCGGGGCCGAAGGCGAGGGTGTCGCCGCTGGTGAAGGTCGAGACGACCGCGTCGCCACCCAGTCGGGGGCGGGCCTCGGTGACGGCGCCGCGGGTCACCGCGACGGCGCCGGACGACGTGTCGTGGTCGTGCCAGCCGGTGTCGTCCTGGAGGTCCCAGCACAACAGCCAGACGTCGATGTCGGCGTCGCGGTAGAGGGACACGTAGTGCCGGCCGTCGGCGTCGACGGCTCGCTCGTGGTGCACGTGGTGCTCCCACAGCTCGGGCCGGGCAGCGAGCTCGCGCACCCAGGCGCGCAGCTCCTCGGCGTCGAGCTGGCGGCCCGGCAGGGCAGGCAGCTCCTCCACGCTCAGGACGCACGCCGTCGGGGAAGGTACGGCTACGGCGGTCATCGGACTCCTCCGTTCAGCAGGTGATGGGGGTTGGAGACGAACAGGGCGTGGCTGAAGGCCTCGCCGAGACCGGGGTCGTGGGGCTCGGCGTAGGGCCGGTCAGAACCGTGCACGATCGGGTCGACCCCCACGACGCGCACGACGGCGTCGACGGCGCGGTGGCCGTACGACGAGGTGTCGTAGAAGACGAAGCGGTCGACGGCGCCGAAAGTGCCGCCGCGGGCGGCGAGCCGCTCGTGGTGCAGCGGCGCGAGGCCGGCGAGCGCGACGAAGCAGATGCGCAGCGTCGGCAGCAGCGCGCGGCCGGCGACGTGCCAGGCGAACCAGGCCGCGGTCTGCTGGGCGGTGTACGACGTCAGGGCCGGCCACCAGCCGGGCACGGCGACGTCGGACGCCGGGGCCGGGCCGGGGTGCACGAGCACCGGCAGGTCGGCGTCCTGGACGACGTCGAGCACCGGCGCGAGCCGATCGAGCGCCGCGGGGTCGAGCAGGGCGGTGGCCGGCACCTGCAGCCCGACGACGGCGTCGTGCGCCAGGGTCGCCCGCAGCGGGTCGAGGTCGGGCTCGACGAGGTTGACCGACGCCCACACCCCGTGCGCGGGGCCGACCTCGGCCGCGAGGCCGTGCCAGGCGTCGAGCAGCGGGGCGGCCTCGTCGGGGGGCAGCGACTCGATGCCGAGGGGGCTCGACAGCGACAGCAGGGCCCGGTCGATGCCGTCGGCGGCATCGGCCCTCGCACGGTCGGCGAGCACGTGGACGGCGGGGTCGATCACGAACTCCGGCTCGCCGTCGAGGAGCAGCCGGTCGCCGACGACGCGCGGGCCGCGCGACCGACGCCGCAGCTCCTCGAGGAGCGCGTCGGGCCACGCGTGCTGGTGCACGTCGAGACGGGACATGTCGACCACTATAACTCTACTGACTTAGTTCTGTTAACGCGGGCCGTACCGTGTCGCACATGCCGTCCACCCTCGCCTGCCTCGGCCTCGACGTCGACTCCGTCGAGGCGCTCAACACCCACCTGGAGTCGATGCCCTCCTCGCTCGCCGGGCGCACCGCCGGTGTCGAGTCGGTGCGCTACACCGACCTCAGCGGGGCCCGGGTCGTCGTCGTCCGCGACGAGAACGGCGAGACTCTCGACCTGGTGCCCTCCTACGACGCCCGTCCGGGCGCCCTGCTCGGCGACCTGGGCCCCTTCGGCCCCGTGGTGCAAGCCGACGTGCTCGGCGACGACAACGAGGTGGTCACCCGACTCGCCACCGACCTCGAGCAGCACCGTCACCTGCGGTCGACGATCGGCGGTCCGCTGCGCGCCTCGCTCGTGGCGCTCGGCGTCGAGATGGCGGTGCACGACGACGAGGCCGCCTTCGCGGCCTCCGACGCCAGCCGGCTCGACGGCGGCGACCAGCGCTTCGGGGCCGAGTCGTTCCTGTCCTACGGGCTCTTCGGCAGCCAGGACGCCGCCGAGCCGACGGCCCACCTGGCGGGCGTCGTCCTCGAGGCCACGACGCAGACCAACAAGGCCACCGGGCAGGACTTCCACGTCGCACGGGTGCGCACCGTCGGATTCGAGGCGACAGTGTGTCTCGCGGCCTCGTCGACCGCCGTCGCGCCGCGGCCGGGCAACGTCGTCGCCGGGGCCTGCTGGGTGGTCGCCGACGTACCGACGCTGTGGACCGTCGAGCCGCCCCGCAAGAGACGGCGCCGCTGATGCCCTAGAGCGTCGACCCGCCGCGCCCGAACCGCTCGTCGAGCCACAGTTTCGCGCTGCCGGCGACCCCGGCGACGTCGTGCACCAGCTTGCCGAGAGCATCCTGCGAGGCCTCGAACGCACTCGAGTAGGACTGGGCGGCGTCCTTGGCGGCGTCGGTGACGCCGGCGTGGGCGTCGTCTGTGCGGCGCGAGTAGGCGCCGCCGAGGATGGTGGCGTACTCACCGGAGTCGACCCAGGCTCGCAGCTCGGCGGCCCGGACGACGGCGAACGGGTGGGTGGTGCGCTCGACGAGCATCAGCTTCAGCACCGAGTCGCGCAGGTCACCGCTGTCGAGGTACTCGCGGCCCTGGGCCATGAAGGTCGTGAGGTCGAGCTCGCCGACCAGGCCGCCGCTCGCCATCTGCATGTGGGTGCGGATGGCCGCCGAGGGGTCCTGCGTGGTGAGCAGGCCGGCCCGGTCGGCCGACAGCTCGGACTTGCGCTGCCACTCGTAGAGGGCCGCGATGATGGCCCGGATGCCGAGCCCGCCGAGCGGGACCGAGCCGAGCACGCCGGTCATGTTGATCAGCCGCATCAGCAGGGTGCGGTAGACGGCGTGGCCGCTGAGCGCGTGGCCGAGCTCGTGGCCGACGACGAAGCGCAGCTCGTCCTCCTGGAGCAGGTCGACCAGGCCCGAGTTGAGCACGATGATCGGCTTGTCGAGGCCGATGGTGAACGCGTTGAGAGTCGGGTCGGCGCGCACGAACATCTCCGGGACGTCGTCGGTGTCGAGCACGCGGGCGGCGTCGCGCAGCAGGTAGTGCAGCGACGGGAACTGCCGCTCGTCGACCCGCACGGCGGTGCCGAGGAACAGCAGGCGCGTGGTGCGCTCGTTGACCATGCCCGAGATCGCCTTGAGCACGGTGTCGAAGCCCTTGAGCCGGCGCAGGGCGACCAGCGCGCCGCGGTCGGCCGGGTGCTCCCAGGCCCGCGAGCTGATGTCGGTGAGCGGCATGCGCGGCTTCTCCGGGATCACGCGGTCACCGTACGTCACGCCCCGTAGACCTCGACCTCCGTCGCCTTGACCACGAAGAAGCCGCGCGCCCCCGGCACCAGCTCGAGCTCGGCGGCCGCCTGCGGCGTCACGTCGGCACCGAGGTCGCCGGCCCGCACCCGCACCAGGTCGCCGAGCGGCTCGACCTGCTCGATGACGACCGGGACCACGTTGCGCGGGCTGCCGTGCGGGGCCTCGGGGTAGACCGCGACCGCGGTGGGCCGGAAGACCGCGATCGCCGGCGCGCCGTCAGCCGGGGCCTCGCCGACGCCCTGTCCCGCGACGGCGCCGCCGTCGTCGAGCGTGACGGCGCCGTCGCGCCACCGGCCGACGACCAGGTTGAGCCCGGCGAGGCGGGCCGCGAACGCGCTGCGGGGACGGGTGAGCACGTCGCGGCTGGCGCCGGCCTCGACGACGCGGCCGCCGTCGAGCACGAGCACGCGATCGGCCAGCAGCAGCGCGTCGAGCACGTCGTGGGTGACGACGACACAGGTGCGTTCGGCGAGCACCCGTCGCAGCGTCTGTCGCAGCGCCGGCGCGACGGCGATGTCGAGCGCGGCCATGGGCTCGTCGAGCAGGAGCAGGTCGGGGTCGGCGGCGAGAGCGCGCGCGACGGCGGCCCGCTGGGCCTGACCACCCGAGACCTGCCGCGGACGGCGGTCGCCGAGCTCGCCGATGCCGACCTCGTCGAGCAGCTCCTGGGCGCGCCGTCGCGCCGCGGCCCGCCCGACGCCGGCGCTGCGCGGCCCGAACGCGACGTTGTCGAGGGCGCTGAGGTGCGGGAACAGCAACGGCTCCTGCGCCAGCAGGGCGACCCGGCGCCGGTGCGGTGCGACGTCGACCCGTCGTCCGGGCCGGCCCACCGACGTGAGCGTGCGCCCGGCCAGCTCGACCCGGCCCCGGTCGGGGCGCAGCAGCCCTGCCACCACGTTCAGCACGGTCGACTTGCCGGCCCCGTTGGGCCCGAGCAGCGCGACGGTCTCGCCGGCGGCGACGTCGAGGCTCACCTCGACGTCGCGCTCGGCGACCGTGAAGGAGACGGACAGGCTCACAGGGCCCCGCTCCGCTGCCGGGTCAGCCCGATCACCAGGACGGCGACCACGACGAGCACGAGCGAGAGCGCGATGGCGGCGTCGGGGTCGTCGAAGCGCTGCAGGTAGATCTCGAGCGGCAGGGTGCGGGTGACGCCCTCCCGGCTGCCGGCAAAGGTGATCGTGGCTCCGAACTCGCCGAGCGAGCGGGCGAAGGCGAGCACCGCGCCGGAGATCAGACCGGGCACGGCCAGGGGCAGGGTGACCCGCAGCAGCACCGTCGTGGGGCGTGCGCCGAGCGATGCGGCGACCACCTCGTAGCGCTCGCCCGCCACCCGAAGCGCGCCCTCGAGGCTCACGACGAGGAACGGCATCGACACGAACACCTGCGCCATCACGACAGCCAGGGTGGAGAAGGCGACCTCCTCGCCGACCACCTCGAAGGTCTCGCCGATCAGGCCGCGCTTGCCGAAGGTGTAGAGCAGTGCGAGGCCGCCGACCACGGGCGGCAGGACCATCGGCAGCAGCACCAGGGATCGCAGGACGGCCTGTCCGGGGAACCTGGTTCGGGCCAGGACGAGCGCCATCGGCACCCCGAGCAGCACGCACACCAGCGCGCTCACCGCCGAGGTGCGCAGGCTCAGCGCGAGCGCCGACAGCGACGACTCGGAGGTGATTAGGCCCCAGAAGTCCGACCACTCCACCTGCGCGACCAACGCCGCCAGGGGCACCACGACGAACAGCGTGCCGACGACCGCCGGCACGACGACCCAGCGCGGCAGCCCGACCGGTCGAGGGCCGGGTCGCGACGTCACCCTCGCGACCCTACGGGGCGCCGAACCCCGCGGCGCTCAGCACCTGCTGACCGTCGGGGCCCAGCACCAGGTCGACCCACTCCTGGGCGAGGTCGCCGGCGTCGCCGTCCTTCACGGTGGCGATCGGGTAGGTGTTGACGGCGTCGGCGGACTCGGGGAACTCGATGCCCTCGACGGTGTCGCCCGCGGCGATCACGTCGGTGACGTAGACGAGGCCGGCGTCGCCCTGGCCCGAGGTGATCTTGCCGAGCACGTCGGTGACCGACTGCTCCTCGCTCGCCGGGTCGAGGGTGATGCTGGCAGCCTCGGCCACGGTCTGCGTGGCCGCGCCGCACGGCACCTCGGGGGCGCAGATGACGAGGTCGAGGTCGCCGGCGAGGTCCTGCAGCGAGGTGACGCCGGCCGGGTTGCCCGGCGGTACGGCGATCTCGAGGGTGTTGGTGGCGAAGTCCTGGGGGTCCTGGCCCTGGAGGTCCTCCGCGGTGAGCTTGTCCATGTTCTTGGTGTCGGCCGAGGCGAACACGTCGGCGTCGGCGCCGTTGATGATCTGCTCCACGAGGTCGGAGGAGCCGCCGAACTCCAGCACGACGTCGACGCCCTCGTGGTCGGCTTCGAACCGCTCGGCCAGCTCCTCGAAGGTCGAGGTGAGCGAGGCCGCGGCATAGACGGTGAGGGTGGTGCCGTCGCCGCTGGAGCCGTCGCCGTCGTCGTCACCTCCGCACGCGACGAGGCCAGGGGCGAGCAGGACGAGGGCGGGGATCATCAGGAGACGGCGCACGGTGCGGCCTTCCACATCGGAGGAGGCGGGGGTGCAGACATCATGCCCTAGGAACTTCCTAGGCGTGCACCTCTACCGCTCCACGATCACGGTGGTCGCCTTGACCACGGCCGTGGCCGGCGAGCCGGGCTCGAGGCCGAGCTCGTCGGCCGCCTCACGACTCATCAGCGACACGATGCGGTAGTCGCCGCAGGCGAGCTCGACCTGCGCCATCACCGCGTCCTTCTTCACCGAGACCACGATGCCCGCCATGCGGTTGCGCGCGCTGCTCGACCGCGTGGACGGCGCGTGCTGGCGCAGCAGCTCGGCCAGCCGGTCGGCCCGCAGCACCCGCTGGCCGCGCTGCCGCTCGAACTCCACGCGCCCGTCGGCCTCCCAGCGCCGCAGCGTGTCGACGCTGACGCCGAGCGCCGACGCGACCTCGCCGATGCGCAGGTAGTCGGCCACCTCAGGCCTCCCGCATCGGCACGCGCACGCCGCGCTCGGCGGCGACGTCGGCCGCGCGCTCGTAGCCGGCGTCGACGTGGCGGATGACGCCCATGCCGGGGTCGTTGGTCAGCACCCGCTCGAGCTTCTCGGCGGCCAGTGCCGTGCCGTCGGCGACGCACACCTGGCCGGCGTGCAGCGAGCGGCCGATGCCGACGCCGCCGCCGTGGTGGAACGAGACCCAGGTGGCGCCGGAGGCGGTGTTGACGAGCGCGTTGAGCAGCGCCCAGTCGGCGATGGCGTCGGAGCCGTCGAGCATGCTCTCGGTCTCGCGGTAGGGGGAGGCGACCGAGCCGCAGTCGAGGTGGTCGCGCCCGATGACGACCGGCGCCGTGAGCTCGCCGCTGGCGACCATCTCGTTGAACCGCAACCCGGCCAGGTGGCGCTCGCCGTAGCCGAGCCAGCAGATGCGGGCCGGCAGCCCCTGGAAGGCGACCCGCTCGCCGGCCATCGTGATCCACCGGTGCAGGCGCTCGTCGTCGGGGAACAGCTCGAGGATCGCCCGGTCGGTGGCCGCGATGTCGGCCGGGTCGCCGCTGAGCGCCGCCCAGCGGAACGGGCCGCGGCCCTCGCAGAACAGCGGGCGGATGTAGGCCGGCACGAACCCGGGGAACTCGAAGGCCCGGTCGTAGCCGCCCTTGCGGGCCTCGTCGCGGATCGAGTTGCCGTAGTCGAAGACCTCGGCGCCGGCGTCCTGGAACTCGACCATGGCCCGCACGTGCGCGGCCATGGAGGCCTGGGCGTCCTTGGTGAAGCCGTCGGGGTCGCGGTCGGCGGCGTCCTTCCAGTCGGCGACCGAGACCCCGACCGGGAGGTAGCTGAGCGGGTCGTGCGCCGAGGTCTGGTCGGTGACGACGTCGATGGGCGCCTTCAGCTCGAGCAGCCGCGGGAACACCTCCGCGGCGTTGCCGAGCAGCCCGATCGAGAGCGGACGCCGGGCGTCGCGCGCCGCGACCGCGCGCCGCAGGGCGTCGTCGAGGTCGTCGGCCTGCTCGTCGAGGTAGCGGTGCTCGATGCGGCGGGTGATGCGCTCCTGGTCGACGTCGACGCAGATCGCGACACCGTCGTTCATCGTGACCGCGAGCGGCTGCGCGCCACCCATGCCGCCCAGGCCCGCGGTGAGCGTGATCGTGCCGGCCAGCGTGCCGCCGAACCGCTTGTCGGCGACCGCGGCGAAGGTCTCGAAGGTGCCCTGGAGGATGCCCTGGGTGCCGATGTAGATCCACGACCCGGCGGTCATCTGGCCGTACATCGTGAGGCCGAGGTCCTCCAGTCGGCGGAACTCCTCCCAGTTCGCCCAGTCGCCCACCAGGTTGGAGTTGGCGATGAGCACCCGCGGCGACCACGGGTGCGTCTTCATGACGCCGACCGGTCGCCCCGACTGCACCAGCATGGTCTCGTCGTCGGCGAGCGTGGTGAGCGTGCGCACCAGCGCGTCGTACGACGGCCAGTCGCGCGCGGCCTTGCCGGTGCCGCCGTAGACCACGAGGTCCTCCGGGCGCTCGGCGTTGTCGGGGTCGAGGTTGTTCATCAACATCCGCAACGGCGCCTCGGTCTGCCACGAGCGGGCGGTGAGGTCGGTGCCGCGGGCGGCGCGGATGGGCAGTCGGTCGTTCATGAGAGCTCTCCGATCGTGTCCTCGACAGCCTTCACGACGGCACCCGAGGCCACCAGCCCCACGGCCGCCTCGATCTCGGGGGCGAGGTGTCGGTCGGGACCCGGCGCCGAGACGCCGTGCTCGCGCAGGAGCGCGACGACGGACGCCGTGGCCGGCGCCGGCGTGAGCGGCGCCCGCAGCTCGAGGCCCCGCGCCGCCGTCATCAGCTCGATGGCGACGACGCGGGTGAGTCCGTCGACCGCACGGCGCAGCTTGCGAGCGGCCGACCAGCCCATCGAGACGTGGTCCTCCTGCATGGCGCTGGAGGGGATCGAGTCGACCGAGGCCGGCACGGCGAGCCGCTTGAGGTCGGAGACGATGCCGGCCGCGGTGTACTGGGCGATCATCAGGCCGCTGTCGACGCCGGGGTCGTCGGCCAGGAACGGCGGGAGCCCGTGGTTGCGGGCCTTGTCGAGGAACCGGTCGGTGCGCCGCTCGCTCATCGAGGCGACGTCGGCGGCGGCGATGGCCAGGAAGTCGAGCACGTAGCCGACGGGCGCGCCGTGGAAGTTGCCGTTGCTCTCCACCCGGCCCTGTCCGTCGACACCGCCGTCGAGGTCGACCACCACCGGGTTGTCGACGGCCGAGGCCAGCTCGCGCCCGGCGACGAGCGCCGCGTGGTCGACGGTGTCGCGCGCCGCCCCGTGCACCTGGGGGGCGCAGCGCAGCGAGTAGGCGTCCTGCACGCGGTTGCAGTCGGGTCCGCGGTGCGAGGCCACGACGCCGGAGTCGGCGAGCAGCCGCACCAGGTTGGCCGCCGACGACGCCTGGCCCGGGTGGGGGCGCAGGGCCTGGAGGTCGGCGGCGAACACCCGGTCGGTGCCGAGCAGCGCCTCGACCGACATGGCCGCGGCGACGTCGGCGGTGCGGAGCAGGACCTGGAGGTCGGCCAGGGCGAGCACCAGCATGCCGAGCATGCCGTCGGTGCCGTTGATGAGGGCGAGCCCCTCCTTCGCGCCGAGCTCGACGGGGGCGAGCCCGGCGGCCGCCAGGGCCTCGCCGGCGTCGCGGAGCACGCCGTCGGCGTCGCGCACCGGACCCTCGCCGATCAGCGCCAGCGCGCAGTGCGAGAGCGGCGCGAGGTCGCCCGAGCAGCCCAGCGAGCCGTACTCGTGCACGACCGGGGTGATGCCGTGGCTGAGCAGCGCCGCGAGCAGCTCGGCGGTCTCGCGGCGGACGCCGGTGCGCCCGGTCGCGAGGGTCGACAGACGCAGCAGCATCAGGGCCCGCACCACCTCGCGCTCGACCTCCGGCCCCGACCCCGCGGCGTGCGAGCGCACCAGCGAGCGCTGCAGACGCGCACGGAGGTCGGGCTCGATGTGCCTGGTGGCCAGCGCGCCGAACCCGGTCGAGACGCCGTAGGTCGGCGTCGCGGCCGAGGCGAGACGCTCGACGACGGCGCGGGCGCGGTCGACGGCCGCGAGCGCGTCGTCGGCGAGGACGACGGGAGCACCGTGGCGGGCCACGGCGACGAGGTCGGACGGGACGACGGCGCCGATGCCGACGATCACGGGCTGAGGGGTCATGGCGTTATCAAACGCTCACCCGTCGGGATGACGTGTACCGGGTGCGGCGTCCGGTGTGGGCGAAACCGCACGACCGGGCGGGATCACGCCTAGCATCCCGAGCACCGGCCCGACAAATTGACGACTAGACCACCTCATGCTCGCTCGACGCCCCGGGTACGGCCGCGTCACTGCAGTCTTCGGTCTCGGGGCCGACCCCTCCCCTCCCCCCTCCTAGGAGCCCCCTCAGATGCGTCGCGTACTCCCCATCGCCGTCGCTGCCGCCGTCCTGTGCGCCAGTCAGATGCCAGCCACCTCCACCGCCGCGCCCGTGGGCGCCGGGGTCGCCGTCCAGGCGGCGCCGGCCAAGAAGGCGCCCCTCGTCCGGACCAAGTTCGCGCTCTCCGCGATCGCCGCCGGCACCAACGTCTCCGGCGGCATGGTGCCGGTCAACTCCGCCCCGACCTCGGCCCAGTCGATCGGGTGCAACAACAAGGCCAACCGCGACAAGACCAACGTGATCGCCGCCCTGACCCTGCCCGGCCTCGGCCGCCTGGAGGGCGTCTCGACGCGGGTGTGGACCGAGAAGCGCGGCAACCTGGTCGCCAGCAACGCCGAGCACAAGATCGCCCGGCTCGTGCTGGCGCAGAATGCCATCGGCAGCCTCGAGATCGAGGGCCTGACCTCGCTCAGCCGTGCGTTCAACAACAACGGGCGCTACGGCACCAGCTCGACGACCAGGATCGCGAAGATCGTGCTCAAGCTGGCCGACCGACCGGCCGTGACGCTGCCGATCCCGACCCCGGGCCGCCCGCTGCTCGTGCCCGGTCTCGTGCGGATCGCCATCGGCGAGAAGATCTCCAGGGTCACCAAGGCCGGGGCCGAGCAGCGCGCCACCGCGCTCGACATCCAGGTCATCCCGCTGAAGACCCGCGCCCGCGTCGCCCCCACGCGGGCGCGCATCGACGGCAACATCAAGCAGGGCATCTTCCGCGGCTATGCCGCCGGTGTCGAGGCACGCGGCCTCGCCGACAACCTGAGCATCGGCCGCCAGGCCCTCACGCTCATGCCCTGCCAGGGCACCCTCGGCAAGCCCGTCATCCGCAGCATCGCCGGCGTCGACCTCAGCACGCTCGGCAACGTCGAGGGCGTCTCGTCCGGCCTCATCACCACCAACCGGCCCGCGGTGGCCAAGGCGACCACCGCCGGTCGCGTCGCCGACGTGTCGCTGCTCGACGGCAAGGTGCGGGTCAAGGGCATCGTCGGCGTCGCCACCGTCACCCGCGACCGGGGCACGACCACCCGCAGCAGCGCGGGCAGCACGATCGCCGAGATCACCATCAACGGCCAGGTCGTCCGCATCCCCAAGATCGGCAAGCTCGAGATCCCCGGCCTCGTCAAGCTCGAGGACGGGCTCGAGTTCAAGCGGGCCGACGGTCTCCGCGTCGTCGGTCTGCGCATCACGGTGCTCGACGGCACCGGTGCCGTGATCGACCTCGGCATCGCCGACGCCGGCATCGGTCAGGGCGTGAAGGCGCCGCCGAAGAAGAAGACGAAGAAGTAGCGCTCGCCCCACCGCCGGCTCCGGCCGGTCAGCATCGCCCGGTCCGACAGGACCGGGCGATGCGCGTTTTCCACCGCACGGTGCCGAGACGTCCTAGGGTGACGTCGATCACCCTCCTCGTGCTCCGGGAGACGACATGCTCGACGCCTCGACCGATCCCCGCCCGCTCCACCGGCTGCTCACCGCGGCGTTGCTGGGTCTCGCCCTTGTCGCCACGGCCCTGGCGTTGCCGTCGTCGGGCGGCGAGCGCGCCGGCACCACGCTGCGCGACGACTACGAGGCCCGCAAGGCCGCGCTCGGCGTGCCGCACACCGACCCGCCGGGCACGCCGGCACACACCCACGACCCGCGGTTCAAGAACCTCCTCGCCCGCGGCGGCGAGAAGGGCACCGACGCGACCGACCCGACCACGGCCGCGCAGGCCCGGGCCGCCGCGGCGTACGTGGCGGCCGAGCGGCGTCGTCCCGACCCCCGGCTCACGACCGTGCCGGTGCGTGCGGCCCGCCGCGAGGTCCCGCAGAACCGCTACGTGATGGCCGGCGGCTGCTACACGCTCGGCGCCTCGCCCGGCCGCTTCGTGCGGGCGACGCCCCAGGGCGTGGCCGCCGTGGCCGGGCGACCCCGCACCGGCACGCGCTTCCGGTTCCAGGCCACGCAGCTGGGCACCTACCTGCTGTTCTTCCAGGGCCGCCAGTTCCTGGCCGGCAGCGACGGGCTCGGGGCCGACCGCCTGCCGAGCACCGCGGCCGAGTTCACGGTGCGCCAGGTCGGCGGCCGGTTCACGTTCCGCCTGCCCGACGGCCGCTACCTGCAGGCCAGTGGGGCGCGCATGGGCCTCGGGGCGAGGCCGACCGCGTTCGCCCTGCGCAACGTCGACACCTGCCTGGCCTACCCCGAGGCCCAGGTCGACGTCTCCGGCCGGCCGCACGCCGGCGTCACGTCGTTCCAGGAGGTCCGGGGCTTCGTCGACGCCCACACCCACGGCATGGCCTTCGAGTTCCTCGGCGGACGCGCCCACTGCGGCCGTCCCTGGCACAAGTACGGCGTGGCCTACGCGCTCGTCGACTGCGCCGACCACAGCGTCACCGGCGGCAACGGCGCAGTGCTCGAGGCCTTCCTGTCCGGCAAGCCGTCGCACGACCCCGTCGGCTGGCCGACCTTCAAGGACTGGCCGGCGCCCGACTCGCTCACCCACGAGGGCACCTACTACCGGTGGATGGAACGCGCCTGGCGCGGTGGCGAGCGGTTGTTCGTCAACCTGCTCGTCGAGAACAACAAGCTGTGCGAGGTCTACCCGCTCAAGAAGAACAGCTGCGACGACATGGACTCCATCCGCCTCCAGGCCCGCCGCATGCGCGAGTTCCAGAACTACGTCGACGCCCAGTTCGGCGGCCCCGGCAAGGGCTTCTACCGCATCGTCACGACCCCCTTCGAGGCCCGGCGCGTCATCAACGCCGGCAAGCTCGCGGTCGTCATGGGCATCGAGACGAGCGTGCCCTTCGGGTGCACGTTCAAGGCCGTGGCCGGCACCGACGTCCCCGCGTGCACGCAGGCCGACATCACCCGCCAGATCGGTCAGATGCACGCGATGGGGGTGCGGCAGATGGAGCTGGTCAACAAGTTCGACAACGCCCTCGGCGGCGTCGCGGGCGACGAGGGCGCGACCGGCGTCGTCGTCAACGCGGCCAACTTCCTCGAGACCGGCACCTTCTGGAACATGAAGACCTGTGCTCCGGCCACCACCGAGGCGCACGACAAGAACCAGTACGCCCTGCCCGGGGGCGCCCCGGCTCAGGACGCGATCTTCGGCGCCATCGGCCGCCTCTTCGGCGGCGTGCTCCCGGCGCTTCCGATCTACCCACCGCCGGCGCACTGCAACGCCCGCGGGCTCACCGGGCTCGGAGCCCACACGATCCGCGAGCTGGTCAGGCGCGACATGCTCTTCGACCCCGACCACCTCAGCGTGAAGTCGCGCCAGGCGGCGATGGACGTGATCGAGGCGCTCGACCACCCCGGCGTGCTGTCGAGCCACTCGTGGTCCACCCCCGACGCCTACCCGCGCATCTACCGCGCCGGCGGGTTCATCACCCCCTACGCCGGCGACTCGACCGGCTTCGTCGACAAGTGGCGCTCGCACGTGCGCTGGGCCGACCCGCGCTACTACTGGGGCATCGGCTTCGGCGCCGACATCAACGGCCTCGGCGCCCAGGGCAACCCGCGGGGCGCCGGCGTGCGCAACCAGGTGACCTACCCGTTCAAGGGCATCAACGGCATCACCGTCCAACGGCAGCGGGCCGGCCGACGCGTCTACGACATCAACCGCGACGGCGTCGCTCAGTACGGCCTCTACCCCGACTGGATCCAGGACCTCACGAAGGTGGCCGGCGCCGCCCGCCGTGGCGACGGCGCCGCCATCTTCGACGACATGACCCGCGGCCCCGAGGCCTACCTGCAGATGTGGGAGCGGGCCACCGGCATCCGGCCCGACTCGTGCCGCAACCCGGGCTTGCGCAAGCCGGTGGACGTCGTCCGCAAGGTCGTGAAGCGGGGCATGACCACGACCGCGGTCATGCGCGCCGTCGGTCAGCCGTTCCGGCGCCTCGGCACGAGCTACGGCGTGTGCGCGAAGGCGCCCGGCCGGCCGAAGGTGATGGTGACGATCGAGTTCTCCCGCCGGGGCACGGTCGTCGGCGTCCGCTCGCGGTGAGGGCGGCGTCCTACCGGGCGCAAGTTACCTACCGGTAGGATCCATCTCACCCCAGGATGCGCTGCACAGCCCGAGAGCGACCAATAAGGTCGAACGGTCCTGGATCCCGACGTCCGGGCACCCGATCGACTGGAGTCCTGAGCACATGCAGATCGTCGCCATCGTCATCGCGCTCGCGCTGACCGCCGTCGCCGTCGTCCTGACGACGCAGGCCGTTCGCCACATGCTGGCCGTCATGAAGCAGGGTCACCCGGCGCCCGGCCGCTCCGACCAGCCCGGACGCCGCACCGCGACGATGCTGGTCGAGACGTTCGGCCACACCCGCATGCTGCAGTGGCACTGGGTCGGCATCATGCACTGGTTCGTCTACCTGGCCTTCATCGTGCTGAGCACGGCCGTGCTCACCGGCTACTTCCAGCTCTTCGACCCCGAGTTCGCCCTGCCGATCATCGGCCACTTCTTCCTCTTCGAGTGGCTCAGCGAGGGCATCGGCCTGCTCGGCACCGTCGGCATCGTCTTCCTCATCGTCTACCGCCAGCTGAACCACCCGCGGCGCAAGGGCCGCGACAGCCGCTTCTACGGCTCGAACTTCTGGCAGGCCTACTTCGTCGAGGCGATGGCGCTGCTCGAGGGCTCGGCGATCCTCTTCATCCGCGGCGCGGAGTACAACCTCGGCCAGATCGCGAGCGACCACCCCGAGGACTTCGACCGCTTCCACTTCCCGATCAGCTCGTTCTTCGGCAACCTCTACCCCGAGGGCGTCGAGGGCAACGAGCAGACGCTCGAGAACATCATCATCGGCATCGCCCTGTTCAAGATCGTGCTGGCGATGGTCTGGCTGATCGTCATCGCCCGCAACGTGACCATGGGCGTCGCCTGGCACCGCTTCACCGCCTGGCCGAACATCTGGTTCAAGCGCGAGAGCTCGGGCCGCACCGCCCTCGGCGCCGTCAAGCCGCTCACCAACGCCGGCAAGCCCGTCACGCTCGACGACATCGACGACCTCGACGACGACGCCACGCTCGGCGTCGGCCAGGTCGAGGACTTCTCCTGGAAGGGCATCCTCGACTTCACCACCTGCACCGAGTGCGGTCGGTGCCAGTCGCAGTGCCCGGCGTGGAACACCGAGAAGCCGCTGTCGCCCAAGCTGCTCATCACCAGCCTGCGCGACCACGCCTACGCCAAGGCCGGCTCGCCGTCGGTCGACGACGGCCCGGCCGGCGAGGCGCCGGCGTCCCGCGCCCTCATCGGGGGCGGCGGTCGCGTCGAGGAGATGAACGGCACCCCGGTCAACGACTGGTTCTACAACCCCGAGGGCGCCGACTTCGTCATCGACGAGGACGTCCTGTGGTCGTGCACGTCGTGCGGTGCGTGCGTGCAGCAGTGCCCGGTCGACATCGAGCACGTCGACCACATCGTCGACATGCGCCGCTACCAGGTGCTGGTCGAGTCGAACTTCCCGGCCGAGCTCAACGGACTGTTCAAGGGCCTGGAGAACAAGGGCAACCCGTGGAACATGTCCTCCTCGGCCCGGCTCGACTGGGCCAAGGGCCTCGACTTCGAGGTCAAGGTCGTCGGCGACACCATCGAGTCGCTCGACGAGGTCGACTGGCTGTTCTGGGTCGGCTGCGCCGGCGCCTACGAGGACCGCGCCAAGAAGACCACCCGCGCCGTCGCCGAGCTGCTCGACATCGCGGGCATCTCGTTCGGCGTGCTCGGCAACGGCGAGACCTGCACCGGCGACCCCGCGCGGCGCGCGGGCAACGAGTTCGTCTTCCAGGGTCTGGCCCAGCAGAACGTCGAGGTGCTCACCGAGGCCAAGGCCAAGAAGGTCGTCTCGACCTGCGCCCACTGCTTCAACACGCTCAAGAACGAGTACTCCCAGTTCGGCATCGAGCTCGAGGTCGTGCACCACACGCAGCTGCTCAACCGGCTCGTGCGCGAGGGGAAGCTGACCCCGGTCAAGGACGGCGCCGGCGCCCACCAGCGCTCGATCACCTACCACGACCCGTGCTACATCGGCCGCCACAACGGCGTCTACACGCCGCCGCGCGAGCTGCTCCAGATCCTGCCCGGCGCGACCTACGTCGAGATGGAGCGCAACTCCGAGCGGTCCTTCTGCTGCGGCGCCGGCGGCGCCCGCATGTGGATGGAGGAGAACATCGGTGAGCGGATCAACATCAACCGCACCACCGAGGCCGTCGAGACCGGTGCCGACCAGATCGCCGTCGGCTGCCCGTTCTGCCGGGTGATGCTCTCCGACGGGCTGACGATGAAGCAGTCGAAGGGCGAGGCGCGCGAGGAGGTCGAGATCCTCGACGTCGCGCAGATGCTCCTCGCCTCGGTGAAGGGCGAGCAGGCCACCAAGCTCCTGCCCGGCGCCGGCGCCGAGAACCAGGCCGCCGAGGCCGCGGCGGCCAAGGCCGCCCGGCCGGTCGAGACCAAGGCCGAGCCCGAGGCCGGCGACGAGACCATCACCGCCGACACCGTCGTCGACACCGCCGACGCCGGACCGGCGGCCAAGGCCTCCGGCGGGTCGTCGATGTTCGACGACCCGGGCAGCATGTTCGACGAGCCCGCGGCGAAGCCCGCCCCCGCGGCGAAGGCCGCCGAGGAGAAGCCGGCCTCCGGCGGGTCGCTGTTCGACGATGCCTCGAGCATGTTCGACGAGCCGGCGCCCGCCGAGAAGGCGCCCACCGACGAGCCGTCCGAGTCGAAGCCGGCCGCGACGTCGGGTGGTTCGCTGTTCGACCTCGGTGGCGACGACGAGCCCGAGGCGAAGGCTCCTCCTGCCGAGGAGCCCGCCGCCGAGGAGCCTCAGGCTGCGGAGCCTGCGGCGAAGCCGGCCTCCGACCTGGGCTCGGGTGGCTCGCTGTTCGACCTCGGTGGCGACGAGCCGGCTGCAGAGACGGCGTCCGAGCCGGAGCCCGAGCCCGAGCCTGAGCCGGACCCTGAGCCGGAGCCCGCCCCGAAGCCGACCGCCGACCTGGGGTCGGGCGGATCGCTGTTCGACATCGCTGCACCCGAGGCGCCCGCGGCCGAGCCCGACCCCGAGCCGACGGCTGCGGCCGAGGTGGTCGAGCCGGAGCCCGAGACTCCCGCCGCCGCGCCCGCGGCGGAGATCCCCACCGGCGGGTCGCTGTTCGACATCGCGGCGCCCGAGCCGGTCGCAGCGGCGTCCGCGCCTCAGGCGACCGAGTCTGTGGAGCCGGAGCCGGAGCCGGAGCCGGAGCCGGAGCCCGAGTCCGTTGCGGAGCCTGCGCCGGCACCCGCCGTCGAGGTCCCGTCGATCCCCGAGGGCGGCTCGCTCTTCGACATCCAGGCCCCCGAGCCCGCCGCACCGGCGTCCGCGCCCCAGGCGGTCGAGCCCGAGCCGCAGCCGGCCGTCGAGCCCACGGAGCCCGCGGAGCCCGCAGCGACCGAGGTGCCCGAGGGACAGCCGGGAACGCTGAGCGGCGGCGCTGCCGTCAGCGAGGCGGCCACGACCATCTCGTCCGACGACACCGAGGGCCACACCGAGCCCGTTGCGACGTCCGAGACCGAGGAGTCGGAGGCCGCAGGGGAGCCCGAGGAGCCGGCGGCGGCGAAGGAGCCGGAGACCCACCCCAAGCCCATGAGCAGCGGACCTGCCCACCAGCCCCGCACCGACGTCGAGATCGGCGAGGGCTCGCTCTTCGACCTCTGACCGGTCCCGGGGCAGGGGTCGTGTGCCCGTCGACGGTCTCTGGACCGTCCTCGAGTACACGACCCTCCCCCGGCCGAGGTCGGCTGCAGGGTCGTGTGCCTGAGCCCGGCGTCCAGACCGGTGAGAGGCACACGACCCCGCTACCCGCCGACGCCCGGCACCACGCCCGGCACCACGCACAGCCGTCACGCAGCCGAGTCGGGCAGCTGCCCGGGCACGCCGAGCGCGATCAGGTCGACCGCGACCTGCCGGGGCTCGTGTCGCAGCTCCCGGCTCGAGCACTGCACCACCACGCGGTCGTGGGCGGTGATGCGTCGGAGACGACGGAGGTCGTCGTCCCAGGTCGCCGCCTCCTGGTGCGCCGGACCGGCGACCTCGAGCACCACGACCCGCCCCTCGGAGGTGACCCACTCGCAGTCGGTCCACCGTCGCTTGCCCGAACGGTCGACACGCGGGCGCTGGCGAACCGGCCGGGGCATCCGGGCCAGCAGGCACATGCGGGCGACGTCGAGCTCGGCCGCGGAGTGCGCCCCGAGGGCGATGTCGCCGAGCGCCGACCGGAACACCTTGGCGCGGCGCAGCGGGTGCAGCTGGTCGATCCACTCGGTGAGCCGCTCGGCGGTGGTCAGGCGTTGCTGCACCGCCGCCGCCAGCACGCCGACCCCCACCCTCGGCGGCGCCGAGTAGGCGGCCCACAGCAGGATCGCCGGCTCCAGTAAGGCCGAGGGGATGCCTGGCTTCGTGCTCGTCAGCAGCCTGAACGGACGCCGCGACCGGAAGAACCGCACGCCGGGCACGTGCTCGAAGCTCAGCTCGTCGTCGACGAGCACGGTGACGTCGTCCCGCTCCCAGCTCGCGAGGCCGTGCCGCGAGGCAGCCGTGAGCCCGCCGAGGATGCTGCGCGGCCCGGCGTGCAGCACACCGACCCAGCGTCGCTGCTCGGTCGTCAGGACGCCGGTGACCGTGCTGACGACCCGCGGCGTGCGTACGACCCAGCGCCGCGCTGCGACGTGGGCGTCGACGGCGTCCCAGTCGATCCCGATCGCCGTGAGCTGGCGACGAGCCACGATCCCGGCCTGGTCGCCGACCAGACGTCGCAGCGCGCCGTCGCGCCGGGTGCGCTGGGCGTCGTCGAGCGATCGCGGCTCGTGACGCTCGGCGGGACCACTGCTGGGCATGCCGCACATCGTGCGCGTTCGCGAGCCGTCACGCCGGCGTCATCCACAGGCCCCGCCGGGCGACTGGGGTCGTGTGCCTGAGCCCGGCGCCCAGACCGGCGAGAGGCACACGACCCCCACAGCCCGGCCCGACGAGGCTCAGTGCTGCGGAGGCTTCATCTCCTCGGGCGTGGGGGTGTGGTCGGGCACCACGACGGGGCGCAGGCGTGACCACGCCACGAAGGCGCCGCCCACGACGACGAGCACGATGCCTGCCCAGAGGTTGGCGTTGACGCCGTCGGTCTTCGCGCCGCCCTCGTCGCCCGAGACGAGACGGGTGACGAGCAGGATGACGCCGTAGGCGAGCAGCAGGGCGCCGATCACGTTGCGGATGTCGAGAGCCCCGGCGGTGTGCTTCGTGCCGGACTTGTCGAGGTCGGTCATGTCGATCTCCTTCGCAGGTCGCGGTGTCAGAACAGGACGTTGAGGACGACGACGAGGCCGAGGGCCACGCCGGCGAGCGGGAGCGTGCGTCGGTACCACGGGTAGCTCGCCTCGTGCGGGTCGACGAGGTCCTCCTTCGGCGTCTCGGAGTAGACGAGACCCTTGAGCTCCGAGGCCGGCTTGGGCGTGCCGGCGAGCGAGACCGCCACGCTGACGACGATGTCGACGACGAACGCCGCGCCGGCGGCCACGAACGACGCGCCCTGGCCCGACAACGGCAGGACGCCGAGCGAGGCCGAGCCGAAGGCGTCCTCGCTCAGGAACGCGACGAGGATCGCCGAGCCGGTGCCCGAGACGAGGCCCACCCAGCCGGCCGTCGCCGTCATGCGCTTCCAGAACATGCCGAGGATGAAGGTCGCGAACAGCGGGGCGTTGAAGAACCCGAACAGGGTCTGCAGGTAGTCCATGATGTTGGAGAAGTTGGACGCCAGCCCCGCGGTGAAGACGGCGATGACCGTCGCGCCGACGGTGGCCCACCGGCCGACCGCGAGGTAGTAGCCGTCGCTCTTGTCCTTGACGGCGTACGACTGCCACAGGTCGAAGCTGAAGACGGTGTTGAACGCCGAGATGTTGGCGGCCATGCCGGCCATGAACGCCGCCATGAGGCCGGCGATCGCGATGCCCAGCAGGCCGTTGGGCAGCACGTCGCGCATCAGGTAGAGCAACGAGTCGTTGAACTCGACCGGCGCGCCCGTCGGGTCGTCGACGCTGCCGCCGCTCTTGACCGTGGCGATCTCGGAGACGAGCACCGCGGCGATCATGCCGGGCAGGATCGTGATGAACGGGACCAGGATCTTGGGGAAGGCGCCGACGATCGGCGTCTTGCGCGCCGACGAGATCGAGTCGGAGGCCATGGCGCGCTGCACCTCGACGAAGTTCGTCGTCCAGTAGCCGAAGGAGAGCACGAAGCCGAGGCCGAACACGATGCCGATCACCGAGAGCAGGTCGGAGTTGAAGCCGGTGAGGTTGCTGCCCGGCCAGCTGTTGAGCTGGGCGTCGGCGTCGGCCGCGCTCGGGGCCGCGGCGGTGATCCGCTCCTTCAGCCCGTTCCAGCCGCCGACCTCGTGGAGGCCGATCAGCGTGAGCGGCAGCAGGGCGGCCACGATGACGAAGAACTGCAGCACCTCGTTGTAGATCGCCGCGCTCAGGCCGCCGAGGGTGATGTAGGCCAGCACGATGACGGCGGCGACGATCAGCGAGACCCAGAGCTGCCACCCGAGGAGCGCCTCGATGATCGAGGCGAGCAGGTAGAGATTGATGCCGGCGATGAGCAGCTGGGCGACGGCGAACGAGATCGCGTTGACCAGGTGCGCCGGCGGCCCGAACCTGCGGAGCATGAACTCCGGCACCGAGCGCACCTTCGAGCCGTAGTAGAACGGCATCATCACGACGCCGAGGAACAGCATCGCCGGGATCGCGCCGATCCAGAAGTAGTGCAGGGTCGGCAGGCCGAACTCGGCACCGTTGGCCGACATCCCCATGATCTCGACGGCGCCGAGGTTGGCGGAGACGAAGGCCAGACCGGTCACCCAGGCCGGGAGCGAGCGCCCGGAGAGGAAGAAGTCGACCGAGTCGCTCACCTGGCGTCGGGCGAGCAGCCCGATGCCGAGGACGAAGGCGAAGTAGAGCGCGACGATGAGGTAGTCGACGACGTTGGCGTCGATGATCGTGTCCCCGGCCAGGGGCAGCACAGCAGGCATGGGTCTCCTCCCAAGAGTGCAAACTTCCTCACCGTAGGAAGTGCCCCGTGTGGCCGTCCTCACCCGTCCGGGTCTGACCGGCCGGGCGCGTGACGTCGTCCTGGCGCCACTTGATGTCACGCTGCCCTTGACTTGACATCATGATGATGTCATCGTGATGCACATGGACATCACCCCGTACGTCGACCACCTGCGCCGCGACCTGCTGGCTGCGGCGTCGGGTGCCGGAGAGGAGCTCCGCTCCGCCGCCGAGCGCCTCAGCTTCGCGCTCGACCCGGCGGCCCGGCTGGCGCTGATGGAGGCGATCAGCCAAGCGTGTGCCGAGATCACCGCCGAGATGCCCGACGGCGGCGTCGACGTCCGGCTCGACGGCCGCGACCTCGCCTTCGTCGTCGACGCTGCGGTCGTCGGCCCGCCGGCCCCGCCCGCTCCCCCGGCCCCGCCGGCTCCTCCGGCACCGCCCGAAGCCCCCGACGACGGCGGCACCGCGCGCATCACCCTGCGCCTGCCCGAGTCGGTCAAGACCCGGGCCGAGGACGCCGCCGCTGCCGCCGGCCAGTCGGTCAACACCTGGCTCGTCAACGTCGTCCGGGCCGCCACCCGTGGCGACGGTGGCGACACCGCCGTCCACGTCGACGTCGACCTGTCGAGCATCCCGTTCTTCGGCGGCTCGGGCTTCCCCGACCGCCGCGGCGGGCGCGGCCAGCGCCGCATGACCGGCTGGATCTGACCCACCCCTCCCCTCCGGGACCGGCCACCTGGCCGGCCCCGCGGACCGAAACACCCTCGTCCCGGCTCCATCCCGCCCGACCCCACCCGTCCCAGGAGGCACGAACCCATGACCGACCACTACTTCGAGACCCACGAACCCGTCGAGCTCTACGTCGAGAACGGCAAGGGGCTCGTCGAGGTGCACGCCGGCGAGACCAGCGAGACCCGCGTCGAGCTGTCCGGCCCCGACGCCGACGACGTCGACGTCCGCCTCGAGGGACGCCGGTTGAGCGTCGTCCCGCCGAGCCACCGCGGCCTGCGCGGCGACCGTCAGCTCGATATCACCGTGACGCTGCCGAGCGGCAGCGATCTCGTCGCCAAGCTCGGCAGCTCCGACCTCCGCTCGACCGGGGCGCTCGGCACCGCACAGGTGCGCACCGGGTCGGGTGACGTCACGCTGGACGACGTCGCCGGCCCGGCGGTCGTCGAGAGCGGCTCGGGCGACGTCACCATCGACGTCGTCCGGCAGCCGCTGCGGATCAAGAGCGGCTCGGGCGACGTGCAGGTCGGTGCGACGCTCGCCGAGCTCACCGCGTCGACCGGGTCCGGCGACGTGCAGGTGCGCGAGGCGGCCGGGGTGGTGGCGGTCAAGACCGGGTCGGGCGACCTCGCGATCGCCGCCGCGCACGGCGACGTCGCGCTCACGACCGGCAGCGGCGACCTCGAGCTGCGCTCCATCGCGGCGGGGCGCGTGCAGGTCAAGGGCGCCTCGGGCGACGTCCGCGTCGGCATCCCCGCCGGCGTGCCGGTGTGGACCGACGTCTCCACCGTCTCGGGCCGCATCCACTCCACCGTCGAGGGCGCCGGCGAGCCCGAGCCGGGCGCCGACCACGTCGAGCTGCGGGCCAAGACGGTCAGCGGCGACATCCAGCTCACCCAGATCTGAAGGAGACCACCATGACCACCAGCGACCTGTACGAGTACGAGCTCCTGCGCAGCCGCACCACCGCCACGACCTCCCACCAGGACGCGCGCACCCGCGCCGTCACCGATCGCGAGCGGCGCCGCACGCGTCGTCACCGCATGGCTGGTCGCCTCCGCTCGGTCGCCGACCGCCTCGACGCCTAGCGTCGGTCGAGCCGGTCGACGACCGCCCCGACGTCGACCCGGCACGTGAGCACGCGTCCGTTGCCCACGCCGGTCTCGGAATAGTCGTTGGCCACGACGTAGAGGGTCCGCCCGTCGTCGCCACCCAGCACGCACGAGAAGCACGGCTGCCCGACGTCGATCGTCTGCAGCACCTCGCCGCCCTCGGCCACCCGCCGGCAGCTGCGCCCCGGCACGCTCGCGAACCACACGGCGCCGTCGGCGTCGAGGCAGATGCCGTCGGGCGCCGCACCCTCGCCGAGCTCGGCCCACACCCGCCGGTCGACCAGATCGCCGTCGTCGGCGATCGTGAACGCCGTCAGCCGGTCGGCGTGCGACTCGGCGACGATCAGCGTGCGCCCGTCTGGCGTGATCGCCATGCCGTTCGGGAACCACAGGTCACCGACCAGGTCACGGCTGCTGCCGTCGGGCTCGACGACGGCAGCGAGGCCGGGCAACGGCTCCTCCCACGGCATCGAGCCGGGCATGTCGACATAGGCACGACCGGCCGGGTCGACGACGATCTCGTTGAACCCACGGCCGGGGGCGCCGTACGGGGCGAGCTCGTCGCCGACCCGCACGCCGTCGGGAGTGGTGACGACGAGGCGCCCGTCGGGCAGCCAGTCGATCGAGAACGGCAGGCCCTCGACCTCGGCGACGACGTGCCGCGTGCCGTCGGCGTCGAAGACCAGCACCTCGCCGGCCATCCAGTCGCACATCCAGAACCGGCCCTGGTGCCAACGGGGTGACTCGCCCATCTGGAGGCCGGTGGCGAACACGTCGACGGCAGTCATGCCGGGTTCGACCGTCAGGTGACGCAGGACTCATCGCGTGAGGTCAATGTAGCGGCGGCATTCGGCTGATCTTGAGGTGTCCCTCCTAGCGTTGACGTCGACCCGTGGTGACTCGGAACCACCCCACCGGGACCGAAGGAACCACGCCATGGCCACCATCCTCATCGCCGACGACGACCACGACGTCCGCGACCTCGCCCGCCGCGCGATGGAGGCCGCCGGCCACGACGTCGTGATCGCCACCGACGGCGCCGAGGCACTCGCCCGGGCCGGTGCCGCCGACCTCGCACTGCTCGACGTGTCGATGCCGGCCCTCGACGGCTGGCGGGTCGCCGCCGAGCTGCGCGGCGCGCCGCACACCCGCGACCTGCCGATCGTCGTGGTGTCGGCGATGAGCACGTCGTCCGAGATCGAGTCGGCACTCGACGCCGGTGCCGACGGCTACCTGACGAAGCCGTTCGTGCCGTTCGAGCTGCTCCGCCGGGTCGAGCACCTGCTCGCCGTCACGCCGGCCGAGCGTCGCCGCGCCCGCGGCCGGGAGTCCGTGCGCCGCGCGCGCCGCACGGCCTGACCCCGCGTCGCCGACGGGTCAGCTCTTCATCGCGACGCCGACGCGCCAGTAGCCCATGAAGGCGACCTGGTGGCGGTCGATGCCGAGGTCCTTGACCAGTGCGCGCCGCAGCGCGGTGACGACCTTCGACTCGCCGGCGATCCAGGCGTAGAGGCCGTCGAAATCGTGCCCGACCGCCCGGCTCGTGGCGTCGACGTCCTCGCCGGACGACGAGTGGCCCGGCGTCTCCCACAGGTCGGGGTCGACCTCGTCGTCGCTGACCTCGAGCCGGTGGGGCGTGGTGCCGAGGTGGTCGAGGGCCGCGGCGTGCAGCGCCTCACCGCGCGGGTCGCCGTCGCGCGGGAACCAGCGGACGACGACGCCGTCGGGGTGCCGCAGGGTGAGCACGTCGTCGGCGAAGGGCACCTCGAGGAACACGTGACCGCGCGCGTCGTCGGCCAGCTGCTCGAGGATCGCGGCGACGGCCGGCACCGCCGTCTCGTCGCCGACCACGAGGAGCGTGCGCGCGTCGCCCGGGATGAACTCGATGCCGCCGTAAGGCATGCCGCGACGCGGGCCGAGCAGCATCAGCCGGTCGCCGACCCGGGCGTTGGCGCCCCAGGTGCCGCCGGGGCCGCACTCGCCCTCGTGCACGATGAAGTCGACCACGAGCCGGGTGTCGGCGCCCTCGCCGACGACGTCGCGCACGGTGTAGGTGCGCATGTGGCCGCGCTCCTCGACGGGCTTGTCGAGCCAGGTGTAGAACCACGACTCGTCGGCGCCCTCGAACGAGGGCAGCGGCCCTCCGGGGGTGGCCGGGAAGATCAGCTTGATGCGCTGGTCGTAGAGCCGGCCGTCGACGCCGAAGTCGGCCAGCGCGGGCGAGGCCAGCTCGACCCGCACGAACGAGGGCGACAGCCGCTCGACGCGGACGCACTCCACCTCCTCGAGCAGGAGCGGGAGGGTCTGGGTGGTGCTGGTCATCGTCGTCCTAGCGAGGTAGCGGGTAGGTTAGGGTCACCTTACCTTGCTGCGCTCGCAGGAGTACCCGGTGCACCGGGTGTTCCTGACGTTCCCAGGGGTTGCAACACCCGAGAACGCGCTGAAGAAGCCGAGAAGCTAGAGCCTCAGATCGGCGTGCGGTGGAAGTTCTGGTACGAGCGCGACGGCGTGGGGCCGCGCTGGCCCTGGTAGCGCGAGCCGTACTTCGACGAGCCGTAGGGGTGCTCGGACGGCGACGAGAGCCGGAAGAAGCAGAACTGGCCGATCTTCATGCCGGGGTAGAGCTTGATCGGCAGGGTGGCCACGTTGGCGAGCTCGAGCGTCACGTGCCCGGAGAAGCCGGGGTCGACGAAGCCGGCGGTCGCGTGGGTGAGCAGCCCGAGGCGACCGAGCGACGACTTGCCCTCGACGCGCGCGGCGATGTCGTCGGGCAGCGAGACGACCTCGTAGGTCGAGCCGAGCACGAACTCGCCGGGGTGCAGGATGAACGGCTCGTCGCCGTCGGGCTCGACCATGCGGGTCAGGTCGGACTGGTCGGCCGCGGGGTCGATGTGCGGGTACTTGTGGTTCTCGAAGACCCGGAAGAACCGGTCGAGGCGCACGTCGATCGACGACGGCTGGAGCATGCCCGGGTCCCAGGGCTCGAGGCCGACCCGGCCCGCGTCGATCTCGGCCAGGATGTCGCGGTCTGACAGCAGCACGTGGGCACCCTATCGACGTCGGCGCACCCGGTGGTGGGTGAGGCCACGGCCGTTCATGCCGCTAAGGGTGTGGGTCAGTCGCGTGGAACGGGATACCTCTATCCCATGTTGGACGCCTCCGTGGAGCGGCCGGTGCCGCTCGACCTCCCTGCCCTGCGCGAGGTCGACGACGTCCTCGCCGCGCACATCCGTCGCCACGGGCCCGTGCTCGAGGCGGTCGACGCCGAGCTCGCACCGCTGGTCGACGACGTCGCGCGCCTCGCCGACGGCGGCAAGCGGCTGCGGGCCGCGTTCTGCCTGTGGGGCGCCAGCGCGGCCGCCGGCGCCTCGCTCGACATCGGCCCGGCCGGTCCGCTCCCCGGGGCGGTCGAGGCCGCGGCCGCCCTCGAGATGTTCCACCTCGCCGCGCTCGTGCACGACGACGTGATGGACCGCTCCGAGACCCGCCGCGGCCTGCCGTCCATCCACCACGCCCACGCCCAGCGTCACCGCTCGAGCGGCTACCTGGGCGATGCCCGCACCTACGGCGACGGCGTCGCGGTGCTGGTGGGCGACCTGTGCCTCACCTGGTCCGACGACCTGCTCGCCCGCGCCCTGACCGAGGTCGACGGACGCCGCCGCACCGACGCCCGCGACGTCTGGGAGCAGATGCGCACCCAGGTGCTGGCCGGGCAGTACCTCGACCTGCTCCACCAGGCCCAGCACGACAGCCGACCCGAGGCGGTGGCCCAGGTGCTGCGCTACAAGAGCGCCAAGTACACCGTCGAGCACCCGCTGCTGCTCGGCGCGGCGCTGGGCGGGGCCACCGACGACGTCCGCGCGGGCCTGAGCGCGTTCGGCCTGCGAGTCGGCGAGGCGTTCCAGCTGCGCGACGACGTGCTCGGCCTGTTCGGCGACCCCCGCGCCACCGGCAAGGCGGTGCACGACGACGTCCGCGAGGGCAAGCGCACCCTGCTCGTCACCCACGCCGAGGCGGTGGCCGACGACGTCCAGCGCCAGACCCTGCGCCGTCACCTCGGCGACCCCGACGTCGACGTCGCCGGCCTGCACGCCGTCCAGGACGTCGTGCGCGCCACGGGAGCGCTCGACCACGTCGAGCGTCAGGTGGCCCGGCTGGTGGAGGAGGCCGCGACCGTGCTCGACGGCCTGCGCCTCGACCCGACCACGCACGCGGCGCTCGGCTCGCTCAGCGACGCGTGCGCCTGGCGAGCCGCGTGACGACCGGGCGGGGCCCGCGGGGCGGGTCGGGCTGCACCCCGTGACGCCCCCACCACACCCACCAGATCATCGTCTGCGTGACGAGAGCGAAGCCGAACAGGAAGTCCTCGACCGGCGCCGTGCCGATGCGCCAGCCGATGATGGCGTCGGGGCCGTAGTCGAAGACGCCCTGCGAGGTCAGCCACTCGTTGGTCACCAGCTGGAAGAACAACACGATGGCGTACGCCACCCAGTACGCGCGCCGCGTCAGCAGCCGGGTGCGCAGCACCCACAGGTCGAGCACGACGGTGACGACGACGCCGAGCAGCGAGGCCTCGGCGTGGGTCATGCCCCGGCCTCCGGCTCGTCGCCGACCGGCCAGCGCTTCACGCTGCGCACGGCCTCCAACGTCAGCAGCGAGGCCAGCGGCACCACCACGAAGAACAGCACCTCCTCCAGCGGCAGGCCGAGGACGTCGACCCCGACCGTGCGGGCGTCGTCGAACTCCCAGTGCCCGGCCCGGTGGGCGAGCAGGTCCCACCCGACGAAGGGCACCGCGACGCAGAGCACGGTGAGCGCGGTGCGCCGGGCGCGGGCGTACACCCGCGTCTGCAGCAGCACCTCGAGCGGCAGCGTGGCCACGAGCACGAACGCCAGCATCACCACGTACGTCCACGAGCCCACGCGATGACCGTAGCCGCCCTGACCCGAGAGGCCCGCGCCGTGGTGCGCGGCACCGGCGCGCGGCTGACGGGCCGCGACCTGTCGGCCGCGGCCGCGGGCCTCACCTACTTCTCGGCGCTGTCGCTGGTGCCCTGGTTGCTCCTCGCGCTCTGGACGACGTCCTGGTACCACGGCGACGACGGCGCCGAGCGGCGCTGGCTGGCCCTGCGGGTGCTGGTGCCGCCCGACATGGGCGCCCGTCCGGCGTACGACGCGCTGGTGCACGCCGGCACGCACCTCGGCGTCGTCGGCGCGCTCGTGGTGCTGTTCCCGGCCTCGTTCTACGGCGAGGGCCTGCGGCGGGCCGCACTGGCGGTCGCGCCGGCGCCCGACCGGTTCACCGGCTGGCGGGCCCGGCTGACGCTGATGCCGCTGGTCGTGCTGACGCCCCTGGTCGGCTGGGCGCTGCTCGAGAGCGCCGAGCTGCTGGTGCCGCTGTCGCCCGAGGGCGGCGGCGACGGCATCGGCGACCGCTTGCTGCGCATCGTGATCGGGTTCGTCGCCGCCTGGCTGGTGATCACGCCGATCCTGGCGTGGGTCTACGGCGCCGTGCTGCCCGAGCGGCCGCGCTGGTGGGTGGCGCTCGTCGGCGGGCTCGCGACGGCGTCGTTCGTGGCCGGCTTCCTGCACGGCTTCCAGCTCTTCCTGGCGATCCCGGTCGACGTCGGCATCCCCTACGGCGGCCTGGGATTCGTCGGCGGCGCGGTCGCCGTCGGCCTCTGGCTCTACGTGCTGCACACCGTGGTGCTGGTCGGCTGGGCGGTCACGCAGGCCCTCGAGTCGCGGGTGGCGGGCGAGCGATGAGCGTCGTCGAGCTGCACCTGTGGGGCGTCGACCGCGTGGCGCCGGCGCTGCTGCGCATGGCCACCGGACGCCGTCGCCTGCGCGGCACGCCCGGCCTCCGGTTCGCCAAGCTGCTCGGCACCGGAGCGGGGCGCACGTTCACGCCGTCCGACGCCGACCCGCACCGCTGGGGCCTCCTCACGGTCTGGGACGACGCCGCCTCGGCCGAGCGGGCCGGCCGGTCGGGCGTCGTCCGAGATTGGGACGACGAGGCGTCCGAGCGACTGCGGGTGACGATGTCGCCGCTGTCGTCGCGCGGTCGCTGGTCGGGTCGCGAGCCGTTCGGTGAGGACACCGCCGGTGGCGGGTGGAACGGCCCGGTCGCCGCGATCACCCGGGCCCGACTGCGGCCCACCCGGGCGCTGGGCTTCTGGCGCGCCGTCCCGCCGGTGGTCGGCGACCTGACCGAGGCACCCGGCCTGCGCCTCGCCCTGGGCATCGGCGAGGCGCCGGTGCTTCTGCAGGGCACGTTCTCGCTGTGGCAGAGCCCGCGGCACCTCGTCGACTTCGCCTACCGCAGCGACACCCACCGCGACGCCGTCGCCCGCACCGAGCCCGAGCGCTGGTACTCCGAGGAGCTCTTCGCGCGCCTCGCCGTCCACGACGTGACCGGCACCTTCCGAGGAGAGACCCCGTGAGCACCACCCACGCCCCGCCCGCCCCGGCCTCGGCGCCGTCGCGGCCCACCGCGGCCATCGTGCTCGCCGCCGCGGCCGTGCTGGTGCAGATGGTCTTCCCGTTCACCGACGGCGGCACGCTCGCGCTCACCGCCGCGAGCGTCGTCCTGCTGGCCGGAGCGGCGTTGGCCCACGCGCTCACGTCGTACGGCGCCCGCACGGCCGGCGCGCTGCTGCTCGTGGCGGGCGGCGGCGGCTGGGTGGCCGAGGTGGCCGGCGTGCACACCGGCGTCCCGTTCGGCGACTACTCCTACTCCGGCACGCTCGGCCTCGAGCTGGGCGGCGTGCCGGCGCTGGTGCCGCTGGCCTGGGTGATGATGGCGTGGCCGGCCCTGCACGTCGCACGGCTGGTCACCTCCGGCCGCGCGGCCTGGGTCACGGTCGCCGTCGGCGCGTGGGCCCTGACCGCCTGGGACGTCTTCCTCGACCCCCAGATGGTCGACGCCGGCCACTGGACCTGGGCGAACCCCCACCCGCACCTGCCCGGCGTCGACGGTATCCCGCTCACCAACTTCGCCGGATGGCTTGTCGTTTCGATGTTGATGATGGCCGTGCTGCACGCCCTGGTGCCTCGGGGACCGGTGCCGGCGCTGCCGGTCGCGGTCTACCTGTGGACCTACTTCTCCTCCGTGCTGGCCCACGCGGTCTTCTTCGGCCGGCCGCCGGTGGCCCTGGTCGGCGCGGTGGTGATGGGCGTCGTCGCGGTGCCGGCCGCCGTGCGCTGGGCGCGAGCGCGATGACCGGTCGCGCCACGCTGGTCGGCACCGGCCTCGCGCTCGCGTCGCTGGCGCTCACCGTCGACAACCTGCGGCGCCTACGGGTGCCCGACGCAGCGGCCGTCCCCACCGTCGAGTCGCTGGCCGTGCTGCTGCCCGTGCGCGACGAGGCGGCCGTCGTCGAGCGGTGCGTGCGCTCGCTCGTGGCCGCTGCCTCGCGGTGGCCCGGCCCCGTGCGGGTGCTCGTGCTCGACGACGGCTCGACCGACGGCACGTCCGAGATCCTCGATGCGCTGGCGAGCGAGCACGCGGTGGTCACCGTGCTCTCCGGTTCGCCGACGCCGTCGGGCTGGTTGGGCAAGCCGTGGGCCTGCCACCACCTCGCCGCGGCGGCCGGGGGCGCATCGTGCCTGGTCTTCGTCGACGCCGACGTGGTGCTCGCCGAGGCCGCGCTGACGTCGTCCGTGGCCCTGTTGCGCGACGCCGGGCTCGGCCTGGTCTGCCCCTACCCGCGCCAGGTGGCCGGCGGCGCGGCCGAGCGGCTGGTGCAGCCGCTGTTGCAGTGGTCGTGGCTCAGCACCCTGCCGCTCGGGCTCGCCGAGAGCTCGCCGCGTCCGTCGCTCGCCGCCGCCAACGGCCAGCTGCTCGTGGTCGACGCGGCGGTCTACGCGCGCGCCGGCGGGCACGCCGCCGTCCGGGGCGAGGTGCTGGAGGACATGGCGCTGCTGCGCGCCGTCAAGGGCGCCGGCGGTCGCGGCGTCGTCGCCGACGGCACCGACGTCGCCACCTGCCGCATGTACGACGGGTGGCCAGCACTGCGCGACGGCTACACGAAGTCGCTGTGGTCGGCGTTCGGGTCGCCCGTGGGCGCGGCGGGTGCGTCGTCGCTGCTGGTGCTCGCCCACGTCGTGCCCGCCGTCGCCGCGCTGCGCGGTTCGCGGGTCGGCGCGGTGGGCTACCTGGCGAGCGTGGCGTCGCGGCTGCTGGTCGCGCGGCGGGTGGGCGGGCGCGTCGTCCCGGACTGCTGGGCGCACCCGGCGTCCGTGCTCACCCTGGTCGGCCTCACCGCCGACTCGTTCGCCCGCCGCCGCCGCGGCGCGCTGCGGTGGAAAGGCCGGGCCGTGGAGGTGGCGCGATGAGTCGCGTCGTCGTGGTCGGCGCCGGGCTGGGCGGGCTCGCGACCGCGGCCCGCCTCGCGGCCGCCGGTCACGAGGTCACGGTGCTGGAACAGGCTTCGCAGGTGGGCGGCAAGCTCGGCGTCGAGGTGGTCGACGGCTACACCTTCGACACCGGTCCGTCGCTGGTCACGATGCCGCACCTGCTCGAACAGCTCTGGTCCTCCACCGGCGGGCGGCTCGCCGACGACCTCACCCTGCAGCGCCTCGAGGTCGCCTGCCACTACCGCTTCCCCGACGGCACCCGCCTCGACCTGCCCGGCCGGGCGGACGCCGTCCCCGGGGCCTTGGACGACGCCCTCGGGCCCGGCCGCGGTGAGCAGTGGGCGGCGCTGATGCGGCGCGCCGAGCGCATCTGGGACGTCACCCGCGAGCCGTTCCTCGAGTCGCCGATCACCGTGCGCGACATGGCCCGCCTCTCGCGCCGCCTCGACCACGTCGCCGCCGTCGCGCCGTGGCGCTCGATGCGCGGCCTCGGCGCGACCTACCTCGACGACCCGCGGCTGCGCCTGCTCCTCGACCGCTACGCCACCTACACCGGCTCCGACCCGCGCCGCGCGCCGGCCGCGCTGCTCACGGTGCCGTACGTCGAGCAGGCCTTCGGCTCCTGGTACGTCGCCGGCGGCCTCGGCCGCATCGCCGCGGCGCTGCTCGCACGCGTGCGGTCGCTCGGCGTCGAGGTCGTGCTCGGCGCCGAGGTCGTGCGCATCGACCAGGCCGCGGGGCGCGCGAGCGGGGTGACGCTGCGCGACGGCACCCGCCTCGCCGCCGACGTCGTGGTGGCCAACGCCGACGCCGCCACGGTCTACGGCTCCCTCGTCTCCGGCCCCGGCGCCCGCCGCGCGGCCCGCCGCATCCGCCGGACGACGCCCTCCCTCGCCGGCTTCGTCCTCCTGCTCGCCCTCGACCCCGCCCCGCCAGGAGCGCCCCACCACAGCGTGCTGTTCCCCGACGACTACGACGCCGAGTTCGACGCCGTCTTCGGGGGCCGACCGGTCGAGTCGCCGACGATCTACGTCAGCGCCCCGCCCGACCCCGCCGTCGTCCCGCACCCCGGCGCGGGCGCCTGGTTCGTGCTCGTCAACGCGCCCCGCCACGACCCCGCCGCCGGCATGAACTGGGACTCCCCCGGCCTCGCCGACCGCTACGCCGACCAGGTGCTCGCCGTCATGGCCGAGCGCGGCCTCGACGTCCGCGACCGCATCCGCCACCGCACCGTCCTCACCCCCGCCGACCTCGCCCGCCGCACCCTCACCCCCGGCGGTTCGATCTACGGGACGTCGTCCAACGGGGCGCGTGCGGCGTTCCAGCGGCCTTCGAACGCTTCTTCGCTACCGGGGCTGTACCTCGTCGGGGGCTCGTCGCACCCGGGTGGGGGCTTGCCGCTCGTCGTGCTGTCGTCGCGGATCGTGGCGGGGTTGGTCGAGGCGCACTCGGCTCGCTGAGCCCGTTCAGGCGGGGCAAACCGCCGCCTTTGCCGCGCGCCGGCCCGCATCAACGCTCACGCCGGCACTGTCGCGATCAAGGGACGCGGGGACATTCGTCGATCTAGGGTGAGCGACCTACAACCGCCAGCCCACCTCGGGAGCACCATGATCGACTTCAACAACAGCACGATCGTCAAGCTGAACCCGTCGCAGGCCGAGCCCGATGTGCTGGCGATGCTCATCCAGGGCGAGGAGCTCTACCGCAGCTTCAAGGGCATCCGGGACTCGGTGCACTTCACCAGCAGGCGGATCATCGCGGTCAACGTGCAGGGCCTCACCGGCAAGAAGACGGACTACTCGTCGCTGCCGTACTCGAAGATCCAGGCGTGGTCGGTCGAGACGGCGGGGCGGTTCGACCGCGACTGCGAGCTCGAGCTGTGGTTCAGCGGTCTCGGCAAGGTGCGGCTCGAGTTCGCCGGATCCGTCGACATCAAGGTCCTCGGCCAGATCATCGGCGACCACGTCCTCTGACGAGCAGAGGCGTCAGGACGACCGAGAGTCGTCCAACACGTCCCGCCACGAGTGCTGCGGCTCGTACCCGAGCAGCTCGCGCGCCTTCTCGATCGAGTAGAACGTCTCGTCAGGACCCATCGCGCGACGCACCTCGACGCCGTCGTAGAACCGCTCGATGATCTCCGACGTCGTCGCCGCGACCGACAGGTCGGCGTTGGCGACGTTGAAGATCTCGAAGCCGAGTCCGTCGGTCTCGAGGCAGCGCAGGGTCATCTGGGCGAGGTCGCGGGTGTCGATGTAGGCGAACAGGTTGCGGCGGCGCAGCGACGGGTCCTCGAGGAACGCGGGGAAGAGCTCGGCGTACTCGTGGGGCTCGATCACGTTGTTGATGCGCAGGCCGTAGATGTCGGCGCCGGTGCGGGCGTGGAACGAGCGGGCGGTCACCTCACCGGCGACCTTCGACATCGCGTAGGAGTCCTCGGGCACGACGGGGTGCTCCTCGTCGACCGGCACGTAGAGCGGCTTGCGGTCGCCCTGGCCGAAGCAGACGCCGTACGTCGTCTCCGACGACGCGAACACGATCTTGCGAACGCCGAGGCGCGCGGCGGCCTCGAGCACGTTGTAGTGGGCCAGGATGTTCGTCGCGAAGGTCGCGTTGTCGGTCGAGGCCAGCGGGCGCGGGATGGCGGCGAAGTGCACGACGGCGTCGTAGGCCGACCCGCGGGTCAGGTCGAGGCCCGGGTCGTCGAAGTCGGCCTGGGTCGGGACGGCGGCCAGGGCCGAGTAGGTCTCGCCGGCGTCGGTCAGGTCGACGCGCAGGTCGGTGACGTCGGGGTGGCCGAGCGGGGTGAGGTCGGCGTTGGTGACCTGGTGGCCCTGCGAGGCGAGGTAGGGCGCGACGTGGTGGCCGGCCTTGCCGCTGCCGCCGGTGAAGAAGATCCGCATGAGCCCCAGCCAACCAGGCGGCGTCCCACCCCTCGGGGGCCTACTGGCCACTGACGTCCCGGATTCTGGGGACGCGCTGCGGCGTCCGGCGCCCTAGCGTCGGGCCATGCCCCGCACCCGATCGTCCCTGGTCCTGGCCACGGCGGCCCTTGCCGCAGGCACCGTCGTCGGCGTCGACGTCCCGTCGCACGCGGCCGCCGCACCACCGGTGCGCAACGGCGACCTGGTGTTCGTCTCGCACGTCTACACCGTGTCGTCGCAGGCCCCGGGCGCCGGGTCGTACGTCGACCTCGCCGACGGCGCGACGCCCGAGTACTCGCCCGACGGCCGGCGGCTGGCCTACCTGCGCGACGGGCTCTGGGTGCAGGACCTCGCCACCCGCACCGACCGCCTCGTCAGCGACGTCGACGGCAACGGGCTGGCCTGGTCGCCCGACGGGTCCCGGATCGTGGTGGCACACGACGACGCGCTCGACGAGGTCACCGTTGCCGACGGCGCCGTGCGACGGGTGCACACCGAGGCCGGCGGCACGGTGAAGGAGCCGGCGTGGTCGCCGGACGGCACCCGGATCGCGTTCAGCACCGGCGCGGCGATCAAGCTCGTGCGACCCGACGGCACCGGTCTGCGTCACCTCACCCGGACCGGGTCGATCAACGCCGACCCCGACTGGTCGCCCGACTCGCGGACGATCGCCTTCGTCACCGACCGCTACACCAGCGAGGGCCGGGTGCGCGCCGAGCTGGTCACGCTGCCGCGCAGCGGCCAGGGCGAGCCGGTGCGAGTCAGCCACCGCGCCTACCCGCAAGGCATCTTCCTCATCGACGTCGCCTGGTCGCCCGACGGCCGCAAGATCGCCGTGCTGCAGTTCAACCGCAACGCCCTGCCCGACGAGCAGGACACCGACGAGCGGTTCAAGGTGCGGGCCTACCTGCCCGACGGGTCGCACAGCTACTCGTTGACCGGACCGATCGCCGGCGACGACGGGCTCGAGGGGCTCGACTGGGCGCCCCGGCTCTCCTGACCGCGCAACCGCTGCCGGACGGCGACCAGCAGCTGGACGAACCCAGCGAACGCCAACGCCACGCCCACGCCCAGCGCACCGGTGGCGATCGCGGCGCCGTCGACGTCGGACAGCACCCCGACCCCGGCCTCGCGGGCGCACCACTCGAGGCCGGCCAGCCCGGTGCCGAACGAGGCTACGATCACCCGTGACGGCCGCTCCCACACCGTGATCGCGCCCGGACCGGCCATGCCGGCGGCCTGGGCGGTGGCGCGCACCGACTCGTGCAGCAGCGTCAGCGTGCCGACGACGACACCGAGCCACCACGGACCGCCGAGGACGACGAGGGTGAGCACCAGCAGCAGGTCGGCGCAGCGGTCGGCGAGCGGGTCGAGCACCCGGCCCCAGGGCGACGCCGTGCCAGTGCGGGCCGCGACGGCGCCGTCGACGCCGTCCAGGACGACGCCGACCAGCAGCAGCACCAGCGCGAGCAGCGGCCACGCCGCGCCCAGGACGGCGACGAGCGGCACCACGGCGGTGACCAGCAGTCCCAGCAACGTCACCACATTCGGGTGCACGCGACGTCTGACAAATGGCCCCGCCGCAAGGTGCGAGAGCCGCACCCACCCGGAGATCCACACCGACGACGCCGGGTCGACGCCGTCGTGCAACCTCGCCCAGTGGGCGTGCGCCTCGTCGCGCCGGCTCACCCGACGCGGGTCGGGTCGGCCGCGGGCGGCGACACTGAGCCGGCCGCCGGCTCGGGCGACGGCCCCGTCGACCGGTCACCCCGCAACCGCTTGAGCACCAGCTCGGCGCTGATCAGGCACATCGGCAGGCCGATGCCCGGCACGGTGCTGTAGCCGGCGTAGTAGAGGCCGTCGACCTTGGCAGAGGTGTTGCCGGCGCGGAAGAACGCGCTCTGCTTGAGCACGTGCGCCGGGCCGAGCGCGCCGCCCGACCACGAGTTGAGGTCGTCGGCGAAGTCGCCCGGCCCCACCGTGCGCCGGACGACGACCCGCGCGGCCAGGTCGGGCACCCCGGCCCAGTCGGCCACCAGGGCGATCGCGCGGTCGGCCGCCTCCTCGACGACGTCCGAGCCCGCACCGTCGACGCCGCCGCGGCCGATCGTGGTGTCCGGCGGCACCGGCACCAGGATGAACAGGTTCTCGTGCCCCTCGGGCGCGACCGAGGGGTCGGTCGCCGAGGGGCGGCACACGTAGATCGAGGCCGGGTCGGGCACCCGGGTGGGCTGCTCGAAGATGGCGTCGAAGTTGGTCTTCCAGTCCTCGGTGAAGAACAGCGAGTGGTGCGCCAGCGACGGCAGCGAGCCCTCGACGCCGAGGTGCACCAGCACCGCACCCGGCCCCGAGACCGCCTTCTCCCACCAGGATGCCGGGTAGGTCTGCGCCTCGCGCGGCAGCAACCGGGTCTCCACGTGGTGCAGGTCGGCCGCCCCGACCACGACGTCGGCCGGGGCGGTACGGCGTCCGGTCGCGTCGTCGTAGGTCACCCCGGTCACCCGGGGGCGCGTGCCGCGACGCCGTCGTCCCGAGCCGCCGGGCTCGAGCTCGATGGCGGTCGCGGTCGCCCCGGTGCGCACCGTGACGCCGGCCTCGACGGCGAGGGCCGCCATGGCCTCGACGAGGCGGGCGAAGCCGCCCATCGGGTAGTGGACGCCGTCGGCGAGGTCGAGGTGACTCATCAGGTGGTACATCGCCGGAGTGCGCCCGGGCGAGGAGCCGAGGAACACCGCCGGGTAGCCCAGCACCTGCCGCAGCCGCCGGTCGGTGAAGCGGGCAGCGACGAACGACTCGAGCGAGCGGCTCAGCAGGCCGGCCAGGCGTCGTCCGTTGAGCAGCACGCGGCGTCCGGCGTAGGCGGCGACCGAGTCGAAGCTGGTGTAGAGGAACCGGTCGACGGCGAGGTCGTGCACCTCGCGGGCCGAGTCGAGGTAGGCGTCGAGCGCCTCGCCCGCGCCGGGCTCGACCGCCTCGAACGTGCGGCGGTTGGCCTCGGCGCCCGGCAGCACGTCGAGCGGGTCGTCGTGGCCCTCGAAGAACACCCGGTAGCCGGGGTCGAGCGTCACGAGCTCGAGCTGCTCGGCCGTGCTGGTGCCGAGCATGCGGAAGAAGTGGTCGAACACCTCGGGCATGAGCCACCACGAGGGTCCGGTGTCGAAGCGGAAGCCGTCGGCCTCCCACAGCCCGGCGCGACCACCGAGCTCGTCGCGCTGCTCGAGCAGCTCGACGTCGTGGCCGTCGCGGGCCAGCAGCGCCGCCGTGGCCAGGCCCGACACGCCGCCACCGATGACGACGACGCGGCTCACGAGGCGCTCCGCTCGACGGCGCGCGGCCGGCCGCGACGCAGGTAGGCGCCGGTCACGAGGCGGGCCTTGACCGGCCCGGGCACGCGGACGCGGCGCCGTCGCAGCTCCTCGGCGGGCGTGGAGCGCAGCCGGGCGCTGAGCTCGGCGAACAGGTCGTGGGCCGCGCACACGGCCACCCGGCTGCCGAGCGGCAGCAGCCCGATCACCGCGGCGGCCGCCGCGAGGTCGGCGTCGACGTCGTCGAGCAGCCTGTCGCGCTGCTCGTCGGTGAGCCGGGCGGCGACGATGCCCGGGAAGTAGCTGCGGCCGAGCAGGGCGTCGTCCTCGGCCAGGTCGCGCAGGAAGTTCACCTTCTGGAAACCCGCCCCGAGCCGGCGGGCGCCGTCGACGCACGCCTCCTGGAGGGCGACGGCGTCGGGCTCATCGACCAGGAAGGCCCGCAGGCACATCAGGCCGACGACCTCGGCCGAGCCGTAGACGTAGGCGGCGAAGCTCTCGTGGTCGTGCTCGACCGGCTCGAGGTCGCGGTGCATCGAGTCGAAGAACGGGGTGACGAGGTCGGCGCCGATGCCGCACGTGGCGGCCGTGCGCGCGAAGGCGTGCACGACGAGGTTGCTGCTGTGCCCGGCGTCGATCGCCGCCAGGGTCTCCTCGCGCAGGGTGTCGAGCTGGACGGCGCGCTCGAGCGCGGTCTGGCCCGGTCGCGGTGCGTCGACGATCTCGTCGGCGACCCGCACCAGGGCGTAGATGTTGCGCACGTGCGCGCGCACCGGCGGCGCCAGCAGTCGCGACGCCGCGCCGAACGACGACGAGTACGCGCCGATGACCATGGCCGCACTGGCCTCGGCCACCTCGTCGTAGCTCTCGTGCGGCGCCGGTCCGTGATGCCGGGTGGCCACCCGGAAGAGTCCAGCCATGTCGTCCCCCCTCGTGGTGGCAGTGTCGACGCCGTGGTCCGCTCCCGGGCTCACCCCGTCGGCAACGCACGCCTCGACAGGCCGGTACCCCGCAGCTCCTCCTGCAACGGCCCGTCCGGCAGCTGGGTCAGCGGTGCTCGGTGCGCTCCATGACGTCGGCCAGCTCGACGAGCGCCCCGACGACCTCCCGGGCCCGCTCCTCCCCGAGCTCGGCGACGAGCCGCTCGGCGGCCGCGCGGTGCGCCGGGTCGATGCGTCGGACGGCGGCGAGCCCGGCGTCGGTGACGACGACGAGCTTGGCGCGGGCATGCGCGGGGTTGTCGGCGTACGTCGCCAGACCGCGGTCGACGAGCAGGTCGGCGATCCGCTGGACGCTCTGACGCGTCAACCCCATGGCCCGCGCGATGCCGCTCACCGGCAACGGTTCGTGCAGCACGGCGCCGAGCACCTGCCACCACGCCGCCGTGAGCCCGACCGGCTTGGCGAGCTCGTCGGCGAGCGCGAGGAAGCGGCCGTTGAGGCGGAAGGACGTCAGGGCGGCCGTGGCGAGCAGCTCCTGGTCGGGGGTCACGCCGACGTCAGCTCGAAGAAACCGGCCGGGTCGCGGTCGGCGTAGAGCTTGGTCCACGACTCGAGCACCGACGGGTCGTGCGTGCCGAGCCGCGCGAACACGGCGCGCGCTAAGTGCACCGGCGCGACGCCGCTGGCGGTGACGAGGTCGCCGTCGACGACCGCAGGCTCGGCCCGGTAGCGCTCGCCGCCGGCGTAGCCCGACGACGCCAGGTAGCCGGGGTCGTTGCTGGTGTGGTCGCGCTCGTCGAGCAGCCCGGCCACGGCGAGCGCCCACGTGGCGCCGCAGACGGCGGCCACGGGCGTGCCGGCGTCGAGCCACCGGGCGGCAGCGTCGACGAACGGGGCGAGCTCGCCGGAGTGCCAGGTCTCGCCCCCGGGCAGCACCAGCATCGCGCTGTCGGCCGGCTCGAGGTCGGCCAGCGCGAGGTCGGGGACGACGGTCAACCCACCCATGGTGGTGACGGGGTCGCGCGTGAGGCCGACGGTGGCGATGGTGAACGAGCCGGGCGCGACCTGGTGCGCACCGTTGCGGAGGTGGGCGGTCAGGTGTCCGATCTCCCAGTCGGCCAGGGTGTCGAACACGGCGACGTGGACGGTGTGCACGGTGCGAAGAGATATGACAGCAAACTGTCATGATTGACAGCTGCTGTCAATGGGACCATGGGGCCGTGACCCACCCGTACCGCCGCTACGTCGCCCTCGGCGACTCGTTCACCGAGGGCGTCGGCGACGTCGACCCGACCCGGCCCAACGGCGTCCGTGGTTGGGCCGACCGGGTCGCCGAGGTGCTCGGCCGCGACGTCCCCGACTTCGGCTACGCCAACCTCGCCATCCGCGGCCGCAAGATCCGCGGCATCCTGGCCGAGCAGGTCGAGCCCGCCCTCGCCCTCGAGCCCGACCTCGTGACCGTCTACGCCGGCGCCAACGACATCCTGCGCCCCCAGGTCGACCTCGACGACCTCGCCGAGGCCTACGGCGCCGCGATCGGCCGCTTCGCCGACGCCGGCGCCCGCGTGCTCGTCTGGACGGCGTTCGACCCCGGCGGCTCGGCCACCTACCGCCTGCTGCGCGGCAGGTTCGCGCTCTACAACGAGCTGGTCCGCGAGATCGCCGACCGCCACGGCGCCGACATCGTCGACTACTGGCGCATGCGCGAGTACCGCGACTGGGGCTACTGGGACCCCGACCGCATGCACATGGGCCCGGCTGGCCACCAGCACATGGCCACGGCCGTGCTCGACACCCTCGGGGTGCCCCACGACCTCGCCCCGATCGACCCCACCGTCGTCCCGCCGGCCGGCCTGCGCGACAACGTCACCTGGGTCCGCACCTCGGCCGCCCCGTGGGTGCACCGCCGGCTCACCGGACGCTCCTCCGGCGACGGACTGGCCCCGCGCTACGCAACGCCGACCCACCTGGGCTAGCATCTGCGGCACTGCGGATGTAGCTCAGTTGGTAGAGCGCGACCTTCCCAAGGTCGATGTCGCGAGTTCGAGTCTCGTCATCCGCTCAAGAACGCAGGGCCTCCGCGACGAAGGAGCGGAGGCCCGTCGCGTTCGCAGGTCGAGCAAGCGCAGCGCCTGAGGAACGAAGGCGCGAAGCGCGTCGAGACCCCCGCAGCCGATCTCGGAGACGGCACCGAGCACGGCTCTCCACCGTGACGGCAGGTGGGCCACCGTTCCGCCATCCCCGAACCCGCCGCCGTTCGGTGGCTCACGCACCGCCCACCCGACCCGCCCCACCCGCGCGGTGCCCGTAGGGTCGAGCCGTGCCCGAACCGTCCGCCTTCGCCGGCTTCCCCGTGGCCGCGCTCGACTTCTACGACGACCTCGAGGTCGACAACACCAAGTCGTTCTGGGAGGCCCACAAGGCGACCTACGACGCCGCGGTCAAGGCACCGTTCACCGCGCTGGCGGCCGCGCTCGAGCCGGAGTTCGGGGCCGCGAAGATCTTCCGGCCCTACCGCGACGTCCGATTCGCAAAAGACAAGACGCCCTACAAGACCCACCAGGGCATGTTCGTGGCCTCGGGGCCGTCGATGGGGTGGTACGTCGAGCTGTCGGCCCGCGGGGTGCGGGTCGGCGGCGGGTTCTACGAGGCGTCGGGGGCGCGCATCGGCGCCATCCGCGACGCGATGGACGACGACAAGACCGGCCCGGCCCTCAAGCGGCTGCTGACCAAGCTCGAGAAGGCCGGCTACGACGTCGGCGGCGAACGGCTCAAGACCTCGCCCCGCGGCTACGACGCCGACCACCCGCGCATCGACCTGCTGCGGCACAAGCAGCTGATCGTCGGCCGCTCCTACGGCTTCGAGAAGGTCATCCACACCCCCGCCGTGCAGACGCTCGTGCGCGACGACTGGCGCGCGCTCAAGCCGTTGATCACGTGGCTCCAGCGCGCGGTCGCCGGCGTGCCGGAGGACCTCAGGATCCGCTGAGCCACACGGGGTCGAGCACGATCTCGCGCAGCTGGTCGACCGTGAGCACCGGCTCGTCGTCCACCGGCGCGCTGGTGTCGTCGGGGGTGTTCGACGCCATGACCGAGACGCGCCCGCCGTCCGGCCGGGTGAGCATCACCCACTGGCTCAGCCCGCCGTCGCCGTCGAGGTCGTCGCGCACGCTGACGGTGACCACCGAGCCGTCGGGGCGCTCCTCGCACTCGAGCTGCTCGCACCCGGCGTAATCGTCGAAGGTCCCGAGCTCCTCCCACACCTCGCCCGAGACCTGCAGGTCGACCAGCGCCCCGCGGTAGAGCAGTGACGTGCCCATCGAGAAGCCGGGCGAGTGGTCGGCGAACGGTGGCGGGTCGGCGCGGTAGTCGCGCGGCCGGGAGACCGACCCGTCGTCGGGCAGCCGATCGACCAGGAGGCCGGCCAGGTCGGTGGGCGCGAGGTCGGTCCAGCGTGCCCGCACCGCGGCGCTGCCGGACTCGTCGGCACCCGCGGCGACGTCGTCCGGACCGAGGTACCACCGGTCGCTGACCACCACCGACTCGAGTTGCTCGACGTCGAGCGCAGGGCCCCACGAGGTGGCGCTCAGGCGGTAGCCCATGAACCAGGCCGACGCCGTGCGGACGCCGTCGGCACCCGTCGGACCGGCGCGCAGCACCTCGATGCCGCCGCGGGTCGCGCAGGCCGCTCCCGGCGTGCTGCGCGCGAGCTCGGGGCAGGTGGGGGCGGTGGCGAGTGGTTCGACCTCGAACCGGGTGAGGTCGCCGTCGACGAGGAAGTCGACCGCCGTGTGCCGGAAGTCGTCGACGAAGGGGTGGTCGGGCCCACGCTGCACCGGTCCGACCTCGACGTCGGGCAGCAGCGCGGCGAACGTCGCCGGCACCTCGGCGGCTGGGACGGCCAGCCGACCGGGCTCGACGCCGACCGCCGACGTCGGCCGGTCACCGACGTCGGCGTCGTCGCGGACCCCTTGCGGGCCCGTCGCGCCGGTGGTCACCCCGGCCACCGCCACCGCGGCCACGACGGCGGCCGCGGCGACCGTCGTCCCGGCGCGCCGCCGCCGGCGCCGCGCGCGACCGCGGGCGATGCCGCCGCGCACCAGGGTCTCGACGTCGGTGTCGTGGTCGGGCAGGGTCCGGGTGGCCTCGTGCAACAGGCGCGAGGTGTCCTGCTCACTCATGGGTGCCCTCGTTCCTGGGATGGGTGACGGCGAGCGAGCCGTCGAGCAGCGGTCGGACCCGCCCGAGCGCCCGCATGCTGCGGTTGCGGACGGCGCCGGGCGAGAGGCCCATGCGGGCGGCGGTCTCATCGACGCTGAGGTCCTCGAGGTAGCGCAGCACCAGCACCGCCCGGTCGGCCGGGGCGAGCCCGGCCAGCGCACCGGCGAGCGCGAGGCGCAGGTCGGTGGCGTCGGTGGCGTCGGCGACCGGCCGTTCGGGCAGGTGCTCCAGCGGCCGCTCGGTGCTGCTGCGCCGACGGCGGCTGCTCAGGAACGTGCGCGTGAGCGCCGTGTGGGCGTAGGCGACGGGGTCGTCGATCGGACCACGGAACGGGGCGTCCCACCGCACGAAGACCTTGGCCAGGGTGTCCTGCACGAGGTCCTCGGCGAGGTGACGGTCCTCGCACAGCAGCCAGGCCGAGCGGACCAGCGCGGGCGTGCGGGCCCGCGCGAAGTCCTCGAACCCCGGCTTCGACATCGTGCTCTCCTGGTGGTGTCGGCGTCACCCAGTCAGACGCACCGACCGCCCGGTCCGTCACACTCGAACACGTTCTCACCTGCGCAGGTCGCCCGGCGTTCACCCGCCGCTCACCCGGCCCTGTCACCGTGCGGGCGTGGGACAGCGACGCGCATACCTCCACGTCGGGCTCGACGACGGCTCGGGCGACGTGCTCGCCGGCGCCCTGGGCGACCACGAGCACGCCCTGCTCGACCTCCGGGTGCGTCGTCCGCACGACACGGCCGCGACCTTCCGCGCCGTCCTCGACGTGCTCGGCACCCACGCCGAGTGGGGCTTCGACGCCGACGAGGTCGACGGTGCCTGGGACGACCTCGTACGGCGCGCACGCAAGGGCCGCGACACGATCGTCCTCAGCGAGCCCGTGCTCGCCGGCGCCGCCGCCGACCGCGCGAAGGCCGTCGTCGACTCCCTCGACGGCTTCGACGTGCACGCCGTGGTCACCGCCCGCCCGCCCGAGCCGTGGGCCCGCAGCGGCGGGCCGGCCCGCGACCTGACCGAGGTGCTACCGCGCTGGGCCGACGCCGTCGGCGCCGCCGATCGCGTGCACGTGCTGCTCGGCGACCCGGACGCGACGTGGCGGAGCCTCGGCCGTGTCGCCGGGTTCGGGACGACGTCGCTGCGCATCGGGCCGCCGACGTCGATGCCGGTGCGCGCCGTCGACCCCTCGCTCGCCGCCGCCTGGCGCGAGGTGCTCGGCTCGTCGTCCTACGACGTCGTCGGCGACCCCGACAGCCTGTCCGACGGCCCGCTGCCCGCCGACCTGCTCGACGCCACCGCCCGCGCGCTCGCCGACGCCCGTCACGAGGTCGAGCGGCTGCGCCACCGCACCACCGACCTCGAGGCCCGGCTGGGCAAGGTCGAGCGCAAGAGGCGCAAGCTCAAGCGGCGCCTCGCCGAGCTGGGGTAGACCCATCGGTGGTCGAGTCGCCCTGGCGACTCGGGCGAGTCGAGACCCCACGCAACCGACCTCCCGACCGGGCCACCGTGGCCGAGTCGAAAGGTCGCCACCGGGATCTCGACTCGCTCGATCAGCGAGTGGTCAGTGGGGCTGCCAGGCGTCTTCGTCGGCCGTGCGCGACGTGACGGCCTTGGGCAGCTTGCCGTCGGAGAGCTGCTGGATGGAGACCTGCTCGAACACCTCGCGCAGCGAGCGGCGCGCGGCGATCCACACGTGCTGGAGGACGTCGGCCTGCTCGTTGTAGCTCACCGACTCGGGGCGCAGGCCGTAGACGGAGACGAGCGGGCCGTCGACGGCGCGGATGACGTCGGCGACGGAGACGTCGGTGGCCTGGCGGCCCATGCGCCAGCCGCCGGACTGACCGCGCTGCGACATGACGATGCCCGCGCGGCGGAGGTCGGCCAGGATCGCCTGGAGGAAGCCGTGCGGGATCTCCTGCAGCCGGCCGAGCTCCTCGGCGCTGACCGCCTTGCCGTCCGCGCGCCCGGCCATCTCGATGAGGGCACGCAGCGCATAGTCGGACTTGGCGGAAACTCGCATGAAGCCATTGTGTCAGATATGTCGGGTCGGACACTGGACATGCGGGCCGGGAGCCCGGTTGACCGGCACGTCAGGGTGGGCACATGAGCCACACCGCCGGGGACGAGACGCCCCTGTCCGACTTCCTCGACGTCGAGCTGCTGCTCGACGAGGAGGACCGGGCCCTGCTGAGCCGGGTGCGGGCCTTCATGACCCGCGAGGTCGAGCCGGTGATCAACGACCACTGGACGCGCGCGGAGTTCCCGCACGACCTGCTGCCGGGGCTCGCCGGCCTGGGCATCGCCGGCCTCACCTACGACGGTCCGGGCTGCCCCGGCCGCGGCGCCCTGGTGAACGGCCTGGTCGCGATGGAGCTGAGCCGCATCGACGCCTCGATCGGCACGTTCATGGGCGTGCACGGCGGTCTCGCGATGGGCTCGATCATGCTCTGCGGCGACGACGAGCAACGCGCCCGGTGGCTGCCGGCGATGGCGCGTCTCGAGCTGGTCGGCGCGTTCGCGCTCACCGAGCCCGAGACCGGCTCGGCCATCTCGCAGGGCCTGGCCACCACCGCGCGCCGCGACGGCGACGGCTGGGTGCTGAACGGGCGGAAGAAGTGGATCGGCAACGCCACGTTCGCCGACCTGATCGTGGTCTGGGCCCGCGACGAGGACGACGGCGAGGTCAAGGGGTTCGTGGTTCCCGGCGACGCCGAGGGCCTGACGGCGACCAAGCAGGAGGACAAGATCGCCCTGCGCGTCGTCCAGAACGCCGAGATCGACCTCGTCGACGTCCGCGTGCCCGAGGCCGACCGGCTGCAGGAGGCGCGCAGCTTCGCCGACACCGCGGGCGTGCTGCGGGTGACCCGCATGGACGTCGCCTGGCAGGCAGCCGGGTGCGGGCGCGGCGCGTTCGAGCACGCCCTGCGCTACACCAAGGAGCGACAGCAGTTCGGCCGCTCCATCGCCTCCTTCCAGCTCGTGCAGGACCTCCTGGTCAAGATGCTGGCCAACGTGACGGCGTCCGCCACCATGAACGCGCGGGCCTCGCAGCTGCAGGACGCCGGGCGCCTGCGCGACGAGCACGCCTCGCTCTGCAAGGCGCACAGCACGGTGCGCATGCGCGAGACCGTCGGCTGGGCGCGCGAGGTGCTCGGCGGCAACGGCATCCTGCTCGAGCACCACGTCGGGCGCTTCGTCGCCGACGCCGAGGCGATCTACTCCTACGAGGGCACCCGCGAGATCAACACGCTCATCGTGGGTCGGGCGATCACCGGGGAGAGCGCGTTCGTCTAGGCGAGAGCCTGGTCACGACCGTCGACGGGATCTTGTGTGCGCCGAGTACCCCCCGGTAACATGAAAGTTACTGGTCGGTAGCGGACACCCTCCGCACCGGCCCGTCACCGAGTCAACGATCAGATCGAGGAACGCCGTGAGCCACTACAAGAGCAACTTGCGCGACATCGAGTTCAACCTCTTCGAGGTGTTCGGTCGCGACCAGGTGTTGGGCACCGGCCCCTTCGCCGACGTCGACGCCGACACCGTGCGCGAGATCCTGGCCCAGGTCGAGTCCCTGGCCACCAACGAGCTCGCCGCGTCCTTCGTCGACGCCGACCGCAACCCGCCGGTCTTCGACCCGACGACCAACACCGCGCCGGTGCCCGAGTCGTTCAAGAAGAGCTACCAGACCTGGATGGACGCCGAGTTCTGGCGCCTGACGACCATGGCCGAGCTCGGCGGCACCCCGGCCCCCAACAGCGTCTGCTGGGCCCTCGGCGAGATGGTGCTCGGCGCCAACCCCGCCCTGTGGATGTACGGCGCCGGGCCGATGTTCGCCGGCATCGCCTACAAGAACGGCACCGAGCGCGACCAGCACATCGCCGAGCTGATGATCGACAAGGGCTGGGTCGCCACCATGGTGCTCACCGAGCCCGACGCCGGCTCCGACGTCGGCGCGGGTCGCACCAAGGCCACCGCCAACGACGACGGCACCTGGAACATCGAGGGCGTCAAGCGCTTCATCACCTCCGCCGAGTCCGACCTGTCCGACCAGGTCATCCACTTCGTGCTCGCCCGGCCCGTGGGCGTCGAGGGCGTCGGGGGCCCGGGCACCAAGGGCCTGAGCCTGTTCATCGTGCCGAAGTACCACTTCGACCTCGAGACCGGCGAGCTCGGCGCCCGTAACGGCGCCTACGTCACCAACGTCGAGCACAAGATGGGCCTCAAGGTCTCCAACACCTGCGAGCTCACCTTCGGCGACGCCGCCGTCGGCGGCGGCGAGCCGGCCGTCGGCTACCTGCTCGGCGAGGTGCACGACGGCATCGCGCAGATGTTCCAGGTCATCGAGAACGCCCGCATGATGGTCGGCACCAAGGCCATCGCCACCCTCTCCACCGGCTACCTCAACGCGCTCGAGTTCGCCAAGACCCGCGTCCAGGGCGCCGACCTCGCCCGGTCGGGCGACAAGACCGCGCCGCGCGTGACGATCACGCACCACCCCGACGTCCGCCGCTCGCTGATGACGCAGAAGTCGTTCTCCGAGGCCATGCGGGCGCTCGTCATGTACACCGCGACCTGGCAGGACCAGATCGCCGTCCTCGAGCACGCCGACGACAAGGGCGAGCAGTACAAGCTGGCGCACGCCGTCAACGACCTGCTGCTGCCGATCGTCAAGGGCTACGGCTCGGAGCGCTCGTGGGTGCTGCTCGGCACCGAGTCGCTGCAGACGTTCGGCGGCTCCGGCTTCCTGCAGGAGTACCCGATCGAGCAGTACGTGCGCGACGCCAAGATCGACACCCTCTACGAGGGCACCACCGCGATCCAGGGCCAGGACTTCTTCTTCCGCAAGATCGTCAAGGACCAGGGCACCGCGCTCGGCCACATCGCCGGCGAGATCCAGAAGTTCCTCGACAGCGAGGCGGGCAACGGTCGCCTGAAGAACGAGCGCGAGCTGCTCGCCACGGCGCTCGACGACGCCAACGCGATGGTCGGCCACATGATCAACGACCTGATGTCGGCGCAGGCCGAGATCAGCAACATCTACAAGGTCGGGCTCAACACCAGCCGCCTGCTGATGGCGCTCGGCGACGTCGTCTGCGGCTGGCTGCTGCTGCGCCAGGCCGAGGTCGCCCTCGCCAAGCTCGGCGGCGACCCCGGCAAGGACAAGGCGTTCTACGAGGGCAAGGTCGCCGCGGCGCAGTTCTTCGCCCGCCACAACCTGCCCCGTCTCACCGCCGAACGCGCCATCCTCGAGGCCACCGACCTCGACATCATGGAGCTCGACGAAGACGCTTTCTGACCTGGCACACCCAGCACCGGCCCGTCGTACGTGAGTACGGCGGGCCGCTGTCGTTGCGGGGCTGAGCCGGGATAGTTCGACACGCCATCGACCTCTGGCGAGCCTGGAAGGTCGACTGAGTGTCGAGCTATCCCCCGCGAGGCGCGGCCCGCCGGACGGCGTCGGTCAGCCGCGCGAGGGTCGGCGACTCGAGCCGCCACCGCTGCCAGTGCAGCCGGACGTCGACGTGGTCGCGCGACGAGAGCAGCACGAGTGCGCCGGAGGTGAGGTCGGGGTCGAGCTGGGCGCGCGGCAAGAGTCCCCAGCCGAGGCCGAGCCGGACCGCCTCGTGGAAGTCGGCCGAGGTCGGCACCCGGTGCACGACCGCCGGGGTGCCGACGCCGCGGGCCGCGAGGAGGTCGTGCTGCAGGACGTCCTTGGCGTTGAACACCACGACGGGCATGTGAGCCCAGTCGTAGCCACGACCGTGCCGCCACCGCTCGGCGAACGCCGGCGTGGCCGCGGGCCGGTAGCGCATCGTGCCGAGCGGCTCGACCGAGCAGCCCTGCACGGGCGTGGCGTCAGAGGTGACCGCGCCGAGCACCTCGCCGCGGCGGAGCAGCTCGGCCGAGAAGGCCTGGTCCTCGACGTGCAGCCGCAGCCGGACGCCGTCCCACCCGGCGACCTCGGCGACGACGCCCCGGAACCAGGTGGCGAGCGTGTCGGCGTTGGCGGCGACGGGCAGGTCGAGGCTCGGGGCCGGCACCGCCTCCGTGAGCAGCAGCCCCCACTGGCGGGCGAGGCGCACCAGGGGCTCGCCGGCGGCGGTCGGCCGGCAGGGCGCCGTCCGGCTGACCAGCACCTGGCCGGCGGTGGACTCGAGCGCCCGGATGCGCTGGCTCACCGCGCTCGTGGTGACGTGCAGGTGGCGGGCAGCCGCCTCGAACGTGCCGTGCTCGACGATGGCCGCCAGCGCGGCGAGCTGATCGGGCTGCATGAAGCGATGCTAATCGCTGACAAGATTGTTTCGTTGGCCTACAGCAGCCGCCGGGCCCTACCGTCGAGGTGTGCTCACCTCCTCCGTCGCCGGCCTGCTCACCGGGCTGAGCCTCATCGTCGCCATCGGCGCCCAGAACGCCTTCGTGCTGCGGCAGGGTCTGGCGCGCCGGCACGTCGCGCCCGTGGTGGCCGTGTGCGCCATCAGCGACCTGGTGCTCATCCTGGCCGGGGTGGCCGGCATCGGCACGGTGGTCGAGCGGGCCGGCTGGCTCATCGACGTCGTCCGCTGGGCCGGCGTCGCCTTCCTGACGTGGTACGGCGTCACGGCGCTGCTGCGGGCCCGGCGGGCCGAGTCGCTCGAGGCCGCCACCGGCGGTGACGCAACGCTCGGGCGCGCCGTCCGCACCGCCGTCGCGCTCACCTGGCTGAACCCTCACGTCTACCTCGACACCGTGCTCCTGCTCGGCTCCATCGCGAACACCCACGACCACCGCTGGTGGTTCGGCGCCGGCGCCGCGGTGGCCAGCCTGCTCTGGTTCACCGGGCTCGGGTACGGCGCCCGCCGGGCGCACCGCCTGCTCTCGACACCGCGCGCCTGGCAGGTGCTCGACGTGCTGATCGGCCTGACGATGCTCGCGATCGCCGCCAGCCTCGCCCTGGGGGGTTGAGCCGGCGACCGGCGGGCAAGAATGCGGCCATGTCGCAGCCGCCGTCCTACGGATCCCCCGAGCCGCAGCAGCCCTACCCGCCTTACGGCTCGCCCTACGGTCAGTACGGCTACCCGACGCCGCCGCGCAACAACACGACCCGCAACATCCTCATCGGTGTCGGCGTCGGCATCGTTCTCTTCTGCGGCGGCCTGTTCGCGGTGGGCGCGTGGGTCGTCGGCCAGGCCGACTTCGACACCAACGACTACGTCGGCTCCGAGGACGACCCGATCACCGTCGCCGAGGGCGAGGCGTTCGAGATCCGCGGATTCGACGTCGAGGACGGCTGGAGCGTGGGCCCCGACGGCATCACCGGCCTGCGTGCCACCAACGACCGCGACGACGAGGACACCGAGAGCCTGTCGCTCAACTTCACGATGATCCGCGACAACGAGGTGCTGGGCGAGGTCCGGTGCAGCAGCTCGGCGTCGGTCCGCTTCGGCCGTGCGGTCCGGCTGGAGTGCACGGGCTACGACGTGCCGGTCGGCACCTACGACGAGATCGAGGTCTACGACACCTCCTGGCGCGAGTAGGCCTGCCCTAGGGTCGCGACCATGAGCGATGCGAAGCGCCTGGCCGGCTACGTCGAGACCTGGTGGCAGGCCGTGCAGGACTTCGTGGCCGTGCTCGAGCAGGTGCCCGACGAGCAGTGGACGACGCCCACCGACCTCGCCGGCTGGGACGTCAAGGCCGTCGCGGCCCACACCGCACACCTCGAGAGCCGCCTGGCGGGCGAGCCCGAGGAGACGGCCGACATCGGCGAGCCCCCGCACGTGACCGGGCTCATGGGGCTCTACACCGAGATCGGGGTCGTCAACCGGCGCGACACCCCGCCGTCCGACATCGTCGCCGAGATCCGCGAGGTCACCCGCCGCCGCCACGAGCACCTGCTCGCCGATCCGCCCACCGACGGCCGGGCCAGGCCCGAGGTGATCTTCGGCGGCGTGCCCTGGACGTGGGAGCTGCTGCTGCGCAACCGCCCGCTCGACGTGTGGATGCACGAGCAGGACGTGCGCCGGGCCGTCGGGCTCCCCGGTGGCATGCACTCCGACGCCGCCCAGCACACCGCCGACTACCTGATCGGCTCGTTCGGCTTCATCGTGGCCAAGAAGGCCTCCGCGCCGGTGGGCACGACCGCCGTCCTGGCGGTGGAGGGCAGCCCCGTCCTGGGCTTCGAGGTCGTCACGACCGACGAGGGCAAGGCACGTGGGCAGCTGCTGCCCGACGTCCCCGACGAGGCGACCGTGCGGCTCTCGATGGACCGCGAGACGTTCGTCGTGCTCGCCGGCGGGCGTCGTCCGGCCGCCGCGGGCGCGGTGACGATCGAGGGCGACCTCGAGCTCGGCACCCGCATCGCCTCCGTGATGGCGACGACGCCGTGAGCCGGCCCGCGGTCGACGCGTGGTCGCTCGCCGACATCCCCGACCAGGCCGGCCGGACGGCGGTCGTGACCGGCCCGTCCGTCGGCGGCCTCGGGCACCACACGGCGCTCGAGCTCGCCCGGCGCGGAGCCCGCGTGGTGCTCGCCGGGCGCACGCCGGCCAAGCTCGACGAGACGGCGTCCGCGATCACCGCGGAGGTGCCCGGCGCCCGCCTCGAGCGACTGGTGCTCGACCTGTCGTCGTTCGAGTCCGTACGACACGCAGGGGGCGAGGCCGCCCGGCTGGGCCCGATCGACCTGCTGGTCAACAACGCCGGCGTGATGGGCACCTCGCGCCGCCGCACCGACGACGGACTCGACCTGCAGCTGGCCACCAACCACTTCGGGCCGTTCCTGCTCACCGGCCTCCTGCTGCCGCAGCTGGTCGCGAGCGAGGCGGCCACCGTGGTGACCGTGTCGTCGATCTACCACCGCTACGGCCGCGCGCCCCTCGGCGACCCGACCTCGAGCAGACGTGGCGTCTACCGCAAGTGGCGCACCTACGGTCACTCCAAGCTGGCCAACCTCCTGTTCACCCACGAGCTCGATCGCCGTTGCCGCGAGGCGGGCGAGCCGGTCAAGGCGCTCGCCGCCCACCCCGGCATCGCCGGCACCCACCTGGCCGCCAACGGCCGGTACGGCAGCTCGTCGGGCGGGGTCGCCTCGATCGTCGACGCCGCCGTCCGCGCCGTGTCGCAGCCGGCCGCGCTCGGCGCCTGGCCCACCCTCATGGCCGCCACCGCCGACCTGCCCGGCGGCACCTTCGTCGGCCCCGGCGGCCCCGCCGAGCTCGGCGGCACGCCGCAGGTCACCACCGGCAACCGGCGCTCCCGCGACGCCGACGACGCCCGCCGGCTCTGGGAGCTCAGCGAGCGGACGACGGGCATCAGCTACCCCTGACGGCCCGAGGGGCGTCCGACACCGGGAATAGGTGACGCTTCAACTACTGTTGGCCCATCATGAGCAAGAAGAAGATCGGCTTCCTCAACTTCGGCCACTGGACGCCGTCGCCGCAGTCCCAGGTCCGCACGGCGTCCGACGCGCTGCTGCAGTCGATCGAGCTCGCGGTGGCGGCCGAGGAGCTCGGGGTCGACGGCGCCTACTTCCGCGTGCACCACTTCGCGCGGCAGCTCGGCTCGCCGTTCCCGCTGCTGTCGGCCATCGCCGCCCGGACGAGCACGATCGAGATCGGCACCGGCGTCATCGACATGCGCTACGAGAACCCGCTCTACATGACCGAGGACGCCGGCGCGGCCGACCTCATCTCGGGCGGCCGGCTGCAGCTCGGCATCAGCCGCGGCTCACCGGAGCAGGTCATCGAGGGCTACCGCTACTTCGGCTACCAGCCCGAGGAGGGCGACCAGGGCGGTGCCGAGCTGGCCCGGCGCCACACCGAGGTCTTCCTGCAGATGCTCGAGGGGCAGGGCTTCGCCGAGCCCAACCCGCGCCCGATGTTCCCCAACCCGCCGGGGCTGCTGCGGCTCGAGCCGCACGCCCCCGGGCTGCGTCAGCGCATCTGGTGGGGCGCCTCGACGCGGGCCACCGCCGAGTGGACCGCCGAGCAGGGCATGAACCTGATGAGCTCGACGCTGCTGCTCGAGGACACCGGCGTGCCCTTCCACCAGCTGCAGGCCGAGCAGATCGAGCGGTTCCGCACCCGGTGGGCCGAGGCGGGCCACGACTTCGAGCCGCGCGTCTCGGTGAGCCGGAGCATCTTCCCGATCGTCTCCGACCTCGACCGCGCCTACTTCGGCGGCGAGTCGCGCAGCCAGGACCAGGTCGGGCACCTCGACGGCGGCACCGCCCGGTTCGGCAAGACCTACGCCGGCACCCCCGAGCAGCTGGTCAAGGAGCTCGCCGACGACGAGGCGATCGCGGCCGCCGACACCGTGCTGCTCGCCGTGCCGAACCAGCTCGGCGTCGACTACAACGCCCACGTGCTCGAGTCGATCGTCACCCAGCTCGCGCCGGCCCTCGGCTGGCACTGAGCCCCGACGACGCCGGTCACTGCCGCAGCTGCGACCGGAACGCCGGACCGCTCAGCGCCTCACCCTGGCGCGGCGGGACGGCGGGCAGGTTGCGGCCGCCGGTGACGACCTTCGTCGCGGTGCCGTAGCCGAGCCAGGTCTGCGCCGACTGCTGACCGAGGCCGGGCTTCGAGAAGTCGCAGACCCCGCGTGGGAAGACCGCCCGCAGCCGGGCGAGCTGGGCGTCGGTGAGGGGCAGCAGCCCGACGTCGACGACGGCACGCGTCAGCGGCTTCAGCCGGCACGAGAGCACGTCGTTGAGGCGGTTGCCGCCGGCGACCTCACGCGGCGTCGAGAGCCGCAGCTGCAGCGACTCGGGCAGCACGCAGTCGACCTCGTCGTCCTTGCCGGTCACCTCGAGGACGCCGGGCACGTTGCTGCAGCGGTCGGTGATGCCCGCTCGCACCCGGGCGGCGGTGATCTTGCGCGCCAGCGGGCGCGGGGACCGGTCGCGCTCGACGGCGGTGAGCCAGCGGTCCATCGCGAGCATCGCCTCGGTGGCCCAGCGCGGGTCGCCGATGAGCGGAGTCAGGCCGAACCACATCACCCGGTTGTCGGTGTGGCCCTGGGCGCGCTGCAGCCGGTCCTCGGTCCAGAAGGCGTGGGCGTAGTCGTGGGCGATCCCGGGGTCGGGGCCGCCGTGGTTGATCATCGCGACCTGGCTCAGGTTGGTCGCCTCGTTGACCAGGCCCGTGCGGTAGGCGTTGGCGACCGACGCCGGGTCGCCCGCGGTGCGGGCGGCGGTGTGGCGTGAGTCGACGTCGAGGCCGCCGACCTTGACGTTGAGGTCGACGAACTGCGCGGGCGTGATGGCGCCGTCGCGCAGGGCCTCGAGCCCGTAGAGCAGGCCGGTGTTGCCGAACGGGACGCCGCCGAACCCGCGGCCCGCCCGGCGCTCCTCCGCACTCCAGGCCGAGCGCGGACGTCGTCCGAGCTGGTTGACGAGGAGGTCGAGCACCGAGCACCTGACGCCGCCGGGGTTGATGGCGTCGTCGTAGCGCGTGGCGACCCGGCCGCGCACGGGCGCCAGCGTGCCGGGGCAGTCGTGCTCGGGGTTCAGGGCTGCCTTGAACAGCCCCTCGTCGGCGACGACGGCGTTGAGGTGGGTGAGGTGCCCTTCGACGGCGGCGAGCTGCGTGGGCAGCCAGACGACACCGGGCGCCCACCGCGACGGGTCCTCGAAGTACAGGCGGAGCAGGTGGTAGTCGGCGAACTGGGCGCCGGCGGTGAACGTGTCGGGGTAGGAGCACGTCGTCACGAGCCCCTGGTAGATACCGGGGTAGGCGTTGGCCACCGTGTGCTGGGCGATCGAGCCGCCCGAGCAGCCGGTGCCGATCGTGTAGCGCAGGGAGCCGTACTGCTCGACGAAGTGCTCCTTGGCCATCATCACCGACTCGGCGTTGAGCGCGACGTTGCAGTTGTGGCCCGTGTTGTCGAGAGCCGTCGAGAGCACAGCGAAGCCCCTCGACAACGCCGTGACGTACGACGACTCGATGCCCGGCAGGCCCGGGATCGTGCCCGAGTAGTCGTCGAGCGGCGGCTCGCCCGGCGTGTAGGACGCCCCGCACCCGCCGCCGTGCGTGACCAGCATCTTGCGGTTGAACTGCCGCTGCGGCCGGAACCGGTCCCACGACCTCCCGGGCTGCCAGAGCACCATGATCGTGTAGCGGTCGCGGTCCTGGACGCCGTCCTCGCGCCGGACGACGAACGGCACCCGCACGCCGCGGTCGGTGCGCGTGGTGGCGACGTCGGACGGCGGGCGCTTCGGGTCGTAGGGCAGGAGCCCGGCCCGCAACGGGTTCGTGGACTTGTAGAGGAATCGGTAGCGCGTCGGCTGGTTGCACTGGCGGTCGCGGGCGCCGGCCTGGCACCGGTACTGCCTCGTCTGCGGGCCCGAGAAGACCGGCCCGCCCCGCGGGTGGTTGATGACGACGAGGCGTCCGGCGAAACGCTGGCTGGCCGCCCTGACCACGTTGCGACCCAGTCGCAGCCCGGTCAGGTAGGCCTCGAAACGACGCACCGTCGCGTCGGCGGTGGGGCGCATGGCGAAGCGCCGGGTCACGTCGCGCCCATTGAGCGTGATGCGCAGCGACCGGAGGTCGAGGCCCTTCGCCCCCGCGACGGCGACGCGCACGTCGCCGCCGGAGACCAGGTCGGCACGGTTCGACGTCGTGAACAGGCGCAGCCGCTTCTTCACGCGCGGCTTCTCGACGGCGGACGACGCCGCGACGCCGGGCGCGGCCGACGTCGGCGGTGTCGGCACCACGGCGAGCCCGGAGAGGATCAGGGCGGCCACGAGCAGGGCCGCGGCGCGGGAACGGGTCACGACGTCCTCCGATCCGGCCGCCACCTGTGGCCGCCGTCACAGGGTCAACGAGCGCTCACCCCCGGGGTCACGGCAGGATGTCGCCATGGCCGCTGCACGCGCCGGAGAACCGGCAGACCCGTCCGACCTCGTCGACCTGCCGCACCTGGTCACGGCGTACTACACCGGGGTGCCCGATCCCGACGACGTCGACCAGCAGGTCGCGTTCGGCACCAGCGGGCACCGCGGTTCGTCGCTCAAGACGTCGTTCAACGAGACGCACATCCTGGCCACCACCCAGGCCATCTGCGACTACCGGCGCGAGCAGGGCTACGACGGCCCGCTGTTCATCGGCCGCGACACGCACGGGCTGTCCGAGCCGGCGTGGGCGAGCGCGCTCGAGGTGCTGGCCGCCAACGACGTCACCGTGCTGGTCGACTCGCGCGACGCCTACACACCGACGCCGGCCGTCTCGCACGCGATCATCCGCGCCAACCGGGGCCGGAACGCCAGCGGCGGGGGCCTCGCCGACGGCATCGTCGTCACGCCGTCGCACAATCCTCCGGCCGACGGCGGCTTCAAGTACAACCCACCCCACGGCGGCCCGGCCGACACCGACGCCACCTCGGTCATCGCCGCGCGCGCCAACGAGCTGATCCGGGGCGGGCTGAGCGACGTCCGCCGCACCCCGTTCGAGCGGGCGCGCCGGGCGGCCGAGTCGTACGACTTCCTCGGCACCTACGTCGACGACCTGCCCTCGGTGGTCGACCTGGCCGCGATCAAGCAGGCCGGGGTGCGCATCGGCGCCGACCCGCTCGGCGGGGCCTCGGTGCACTACTGGGGCGAGATCGCCGAGCGGCACGGGCTCGACCTCACCGTCGTCAACCCGCTGGTCGACGCCACCTGGCGGTTCATGACGCTCGACTGGGACGGCAAGATCCGCATGGACTGCTCCTCCCCCGACGCCATGGCCTCGCTCGTGCGTCGCAAGAGCGAGTTCGACGTCGCCACCGGCAACGACGCCGACGCCGACCGGCACGGCATCGTCACCCCCGACGCCGGCCTGATGAACCCCAACCACTTCCTCGCCGTCGCCATCCAGCACCTGTTCGGGGGCGCCCGGCCGGGCTGGCCCGAGACCGCGCGCATCGGCAAGACCCTCGTGTCGTCGTCGATGATCGACCGCGTGGCCGCGGGCCTCGGCAAGCCGATGGTCGAGGTGCCGGTCGGGTTCAAGTGGTTCGTGCCCGGCCTCGTCGACGGCTCGTTCGGCTTCGGCGGCGAGGAGTCGGCCGGCGCGTCGTTCCTGCGCACCGACGGCACGACGTGGACCACCGACAAGGACGGCCTGATCCTCTGCCTGCTCGCCGCCGAGATCCTGGCCACCACGGGCCGGTCGCCGAGCGAGCACTACGCCGACCTGGTCGCCGAGCACGGCGCGCCGGCCTACGCCCGCATCGATGCCCCGGCCACGCGCGAGCAGAAGGCCGCGCTGTCGGCGCTGTCGGCCGACGCGGTCACGGCCACCGAGCTCGCCGGCGAGCCGATCACCGCCAAGCTCACCGAGGCGCCCGGCAACGGCGCGCGCATCGGCGGGCTCAAGGTCACCACCGAGTCGGCCTGGTTCGCGGCCCGTCCGTCGGGCACCGAGGACGTCTACAAGATCTACGCCGAGTCCTTCCGCGGACCCGACCACCTCGCCGCCGTCCAGGACGCCGCGCGCGACGTGGTCGGCGCAGCGCTGAGCGGCTGACCTCGTCGTCGGTCCTCTCCGCGCGATCGCGCGGAAAGGACACGGCTCGACCGGCTCAGCCGGCCGCGGCGGCCTTCTCGGCCTGCTTGCGCTTGGCGACCTGCTGGAGCCGGGCCTGGGCGGCACGCCGGACCTTCGGGCCCTTGGTCGACATCGCCCACAGCAGCTTGGCCTGCTCGGGCAGGTTCTTCTTCGTCGTGGTCTCGAGGAAGCCGTTGGGCAGCGAGAGCCGGACGACGCGGTGCCACGCGCTGGCGACCTGCTGCGGCAGCGGCGCGGCGTGGTAGTTGAGGTCGTACTTGTCGAACAGGTCGCGCACCTTCGGGGCGACCTCGGCGTAGCGGTTCGAGGGCAGGTCGGGGAACAGGTGGTGCTCGATCTGGTGCGAGAGGTTGCCGGTCATCAGGTGCATGAACTTCGAGCCCGAGATGTTGGCCGAGCCCAGCATCTGACGCAGGTACCACTGGCCGCGCGTCTCGTCGGCGGGGATCGACTTGCGCTCGAAGGTCTCGACGCCCTCGGGGAAGTGGCCGCACATGATGACCGAGTGCGACCACAGGTTGCGCACCAGGTTGGCGGTGAAGTTGGCGGCGAGGATCGGCAGCGCCGAGCCGAACGGCAGGCCGAGCGCGGGGTGGACGGCGTAGTCCTTCGTCGCCTGGCGGCGGATCTTCCTCAGCGTGTTGGCGGCGTTGCGCTTGAACTCCTCGGAGCGCTTCTCCTTCGGCAGCGACAGGTTCTTGCCGAGCTCGAGGTCGTAGGCGGCGATGCCGTACTCGAAGAAGCAGGCGTTGATGAAGTTCCACAGCGGCTGGCCGAGGTGGAACGGCGCCCAGCGCTGGTCCTCGTCGATGCGCATGATGCCGTAGCCGAGGTCGTTGTCCTTGCCCACGATGTTGGTGTACGTGTGGTGCACCTCGTTGTGGCTGTGCTTCCAGCCCTCGGCGGTCGAGGCGTTGTCCCACTCCCACGTGGTCGAGTGGATCTTCGGGTCACGCATCCAGTCCCACTGGCCGTGCATGACGTTGTGGCCGATCTCCATGTTCTCGAGGATCTTGGCGATCGAGAGGCCGAGGGTGCCGAGCACCCACAGCGGCGGCAGGGCCGAGCCGAGCAGGACGGCGCGCGAGCCGAGCTCGAGCTTGCGCTGGACGTCGACGACCTTGCGGATGTAGGCCGCGTCCTCCGCACCCCGCGTGTCGAGCACCTCCTGGCGGATCGCGTCGAGCTCGACGCCGAGCTGCTCGACGTCCTCGGGGGTGAGGTGGGCGATCGGGCTGACGGGCTGCTTGGTGATGACGGTCATGACGAACCTCTCGGTGATCGGACGGATCAGCGGTCGATGGCGCACGGCCCGGCGGCCGCGCTGATGCAGGTCTGGATGTTGACGCCGTCGCCGGGCGCGGCGACGGTGATCGCGCCGTTGCGGAGGTCGCGGACGACGCCCTCGCGCAGCGGGACGACGCAGCCGAAGCAGACGCCGATGCGGCACCCGCTCGGCATGAGCGCGCCGGCGTCCTCGGCGACGTCGAGCAGGGGCTTGTCGCCCGGGGCGTCGACGGTGGCGCCGGAGGCGAGCGTGAGCGTGCCGCCCTCGCCGGAGGCCTCGAGCACCGGGGTGCGGAACCGCTCGGTCGTGAGGTCGAGCCCGAGCTCGGCGTGGTGGGCCTCGAGCGCGTCGAGGAGCCCGGCAGGGCCGCACGCGTAGGCGAGACGCTCGGGCAGGTCGGGCACGAGGTCGGGCAGCGTGGCGACGTCGAGGACGCCGTCGCGCACGTCGTAGCGCTCGACGAGGCGCAGGTGGCCGTCCATCGCGTGGGCGCGCAGCTCGTCGCGGAACATCGCGCTGTCGGCGTCGACGTTGACGTGCACGAGCACGATGTCGACGTCGGGCGCGGTGGCCCGCGAGAAGAGGTTGCGGAGCATGCCGATGACCGGGGTGATGCCCGAGCCGGCCGTGACGAGCAGCAGCTTGGCCGGCAGCGGGTCGGGCAGCACGAACTCGCCGTCGGCCTGCGCGAGCTGGATCATCGTGCCGACCGCCGTGCTGTGCACCAGGTGGTTGCTCACGACGCCGCCGGGGATCGCCTTGACGGTGATCGAGATGCAGCCGTCGGGGCGCGGGCCGTGGGTGAGCGAGTAGGTGCGCCACAGCCGGACGCCGTCGACGTCGACGCCCACCCGGACGTACTGGCCCGGCACGTGGCCGGTCCAGTCACGGCCGGGCTTGAGCACCAGGGTGGCCGACTCGGCGGTCTCGGGGCGCACCTCGACCACGCGGGCGCGCAGCTCGGCGCCACCGCGCAGCGGGTGGAAGACGTCGAGGACGTCGTCGAGGTCGAGCGGGGTGACCGCGGCGTCGGCGAGGCGGCGGAGGCGCGCGCGCAGGCCCTGGCGGGCGCCGGGGCCGTAGAGCGCGGGAGTCGTGCCGGTCATGTTGTCCAGCATCTCAGCCATCGGCGATAAGATCCTGTCGTCCGCACGTGAATCCGTTCCGATCTTTTGTTCGCTGGAGACAACATGCCGCCCCGTCCCCGTCCGGCACGGCACACGGCCGACCACGGTCTGACCCTGCCGCCGGCCGTGATCGCCGAGATCCGCCAGAGCCTGCCCGGGGTCGCCGACGCGGTGGTCACCGCCATCATCGAGGAGGTGCCGGGCTACACCGACGCCTTCGGCGGCCCGATGGGCGAGGTGATCCGCAACGCCGTGCAGATCGCGCTCGGCGGCTTCCTCTCCCTGGCCAGCGGACGTCGCGGCGCGGACGTGCGGGCTCCCGCCGCGCCCGCGGTCGAGGGGGCTTACCAGCTCGGTCGCGGCGAGGCCCGCAGCGGCCGGCCCACCGAGGCCATCCTGTCGGCCTACCGCATCGGCGCCCGCGTGTCGTGGGAGGAGATGGCCCAGGGCGCGGTGCGCGCCGGGCTCGACGCCGCGACCCTCGCCCGGTTCGCCGCCCTGGTCTTCGCCTTCATCGACGAGCTGTCCGCCTCCAGCGTGGCCGGCCACGCCGACGAGCTGGCCACCACCGGCCGCGTGCGCCAGCGACGCCTCGAACAGCTCGCCGAGCACCTGCTCACCGGTGCGGCCGAGGACGCCGTCCGCGAGGCCGCCGAGCGGGCCGACTGGCCCGAGCCACGCACCCTCACCGCCGTCCTGCTCGCCGAGTCGCAGGTGCGACCGGTGCTCTCCGCACTCTCGCCCCACACCCTGCAAGCCGTCGACCCGCCCGGCCTCGACGACGCCGTCCTGCTCCTGGTGCCCGACGCACACGGCCGGGGGCGGGCCGCGCTGCTGCGCACGCTCGAGCGCCGCGGGGCCACGGCCGGCCCGGCCCGCCCGTGGCTGCAGGTCGCCTCGTCGTACGCGCGCGCCCGGCGTGCCCGCGCGCTCGGCGTCGACGACTCCGAGCAGCACCTGCCCCGGCTGGTGCTCACCGCCGACCCCGAGGCGCTCGACGACCTGCGCGCCCAGGCGCTGGCGCCCCTGGCCGACCTGCGCCCGGCGACCGCGGAGAAGCTCGCCGAGACGCTGCGCACGTGGCTGCTGCTGCAGGGCCGGCGCGACGAGGTGGCGGCGGCGCTGTTCGTGCACCCGCAGACCGTGCGCTACCGCATGGGACAGGTGCGCGAGGCGTTCGGCGACACCCTCGACGACCCCGAGACCGTGCTCGCCCTCACGGTCGCGCTCGGGGTGCCCGCCGTACGCTCGACGAAATGACGCGCCGCACCCTCGCCTGCCTCCTCTCCAGCGCGGTGCTCCTCACCGGCTGCGGCGGCTCGGGGTCCGAGCCCGACGACGCCGCACCGACCTCCGGCTCGACGTCGGCGGACTCCTCCCCCACCGAGCCCGCCGAGCCCTCGTCGACGTCGGCGCCCGCCGACGGGCCGTCGTACGTCGCCCTCGGCGACTCGTTCGCCGCCGCGCCCGGCGTCCCGACGACGTCGCCGGCCGACGGCTGCTTCCGCTCCGACGCCAACTACGCGCACGTGCTCGCCGAGACCGCCGGCCTCACCCTCACCGACGTCACCTGCAGCGGCGCGACCACCGGGTCCGTGCTCGCCGACCAGGTGCCCGTGCTCGACGAGACCACCGACCTCGTCACCCTCGGCGTCGGCGGCAACGACGAGAACCTCTTCGCCTCCCTGCTGCAGCGGTGCTTCGCCTCGGCCGACCCCGACGCACCCGGCACGCCGTGCACCGACCTCGTCGGCGCCGACGTCGACCGGGTGCTGCCCGTCGTCGCCGACAACGTCGCGACCCTGCTCGACGCCGTCGTCGCCGCGGCCCCGAACGCGCGCGTGGTCGTGGTCGGCTACCCCGGCCTCGTCCCCGACGAGGGCACCTGCCCCGACCTGCTGCCCATCGCCGCCGGCGACTACCCGCTGGTCGAGCGGATCACCACGGGGCTCTCCGACGCCCTGCGCGCCGGCGCCGAGGCCAACGACCTCGACTTCGTCGACCTCGCCGGGCCGAGCCGCGGCCACGACGTCTGCTCCGCCGAGCCCTGGGTCAACGGGGCCGTGACGTCGTCCGACGACGCCGCGCCGCTGCACCCGTTCGCCGTGGAGCAGGCGGCCGTGGCCGACCTGCTGAGGCCGCTCGTGCCCTGACGCCGTTCCGGGCGGCGCCGGCCCCGCTCGACCGGGTCGGCGGAATTTCGGTAGGACTCCCTATCGCCTCGTACTCTTGCCCCGTGCTCCGTCGCCCCCGCGCCGATGCCGCACGCCGTCTCGTGGCGTCCGCGGCCTCGGCCGTCGTCCTCGCGGCGACCACCGGGTGCGTCGCCGAGGCCGACCCCGGCGCCGACGAGAACCCCGACCCGACGCCGTCGTCCAGCGCCGGCTCGGAGCCCGGCAGCCCGTCGACCGACGACGCGATGGTCTACGTCGCGATGGGCGACTCGTACACGGCGGCGCCGCTCGACCCGCTCGACGACGCCACGATCATCGACGACTGCCTCCGCTCGGCCGAGAACTACCCGACGCTCGTGGCCGCCGAGCTCGGCATCGAGGTCACCGACGTCAGCTGCTCGGGCGCCTCGACCGTGAGCATCTTCGGGCCGCAGAAGTTCACCACCATGACCCAGCCGCCGCAGATCGACGCGATCACGCCCGACGCCGACCTCGTCACCATCGGCATCGGCGCCAACGACTTCACGTTCTTCACCAAGATGGTCTTCGACTGCCTCGACGTCGCCGACGCCGACGTCGAGGGCGCCCCCTGCCGCGAGAAGAACCTCAACGCGCGCGGCAAGGACAAGCTGCAACGCAACGTGGTCAAGATCCGCGGCAACGTCGAGCGGGTGGTGAGTGCGGTCGCCGAGCGCGCCCCCGACGCCCGCGTCCTGCTCGTCGGCTACCCGCAGATCATCCCGAGCGAGGGCACCTGCCGCCCGCGGCTGCCGCTGGCCGTCGGCGACTACGCCTACGTGCTCGACCTCAACCTGCAGCTCTCCGCGGCGGTCGAGGAGGGCGGCACCGCCGCCGGCGCCGAGTTCATCGACATGGTCGCCGCCAGCCAGGGCCACGACATCTGCTCCGACCAGCCCTGGGTCGCCGGCATCCGCGGCAAGGACAACTTCGCCGCCGGCCTGCACCCCTACCCGGCCGAGCAGAAGGCAGTCGCCGACCTGGTGCTCGCCGAGCTCTGACGGCTCGGCCGGGCCTGCTCAGAGCGCCCGGTGCACGACCCGGCCACCGACGACGGTGAGCGCGACCGAGGTGTGCCGCAGCGCCGTCGCAGCCTCGCGCGACGACGCCGCACCGGGCACCAGCGGGTCGTCGTCGAGCAGCACCAGGTCGCCGCGCGAGCGGACGCCGACGGTCGGCTGGTCGTCGACCGAGGCCGCCAGGGCCTCCTGCGGCGTGAGCGACTGCTCGGGGTGCCAGGCGTCGCGGTCGTCGTCGAGCACGCCGCGGTGGACGGCGGCCGCCACCGCCAGCCACGGGTCGAGCGGCGAGACGGGGGCGTCGGAGCCGAGCGAGAGCCGGACGCCGGCGTCCAGCATCGAGCGGAAGGCGAACGAGCGGTCGGACCGGCCGGGCCAGATGCGCTCGGTGAGGTCGCGGTCGTCGAGCAGGTGCGCCGGCTGCACCGAGCCGCGCAGGCCGAGCCGTGCGAGACGGGCGATGTCGTCGCGGGCGATGAGCTGGGCGTGCTCGATCGAGCCGAGCGCGCCGGTCGCGGCGTAGGAGTCGAGGGCGGCGGTCACGGCGGCGTCGCCGATCGCGTGCGTGGCGACGTGCAGCCCGGACATGTGGGCGCGGGCGTGCAGGGCCGACAGCTCGTGGGCGGCGAGGTTCGCCGCGCCGGTGCCGCCGTCGGCGTAGGGCTCGCAGCACCACGCCGTGCGGGTGTTGAGGGAGCCGTCGCTGATGATCTTGAGCGGCCCCATCGCGAGGCGGTCGTCGCCGTCGACGAGGCGGTCGCCGGTGCGGTGCCCCGCGGCGATCACGTCCTCGAGCCCGTCGGCGTAGGTGGCGACCCGCACGCGCAGCAGGTCGCAGCCCGCCGCCCAGCGCTCGCGCCACTCGGTGACGCCGCCGGCGAACTCGAGGTCGACGACGCCGACGACGCCCATCGCGGCGGCGTCGACGAGCGAGGAGCGGTAGGCCGACGGCGAGAGGCCGTCGTCGCCGGTGAGCCGGTTGAGCAGCTCGTAGGCGGCGAACCACTCGGTCTCGCGCACCACCTCGTCGCGGGCGCCGAGGCCCAGCGCGGCCAGGGCGGCGCTGTTGAGCCAGGCGTGGTGGCCGTCGCCGGCGATGAGGACGACGGGCGTGACGCCGGAGACGTCGTCGAGCTCGCTGACGGTGACCTCGCGCGTCCAGCCGCCGGGGCGGTGGCCCCAGCCAATGACCGGGCGACCGGGCGCCTCCTCGACGAGTCGCGCGACCAGCGCCACGGCGTCCTCGGGCGAGGTGACGCCGAGCGTGTCGACGCGCTGGCGGCTGAGGGTCCACTGGCCGAGGTGGGTGTGCTGGTCCCACAGCCCGGGGGTCAGCCAGCGGCCGTCGGCGGCCACCTCCTCGACGCCGGCGGGCCGGGAGAGCCCGGTGCCCACGGCCGTGACCACGCCGCCGGACACCAGCACGTCGACCGGCGACGTCGGGACGACGGCGGCGGGCGCGAGCGGCACGATCCGTGCGTCGCGCAGCAAGAGGTCCGTCATGACGGCCGACGCTAACCAACGTGATCGGCGGGGCCTGTCATAGGGTCGCGCGTGTGAAGGTCCGGGTGCTCCTCGCCACGTTCGCGGCGCTCGCGGTGGGGGCCGCCGGGGGCTGGGCGCTCGCGGCCGACCGCGACGACGACGAGCCCGCGCCGAGCCCCGAGAGCGTCACCGTCGCGCCGGTACCGGCCGAGCCGAGCGTGCCGGTCGACGTCGTCCAGCCCGACCCCACGGACGAGCCGTTGGCCGCGGGCATCGAGCTCACGCCCGAGGAGGTGCTCAGCACCCCGGGCCCCGACGACACCACCTACCAGCTCACCCTGCCGCTGCCGACCGGGTGGACCCAGAACGACCTCAGCCCGACCCAGTGGACCTACACGGTGCCCGGCAACAGCAAGACGTCCTACGTGCTCCGCGTCGAGATCATCGCGGCCGAGGGCATGTCGGTCGCCAACGCCGTCATCGCCCGCAAGGCCGAGCTCGACTCGGCCGTCGACCAGGGCAACATGCGCGACCTCGACGTCGAGCTGTTCCCCACCGACGACGGGTTCGAGGCCACCTACCTCGACTCCGGCGGCTACCGCCGCGTCTCGGTCGAGCGGTGGTTCGCGGGCCCCGACGGGACGGCGTTCGCCACCGTCGGCGCCGTGGGACGCGAGGTCGACCGGGTCGGCCTGCGCGACCTCGTCAACCGCATCACGCGCGACAAGCGCACCGCTCAGAAGCCGTAGTACTGCACCCCGTCGACGACCTGCTTGGCCGTCGGCTGGTCGCCGCTGCGCACCTGGACCCACAGCAGCACCGCGTCGGAGAGCTGGACGACGCGCTCGACGACGACGCCGTCGTCCTGGCACCCGGTGTAGACGGCGGTGACCCGGTTGTCGCTGGTCGACGGCTGGCCGCCGCCGTCGCACTCGGGGTGGGCGGGCAGGGTGTCGGGCAGCTCGTCGCCGGCGAGGAGGCCGGCGAAGACGCCCTGGCCGGCGTCGTCGGTCGTCCAGTCCGGCGAGGTGCCCACCGACATCGCGGCGGCGAGCTCGCCGTCGGCCCCGTTGGGCGGCTGCCACCCGTCGAGGCCCTCGGCCGTTGTCCACGTGGGCGGGACGGTGACGCTGAGCAGCTCGCTGACGTCGGTCACGGTGACCTCCGACGGCGGCGCCGGCTCGTCGTCGCTCGCCTGCTGGGCGAGGTAGCCGGCCAACCCGCCCACCCCGAGCGCCAGGACGACGGCCGCGGCTGCCGCGACGAGAGCACCCGTGCGACGGCGCGGCCTCGGCGGCGCCTCGGGCGGCGGCAGCGGACCGGTCGACGTCATCGGCTGCGGCCGGGCGCCGGGCTGGGTGAGCTGCGGGTTGACCGGCAGCACGCGCGTCTCGGGGCCGGACGGCCCGCCGCGCCACTCCTCGAGCGCGTGCGCGAGCGCCTCGACGTAGGCGGTGACCGAGGGCCACCGCTGCTGCCGGTCGTGGGCGAGCGCGCGGCGCACGACCTCCTCGACGCCGTCGGGGAACGCGCGGCCCCCGCCGGAGAGCGACGCCGGCTCGGTGACGGCCGCGGCCGCCGACAGGCTGGCGTGCTGCCACGGCAGCCGGCCCGAGAGCAGCAGGAAGCTGAGCACGCCGAGGGAGAACTGGTCGGCCCGCGCGTCGGGCGTCTCGCCCTGCGCCTGCTCGGGCGCGACGTAGGCGGGCGTGCCGGCGATCATCGTGAGTCGCGACGAGACGTCGAGCGCCTTGCCGAGCCCGAGGTCGCCGACCATCGCGCGGACGCCGTCGATGCCGGCGCTGGGGTCGACGGTGCGGAAGAGCACGTTGGCCGGCTTCACGTCGCGGTGCAGGATGCCGCGGTCGTGCAGCGCCTGCAGGCCGCGGCCGACCTGCGTGACGACCTCAAGCGCCTGCGGCACCGTGACGCCGCCCTGGGCGAGCCGGTCGGTGAGCGTGCCCTGGTCGGCGTAGGCCATCACCAGGTAGGGCCGGCCGTCGTCGAGCGCCCCGGCGTCGTAGACCGGGACGACGTGCGGCGACTCGACCCGGCGCAGGTAGCGGCCCTCCTCGACGAAGCGGGTGCGCACCTCGTGCTGCTCGGCCCAGTTGTCGGCGAGCACCTTGATCGCGACCGGCGCGTCGAGCTGCTCGTCGTAGCCGAGCCACACCGTGGCGAACCCGCCGCTGCCGATGCGACGGCGCACGGCGTAGCGGCCGATGTGGCTCGGTCCGGTCGAGCCTCCGCTCGGGCCGCCACCGGAGTCGCTGGGCGTCGGGGTGTCGGGCACCGGTGCATTATCGTCCAGAGGCGTCAGATCGTCGCTGCTGGGAAGGGTGGTCCCGATGTCCACGCGCGCACCCGACCCCGAGCCCACCCCCGACGAGATCGACGAGCTGGCCCGTCGCGCCCAGGCCGGCGACGCCGAGGCCCTCGAGCTGGTGCTGGCCGCCATCCGGCCGCGCACCCTCAACGTCTGCCGGGGCGTGCTGCCCTACACCCCCGACGCCGAGGACGCCTGCCAGGAGGCGCTGCTCAACATCGCCACGAAGATCGGCTCGTGGGGTGGCCGCGGCCGCTTCACCACCTGGACCCACGTCGTCGCCGTGAACTCCTCGCGCACCACCTACCGGCGCCTGAAGAACCAAGCCACGGCCTACGACCCCACCGAGCACAACCCGCTCAGCGAGAAGCCCGACCCCCGCACCACGAGCGTCATCGCCGGCACCCGGCTCGACCTGCTCGAGGCGATGGAGTCGCTCGAGAAGGACCACCCGCAGTACGTCGAGCCGCTCATCCTGCGCGACGTCTACGGCATGTCCTACGACGAGATCGCCGAGCAGGTCGGGGCGCCGCTCGGCACGGTCAAGGCCCAGATCCACCACGGCCGCAAGCTGGCCCGGCCGTTGCTCCGCGAGCAGCAGTGAGGCGGGGCGCGGCCGCGCTCGTCTGTGCCCTCGTTGCCGGCACGGCACTGGCCGGGTGCGGCTCCGACGACGCCGACCGCACGCCGTCGGTACCGTCGTCCTCGACGGCGGCGTCGACCACGCCGGCCCCCGACGACCCGGAGCCGGCCGAGCCGCAGGCCGCACCGCCGGCGAACCTCGACCTCGCCCTCAGCGAGCCGGCCGAGGACTCGCTCTACCCCGACGTCGGCCACCCCGGCGTCGACGCCCTGCACTACGACCTGACCCTCGCCTGGGACCCGACCACCGACACGCTCACCGGCGACGAGGTGCTCACGTTCCGCTCGACCACCGACGCGCCGCAGTTCCAGCTCGACCTCTCCGACGCCCTGGAGGTCACCTCCGTGCGCATCGACGACGCCGACGCCGCCTTCGAGCACCGCGGCCAGGACCTCGTGGTCGACCACCCGGTCACCGCCGACGAGCGCTACGCCGTCTCCATCCGCTACCGCGGCACGCCCGAACCAGCCGAGGCCCCCACCGAGCGCTCCGACTTCGACGGCGGGCTGGGCTTCACCATCGACGACGAGCACCAGGTCTGGACGATGCAGGAGCCCTTCGGGGCCTTCACCTACTACGCCGTCAACGACCACCCCTCCGACAAGGCGCTCTACGACTTCACCCTCTGGACCGTCGACCCGATGGTCGGCGTCGCCAACGGCGCCCAGGTCTCCGACGAGAGGGCCGGCATCGCCCGGCGCACGCGCTACCACCTGGCCGAGCCGGCGGCGTCCTACCTGGTCACGATCGCGTTCGGCGACTACACCCGCACCGCCGACACCGGCCCGGGCGGGCTGCCGATCTCGTACTGGACGTTCGCCGACGAGCCCGTGCCCGACAGCCTGTTCGTCTCGCCCGACGCGATCGCGTGGCTGGAGGAGAAGCTCGGGCCCTACCCGTTCGACACCGCGGGCCTGCTCGTCGTCGACTCCGAGAGCGCGATGGAGACCCAGACGATGGTCACCCTCGGCAACACCTCGCACGCCCTGGCCGAGAGCACGATCGTGCACGAGTACGCCCATCACTGGTACGGCGACCAGGTCACGCCGAACGACTGGCGCGACCTGTGGATGAACGAGGGCATGGCGATGTACCTCGAGATCGTCTGGACCGCCGAGCGCAACGGCCAGGACCTCGACGCCGCCATCGCCGACATCGCGCCCTACGAGGCGTCGTACCGCGCCGACGACGGCCCGCCCGGCGACTTCGACCCCGAGAACTTCGCCTCCGGCGGCGTCTACTACTCCGGCGCCATGCTGTGGCACGCCCTGCGCCAGCGCATCGGCGACGACGACCGGTTCTGGGAGATCGTCGCCGGCTGGCCCGCCAGCCGCGACAACGCCTCCTCCGACCGCGAGACCCTGCTGGCCTACCTCGAGCAAACCACCGGCGACGACCTCGACGAGTTCTGGGACGCCTGGCTTCTCGGGACGACGACGCCCGGCTGAATTGCTTGCTCCGCGAGCCGCGCCAAGCTGGCTTCTTCCTTCCTCCTCGCTCGAGGGCTCGCTTCGCGTCGCCCTCGATTCGTCGTCAGTCCAGAAGCCAGCGCGCGGCCCGCTCCGCTTCGCGGCGGTTGTCCATGAATGTGGTGGCGTTGAGCTGGCGCCCGGCTCACCTGCCCGAGGCGTCGGGCCCGCGCGAGCGGAGCGCGCGACATCGGACACCGCTCGTCGCGGGTAACCGACCGCTCGTCGCAGACCGGTCCCCGTCCGGCGCACCGGTCGCGCCCACCTCTGCCGAGGTGACCCGCGCCACTCCTAGCGTGACCGGCGTCACGTCCCCGAGGAGATTGGCGCCGCGATGGCACACGAGACCTCTGCACCACACGAACAGGCTGCGCGGCACGATCCCGTCTACGACGAGCTGCACGCCTCCGACGACTTCGCCGAGCTGCGGCGGCGCTACCGCGCGTTCGTCATCCCGGCCACGGTCGGCTTCCTGGCGTGGTTCCTGCTGTACGTCGTGATGTCGAACTGGGCGTCCGGGTTCATGGGCACCAAGGTCGTCGGCAACATCAACGTCGCGCTCGTCTTCGGGCTGCTGCAGTTCGTGACGACGTTCGCGATCGCCTACGCCTACAGCCGCTACTCGACGGCGCGGCTCGACCCGCTGGCCGAGAAGCTCAACGCCCGCTACGAAGAGGCGAAGGGGGCGCAGCGCTGATGGACCACCAGGTGCTCACCACGATCCTGTTCCTCTCGGTCGTCGCGCTGACGATCTTCGTGACCCTGCGCGCGAGCCGGTCGAGCTCGGGCACGTCGGACTTCTACGCCGGCGGCCGCTCGTTCTCGCCCGTGCAGAACGGCCTCGCGATCGGCGGCGACTACATGTCGGCCGCCTCGTTCCTCGGCATCACCGGCATCATCGCGCTGTCGGGCTACGACGGCTTCCTCTACTCGATCGGCTTCCTCGTCGCCTGGCTCGTCGCGCTCCTGCTGGTCGCCGAGATGCTGCGCAACTCGGGCCGGTTCACGATGGCCGACCAGCTCGCGTTCCGGATGAAGCAGCGGCCGATGCGCATGGCCGCCGCGACGTCGACCGTCGTCGTCTCGATCTTCTACCTGCTCGCACAGATGGTCGGCGCGGGCACGCTCGTCGCGCTGCTGCTCGGCGTCGACAGCCAGACGGTGAAGAACATCGTCATCCTCGGCGTCGGCGTGCTGATGATCTTCTACGTCACCGTCGGTGGCATGAAGGGCACGACCTGGGTGCAGATCGTCAAGGCCGTGCTGCTCATGACCGGCTCGGCGCTCATCGTCGTCCTGGTGCTGGCCCACTACGGCTTCAACCTCTCCGAGCTGCTCGGGGCCGCGGCCAGCAACAGCGGCAAGGGCCAGGCGTTCCTCGAGCCCGGCCTGAAGTACGGCGCCACGCTGACCAGCAAGCTCGACTTCCTCAGCCTCGGCATCGCGCTCGTGCTCGGCACCGCAGGCCTGCCGCACATCCTGATCCGCTTCTACACCGTGCCGACGGCGCGCGACGCCCGGAAGTCGGTGCTCTGGGCGATCGGCATCATCGGCGTGTTCTACCTCTTCACGCTGGTGCTCGGCTTCGGTGCCGCCGCCATGCTCGACACGAGCACGCTCGACACGGCCGGCAACCTGGCCGCCCCGCGTCTCGCCGAGGAGGTCGGTGGTGGCGCCGGCTCGACCGGTGGCGCGATCCTGCTCGCCCTCATCGCCGCCGTCGCGTTCGCCACGATCCTCGCGGTGGTCGCCGGACTGACGCTGACGTCGTCGGCGTCGGTGGCGCACGACGTCTACAACAACGTCTACAAGAAGGGCCAGGCGACCGAGAAGGAGGAGATCAAGGTGACCCGCATCGCCGCGGGTGCCATCGGCCTCGTCGCGATCCTGCTCGCCATCCCGGCCCAGAGCCTCAACATCGCCTTCCTGGTGGCGCTCGCCTTCGCCGTGGCCGCCTCGGCCAACCTGCCGAACATCGTGCTCAACATGTTCTGGCGGCGCTTCAACACCCGCGGCGCGCTGTGGAGCATCTACGGCGGCCTCGTCTCGGCCGTGGGTCTGGTGATCTTCTCGCCGGTCATGTCGGGCAAGGGCATCAGCGAGACCACCGGCAAGAACCAGTCGCTGCTGCCGACCAGCATCGACATCTCCTGGTTCCCGCTCGAGAACCCCGGCCTCGTCTCGATCCCGCTGGGCTTCCTCTTCGGCATCATCGGCACGCTCACCACGCGCGAGAAGGCCTCCGAGGAGCGCTACACCGAGCTCGAGGTGCGCGCGCTGACCGGCGCCGGCGCCGAGAAGGCCTCGTCCCACTGATCGACCGTCCTCCACGATGGCCGGGCCGGCGGCCCGGCCATCGTGGCGTGCGCCGTCCCGCCCCAACGTCCGCGCAACCCGACCTCGCTAGTGTGACGAGGGCCGCACCAGACCGTCCCGCAGGAGATCTCCCGTGAGCAATGACGACAAGACCGAGGCGACCCTGAGCAACCTGCTCTCCGAGGACCGCCGCTTCGAGCCCCCGGCCGAGCTGGCCGAGCACGCCAACCTCAAGGCCGAGGCCTACGAGCGCGCGGCGTCCGACCGCGAGGCCTTCTGGGCCGAGCAGGCCGAGCGACTCTCCTGGGAGACCCGGTGGGACCGGGTGCTCGACTGGGACAACCCACCGTTCGCGAAGTGGTTCGCGGGCGGCCGGCTCAACGCCTCCTACAACTGCGTCGACCGGCACGTCGAACAGGGCCGCGGCGACAAGGTCGCCCTCCACTTCGTCGGCGAGCCCGTCGACGACGAGCGCGACATCACCTACGCCGAGCTCAAGGACCTCGTCTCGCAGGCCGCCAACACGCTCACCGACCTCGGCGTGCAGACCGGCGACCGGGTCGCGATCTACATGCCGATGATCCCCGAGGCCGTCGTCACCATGCTCGCCTGCGCGCGCATCGGCGCGCCGCACACGGTCGTGTTCGGCGGGTTCTCCTCCGACGCGTTGTCCTCCCGCCTCGAGGACTGTCAGGCCAAGGTCGTCGTCACCGCCGACGGCGGCTACCGCCGCGGCGCGCCGTCCGCCCTCAAGCCCGCCGTCGACGAGGCCGTCGTGAAGGCCGAGGCGCTCGGCCACACGGTCGAGAAGGTGCTCGTCGTCCGGCGCACCGGACAGGATGTCGCATGGAACGACGACCTCGACGTGTGGTGGCACGAGTCGGTCGATACCGCGTCGACCGAGCACACCCCCGAGGCCTTCGACTCCGAGCACCCGCTCTACGTCATGTACACCTCCGGCACGACCGGCAAGCCCAAGGGCATCCTGCACACCACCGGTGGCTACCTCACCGGGGCGGCCTACACGCACTGGGCGGTCTTCGACCTCAAGCCCGACTCGGACGTCTACTGGTGCACGGCCGACATCGGCTGGGTCACCGGCCACTCCTACATCGTCTACGGCCCGCTCGCCAACGGCGTCACGCAGGTGCTCTACGAGGGCACGCCCGACAGCCCGGGCAAGGGCCGCTGGTGGGACATCATCGAGCAGAAGAAGGTCACGCTCTTCTACACCGCGCCCACCGCGATCCGCTCGTTCATGAAGCAGGGCCGCGAGATCCCCGACGAGCGCGACCTGTCGTCGCTGCGCCTGCTGGGCAGCGTCGGTGAGCCGATCAACCCCGAGGCCTACGTCTGGTACCGCCACGTCATCGGCGGCGACCGCACCCCGGTCGTCGACACCTGGTGGCAGACCGAGACCGGCGCGATCATGATCAGCCCCCTGCCCGGCGTCACCCACGGCAAGCCCGGCTCGGCGATGATCCCCATCCCCGGCGTGTCCGCCGACGTCGTCACCGAGGAGGGCGAGTCCGTCGGCAACGGCAACGGCGGCTACCTCGTGCTCACCGAGCCGTGGCCCTCGATGCTGCGCACCATCTGGGGCGACGACGAGCGCTTCAAGGAGACCTACTGGTCGAAGTACGCCAAGCAGGGCTGGTACTTCGCCGGCGACGGCGCCAAGCTCGACGACGACGGCGACCTGTGGGTGCTCGGCCGCGTCGACGACGTCATGAACGTCTCTGGCCACCGCCTCTCGACCACCGAGATCGAGTCGGCGCTCGTCTCGCACCCGAAGGTCGCCGAGGCCGCCGTCGTCGGGGCCAAGGACGAGGACACCGGCCAGGCCGTCTGCGCGTTCGTCATCCTGCGCGACGAGGCCGGCGACGGTGGCCAGGACATCGTCGAGGAGCTGCGCAACCACGTGCGCACCCAGATCGGCCCCATCGCCAAGCCACGCCAGATCATGATCGTGCCCGAGCTGCCCAAGACCCGCTCCGGCAAGATCATGCGGCGTCTGCTGCGCGACGTCGCCGAGAACCGCGAGGTCGGCGACGTCACCACGCTGGCCGACTCCTCGGTGATGGACCTGATCTCCTCCGGCGTCAGCTCCGGCAAGGGCGAGGACTAGGGCCCTCACGCTGATCGAGGTGCGAGCGGAGCGAGCCTCGAGATCACCGGACCGTCACGCCAGAGGCGACCACGGCCGAGTGGTCTCGAGGCTCCTCGCAGGGCTCGTCGCACCTCGACCAGCGTGACGGCGAGCACGTAGCGTCTCAGGCGTGACCGAGCAGACCCGACTGATCCTCCTCGTCCCCGGCGCGACCGAGGCGAGATGGTCCGGCGACGGGCTCACCGGCGTCGAGGTGGAGTGGGTGACCGACGAGGCCGGGTTCGCCGAGGCGTTCCGGTTCGGCACGGTCGAGGCCGACCTGCTGGCCGAGCTCGGCGCGACGACCACGGCGGCGGTGGCCTCCCTCGAGGCCGACCTGCGCACCGGGCAGGAAGCGGTCGTGGCCGTCGTCGAGCGGCTGCGCGACGCCGGCGGGCTCGCCGTCCGCATCGAGCAGTCGGGCCTGGGCTGGGAGGTCTCGCGCTGGCTCGAGATCTTCTCCGCCGACGACGCCCGGGCCTGGCACCAGCACGCGATCGTGTTCCTCGGCGACGACGACGCCATCCAGTCGTGCGGCATGCACGCGTTCTCGCTGCCCGACGTCCGCATCCAGGCCGACCCCGACGCCCAACGGATCGGCGAGGCCCTCGACGTCTACCAGCTCGCCGAGGACCCGGTGCTGCGCTCGGGCGAGACCTTCCAGCCCGACGCCGACACCCCGCGCCGCGTGCTGCACCGCTGGCCCGACCTCGGCTACCCGGCCGACCACCCGTGCCACAACCCCTACGGCGTCTGGCGCCTGGGCCCACCGGGGTCGACGGCCACGGTCGGCGGCGACCTCGACATGGTCTTCGTGCCGGCACTACGGCTGGTGCTCGGCGCGGCCGAGCAGCAGGACGACGTCCCGCTCGACGAGCAGCGGGTGACCGAGGTGCGCGACGGTGCGACGTGCATCGCGATGGAGCCCCGCCACGCCCGCGACCTCGAGCGCAGCCGCGGCTACGCCGACCTCGACCCCGAGCTGGCGTGGGAGCAGTGGCGCGCGCTCCGGGCCCGCTGACCGATCAGGCGCTGGCGGCCCGAGCCGGTAGCGAGCGCAGCTCGAAGCTGGGGTAGCGGTTCTCGGTTTCCTCGGCGAGCCGGCGGCGGTAGCGCGGCGCGCCGCCGAGGTAGACCATGACGCGGGGCTTGGCGTCGCGCTCGAGGTTGATGTTGTGGCCGTTGAACCACGACGTCGTCCGCGACAGCAGCAGCAGGTCGTTGATCTCGCGCACGTGCTCGACCCACGCCAGCTCGGCGTCGCGGCGGCCCTCGAAGCGGCCGATGTCGTTCGCCTCGATGTAGCGCGCGGTCTCGGTCATCCAGTTGACGACGTCCTCGATGCCGCGCGGGAAGTTCGCGGTCGCCGAGCCCGACTGGGGGCCGACCAGCACGAACAAGTTGGGGAAGCGGTTGACCTGCACGCCGATGCAGGTCTCGGGACCGTCGCGCCACAGCTCCTTGAGCACGACGCCGCCGGTGCCGACGACCTCCATGCGGTCGAACGGCCCGGTCACGGCGTCGAACCCGGTGGCGTAGACGATGACGTCGAGCTCGAGGTCGCGCGTCTCGCCGTTGCCGAGGTCGAGGCGCACTCCGGTCTCGGTGATCGACTGGATCGGGTGCGCCATGAGGTCGACGAGCTCGACGTTGTCCTGGTTGAAGACCTCGTAGAAGCCCGACTCGCCGGCGACCCGCTTGTTGCCGAAGCCGTGGTCCTTGGGGATCAGCAGGTCGGCCACGCGCGGGTCGTGCACGCGCTGGCGGATCTTGGAGGCGACGAACTCCGACAGCTCGCGGTTGGGCTCGACCTCCATCATCGTGTCGCGGTAGTTGCCCATGTAGAGACCGGCACCCTGGCCGGCGTACAGCTCCTCCCAGTGGGCCCACCGCTCCTCGCGGGTGACGTCGGTCGACAGCGTGCGGTCGGGACGGTGGATGAAGCCGGCCGGGGTCTCGCGGCACCAGGCGAAGATCTCGTCGTAGGAGGCCCGCAGCTTCTCCATCTCCTCGGGCGAGATCGGGCCGTTGCCGAGCGGCGCGCACCAGTTGGCGTCGCGCTGCAGCACGACCATGCTCTCGACCTTGTCGGCGATGTCGGTGATCACCTGGACGCCGCTGGCCCCCGTGCCGATCACCGCGACCCGCTTGCCGGTGACGTCGTAGCCCTCGGGCCAGTCGAAGGTGTGCGTCTCCAGGCCCTGGAAGGTGCCGCGGCCCTCGACCCGGGGGTAGGTCGGCACCGACAGCAGCCCCATCGCGCACAGCACGAAGCGCGCGCGCAGGTCGGTGTCGTCGTCGAAGGTCACGGTCCACAGCCAGTCGTCCTCCGACCACACCATGCGCACGACGCGCTTGTCGAAGGTGATGTGCCGACGCAGTTCGAAGCGGTCGGCGACGTGCTCGAGGTAGGCGAGCGTCTCCGGCTGCGGGGAGAACTTCTCCTTCCAGGTCCACTCGTCGAGCAGCTCGCGGGAGAAGGAGTACTGGTAGGTGTACGACTCGGAGTCGAAGCGGCAACCGGGGTAGCGGTTCTTGTACCAGGTGCCGCCGAGCCCTGCGTTGGCGTCGACGACGCGGACGTCGGCGCCGATCTCGAGCAGCTGGTGGAGCTGGTACAGGCCGCAGACACCGGCGCCGATGATGAGGTAGTCGACGTCCGGGCTGGTCGTCGGGGTGGGTGCAGTCACCGTTCCGCTCCTGTCAGTCATGCGCTTGCCCCACGGTGGTCGCAAACGGCTCCCGGACGACGGGGTCCGGGGTCGGTCCTTCCGCCGGTCAGAGACCGACGATCTCGGCGTAGCGCCGCATGTCCTTCTCGTAGTTCTCGTCGCCGATGCGCGGCGAGACGACCACCTCGTCGATGCCGAGGCGCAATGCCTCCTCGATGTAGGCGCGGTCGTCCTCCCAGTCCTTCTCGGTGGCGCCCTTGCTGCGGCGTCCGACCTTGAGGGAGAGCTCGGACATCTCACGACCGGCCGCGGTCATCAGGCCCTCGAGCTTGTCGATGAAGACCTTGATGTCCTCGTGGGTGCGGCTGTAGCCGGCCCAGCCGTCGCCGAACGCGACGATGCGCTCGAGCGTCGCGCGGCTGTTGCCGCCGACGATGATGGGCAGCCGCGACCGGGCGGGCTTCGGGTAGCAGTGCAGTGGTTCGAAGTCGACGTACTCGCCGCGGTACTCGCTGATCTCGTCGTCCGACCACAGCTCGCGCATCGCGGCCAGGTAGTCGTTCATCCGGTCGCCCCGCTTCTCGAACGGCACGTCGAGCGCGGTGTACTCCTGCTCCGACCAGCCGACGCCGACGCCGAACTCGAAGCGTCCCTCGCTCAGCTGGTCGATGCTGGCGACCTGGCGTGCGGTGATGATCGGGTTGCGCTGCGGGACGACGAAGACGTACGTGCCGATGCGCAGCGTCGAGGTGACGCCGGCGATGGTGCCGGCGAGCACGAGCGGGTCGTGGACGCCGAGGGTCTTGTGCACCTCCTGCGCACCGCCGGACTCGTAGGGGTACTGCGAGGTGTAGGTCGGGAAGAACACCACGTGCTCCGGCAGCCACACCGAGCCGTAGCCGATCTCCTCGATCAGCTGGACGGCGTCGACGGACCACCGGCCGCTGCGGGCCCCGGTGCCGGGGAACAGCTCGCTGATGCCGAGCTTGGGCTTCATGCGGACGCACCTTCCGTAGCGGTGGGAGCAGCGGCGAGCTGCTCCTTGAGGACGTGCTTCATCACCTTCATGCTCGCGTTGCGCGGCAGGGCGTCGACGAAGAAGACGTGGACCGGCTTCTTGTAGCCGGCGAGCTGGTCGCGGGCGAACGCGCGGACGTCGTCGGCGGTGGCGGTGCTGCCGGGGGCCAGCACGACGGCGGCCGAGACGGCCTCGCCCCACCGGTCGTCGGGCAGGCCGAAGACCGCGGCGTCGACGACGTCGTCCATGAGCAGCAGGACGCGCTCGACCTCGGCGGGGTAGACGTTCGCCCCGCCGCTGATGATGAGGTCCTGGGCCCGGCCGGTGAGGTAGAAGTAGCCGGCCTCGTCGCGGTAGCCGAGGTCGCCGGTGAAGTACTCGCCGTCGCGCAGCGCGGCCGCGGTCTTGTCGGGCTGGCCGTGGTAGCCGGAGAACATCGTGTCGGCGGCGATGACGAGCTCGCCGACCTCGCCGTCCGCGACGGTGGCGCCGTCGGGGTCGACCACCCGCATCGACGAGGTGGGCAGCGGGCGCCCGACCGACTCGAAGATGTTGCGGGCCCGGCCGAGGCCGCGCCAGTCGCTGCGGTTGGTGATGGTGATCGGCCCGACCACCTCGGTCATGCCGTAGGTCTCGACGAGGCGGTCGTCGATGAGGGCCACGAGGTCCTCGGCCAGCTCGGCCGGCAGGGGGCCGCCGGAGTGCAGCACCGACTGCAGCGTGTCGAGCGCGGCCGGGTACGCGCGGAGCGCGGCCATCAGCCCGGGGATGAGCGGGGTCAGCCCGAGCGTGAACGTCGAGCCGTGCTCGGCCATGTGCCGCCCCCACTCCTCGGGGGTCGCGCCGGGGATGAACGAGACGGTGGCGCCGGTGTAGAAGTGCGGGAAGATCACGCCCCACAGACCCGAGACGAACGACCACCCACCCGGGAAGGCCGCGTGTCCCTGCAGCGGGAAGCGGTAGGCGTAGGGCACGAGCTTGATGCAGTTCACCACCGCGCGGTGGCTGACGAGCACGCCCTTGGGGAAGCCCGTGGTGCCGCTCGTGTAGCCGATGAGAGCAGTGCTCTCGAGGTCGACCGGTCCCTCGGCGGCGATCGGCGTGGCGTCGGTGGCGTCGAGGACGGCGGCGAACGACTCGGCACCCGCCGGCGGCTCGTCGTCGATCGCGAGCCAGGCCGCGAGCCCGGGGGCGCCGGTGAGCCGGGCCGCGACCGCGGAGACGCCGTCGGTGTGCACGAGGCCGGCAGCGCCGGAGTCGGTGAGCACGTAGTCGACCTCGGTCGGGGTGAGCCGGTCGTTGACGTGGACGGCGGTGTAGCCGCCCAGGGCCAGCCCGACGTAGACCTCGAGGGACTCGACGCGGTTGCCGAGCATCGCGGCGACCTTCGCACCGGGCTCGAGACCGCGGTCGCGCAGGGCGTGGGCGAGCCGCCAGCCGCGGTCGACGACCTCGGCGAAGGTGCGCTCCTGCCCGCACGAGGCGATGGCCACGTTGTCGGCGAAGCGCCGGCCGGCGTTGGCGAACAGGGTTCCGAGGGTCTCGCTCATGCGTGCTCCTTGAGGTCGAACAGCCGGACGGCGTTGCCGGCGACGAAGAGCGACAGCTCCTCGTCGGAGAGGACGGCGGGCTCCCCCGCGTGCGGGCGGGCGAGGTCACGGACCATGCTGAGCCACGCGACGAGCTCGTCGCCCTGCGGATCCTGGCCGGGCCCGCGGATGATGTCGGAGCCGAAGACCAGGCGGTGGGCGCCGACCTGGTCGCGCATCCGGCGCACCCGACGACGGAACTCGGGGTAGTCGTCGCGGGCCACTCGCTGCCACAGCGACAGCTCGAGGTAGGCGTGCTGCCAGCCGGTGGCGCAGTCGAGCGCCTCGGTCCACCAGGCGTCGATGCCGGCGTGGGCGTAGCTGACGCGCAGCGTCGGGTGCAACGCGTGGAGCGCGGCCACCTCGGCCGGGCGGCAGCGGATCACCTGCAGCGGGTCGCCGCCGAGCGGGCTGGTGTGGACGACGGCCGGCAGGTCGCGCTCGACGAGCGCCTCGAACAGCCAGGCGTGGGCCGGGTCGCGCAGGTCCCAGCCCGCTGCCGGGTAGAGCTTGAAGCCGCGGCAGTGCGGGTGCTCGGCGGCCCGCTCGAACAGCGTGCGGGCGTCCGGGTGGCGCGGGTCGAGCCCGGCGCAGAAGAACAACCGGTCGCGGTGGGTGGTGCTGAGCTCCTCGTAGCGGGCGTTGAGCTCGGCGATGGGCAGGTGCTCGCCGGCGGGCTGGCCGACGATGGTCCAGTCGACGACCGGCACGACGCCGGCGGCGACGCCGGCCCGGTCGAAGGCCGCGATCGTCAGCGCCGCGTCGGGGTCGCTCTGCCCGACGGCCACGCGCCCGAAGACCTCGTGTGGGCACCGCTCGGGCAGCCGGCGTCCGGCGCCCTGGCGCGCCCACGCGTGCCGCAGGCCCTCGGGCAGCCAGGTGGAGTCCCACACGTGCATGTGGGCGTCGATGACCAGGTCGGTGCTCACCGGGTCACCGCCGGCCCAGCACGTGCACGCTCGAGGCGGCCGTCAGCCAGTCGACGACGCCGCCGCCGATCTGCACCAGACCGAGCCGGGGGTCGTCGAGCTGGAGGGCGCCGGCCTCGCCGCGCAGCTGCCCGACGACGTCGTGCACCTGGGCGAGGCCGCTGGCCCCGAGGGCGTGGCCGCGACCGACCAGGCCGCCGGAGCGGTTGACCGGCATGGCGCCGCCGGCGTCGGTGACGCCGTCCATCGCCCAGCGCTGGACGTCGTCGGGCGCGCACAGCCCGGTGTCGACCCAGGCCATCAGCTCGTAGGCGACCGAGGCGTCGTGCACCTCGGCCAGGTCCATGTCCTCCGGCCCCAGGCCCGCCTGCTCGTAGGCGGCCCGCGCGCTCGCCTCGACGGCGTTGGGCGCCTCGGGGCGGTCCTGCGGGGGGCGGGTCGCCATCCGCGAGGCCAGGATGTCGACCGAGCGGTTCGAGGCGAGCGCCTCGGGCCGACTGGTGACGACGACGGCCGCGGCGCCGTCGCTGACCGGTGAGCTCATCAGCACGGTGAGCGGCTCGACGACGACGCGCGCGTCGAGCACCTCCTGCGGCGTCGCCCCGAAGCGACGGTGGGCGTAGGGGTTGTGCCGCGCGGCCTGCAGCGAGCGGGAGGTGACGCGGGCGAGGCCCTCCATGGTGACGCCGCGCTCGTCGAACAGCGTCGAGGCCAGCCGCGCCTGCCGGTCGACGAACGGGCTGCGCTCCTGCCCGGCGCCGTCGGCCGTGGCGAAGCCGTCCTCGACGTCCATGCCGGCGCCGTAGGCGGCGAAGGTGCGGGCCCGGTCGACGTGGTTGGCCTTCTCGACGCCGAGCGCGAGCACCGTGTCGTACATGCCGGAGGCGACCATCATCCAGGCCAGGTGCAGGGCGTTGCCGCCCGAGGCGCAGGCGTTCTCCACGTTGTGGATCGGGATGCCGGCCAGCCCCAGGGGGTAGCCGACGACCTCGCCGCGGATGCACTCCTGACCGGTGATGAGGCCGGCGAGGGCGTTGGAGAAGACCATGGCCTGCACGTCGCCGACCCCGATGCCGGCGTCGGCCAGGGCCGCGTCGACCGCGACCCGACCGAGCTGCTTCATCGAGGTGTCGAGCTGCTTGCCGAACGCGCTCATGCCGACGCCGCTGATCACGGCGGGGCCGCTGGGACCGGTGCTCATCGTCGTCTCCGGGTTCTCGTGCGTGGTGGTCATGCGGTCGCCTCCGGAGCGGTGGGGGTGGCCGGGAGGGCCGGCGGGCTGGGCCAGGCGGCGCTGACCCCTCCGTCGACGAGCAGGCTCTGGCCGGTCACGTAGCCGGCGTCGTCGCTGGCGAGGAAGGCGACCGCGCCGGCGGCCTCCTCGGGGCGGCCCTGGCGCCGCATCGGCACGACGGCGCCGCGGGCCTCGCCGGGGTCGTCGCCGAACTCGCGGCGCACCAGCGCCGAGTCGATGTTGCCGAGCACCACCGCGTTGGCGCGGATGCCGCGGTCGGCGTAGCGCACCGCCACGTGCCGCATCACGGCGAGCTGGGCGGCCTTGGTGGCCTCGTAGGACAACGAGCGACGACTGCTGTAGACGCCCGCGGTGGAGCCGACGAAGACGAAGGCACCCGAGCCCTGCGCGAGCATCGGCGCCAGCGCCGCCTGGGCGGTGAGCCAGTGGGCGCGCACGTTGACCGAGTCGGCGAAGGCCCAGTCGTCGAGCGACTGCACCTTGAGCGGCTCGCGACCGGAGACGCCGACGTTGCCGACGACGACGTCGAGCCGGCCGCCGTGCGCGAGGGCCGCGGCGACGGCCGCCCGGCACGAGTCCGGGTCGGCGGCGTCGACCTGGACGGCGAGGCCGGGCGTGGCCAGGTGGGCCACGGTCGCCTCGGCGCGCTCGGCCACGAGGTCGCCGACCACGACGGTCGCGCCCTCCTCGGCCAGCCGCAGGGCGATGGCCCGGCCGTTGCCCATGGGCAGGGCCTCGCCCGGGCGGGCGGGGCCGTCGCTGCCGCCGCCGAGCACGTAGGCCACACGGCCCTCGAGTCGTCTCACGTCATGCACCGGGCTCAGTAGCTGCGCGGCAGGCCGAGCACCTGCTGCGCGATGAAGTTGAGGGACATCTCCTGGCTGATCGGCGCCAGGCGCATGATCCGGGCCTCGCGCCAGTAGCGCTCGACGTGGTACTCGGTGGCGTAGCCGAGCCCGCCGTGCGTCTGCATGGCCCGGTCGGCGGCCTGGAAGCCGGCCTCGGCCGCGAGGTACTTCGCGACGTTGGCCTCGGCACCGCAGGACAGGCCGGCGTCGTAGCGCGCCGCAGCGGTGAGCGTGAGCTCCCACGCGGCCTCGAGGTGGGCGTAGGCGTCGGCGAGCGGGTGGCTGATCGCCTGGTTGCTGCCGATCGGCCGGTCGAAGACCTGACGGACCTTGGCGTAGTCGGTGGCCCGGCGCAGCGCGGCCTGGCCGATGCCGGTGGCCTCGGCGGCGATGAGGATGCGCTCGGGGTTGAGCCCGCTCAGGATGTGCTTGAAGCCCTGGCCCTCCTCGCCCACGAGTCGCCAGCTCTCGACGGGCAGGTTGTCGTAGAAGGTCTCACAGGTCGCGACCGCGTTGCGTCCGGCCTTGGGGATGGGTCGGATGTCGACGTGCTCGGGGTCGAGGTCGATGAGGAAGAGGCTGAGGCCGTCGAAGCGGCGCCGCTCGTCGCCCTCCGGCGCCGGCGACGTGCGCGCCAGCATCAGCGCGACCGAGGACTCCAGCGCCTTGCTGGTCCAGATCTTCTGCCCCGAGATCCGCCAGCCGTCGCCGTCGCGGACGGCCTTGGTCTTGATCTGCGAGGTGTCGGTACCGGCGTCGGGCTCGGTCACGGCGAAGGCGACGTGCAGCTCGCCGGCGGCGGCGGCCGGCAGGAAGGTCTTCTTGAGCCGCTCGTTGCCGTACTTGATCACCGGCTGCAGGCCGAAGACGTTCATGTGCAGCGCGGTGCACCCGTTCATCGCGGCCCCGGACGCCGCCACCTCGCGCAGCAGGATCGCGGCCTCGGTGACCCCGCGGCCCCCGCCGCCGTACTCCTCGGGCACCGCGAGGCCGACCCAGCCGTCCGCGGCCATGGCGTCGAAGAACTCCCACGGGAAGCGGTGCTCCTGGTCGCAGGCCGACCAGTAGGTGTCGTCGAACTCGGCCAGCCGGGACCTGATCGCGGTGGCGATGAGCTCGTGGTCGGGATCGCGCAGCTGGGCCACGGGTCGCCTCCTTCGGAAGGACGTGCGGGTCGGGGGATGGTGGTCGTCACACTGTAAAGCAAGTGCTTGATTGAGTTCAAGCGCTTGCTTGGCGCTATCGGACGAGCCCGTAGACGTCGAACGCGTGCCGGGTGTCGCAGTACTCGCGGACCTCGGCGACGGCGCCGTCCTCCAGGCCGAGCACGAAGACGTAGCGGTTCTGGTAGGTCGAGCCACCGCGGTGCCGGCCCTGTCCGCGAGCCTCGACGGCCACGAGGCCGCTGCCGGCGGCGTCCTCGACGACGCGCAGCGGGCGGAGACGGAATCCGTCGGGGTAGGTCTGGGCGAAGGCGCCGATGCGCGGGGCCCGCAGCGCGACCGGCACCCGCCCCACGACGACGAGCTCGGCGCCGGGGTCGGCCGGCGCCTCCGGGCCCGGCGTCCGGATGCGGCCGCCGTCGGCCCACCATGTGGCCCCGGGCGTGCAGGCCGCGAGCAGCGCGTCGCCGTCGGCACGCTCGATGGCGCCGAGGAACGCCACGACCGCGCGCTCGCCCGCGGTGGACGCCGTGAGCGAGACGGCGTCCGGGTCGGGCTCGGGCGCCGTCGTCCGGCGGTCGAGGTGGCGGCCCTCGAAGACGTCGGCGCTGTGGGCGGTGTCGAGGTACTCGCGCACCGCGGTGACGAGTCCGTCGACGACCTCGACCACGAAGCAGTAGCGGTTGCGGTAGGGACGCTCGCCCAGGAACAGGCCGTCACCCTCCACCTCGACGACCGCGACGCCGTCCCCGGCGAACGAGCGGCGCACGTGCTGGCGGCAGCCGCCCGGGAAGCGCTCGGGAAGCCCGCGCAGCAGGTCGCACTTGAGCGAGGCCGGCATGAGCCCGTGCAGCGGCCAGGGCCGGTCGTCGCCCGGGTCGACGTCGGGCTCGCCCGCGGCCCGGTCGAGGCCGGTGTCGACCCACCAGGTGCCGCCGGGGGCGAACCAGGCGCGCACGCCCTCGGCGTCGTTGGCGTCGAGGGCGCCGATGAGCCCGAGGGCCGCCTCGAGCGTCGACGCCCGGGCCGCCCGCGGGCCCGACGTCAAGCGTCGGCCTTGGCCGAGAGCATCGAGATCAGCACGTCCATCTCCTCGGTGAACGAGGTCATGACCTGCGCGCCCGACGGGTCGTTGATGTCGTCCCAGTGCTCGCGCAGGTCCTCCGGGGAGACCGAGCGGGAGAAGTAGCCCGGCGCCTGGGCGACGAGCACCCGGGCCACCCGGCCGCCGCCGACGTTGTAGACCTCGCCGCTCGAGCGGCACTCCTCCGACGACAACCAGAGCACGAGGGGGGCGACCAGGGAGGGGTCGAGGCTGTCGGCGAGGTCGCCGAGCAGGTTCTCGGTCATCCGGGTGCGGGCGCCGGGCTCGATGGCGTTGACCTGGATGCCGCTGCGCGCGCCCTCGATGGCCAGGGTCTTGGTGAGGCCGACGATGCCGGCCTTGGCGGCGGCGTAGTTGGCCTGGCCGAAGTTGCCGAAGATGCCGGCGGCCGAGGTGGTGTTGACGACGCGGCCGTAGCCCTGCTCGAGGAAGACCGGCCAGGCGGCCTTGGTCGTCCAGAGCGTGCCGCCGAGGTGCACCTTCAGGACGGCGTCGACCTCGTCCTGGGTGATCTTGCTGAACGAGCGGTCGCGCAGGATGCCGGCGTTGTTGACGAGCACGTCGACCCGGCCCCAGGTGCCGGTCGCCACCTCGACGATCGCGGCCGCACCCTCGGGCGTGCTGATGTCGGTGGCGTCGGCGACGGCCGTGCCGCCGGCGGCGCGGATCTCCTCCACGACCTGCTCAGCCGGGGTGCCCTGGCCCTCGGCGCCGTCGAGGGCGCCGCCGAGGTCGTTGACGACGACCTGGGCGCCGCGGGCGCCCAGCAGCAGGGCGTGCTCGCGGCCGAGGCCTCGGCCGGCTCCGGTGACGATGGCGACGCGGCCGTCGAGCCTGATCTCGCTCACGTGGTGCTCCAGTCTTGCTCGGGTTCGGGGAAAGGGGTGGGGTTCCGGGGTGGCCGGTGCGGCCGGCGTCAGCCGAAGAGCGCGGACATGACCTCGTCCTCGCCACGCACCTCGTCGGGGGCGCCCTCGGCGACGATGCGGCCGCGCTGCATGACGTAGACGCGGTCGCTGACGGCGAGCGCGAGCTCGGCGTTCTGCTCGACGAGCAGGATCGTGGCGCCGGCCTCGTGCAGCGTCGAGATGCTCTCGAACAGCAGGTCGACGATGCTCGGCGCCAGGCCCATCGACGGCTCGTCGAGCAGCAGCACGTCGGGCTTGGTCATCAGCGCCCGCCCGAAGGCGAGCATCTGCTGCTCGCCGCCACTCATCGAGGCGGCGTACTGCCCCCGCCGGTCGGCCAGCCGCGGGAAGAGCTCGAAGACGCGCTCGAGCTGCGCGCGCAGCTCGGCCTTGCTGCTGCGACCTGAGTAGGCCGACAGCTCGAGGTTCTCCAGCACGGTCAGCGGCGGGGCGACGCGACGTCCCTCGGCCACGAGGGCGACGCCGGAGCGCACCACCTTGTGGCAGGCCCAGCCGGTGATCGCGCGGCCGCCGACCTCGACCCGTCCGCTGGCCGGCTTGTGCAGGCCGGCGATGGAGTTGAGGGTCGTGGTCTTGCCGGCGCCGTTGGAGCCGATCAGGGCGACGAGGGTGCCCGCCGCGACCTCGAGGTCGACGTCACGAACCGCTTGGACCGCGCCGTGCGCGGCGCAGAGTCGCGATACGCGCAGCATCGGATCGCTTGCCAAAGTAGGCCTCCTTCACATCGTCCTGCTCCAGGCACCAGGTGGGCGCGCCCTGGGCGAGCACCGCCCCGGAGCTCATGACCGTGACCGACTCGCAGAACTGCTCCACGAGTCGCATGTTGTGCTCGATGAGGATGAGCGTGAGCCCGCTCGCCTGCAGCTCGACCAGCAACCGTCCGACCGCCTCGGACTCGGCGTCGTTCATGCCGGCCGTGGGCTCGTCGAGCAGCAGGACCCGGGGGTTGGTCGCCAGCGCCCGGGCGATCTCGACGCGTCGCTGGTCGCCGTAGGACAGGGTCTCGGCGAGGGTGCCGTGGTCGGCCCGGACGCCGACGCGGTCGAGCAGCTCGGCGGCCTGCTCGCGCACCTCGCGACGCTCGCGGCGCTCGGCCGGGCTGAGCAGCAGGGCGCTGAGGATGGTCGAGCGCCGCTGCAGGTAGGCACCGGCCACCACGGTCTCGAGCACGGTCATGCCCGGGAAGAGCCGGATGTTCTGGTAGGTCCGGGCGACGCCGCGGCGCGCGATCTTGAACGGGGGCATGCGGGCCACGTCGTGGCCGAAGACCTCGATGGTGCCGGAGTCGGCGGTGATGAAGCCGCTGATCATGTTGAGCACGGTGGTCTTGCCGGCGCCGTTGGGGCCGAGGATGCCGTGGATGCGTCGCTCGGGCACCGAGATCGTGACGTCGTCGACGGCCGTGAGCCCGCCGAAGGCCTTGGTCAGGTGGGTGATGTCGACGGCGGCCGGCCCGCTCGGGCCCGTGACGTCGTCGCGCTCGCCGAGGACGGTCATGTGGTCACCTGCGCCGGGGTCGTGTCGCGGTCGGTGGGCGTGGGGGTGGCGTCGTCGTCGACCGCTCGGCGGCGTCCGCGGCTGCGCAGCAGCCGGAGCCGGCGGACGTCGACCAGCCCGCGGGGCATGTAGATGATGATGATGACGAGCAGGACGCCGGTGACGACGCGGTCGTACTCGCCCATCGGCTCGCGCAGCAGCTCGGGCAGCAGCGTGAAGGCGATCGCCCCGACGACCGGCCCGGCCCAGTGGAACGCTCCACCCAGGACGACGGCGGCGAGGGTCACGAATCCCAGGTGGGTGTAGAAGGTGTCCGGCCCGATGTACTGCAGGAAGCTGGCCTGGAAGATGCCGGCCGCACCGCCGAGGGCGCCGGAGATGACGAAGCCGACGAACTGGATGCGCCGGGGCGAGATCGCGAGCGTCTGGGCGACGGCGGGGTCCTCGCGCACGGCGTCGGCGGCCAGCCCGTAGCGCGAGCCGGCCAGGCGCGACATGACGTAGCAGGCGACCACGAGGCTGCCGATGAGCCACGCCCAGGTGCCCAGGTCGCCCGGCACGAGCGTGCCGGTGGGGCCGCCGGTGTACTCGACCAGGTTGATGATGAGCACCCGGCCGATGAGCACCATGGCGATGGTCGCCATCGCGAGGTAGTGGCTGTCGAGCCGGATGATCAGCACGGCGGTCACCGCGCCCATGGCCGCGCCGAGCCCGACGCCGACCACCAGGGCGAGCGGCACGGAGAGACCGACGGTGCCGGCGGTGTAGCCGAAGGTGAAGGCGCTCACCGCGCCGAAGAACACGGGGGCCAGGCTCAGCACGCCGGTGCGCAGCGAGGCGTAGATGGCCAGGGCGAACAGCGCGTTGACGCCGGCGAACTGCAGGGTGGTCAGCAGGGCGGTGGTGCTCACGGGTTCCTCTCCGCTCTCGGGACGGCGGGGTCAGGCTCGGACGAGCTGGCGTTCACCGAAGACTCCTTGCGGCCGGGCGACGAGCACCACGAGCAGGACGCCGAAGGTGATCGCGTCGCGGAAGCCGGAGGAGATGTACTGCGACGACATCACCTCGAGCACGCCGATGACGACGCCCACCAGTGCGGCACCGCGGATGTCTCCGTAGCCGCCGACGACGACGGCGGCGAAGCCCTTGAGGAGCAGGCCCTCGCCGATGGTCGCCGAGACGTTGTTGTCGGACAGGGCACCGAGGATGCCCGCGAGCCCGGCGATCGCGGCGGCCAGGAAGGCCACGGCGATGAGGGTGCGGCGGGCGTTGACGCCCACGATCGTCGCCGAGCGCGGGTCGACGGCGACCGCGCGGATGGCCGAGCCGAACCGGGTGCGGGTCAGCAGCAGGTGGACGCCGGTCACGACGACGACGAGGGCCAGCACGCTGATCACCTGGGCGGGCAGCATGATGAGGCCGAGGAAGCGGAACGGCTCGGCCGGCACCGACTCGGCCGGGTAGCTGACGGCCGTCGGCCCGGCGTGGGCCTCGGCCAGGGTGAGCAGCACGATCCAGATGCCGATGCTGGCGATGATCGGGGCGAAGACGCCCGCCCCTCGTCGTCGCAGCGGCTCGAAGGCCAGCTGGTCGGCCGCCACCCCGAGGGCGCCGGCGAGCAGGACGCCGAGCGCGAGGGCGACCCAGAAGCTCAGGCCCCGCTCGGTGACCAGGTAGTAGGACGCCAGGGCGCCCCAGGTGGCGAACGTGCCGTGGGCGACGTTGAGGATGCCCATCTTGGCCAGGATGAGCGCGAACCCGACGGCGAAGAGCGCGTAGATCGAGCCCAGCGCGATGCCGTTGACGAGTTGCTGCGCCAGCAGTTGCACAGATGCCACCCCTTCGGTGCGGACCGGCGCTACCTTGAATCAAGCGCTCGCTTGACCCAAGTTACTCACGTCACACGAGACGCTGTCAATAGGTGAATCAAGCACTTGCTTCATCACCCGTCGGTCACTACCGTCGTCGCGATGACCACGCCCCTGCTCGACCCCGGCGCGGCGATCCGGCTGCTGCCGCGCGGGGCGGCCGTGGTCGCGGCCCCCGGCTGCGGCACCCCCGAGACGCTGCTCACCGCGCTCGGCGCGCACGCCCACGTCCTGGGCTCGCCCCGGCTCTACTCGGGCCTGCAGCTGGGCGCATACCCGTTCCTCGACGCCGCCGCAGCCGGGCACCTGACCTACCGCACCTGGCACCCCTACGGACCCGCCCGGGCCGCGCTCTCGCCCGGGCGGGTCGACTACGTGCCGGCGCGGGCCTCCGCGGTGCCCGGCCTGCTCGACGAGTGGCGCACCGACGCCGTCCTGGTGCGGGTCTCGCCGCCCGACCGCAACGGCTGGTGCAGCCTGGGCCCCTCGGCCAGCTACGTGTGCCACGCCGTCGAGCGGGCCACGGTCGTGCTGGCCGAGGTCGACCCCGCCGTGCCCCGCACCACCGGCGACTCGGCCGTGCACGCCTCGCAGGTCACCGCCTGGGTCGAGGCCGACGGGCCGGCCTGCGAGTTCCCCGCGGCCGCTCGCGACGAGACCAGCGACCGGGTCGCCGCGCACGTGCTCGGCCTGCTGCCCGACGCACCGACCCTGCAGCTCGGCATCGGCGCCGTCCCGGAGGCGCTGACGGCCTACCTGGGCGAGAGCGGCCTGCGCGACGTCCGCTTCGTGGGCATGGGCAACGACGCCATGGTCGCGCTGTTCGAGGCCGGCGTCCTGCGCCGCCGCGACACCGACCCGCCGGCCGTCTCGGCCGCCGAGCTCATGGGCACCCGGGTGCTCATGGACTTCGCCGACCGCAACCCCGCGATCGTGCTGCGCGACAGCCGGCACGCCCACGCGCCCGCCGTCCTGGCGCAGGTGCCGCGACTGGTCTCGGTGAACTCCGCGATCGAGGTCGACCTGGCCGGTCAGGTCAGCTCCGAGCTCGTCGGACGACGCCAGGTCTCGGGGATCGGCGGGAGCGCCGACTTCGTCGAGGCCGGCTTCGGCTCCGCCGGCGGCCTGACCGTGGTCGCGCTCACCAGCACCACCCCCGACGGCCGGCGCAGCCGCGTCGTCCCGCGACTGGGGACCCACCTGGTCTCCCTCGCCCGCCACACCCCCGACGTCGTCGTCACCGAGCACGGCGTCGCGTGGCTGCGCGGACGCACCGTCCACGAGCGCGCCGAGGCCCTCGTCGCGATCGCCCACCCCGACCACCAGGCTCCGCTCCTGGACTCCTTGGAGGAGACATGACCGTCCACACCCGTCGCGGCCGCTACTACGAGGAGATGGTGACCGGCGACGTGTTCAAGCACGAGCCCGGGCGCACCATCACCGAGGCCGACAACGTGTTCTTCTGCTCGCTCACGCTCAACAGCCAGACCCTGCACCTCGACGCCGTCGCCTCGGCCGAGTCGGAGTTCGGTCAGCGGCTGGTCAACAGCCTGCTGACGATGAGCATCGTGTGCAGCATCGGGGTTCCCGACCTGACGCAGAAGACGACGATCGCCAACCTCGGCTTCCAGGAGATCGCGTTCCCCGCGCCGGTCTTCATCGGCGACACCCTGTACTGCGAGACCGAGATCGGCCCCAAGCGGCCCTCGGCGTCGCGCCCCGGTCAGGGCATCGTGACCCTCGAGCACCGCGGCCTCAACCAGGACGGCGTCCTGGTGTGCAAGGCGGTGCGCACGGCGCTGGTGCGCTTCGTGCCCGAGGGCGAGCCGGCCACCGCCTGAACCCGGCCTGAACCCGACTGACCCACGTCGGCGCGCCGGTGACCCGGCGCGCCGACGTCGTCGTCGTCGTCGTCAGAGCGTGGCGGAGCTGCCGAGCACCAGCGTGCCCGAGCTCATGAACATGCCGCCCACGCCGGTGCACACCGACACGTCGACGCCCGGCACCTGCGCCGGGGCACTGCCGCGGACCTGACGCACGGACTCCTGGATGGCGAACATGCCGTACATCCCGGTGTGGGTGTAGGCCAGGCCGCCGCCGTTGGTGTTGAGCGGGAGGCGCCCGCCCGGCGCGGTGTTGCCGTCGGCGATGAACGCCGGCGCCTCCCCGCGCCCGACGAAGCCAAGGTCCTCGAGGCCGTAGATCGGCACGTGCGCGAACGCGTCGTAGATCATCAGGTGGTCGACGTCGTCGTGGCTCAGACCGGACTGGGCGAAGGCTCGCTCGCCGCCGAGACGGATGGCCCGCGACGACGTCAGCGACTCCAGGCCCGAGACCACGGAGGACTCGCTCGACTCCCCCGCCCCCAGCACGTAGACCGGTGGCGACGGCAGGTCGAGCGTGGCCGCCCGCTCGGCCGAGGTGAGCACGAGCGCCCCGCCGCCGTCGGTGACGAGGCAGCAGTGCAGCAGGTGCACGGGGTCGGCGATGACCGGCGAGGCCAGCACGTCGTCGACCGTGATCGGGTCGCGCAGCCGGGCCCGCGGGTTCTGCGCGGCCCACTGCCGCTGGACGACGGGCACCATGGCCAGCTGCTCGCGCGTCATCCCGTAGGTGTCCATGTAGCGGCGCACGCCGATCGGGAACAGCGACGGCGCACCGACGGGGCCGTGCGGCAGCTCGAGCTGCGCCATCATCGACTGGGGCGCCGGTGCCCACGGCACCATGCCGACGCGCGAGCGGCCGGACTCGCCGTGGGTGACCAGCACGGTCTCGCACAGGCCCGACGCGATGGCGGCCATGGCGTGCCGCACGTGCAGCATGTACGACGAGCCGCCCACGTTGGTGGCGTCGAGGTAGTGCGGCACGATGCCGAGGTAGTCGGCGACGTCGACCGGCAGCTCGCCGGCGCAGGCGACGCCGTCGACGTCGGCCGGTGTCAGCCCGGCGTCGGCCAGGGCGTTGAGCGCCGCGTCGGCGTGCAGCTCGAGGGCCGACTTGTCCGGCACCTTGCCGAGAGCGGTGCTCTCGGCAGCGCCGACGATGGCGATCGCACCGCGCAGGGCGGTGTCGCGGGCGCTCACGACGCGGCGCCCGACGTCGCGGCGGCCTCGAGCTCGAAGCAGACGACGCGGCGCTCGCCCCGCTCGGCGTAGGCGACCCGTACCGGCGTGTCGACCGTCAGCGCGTCGGGGTCGGAGGTCACGACGTTGCCCATGAGCAGCGGGCCCTCGGCGAGCTCGACCAGCGCCAGCACGTACGGCGCTGCGAACCCCTCGGGGGCGCGGTGGTTGACCACGAACGAGGCGACCGTGCCGGTGCCCGCGGCGGGCACGAGCTCGAGGTCGCGACCCGCGCAGTGGGGACAGGCCGCCCGCGGGTAGAGGAAGAACCGGGAGCAGGAACGGCACCGCGGCACGGTGAGCTCACCGGCGTCGATGCGGTCGAACCACTCCTGGGTGTCGGGGGTGGGGGTGGCGACGGGGGCGCTCACGACGAGGGCACGGCCTTCCGGTCGGGTTCGGCATCGGGGACGAGGTCGGGCAGCAGGTGCTTGCGCAGCTTGCCGTTGGCGCCGCGCGGCAGCTCGGCGACCACCTGGTAGGTGCGCGGCACCTTGAAGCGGGCGAGCCGGTCGCGCAGGAACTCCTCGAGCTCGGACGCGGCGCGCTCGGGCGACGCCGCGAACGGCGAGTCGGGGGCCACCTGGACGACGGCGGTCACGCTCTCGCCCCACTCGGGGTCGGGCAGGCCGATCACGCCGACGTCCTGGACCTCGGGGTGGTCGAGCAGCGCGGCCTCGACCTCGGCGGGGTAGACGTTGACGCCGCCGGTGACGATGACCTCGGCGGTCCGGCCGAGCAGGAACAGGTAGCCGTCGGCGTCGAGGCGGCCGAGGTCGCCGACCGTGACGTAGTCGCCGCGGCGTCCGGCGTCGGTCTTGCCGGCGTCGCCGCGGTACTCGAAGGCGTGGCGGCCCATCTTGAGGTAGACGGTCCCGGGCTCGCCGGTGGGCACGTCGGCGCCCGCGTGGTCGAGCACCCGCACCTCGGCCCCGGGCTGGGCGCGCCCGACGCTGCCGGGTCGCTCGAGCCACTCGGCGCTGGTGATGCAGGTGCCGGCGGCCTCGGTCGCGCCGTAGTACTCGTGCACGACGGGGCCGAACCAGTCGATGACCGCGCGCTTGATCGACTCCGAGCAGGGGCCGGCTCCGTGCACCAGGTTGCGCATGCTCGAGACGTCGTAGGCCGAGCGGGTCTCGTCGGGCAGCCGGAGCAGGCGGTGCAGCTGCGTCGGCACCATGTGGGTCGTGGTGACCCGCCGGTCCTGCACGAGACGGAGCACGTCCTCGGCGTCGAAGCGCGGCATCAGCACCACCGCGTGGCCGTAGTGCAGCGAGGTGACCGCGAGGCCGCTGACCGCGGTGTGGCTCAGCGGCGAGGTGACCAGGTGGACGCCGTCGTCGAGCGGCTCGATGCCGAACATGCCGAGCTGCCACGCGGCGCCGGCGGCGAAGACGTCGTCGGGGTCGCCCTCGGGCAGCGGGCGCAGGACGCCCTTGGGCCGACCGGTCGTGCCGGAGGTGTAGCCCAGGTAGGAACCGGGCGAGCGGTCGTCGACCGGCTCGGCCGACACGTCGTGGGTCAGCGCGACGAGGTCGTGGAAGCCCTCGGCCAAGCCGAGGGCGAACCGGTCGTCGGCGGGGAACGCGACCTGGTCGAGCGCGGACGCCACCGTGGGGGCGTAGCGCTGCGAGGTCACGACCGCGACCGGCTGCGAGTCGGCGACGATGTAGCCGACCTCGTCGGTGGTGAGCGAGGTGTTGACCGGCACGTAGTAGGCGCCGACCTGCTGGCAGGCCAGCACCAGCGCCAGCGCCGACGACTCGTTCGCGACCACGCCGACGACCCGGTCGCCGCGCTCGAGACCGCGCCCGCGCAGCAGCCGGCTGAACGCGTGCGCGCGACCGACCAGCTCGCCGCGGCTGACCTCGGCGCCGTCGACGTCGACCACGGCGAGCGCGTCGGGGTCGGCCGCCGCGAGGCGCCAGAAACCCAGGTCGGTCATCGCGCCGCCGCCTCGCGGGTGCGGGCGAGCAGCTCGCGGGCCAGGTCGCGCCGCAGCGTCGCCGTGGTGCCGTAGGACGCCGCGAGGCCCATGACCCGCTTGAGCCACAGGTGCAGGTGGTACTCCCAGGTGAAGCCGATGCCGCCGTGCAGCTGCAGCGCCGCGACGTTGGCCCGGTCGGCCGCGTCGCCGGCGTAGGCCTTGGCCGACCAGGCGCGACGGCGCGCGTCGTCGGGGTCGGAGCGGTCGAGGCTGTCGATCGCGGCGAGGGCGGCCGAGGTGGCCATGTCGACCATGACGGCGAGGTCGGCCGCGGCGTGCTTGACGGCCTGGAACGACCCGACCGGCCGGCCGAACTGGTGGCGCACGGTCACGTAGTCGACGGTCTGGTCGAGCAGCGCGCGCGAGGCGCCGGCGAGCAGGCACGCGGCGCCGGCGACCGCCACGGTGCGGGCCCGGTCGACGACCTCGGGCGCCACGCCCAGCAGCTCGCCGTCCCCGCGCGGCTCGATCGAGGCGAGGGGCCGCAGCTCGTCGAGCGACTGGACGGGCGTGACGTCGAGGTCGTCGGCGGTGAAGGCCCGGACGGTGCCGTCGGGGGTGAGGTCGAGCAGCAGGTCGACGTCGGCGCCGTGCACGACGTACGGCGTCAGCGGGCCGAGGCGCACCCCGACCAACGCCTCGCCGGCGGCGATGCGCGGCAGCCAGGTGGTGGCGACGGCAGAGTCCGGGAACGCCGAGAGCACCTCGACCCCGACGACCGCGGTCTCCAGGAACGGCTCGGGGGTGGCGTGGCGGCCCAGCACGTGGAGCAGGCCCGACACCGACGACGTCGACAGCCCGGCGCCGCCGTGCTCGGGCGGCACCAGCGCCGAGACCAGGCCGGCCTCGCTCAAGCGCCGCCACAGCGCGGGGTCGTGGGCCTGGCCGAGGTCGAGGCGGGCACGCAGGTGCTCACGGTCGCAGTGGCGGGCCAGGAGGTCGGTGGCGAGCTCGGTGAGGACCTGACGGTCGTCGTCGTCGGCGGGCACGCGGGGGACGGTGGTCTCGAGGGTCATGCCGGTCGTGGCTCCATCGGTAGGCCGAGCACTCGTTCGCTGATGATGTTGCGCTGGATCTCGTTGGTGCCGCCGAAGATCATCGCCGCCCGCGCGTACCAGTAGCGGTGGTGCCAGTCGGCCCACGACCGCTGGGTCGCCGCGGGCGCGCCGGGCAGCGCCGCGGGGTCGCCGACGACGGCGCCGTCCTCCTCCATGAGGCGCAGCCCGGTGGCGAAGACGTCGTGCTGCATCTGGGTCCAGAAGACCTTGTTGATGCTGGCCGTCGCGTCGAGGTTGCCTCCGGACTCGGCGAGCGCGGCGAGCCGGTAGACGTTGGCCCGGTAGACCTCGGTCTGCACCAGCACCCGGCCGAGCTCGTCGAGGGCACGGGCGTCATCGTCGAGCTCGCGGGCGTGCACCAGGCCGGCCAGTGCCTCGACGTCGGCGCTGAACTTGGCGTGGTCGCCGAAGACCGCGCCGCGCTCGAAGCCGAGCGTCGACATCGCGACCTTCCAGCCCTGGCCGACGCCGCCGACGACCTGGTCGACGGGCACCCGGACGTCGGTGAAGAACACCTCGGCGAAGCCACGGGTGCCGTCGACCATCGTCAGGGGCCGCACCTCCACGCCGGGCGAGCGCAGGTCGATGCACAAGAACGTGATGCCGTCGTGCTTGCGCCGGCGTCCGGCCTCGGGGTCGGTGCGCACGAGCGCGAAGATCCAGTCGGCGAAGCCGCCCATCGAGGTCCAGATCTTCTGGCCGTTGACCACGAAGTGGTCGCCGTCGAGGTCGGCGCGCGTGCGGAGCGAGGCCAGGTCGGAACCCGACTCGGGCTCGCTGAAGCCCTGGCACCAGATCGTGCGGCAGGCGAGCAGGTCGGGGATCCAGCGCGCGCACTGCTCGGGGGTGCCGTACTGCATGAGCACCGGGCCGAGCAGGTAGAGCCCGCCCATGTTGATGCGTTCGGGCGCGCCGGCGCGGTAGTACTCCTCGGCGAAGGCGATCGAGCGCCGCAGGCCGGCGTCGCGGCCGCCGTACTCGCTCGGCCAGTCGACCGCGGCGTAGCCGCCGTCGAACAGCGTCGCCTCCCAGGCGCGGTGCTGGTCGAAGCCCTCGCGCTCGGTCCACGCCGGCAGCGGCGTGGCCGGCACGTGCTCGGCGAGCCAGGCACGGACCTCCGCGCGGAAGGCCTCGACGTCGTCGTGCTGCTCGGCGCTCATGCCGCCACCGCCAGGTTCAGCACGTCGGAGACCTCGGCCATCGTGTCGGCGTAGCCGTCGTCGTCGAGGCGGAGCGAGATGTTGACGCCGTCGGCGCCGGCCTCGGCGTAGCGCTCGACGAAGCCGCGCAACGCGGTCAGGTCGCCGGTGAACCGGACGCCGGCCACGGCGTGCTGCTCGGACCGGTCGCGACCGGCCTCCTCGAGCAGCCGGCAGTAGGTCGCGTGGTGCTCGGTGAACTCCGAGATCGTCAGGTTGTAGGGGTACCAGCCGGTCGCCGCCGTCGCCGCACGACGCAGGGCCGCAGGCGAGTGGCCGGCGACGAGCAGGCGCGGCACGGGGTGGCCGACGGAGTCGACACCCTCGCCCCACCGCTCGGTCAGGTCGTGGAGGTAGGCGGTCGTGCGGCGCCCCCGGGTCTTGAACACGCTCTCGCACGCCTCGACCTCCTCCGAGGCCCAGCCGACACCGACGCCGAGGTCGAAGCGACCGGCGGTCAGCTCGGCCAGGGTGGCCAGCTCGCGGGGCAGCGTGCGCGGGTTGCGGATCGGCAGGATCATCACCGACGCACCGACCCGCAGCCGCGTGGTCGCGCGGCACAGCTCGGCGGCGGTCTGCAGCACGTCGAGCAGGCCCTGGTCGTCGGCCGCCTCGACCTGGGCGGTGCCGCCCACGGTCTTGTTGTGCGACTCGAGCCGGTCGGGGTCGTCGGCCGACGGGTGGTTCGGGTAGGGGTAGGCCGAGGAGTACTCGTCGAAGAACATCAGGTGCTCGGGCACCCAGATGCCGGAGAACCCCAGCTCCTCGGCGGTGCGGGCGAACGTCGCCATGAACCCGGGATCACGCCGGGCGCCACCGTCGAACAGGTCGACCAGGCCGATCTCCACGGCACTCCTCTTCTCTGTGCTGTCGGTGCTGTCGGTGTTGTCGGTGCTGCTCGTCGTCGCTGCGTCGTCCGGGCTCATGCGGTGACCGGCGCCAGCGCGGCGACCTCGTCGGTGCTCGGCACGTGGTCGAGGACGACGACGAGCTCGTCGACGCGCACGTCGCCGCCGGCCACGGCCCTCCGGGCCCCGTCGAGAGCGTCGGGGTCGACGAACCAGGTGTGGCGGACGTCGTCGGCCGCCGCCCCCAGGACGTCGGTCACGAGCGCCTGCCCGGCGGCGAGCTCGTCGGGCGTCTCGCGCCAGGCGAGCCGGCCGGCCGGCGTCCCGATGACGGAGACGTAGCGACGCAGGACCTCGGCCGAGGCGCCGCGCAGGTGCACCGTCGGCACCCGGCCCCCGACCGGCCGCGGCAGGGCGCTGGCTCCGTGGAAGGCGAAGCGCTCGCCCGCGTGCGCGGCGCGCGGCATCGTCCACAGTGCCGACATGGCGTCGAGTCGCTCGAGCGCGCGGCCGAGGTGGTCGGCGTCGTCGTGCTCGGGGTCGACGAGCTCGGGGGGCGGGTCGGCCAGGTCGAGCCCGAGCTCGACCCGGCCGCCGCCGAAGAAGTCCAGCGAGGCGATCTGCTTGGCCCGCACGGCGGCGGGCTGGACGGCGAGGAGCTCGCCGGAGAGCCCGATCCGCAGCCTGCTCGTCGCCCGTGCGACGCACTGCAGGCCGAGCACCGGGTCGAACGAGCGGTCGGCGACGACCTCCCGCTCGCCCAGCGACCACCAGGAGCTCAGTCCTGCGGCCTCGGCCGCCGCGGCGGCCTCCTCGACGCGGTCGGCGAGCCCGCCCGCAGCCTCGCTCGCGAAGCTGCAGGCAAGTCCGTGCTCCATCGGTGTCTCCTTCGTCGGTGCCAGGTGGTGCGCCCGGACGACCGCGACGGTCGCCCGGGTCGTCACCGGTTCGTCAGCGGGTGGCGCCGGTCCACTCCTCCAGCGTCCCGTCCTCGGTCCACTCCAGGTAGCTGCCGGGGGCCGCGAGGCTCGCCTGGCCGCCGGAGTAGGTCACCGGTCCGTAGACGGTGTCCTGCTCGGTGATGCCCTCGAGCGCCTCGGCGACCTTCTCGGCGTCCTTCGTGCCGGCCTCCTTGATGGCCGTGGCCATCAGCCACATCGCGGTGTAGCCCTGGGCGCCGTACATGTCGGGGTCCTTGCCGTACTCGGCCTGGTAGGCCTCGGTGAACGCCGCCGCCATCTCGTTGTCGGTGAAGCCCGCCTGGAACGGCACCGCGAACAGCGAGCCGGCGAGGCCGCCGCCCGAGGACTCGAAGAGCTCCTGCGAGTCGACGCCGTAGCTGGTGAGGATGCGCTTGTCGAAGTCGCGCTCGCGGAGCGCGCGGGCCATGAGCGCGGCCGGCGTGCCCAGCATGCTCTCCACGACGGCGTCGGGGTCGAGCGAGGCGATCTCGGTCGCGGCCTGGGTGTAGTTGGTGTCGGTCGAGGCCGTGTTGATCGTCTTGAGCACCTCGACGCCGTTGCGCTCGAGCGCGGCCTGCCAGACCTCCGCGTCACCGACCATGCCGTCGTTGTCGCCGGTGACGACCATGACGACGGACTCGATGCCCTCGGCCGGGACGACGGTGTCGACGAACTGGTCGTAGATGCCGCCGGACTCGGCGGGCAGCACGACGGGGCGGTAGACGTAGGGCGGCTTGGCGAGGTCGGCGAGGATCGCCGAGGTCACGATGGCCGGCACCTTGGCCTTCTCTATGACGGGCGCGAGCGCGCCCGCCTCCGACGACAGGCCGCAGCACAGCACGCCCGAGGCGCCGTCGGCGGCGTACTGGTTGAACAGCGCGATGGCCTGGGCGGGGTCGCCCTTGATGTCGTCGATCTTGAGGTCGATCGTCTTGCCCTCACCGAGGAACTCGGTGTCGTTGATCTCCTTGACCGCCAGCTTGGCGCCCTCGGTGATCGGCACGCCGGCGAAGGCGGCGGGGCCGGAGGTGAGCGCAGGGAAGCCGACGAGGTAGCTGTTCTCGTCCCCTTCGTCGGTGGAGCTGCATCCCGAGAGTGCGACGAGCGTCGCGGCCGTGGCGGCGACGAGCGTCCGGACCCGGCGGGTGGTGGTGGTTCGAGACACGGTCTGTCCCTTTCCTGGTGGGATCGGCGAAGTAAAGCAAGCGCTTGGTGAATGTGAAGCAAGCACTTGATAATCGCACGGTGACCGACATCACGCAATGGTCATCACCGGTGCGTTCGGGCCGGCTCAGCCGCGGTCGACGACGACCGTCCCCCGGTCGATCACGACGTCGCCCGCCGGCGTGACGACGCGGAAGGACGCCGCCTCGTCGGCGTCCCACACCTGCAGCGCCAGCGCGTCACCCGGCAGCACGGGCCGGGTGAACCGGCCCGACATCGAGCGGAAGCGGCTCGCGTCCCCGTCGGCCAGCGCTCCGACCAGCAGGCGGGCGGCGAAGCCGTAGGTGCACATGCCGTGCAGGATCGGGCGCTCGAAGCCGCCCCGCGCCGCGAAGCCCGGATCGGAGTGCAGGGGGTTGCGGTCACCGGTGAGCCGGTAGAGCAACGCCTGGTCGGGCCGGGTCGTGAACGCCACCTCGTGGTCGGGCGGCCCGGCGGGCAGCTCCCAGGACGGCGTGGTGCCGCGGTCGCCGCCGAAGCCCCCGGCCCCGCCGAGGAAGGCGCCGGTGCGAGCCCGCGACAGCCGGCGTCCGGTGCCGGCGTCGACGAGGTCGGTCTCGGTCCACACGATCGCGTCGCGACCCTTGTCCCACATCTCGGTGACGGTGGTGGTGGCCACGGCCGCGCCGGACGCCGGCAGCGGCCCGTCGAGCTCGAGCTGCTGCTCGGCGTGGACGGCGCGGGTCGGGTCGTACTCGCCCACGTCGGGCATCCCGTCGCCGAAGCCGAGCACCACCGCGAAGGTGGGCACCACCTGCTGCGCCACCCCGGCGGTGTTCTCGGTCGTGTAGGCCAGCTCGGCGAGCGGGTCGGCCTGGCCGGCGCCGACGGCGAGGGCGTAGAGCAGCGACGTCGTGTCGGTCCAGGTCACCTCCCGGACGGGCAGCGCACGGCCGACGGCGGACGGGTCGAGGGGCACGGTGGTTCTCCTGGTCTGGGGACGGGCGAGAGGGCGGGCGAGGGTGAGGGCCGGGACCGTCAGAGCGCCGCCAGGCGCGTGCGCGGCCCGGCCTTGATGAGTCGCGACGGCAGCTCGCGCCCGACGATGCGCTCGGCGGTCGCGGCGACGTCGAGCAGGTGGTCGAGGTCGACGCCGGTCTCGACGCCGAGCTCGTGGAGCAGGTACACCGCCTCCTCGGTGGCGATGTTGCCGCTGGCGCCGGGCGCGTAGGGGCAGCCGCCGAGCCCGCCGACGCTGGCGTCGAAGTGGTCGACACCGACCTCGAGCCCCGCCACGAGGTTGGCCATGCCGGTGCCGCGCGTGTCGTGCAGGTGCAGCGCGACCTCGGCCTCGGGCGCCCGGTCGCGCACCGCCCCGACGACGCGCCGCACGCGCGGCGGGGAGCCCATGCCGGTGGTGTCGCCGAAGCAGAGGGAGTCGGCGCCGTCGGCCAGGGCCCGCAGGGCGTAGCCGACCACGTCGGTCTCCTCGATCTCGCCCTCGTAGGGGCAGCCGAACGCGGTGGCCACGATGACCTGGCACCGGGCACCCGCCGTGTGGGCGAGCTCGATCACCTCCGCGATCGCGTCGAGCGACTCCTCCGGCGTGCGGTTGAGGTTGCGCAGGTTGTGGGTGCGCGAGGCCGACACGACGACCTCGAGGTCGGTGAAGCCCGCGGCGAGCGCCCGCTGGGCGCCGACCACGTTAGGCACCAGCGAGGAGTAGCGGACCGTCTCGCGGGGCCGCACGGCCGACCAGACCTCGGCCGCGTCGGCCATCTGCGGGATCGCGCGCGGGTGCACCCACGAGACCGCCTCGATCTCGGTGATCCCGGTGCCGCCGAGCGCCTCGATGAGCTCGACCTTCGCCGCCGTCGGCACCGGCGGCTCGTTCTGCAGCCCGTCGCGCGGGCCGACGTCGCGCAGCACGACCCGCGCCGGGACGTCGCCCATCAGAACCCCATGCCCTCGGCCAGGAGGGCGCGGTGGCGGGCCGGCGTCCCGTAGAGGGCGCGAGCGGCCGTGACGCGGCGGAAGTGGTGCGAGACCTCGTGCTCCCAGGTGAAGCCGATGCCGCCGTGCACCTGCACCCCCTCGCGGACGACGAGCATGGTCGCATCGCCCGTGCGGGCCGCCGCGGCGGAGGCGGCGAGGCGCCAGCCGTCGGACCGCGCGGCCGCCTCCTCCAGCGCGTGGCGGACCATGCTGCGCGCCGTCTCGAGCTCGGCGAACATGTCGACCAGCTTGTGCTTGACGCTCTGGAAGGTCGCGACGGGCCGGCCGAACTGCTGCCGGTCGACGGCGTAGTCGCGCGCCAGGTCGAGCACCCGCGAGGCGGCGCCGAGGGCGTCGGCCGAGGACAGCAGCGCGCCGACCAGCCACGCGTCGGCGACGGCGTCGGGGACCTGGGGGCCGCGGGCCACGACGCTCGCGGTCGCCGTCCGCACCTCGACGCGGGCGAGCCCGCGACCGGGGTCGACCGAGTCCATGGCCACGACCTCGGCGTCGTCGGCCCCGACGGCGCAGAGCACCGGGACGCCGTCGCCGTCGACGGCCTCGACCAGCACGGTGTCGGCATGGGTGCCGCTGTCGACGTGCACGCGTCGCGCGGTCAGCGCCGGGGCGTCGTACGACGCGGTCGAGGTGCAGGCGGCGCCGCGGGGGTCCTCGTGGAAGGCCGCGACGACCACGGCACCGTCGTGCGCGACGGCCCGCTGCAGGCCGGCGGCGTCGTCGGGGTCGAGCGCGCCGAGCAGGCTGGCGGCGACACCGGCGGTCGCCACCACGGGGCCGGACCAGCCGACCCGGCCGCACTCGAGGGCGGCCGCGCCGACCTCGACGAGCGAGGCGCCCTGCCCGCCGTGCTCCTCGGCGACGAGCAGGCCGGCCACCCCGACCTCGTCGACCAGCGCCGGCCACAGCGGGGAGCGCTCGGCACCGCCGCCGCGACTGACGTCGACAGGGCTGCGGTGGGCCAGGAACTTGGCCAGCACGGGCGTGAGCTCCGCACTGAGCTCGAACGAGGGCATCGGGACCTCCATGAGGATAGTGAAGCAAGCGCTTGGTAAGTCAGGATGACGACGAGGTGGCCGTCCGCCGTCCGGCCGCGGCCGTCAGGCCGACGGCGTACGGATGCCGTCGAGCAGCACCGCGGTCTGCAGCGCGATGACTTGGTCGATGGTGACCTTGCCGCGCGGGTCGAACCAGCGGATGACGGCCTGCACCGCGCCCATGATGGTGCGGTAGAGCATGCGGGCGTCGAAGTCGCCGCGGAGGGCGCCGGCGTCGATGCCCTGCTGGATCGTCTCGAGCCACAGCGACTCGATCTGGTGCTGGCGCTCGACGATGCCCTGCATGGGCCGCACGTAGTGCCAGTCGTTCTGCAGGATCGTCACCTGCTCGCGGTTGTCGACCAGGCCGCGCAGGGCGGTCGCCATCAGCTGCTCGAGCGCCTCGGCGGGCGACCCGGCCTGCTCGACGGCGGCGTGGTAGCCACCGATCATCGCGTCGAGGTAGGCGACGAGGACCTCCTCGGCCATCGCCTCCTTGGAGTCGAAGTAGTAGTAGAGGCTGCCCGAGAGCATCTCCGCCTCGTCGGCGATGTCGCGCACGGTGGCGCTGGAGAACCCCTTCTCGGCGAAGACCTTCGCCGCCGAGCGCACGATGAGCTCCTTGCGCGCCACCCCGGTCGGGGACCCGGTGGAGCGTCGCCGTGTCGTGGTCACGGTGTCCCTACTTTCTCGTCGTCAACGCCGACAGGTACCCGATGATCACCCGCGGCTGGACCGAGTATGCAACGGCCGCGGCCCCGCGCACGGAACGGCACACGGCTCACGGGCGCCGGTCGGAGACGATGGTGACCGCGCTGACCAGGTCGCCCGGGCTGCCTCCCTGGTTCTGCACGAGCCCGAACTGCGGGTCCGCGACCTGACGCTCGCCGGCCTCGCCGCGGAACTGCAACCACATCTCGAACAGCATGCGCAGGCCGCTGGCGCCGATCGGGTGGCCGAAGCTCTTGAGCCCGCCGTCGACGTTGACCGGCAGGGCGCCGTCGCGGTCGTAGCGCCCGTCGAGGACGTCGCGCCACGCCTTGCCGCGCTCGGAGAAGCCGAGCTCCTCCATCAGCACCATCTCGGTCGGGGTGAAGCAGTCGTGCACCTCGGCGAGCGAGATCTGCCGCGCGGGGTCGGTGATCCCGGCCTGCTCGTAGGCCGCCCGGCTCGACACCGCGGCCTCGGAGAGCTCGGAGTAGTCGTAGTCGCTGTCGTTGCGCCCGGTGCCCGACCCGGCGTCCATCGCGATGGCGTGGACGTAGAGCGGGCGGTCGCTGTAGCAGTGGGCGTCCTCGGCCCGGACGACGACGGCGGCGGCCGCCCCGTCGGCGACGCCGGAGCAGTCGAAGACGCTCAGCCGCCCGGCCAGGGCCGGCGCCGCGGCGATGGTCTCTCGCGGCGTCTCGCGACGGAACTGCGCGCGGGGGTTGAGGGCACCGTTGGCGTGGTTCTTCCAGGCGATGTGGGTCATCGCCTCCTTCACCTGGTCCTCCGAGATCCCGTAGCGACGGGCGTAGGCCGGCACGATCATCGAGTACATGGCCGGGGCGCTGAGCACCGGCGCGGTGCCGTCGTTGGGCACGCTCGGCATCTCGAGCCCGGAGTAGCCGGCGTCCTTGAGCTTCTCGCCGCCGACGGCCATCACCACGTCGTAGGCACCGGAGGAGACGGCGTAGCAGGCGTTGCGGAAGACCTCCGAGCCCGTGGCGCACATGTTCTCGACCCGGGTGACGGGCTTGTGGCTGATGTTCAGCGGGCGCGTCAGCGTCAGGCCCGACACCCCGGAGATCATCGAGCCGAGCCAGAAGGCGTCGACGTCGTCGAGGGTGAGCCCGTCGGCCGAGGCGATCGCGCCGTGGGTCGCCTCGACGAGCAGGTCGTCGACGTTGCGGTCCCAGTGCTCGCCGAAGCGGGTGCAGTCCATCCCGACGATCGCGACCGGGTTGGCGAGCTTGTGCGTGGCCATCAGTTGCCTCCCTCGTCCGCCGGGCGGACCTTCCAGACGTAGTTGCGCACCCCGTTGGCCGCGATGCTCGCCACCCGGAAGGTCGGCGAGACGAGGTCGCCGATCGCGACCTCGCGACCGACGGCGTCGGTCATCTCGAACTCGAAGCGGCCCCCGCCGTCGAAGTCGACCGCGACCACCTTGGCCGGCAGCTGCACCGACTCGGAGAGCCAGTCGTCGGTGAAGGTCGCGACCCGGGCGGGCACCTCGACCATCGACACGGGCTCGAAGGCGTCCTGGGCCGAGCAGCGCAGGCAGACCCGGCGCGGCGGGAGGTTGCGGTAGCCGCACTCGGTGCAGCGCCCGGCGACGAAGGCGAACTTCCACGCCGCGCTGCGGCGCGAGGCCGGCGGCACGGGCGGCTTCACGTCAGGACGCCGGGCCGGCTCGCGCGGCAGGAGCCCGCGCCAGGTGAGGAAGTCGGCGTACGAGACCTGCTGGGTCGGGGACGGCGGGGTGGGGGTCGGCGCGTGCCGTTCGGTCACGCGGAAGACGAAGGCGTCGGCGCCGTCGGCGGCCGAGACCGCCAGGACCAGCTGGCCCGGGGTCGCGGCGTCGAGTGCCGCGACCAGGCGCAGGCCGAGGTCGGCCGCGCCGGCGTGGCCGCCGACGGCGGCACCGGCGGCCACCTGGCCGGTCTCGAAGGTCTTGGTCACCGCGGCCAGGGCCCGCGGGTGGGGCAGGCTGACGACGACGTGGTCGAGCTGCTCGCGCTTGAGCTCGCACCGGCCCAGCAGGTCGTCGACGACGCGCTGCACGAGCGGCACGTACTCCTCGACGCCGAAGCGGTCCTCCCAGGTGCGGGTGCGGGTGGCGCCCGGCTCGCGCCAACGGTCGAGGAACTCGCTGGTCACCGACGCGGTGCCGACGAGCTCGGCGACCGGGTCGGGGCCGAGGACGAACGCGGCCGCGCCGTCGACGCCGCCGCTCTCGTCGGGCGAGCCGGGCAGGCCGAACCGGACGTCGGAGCCCACCACGACCGCGCCCTCGGCGCCCGCGGCCAGGCCGGCCCGCAGCGCGCCGGCCCCGCCGCGCAGGGCACCCCCGACGTCGTAGGCCGCCGTCTCGGCCGGCAGGCCCGAGGCGACCGCGACGGTGGCGGCGTTGGACTTCTCCAGGTAGGCCGGGCGCGTGGTGGCGAACCAGAGCGTGTCGGGCGTCGTCCCCCGACCGCTCAGGGCGCGGCGGGCCGCCGCGACGGCGAGGGTCGTGGTGTCCTCGTCGTAGGAGGCCACCGGGCGCTCACCGCGGCCGCGACCGCTGCCGAGCGCACCCGTCACCGCCGCTCGGTCGAGCCGCACCGACGGCAGGTACGCGGCGTAGCTCTCGATGCCGACCACGGGCACTCCGTCCTCCCGCCGGGCGGGGACCTCAGGATCTTCACTCGGTCCACCTATGTGAATCAAGCACTTGCTTTGCTACTTTAGGACGAACGTCACCCCCGAGGCAAGGAGCCCGCCCGAGTGGACATCTCGACCCAGGAGCTGCGCGACGAGGCGCACCGGGTGATCGGGGCCTTCGCCCCGCCGCGCACCACCGGCACCAGCGGATGGGGGCAGGGCGACGACCGCGTCTCCGTGGTCGCCGAACGCTCCGAGGGCGAGGCCGAGGAGCTCGCCGCCCTCCAGCGCTACCGCGCTCACCTGGTCGCCCACGACCTCGCCTGGGTCGACGGCCCCGCGGAGCACGGCGGCCGGGGCCTGTCGGCCGAGCACGCCGAGGCGTTGCGCGAGGTCGAGTCCGGCTACACCCTGCCCGACGACTCCTACCTGCGCTTCAGCGTCTCCACCTTGTGCCCCACCCTGCTGACCCACGGCACCCCCGAGCAGCGGGAGTCGCTGTTGCCGCAGCTGCGCTCGGCCGAGCTCGTCGCCTGCCAGCTCTACTCCGAGCCCGGCGCCGGGTCCGACCTGGCGGGCCTGTCGACCCAGGCCGTCCGCGACGGCGACGACTGGCTGCTCACCGGCCAGAAGGTCTGGAGCTCGGGCGCGCACTTCAGCGACATCGGGCTGTGCATCGCCCGCACGAACCCCGACGTGCCCAAGCACGCCGGGCTCACGACGTTCCTGGTCGACCTGGGCTCCCCCGGCGTCGAGGTGCGCCCGATCCGGCAGCTGACCGGCGGCGCCTCGTTCGACGAGGTCTTCCTCACCGAGGTCCGGGTGCCCGACTCGGCACGGGTCGGCGACGTCGACGGCGGCTGGTCGGTCGTGGTCACCTCCCTGCTGCACGAGCGCTCGGCCATCGGTCGCGAGGTCGGCGTCGACGAGGCCCTGGTCGACCGCCTCGTCGAGCTGGCCCGCCACCTCGCCGACGCCCCGGACGGCGTCCCGCTGCCGCTCGACGCGCGCACCCGCGACGACCTCGCCGACGTCGTCGTCCGGGCCTGGGCGGCGCGCCTGACCACGGCGCGCTACCTCGAGACCGACGGCACGCCCGGGCCCGAGCTGGCCCTGGCCAAGCTGTTGACCACCGACCTGCTCGCCCGCATGAGCGACGTGGCCGCCGACCTGCTCGGTGCCGCCCACGTCGCCGACACCGGCGACTGGGGCACCTACGCCTGGTCCGAGCTGACGCTCGGACTGCCCGGGCTCCGGGTCGGCGGAGGCACCGACGAGATCCTCAAGAACGCCGTGGGAGAACGGGTCCTGCACCTACCGAAGGACGCACGATGAAGATCGACATGGGCATGATCGGCTCCTCCGCCGCCGCCTGCGGCCCGGCCGCGGCCGGCGCCGAGGCACACGGCTTCGACGGGGTCTGGGCGAGCGAGAGCGTCACCGACGCGTTCCTGCAGTCGCAGGCCGCACTGATGGCGACCTCCGAGGTCAGCGTCGGGACGGCGATCGCCGTCGCCTTCGCCCGCAACCCGATGTCGGTGGCCTACCTGGCCTGGGACCTCGCGGCGATCTCGCAGGGCCGGTTCATCGTCGGCCTCGGCAGCCAGGTGCAGGCCCACGTCGAGCGCCGCTTCTCGATGCCCTGGAGCTCACCGATCGGGCGCATGCGTGACTTCCTGCAGGCGATGGACGCCATCTTCACCGCCTGGCGCGACGGCACCCGGCTCGACTACGAGGGCCCGCACTACCGGCACAACCTGATGAGCCCGGTGTTCACCCCGCACCACCACGACTTCGCCGTCCCCACCGCCGTGGCCGCGGTCGGCGCGAAGATGACCGAGCTCGGCGCCGAGCTGTGCGACGGCCTGCTGCTGCACGGCATGACCACCCAGGCCTACCTCGACACGGTCACCCTGCCGGCCGTCGACCGCGGGCTCGCGACGTCCGGGCGCTCGCGCGACGCGCTCGAGCTCTACTGCCCGATCTTCATGGTCATGGGCGACACGGAGGAGCAGATCGCCGAGTGGAGCGCCAAGACGCGCGACCAGATCGCGTTCTACGCCTCCACGCCGGCCTACCGCGCCGTCCTCGACACCGTCGGCTACGGCGAGCTGCAGCCCGAGCTGCAGACGCTCTCGCGCGAGGGCCGGTGGGCCGAGATGGGTGGCCTGGTCGACGACACGCTGCTCGGCGAGATCGCGATCATCGGCTCGCCCGAGGACATGCCGCGCCTCGCGCACGAGCGGTTCGGCGGCCGGCTCGACCGCATCTCGTCCTACTACGACTGGCCCGTCGACGACCCCGACCGGCTGCGCGCCGTCCTGGCCGCCTTCCACGAGGCACCCGTCGAGGCCGCGCGATGAGCCGCCTGAGCGCCGCCGACCTCGTCGCGCGCGCCGAGATCGCCGACACGCTGCACGCCTACAGCCGCGGCATCGACCGCCGCGACCTCGACCTGCTCGCCGACCTCTTCACCGACGACGGCGCCTTCGACTACGGCCACGGCAACATCACCCGGGGCCGCGCCACCCTGCGGGCCCTGTTCGACGCCGCGACCGGCAAGTACGACGCGACCAGCCACCACTGCTCGACGATCGCGTACCTGTCGCTCGGCGACGGCCGCGCCGAGACGCTCACCTACGTCTACGCCTTCCACGACAACGTCGAGCAGGACCTCCACCTGCACGTGTGGGGCACCTACGAGGACGACCTCGTCGACGAGGGCGACCGGTGGCGCATCGCGACCCGGCGGGTGCGGATCGCCGGGGTGTCCTCGGGCGGGTCGCAGCCGCTCCCCGAGCGCTTCGAGCGCTACGCGCGCGGCTGACGCGGCGTCGGTTCGCCGTCTGCCCTAGGCGCGGCGGTGCATGCCGCCGTCGACGGCGATCGTCTCGCCGGTGACGTAGGCGGCCGCGGTCGAGCAGAGGAAGACGACGACGGCAGCGGCCTCGGACGGCGTCCCGAAGCGTCCGGCCGGCACGTGGGCGTCGGCGAACGCCTGCCGCGACGCGGGCGTCGGGAAGTGCCGCCGCAGCTGCTCGCTGTCGATGCGCCCCGGAGCCAGGCAGTTGACCGTGGTGCCCTCGGCCGCGACCACGCGCGAGAACCCCTTGGCCCACAGGATGCACGCGGCGACCGCCGCCTGGGCGGCCGAGACCCCGACGGGCTCCAGCAGGCCCACCAGGTTGACGACCCGGCCCCGCCCGCGGACGGCGAGCAGGGGCCGCAGCTGTTCGGCGAGCATCCGCTTGGCGTGGAAGTTGAGCTCGAACGCGCGACGCCAGGCGTCCTCGTCGAGCTCGGCGGCGGGCGGGTCGGCCTGCCCGGCGTTGTTGACCAGGAGGTCGACGCCGCCGAGGCCGGCCACGACCTGCTCGCGGACCCGGGCGCCGGCGTCGCGCTCGGCCAGGTCGGCGGGGACGACGAGCGGGCGGGCCAGGCCCGCGGCCTCGACCTCGTCGGCGAGGTCCTCCAGCGCGTCGCGCCCGCGGGCGACCGCGGCGACACGGACGCCCTCACGGGCCAGGGCCCAGGTGGTCTCCCGACCGATCCCCTGGCTCGCCCCGGTGACGACGCCCGTGCATCCGGCCAGTCCCAGGTCCATAACGGCAGGCTAGGGCGGCGCTCGACGCCAAGCAAGCGCTTGACCATCCACCGATGACGCCGCCGGAACCCGGCGTTTACCGGCCGGGCCGACGCCTGGCAGTAGGTTGGGGCCTCGAACCGGAGACCGACTGAAGGACCACGATGGCAACGCAGCAGCCCCAGGCCGACGAGCCGACGATCGGCAAGCTGGTCAACGACGCCAGCCGCGACATCTCCTCGCTCATCAGCAAGGAGATCCAGCTCGCGAAGTCCGAGCTCAAGGTGAGCGTGAGGTTCGCCGGCGTCGGCATCGCGCTGTTCGCGGCGGCGGCCTTCGTGGCCGTGCTCGCGATCATCATGCTCTCGGTGGCCTTCGCCTACCTGATCCACTGGAACGGCGACGGCCTCGCCCTCCACTGGGCCTTCCTCATCGTCTTCGGCTTCTACCTCCTCGTCGCCGCGCTGCTCGGCCTGCTCGGCGTGCGGAGCGTCAAGAAGGTCGGACCGCCCGAGAAGGCCATCGAGCAGGGCAAGGCCATCCCGAGCGCCCTCAAGGGCAAGGCCTGACGCTCAGCCCGCGCAGCCCTGGGTCGAGACGCCCTGGGTGGCCTCGCGGCCGGCGTCGGCGGCGTCGGCCACCTGCGCCCAGGTGAGCGCGTAGCCGGTGTCGTCGTCGGTGACCGACGCCGCGAACACGACGCCGGCGACATGGCCCTGGGTGGTCACGATGGGACCGCCGGAGTTGCCGGGGCGGACGAGGCCGCGCAGCGAGTAGACCTCGCGGATGACGCTGCCGTCGCCGTAGATGTCGGGTGACTCGAGCTTGCGCTCCTCGCGCACGCGCCCGCGCTGGACGTCGTAGGGACCGTCCTGGGGGTAGCCGAGGATGGCGACGCCGTCCTTCGCGTCGGTGACGAAGCGTCGCTCCTCGTCGTCACCGGAGACGAGGTCGAGGGTCGGTCGGTCGCGGTCGTCGAGGCTCAGCACGGCGACGTCGAGGTCGGGGTTGTAGTAGACGACCTCGGCGTCGACCGCGTCGCCGTCGATCTCGACCGTGGGCTCGTCGACACCGGCGACCACGTGGGCGTTGGTCATCAGCCGGTCGTCGGCATAGAGGAAGCCGGTGCCCTCGACCCCGCGACCGCAGGAGTTGTTGCCCTTGACCTTGAGCACGCTCTGCTCGGCGGCGGCGATGTCGGGGTCGGACTTGAGCCGCTGCGCGCCGGGCGCGACCTCGCGGATCTCCTCCTCGGCGAACGGCTGCAGGTAGCGCGGGAACGAGTTGCCGACGGCCTCGTTGAAGGTCTGCAGCACCTTCGGGGCGCCGTTGGGCAGCGCGCTGTTGACCGTGCGGAGCACGCTGGAGTCGCGCACCATGGCGGTGAGTCCACCGATGCGCGAGCCGCTGACGGCGACGCCCAACGCCCAGGCCACGAGCAGCACCGCGACCGCGCTCAGCACGGCCCCGCCGGCGGCGTCGACGACGCGCGCCGGCTGCCAGGTGATCTGGTCGCGGATCTTGGCGCCGACGAACTGCAGGAGCGCCTGGCCGAGCGAGGCGCCCACGATGACGATGAACAGCGCACCCAACGAGACCGTGAGCGACGGGTCGGAGTCGCCGAGGATCAGCGGCGCGACGTAGATGCCCAGCAGGCCACCGGCGAGCAGGCCGGCCGTGGCGAAGGCGCCGGTGACGAAGCCCTGCCAGTAGCCGGAGAGCGCGTAGGCCAGGACGAGCAGGACGAGCAACCAGTCGAGGAGGTTCACCGGCGTCGCTCCTCGAACTCCGTGTTGGGCAGGACGTCGGTGTTCTGCGGCGGTCGGCCCCCCAGCATGTACGACGGCAGCTCGCGCTCGGGGGCGTCGGGTAGATCATCGATCCATCCGAGGTACTCGAACAAGCGGGCGACGATGCCGCCGGTGAAGCCCCACAGGATGACGTCGTGGTCGTCGCCGATCAGGAAGCCCGGCGACTTCCAGCCGCGGGGCCCGATGACGGTGATGCGGTGGGCGGTGTCGCGCAGCTCGCTGATCGGCACCCGCCACACCGCGTGCACCTCGTCGGGCGAGCGCACGGTGACCGGGCTCGGCTCGCGCCACCAGGCCAGCACCGGGACGACGGCGAAGTTGCTCGGCGGCAGCCACAGCTCGGGCAGCTCGGCGAACACCTCGACGCCGGCGGGGTCGAGGCCGGTCTCCTCCTCGGCCTCGCGCAGCGCGGTCTGCTGCGGGGTCTCGCCGGGATCGATGCTGCCGCCGGGGAACGAGACCTGGCCCGGGTGCGAGCGCATGTGGTGCGCCCGCTCGGTGAGCAGCAGGTCGGGCCCGGAGGGACCCTCGCCGAAGAGCATGAGCACGGCGGAGCGGCGGACGCCGTCGGCGTCGTCGGGCACCATGAACCGGGTCAGGTCGTGCACGGTGATCGACCGGGCCGCCGTCTCGACCGGGCGCAGCCAGTCGGGCAGCCCGGGGTGCTCGGCCCAGCTCACGGCGCGTCCGTCAGCGTGATGCCGAGGTGGGTCTCGACGAGGTCGACGAGCTCCTCGACGCTCTTGATCTCCGTGGCCGCGATGGTGGCGATGTCGCCGTCGCCGTCGACGAAGATCGTCTGGGGGGCGGCCTGCACGAGGCGCAGCTCCTCGTCGCCGAAGATGTCGCCGCCCGGGTCGGCCAGCTGGGGGTAGGTGGCGCCGACCTCGCCGGCGAACCCGATGCCGGACGACGGCGTGGTCTCGGTGTCGATGCCGATGAGAGGCACCTGGTCGCCGTACTGCTCGTGGAACTGCTGCAGCACGGGCATCTCGTTGCGGCACGGCGCGCACGCGGAGTACCAGACGTTGAGCAGCACCGGGCCCGTGAGCGTGGACAGGTCGACGTCGGGCCCGCCGCCGAGGCACGGCAGGGTCAGGCTCGGCAGGTCGCTCGCGCCGGTGCCGGGCACGCAGTCCTCGATGCCGGCCGCGGCCTTCTGCTCGCGCAGCTGGGGGGTGTCGACGTCGACGTCGCTGCGGCCCGGCCCGGGGACGCCGCCGTCGCAGGCGGTCACGCCGCCGAGCAGCAGGGCGGCCGCCAGGGCCGCGGCGAGGCGACGCCTCACGCCGGGCCCTCGGTCTTGAGCAGCTTGGCGGCGACGTCGGGCTCGGTGGGGCCCTCGCCGTAGGACGGGCACCAGCGCGCGATCGGGCAGGCCCCGCACGCGGGCTTCTTGGCGTGGCAGCAGCGGCGTCCGTGCCAGATGACGTGGTGGCACAGCATCACCCAGTCGCGCTTCGGGAACAGCGCCCCGACGGCGTGCTCGGCCTTGACCGGGTCGGTCTCGGTGGTCCAGCCGAGGCGGCGCGAGAGGCGCCCGAAGTGGGTGTCGACGGTGATGCCGGGGACGCCGAAGGCGTTGCCCAGCACGACGTTGGCGGTCTTGCGCCCGACCCCGGGCAGCGCGACGAGGTCGTCGAGCCGGGCCGGCACCTCGCCGTCGTGGTGCTCGACGAGCGCCGCGCTGAGCTTGAGCAGCGACTCGGACTTGGCGCGGAAGAACCCGAGCGGGCCGACGATGGTCTCGAGGCGCTCGCGGTCGGCCGCGGCCATCGCACGGGCGTCGGGGTAGGCGGCGAACAGGGTGGGCCGGACGGCGTTGACCCGCCGGTCGGTGGTCTGCGCGCTGAGCACGGTGACGACGAGCAGCTCGAAGGCGTTGTCGAAGTCGAGCTCGCACCGCGCGTCGGGGTAGGTCTCGGCCAGGACCCGGTCGACCTTGCGGGCCCGGCGGACCAGCGAGGTGTCGGGGGCGGCGGGAGCGGCAGGCACGGGCGTCAGCCTACGGTCCGGCGCCGACAGACCGGGCCTCAGCGCCCTCGTCGACGGCACGGCGCCGGCCCGTGGCGGCGTCGACGGAGCGCCCTGGCGTCGTGAGGTCGTTCACAGTCTAGGATTCCGCTGGTGGGCGTGTGCCCATCACCGCACTCTCCAGGAGGCCCCGTGGACACCGACGTGCTCCGTCAGGCACCACTGTTCAGCGCGCTCGACGACGAGGCAGCGACGGCGCTGCGGGCATCGATGAGCGAGACCCGCCTGCGCCGCGGTGACGTCCTCTTCCACGAGGGCGACTCCGGCGACAAGCTCTACATCGTGCTCGAGGGCAAGGTGAAGCTCGGCCGCACCTCGGCCGACGGCCGCGAGAACCTGCTGGCCATCCTCGGCCCGGGCTCGATGTTCGGCGAGCTGTCGCTGTTCGACCCCGGCCCGCGCTCGGCCACGGTCACCGCCGTCACCGACGCCGAGTTCGCCTCGCTGTCGCACGAAGACCTGCTCCGCTGGCTCGAGGGCCGGCCCGTCGTGGCCCGCGGCCTGCTCTCCCAGCTCGCCGCCCGGCTCCGCAAGGCCAATGACGTCGTCGCCGACCTCGTCTTCTCCGACGTGCCCGGCCGGGTCGCCAAGGCCCTGCTCGACCTCGCCGACCGCTTCGGCCGCACGGCCGACGACGGCGTCCACGTGCACCACGACCTCACGCAGGAGGAGCTCGCCCAGCTGGTCGGCGCCTCGCGCGAGACGGTCAACAAGGCCCTGGCCGACTTCGCCTCGCGCGGCTGGCTCCGCCTCGAGCCCCGCTCGGTCGTGATCATGGACGTCGAGCGCCTGGCCCGCCGCGCTCGCTGACCCGCTGCACCTACGAACGCCCCGGACCGATGCGGTCCGGGGCGTTTCGTCGTCCGGGGTCTTCGTCGAGGCCGCCGAACGAGCCGCCCACCGTGGGCGGCTCGCTCGACCTCGGTCAGCAGCCGGTCAGCGCGTCACGCGCGCGGTGCGCTCGCTGTTCTTGGTGACCGTCACGTAGCCCGGCTTGGTCGCGGTGACGCGCACCTGGATCTTGCGGGTGAGGTGCGCGGCGGTGACCTTGAAGGTGCGCCCGGTGGCCCCGGCGACGGCCTGCGCGCCGGCGAACCACTGGTAGCGCAGCCGCACGCCGGCGTCGTGCGTGCCGGGCACGGCGGTGAGCGTGCGACCGACCTTGGCGACGCCCTTCACGACCGGCTTCGGCTGACGGGCCAGCACACCCGGGGCGATGGTCGCCCCGGCCGGGCTGAGGCCGGCCGCGTCGGTGTAGCCGGCCTTGCGGCTGGTGACCGCGACCCGGACCTGGCGGCCCTGGTCGGCGGGCTTCAGCACATAGGTCGCCTGTGTCGCTCCGGCGATCGGGGCGCCGTCGCGCAGCCACCGGTAGGTGAGCGTGGTGCCGTCGTCCCAGGTGCCGGGCACGGCCGTCAGGGTCGAGCCGACCCGGCGCACGCCCGCGACCCCGGGCACCGGACGACGCACCTGGTCGCCGAGCGCGACGGCCGCGGTGGGCTCGCTCGTCTCGGTGACCGAGGCGTAGCCCGCACGGGTGCCGGTGACGCTGACGGTGAGGGTGGCGCCCGCCTGGGCGGCCCCCGGCGTGAAGGTCGCGCCGGTGCCGACCTGCTGCGTGCCGGCCCGCCAGACGTACGACAGGGTCGCGGCGGGGTCCCACTCGCCGGCGTCGGCGGTGAGCTCGACGCCGACCTTCGGCGTGCCGGAGATCGTCGGCACCGAGGTCGGGGCGAGGGCCCCGAGCGCGACCGGTGCGGTCGGGTCGCTGTAGCGGACGGCGGTGGTGTAGCCCGTGCGGGTGCTCGTGACGACGAACCGCAGGACGGCGCCCGCCTGGCCCGGCCCGGGCGTGAAGGTCGTGCCCGTCGCGCCGAGGACCGGCTCACCGTCGGCCACCCACTGGTAGGCGAGGGTGGTGCCGGCGTCCCAGGTGCCCGGGTTGCCGGTCAGCTCGACGCCGACCCGGGCGGTGCCGGTGACGGTGGGAGTGGGCGTGAGCACCTGGTCGCCGACCACGACGGCCGCGGTCTGCGCGCTGGTGCGGGTGACCGGGGTGTAGCCGGGACGCGTGCCGGTGACCTCGAACGTGATGCGCCGGCCGACCTGCGCCGGGCCGGGCGTGAACGTCGGGCCCGTGGCGCCGGCGACGGCGACACCGTCGGCGAGCCAGCGGAAGGTGAAGGTCGTGCCGTCGTCCCACGTGCCCGGCATGCCGGTGAGCGGGACGCCGACCTTGGCCGTGCCGGTGATCGTCGGCGTCGGGGTGGCACCCTGGTCGCCGGCGACGACCGCGGCCGTCGGCTCGCTGGTGCGCACGACGGTGGTGTAGCCGGCCCGGGTGCCGGTGACCTCGAAGGTGATGACGTCGCCCAGCTGGGCCGCCGTCGGCGTGAACGTCGTCGAGGTGGCGCCCGCGACGGCGACGCCGTCGGCGAGCCAGCGGTAGGTGAGCGTGACGCCGTCGTCCCACGTGCCGGGCACGCCGGTCAGCGCGACGCCGACCTTCGCGGTCCCGGTGATCGTCGGGGTCGGGGTCGACGTCTGGGTGCCGGCGAGCACCGTGACGGGGTCGCTGGCGCGGGTCACGGTCTCGTAGTTCGACCGGGTGCTGGTGACGACGGCGCGGATCGCACCGTCGAGCTGAGCGGCGGCGGGGGTGTAGGTGAGGCCCGTGGCGCCGTCGATCGGCTCGCCGCCCAAGGTCCACTGGACGGTCTGGGTGGTGCCGTCGTCCCAGGTGCCGACGTCGACGGTGAGGGGCTCACCGACCCGGCCGGAGCCGGTGACCACCGGCGTCGGGGTGAGGGTCTGCAGCAGCGGGGCGACGGTGGCGGGCTCGCTGGTCTTCACGACAGTGGCGAAGCCGGCGCGGGTGCTGGTGACCTCGAAGACGAGGCTCTTGCCGATGTCGGCGACGGTCGGCGTGAAGGTGGTGGTGGTGACCGCGGTGGCCTCGCCGTCGAGCAGCCAGCGGTAGGTCTGCGTGGAGCCGGTGTCCCAGGTGCCGGGGCTCGCGGTCAGCACCGTGTCGGGCCGCGGCGGGAGCGGCGCGACGGTCGGCGTCGGCTGCAGGGTCTGCGTGCCGAGGGCGACCGGTGCGGTCGCGGCGCTGGTCGCCGTCGTGGAGGTGTAACCGGCCTTGGTGGCGCTGACCACGACGTCGAGGGCCTGCCCGACCTGCGCGGCGGTCGGCGTGAAGATCGGGCCGGCGGCGCCGAGGCTGGCCGCGATGTTCGTGCCGTTGGCCCGCCACTGGTAGGTGAACACGGTGCCGGCCGGCCAGGCTCCCTCGGAGACGGTGAGGGGCTGACCCACGGCGGGCGTGCCCGAGACGGTCAGCGTGACCGCGGGGAACGTGGCGCGGACGCCGATCGCGGTGGCGGCGCTGGTGGCCGACGTGGGCGCGGCACCCGCCAGGGTGCCTGTGACCCGCACCGAGGCGGTGAGCCCGACGACGTCGACGCTCGGCACGTAGGTGCGCGCGGTCGCGCCGGGCACCGGGGTGCCGTCGATGAACCACTGGTAGGCGAACGTGGTGCCGGCGGGCCACCCGTCGGTGAGGGCGGTGAGGGTCTGACCGACCACGGGGGCGCCGGCGGTGAGGCCGTCGATCGTGGGGGCCGGCGCGGTCGCGATCGGGGTGAGCCCGACGGTGGTGCTCGGCGCGCACTCGATGCAGGTGCCGCCGAGGGTCGCGGCCCGGGCCACGGCACGCAGCCGGCTGCCCGTGGACGTCGCGGCACCGACGGTGAACGGCACGGTCACGCTGCTCGTGGCGCCGACCGCGGTGGCCGGCACCGCCCAGGTGAGGGTGGTGCCGTCGAGGGTGACCCCCGCGGGCAGGGTGCCCACCGTGGCGTCGTCGAGGACGTCGGCGACGTCGGCGGTGACGACGGTGCCGCCGGCCGGCATCGCGACCCGGCCGGTGTTGCGGGTCGAGAGCACGAGCGGGTAGGCGTCGCCGGCGTTGACCTGCGCGGTCGGGACGGCGGCGTTCAGGTTGAACTTCACCGGCCAGGCGGGCTTGCCGGCGGTGAACCACCACGTCTGGAAGAACGCGGTGAGGTCGCGGCCGGTGATGCTCTCGGCGAGGTCCTCGAACTGCTGGGTGCGGCGCACGGTGCCGTCGGTGCCGCCGTAGGTGTCCTGCCAGGTGCGCATCAGGGTCTTGAAGTCGGCGTCACCGATGGAGGTGCGCAGCGCCTCGAGCGTGATCGCGCCCTTGTTGTAGACCTGCGCCCCGAAGAGCTGGCTGGCCTGGGTCATCGCCGCGGGGGCGACGGCGAACGTGCCGCTGGTGGCCGTGCTGGTGTTCCACAGGTTGTACATCGCGGTCTCGGTCGCGGTCGTCGACGAGCCGGCGGACTCGTAGGGGAACTGCGACTCGGAGTAGCGCGCGCTGCCCTCGCTGATGACGATGTCGTTCCAGTCGACCGGCGAGACGTTGTTGCCCCACCAGGCGTGCATCATCTCGTGGATGGTCGTGCCGCGGCCGGCCGAGTTGGGGAAGAACGGGCGGTCCTGGGTCTCGAGCGCGTAGTTGATGCCGGTCGTGTTGTCGGTGACCAGGCCGGTGCTGTTGCCCGGGTAGGGCCCGTAGCGCGCCTCCATGAAGTCGATCATCTGCTTGAGCTGCGCGCGGCTGCTCAGCGTGGTGGCGCGGTTCTGGGCGCTGATCACGGGGTCGATGAACGTCCACTCCGGGATCGTGCGACCACTGGCCAGGGTGATGTCGGAGGTGTAGACGTCGTAGCGTCCGACCGAGACCATCGACAGCTCGCTGGCCATCTGCTCGCGCTGCTCCCACACCCACGTGGTGGTGCTGCCGTCGGCGCTGGGCGTCCTCGACGTGAGCTCACCGTTGCTGGCGACGGCGACCGGGTGCTCGGCGGTCTGCGTCGGGTTCGACGAGCGGAGCTTCGTGGGGGCCTCGACCGTGAAGGTGTAGGTGGCCTTGTCGCGCGGGGTGTTGTTGTTCGGGAAGAGCGTCATCGAGCCGACGGGCTGGTTGACGAAGGTCGCCCCGTCGACGGTGTTGTTCCAGCCCTCGATCGAGTTGTCGGTGTCGCGGTGCACGACGGGCTGGCCGGCGTACTGCACCACGGTGGTGAACGCGCCCTCGACCGGCGTGACCGGGGTGACCACGAGCTTGTGGACGTCGGTCGTGGCGTTGGGCACCGTGGTGTTCTCGATGCGCGTGAAGGCCGCGGGCACGCCGTTGACGCTGACCGCCGTGACGTTGAGCGTCGAGGCCTCGAGGGTGGTCGAGGTGCCCTGGAAGTCGAAGGCGTAGGACGACAGCGGCGCCCCCGTGGTGACGGCGTCGATGGTCGTCGTCGCGTCGATCGTGGTGGTCGCGGCACCGTTGGGCACCGCCGAGATGCCGACGTCGACCGAGAAGTCGATGTCGTAGTGGCGCGCGTCGTAGCCGCTGTTGCCCTGGTTGGGGAACAGCGAGTCGGCGGGGGACGCCGTGAGCCCGCCGACGACCGGGTCGGCCTTGCGCGCGACCGGGGCCGCCGTGGCCGGCGCCGGGAGCGCGGCCAGCAGCCCGGCGGCGACGGCGAGGGTGGCGATGCGCGCTGCGAGCGCGGCGGGACGGATTCGTGCCTTCGTCATCCAGCTCTTCTCTCGGGTGTCCCGCCTGACCAGTCCGAGACGGAGCGGGGTTCGGCGTCGAACCTAGTGCCGGGCACCGACAGTCGCTGGGAAACCGAGGGATTGTTGTATGACAATCATGTTGCGTCCGCGCCCGCGAGCGGCCGATCGGGTCAGCGGCCCTCGCGCAGGTAGGCCAGCTGCGCGCGCACCGACAGCTCGGCGGCGTCCCAGAGCACCGGGTCGACATCGGCGTAGACCACCTCGACGACGCGGCGGGGCAGCTCGTCGTCGGCGATGCCCTCGGGGCGCGGCTCGTCGGCGAGCTGCTCGAGCGCGCGACGCACCTGGTCGAGGCGGTCGCGCCGGTGCGCGAGGTAGAAGTCGAGGACGGCGCCGGCGTCGTCGAGCACCGGGCCGTGGGCCGGCCAGATCGTGTCGACGTGGCCGTCGGTGACGAGCGCGCGCATGCGCTCGATCGAGTCGAAGTAGGGGCCGAGCTGGCCGTCGGGGTGCGCGACCACGGTGGTGCCGCGCCCGAGGACCATGTCACCCGAGAGCAGCGTGCGCTCGGCCGGCAGCAGGAACGAGACGGAGTCGGCCGTGTGGCCGGGCGTGGTGAGCACCTGCAGCGACAGGCCGCCGACCGAGATCACCTCGTCGTCGGTGAGCGGGTCGGCGCCGTGGCAGAACGCGGGGTCGAGGGCGCGCACGGCGCAGCCCTTGCGCTCGGCGAGCTCGACGGCGACCTCGGAGTGGTCGTAGTGGTGGTGGGTGAGCAGGACGACGCCGACGTCGCCCGTCGTCTCGTCGACGACGTCGAGGTGACCGTCGGCGACGGGGCCCGGGTCGACGACGACCGAGGTGGTCGAGCCCGGCTCGCGCAGCACCCAGGTGTTGGTTCCGTCGAGCGTCATGATGCCGGGGTTGGGGGCGAGCAGGCACTGCCCGCGCACGCCGAAGGGGCCGCCGGCCCAGGGCTCGCTCATCGACGACGCTCCGCCACCAGCGGCCGGAGCCGGTCGGGCAGGGAGAGCGTGTGGCCGTCGCCGAGCGGCTCGACCGACGGCGTGAACATCTGCACCGAGCGGTCGGCCGCGGCGGCGAGCACCGCCTCGGGGCTGGGGTAGGTGCCGACCTCCATCGAGTTCAGGTAGGTCGGCGGCATCATCGCCAGCTCGCCGGCGTCGGCCTGGTCGGCGGCCACGGCGGCCGGGAGCCACACGACCGACGACGACTCCGACGACACGTCGCGGGTGCGCTGCCCCTCCGGCAGGGCGGCGACGAAGAACCAGGTGCGGTAGCGCTTGGGCTCGAAGACCGGCGTGAGCCAGGCGTCCCAGACCCCGAGGAGGTCGGTGCGCAGCACCAGGCCGCGCCGCAGCAGGAAGTCGGTCATCGACAGCTCGCGCGTCTCGAGCGCGACCCGGTCGGCCTCCCAGTCGTCGCCGGTCGTGTCGGCGACGACCTCGTCGACCGACGGCCCGGCCAGCAGCACGCCGGACTCCTCGAACGTCTCGCGCACCGCGGTGCACACCAGCGCGCGAGCGGTCTCCTCGTCGCAGCCCAGGCGCGCGGCCCACTCGGCCGGCGTCGGGCCCGCCCAGGCGACCTCGGTGTCGAAGTCGCGGGGGTCGACGCCACCGCCCGGGAAGACCGCCATGCCCGCCGCGAAGTCCATGGAGACCTGCCGGCGCATGTAGTAGACCTCGGGCCCGGACTCGCCCGCCCGCATCAGGACGACGGTCGCGGCGTTGCGCGGCTCGGCCGGCTCGCGTCGTCCCTCGGCGAACTCGCGGGCGACCTCGACCATGCTCTCGGGCAGCGGGACGGGCGGCAGCGGGATGCGCATGCGTCAGGCGGCGATCTCGACGACGACCTCGACCTCGACGGGGGCGTCGAGCGGCAGCACCGAGACACCGACCGCCGAGCGCGCGTGCACGCCGGCGTCGCCGAAGACCTCGCCGAGCAGCTCGGACGCGCCGTTCGCCACGGCAGGCTGTCCGGTGAAGTCGGGTGCCGAGGCGACGAACACGACGACCTTGACCACCCGCACCACCTGCGCGAGGTCGCCGATCTCGGCCCGCACGGCGGCGATCGCGTTGAGCGCGCACTGCTGGGCGCAGGCGTAGGCCTCCTCGGCCGTCACCTCTGCGCCGACCTTGCCGGTGACGAGGAGCTCGCCCATGCGCATGGGCAGCTGGCCCGAGGTGAAGACGTGCTGGCCGGTGCGCACCGCCGGCACGTAGACGGCGACCGGCTTGGCGACCTCGGGCACGGCCAGCCCCATCGAGGCCAGCCGCTCCTCCGGCGTCGCGCCCGCGGCCATCAGGACGCCTTCGGCCGCTTGAGGAAGGCGATCAGGCCGCCCTGCGCGTTGGTGTGAATGGCGACGAGCTCCCACCCGTCCTGGCCGAAGTTGTTGAGCATCAGCGCCTCGTTGTGCAGCGGGATGGGCGCGACTTGGTACTCCCAGACGGTCATGCCTCGCACCCTACTCACGCACCGCTCCCCCACGTCATCCCGTGGTCTGACGACGGGGCCGGTCGGCCCGCCTACGGTGGAGCCGTGAGCACGGCAGACCCCGCGACGGCGATCGACCTCGCCCCCGTGGTCGACCAGCCGTGGCGGCTGGGCGAGCGCGGACGCCGGTGGTTCGACGTCACGCTGGTCGCGCTGCTGGTGCTGCCCACCCCCCTCTACCTGCTCGCCGGCATCCCCTGGGGCGTGCCGCTGTCGCTGCTCCAGGTCGTGCCGCTGTGGTGGCGGCGCGCCCACCCCGACGCCGTCTTCGCCGCGGTGGCTGCCGCGAGTGCGCTGCAGGTCGTCGTCCACGACAACCCGCTGCACAGCCAGCTGGCGTTCCCGATCGCGGTCTACTCGGTCGCGCGGTACTCCACCGCCCGGGCCGGCCTGGTCGCCCTCGTGGTCGGCGCGGTCGCGGCGGTGGTCGCCACCGTCGACTGGATCACCGGCTTCGACGGCGTGGTGAACGTCAGGTCGTTCACCCCGTACTTCCTCACCGTCTCGGCCTTCGTCGTCACCGCCTGGGCCCTCGGCACCCAGGGGCGCACCCGCGCGGCGTACGTGGCGACGCTGGTCGAGCGCGGCGAGCGCATCCGGCAGGACGCCGAGCAGCGCGTCGCCCTCGCCGCCGCCGACGAGCGCGCCCGCATCGCCCGCGAGATGCACGACGTGGTCGCCCACGGCCTCACGGTCGTGGTGGTGCAGGCCGACGGCGCCCGCTACGCCGCCGCCCACGACCCCGAGGTCGCCACCGAGACGCTCGCGCGCATCGCCGTCACCGGCCGCGAGGCGCTCACCGACATGCGTCAGCTGCTCGGTCTCCTCCGCGCCGACGAGGAGACCGGCCGCAACCCGCTGCCGGGCCTGGCCGACGTCCCCGACCTGCTCGACGAGGCCGCGCGCCACGGCCACGTCGACGCCGACCTCCGCGGTCTCGACCACCCCGTCGCCACCGCGGTCGGGCTCACCGCCTACCGGGTCGTGCAGGAGGCGCTCACCAACGTGCGCAAGCACGCCGGTCCGTCGGCGCGCACCTCGGTGCAGGTCGCGGTCGACGACGACCACGACGCCGTCACCGTCCGCGTGGTAGACGACGGCCGCGGCGCGTCGGCCCCCGACGGCGGCGGGCACGGCCTCACCGGCATGCGCGAGCGCGTCGACGTCCACGGCGGCACGCTCGAGACCGGACCCCGGCCGGGCGGCGGCTACACGGTCGAGGCGGTGATCCCGCTGTGAGCGCCATCCGGGTCCTGCTCGTCGACGACCAGCAGATGGTCCGCGCCGGGTTCCGCATGCTGCTGGAGAGCCAGCCCGACCTCGAGGTCGTCGGCGAGGCCGGCAACGGGCGCGAGGCGGTCGACCTGCTCGCCGACCCGGCGGGGCCCGCGTGCGACGTCGTGCTCATGGACGTGCGCATGCCGGTGATGGACGGCGTCGAGGCCACCGCTCTCGTCACCGCGCGACCCGGCGCGCCGCGGGTGCTGGTGCTCACCACGTTCGACCTCGACGAGTACGCCTTCGCCGCCATCCGGGCCGGCGCGGCCGGGTTCCTGCTCAAGGACGCACCCCCCGACGACCTGCTCGCCGCCGTCCGCACGGTGCACGCCGGCGACGCCGTCGTCGCGCCCAGCACCACCCGGCGCCTGCTCGAGCACGTGGCTGCGAGCACCCCGCAGCCCGCGACGTCCGGCACCGACGACGCCCGGCTGCGCGAGCTGACCGAGCGCGAGCGCGAGGTGCTGGTGCTCGTGGGGCGCGGGTGGTCGAACCACGAGATCGTCGCCGAGCTCGTCGTCGCCGAGGCGACCGTGAAGACCCACGTCAGCCGTCTGCTCGCCAAGACCGGCTCGCGCGACCGTGTGCAGCTCGTCGTGCTCGCGCACGAGGTCGGCCTCGTCTAGGCGTCGGTGCTCGTCTCGTTCTGCAGCCGGCTGTGACGGCGTCCGTAGAGGAAGTAGACGACGAAGCCGAGCACCATCCAGATCCCGAAGCGCTCCCAGGTCTCGCCGGTGAGGTTGAGCATCAGGTAGAGGCACATCAGGACGGCGAGCGTGGCGACGACGGGGGCGGCCGGCGTCCGGAAGGCGCGGGGCAGGTCGGGGCGGGTGCGGCGCAGCACGAGCACGCCGATGCTGACCAGGATGAAGGCGAAGAGCGTGCCGATGTTGACCAGGTTCGAGAGGGTCTCGAGGTCGAGGAAGCCCGCGAGCGCGGCGACGACGACGCCGGTGATCATGGTGATGCGGTGCGGCGTGCCGTACTTCGGGTGCGTCTTGGCGAGCCCGCGCGGCAGCAGGCCGTCGCGCGCCATGGCGAACGCCACCCGGCTCTGGCCGAGCATGAGGATCATGCACACGACGATGAGTCCGATGCAGGCGCCGACGGCGACGACGTTGCGCACCCAGTCGACGCCGGCGGCCTCGAAGGCGGTGGCCAGCGGGGCGGCGTCGTTGGGGTCGATGTCCTTGTAGCTCTGCACGCCGGTGACCACGAGGCTGACGGCGGCGTAGAGCACGGTGACGATGGCGAGCGAGGAGAGGATGCCGATCGGCACGTCGCGCTGCGGGTTCTTGGCCTCCTCGGCCGTGGTCGCGACGACGTCGAAGCCGATGAAGGCGAAGAACACCACCGCCGCACCGGCGATGACGCCGCCGAGGCCGAACACCGCGGGCTCGATGCCGAGCAGGCTCGTGATCAGCGGCAGCTCCCGGAACCCACCGGCCGAGTCGGGCGCGGGCTGCGACTCGGGGATGAACGGCGTCCAGTTGGAGACGTCGACGAGGGTCAGGCCCACGACGATGACGATCGCGATCACGAGCAGCTTGATGGCCACCACGATCAGGTTGAACGTGCTCGACTCCTTCGTGCCGCGGATCAGCAGCGCCATCACCAGCAGGGCGATGACGACCGCCGGCAGGTCGATGAAGCCCTCGCTGGCCGAGGAGATCGACGTCGGCAGGGTGACCCCCACGATGTCGAGCACCGCCTGGAAGTAGCCGGAGAAGCCGGCCGCGAGCGCCGCCGAGCCGATGGTGAACTCGAGCACGAGGTCCCAGCCGATGATCCACGCCACCAGCTCGCCGAGCGTGGCGTAGCTGAAGGTGTAGGCGCTGCCGGCGACCGGCACCGTGGAGGCGAACTCGGCGTAGCAGAGCCCGGCGAGGCCGCAGGCCACCGCGGCGATGAGGAAGCTCAGCGCGAGCGCCGGACCCGAGTTCGACGCCGCGACCGTGCCGGTCAGCACGAAGATGCCGGCGCCGATGATCACGCCGACGCCGAAGACCGTCAGGTCGAGGGCGCTGAGCTCACGCCGGAGCTTGGTGTCGGGGTCGTCGGTGTCCTTGATGGACTGCTCGATGGACTTGGTCCGGAAGACGCTCACCGCCCGAACCTGCACCCACGAGGCCGGTTTGGTCAAACACCCCTTCGGCCCAACTTGTCCGGAGCCAGCACGATGTCGATGCGGACGACGACGCCGCCGTCGACCGTGAACGACAGGACGGCGAACCGTCGGCCGCCGTCGACGGCCACCAGGCCGAGCCGGCCGTTGACCTCGACGGGCTCGTAGGTGGCCGCGCTCGGCTTGGCCGCGATCCCGGCCATGAACCGGGCCACGCGGTCGGCCCCGACCACCGGACGACGCGCCGCGTTGACGACGCCGCCGCCGTCGCTGGTGAGCACGGCGGCCGGGTCGAGGAGCGCGACGAGCCCCGCGAGGTCGCCGCCCGCGGCCGCGTCCACGAACGCCGTGACGACCCGGTCGTGCGTCGTCCGGTCGACCTCGACGCGGGGCGTGCCCGCGGCGACGTGGGCACGCGCCCGGCTGGCCAGCTGGCGCACCGCGGCCGGGCTGCGCCCGACGGCCCGGGCGACGTCGTCGAACGGCATCTCGAACAGGTCGTGCAGCACCCACGCCGTCCGCTCGGCCGGCGTGAGCTGCTCGAGCACCACGAGCAGCGCGTAGCGCACGGTGTCGTCGAGCGTGACGCGGTCGGCCGGGTCGGGCGCGGCGACGTCGGGCTCGGGCAGCCACGGGCCGACGTAGGCCTCGCGGCGCACCCGCGCCGAGCGCAGGACGTCGATCGCCGCCCGCGACACCGCGACGGTCGCCCACCCGAGCACGTCACGCACGGGGTCGCGCTCGTCGGCGGCGACCAGCCGCAGCCAGCAGTCGGCGACGACGTCCTCGGCCTCGGCCCGGCTGCCCAGGATCGCGTACGCGACCCGCACCAGGCGCGGGCGGTGCGCGGCGTACTCGGTCGCGAGCGCGCGCTGGTTCACGCGCCCTGCCGTTGGGCCAGCCAGGCGTCGAAGGTGGTCCGCCCGCGCGGGCCCTCGGACGACGCGCACAGCGACCCGTCGCGCATGCCCCTCCCGGCCCGGCCCGGCACCGGGACGGCGACGACGCGGCGTCCGAGGCCCTGCGCCCGGTTCACCCGGCGCGCGAGGTCGTGCATCGGCAGGCGCTCGGGCCCGGCGAGGTCAGGCACCCGGCCCGACGGGCCCGCCTCGGCGAGGTCGACGAGGGCCTCGGCGACCTCGCGCGCCGCGACCGGCTGGCTGAGCATCCGCGGCACCACCGAGAACGGCCCGAGGCGCACGAAGTGCAGCACCTGCTCGGCGAACTCGTGGAACTGCGTGGCCCGCAGCACCGACCACGGCTGGTCACCGTCGGCCAGCAGCTGCTCCTGGCGCCGCTTGCCGGCGTAGTAGCCGCTGGGCACGTCGTCGATGCCGACGATCGACAACGCCACGTGGTGCCCGACGCCGACCGCGCGCTCCGCCTCCAGCAGCGCGGTCGTGACCCCGCCGAAGAACGCCTCAGCCTCCTCCCGCTTCTGCGACGGGTTGCTCGTGACGTCGACGACGACTTGGACGCCGTCCAGTCGCTCGGCGAGGCCCGCGCCCGTCGTCAGGTCGACACCGGTGGCCCGGGCGAGGGGCACGACCTTGTGCCCGCGCGCCTCGGCGACCTCGACGACGTGGCGCCCGACGACGCCCGTGGCGCCGGCGACCGCGATGCTCATGCCGGCCATGGTCTCGTGTGACTCGCTCATGTCAGGTGGACGAGACAGCCGGTTCCCGATGTGACACGGCGCAGCGTGCGACTCAGTCGGCGAGCACCTCGGGCTCGGTCTTCCGACGCAGCTCGTCGAGGGTGACGTCGGGGGCGAGCTCGACGAGCCGCAGCCCGTCGGGCGTGACGTCGAGGACGCCGAGGTCGCTGATGATGCGCTGCACGACCCTCTTGCCGGTGTAGGGCAGCGAGCACTCGTCGACGATCTTGTAGCCGCCGTCGCGGGCGACGTGCTCCATCAGCACGATCACCTTCTTCGCGCCGTGCACGAGGTCCATCGCGCCGCCCATGCCCTTGACCATCTTGCCCGGGATCATCCAGTTGGCGATGTCGCCGACCTTCGAGACCTGCATGGCACCGAGGATCGCGGCGTCGATCTTGCCGCCGCGGATCATCCCGAAGCTGGTGGCGGAGTCGAAGAACGACGCACCGCGCCGTAGCGTCACGGTCTCCTTGCCGGCGTTGATCAGGTCGGCGTCCTCGTCGCCCTCGAACGGGTAGGCGCCGACGCCGAGGATGCCGTTCTCGCTCTGCAGCACCAGCTCGACGTCGTCGGCGACGTAGTTGGGCACCAGGGTCGGCAGCCCGATGCCGAGGTTGACGTAGGACCCGTCGCTCAGCTCGGACGCCGCCCGCGCGGCCATCTGCTCGCGTGTCCAGCTCATGCCTGTCCCTCCCGCGTCCTGACCGTGCGCTTCTCGATCCGCTTCTCGTCGCGCTGTTCCGGGGTCAGCTCGACCACCCGCTGCACGAACACCCCCGGGGTGTGGACGTGGTCGGGGTCGAGCTCGCCCGGCTCGACGAGGTGCTCGACCTCGGCGATCGTGACCCGCCCGCACATCGCGGCCAGCGGGTTGAAGTTGCGCGCCGACTGCCGGAAGACGAGGTTGCCGTGCCGGTCGCCCTTCCAGGCCCGCACGAGACCGAAGTCGGCGACGATCGCCTCCTCGAGCACGAACTCGAGCTCGCCGTCCGGGGTCTCGAAGACCTGGGTCTGCTTGGCCGGCGACGCCTTCACGACGTTGCCGTCGACGTCGTAGCGCCACGGCAGGCCGCCCTCGGCGACCTGGGTGCCGACGCCGGTGCGGGTGAAGAACGCCGCGATGCCCGACCCGCCGGCACGCATGCGCTCGGCGAGCGTGCCCTGCGGGGTCAGCTCGACCTCGAGCTCGCCCGAGAGGTACTGGCGCGCGAACTCCTTGTTCTCGCCGACGTACGACGAGACCATCCGCCGCAGGCGGCCGTCGGCCAGCAGCCGCCCGAGGCCCCAGTCGTCGACGCCGGCGTTGTTCGAGACCGCCTCGAGGTCGCCGACCCCACTCGCGTGCAGCGCCTCGACGAGCACCGAGGGGATGCCGCACAACCCGAACCCGCCGACCGCGATCGTCGAGCCTGACGCGATGTCGGCCACGGCATCCGCCGCCGACGAGACCACCTTGTCCATGGCGCCGATCCAACGCGCGCGGCGCGCGAGCGTCAACCGATCACCCGGTGAGCGGAACGACCGGTGCGCTAGCGTCCGCTGAGTGGACAGTCCTGCCGACGTGCTCGGCCGCGGAGCCGCCCTCCTGCGCGCCCTGGCCGCCGCCGAGCCGGACGGCGCCGGCACCACCGCGGTCGCGCGGGCCGCGTCGCTGCCTCGCGCCACCGCCCACCGGCTGCTGACCTCACTGCAGGCCGAGGGGCTGGCCGACCGCGACCTCGCCACGGGGCACTGGCTGCTGGGCCCCGAGCTCTTCCTGCTCGGGACGGCGGCCGCCGCGCGCTACGACGTGACCGGGCAGGCCCAGCCGCACGTGCTCCGCCTCGCCCGGACCACCGGCGAGAGCGCGTTCTACTCGGTCCGACGCGGCGACGAGACCGTGTGCCTGCTCCGCGAGGACGGCAGCTTCCCGATCCGCTCGCACGTGCTCCACGAGGGCGCCCGCTTCCCGCTCGGCGTCGTCTCGGCCGGGCTCGTCGTCCTCGCCCACCTGCCGGACGCCGAGGTCGAGGCCTACCTCGACCGCTCCGACCTCGCCGCCGAGCACGGGCCCGCCCACGCCCCCGGTCCGCTGCGCGAGCGCATCGCGCAGGTGCGTCGCGACGGCTGGGCCCTCAACCCCGGCCTCATCGTCGAGGGCAGCTGGGGCATGGCCGCGGCGGTCTTCGACGCCTCCGGCCGCCCGGTCGGGGCCCTGACCCTGACCGGCATCGAGTCGCGCTTCGCGCCCGCACGTCGTCCCGACCTCGGCGCGCTGCTCCTGCACGAAGCCCACGCCCTCACCCGCGCCACCACCTGACGAGGGCGCCAGAGTCACGCCCGTCACACTCCCTTCGGGCGAGACCGGCATCCCATACGCTCATCGACCATGGGTGACCTGCCATGAGCGACTGGCCCTCGGTGGCGCTGCACGTCGTCACGGGCAAGGGCGGCACCGGCAAGTCGACGGTGGCCGCCGCACTGGCGCTGGCGCTCGCGACGCACGGCAAGAACGTCCTGCTCTGCGAGGTCGAGGGCCGCCAGGGCATCGCCCGGATGTTCGACGTCGACCCGCTCCCCTTCGAGGAGCGGCGGCTGACCACCGGCCTGCCGGGGCCCGACGGCAAGCGCGGCGTCGTCCACGCGCTGCACGTCGACCCCGAGTCGGCGCTCCTGGAGTACCTCGCCCTCTACTACAAGCTCGGCCGCGCCGGCCGCGCGCTCGACCGCTTCGGGGTCATCGAGTTCGCCACCACCATCGCCCCGGGCGTGCGCGACGTGCTGCTCACCGGCAAGGTCTTCGAGGCCGTGCAGCGCAACAGCCGCAACAAGGGCGCGCTGCAGTACGACGCCGTCGTGCTCGACGCCCCGCCCACCGGCCGCATCGTGCAGTTCCTCAACGTCAGCAACGAGCTGGCGGGCCTCGCCAAGGTCGGCCCGGTCAAGAGCCAGGCCGACACGATGATGACGCTGTTCCGCTCGCCCCGCACCGCCGTCCACCTGGTCACCGTGCTCGAGGAGATGCCGGTGCAGGAGACCGCCGACGGCATCGCCGAGCTGCGCGCGGTCGACCTGCCGGTCGGCGGCGTCGTGGTCAACCTCGTGCGGCCGCAGGACCTCACCCCCGACCAGCTCGCCGACGCCGACGCCGACGCCGTCGCGGCCGACCTCGTCAAGGCCGGGGTCGACGCCGAGCCGGGGCTCGTCGACGGCCTGCTGCACGAGGGGCGCGAGCACGCCGAGCGCCGCGAGCTCGAGAACACCCAGCGCGAGCTCGTCGCGGGGCTCGACGTGCCGTCGTACGAGCTGCCGCGGCTGCCGCAGGGCGTCGACCTCGGCGCTCTCTACGAGCTCGCCGCCCTCCTCCGAGAGCAAGGTCTCGCCTGACATGCCCCAGCCCTCCCGCAGCGGACCCTCGACCCGCACCCAGGTCCCGCCCCTCGACGTCGACGCGCTGCTCGACGACCGCGGCGTCGAGATCATCGTGTGCTGCGGCTCCGGCGGCGTCGGCAAGACGACGACGTCGGCGGCCCTCGCGCTCCGTGCCGCCGAGCGCGGCCGCAAGGTCGTCGTCCTGACGATCGACCCCGCCCGCCGGCTCGCCCAGTCGATGGGCATCGAGGCGCTCGACAACACCCCGCGCCCGGTCACCGACGTCGACAGCACCGCCGGCGGCAGCCTCGACGCGATGATGCTCGACATGAAGCGCACCTTCGACGAGGTCGTCGAGGGCCAGGCCAGCCCCGAGAAGGCGAAGCAGATCCTGGAGAACCCCTTCTACATCGCCCTGTCGAGCTCGTTCGCCGGCACGCAGGAGTACATGGCGATGGAGAAGCTCGGCCAGATCCACGCCGACGAGGTGGTGCCGGCCGACGGTCGCTACGACCTCATCGTCGTCGACACCCCGCCGTCGCGCTCGGCGCTCGACTTCCTCGACGCCCCCGAGCGCCTCTCGAGCTTCCTCGACGGCCGCTTCATCAAGCTGATGATCGCGCCGGCGAGGGGCCCGATGAAGCTGATGGGCGCCGGGTTCGGCCTGATCACCAACGCCCTGACCAAGATCCTCGGCGCCCAGGTGCTCAAGGACCTCCAGACGTTCGTCGCCGCCATCGACACCGTCTTCGGCGGGTTCCGGCAGCGGGCCATGAAGACCTACGCGCTGCTGCAGGCCGACGGGACGGCGTTCCTCGTCGTCGCCGCCCCCGAGCCCGACGCGCTGCGCGAGGCGGCCTACTTCGTCGAGCGCCTGAGCGACGACCAGATGCCACTCGCGGGGTTGGTCGTCAACCGGGCGGGCCGCGCCCCGAGCGGCGACCTCTCGGCCGACGAGGCCATCACTGCGGCCGAGCGGCTGCGGCGCGACGACCCGGCGTCGGTGACGGCGGCGCTGCTGCGCCTGCACGCCGACCAGGTGCGACTGGTCGAGCGCGAGGTGCGGCTGCGCCGCGGCTTCGCGACCGCGCACCCGCAGGTCGCCACCGCGGTGGTGCCGGCCCTGGCGGCCGACGTGCACGACCTCGACGGGCTGCGTCGGGTCGGCGGGCTGCTCAGCTCGACCGGCTGAGCCTGCCTCGAGGCCCCCAGAGCCTCGAGGCGTGGCCGAGCGGACCCGGCCGGCGGGTCAGCGAGCCGCGACCGGGACGGCGGGAGCCGACTCGGTGCGCGCCTTCTCCAGCAACGAGCGCCACGAGGCGGTCGGACGACGCCGCAGGAGCGCCCGGCGCTCGCGCTCGGTCATGCCACCCCACACGCCCCACTCGATCTGGTTGTCGAGCGCCTCGGCGAGGCACTCGGTGCGCACGGGGCAACCCGAGCACAGCGTCTTCGCCTTGTTCTGCTCCGCGCCGCGCACGAACAGCTTGTCCGGCTGCTCGGCCTTGCAAGCGGCCCGAGGTGCCCAGTCCTCTACCCACGTCGTCATGTTCTTGTCCCAGTCCCCACTGTGTAGACCCAAGCTGCGTCCCCATGACGTGTGCCTGTCGATCTTGTTGGGTCAAAGGTAAAGAAGTACTGAATCCGTGGACAGACTCAAACGACCCAATCCCCGTAGTCCCAAATGACTAGTCCACCGTGACCAGCACCCCACTGGGGTGACTAGACCGCCCTGGTCGTGCCCGGACACCGCGGTTCCGACGGCTCGTGAATGCGTGAACGCTCACCACGCTCACGTACCCTGAATCGGTGTCTCGTCCCAGGTCCGAACGCCCTCGCCCGACGACGATCCTGTCCCACCTCGGGGTGATGGTGGTCGTCTCCGCCGTGCTCGGCGTCGTCGTGTCCGGTCTCGCGATCCCCTTCGCGGGCGTCATGGGCTTCGCCGCCCGCAACGTCGCCGACACCACCGACGACCTCCCGCAGGAGCTCGAGATCTCGGCCCTGCCGCAGCGCAGCACGGTCTTCGCCTCCGACGGCAGCGTGCTCGCCACGATCTACGACGAGGACCGCATCGAGGTGAAGCTGCCCAAGATCTCGCGCACGATGATCCAGGCGCTCGTCTCCATCGAGGACTACCGCTACTACCAGCACGGCGCCCTCGACGTGAAGGGCACCGTGCGTGCCCTCATGACCAACCTCGGCTCCGGGGGCGTCGTCCAAGGTGGCTCGTCGCTCACCCAGCAGCTGGTGAAGCAGACGCTGCTCAACTCCGCCCAGACCAAGGAGGAGCGGCTCGCGGTCACCGACGACACCTACGCCCGCAAGCTCAAGGAGCTGCGCTACGCGATCGCGCTGGAGAAGAAGCACTCGAAGGACTGGATCCTCGAGCGCTACCTCAACACCGTCTACTTCGGCGACGGCACCTACGGCATCCAGGCCGCCGCGCGGCACTACTTCGGCGTCAACGCCCGCAAGCTCAACCTCAACCAGTCGGCGCTGCTGGCCGGCCTCGTGCAGAACCCGAGCGCCTACGACCCGACCGACAACCGCGACCGGGCCATCGTGCGTCGCGACGTCGTCCTCGACCGGATGGCGCAGCTCAACGTGATCACGCAGGCCGAGGCCGACGCGACCAAGCAGAAGAAGCTGCAGCTCAACATCCAGCCCCGCAGCAACGGCTGCGTCAGCACCCAGGCCGAGTTCTTCTGCGACTACGTCATGGAGTACTTGCGCAACGACAAGTCGCTGGGCAGCAACAAGACCGAGCGCGACCGGCTGCTGCGCACCGGCGGCCTGAAGATCTACACCACCGTCGACCTCGCCGACCAGAGGGCCGCCGACGACTCGGTCACCAACAACGTCCGCGCGACCGACCAGGCGATCGGCGCGCTGGCGATGATCGAGCCCGGCACCGGCAACGTGAAGGCGCTCGCCCAGTCGCGCCCGATGGGCCGCAAGAAGAAGCAGGGCGAGACCTACCTCAACTACACCGTGCCCTCGCAGTACACCGAGTCCAACGGCTTCCAGGCCGGCTCGACGTTCAAGGCGTTCGTGCTGGCCGACGCCCTCGAGAAGGGCATCGCGCTCAGCGACACCTTCCCGGCCCCCAGCCAGGGCACGTTCAACTACGCCGACTACGAGAACTGTGCCGACGCCCCGACCTACGGCGGGGGCACGTTCGACTTCCCCAACTCGGTGTCGTCGTCCGGCGTCGAGAACCTCTACACCGGCACGCGCAAGTCGATCAACACCTTCTTCCTGAACCTCGAGAAGGAGACCGGCGTCTGCGACCCGTACAACCTGGCCCGCGACATGGGCGTCCGGCTGACCTGCCCCGAGACCGACAGCTGCCCCAACGTCTCCCCCGAGCGGGTCCCGAACTTCACGTTCGGCGTCGCCGACGTCAGCCCCCTCGAGATGGCCGAGGCCTACGCGACGTTCGCCGCCCGCGGCGAGCACTGCGCTGCCCGCCCGGTGCTCGAGATCAAGGACGCCTCCAACCGCTCGCTGAAGAAGTACCCCGAGCGGTGCAGCCAGGTCATGAAGGAGACGACGGCCGACGCCGTCAACGACGTCCTGCGCGGCGTCATCGAGGGCGGCTTCGCCAGCGCCCAGCAGCTCGGCGTCCCGGCGGCCGGCAAGACCGGCACCACCGGCAACTCCGGCGGCTACTCGCCGTCGGTGTGGTTCGTCGGCTACACCCCGGCCCTGGCCACCGCGTCGATGATCGCCGGCGCCAACGAGTTCGGCACCCCGATCACGCTCGACGGCCAGGTCATCAACGGCCGCTCGGTCTCGGCGTCCGGCTCGGGCCTCGCCGCGCCCATGTGGGGCGACGCCATGAAGGTCATCGACCTGCCCTACGAGGACTTCGTCGCCCCGACCACCGTGCCCGGCTACGGCGCGACCTCGGTCTACGTCCCCCGGGCCCCGAGCGGTGGCGGCGACGGGCGCGGCCGGGGCGGCCGCGGGCGCGGCTAGCCCTGACCCAGCTGCCGCCGCACCTCGGCGGCGACCGCGCCGCCGTCGGCGCGGCCCTTGACCTGCGGCTGGACGACGCCCATCACCTTGCCCATGGCACGCATGCCCTCGCCGGCCGCGCTGGTGGAGGCGATCGCCTCGGCGACGATGCGCTCGATGTCGTCGGCGCCGAGCTGCTCGGGCAGGTAGCGGGCGATCACGACGGCCTCGGCGCGCTCCTTCTCGGCACTGTCGGCCCGCCCGCCCTCGTCGAAGGCGACGGCCGCCTCGCGCCGGCGCTTGGCCTCGCTGCTGAGCACCCCGACGATCTCGTCGTCGGTCAGCTCACGGGCCTCCTTGCCGGCCACCTCGGCGTTGGTGATCGAGGTGAGCACCATGCGCAGGGTCGACGACGTCAGCTGGTCGCGGCTCTTCATCGCGGCGGTGAGGTCGGTACGCAGCTGCTCCTTGAGGGCCATGACGGTCATTGTGGCAGCCTGGGCGGATGCGGCCGACGGGATATCTGACGAGCGCGCTCGGCGCCTCGACGGCGGCCGGTGCGGCCGTGACGGCCTACGCCGCGTGGGAGGCCCGCCGGTACACCCTGCGCCGGGTCGAGGTCCCCCTCCTGCCCGCAGGCGCCCGGCCGCTGCGGGTGCTGCACCTGAGCGACATCCACCTCACGCCCGGACAGCGACGCAAGCAGGCCTGGCTGCGCGAGCTCGCCGCGCTCGAGCCCGACCTCGTCGTCGACACCGGCGACAACCTGGCCCACCGCCACGCCGTCGGCCCGCTCGTCGACGCGCTCGGGCCGCTGCTCGACGTGCCCGGCGTCTTCGTGCACGGCTCCAACGACTACTTCGAGCCCGGGCTGCGCAATCCCCTGCGCTACCTGCTCCCCGACGACGGGCGCCGGCACGTCTCCACGCCGCAGCTGCCGTGGCGCGAGCTGTCGCGCCGCTTCGTCGACGCCGGCTGGCTCGACCTGACCAACCGACGCGCCACCCTCGCCGTCGACGACCTGCGGTTCGCCTTCGCCGGCGTCGACGACCCTCACCTCGGCTACGACCGGCTCGACGACGTCGCCGGCGCGGCCGACGCCGCGGCCGACGTCCGGCTGGGCGTGGCCCACGCGCCCTACCTGCGGGTGCTCGACCAGTACGCCGCGGACGGCTACGACGCCGTCATCGCCGGGCACACCCACGGCGGCCAGGTGTGCCTGCCGTGGCCGGGGGGGGCACGCACCCTCACCACGAACTGCGACCTCGACCCCGCCCGGGCCAAGGGCCTGCACCGCCACCCGGCCGACTCGCGCCCGGGCGAGCCCGGCTCGACCTGGCTGCACGTCTCCGCCGGCCTCGGCACGAACCCCTACGTGCGGCTGCGGCTCGCGTGCCGGCCGGAGGCCACGCTGCTCACCCTCACGCCCCGCGCGTGATACCGATTGCGAGGACCCGCGACGGCTCGGGTATGGTCTTCATCGGTGAGTCGGCTTGCCGGCACACGAGTTCGGGCTGTGGCGCAGCTTGGTAGCGCGCTTCGTTCGGGACGAAGAGGCCGCAGGTTCAAATCCTGTCAGCCCGACAGAGTCCGGGCCCGGAAGCCCCTGGCTTCCGGGCCCGGAACCGACTTCGCACCCGCGCCCTCCGTGCCAGACTGGGCGCCATGCCGGACGACGAGACCGAGCGCCCCAGCCTCGAGGCGCCCCAGCTGTTCGGTCGTCGTCGTAGCGCGAGGAAGCCGGCCGCGCCGGCCCCCGCCCCGGCTCCCGCAGACGACGACACCGCCGTCTTCGACGACACCGGCCGCGACGTCCCGGTCCCGACGGTGCCCGTGCCCGACGACGCCCACGACGGCGCTGCCGTGCCGGTCGGTCACCGTCGCGGTCGCCGCACCGGCTCCCCTGCCGCGCCCGACGAGCCCGACCCGACACCGCCCGCGCGGGGCAGGCTCACGGTCCCGGCGCTCCCCACCCTGGCCCCGCCGGTCGCCGCCGCCGTCTGCGGGGCCCTGGCCGGCCTGTCGCTGGTCGTGTTCGTCTGGCTCGGCTTCCGGGGGTGCGAGGCGGTGCGCGGCACGTCGTCGTGCGGCACGGCGCCCGGCATGCTCGCGCTCACCGTCATCTTCGCCCTGGCCGTCGTCGTCGGCGCCGTGCTGCTGCGGGCCTTCCACCTGCCCGAGCCCGGCGCGTGCAGCTTCCTCGGCATCGGCGTCATGGCGGTGATCGCGCTCGTGGTGCTCATCGACGCGCTCGACCACTGGTCGATGGTGCTCGTCGTCCCGGCCATCTCGGCCGTGACGTTCGTCGGGTCGTGGTGGCTCACCACGACCTACGTCGACCCCTCGGCCGACTGACCCGGGTCAGCCGACGAGGAGCTCGGCGATCTGCACGGTGTTGAGGGCAGCACCCTTGCGCAGGTTGTCGCCGGAGACGAACAGCGCGAGGCCGCGGTCGCCGTCGACGCCCTCGTCCTGGCGCAGGCGCCCGACGTAGGACGGGTCGCGTCCGGCGGCCTGCAACGGCGTCGGGATGTCGCTCAGCTCGACGCCGGCAGCGGTCGCGAGCAGCTCGCGAGCGCGCTCGACGGGCAGGGCGCTCGAGAACTCGGCGTTGATGGCCAGCGAGTGCCCGGTGAAGACCGGCACGCGCACGCAGATGCCCGAGACCCGGAGGTCGGGGATGCCGAGGATCTTGCGCGACTCGTGGCGCAGCTTCTGCTCCTCGTCGGTCTCGTGCAGGCCGTCGTCGACGATCGAGCCGGCCATCGGCAGCACGTTGTAGGCGATGGTGCGCGCGTACTTCACCGGGTCGGGGAAGGCGACGGCCGAACCGTCGTAGGCGAGCTCGCGGGCCTTGGTGCCGGCCGCGTCGACCTGCGTGGCGAGCTCGTCGACGCCGGCCACGCCGGAGCCGGAGACGGCCTGGTAGGTCGAGACCACGAGCCGGACCAGGCCGGCCTCGTCGTGCAGCGGCTTGAGCACCGGCATCGCGGCCATGGTGGTGCAGTTGGGGTTAGCGATGATGCGGCGACCGCCGTCACGGGTGGCGAGCGCGATGTCGTCGGGGTTGACCTCCGAGACGACGAGCGGGATCGCGGGGTCGCGGCGGAAGGCCGAGGAGTTGTCGACCACGACGACGCCGGCCCCGGCGAACGTCGGCGCGAGCGCGCGCGACGTCGTCGCTCCGGCGCTGAACAGCGCGATGTCGAGGCCGCTCGGGTCGGCCGTGGCGGCATCCTCGACGACGACCTCGCGGCCGGCGAAGGGCAGCACCGTGCCCGCCGAGCGGGCCGAGGCGAAGAAACGGACCTCGTCGGCGGGGAACGCCCGCTGCTCGAGGATCTGGCGCATGGCGACGCCGACCTGACCGGTGGCACCCACGATGCCGATGCTCGTCATGACATCTCCTTGTAGGCGTGGGGTCCCCACGGCGTTGTTCGCGGGGGAGCGAAGCGGCGGAGCGAAGAACGTCGTGGGGTGCGATGTCCGGTGGCACCCACGATGCCGATGGACGTCATCGCGGGGTCCCCTCGGCGTTGTTCGCGGAGGAGCGGAGCGGGGGAGCGGAGAACGTCGTGGGGTGCATCATCGCCCGGTACCTCCGTAGACCACGGCCTCGACCTCGTCGGCGTCGAGGTCGAACGCGGTGTGCGCCGACTGCACGGCCGCGTCGACGTCGTCCTCGGCCACGACGACCGAGATGCGGATCTCGGAGGTGGAGATCATCTCGAGGTTGACGCCGGCGTCGGCGATGGAGGAGAAGAACTTCGCGGTGACGCCGGGGTGCGAGCGCATGCCGGCCCCGATGAGCGAGACCTTGCCGATCTTGTCGTTGTAGAGCAGCTGGTCGAAGCCGACCTCGGCCTGCAGGCCGGCGAGCGTCGCCATCGCCGTCTGGCCGTCGGTGCGCGGCAGCGTGAAGGAGATGTCGGTGAGGTTGGTGGCAGCGGCCGAGACGTTCTGCACGATCATGTCGAGGTTGATCTGCGCGTCGGCGAGCGCGGTGAAGATGCGTGCGGCCTCGCCGACCTTGTCGGGCACGCCGACGACGGTGACCTTCGCCTCGCTGCGGTCGTGGGCGATGCCCGCGATGATGGCTGCTTCCATGGTGTTCTCCTGGAGGTCCTCGATGCTGCCGGTGACCACCGTGCCCTCGAGGTTGCTGAACGACGAGCGGACGTGGATCGGGATGTCGTAGCGGCGGGCGTACTCGACGCACCGCAGGTGCAGGATCTTGCTGCCGCACGCGGCCAGCTCGAGCATCTCCTCGTAGGTGACGCGGTCGAGCTTGCGGGCCTTCGCGGCGACCCGCGGGTCGGCGGTGAAGACGCCGTCGACGTCGGTGTAGATCTCGCAGACGTCGGCCTTGAGCGCCGCGGCGAGCGCGACGGCCGTCGTGTCGGTGCCACCACGACCGAGCGTGGTGATCTCCTTGGTGTCCTGCGAGACACCCTGGAACCCGGCGACGATCACGATGTGACCGTCGGCGATGGCGGACTCGATGCGGCCCGGGGTGACGTCGATGATCTTGGCCTTGCCGTGCACCGAGTCGGTGATGACGCCGGCCTGCGAGCCGGTGAACGACTGGGCGCTGTAGCCGAGGTCGGAGATCGCCATGGCGACCAGGGCCATCGAGATCCGCTCCCCCGCCGTGAGCAGCATGTCGAGCTCGCGGGCCGGCGGCTGCGGGCTGACCGCGTTGGCCTTGTCGAGCAGCTCGTCGGTCGTGTCACCCATGGCCGAGACCGCGACGACGACGTCGTGACCGGCCTTCTTGGCCTCCACGATGCGACGCGCGACGCGCTTGATCGCGTCGGGGTCGGCGACGGACGAACCGCCGTACTTCTGCACGACAATGCCCACCGGGCTCACTCCTGCGTAGGGAACGTGTTTCCGGTGGTCGATCCTACTGCCGCGGGGCGTCAGCCCGTCGGGCTGTCCAGCACAGCCTCGGCGGCCTCGATCTGGTCGAGCTCGGCGTCGTTGTCGACGTCGAGGCGGTCGTGCGCCACGACCGAGAGCAGGGCGTTGAGGACGGCGCCGGCGAGGTTGCCCCACGACGAGACGTAGGAGAACTGCCACCACCACAGCGCCTCGGCGACGTTGCCCGAGCGGAAGTGCCGCAGGCCGTTCTCGAGGTCGGTGGCGATCGCGGTGATGTCGTCGGAGATCTGGCTCTCGGTCAGCTCGGGCACGTAGGGGTCGAAGACCAGGCCGTAGGTGTCGACGTCGCCGAGCATCTCGGCGAGCCGGATGCGGAGGTCGTCGACGTCGGCCTCGGGGCCCACGTCGGGCTGGTACTCGGCCCGCGGCTCGAAGTCGCGCTGGATGCCCAGCCGGGCGCCGGCCAGCGAGACCTGGCTGATCTCGAGCAGCAGCAGCGAGATCGCGCGCCCGCCGTCGGCCTCGCGGGCGATCTCGCGGAGCGCGAGCAGGAAGCTCGACACGCTGTCGGCGATGCTCTGGGCGAAGTCCTCGACGTCGCTCTCGATGTTGGCGGTGCTGCCGGTGCTGCCGGTGCTGCCGGTGCTGCCGTGGGCGTCGGTCATGGTGCGGCCTGCCTTCCTGCGAATGCTCGTCCGAGGGTCACTTCGTCGGCGTACTCGAGGTCCCCACCTACCGGCAGTCCACTCGCCAGGCGCGTCACGCGCAACCCCAGCGGGCGCAGCTGACGGGTGAGGTAGGTCGCCGTGGCCTCGCCCTCGAGGTTGGGGTCGGTGGCCAGGATGATCTCGCCGATGGCGTCGTCGGCCAGCCGGGCCATCAGCTCGCGGATGCGCAGCTGGTCGGGCCCGACGCCGTCGATCGGCGAGATCGCGCCGCCGAGCACGTGGTAGCGGCCCTTGAACTCGCGGGTGCGCTCGATCGCGACGACGTCCTTGTACTCCTCGACCACGCACAGCACCGAGCCGTCGCGACGGGGGTCGGCGCAGATGCGGCACTGCTCGGCCTCGGAGACGTTGAAGCACGTCGCGCAGAACCGCACCTTGATCTTGACCTCGACCAGGACGTCGGAGAGCCGCTTGACGTCGGCCGGGTCGGCCTGGAGGAGGTGGAACGCGATGCGCTGCGCGCTCTTGGGACCGACGCCGGGCAACCGACCGAGCTCGTCGATCAGGTCTTGGACGACGCCTTCGTACACAGCTGGAACCCTAGATCGGGATCAGAACCCGAGCGGACCCGGCGCGCCGCCGGGGGCACCGCCGAGGCCCGGGAGGCCACCACCGGCCAGCGGGCCGAGCGCCTCGGCCGTCGCGGCGTCGGCGCGCGCCTTGGCGTCGCGGTAAGCGGCGACCACGAGGTCGCCGAGGTCGGCGAGCGACTCGGCGTCGTCGCCGTCGACCGTGCCCGGCTCGATCTCGATCGCCAGCAGGTCGCCCACGCCGGACACCTTGACGGTGACGCCCGCGACGCTGCCCTCGACGACGGTGTCGGCGAGCCGCTCCTGGGCCTCCATGAGCTGGTTCTGCATGGCCTGGGCCTGCTCGAGCAGGGCGTTCATGTCGAAGCCACCGGCTCCGCCGAGCGGGTTGTCGGTCATCGGGTGGGCCTTCCGGTCGGGGTGGAGGGGCTGGTGGTGGTGCGGGTCGGGGTCATGAGTTCGGGATCTCCTCGATCAACCGCGCGCCGAGCTCGCGGGCGAGCAGCTCGTCGGCCCCGATGCTCTCGTGGTCGGCGTCGAGGTCGTCGGGGCTCGCGTCGGCGTCGCGCTCGGCGGACGACGGGCCGGACGGCGGCTGGTCGCCCGCCGGCCGGGTCTGGCGGATGGCGTCGCGGGCGGCCGCCTGGCCCACCGAGGACGGCGCGGGCGGCTCGGGCTCGTCGTCGACCCACGAGGGCGGCTCGTCGGGCGGGCGCTGGTCGGGCGCGGCGGTCGGTGCGGGCCGGGGCGGTTCGACGTCGCGGGCCACCGGCGGCGCCTGGCTCGCCGGCGGCGGCACGGAGGCGTCGGCCCCGGGGTCGATGATCGTCTCGATGCGGAAGTCGGCACCGATCGCGTCGATCACGGCCTGCCGGACGATCTCGGGGCTGCCGCCGGCGTCGAAGGAGTCGCGGGCGCCGGCGTTGGCGAAGCCGAGGGTGAGCGTCTTGTCGTCGACCGCGACGACCTGCGCGTTCTGCGACAGGTGGATCCAGGTGATCCGCCGGCGCTGCTTGGTGGCCTCGACGATGTCGGGCCACAGCCGTCGAACGTCGACCAGGGTCAGCCCACCCGACGGCGCGGACGGCGCGGACGGCGCGGTCGGCGTCGCCTCGGCCGGCGGGACCGCCGGCTCGGGGGACGGCGCCTGCGGGGCGGGCTGGGGGGCAGCCGCCACGGACGTGGGTCGCCCGGGCTCGGGCGTGGCCGGCTCGGGCGCCGGCGCGGCGGGCTCGCTCGAGAACGAGGGCGGCAGCGAGGAGATGCGGGCAGGCGGGGCGGACGACGCGGCCGGGGGCTCGGGCGCGGCGGCTGAGGCGGCCGGGGCGGCCGGAGCGGACGACACCGCAGGCTCGGGAGCCGGCACGGGCTCCGCGGCGGGCGCCGGGTCGACGGGGGCCGCCGCCGCGGACGGCACGGGGGCGGCGATCGTGCCGGGGGTGATCGAGACCCGCCGCTCGAGGCGGTCGAGGCGGGCCTGCACGCCGTGGGTGGAGTGGTCGGCGCCGGGCAGCAGCACCCGGGCGCAGATCAGCTCGAGCAGCAGCCGCGGCGCCGTGGCGCCCCGCATCTCGGTGAGCCCGACGGCGACGAGGTCGGCCGCGCGGCTGAGGTCGGCCCGTCCGAACCGGGAGGCCTGGGCGACGAGCCGCTCGCCCTGGTCGGCCGCGACATCGATGAGTCCGGTGGCGGGCGCCTCGGGGACGGCGGCGACGATGACGAGGTCGCGCAGGCGGCGCAGGAGGTCCTCGGTGAAGCGACGGGGGTCCTGCCCGGTCTCGATGACCTTGTCGACCACGCCGAACACGGCCGCGCCGTCGCCGGCGGCGAAGGCGTCGACGACCTCGTCGAGCAGGGTGTCGGGGGTGTAGCCGAGCAGGCCGCTGGCCAGCGCGTAGGTGACGCCCTCGGGGCCGGCCCCGCCGAGCAGCTGGTCGAGCACGGACAGGGTGTCGCGCGCCGAGCCGGCACCGGCGCGGACGACGAGCGGCAGCGCCGCCGGCTCGATGGCGACCCCCTCGCGCTCGCACAGCTCGGACAGGTAGGCCGACAGCGAGCGCGGCGGGATGAGCCGGAACGGGTAGTGGTGCGTGCGCGAGCGGATGGTCGGGATGACCTTCTCGGGCTCGGTGGTGGCGAAGATGAAGCGCAGGTGCGGCGGTGGCTCCTCGACGAGCTTGAGCAGGGCGTTGAAGCCCTGCGTGGTGACCATGTGGGCCTCGTCGATGATGTAGACCTTGTAGCGGTCGCGCACGGGCGCGAAGAACGCCTTCTCGCGCAGGTCGCGGGCGTCGTCGACACCACCGTGCGAGGCGGCGTCGATCTCGATGACGTCGATCGAGCCCGACCCTCCGCGTGCGAGGTCGCGACAGCTGTCGCACTCGCCGCACGGGTCGGCCACGGGCGCGAGCGCGCAGTTGAGCGCGCGCGCCAGGATGCGCGCCGACGTCGTCTTGCCGCACCCGCGCGGACCGGAGAACAGGTAGGCGTGGTTGACCCGGTTGTTGCTCAGCGCGGACCGCAGCGGCTCGGTGACGTGCTCCTGGCCGATGACCTCGGCGAAGGTCTCGGGCCGGTAGCGGCGGTAGAGAGCGAGCGGTGCGTCCACGTGCTCGACCCTAACCACGCCCACCGACAGCCGGTAGGCGGGCGAGCCCCGGAGACTCCCCGAAGACGAAGAGGCCCCCCGCGTACCCGACAGAGCTCACTTACCCTTGCTGCCTTCCGGCCCTGGGGGAGTTGGGCGAGATGCCGCCACGCGGGGGGTTGCCAGGAGCATAGGCGATTGGCTCGCCGAGGTCCCAGACGGGTAGTGTCCTCCGCGGAGCATTCGCCTAGTGGCCTATGGCGCTCGCTTGGAAAGCGGGTTGGGTTAATAGCCCTCGGGGGTTCGAATCCCCCATGCTCCGCCAGCTCGAACGGGCACCGAGAAGATCTCGGTGCCCGTTCGGCGTCCGGTGGTCATGTCCGCGCGATCGCTCGATCCCGACCACCGCCGGGCCCGACCCACGGCCGGGCCGGACGGCGGCGCGACCTCAGCGTGAGTAGGTGTAGAACCCCCGCCCGCTCTTGCGACCCAGCAGGCCGGCGTCGACCATGCGGGCGAGCAGCGGCGGCGGGGCGTACAGCGGCTCCTTGAACTCCTCGTAGAGCGACTCGGCGACGGCCTTGGTGGTGTCGAGGCCGATCAGGTCGGCGAGCGCGAGCGGGCCCTGCGGGTGCGCCGCGCCGAGCACGAGGCCGCGGTCGATGTCCTCGGCGGTGGCGAAGCCCGACTCGAACATCCGGATGGCGGAGAGGATGAACGGCACCAGCAGCGCGTTCACCACGAACCCCGCGCGGTCCTGGCAGTCGATCGCCTGCTTGCCCAGCGCCGTCTCGACCCAGGCGCGCGAGCGCGCCGTCGTGTCGTCGGAGGTGAGCAACGACGGCACCAGCTCGACCAGCTGCAGCACCGGCACCGGGTTGAAGAAGTGGATGCCGACGACCTGCTGCGGGCGGCTGGTGACGACGCCGAGCTTCATGATCGGGATCGAGGAGGTGTTGGAGGCCAGGATCGCGTCGGGCGAGGTGACGATCTCGTCGAGCCGGCGGAACAGGGCCGTCTTGGCCGCCTCGTCCTCGACGATGGCCTCGACGACGACGTCGCGGTCGGCCAGGGCCGTGAGGTCGGTGACGACCCGCACGTGCTCGAGGACGGCGGCCGCGGTCGTGCCGCCGGCGCCCTGCAGCTTGCCCTTCTCCTCGGCCCGCGCGAGCGAGCGCTCGAGACGCTCGAGGCACGCCTTCGCCGTCGCGTCGCTCGACTCCACCAGCACGACGTCGAGGCCGGCGCGCGCCGAGACCTCGGCGATGCCCGATCCCATGAGCCCGCCGCCGACCACCCCGACCTTGTCCATGTCCATGACCGTGTCCATGCCTCCACCTTGTCGGACGACGCCCGGCCGGTCACGGGCGCGTCGGGCCCACGTGCGTGAGACCCGTCACGCCGAGGCGTCGTCAAGTACCGGAAATGTCGTGTGACACGGCGACGGCGACCCGTCCGGTGTGGTCTGCTGCCTTCGGCACCCCCACTTCCTCGGAGCACCGTGAACACAGACGACGTCCGCTGCAGCCGGTCAGAGCTGCGACTGCTGCGACCACTCGAGGAGATGACGCCGTCCAGGCGGCTCGCCGTCACGCGCTGGCTCTGGCAGCACGACATCACCCCGAGCGCGGTGGCCGTCGGCCTCGGCATCGAGCGCGACGACGCCCAGAACCTGCTGGTCTGGCGCGAGCAGCAGCCCGACGGCGCGGTGGTCAAGCGGTGGCGCTACGCGCCGCACGACGGGCTCGACCTCTGGCCCACGCCGTTCCCGGCGGCGCTGCTCGACGCCGGGGCCCGGCACGAGTCCGCGGAGCACGTCGAGACGGCCCGCACCGGCCGCTGACGTCGTCTCAGCGGCCCCGTCGCCGCACCAGCACGGGCCGCAGCAGGAGTGCGACCACGAGCGCACCGCCGCCGAGCAGCCCCCACCAGACGGCGTTGCGGCGGGTGCTCGCGAGCACGTCGGGCGCGTCGGGGGGCAGGACGGCGGGCTGGGCCGGCGGGCGCGGCGGCGGGCCGCCGTTGACCACGCCCTCGCGGCCGACCTCCATGGGTCGGGTCAGCGCCTCGACCACCTGGACGGCGCCGTAGCCGACCGAGCGGTCGGGGCCGGCGGCCGTGGTCTTGTCGCCGCCGGTGGCGGTGGCCTCGAGCCGGGCGATGAGCTGGCGCGGGGTGTCGTCGGGGTAGGCGGTCATCATCAGCGCGAGGATGCCGGACACCTCGGCGGCGGCCACCGACGTCGAGGGGGGCGCGAAGACGCAGGCCGACTCGTTGATCGCGTAGGTGATCGCGCCGGCCGTCGGGACGACGAGGTCGATGCTGGAGTTGGGCAGCACCGGCCCCTCGGAGGGCAGGATGCCGGCCGAGACCACGAGCGGGTCGTCGTCGGAGTAGCCGGCCGGGAACCGGGCGTCGGCGTAGTCCTCGATGCTCTGCGGGGTCGGCGTCGCCGACGGGTTCTGCTGCTCGTCGTCGGACGACTCGCCCGGGTTGCCGGCCGACGCGACGACGATCGCGCCCGCGTCGGTGAGCGCGGTGACCGCGTTCTCGAGGTCGTCGTTGGACTCGCCGACCGAGATCGAGACGTTGACGATCTGCACCTGGCCACTGCGGACCAGGGGCAGCAGGTAGGTGAGCCCGGCGACGACGGTCTCGCGCGTGAGCTTGACGCCCTCGTCGTCGTCGCTGCCGTCCTCGCGGTCGTAGATACGGACGTCGAGGATGCCGGCTGCGGGGGCGATGCCCACCGGCCCGGCGTAGACGTCGTCGGCGCCGTCGGCCGGCGGGGGGACGTCGGCGCCGGCGATGATCCCGGCCATGGCCGTGCCGTGGTAGTGCAACGGCGGGCTGGGGCTCGGTTGCGGCGGCACGACCCGGATGGCGGCGTTGCGCACACCCGAGTCGACGACGGCCACGGTCACGCCCTCGCCGGCCGTGCGGCCGGTGCGACGCTCCACGATGGCCTGGGCCTCGGTGATGCGGAGCGCGTCGAACGACGAGTTGGGCCCCTCGGGCGGCTCACCACGCTCGGTCGGGTCGACGTCGTTGACGTCGACGCACTGCTGCCCCACACCGGGCGCGGCGACGGACGGCGGTGGCGCGACCACCAGCACCGAGCTCGCGGCGAGGGCCGCCGCCGCGACGCTCAGCTGGCGCATCCGCCCGCACCGGGCTGGGAGGACGGCGGGCACAGCGCGGCCGCGCGGCTCAGCTCGACGCCGCCGGTCAGGAGGTCGAGCCAGGAGTCGGGCACGACGACCCGCTCGACGTCGCCGTAGCCGAGCAGGCGCGCCTCGTCGGCCTGCTCGGCGACCGGGAAGCGGGTGCCCTGGTCGTCGACGAGCACGGGCGTCACCGGGCCGGGCTCCCAGTCGCCGGAGTAGACGAACGCCCCGGCGCCGGAGTCGACGACGACCGAGGTCTCGCCGCTCGGGGCCGGGTCCTCCGACGACGGCGCCGCGCGGGTGCCGAGGTTCACGCCCGGCTGACCCGGCTGCGGGTCGAGCACGGCACACAGACGCCCCTGCGGCCGGGGGCCGACCTCGTCGGACGACGGCCAGCTGAGCTGCTGCGGGAGGTTGTCGATCTCGTCGTAGTCGCCCGGGCCGCGCTCGATGTCGATCGGGTCGGGGTACTCCTTGCCCACCAGCCGCTGGTAGAGCTGGAGGGAGAACGCGTCGAGCCTGATCGCGCCCTTGCCGGTCTCGGTGAGCAGGTAGTTCTCCTCGGGGCCGACCCGGAGCAGTCCACCGACCTTGGCGCCGGCCGCCTTCGGGTTGTAGCCGGCGCCGGCCCACGACGCGCCCACCGTGCCGATGTCGAGCTCGTTGAGTGCGAGGGCCGCGCCCTGCGGGAACAGCGCCAGCCACTCGTCGGAGACCGGGACGGGTGTGCTCGTGCCGCCGAGCGCCGACAGGATGGCGTTGGTGGCCCCGGACTGCGGCACCCGGTAGCGGTAGGCACGCTGGCCGAGGGCGAAGTCGCGCGTGGCCGCCTCGGCGATGAGCCACGTGCCGCCGTCGGGGGCGCGGACGACGAACCGCCGGTCGGGGACGGGCACGACGTCGGTCTCGGCGGAGATGGTGAGGCTGGTGCCGGCGGGGTCGCCCTGGCTCACGGAGGCGTCGGTGGTGCACGCCGTCCACCCGGTCTGCACGAGGCGCGACGCCTCGGGCGGCGTGGCCGGGGCGCCCAGGATGCCGATGCCGGGTCCGCGCGGGCGCTCGGAGATGCGGTCGTGCGGCACGCGCTGTGCGTCGGCCTCGCCGTCGAAGATCAGGAGCGCCGAGGTGATGTTCTGCAGGGGTCGCAGCTGGAACCGGTCGTCGTCGCTGCCGGGCGGGGGCGGCATGTTGAGGTAGGCCGCGCCGGACTCCTTCTCGGTGATCAGCCCGGCGGTGTCCCAGTCGGGGGCCGACGGGTTGCGGAGGAAGCCGATGACGGCGCCGATCGCGACCATCAGGACGGCGAGCGCGACGCCGCCGACGATGCTGCGGCCGGGCCGGGCGGGCTCGACCTCGCGCCCGCCGGGCGCGCCGGACACGAACGCCGTGACGAGGCGCCGGCGGCTGAACGAGTAGGCCTCGACGAGGTCCTTCTTGGTCGCCATCAGAAGAGCGAGCCGACGTCGATCGCGAGCACGAGCATGGGCAGGAGGGCGACCAGGGCGATCGTCTCGACGACGTCGCCGAACCGGCCGCGCCGCAGCGAGGGTCCGCTGGGCAGCAGGGTCAGCGCCAGCAGCACGGCACCGGCCCCGGCCAGGACGACGGCGAGGGTCGGCTGCCACGACGGGTACTGCACGAGCACGGCGACCCCGAGCACGGCGAGGCCGAGGATGCCCGAGACGAGGCCGGTGAGCACCTCGGACCCGGTGCGGTACTGGCGCGTGCGGAACATGACGACGAGGCACGCGACCACGACCAGCAGCACGCCGTACAGGCCGAGGGTGGCGGCCAGCGGCGCGGTGATCACGAGGAGGATGCCGACGGTCGCGGTGATGGCGATGAGGATCTCGTGGGCGACCCGGGCGTCGGCGGCGACCCGGGCGGGGTCGATGTCGTCGGGGTCGGCGGTGATGTCGGCGGAGGTGTAGAGCTGGTCGACGGTGGTGCTGGTGACGCCGAGCGCGAGCCAGGGGAACACGCTGCCGAGCACGACCACGAAGGCGAGCACGCAGCTGAGCAGGATCGCGGGCTCGGCGTCGGTGTTCTCGACGAGGAGGCCGCTCGCGCCGAGCACGGCACCGACGACGCCGGCGGGGATGAGCAGGGTGCGCCCGGCACCGAGGCCGATGACGCACACGACGCCGACCGCGAGCAGCGCCCCGCCCACGGCGGCGAGCTGGAGCCCGAGCTGCTGCTCGCCGTCGGTGAACAAGATCGCGGCCGTGGCCGCGTAGCCCGCGGACATCCAGGAGACGGTGACGGCGGCCTCGGGCTCGCCCTGCGCCCGCGAGAGCACGATGGCGCCGGCGGCGAGGGCCACGGAGACCACGAGGGCGGCGTAGGTGGCGAGGTCGTCGCTCTGGGCGAGCAGCGAGATCGCCCCGAGGCCCATGAGTAGGCAGGCGGCCGCTAGCGCGGTGCGTCGTCCGGACTGGGCACCCCACGGCTTGAGCTCGTTCTCGACGACGTCGGTCATGGCCTCGACGACGTCGTCGTAGACCGGCGGCACGGGCTCGTCGACGCCGGCGGTGACGGTGAGGTGGGAGCCGTCCTCGACGCCTTGGAGGGTGAGGCCGGCGTCGGAGGCGAGCCGGCGGCCCTCGGCCGTGACGACCCGGTAGCCGCCGTAGACGGTGCCGGAGTCGAGCAGGCCGACGCTGCGGGCCAGCTCGGGCACCAGCTCGGCCACCGGGACGGCGCCCGGCAGCACCAGGTCGACGCGCCGGGTGCCCGAGGCGACCGTGACGCGCACCAGTCCGGACGCACTGGCCGGTGCTTGGCTCATCGTTGCTCCCTCTGCTGCTGGACCCCGCTCGGGGTGGGGTCATCCTGACATTGACGAAGGGGTCGACACCGTAGTGGTGTCGACCCCTAGGTCGTGTGCGACGTCATGTCGCGAGCCGCTCGGATGCCTACCCCTGGCCCGGGAAGTAACCGGCGTACTTCTTGTCGGCGCTCTGCATGTTGTCGCGGGCGTCGCGCAGGGCGACCTTGATGCGGTCGAGGGTGAGGCCCATGCCCTTGGCGGCCTCGTTCCAGTTGCGCTCGGCCACGTTGTAGGCCTCCTTGGGCGCGCCGACCCACTTCTCCTGCAGCGGCTTGAGGTCGCCCTCGAGCTTGTCGAGGATGTTGTTGATCTCCTTGTACGCCTTCTCCATGTCATCGATCGCGGACTCGACGCCCGCGTAGTTCATGAAGATGCCTTCGTTGCCGTATCCCGTGGTGCTCATGTTCGTGCTCCTGTGTCAGTGGTCTGTGGTGGAGGTGCTGGACGTCAGCTGTTGGGGCTGAGCCGGCCGAAGTCGACGTCGGACAGCGCCTCGTCGGTGATCTTGGTCATGCCCTGCGCCTCGATCTCGTTGGAGGCGTAGCTCTCGCGCTCGATCTGGGCGAGGGTGACGGCGAACTGGTCGAGGGCCTTGTTGAGCTGGCCCTGCTTCAGCTGCCACTGACCGTTGAGCTCCTGGAACTTCGCACCTGCCTGGCTGGCGTACGCGCGCTGGAGGTCGAGCATCGTCTGCTCGAGGAACTTGACCTGGGTCTCGAGCGAGCCGTGGGCCTCGTTGACGAAACCGGCCGCGGCGACCAGTGCGCCTTGCTCTTGTCCGGTGCTTCCTGCTGCCATGACAGTCCTTCTCTCGGTCTGAACGGCGGCGCCGCTCGGTGTGGGATTCCTCCGCCCCGGTTGGTGGGCGGGACGATGAGCCTGTTACCCGAGCGAAAACGGCATAAACCTCACGACGTCAAATCCCACAGCAGCGGGAACACCCCGGCCGCCAGCACGACACAGGCGAGGGCGAAGGCCCCGGCCAGCGCCTCGCCCACCTCGGCCCGCCGCGACCACCAGGCCGAGCGCCACCCGCGGCCGAGCGCCACCGCGGTGAGCACGAGCAGCGCCCCCAGGCCGATCGAGACCCACGCGGCCCACACCAGGCGCGCACCCGGACCGGCGGTGACCAGCACGACGACGAGGGTCGCCCAGCAGACCAGGCCGGACGCGCGCAGCAGGGCCCGCGCGGCCACGTGCCGGTAGCTGCGGGCGGCCAGGAGCAGGCCCGCGCCCGCGAAGAACACCTCGAGACGCGCCCCGAGGACGTCGATCCACACCGAGGTCGTCTGCAGCAGCAGCACGGCCGAGACCGTCGTGACGACGAGGATCGCGGTGCTGGCCGCCGTCATCGAGCGGGTGCCGCGACCGGCGACCTCGGCCACCGCGCGTCGCGGCACGATCGTGCGGTGGCGTCGTCCGGTGGGGCGCTCGCGGGCCGACCACGCCGTGACCGCGAGTCGCTCGACGTCGAGCAGGTAGTGGTCGGGCACGTCGATCGCGATCATCGGCACGAACCGCGCAGCCAGCATCGCCGCCACGAGCAGCACGGCCCACACCACCTGCGCCGGCGCGTCGACCAGGGCGGCCGACGTCGTGACGACGAAGACGGCCACGCCGGTCAGCATCCACACGCGCAGCCCCTCCTCGCCGGGGCGGTCGAGGGCCCGGGCTACGGCCGCGCAGATGGCCGCGGCGAGCGCCGCGACGCCGATGATGGTGGGTAGCCGCTCGGGTGCGGGGTCCCAGGCGATCGCGTAGCCGGCCGCGCCCGCGAAGGCCGGCACGGCCTGCACCCGGTGGGCGGCCAGCGGGCCCAGCGGGAGGACGCCGATCACGGCCGCTCCGACGAGCAGGCCGATCGTCACCTCGCGCAGGTCGGAGGAGCGCGGCAGCGTCGCCGCGACCCAGCCCGCCAAGAGGGCGACGACGACGGCCACGACGCACCACAGGGCCGAGAGGGCCCCGGGCTCGAGGACCCGCTCGCGTCGTCCGGGGTCGCGGAGGCGGCGGCGCTGCTGGGGTGCGGCGGTCCCGACGGTGGCCACGAGCACCGCGCCCGTGACGACGCCAGCGTCGGCCAGCGTGACGTCGGCGGCGAGCGGTGCGCCCCCGCGTGTGTAGAGCGCCGGGACGTGGGGGAGGTTGGCCTGACGTGAGTACTCCCGAGCGACGTCGGCCCCCGTGGCACCGGTCGGGACGTGCAGGTCGAGCACCCCGACCGGACCGTGGACGCTCACGGCCACGACGTCGGCCGGACGAGCCGATCGGGACACCGGGCCTCCCGCTGGATGGGGGTCGTCGGGGCTGCGGGACCGGGCGGTCCCTGGACGGGCACAGTAGTACGCGCCGCGTCGGCTTCGTATCATCGCCGCTAGCGCGGCCGACCGGCCAGCGTCCGCCGAGCACGACGGGACTCGCCCTGTGAGCACACCGACCCAGCGGCCGGCACGCCCGGCGATGCCACCGAGCCCGTCGGTGCCCCGTCCCGGCCGGCCCGGGCCGCCGGGACAGGAGCCGGTGCCCGCCCCGGCCCAGCCGACGCTGCGCGGCGGCCGCGTCGAGCAGCCGGAGATGCCGACCGGGCAGATCGTGCTGCAGCCGCCGCCGCAGATCCAGCAGGCCGAGGGTGCCGGCAGCGTCGCGATGAACGCCATCCCGATGCTCGGCAGCCTCGGCTCGATCGTCCTGGTCGCCACGATGAGCACCGGCGCCAACGCCAACCCCACCCGCAGCTTCCTCGCCGCCGGCATGTTCCTGTTCGCCACGCTCGGCTTCATCGTCGTCCAGATCGACCGGCAGCGGAAGCAGCGCACCCAGCAGGTCGTCGGCTCGCGCACCGAGTACCTGCGCTACCTGGCCAGCGTGCGCAAGACGGCGCGCAACGCCGCGGCCCAGCAGCGCCGGGCCCTGACCTGGCACCACCCCGACCCCGCCGCGCTCCCCTCGCTGGCCGAGGAGCGCACCCGGGTGTGGGAGCACGGCTCCACCGATCCCCGCTTCCTGCACATCCGCTACGGCCGCTGCGCCCAACCGCTCGCCCTCGAGCTCGTGCCGCCCGAGAGCGCGCCCATCGACGACGTCGACCCCGCCGCCGCCTCGGCCCTGCACCGCCTGCTCGTCGTGCACCGCACGCAACCCGACCTGCCGGCGTCCATCGACCTGCGCGCCTTCGACCGCATCGAGCTGTGCGGCGAGGAGGAGCAGGCGCGCTCGCTGGCGCGGGCGATCATCTGCTCCGCCACGGCCTTCCAGTCTCCCGACAACCTGGTGGTCGCGGTGCTGTCGTCCGACGAGCACCTGGCCCACTGGGACTGGGTGAAGTGGCTGCCGCACGCCCTCAGCCAGGAGCAGACCGACGCCGTCGGGCCGATGCGCATGGTCGCCACCACGCTCAGCGACCTCGCGGCCCTGCTGCCGCCCGACCTGAGCGAGCGCCCGCGCTTCGGCGCCGAGGAGCGCCCGCCGACGCCGCACATCCTGCTCGTGGTCGACGGGGTCGACCTCCCGCCGGGCAACCACGTGATCCCGCCCGACGGCCTGCACGGCGTGACCCTCCTCGACCTCCCGGCGCGCTGGCTCGAGCTCGAGGACGCCACGCGGCTGCGGCTGCAGCTGCGCGGCGACGTCGACGCCGACGGGTCGGTGGCCGTCGACGCCATCCGCCTGCGCGCCGAGCCGATCGGCGCCAAGGCCGACCAGTGCGACATCGCCACCGCCGAGGCGTTCGCCCGACGCCTCACGCCCCTGCACAACGTCACGGTCTCCGGCCCGTCCGACTCCTCCTCCTCGGGCGAGATCACCGGTCCGACCGACTTCATGGACCTCCTCGGCCTCGGCGACGTCCGCACCTTCGACACCACGGCCGCCTGGCGGCCCCGTCCGGCCCGCGACCGGCTGCGGGTGCCGATCGGCCTCGGCGAGAGCGGCTCGATGGTGCACCTCGACATCAAGGAGTCGGCCCAGCAGGGCATGGGCCCGCACGGGCTGGTCATCGGCGCCACCGGATCCGGCAAGTCGGAGTTCCTCCGCACGCTCGTGCTCGGGCTCGCGATGACCCACTCCCCCGAGCAGCTCAACATGGTGCTCGTCGACTTCAAGGGCGGCGCGACCTTCGCCGGCATGTCCGAGATGCCGCACGTCTCGGCCGTGATCACCAACCTGGCCAACGAGCTCACGCTCGTCGACCGTATGCAAGACGCGCTGTCCGGCGAAATGGTGCGTCGCCAGGAGCTGCTCCGCGAAGCGGGCAACTTCGCCTCGATCCGTGACTACGAGAAGGCCCGTGCCGCGGGCGAGGACCTCGCGCCGATGCCGTCGCTGTTCATCGTCGTCGACGAGTTCTCCGAGATGCTCACGGCCAAGCCCGAGTTCATCGACCTGTTCGTCGCCATCGGCCGCCTCGGCCGCTCGCTCGGCCTGCACCTGCTGCTCGCCTCGCAGCGACTCGAGGAGGGCCGGCTGCGCGGGCTGGAGTCGCACCTGTCCTACCGCGTCGGCCTGCGCACCTTCAGCGCGCAGGAGTCGCGCGCCGTGCTCGGCGTCCCCGACGCCTACGAGCTGCCGGCGGTGCCCGGCCTCGGCTACCTCAAGCCCGACCCGACCACGATGACCCGGTTCAAGGCCGCCTACGTGTCCGGCCCGCCGTCGGCCGCGCGTCGTCCGATGGTGCGCGACGCCGGCGGCCACGTGCGCGGCATCCTGCCCTTCACGATCTCCGAGGTGCTCTCGCTCGAGGCCGAGCCCGAGCCCGTCGCCGAGCCCGAGGTGCCCGCGCCCGCCCAGAACGAGTCGCTCGAGTCGCTGCTCGACATCGCCGTGGGGCACATGGAGGGTCGCGGCACGCCGGCCCACCAGGTCTGGCTGCCCCCGCTCGACGAGCCCGACACGCTCGACCAGCTGATGCCCGACCTCGCGGCCGACCCGCAGCTCGGCCTCGTCTCCCACGAGTGGCGGGCCCTCGGCGGCGGGCTCACGGTGCCGCTCGGCACCGTCGACCGCCCGCGCGAGCAGCGCCGCGACACCCTCACGCTCAACCTGGGCGGCGCGACCGGCCACGCTGCCGTCGTCGGCGGCCCCCGCAGCGGCAAGAGCACGCTGCTGCGCTCGCTGGTCACCAGCATCTCGCTGATGACCACCCCGATCGAGTCGCAGTTCTTCGTGCTCGACTTCGGCGGCGGCACGTTCACCCCGCTGTCGAAGCTGGCCCACGTCGCCGGCGTCGGCACGCGCAGCGAGCCCGACATCGTGCGCCGGGTCGTGGCCGAGGTGCAGGGCATCGTCGACCGTCGCGAGGCCTACTTCCGCACCAACGGCATCGACTCCATCGAGACCTACCGCCGCCGCCGCGCGGAGGGACGCGCCGACGACGGGTGGGGCGACGTCTACCTCGTGGTCGACGGCTGGGGCACGTTGCGCAGCGACTTCGACGACATCGAGATGCGCCTGCAGGTGCTGGCCGCACGGGCCCTGACCTTCGGCGTGCACCTCCTGGTCTCGGCGAGCCGCTGGAACGAGTTCCGGGCCGCGGTGCGCGACCTCATCGGCACGCGGCTCGAGCTCAAGCTCGGTGACCCCATGGACTCCGAGATCGACCGCAAGGTCGCCGTCCTGGTGCCGGGCAACCGGCCCGGACGCGGCCTGCTGCCCGGCAAGCTGCACTTCCTCGCCGCGCTGCCGCGCATCGACGGCGTCGCGAGCGCCGACTCGCTCGGCGACGGCGTCGACGACCTGATCGAGCGGGCGAACGCCGCCTGGACCGGCCCGGCCGGCCCCAAGCTGCGGCTGCTGCCGACCAAGATCGACCTCGACGACATCGTGGCGATGGCCGGCCTGGCCGAGATGGCCCCCGACGACCCGGCGCGACGCCGCATCTACCTCGGCATCACCGAGAAGGACCTCGCGCCGACGTCGCTCGACGTCGACGCCGAGCCGCACTTCCTCCTCCTCGGCGACGGCGGCTCGGGCAAGAGCGGCTTCCTGCGGGCGCAGATCCGCGAGATCATGCGGGCCCGCACCCCCAAGGAGGCGCAGTTCGTCGTCGTCGACTACCGCCGCTCGCTGCTCGGCGAGGTCCCCGACGAGTACCTGCTCAGCTACCTCACCTCGGCCACGCAGGCCCAGCCGACGTTCAAGGACATCGCCGCCTACCTCGAGAACCGGCTGCCGGGCAAGGACGTCACCCCCGACCAGCTGCGCAACCGCACCTGGTGGACCGGCGCCGAGGTGTACGTCATCGTCGACGACTACGACCTCGTGGCCACCCAGCAGAGCTCGCCGGTGGCCCAGCTGCAGCCGATGCTCGCCCAGTCGCGCGACGTCGGCCTGCACGTCACCGTGGCCCGGCGCACCGGTGGCGCCGGGCGCGCGATGTACGAGCCGGTGATGCAGTCGATCCGCGAGCTGGCGATGCCGCAGCTCCTGCTGTCCGGCTCCCCCGACGAGGGCGCCCTGCTCGGCAACCTCAAGGCGGTCCCGCTGCCGCCCGGTCGTGGCCGGCTGATCACCCGCAACCGTGGTGTCGAGGTCGTCCAGACGGCCTGGACCGAGCCAAGCCTGTAGCGACCCCGCGACGAAGGAGCGGGGTCGCGTCACAGGCGCAGGTCTCTCCCAGCGCAGCGACGGAGGAACGACGTCGCGAAGTGCGTCGAGACCACCGCAGCGACCGCTCGACGCCACCACGCACACCGATGATCACCGACGTGGTCGCCGCACGACGTAAGCCAGATCACGCCCACATGAGATGCGCTCGTAACGTCTGGTCAACCTCTCGGAGAACTCGGCACTTCACGCTTTTCCCATGACCGAGAAAGAGTTGAAGGAGGAGATGACGCTCGATCAGCGTCGCTCCGCCCGCGCTGCCCTCAAGACCCGCCACTCCCAGAGCGTGGTCCGACTCATGGACGAGCGGATCGACCTCCGCGGTGTCCATGCCCTCGCCGACTTCGTCGACGAGTCCGTTCGCTGGACGGCCTGATCGTCCAGCGCCCCCACTCAGGCAGCGGCTCGGTTCCGTCTTCCGCCTGAACCTCCAGGCCACGTCGTCACGCACGACGTGGCCTGAGTGTTTGTCGCCGTCAGCGGCGACGTCCGGTCTTGAACATGCCGCGCACGACCTCGCGGGTCGCGGTGCGCATGAAGTCCTTGAAGGCACTCGAGCCGACGACCTGCTCGACGACGCTCTCCTCCTTCTTCTTGCGCGGCTTGCTCGCGGGCGCCTTCTTCGCGGGGGCCTTCGCCGCGGCCTCGGCCTGCTGCTCGGCGCGCTCGGCCTCCTCGGCCTCCTTCGCGCCCTGCTCGAGGCGGGCGGCGAGCTTCTCGCGGGCCGACTCGCGGTCGACGGCTTCGGCGTACTTGGCGTGGCGGGGGCTCGCGGCGACCGTGGCCTGCATCGCGGCGGGGTCGCTGGGGCCCATGAGCGACTCGGGGGCGCGCAGCCGGGTCCAGGCGACCGGGGTCGGGGCACCGCGCTCGTTCATCACCGTGACGACGGCCTCACCGATGCCTAGGCCGGTGATGACGGCGCCGAGGTCGTCGTACTCGCCCTTGGGGTAGGTGTTGACGGTCGACTTGAGGGCCTTGGCGTCGTTGGGGGTGTGGGCCCGCAGCTGGTGCTGCACGCGCGAGCCGAGCTGGGCGAGGACGTCGTCGGGGACGTCGGTCGGGCTCTGGGTCACGAAGAACACCCCGACTCCCTTCGACCGGATCAGGCGCACGGTCTGGGCGACCTGGTCGAGGAACGCCTTGCTGGCGTCGTTGAAGAGCAGGTGGGCCTCGTCGAAGAAGAAGACCAGCTTGGGCTTGTCGATGTCGCCGACCTCGGGCAGGTCGTGGAACAGGTCGGCGAGCAGCCACATGAGGAACGTGGAGAAGATCGTCGGTCGGTCGGCGAGGTTGGGCAGCTCGACCAGTGAGATCAGGCCCTTGCCGTCGGCGGCGACCTGCAGCAGGTCGGCCGACTCGAACTCGGGCTCGCCGAAGAAGGCGTCGGCGCCCTGGTCCTGGAAGCCGATGAGCTCGCGCAGGATGACGCCCGCGGTGGCCGACGACAGGCCGCCGAGCGCCTTGAGCTCGGGCTTGCCCTCGTCGCTGGTCAGGTGGGCGACGACGGCGCGCAGGTCGGCGAGGTCGAGCAGCGGCAGGCCGGCCTTGTCGGCGTAGTGGAAGACGAGGCCGAGGCTGGACTCCTGGGTCTCGTTGAGGCCGAGCACCTTGCTCAGCAGCACCGGGCCGAACGCCGACATCGTGACCCGCAGCGGGATGCCGGTGCCCTCGCCCCCGAGCGCGTAGTACTCGACCGGGAACCCGGTCGCCGCCCAGGTCTGGCCGACCGACGCTGCCCGGGCGGTGATCTTCTCGCCGCCCTCGCCGGGGGTGGCCAGCCCGGACAGGTCGCCCTTGATGTCGGCGGCGAAGACCGGGACGCCGGCCGTGCTCAGCTGCTCGGCGAGCAGCTGCAGCGTCTTCGTCTTGCCGGTCCCGGTGGCGCCGGCGACGAGGCCGTGGCGGTTGACCATGCCGAGCGGGATGCGGACGTGGACCGTCGAGAGCGTGGCGGCGTCGAGCATGAGGCCGCCGAGCTCGAGCGCCGGGCCCTCGAAGGCGTAGCCGGCGGCCACCGTCTGCTCGAGCGGGGTCGGCGGGGCCGCCTCGACGGCGGGCGCCGCGTCCGGAGCCGCCACCTCGGCGGCCGGCACCTCGGCGGCCGGGACCTCGGCGGCCGGGACCTCAGCAGCCGGGGCCGGCTCGGTCGGGTCGGTCGGCACGGCGTCCCCGGGAGTGCTCGTCATGGGATGGAGGATAGGGGGCGCCGACGACCGCCGTTTACACTCGCCGACGTGATCTTCAAGCGCGTCGGCGACGGGCGCCCCTACCCGGCCCACGGACTCACGTCCGCGGCCTGGGCGACGGTGCCGCCCCGGCAGGTGCGCCTCGACGAGCTCGTCACCACCAAGGACACCCTGCAGCTCGCGGCCCTGCTCGACGAGGACTCCACGTTCTACGGCGACCTGTTCGCCCACGTCGTCGTCTGGCGCGGCGAGCTCTACCTCGAGGACGGCCTCCACCGCGCACTGCGGGCCGCCCTGCACCAGCGCAACGTGCTGCACGCGCGCGTCCACCAGCTGGTCGAGGCCCCGTGACCGCGATCCCCGGCTACGTCAGGACGGTCGCGACCCTCGGCGTCCTCGGTCTCCTGCTGCTCCTCGCCATCACGCAGGGGCTGGCGGCCGTCACCGAGCCCTTCCCCGAGAAGGCCGACCCGCCGATCTGCGTCGACACCGCGCTCGACGACGGTGACGTGCTGCGTCCGGCGTCGGTGACGGTGAGCGTCGTCAACGCCGGCACCCGCACCGGCCTGGCCGCGTCGACGCTCAACGACCTCGAGGACCAGGGCTTCGACCGCGGCACGCTGTCGAACCAGCGCGACGACCAGGTCGGCGGCGTGCAGCTGTGGGTCACGGGCGGGGCCCCGTCGCCGGTCGTGCAGATGCTGCGCAGCTACCTCAGCGGCGAGGTCGAGGTGCTCGACAAGGCCGGCTCGACGCCGGCCATCACCGTCGTCGTCGGCGACGACTTCGCCGGCGTCAAGAAGGGCCGCGAGCAGGTGGAGGTCTCCCGACCGGTCACGGTGTGCGGCCCGGTCGCCACGGCCGCCACGAACGGCTGAGACTCACCGCGGCTCGTCGCCCAGCCACTGGGCCAGCCGGCCCTTGTCGCTGACCTGGCGCAGGCGTTCCTCGGTGCGCTCGCGTTCCTTGCGGGGAGTGACGACGAGCAGGTCGTCGCCCTGTCGCAGCACCGTGCGCCGCTCGGGCACGAGGGTCTGCCCGGCCCGGATGACGAGCGACACCGAGGCGCCCCGGGGCAGCCGGAGCTCGCCGACCTCGACGCCGTGCAGACGCGAGACCGGGCTGATGGTGATCTGCAGCAGGTCGGCCTGCACCCGGTCGAGCGGCGCCGCCTCGAGGTCGAGGTCGCGCGGCTCGTTGCGCCGGGTGACGCGGAGCACCCGCGCCACGAGCGGCAACGACGGCGCGGTGATGATCGTGTAGACGACGACCAGCACGAACACGATGTCGAAGAGGCGTTCGGCGTCGTCGACGCCCTCGCTCAGCGGGATCGTGGCGAGCACGATCGGCACGGCACCGCGCAGCCCGGCCCACGACAGGAACGACAGCTCGCGCCAGGGCATCGGGCGGACGACGGTGCTGACGAGCACCGAGATCGGTCGCGCGACCACGGTGAGGAGCAGGCCCGCGGCGAGCGCGACGCCGACGACGCCGAGGTCGATGCGGTCGGGCGAGAGCAGCAGGCCGAGCATGATGAACAGCCCGATCTGGGCGAGCCAGGCGATGCCCTCGGCGAACGAGCGCGTCGTGCCGCGGTGCGGGAGGTCGGAGTTGCCGAGCACCAGCGCGGCGACGTAGATGGCCGCGAAGCCGCTGCCGTGCAACGCGGCGGAGGAGCCGTAGGCCAGGAAGGCCAGGCACACGACGGCGAGCGGGTACAGGCCCGACGACGGCAGGGCCACGCGGCGCATCACCCACGCGCCGCCGAAGCCGACACCCAGCCCCACGGCGACGCCGAGGACGAGCTCGAAGACGATGATGCCGGCCATGCCGAACGGGCCGTACTCGGCGACCGCGCCCGTGGAGACGAGCGAGACCAGGACGACGGTGGGGGCGTCGTTGAGGCCCGACTCGGCCTCGAGGGTGCCGATCAGGCGGTGCGGCAGCGGGACGACGCGCAGCACCGAGAACACCGCGGCGGCGTCGGTGGGCGAGCAGACGGCGCCGAGCAGCACCGCGAGCTCCCACGGCAGGCCGAGCAGGTAGTGGCTGCCGACGGCCATCACGGCGACCGACACCGCGATCCCGACCGTCGCGAGGGAGAGGCCCAGCCGCATCGACGGCCTGGCGTCGCGCCAGCTGGTGGTCAGCCCGCCCTCGGCCAGGATCACCGCGAGCGCGGCGAAGCCGAGGGCGTGCGCGACCTCGGCGTCCTCGAAGTGGATGCCGAGGCCGGACTCGCCGAGGGCGACGCCCATGAGCAGGTAGAGCAGCAGGCTCGGGAAGCCGGCCCGGCTCGAGATGCGCACGGCCAGGATGGCCGCCAGCGTGACCGCGGAGCCCACCAGCACGACGTCGTCGAGTTGGTGGACGTCGAACGACAAAGGGTCACCTCGGAGGCATGGGGTGGCGGGATCGGAGTCTAGCCGGACGAACCCCTGCGCCTGCGTCGATGTTCCAGCGCGACGTGCACGACCTGGGTGGTCTGGCCGGGCTCGTCGTCCAGGGTCGCGACCGGCACCCACGCCGCCCGGTCGGTGGAGCCGCCGACCTCGAGCGTGCCGAGCTCGCCGCCGACGATCCGGGCGTCGTAGAGCACCCGGACGGCCTTGAACGGCAGCGGGCGGTCGGGCCGCCCGTGCGGGTTGCTCCACGTGTGCACGGTGAAGGGGTCGCCGACCTCGACGTCGTAGCCGGTCTCCTCCTTGACCTCGCGCACGAGGCCCTCCGCGGGCTGCTCCTCGAACTCGACGCCGCCGCCCGGCAAGGTCCAGCCGGGCGTGCCGACGCCCTCGCCGTTCCACCACGCGAGCAGCACGTGGTCGCCGTCGGGGCGCTCGTCGACGATCAGGGCGTAGGCGGCCAGTCGCATCTGGTACTCGGAGAAGTGCACCGGGTGACCGTAGCGAGACCACCCGACGGCACGCCGCGGCCGGGACGGTGCGGACGTCGTCCTGCTACCCCTCCCAGCAGAATGGACGACGTGAACCGTCTCGAGGCCGCCCGCCGCGCGAACGTGCCCCCGTTCCACGTCATGGACCTGCTCGCCGCGACGGCGGAGCGCCGACGCACGCACGGCGACGTGCTCGACATGCTCGCCGGGCAGCCGATGACCGGTGCGCCGCGGGCGGTCGCCGACGAGGCGGTGCGGCTGCTGCAGAGCGGTGACCCGCTCGGCTACACCCCGGCGACCGGCATCCGCGAGCTGCGGGAGGCGATCGCGGGCCACCACCGCCGTACCCAGGGCATCGAGGTCGACGCCGACGACGTCGTCGTCACGACCGGCAGCAGCGGCGGGTTCCTGCTGGCGTTCCTCGCAGCGTTCGAGGCGGGCGACCGCGTGGCGATCGCCCGGCCCGGCTACCCGTGCTACCGCAACGTGCTCACGGCCCTGGGCTGCGAGGTCGTCGAGATCCCGACCGGGCCCGAGACGCGGTTCCAGCCGACGGTCGACCAGGTGGCCGCCGTCCCGGACCTGCGGGGCCTGGTGGTGGCCAGCCCGGCCAACCCCACCGGCACGATGCTGCTGCCGAGCGAGCTCGCCGCGCTCGCCGCCCACTGCGAGCAGGACGGCGTCCGGCTGATCAGCGACGAGATCTACCACGGCATCGAGTACGCCGGGCCCGGTGAGCACCTGGCGCGCAGTGCGTGGGAGACGAGCCGCGAGGCCGTGGTGTTCTGTTCGTTCTCGAAGTACTTCTCGATGACCGGGTGGCGCATCGGCTGGATGCTGGTGCCCGAGCGGCTGCGGCGCGCCGTCGACGTGCTCACCGGCAACTTCACGATCTGCCCGCCCGTGCTGGCCCAGCGCGCAGCTCTCGCGGCGTTCACCGACGACGCCTACGCCGAGCTCGACGGCCACGTGCGCCGCTACGCCGACAACCGCCGGCTGCTCCTCGACGGCCTCGCGCGACTCGGCGTCACCGGGCTCGCCCCGGCCGACGGCGCGTTCTACGCCTACGCCGACGTCGGCCACCTGACGACCGACTCGATGGCCTTCGCCCACGACGTGCTGGCCCGCACGGGCGTCGCGATCGCGACCGGCGTCGACTTCGACACCGTCGACGGCGGCCGGTTCGTCCGGTTCTCGTTCGCCGGACCGGGCCCCGACATCGAGGCGGCGCTGGTCCGCCTGGCCCCGGTGCTGGCAGGCTGAGCCGCACGGGTTTGCGCCACCCCGGTCGCGGGTAGGCGCCTGACGACGAGCGGCCGAGATCGGGAAGGACACCATGTACGGCGACACCGAGGTGCTGCGACGCCGCGTCGACCAGCTGCGCGAGCAGGCGGTCGACATCCGGGCGCTCGCCGACCAGCTGGTCGCGCAGACCGAGCTCACCGGCTGGACCGGCCGGGCGGCCGAGTCGATGTCGGTCCGGGTCGCCGAACGGGCCGCGCACCTACGCGTCGCGGCCACCCAGCACGACGTGGCCGCCGACAGCCTCGCCAAGCACCTGCACGACGTCGAGACCCTCCAGGAGGCGATCGCCGACACCGAGAAGCGGGTCGGCGTGCTGGTCGCCGAGGCGCGCACCCGGCTCGCCGACGTCGAGCGGCGCAACGAGACGGCCGAGGGCGGCGTCCGGGTCGAGCCCGACGCCGACGACGTCACGCTCGCCGCGTTCGACCCACCGCCGTCCGGTCACCGCGACTGGCTGACCATCGAGCTGCCCGGGCACAAGGCCGGCTAGGAGCCTCCGTGACTACCATCGACCTCAGCACCCCGACGCCGCCGCCGTCGTCGCTGCTCGACGCCCTGCCGCGGCGCGTCGCCCTCACGCTGCCCGAGCTGCAGCTCGTGGCCGAGCACGCCGGGGGCGCACCGCTGCCCTTCGACGTCGCCGAGGCCTCCGAGGCGCCCGCGTTCGAGGACCGGCTCGGCGCCAGCCGCGGCACCACCGCCGACGTCGCCTACCGCGACGCCGTGGCCGCGCTGCACGACCCCGCCGCGACCCTCGCCCGACGCGGCCTGCTCGTCGACGGCCGGCTCGACGACGGCCTGGCCGGCGCGGTCGGCCTGCTCGCCACCCCGACGTTCGCCGTCGAGATCGACGTCGTCGTCGACGACGTCCAGGTCAAGGCCTGGCACCGCACCAGCGACGACGCCGTCGCCGCGCTCGCCACCAGCGACGGCATCGTGTTCGAGCTCGGCTGGTTCCCCACGTCGGCCTGGCCGGGCGAGCTGGCCCGGGTGGGCGTGCTGCCGGAGGACCTCGCCAGCCGCACCTCGTCGGTGCCGCCGCTGGTCGACCTGCCCTACGAGCTGGCCGACGCCGCGATCGAGGCCGTCACCGACTCTCGCTCCGACCTCGTGCAGGTGCTCGCCGCCCAGCACGACGGTGCGGTGGTCGGCGCCGACGGCCGTCCGCTGTCGCTCGCCGAGGTGAGCACGCTCCTGCAGGCGCTGGCCTCCGAGGCGCAGGGCCGCCTGCGGGTGATGGTGGCCGACGTGTCGCAGGAGCAGACGACGGTGGTCGGCGTCCGGTCGTGGGTGCTGCTGGCCGACGGCTGGCGCTCGCTGCGCCCGCACTCCGACGACGGCACGAGCCGCGTCGAGCTGCGCGCGGTCGACGCCGCCGACCTCGCCGCCGACCTCGCGCCGGTGCTGACGGAGGTGGCCGGATGAGCGGGCAGCCGATCGAGCGCCTCGAGGCCGTCGACGACGCCGAGCCGACCGACCCGACCAGCCAGGCCTCCGTGGTCGCCGCCGCGGCCGCCGAGCAGCGCACGGCGCCGGTCAGCGAGGCCGAGGCGGCCGACCTGGCCGACAAGTACGACCGCATGATGCGCCTCGCGGCGCTCTTCGACGGCTCGGGCGAGGAGATGCGCCGGCGCGCCGCGCTCGGCACCGACATCGTCGCGTCGTCGGAGTTCACCGAGACCCAGCCGCTGTCGCCGTCCACCTTCACCGAGGCCGACGAGGAGGTCCGGGCCGCCACGACCGGCAAGAACGGCCTGCTGACCCGCTCGATCGAGCTCGACGCCGACGCGCTGGTGCTCCGCGCCACGGTGCTCACCTACCGCTGGATCGACGAGCTGCAGAGCGCGGCCTACAAGACGCTCGGCTCGATCGCCGGGCGCGCGATCGGCTACCTCGCCCCCGAGGTGGCGCTGGGCGGGGCGATCGTCTCGGCGGGCCTCATCGAGACCGACGCCCTCGACCGCGACGGCGTCGCGGCCTACCTCGACGAGCTCGCCGGTTCCAACCCCGAGCTCATGGAGCACGTCACCAGTGGTGGCGGCGGGCTGCTCGATGGGCTGCGCATGCGGTCGCTGCTCACCGCCGGCGTGCTGTCCGGCGACCAGGGCCGCCTCGCCGGCCAGGGCGGGCTGCGGGCCATCGGGGTCGAGCCCTTCAGCACGCACTTCGACGCCGCGCTGCGCGACGTCGCGGGCGGCATGGTCGAGGCGGTCGCCCCGGCCGAGGCGCCCGGCACGGCCGACTACGACAACGCGGTGCCGAGCTCGCTGGCCGGGCTGATGACGGCACTGTCGACCACCGAGTCGGCGGTCGAGGTGCGCCGCGTCGGCACGAGCCGCTACGTCGCCTACCTGACCGGCCCCCAGGGCGGCCCGCCCCGGCGCCTGCGCCTCGTGGGCGGCGACCAGGGCTCCTACACCGGCATCGTGCAACGGGCCATCGAGAAGGCCACCGAGGGCGACGACGAGGCCCGGGTCATGCTGGTCGGCACCGGCCAGGGCGGCGTCGCCGCGGCCGAGATCGCCGCGGCTCCCCCGCCGTCCTTCACCGTCGACCAGGTCGTCACGGCCAGTGCGCCGTCGGCCCACGTGCCGCGCATCCCCGAGCCCACCCGGGTGCTCGCCCTGGAGGACCGCTCCGACCCGGTCGCCCTGCTCGGCTCGCTCATCGGCTCCGGCGGCGCGAGCAACAAGATCACCGTCGTCTACGACGGCGGCTCCGAGGGCTACGTCGACGGCGGCCGCGCCGCCGACGGCTCCGACCACCCCGAGCTCGTGCAGGAGCTCACGCGGTTGCGCAAGCTCGGCTACCTCGCCGGTTGAGCGCGATCGGTCGTCACAGCGCCAGGTCGTGCACGAACTCCGCGAGCTGGGTGAGGTTGCGGCACTCGACCATGTCGACGATGTCGCCGTAGGTCGCGGCGGCGGAGTCGCCGGTGCCCCAGTGGCGGCGGTGCTCGGGGTTGAGCCACCAGGAGTGGCGGGCCGTGCCGGCGAGCTCCGCCAGCACCCCCTCGCTGAGGTCGGAGTAGTTCGAGCGCGCGTCACCCAGGATCAAGAGCGAGGTCTTGGGGCCGACGGCGTCGGGGTGCTGCTCGGCGAAGGTGGCGAGCGCGCGTCCGTAGCTGGTGCGCCCCCATCGTGAGGCGTGCGCGGTCGAGGCCGCCAGGTCGGACATCACGTCGACGACGTCGGCGCCCGGCCGGAAGTGGTGGGTCACCTCGTGCACGTGGTCGACGAAGGTGAACGCGCGGACCTTCTGGAACTGGTCGCGCAGGGCGAAGACGAGCAGCAGGGTGAACTGGGCGAAGCTGGCCACCGACCCGCTCACGTCGCACAGGACGACGAGCTCGGTGCGGTGCGGCCGCTTCGGCCGGTGGTAGGTGGTCAGCGGGACGCCGCCCGTCGACATCGACGCACGCACTGTCCGACGGAAGTCGAGCGGCCCACGCTGGCGCGAGTGCCGCTCCTTCGTGAGCCGGGTCGCCAGCCGACGGGCCAGCGGGTAGATCTCGCGGCGCATCTGCTCGAGGTCGGCGCGGCGGGCGGCGGTGAAGTCGAGCCGGTCGATGCTGGGGCGGAGCGCCACGTTGGCGACGTGATCGGCCCCCTTCTCCTCCGCGATCCGGCGGCGGGCGTCGGCCTCGACGGTGGCGGTGAACGCGCCCACGCGTCGTCCGGCACCACGCTCGGCCTCCTCGCGGGTCAGGCCACCGCCGAGCAGCGCCTCGACGATGCGGTCGACCAGCTCGGACGGCGCCACGCGCTGCAGCGCCGTGTAGGCCGACCACGACGACAGGCCGGGGCCGCGGCCGGGCATGGCACCGAAGCGTCCGACCATCTCGGCGGCGAGCGCCTGCAGCCGCTGCTCGTCGCCGGCCTCGAGCGCCTCGGCGAGCCGCTCGCGGAACTCGGCCAGCGCCTCGGCGTTGTCGCGCACCGGCGGGCCGTCGCCCGCGGCGTCGGCGTCGTCGTCCTGCAGCGCGGCGACCCCGCCGCCGACCAGGCGCGGCCAGTAGAGGTCGAACAGCGCCTCGAACGTCGGGCGCTGGGCCTGCTTCTTCACCAGGGTCGCCGCGTAGCCCTCGCGGACGACGTCACGGTCGGTCCAGTCGAGCGCGGTGAGGGCGGCGACGGCGTCGAGGTCCTCGGCGAGCGAGACCGAGAGGCCCGCGGCGCGGAGCGCCTCGAGGAAGGCGATGTGCCGGTCGACGAGCCCGCTGCGGTCGCGCTGGTCGGGCATCAGCGGGCCAGCTTCAGTTCCTTGACCGCCCGCTGGTGGTCGGAGTGGTGCTTGAGGACGACGCCCAGGGTGTCGGCGATCGCCTTCTCGTCGAGGTCGCCGATCTCGAGCGCCACGAGCGTGCGCGCCCAGTCCACCGACTCGGCGATCGAGGGCGCCTTCTTGAGCTCGAGCTCGCGCAGGCGGTGGATCGTCGCGACGAGCTGGCCGGTCACGCGGTCGTCGAGGTCGTCGACCTGGGAGGCGACGATCTCGCGCTCACGCTCGGCGTCGGGGTAGTCGAGGTGCAGGTAGAGGCAGCGCCGCTTCACCGCCTCGGACAGCTCGCGGCTGGCGTTGCTGGTGAGGACGACGAACGGTCGGCGCGTCGACTCGATCGTGCCGAGCTCGGGGATGGTGACCTGGAAGTCGGAGAGCACCTCGAGCAGCAGGCCCTCGACCTCGATGTCGGCCTTGTCGACCTCGTCGATGAGCAGCACCGTGGGCTCGTCGCGCCGGATCGCGGTCAGCAGCGGCCGGGTGAGCAGGAACTCGTCGGTGAAGATGTCGTCGTGGGTGGCGTCCCACGTGTCGTCGGAGCCTTGCGAGGCCTGGATGCGCAGCAGCTGCTTCTTGTAGTTCCACTCGTAGAGCGCCCGGGCCTCGTCGAGCCCCTCGTAGCACTGCAGACGCACCAGCTCGGCCCCCGTGGCCCGGGCGACCGCCTTGGCCAGCTCGGTCTTGCCGACGCCGGCGGGACCCTCGACCAGCAGCGGCTTCTCGAGCGCGCCGGCGAGGTAGGACGTCGTGGCGGTGGCCGGGTCGGCGAGGTAGCCGACGGAGCCGAGGCGCTGCGCGGCGTCCGCGGGCGAGGCGAACCAGGTCATACGTTTCATCCTCGCACCCGGCTCGCCGGAGCCGACAGGGAGTGACCAGCGCCACTCGGACTCTCACGCTCGCCTCCGTCTGCGGTGGTCCAGACCGCTGGCGCTCGTCACGGCCCGGCCGTGACCTCGGCCCCGGAGCGTCGTTGGAGGGGTATCTCGGTGCACGACCCCCCCACCTCCCACGAACACTCCCCCCTCCCGGAGCACCGTCATGCCTCGTCAGCCGAGCAGCACACAGCGCGCCGCCGTCCACGGCGTCAAGCTCGTGGTCGCCGCCGCCGTGGCCGTGCTCGCAGTGGCCCCGACGGTGGGCCCGACGGTGGGCCCGACGGCGACCGCCGACGTGCGGGTGCCGAGCGCCGCCGAGATCGCCGCGCAGGCCCGGCTCGACGACCTGATGCAGCGCCACGACTGCTCGGCCACCGGCTTCGGGCCCGACGTGATCCCGGGCTCGGCGCTGGTCGAGCGTGACGACCGCATCGAGCGGGTCAGCTTCGACGAGGGCTGGGCCATCTACACGGGCGATCGCAACGGATCACTCCTCGCGGTCTGCCGCAGCATCCTCTAGCGCGCAGACCCGCACCGACCCGACGGGGCCGGCCGACTCATGGGGTGTCGGCCGGCCCCGCCGAACGTCCGGCAGGAGACGCGCTACCCGGCGGGTCGCTCCCAGGCCGTCGTGGACGTCGTCCGGCGGGGCGCTGAGGACGACGCGACGCCGAGCCCGGCCACGAGCTCCCTGCGGATGAAGCCGTTGCGGATGCGTTGGGGGTGGTCGCCGACCTTGACCGTCGTGCGGATACGGGCGGTCTTGTAGGAGATGCGGGAGACGGTGTCGGAGCCGGACCAGGAGATGTAGCAGTCCTTGCCGTCGGCGCTCGGCGTCACCCAGTAGGGCTTGAGGCCGCCCTTGATCAGCCGGGTGTGCTTCCAGGTGCGGGTGCTGACCAGCGTCGCGTAGTCGCTCATGGTGCCGGCGACGCAGATGCGCTGCCCGTGGGGCCCGGCCGCGATGCCGTGGTGGGCGGAGTCGAGCAGGTAGAAGGGGCGCGGCAGGTCAGGCACGAGGTTCGGCAGGCGCTTGACCCGCGTGATCCGGCCGCTGCGCCGGTCGAGCTCGACGAAGCCGTGGAAGAACGAGAGCTGGAAGTAGAGCTTCTGCTCGTCGGGCGAGAGCGTCATCGGCCGCACCGAGATGCTGACGTCGTCCAGGCCGCGCGCGTCGAGCGCCTTGCGCAGGTCGTAGCGGCGCTCGACCTTCAGCGTCTTCGCGTTGACGACCTGCAGAACCCGCTCGCCCTCGAGCGGGTCGGGGATGCCGGGCTCGTCGAGCGGGCTGTAGACCGTGCCGATGCTGGCGTGCAGGATGCGCTTGCCGCCGTCGATGAACACCGACTCGTGGGGCGAGCCGCCCGAGGCGAACCGGCCGACCTCCGTGCCGTCGGCGACGCGCAGCACGTGCACGACGTTGCCGGTGGAGGCGCTGACGACGACGCGCCGGCCGTCGGGCGAGACCGCCATGTGGTCGGAGCGGACGCCGTCGACCTGGAAGCGCCAGACGATCTTCTTCGTCTTGAGGCTGATCGCGACGACGTCGGCGAACGACGGGCGGGAGATGACGACGAGGCGGCCGTCGTTGGAGGAGTACATGTCGTCGACGAACTGGTCGTTGCCCTCGCCGATCAGCGCGCGGATCGCGAGGAAGTAGGCCAACCGGTAGGGGTTGGTGGCGATCTCCTGCATGCGCTGTGCGTAGTCGGGGACGACGTCGAGCACGCCGATGCGCCGGAAGCTCCGCGGGTCGAGCAGCGTGGCGGTGCCCTCCCAGTTGTTGCCGACGAAGACTGCGGGCCGCTTGCCGCGGGGGGTCTTGCCGGGCTTGGCGGGCTCGCCGCGCTCGGCCGGATCGACGACGTCGGGTGCCGCGACCCGTGCGGGCGCGGCGCTGGCCGTCGTGGTCACCGGTGCGACCAGAGCACCGGTGAGGGCGAGCACTCCCGCGAGGGCGCCGACGATGTTCCTGGTGGACCCCATGTCCCTCACTCCTTCGTGATCTCGCCGATCGTAGACCGGCTAGTCGGGGGGCGACGCCGATCGGGCACAGTCGGCCTGCGCCCGGCCGAGGGCGGCCACGGCCTCGGTGTCGAACGCGCCGGTGAGGGTGTCGACGAGCGCGGCGTCGACCTCCGCGCCGGTGAGCGCCGCCCGGAGACAGTCGGCATAGGCTCCGGCGGCCACCCGGCCCTTGCTCTGCGCGCCGAGCGCACGGGTCGAGACCTCCACGAAGTCGATGCACTCGTGCTGGGCCTGGACCCACTGCGTGGCGGTGTCGGCGTCGAGGACCGGGAGCGCGGTGACGACGGCGCCGTCGACGACGATGCCGGCCGCCTCCAGGTCGGTCCCGCCCAGCCGGTCGAGCAATGCGTCGCCGAAGCAGTCGCTCTCGTCCGCCTCCTCCGGGCTCGGGGCGTTGCCGGCGTAGAGCGCGGCGATTCCGGGCGCGAGGTCGACGGACGAGGCGTCCGGCGAAGCGCTGGACGACACCGAGGCATCGTCCGGCCGGCCGCCGTCGCAGGCCACGAGGGTCAGGACGACGACCGCGAGAGCAGGAACCAGGCGTCGGTGCACGTCAGGCACGATCGCACGTCTGCGGCACTCGCGACGTCGACCGGGAAGATCAGTGCGCGAGCTTGAGCCCGACGATGCAGCCCACGAGGCCGACGAGCAGCAGCACCTTGACCAGGCTGACGGTCTCGTCGCCGGCCACCATGCCGTAGGTGACGGTCAGCGAGGCGCCGACGCCGACCCACACGGCGTAGGAGGTGCCGAGCGGCAGCGTGCGCATCGCGTAGGCGAGCCCGCCCATGCTCAGCACCAGGCCGACCGCGAAGACGAGCGAGGGCACCAGCCGGCTGAAGCCTTCGGACCGGCCGAGCGCGACCGCCCAGACCGACTCGAGGACGCCGGAGAGAACGAGGACCACCCATGCCATGACGAGCTCCTGGATGGCCGTCTTGTCGCGTTCCGGGTACGGCTCCCTCGTCCGGTGAGCCGTGCTGGCTCGCGACCACCCTAGCAAAGATTTTCAGCGGACAGCGCGTCCGGCAATACCCAAGAGGTCGCGCAGCGGCCCCGCGGGCGGCCGGCTGCTGCCGACCCACACGGCGGTGAACCGCCGGCGCAGGTCGAGGTCGGCGGTCGGCACCTCGACGAGACGCCCCGACCCGGTGTCGCCCACCACCACCCGCTCGCTGAGGAAGGCCGGCGGGCTGCCGGCGCGCACCGCGGCCAGCACGGCGGACGTCGTCGTCAGCTCGACCTCGGGCTCGGCCGGCTCGTGCCCCAGGGCACGGAAGGCGTCCTCGACGACGCGGCGGGTGCCGGACCCGGCCTCGCGGCTGGTCAACGGGCGCCGGGCGATCTCGTCGGCGCCGAGCGGCTTGCGGCGACGGGCCCACGGGTCGCCGGGCTCGGCGACGAGCACGAGCCGGTCGTCGCCGACGACGCGGGAGGCGAGCCCGGCGAGGTCGGCCGGCCCCTCGATGAAGCCGATGTCGGCCTGGCCGGCGCGGACGGCGTCGACGACGGCCTCGGAGTTGGTGGCGTGCAGGCTCGCCGCCGTCCCGCGGTCGCGTCGCAGGCGCACCAGCCAGCCGGGGAGGAGGTACTCGGCCGTCGTCATGCTCGCGTGCACGTGCAGCCCACGCGTCCGCTCCTCCTGGAGCGTGCGCAGCGCCGCCTCGACCTCGGCCGCCTGGTCGAGGAGCCCGCGGCTCCACTCGACCAGCAACCGCCCGGCCGACGTCAGCGACGAACCGGTCGTGGCCCGCTGCACCAGCACCAGCCCGGTCTGGGTCTCCATCGCCCGCAGCCGCTCCGAGGCCGACTGCTGCGAGATGCCCGCCGCCCGCCCGGCCGCGCCGATGCTGCCGAGCCGGGCGACGTCGGCCAGCAGGCGCAGCGCCGGCAGGTCGGGCAGGAGGTCCACGCCCCTCAGGCTAGGAGATACCCGACCACCGCCGCGCCGACACCGGCGACCAGGGAGAGGCCCACGTTCACGGCCGCCCCGCGCCACCGACCGGACTCGAGCAGACGCACCGTCTCGTAGGCGAACGTGCTGTACGTCGTCAGCGCCCCGCAGAACCCGGTGCCGACGGCGAGCACGACGGCGTCCGGCACGTCGTGCGTCGTGCCCCAGCCGACGAGGACGCCGAGCACGAACGAGCCCACCACGTTGACCGCGAGCGTGCCCCACGGCAGCGTCGTGCCCACGCGGGCCTGGACGGCGCGGTCGGTGAGGTAGCGCGCCGGCGCACCGACGGCGGCGCCGAGGGCGAGCCAGAGGTAGTCGGTCATCGCGCTGTGCCCCTCGTCGCGCGGCGCACGGCGGCCATGCCGACCCCGACCGCCGCCACCGCGACGACCGGGGTCAGCAGCAGGTAGCCGAGCCCGACGAGCGCATGGTCCGCGTCGACGAGCACCGTGGTCTGCACCGCGTAGGTCGAGAAGGTGGTGAACCCGCCCAGGACGCCCACGCCGAGGAATGGGCGCAGCAGGGGGTGCGCACCACCGCGCTCGACGACCACGACCATCAGTGCGCCGAGCAGCATCGCCCCGACGACGTTGGTCACGAAGGTGGCGGCCGGGAACCCGCCGGACGACGTCGGCCAGGCCACCTCGAGCGCGTGACGCGCCGCCGACCCGAGCACGCCACCGGCGGCGACGACCGCGAGCACGCGGCGGAGGGGCGGTTCGCCCTGCTGGGTCATGCGGCGCTCCTACCGGCGGTCGTCGGCGAGCCCACCCCGCGACCGGCCCGATGCTAGTGAACCACCGCCTCAGACCCACCGCGCGGGACGACGACTTCGTGCATGAGAACCAACAGGAGCCGCGAGGATCGTCGGATCGGACCAACGAGGATGCTCGCGAATTCCTAGTCTCGTGCCATGGCAGAGCTCGAGAGCACCCGGTCCTGGATCGACGAGCACCTGCCTGCGTTGCTCGAGAAGTACGACGTGCCCGCGGCGGCGTGGGCGGTGCTGCACGACGGCGAGACCGTCGACGGTGCCGCCGGGATCCTGCACCGCGGCACGGGTGTGACGGCGACCGCGGACTCGGTCTTCCAGATCGGCTCGATCACCAAGCTGTGGACCGCCTCGCTGGTGATGCAGCTGGTCGACGAAGGGCTGGTCGGGCTCGACGAACCGGTGCGGCGCCACCTGCCCGAGCTGCACGTCGCCGACGCGGAGGCCGCCGACCGCATGACCGTGCGGATGCTGCTCAACCACACGGCCGGCTTCGAGGGCGACATCTTCACCGACACCGGCACCGGCGACGACTGCGTCGAGAAGTACGTGGCGACGCTCGGCCACGTCCCGCAGCTGTTCCCGCCCGGCGAGCGGTTCTCCTACAACAACGCCGGCTACTGCGTGCTGGGCCGCCTCGTCGAGGTCCTGCGCGGCAAGCCCTACGACACGTGCCTGCGCGAGCACCTGGCCGCCCCGCTCGGCCTGACCCACACCGCCACCAGCCCCTACGAGGCGATCATGTTCCGCGCCGCGATGGGTCACGTCGAGGCCGAGGCCGGCCAGGGCCACGTGCCCGCGCCGATGTGGGCGATGGCCCGCTCGAACGGGCCGGCCGGCGCCATGCTCGCCATGACCGCCCGCGACCTGACCACCTTCGCGCGGATGCACCTCGACGACGGCCGCGCCGTCGACGGCACCCAGGTGCTCGCCCCCGGGACGCCGTCGCGCATGCAGTCCCGCGAGGTCGACCTGCCGCCCCTCGGGCTGATGGGCGACTCCTGGGGCCTGGGGTTCGAACGCTTCGACACCCCCGACGGCGACGTCGTGGGCCACGACGGCAACACCATCGGCCAGGCGGCGTTCCTGCGCATCGTCCCCGCCACCGGCACCGCCGTCGTCCTGCTGACCAACGGCGGCGACGCCGTGTCGCTCTACCGCGACGTCGTCGGCCGCGTCCTGGCCGAGGTCGCCGGCGTGCACCTCCCGCCGCTGCCGCACCCGCCCGCGTCGCCGCGCCCGGTCGACGTCTCGCGCTACCTCGGCACCTACTCGGCCGAGGTCTTCGACCTCGTCGTCAGCCAGGACGACGGCGGCCGGGTCTGGATCGAGCAGCAGCCCAAGGGCGCGCTGATCGAGATGGGCGGCAAGGTCGAGCGCACCGAGCTCGTGCACTACCGCGACGACATGCTCATCCCCCTCGAGGCCGACCGCGGCATGTTCATGCCCCACGCCTTCGTCGGCGACGACGGACAGGGCCGCGCGCTGTACCTGCACCTCGGCCGGGCCGTCCGGCGCGCCGGCGCCTGACGCCGCACCCACCCGCACGCCCCGCGACCACCCACCACACCACCGGAGGAACCCGCATGACGGACCGCACCCACGCCCGTCCGCCTCGCCGTCTCGGCGGTGCCGCCCTCGCGCTCGGCGCCACGGCCGTCCTCCTCGCCGCCTGCGGCGGCGGTGGTGGCGGCTCGAGCAGCGGCGGAGCCGGCGGCGGCGACTACGTCAGCGGCGGCACCTTCACGATGGCCTTCAACGCCGACCCCGGCCAGCTCGACCCGCAGTCCTCGGCCGGGACCGGGCTGTTCTCCATCAGCCAGCTCGCCTACGACCGGCTGCTGGCGATCGACGCCGACGGCGAGGTGGTCTCGGGCCTGGCGAGCGAGTGGTCGCTCGACGGCACCTCGGTCGAGCTCACCCTCGCCGAGGGCATCACCTGCAGCGACGACTCCGAGCTGACCGCGAGCGACGTCAAGGACAACCTCGACTACGTGGGCGACCCCGCCAACGAGAGCCCGTTCCTCGGCGTCTTCCTGCCCGCCGAGGCCACGGTGACCGCGGACGACGCCGCGCGCACCGTCAGCATCGAGCTGGCCGCACCGGCCCCGTTCGTGCTGCAGGGGCTGGCCAACCTGCCCATCGTCTGCGCGGCCGGCCTGGCCGATCGCGCATCACTGTCCGACGCCACCCTGGGCACCGGCGCCTACAAGCTGACCGACGCCCAGCCCGGCAACCAGTACACCTACGCCCGTCGCGACGGCTACACGTGGGGCCCGGACGGCGCCACGAGCGACGAGCCCGGCATGCCCGACACCATCGTCGTGCGGGTCGTCGAGAACGAGTCGACCGCCGCGAACCTGCTGACCTCGGGCGAGATCAACGCCGCCATCGTGGCCGGCGCCGACGCCGCGCGGCTCGAGGCCCAGGGCCTGTTCAGCACCGAGGCCCAGGCCATCGTGGGCGAGCAGTGGTACCACCACGGCGACGACCACGTGACCAGCGACCCCGCCGTCCGACTGGCCCTGACGCAGGCCCTTGACCTGGCCGAGCTGCAGCGCGTGCTGACCGCCGACCGCGGCGGGCCGCCCACGACCTTCGCCGCCATCGACCCGGTCGGCTGCCCCGGCGACTCGGTCTCGCCCGCCCTGCCCGAGCAGGACGTCGACGCCGCCCGCGCGGCGCTGGAGCAGGCCGGCGTCTCCCGGATCACCTTCGTCTACAACACCGCCGTGGCCGGGTCGGGCGGCGCCGCGGCCGCCGAGCTCGCCGTCCAGCAGTGGGAGGAGGCCGGCCTCGAGGTCGAGGCGCGTCCCGAGGGGGCCGGGCCCATCCAGGAGACCGTCTTCGGCACCGGCGACTGGGACGTCGCGTGGCTGCCCCTCAACGTGAACTACCCCGACCAGCTCGTCCCCTTCCTGTCCGGCACCCCGGCGCCCGAGGGCACCAACTTCGCGCGCATCGAGAACGCCGACTACGAGGACGCCGTCGCCCGGGCCTCCGCGCTGCCCGCCGAGGAGGGCTGTGCCACGTGGCTGGAGGCCGAGGCCCACCTGGTCGAGGACGCTGACGTGGTCCCCTTCGCCAACAGCCTGGTGAAGACCTTCGGCAACGGCGCCGAGTTCCAGTACCCGGGGCAGTTCGTGCCCACCAGCATCCGCATGCTGGCGAACTGACCGATGGCTCTCGGGGAGGCTCCGGCCGCCGTCGCGACGACGGCGCCCACGCAGGGGCGACCGGCGTGGTCCGGGCCGTGGCGGCGCTTCGCCGTCCGGCGCGCCGGACGACTGCTCGGCTCGCTCTGGGTGCTGGTCTCGGCCTCCTTCTTGATGATCCACCTCATCCCGGGCGACCCCGTGCGCACCTCGCTCGGCCCGACGGCCTCGGCCGACCTGGTCGCCGCGCGGCGGGCCGAGCTCGGCCTCGACGACCCGTTCCTGGTGCAGTATTGGCACTTCGTGCAGGGCCTGTTCACCGGTGACCTCGGCACCTCGTTGTCGCTGCGGCTGCCGGTGCAGGAGGTCATCGCCCAACGCCTGCCCGCCACGCTCTCGCTGGCCGTGCTGGGCTTCGTCGTCGCGGTCGCGATCGCCGTGCCGCTCGGCGTCGGCGTGGGCGCCCTGACCCGTCGCGGTCGCGGACGACGCACCGAGCTCGGCTTCACCACGACCAGCGTCGTGCTCGGTCTCGTCCCCGACTTCCTGCTGGGCGTGGCCCTGGTCTACGTCTTCGGCGTCGGGCTCGGCTGGCTGCCGGTCGCCGGCGACAACACCCCGAGCGCCTACGTGCTGCCCGCGCTCTCGCTCGCCGTGGGGCCCGCCGCCGTGCTGGCCCGCATCGTGCGCGTGGAGATGGTCGCCGTGCTCGAGGCCGACTTCGTGCGGACCGCGCGGGCCAAGCGGCTGCCGAGCCGCACCGTCTACCTGCGCCACGCGCTGCCCAACGCCCTCACGGCCTCGCTCACCCTCGGCGGCATGCTGCTCGGCTCGATGGTGGCCGGCACGGTGCTGGTCGAGAACGTCTTCGCCTGGCCGGGGCTCGGCAGCACGATCGTGTCCTCGATCCTGGCCAAGGACTACCCGCTCGTGCAGGCCATCGTCATCGTCTACGGCGTCGGCGTGCTGATCGTCAACACCGCCGTCGACGTCGCTCTGGCGCTCATCGACCCGCGCTCGATGATCCGGGAGGACTGACGTGCGGCGATGGACGGCGGTGCTGCGCACCCCCCTCGGCCTGACGGCGACGGTGCTCACGGTCGCCGTGCTGCTGCTGGCCCTGCTCGGCCCGGTGCTGCTCGCCGACGCGGCGGCGGCCGACGACACCGACAACCTGCTCGCCGGGCCGTCGGGCGAGCACTGGGCGGGCACGGACAACCTCGGGCGCGACATCTTCCTGCGCACGCTGGTCGCGGCCCGTCTCTCCATCGGGCTGGCCCTCGCCGCCACCGCGATCGCGGTCGCCGTCGGCCTGCTGCTGGGCACGGCGCCGTTCCTGCTCGGCCGCTTCGGCGGCCGGCTGGTCGTGGCCGCGGTCAACGTCGCGGTCGCCTTCCCCGGCCTGCTGCTCGCGCTGTTCTTCGCCGTGGTCTTCGGGGTGGGGGCGCTCGGTGCCGTGCTCGCGATCGGCTGCGCCGGGGCGCCGGCGTTCGCGCGCCTCGTGCAGACGCTCGTCGCCGGCGTCGCCGGGCGGGAGTACGTCGAGGCCGCCCTGGTCGCGGGCGTGAGCCGGCCGCGGATCCTGGTGCGGCACGTGCTGCCCAACGTCGCCGAGCCGCTCGTCGTCAACGCCACCATCGGCGCCGGCGGGGCCCTGCTGTCGTTCGCCGGGCTCTCGTTCCTGGGCCTCGGCGTCCAGCAGCCGGCCTACGACTGGGGCCGCCTGCTCTTCGACGGCGTCTCGCTGCTCTACCTCAACCCGGCCGCGGCCCTTGCCCCCGGCGCGGCCGTGCTGCTGGCCGGCCTGGCGTTCAACCTGTTCGGCGAGTGCGTGGCCAAGAGCCTCGGCGTCACCACCACCGCGTCGGCGCTCGCCCCACGCGGGTCGCGCCGCGCCCCGGGCGGCGGCCGCGCCGCCGCCACGACCGCACGCGACACCGCCACCGGCACCGACGGCGACGGCGACGTCGTCCTCGACGTGCGCGACCTCGAGGTCTCGTTCCCGGGTGAGCACGGCGTCGTCCGGCCGGTGCGCGGCGTCTCGTTCACCGTGCGGCGCGGCGAGGCGCTCGGCATCGTCGGCGAGTCCGGCTCCGGCAAGTCGCTCACCGCGCTCGCCGCGGCGCGGCTGGTCGGCGAGCCGGGACGCGTCGACGCCGAGCGCCTCGAGCTGCTCGGCACCGACCTGCAGGGCGCCGACTCCCGCGCCCAGCGGCGCCTGCTCGGCACCAGCCTGTCGCTGGTCTTCCAGGACCCCGCGACGTCGTTCAACCCCACGCAGCGCATCGGCGCGCAACTGGCGGAGGTCTCGCGACACCACCACGGCCTCGACCGGCGCGCGGCCCTGGCCCGGGCCGTCGACCGCTTGCGCTCGGTGCGCATCACCGACCCCGAGCGACGGGCCCGCCAGTACCCGCACGAGTTCTCCGGCGGCATGCGCCAACGGGCGATGATCGGCATGGGCCTCATGGGCTCCCCCGCGCTCATCGTGGCCGACGAGCCGACCACCGCCCTCGACGTCACCGTGCAGCAGCAGGTGCTCGACCTCCTCGCCGCCATCCGCGAGGCCGACGACGTCGCCCTGGTGCTCATCAGCCACGACGTGGCCGTCGTCCGCGAGGTGTGCGACCGGGTGCTCGTCATGTACGCCGGCCGCGTCGTCGAGGACCTGCCCGCCGCCGACCTGGCCACCAGTGCCCGGCACCCCTACACCCGGGCCCTGGTCGCCGCGGTGCCCGACATGACGACCGACCTCGACCAGCCGCTGGCCACCATCCCCGGCCGGCCCGTCGACCCGGCCGACGTGCCCGTCGGCTGCGCCTTCGCCGACCGGTGCCCCCTGGTCTCGCCCCGGTGCCGGGCCGAGGACCCGCCGCTCGCCACCGACCCGGGCGGACGCCGCGTCGCCTGCTGGCACGCCGACGAGACCGGTGCGGTGGCGCCGCAGACACGCGACGTCGCGGCCCGTCCGCCGCTGGAGGTGTCATGAGCGAGCTGCGCTTCGACGACGTGGTGGTGCGCTACGGCGGCGTCACGGCCGTCGACCACGTCAGCCTCACCGTGCCCGAGGGCGAGGTGGTCGGCCTGGTCGGCGAGTCGGGCTCGGGCAAGTCGACCCTGGCCCGGGCCGCCGTCGGCCTCGTGCCGTTCGAGGGCCGCATCACCCTCGGCGACGCACCCGTGCCCGTGCGCGGACGCCACCGTCCCGTGCGGATGGTCTTCCAGGACCCCCACTCCTCGCTCGACCCGCGCATGAGCGTCGGCGAGAGCATCGCCGAGGCCATCCCGCCCGGCTCGTCGCGCGCCGCACGACGAGCCGAGGTGGCCCGGTTGCTCGAGCTCGTCCACCTCGAGCCGGGTCGCGGCGGCGCGCGCCCCGCCGAGCTGTCCGGGGGCCAGCGCCAGCGGGTGGCCCTGGCCCGCGCGCTGGCCGGCCGTCCGGCCGTCGTCGTGGCCGACGAGATCACCTCGGCGCTCGACGTCTCGATCCAGGGCGCCGTGCTGAACCTGGTGCGCGACCTGCAGCGCGAGCTCGGGCTCTCGATGCTGTTCATCAGCCACAACCTCGCCGTCGTGCGGTACGTGGCCACCCGGGTCGCGGTCATGCGCCACGGCCGGATCGTCGAGCAGGGCCCCACCGCACAGGTGCTCGCCGACCCCGAGCACGACTACACCCGCGAGCTCCTCGCGGCCGTCCCGGGCGGCCACCGTGCCGCCGTCCCCGCACCGAGCAGGAGTGACCGATGACCCGACCCGCCCGCCTCGACGGCCTCGCCCTGCTCGCCGTGCCCTCGCAGCCGGCCCTGTCCCCCGACGGCGCCCGCGTCGTCTACGTGCTGCGCACCCTCGACCTCGAGGCCGACCGCAACGTCGACGAGCTGTGGCTGGTGCCCGTGGACGGCGCCGCCCCCCGCCGGCTCACGGCCGGCCCGGCCGACACCACGCCGACGTGGTCGCCCGACGGACGACGGATCGCCTTCCTGCGCGACGGCCGGCCGCACCTGCTCGACCCCGACGGCGGCGACGCCGAGCCGCTCGGGCACGCCCCCGCCGGAGCCGGTCGGCCGGCGTGGAGCCCCGACGGCTCGCGCCTCGCGTTCGCCGCGCCGGTCGACCCGGCCGGCGACGACGCCCCGGACGGCGCCCCGCTCGTCGCCCGGCGCGCCGACTACCAGGTCGACGGCGCCGGCATGCTGGGCGCCGTCCGGCGGCAGCTGTTCGTGCTCGACGTGTCCGCGGACGGCGGCTCCTGTCGCCAGGTCACCGACGGCCCCGAGCACGCCGGCGACCCGGCGTGGTCGCCCGACGGGCGCACGCTCGCCTTCACGCGCAAGGTCGGCGACGACAGCGACCTGACCTACCGCACCGCCGTCCACCTGCTCGACGTCGACGACCCCAAGGCCGAGGTGCGCACCGTGGCGCTCGCCGACGGCGTCGCGGGCGCGGTGTCGTTCGACGCCGGCACCGACGCCGGCGCCGACGGCGCGGACCTGCTCGTCATCGGCTACCCGGGCGACCCGGTCGGCCACCAGCACCTGCTGCGGGTCGACCCCGGTAGCCCTGGCGGCACCGGCGGCACCGACGAGGCGGTGGTCAGCCTCAGCGCCCACCTCGACCGCAACGTGATGGCCGGCGGACCGGCCTACCCCGGCGGCCGGCCGCAGCGCACGGCCGACGGCACGCTCCTGGTGTGCGTGCGCGACCACGGCTGCACCCACGTGTGGGCGCTGGGCGACGAGCCCGGGGCCGACGCACGACCGGTGGTGGCCGGCGCGGGTCGCGTCGTGTCGGGCCTGTCGGTCGTCGGCGGCACCGCCGTCGTCGCCCTCGGCACCCCGACCTCGCACGGCGAGATCGTGGCCGTCGACGTCGCGAGCGGCGCCGAGACCGTCCTCACCGACCACGGGGCCGCGCTGGCCGACGTCGCGCTGGTCGAGCCCGAGGAGCGCACCTTCACGATCTCCGACGGCACCAGCGTGCAGGGCTGGCTCCTGCGGCCCGACGCCGCCGAGCACCCCGGGCCGCGGCCGCTGCTGCTCGACGTGCACGGCGGCCCGCACAACGCCTGGAACGCCGCTGCCGACCAGATGCACCCCTACCACCAGGAGCTCGTGGCCCGGGGCTGGGCGGTCCTGCTGGTCAACCCGCGCGGCAGCGACGGCTACGGCGAGGCGTTCTTCGACGGCGTGCACGGCGCGTGGGGCGTGGCCGACCACCGCGACTTCCTCGAGCCCGTCGACACCCTCGTCGCCGAGGGCGTCGTCGACGCCGACCGCCTCGCCGTGACCGGCTACAGCTACGGCGGGTTCATGACCTGCTGGCTCACCGGGCACGACGACCGCTTCAAGGCCGGCGTGGCCGGCGGCGTCGTCAGCGACATGACCAGCATGTTCGGCACCTGCGACGACGGCCACTGCATGAGCGCGTACGAGCTCGGCGGGACGCCGTGGGACCAGCCGGAGGCCTACGCGGCGATGTCGCCGATCACGGCCGTGCACCGGGTCTCGACGCCGACCCTGGTGCTGCACGGCGCCGACGACCTCACGTGCCCGCTCGGCCAGGGCCAGCAGTGGCACACCTCGTTGCGGGGCCTCGGCGTGCCCACCGAGCTGGTCGTCTACCCCGGTGCGTCGCACGCCTTCGTGCTGCTCGGCCGGCCCTCGCACCGTCTCGACTACGCCCGTCGGCTGGTCGAGTGGGTCGAGCAGCACACGCTCCGCGGCGGCCGGCCCCGGCTCGACGCCGCCCACTGGCAGCGGCGCCTCGCCGTCCTCGCCGAGAAGCACCACGTGCCCGGCGCACAGCTCGGCATCCTCGACGGCGACGACCTGGTCGAGGTGGCGCACGGCGTCCTCAACCTGCGCACCGGGCAGCCCGCCACGCCCGCGTCGGTCTTCCAGATCGGCTCGATCACCAAGGTGTGGACGGCGACCGTGGTCATGCAGCTGGTCGACGAGGGCCGGCTGCGCCTCGACACCCCCGTGGCCGAGGTGGTGCCCGAGCTGCGGCTCGCCGACCCCGACGTGACCAAGCAGGTCACGATCCGCCACCTGCTCACTCACACCAGCGGCATCGACGGTGACGTGTTCACCGACACCGGCCGCGGCGACGACTGCCTGGAGAAGTACGTCGACCTGCTGGGCGACGTCGCGCAGAACCACCCGCTCGGTGCGACCTGGTCGTACTGCAACTCCGGCTGGTCGCTGCTGGGCCGGGTGATCGAGAAGGTCACCGGGCAGACCTGGGACGAGGCGATGCGCGAGCGGCTGTTCGTCCCGCTCGGCCTCACCCGCACCTCGACGCTGCCCGAGGAGGCGATCCTCGAGGCCGCGGCCGTCGGTCACGTCGACGACGACGGCGAGCAGGTGCCCACGCCGGTGTGGGACCTGCCGCGCAGCGTCGGCCCCGCCGGTCTCGTGAAGTCGACCGTGCGCGACGTGCTCGGCTTCGCGCGCCTGCACCTGTCCGGCGGCCTCGCGCCCGACGGCACCCGGCTGCTGGCCGAGGAGACCGTCGCGGCGATGACCGCCCACGAGGTCGACCTGCCCGACAAGCTCATCCTCGGCGACTCGTGGGGCCTGGGCTGGATCCGCTTCGACTGGTCCGGCCACCGCCTCGTCGGCCACGACGGCAACACCCTCGGCCAGGCCGGCTTCCTCCGGATGCTGCCCGCGGACGGCGACCGCCCGGCCGTCGCGGTCGCCCTGCTGTGCAACGGCGGGCACACCCGCGACCTCTACGAGGACCTCTACCGCGAGATCTTCGCCGAGGTCGCCGACGTCGAGATGGCGCGGCCGTTCGCGCCGCCGGCCGAGCCGGCCGACGTCGACGTGACGCCCTTCGTGGGCATCTACGCCCGCTCCTCGGTGCGCATGGAGGTGCTCGCCGACGGCACCACCGACGAGACCCGCGGCGGACCGGCCCTGCGCACCACGATCCTCGGCCCGCTGGCCGAGATGATGCCCGACCCCGTCGAGGAGCACACGCTCGTGCCCGCGGGCCCGGCCCTGTTCGCCGTCCGCCCGCCCGAGGCCGACACGTGGGCGCCGGTGACCTTCTACGAGCTGCCCACCGGCGAGCGCTACGTGCACTTCGGCGTGCGCGCCACCCCGCGGGTCGACTGATGCGGCCCGACCTGCCCGCGCTCCTCGACGACGTCCGCACGCTCGTCGAGTGCGAGTCGCCCTCCGACGACCGTGCCGCCGTCGCGCGGTCGGCCGCCGAGGTGGCGCGTCTGGGGGCGCGCCACCTCGGCACCGAGCCCGAGCGGATCGTCGTCGACGGCCGCACCCACCTGCGGTGGCGGCTCGGCGCCGGCCCGACCCGGGTGCTGCTGCTCGCCCACCACGACACCGTCTGGCCGCTCGGCTCGCTCGCCACCCACCCGTGCACGGTCGAGCAGGGCGTGCTGCGCGGGCCCGGTTGCTTCGACATGAAGGCCGGGCTGGTGATGGCGCTGCACGCCCTCGCCGCCCTGCACGACGCCGGCGACGTCGACGGCGTCACGCTGCTCGTCACCGGCGACGAGGAGATCGGCTCCCCCACCTCGCGCACCCTCATCGAGGACGACGCCCGCGGGGCCGAGGCCGCGCTGGTGCTCGAGGCCTCGGCCGGCGGCGGCGCGCTCAAGACCGAGCGCAAGGGCGTCTCGCTCTACGACGTCGGCGTCGTCGGGCGCGCGGCGCACGCCGGGCTCGAGCCGGAGCGCGGGGTCAACGCCACCCTCGAGCTGGCGCACCACGCACTCGCGGTCGCCGGACTCGGCGACGGGGCCCGAGGCACCACGGTGACGCCGACCGCCCTGCGCAGCGGCACCACCACCAACACCGTGCCGGCCGCCGGGTCGTTCTCGGTCGACGTGCGCGCCCGCACGAGTGCGGAGCAGGACCGCGTGCACCGGGCGATGCTCGCCCTGCGTCCGGTCCTCCCGGGGGCGAGCGTCACCGTCACGGGCGGCCCGAACCGGCCGCCGCTCGACGCCGCGGCGTCCGTCGACCTCTTCGCACGGGCCACCGAGGTCGCGATGCGCCTCGGCTTGCCCGCGCCGTCGTCGGCGTCGGTCGGCGGCGCCTCGGACGGCAACTTCTGCGCCGGCGTCGGCACCCCCACCCTCGACGGCCTGGGCGCCGTCGGCGGCGGCGCGCACGCCGACGACGAGCACGTCGTCGTCGACGAGCTGCCGGGGCGCACCGCCCTGCTGGCAGCACTGGTCGCCGACCTGCTCGCGCCGAGGCGGACGACGTCCGTCGCCGTGCTGGGCGGTGCGTCGCGACCATGAGCCACCGAGACCATGGCGACACCCTGACCGGAGTCGCCGAGCCGCCGTTCGGGCGTGACCTCGACCTCGACGCCGCCGTGCAGGCGGCCGACGCGGCCGCACTGGCCTCCGGGGTGACCGTGCGCGAGGTGCACGACCTGGCCGGCGTGGCCGAGGTGGGCGCCCTACTCGCCCGCGTCTGGGGGCGCGACGCCAACCCGCCCATCAACCCCGAGCTGCTGCGCGCGTTCGGCAAGGCCGGCAACTACGTCACCGGCGCCTTCGACGGCCCGGACGGCGACCGCCTGGTCGGGGCGTGCGTCGCGTTCTTCCACGCCCCGGCCGAGGGTGCGCTGCACAGCCACATCGCCGGCACCGCGCCGGAGGTCGCGGGCCGCCACGTCGGGCTCGCGCTGAAGCTGCACCAACGGGCGTGGTCGATGCTGCGCGGCGTCGACCGGATCGTGTGGACCTTCGACCCGCTGGTGAGCCGCAACGCCTACTTCAACATCACCAAGCTGGCCGCCCGCCCGGTGCAGTACCTCACCGACTTCTACGGGCCCATGCGCGACGCCATCAACGGCACCGACGACACCGACCGGCTGCTCCTGCGGTGGGACCTGCGCGACCCGCTCGTCGCGTCGGCGGCCACGACCGGCTCCGCGTCTCCCGCACCGACCGGTCCGGAACCGGTGGTCGGCCTGGCCGTCGGGCCCGACGGCGGACCGGTGCCGGGCTCGCTCGAGGGCGAGACGGTGAGCGTCGCCGTCCCGCTCGACGTGGCAGCGCTGCGTGCTGCGGACCCCTCCCTCGCCGCGCGGTGGCGCCACGCCGTCCGCGAGGCGCTGACCACCCTGCTCGACGACGGTGGCCGCGTCGTCGGCTTCGACCGGACCGGCCACTACCTGGTGAGGAGGTCGGCGTGAGGCTGATCGGAGTAGAGCTGCGACGGGTGGCGATGCCGCTGGTGTCGCCGTTCCGCACGTCGTTCGGGACCCAGACGACGCGTGAGCTCGTGCTCCTGCGCGCCGTCACCGACGAGGCCGAGGGCTGGGGCGAGTGCGTCGCGATGGCCGACCCCCGCTACTCCTCGGAGTACGTCGAGGGCGTCGTCGACGTGCTGCGCCGCTTCCTCGTGCCGGCGCTGACCGCCGTTCCGAGCGTCGCGGCCACCGACGTGGCCGCCCTGCTGGCGCCGTTCAGGGGGCACCGCATGGCCAAGGCGGCGCTCGAGACCGCCGTCCTCGACGCCGAGCTGCGCAGCCAGGGCCGCTCGTTCGCCCGCGAGCTCGGCGCCGTCCACGACCGGGTGCCGTGCGGGGTCTCGGTCGGGATCATGGACAGCGTGCCGGCCCTGGTCGACGCCGTCGGCGGCTACCTCGACGAGGGCTACGTGCGCATCAAGCTCAAGATCGAGCCCGGGTGGGACGTCGAGCCCGTCCGTGCCGTGCGCGAGACCTACGGCGACGGCGTGCTGCTCCAGGTCGACGCGAACACCGCCTACACCCTCGGCGACGCGCGTCACCTCGCGCGCCTCGACCCGTTCGACCTGCTCCTCATCGAGCAGCCGCTCGAGGAGGAGGACGTGCTCGGGCACGCCGACCTGGCGCGACAGATCGCGACGCCGGTGTGCCTCGACGAGTCGATCGTCTCGGCGCAGTCGGCCGCGGCCGCGATCCGCCTCGGAGCCGCCGCGATCGTCAACATCAAGCCCGGTCGGGTCGGCGGCTACCTCGAGGCCCGGCGCATCCACGACGTGTGCGTCGCCCACGGCGTCCCGGTGTGGTGCGGCGGCATGCTCGAGACCGGGCTCGGCCGCGCGGCCAACGTGGCGCTCGCCGCGCTGCCCGGCTTCACGCTGCCGGGCGACACCTCGGCCTCGGGTCGCTACTACGCGCGCGACATCACCGAGCCGTTCGTGCTGGACGACGGCCACCTGGCCGTGCCCGACGGGCCCGGGCTCGGCGTCCTCCCCGTCGAGGACGAGCTCGCCGCCGTCACCACCGGCACGGAGTGGATCCCGGCCTGAGCGTCGTCGACCCACCGCGCGGCGGGCAGGTCGTAGCCTCGTGCTCGTGAGCACGGCGCCGGCCCCGCGTCCCCGGGCGAGCCTGCGGCGGGTGATCGACCACCTCGGCGCCACGCTGCTCGACCTCGTCCACGGGGTCCCGGACGACGCCGACGCCATCGGTGGCGTCGTCATCCACGACCCGCTCGACGCCCCCGTCCTGCCCCCGCACGCGCTGGTCCTCGGCGTCGGCCTGGAGTCGCCGGAGCACGTGGCCGCCGTGCTCGCCGACCTCGGCGGGGCCGGTGCCGCCGGCCTGGTGCTGAGGTCGCCGTGCCCCGTCACCGACGAGGTGCGCGCCGCCTCCGACGACGCCGGCGTGGCCGTGCTGGGGCTCAGCCGCGGCGCACCCTGGGCACACCTGGCCGCCATGCTCCGCTCGCTGCTCGCGGAGGGCGACGTCGGCGGGGCCGAGCAGGAGTCGCTGGGGGGCCTGCCGTCCGGCGACCTGTTCGCCGTGGCGAACGCCGTGGCCGCGCTGCTCGACGCCCCGATCACCATCGAGGACCGCAGCTCGCGGGTGCTGGCGTTCTCCGAACGGCAGGGCGAGGCCGACCCGTCGCGCGTCGAGACGATCCTGGGTCGCCAGGTCCCGGAGCGCTACGCGCGCATCCTCAGCGAACGCGGCGTGTTCGGCGAGCTGCACCGCAGCGACCAGCCCGTCTACATCAGCCCGGCCGAGGACGACGCCTTCCTGCTGCCGCGCGTGGCCATCGCCGTCCGGGCCGGCGAGGAGGTCCTCGGCTCGATCTGGGCGGCGGTGCACGCGCCCCTCTCGCCCGAGCGGACGCAGGCGTTCCGCGAGGCGGCGACCCTCACCGCCCTCCACCTGCTGCGGGCCCGGGCCGGCTCCGACGTGCAGCGTCGCGTGCGCACCGACCTCGTCAGCTCGGTGCTCGAGGGCGGCATCGGCGCCCAGGACTCGCTTGCCCGGCTCGGGCTCGCCGACGTGCCGCTGGTCGTGCTGGCCCTCACCGTCGCCGGCGGTGGCGAGGCCGGCGACCCGAGCAGGTCGCAGGAGCGCGAGCGTCTCGCCGACGCCTTCGCCGTGCACCTCTCGGCCATGAACCCGCGCTCGGCCACGGCGCTGCTCGGCGGCACCGCGTACGGCATCGCCGCCACGTCGTCGGCCGACAGCGACGCCGACGAGCGGGTCGTCGCGACGGCCCGCGACTTCGTCGACCGGATCGGTGACCGGACCCGACCGCTGATCGCGGTCGGCCCGATCGCCTCGACGCCGGCCGGCGTCGCCCGGTCGCGCGCCACGGCCGACCGCGTGCTCCGCGTCCTGCGCGAGCGCCACGACTCGGGCGGACGACGCAGCGGGCCTGCGGTGGCGCGGCTGGCCGACGTCCACACCGACCTGCTGCTGCTCGACCTGCGCGACCTGGCCAGCGCCCAGGACGTGCCGCCCACCGGACCCCTGGCCCGCCTGGTCGACTACGACGCCCGTCACGCCTCCAGCCTGGTGCCCACCCTGCGCGCCTGGCTCGAGGCCTTCGGCGACGTGAACGAGGCCGCCGAGGCCCTCTTCGTGCACCCCAACACGTTCCGCTACCGCCTCCGACGGGTGCGGGAGGTCGGCCAGGTCGACCTGCGCGACCACCGCCAGCGCCTCGCCCTGATGCTGCAGCTGGCGCTCAGGGAGAGCTGAGGCGCCCCGCCTCGCCCCGGCATCGGACCCCTGGACGACGATCAGCCCCCGACACGTGCGTCGGGGGCTGATCGGCAGGCTGGCGGTGGCGGTGGGATTTGAACCCACGGTGGGTTTGACCCCACACAACATTTCGAGTGTTGCACCTTCGGCCGCTCGGACACGCCACCGCGGGAGAGATTACCGGAGGGCTTCCGGAGCGCTAAATCGGGTTGTCGTCGAGTCGTCATCGAGTCGTCCTGGGGTTGTCGGTGGTCGCGGCTGGCGTGCCGCGCATGGCGATGAGGCTCGAGACGGTCGCGTGCGACACGACCGACCCGACGACCCTGGCCGGCTGGTGGGCCGACCAGGTCGGCGGGCAGCACGTCGACGAGCCGACGGCGGGCAAGAGCCGTTGGCACCTCGACCTCGCTGCCGACGACCTCGAGGCCGAGGTCGAGCGGTCGGCAAGGAGTTCTGCGTCTCGGGGCCGCACGGCGAGGGAGGCGCGATGGGCTGACCTTCGAGCTCGTGCCAACTGAACAGCGGAGCAACGTCAGGCAGACCACCGGGGCTCGCGCCCGGCCAGCGCCACGAGGCGGTCGAGGTCGCTCGCGTCGGCGGACGGCTCGACGGGCGCACCGAACGGACCCTCGCCGTCCGGCACCTCGTCGGGAACCTCGAACGACGCGACGAACCCCGTGCAGACCGCGACCGACGCCGGGTCGGGCTCCCATGCCCGGCCGGTGGCGACCGCGAGGTCCCACCCGTGCACGACGACCTCGTTGAGCGCCACGAGGGCGGCGACCTCGGCGGGCAGCTCGACCGGTCCGGCCTGGGCCGTGCCCACCCGCGACGACGGGTCGGCCCACGCCTCGGCGAGGCCGGCCAGGTCGGCGGCGATGCGGTCGCGCCACCCGGCCTCGAGGCGGCCGGCGTCCCCGCTCGGCCCGGCGTGGGCACCGTCGAGCGGTTGCTTGGTGGCCGCGGCGGTGAAGGCGATCGTCAGGCCGCCGATGTGGTCGACCAGGTCGCCGACGGTGTACGCCGGGCAGGGCGTGGGGCGGGTGAGGTCGTCGTCCGAGACCGACCGCACGAGCGAGGCGAGGGCCTGCGTCGCAGGCGTCATGTCGTGGGCTTCCATGATCCGTGCCGACCCCGGTCGGCGGGCAGAGTCATCGGCGGGCGGCGAAGAACTCCTCGAGCAGCGCCGACGACTCGTCGGCCAGCACCCCGCCGACGACCTCGGGGCGGTGGTTGAGGCGGCGGTCGCGCACGACGTCCCACAACGAGCCGACCGCTCCTGCCTTGTCGTCCCAGGCACCGAGCACGACCCGGTCGACCCGGGCGAGCACGGCCGCACCGGCGCACATGGTGCACGGCTCGAGGGTGACGACGAGCGTGCAGCCGTCGAGGCGCCACTCGCCGCGGCGGCGGGCGGCCGCGCGCAGGGCGACCACCTCGGCGTGCCCGGTCGGGTCGTGCTCGGCCTCGCGCACGTTGCGCCCGACCCCGATCACGCCCCCGGCGGCATCGAGCACGACCGCGCCGATCGGCACGTCGCCGGTGGCGAGAGCCGCGCGCGCCTCCCCGAGCGCGAGCCGCATCGGGTCGCGCCAGTCGATCGGGGCACTCACGCGGGAGCGAGCCCGAGTGCGTCGTCGAAGAGCTGGCCGAATCCCATGGCGCGGGCCACGTCGCTGAGCAGCTCGTCGGGGTAGGCGTCGACGTCGTCGAGGAGGTCCTCGAGGTCGTCCTCGGCCAGGCCGAGGTCGGCGAGCAGGTCGAGGTCGCCGACGGCGTCCTGGTCGTCGTCGTCCTCGTCGGGCGCCGGGAGGTCGAGGAACTCGAGCACCGAGGCGGCGACGTCCCACTCGTCGGCGGCGGTCGGGTCGGAGAGCAGCACCCGGGTGCGCACCTGGTCGACCCGGACGATGACGAAGTAGTCGTCGTCGAGGCCGATGAGCGCGACGACGACGTCGTCGGAGAAGCGCCGCAGGGCGTCGGCGAGGAGGTCGAGGTCGGCCGGCAGGTCGTGTGCGAGCTCGCCCACGACCCACTCCCCCGAGCGGCGCCAGGCGGCCAGGGCGAAGTCGACGTCGTCGAGCTGCTCGACCATGGGTCCAGGGTGGCACGAGGCCCCGGCCCACGGTCAAGGGGTTTCCGGTCGCTCTGGCCCACTAGGCTCCCGCCATGCGTACCCACGTCGTCGACCACCCGCTCGTGGCCCACAAGCTCACCGTGCTGCGCGACGTGCGCACCGACTCGCCCACCTTCCGGCGGCTCGCCGACGAGCTGGTCACCCTGCTGGCCTACGAGGCGACCCGCGAGGTGCGGGTCGAGCCCGACCAGATCGTCACCCCCGTGGCCCCGATGACCGGCACCAAGCTGGCCACGCCCAAGCCGTTGGTGGTGCCGATCCTGCGGGCCGGCCTCGGCATGCTCGACGGCATGATGCGGCTGCTGCCCACGGCCGAGGTCGGCTTCCTGGGCATGGTGCGCAACGAGGAGACGCTCGAGGCCTCCACCTACGCCGAGCGGCTGCCCGACGACCTGAGCGGGCGGCAGTGCTACGTGCTCGACCCGATGCTGGCCACGGGCGGCACCCTGGCCGCCGCCATCCGCTTCCTCACCGACCGCGGCGCCGACCACATCACCTGCGTGTGCCTGCTCGCGGCGCCCGAGGGCTGCGCCAACCTCGAGCGAGGCCTCGAGGGACTCGACGTCCCGGTCACCGTCGTCACGGCCGCGCTCGACGAGCGGCTCAACGAGAAGGGCTACATCGTGCCCGGCCTCGGCGACGCCGGCGACCGGCTCTACGGCGTCGCGGGCTGATCCGCTGCCCGTCCGGGCGGCCGGCACGGGCCGAACGGGCCCCGTCCGGCCACCCTTGTCCGCGCCCATAGGGTCTCCACCATGCTCGAGGCTCGTGGCCTGACCAGGGTGTTCGGAGACACCACCGTGCTCGACGACGTGTCGCTCACCGTGACGCCGGGACGCATCACCGGCTTCGTGGGTGCCAACGGCGCGGGCAAGACGACGACGATGCGCATCCTCATGGGGGTGCTGGCGCCGACGTCCGGCCAGGTGCTGTGGGACGGCGCCCCGATCACCGCCGCCGTGCGCCGCACCTTTGGCTACATGCCCGAGGAGCGCGGCCTCTACCCGCGCATGAAGCTGCGCGACCAGCTGGTGTTCTTCGCCCGCCTGCACGGCTTCGACGCGACGGCGGCGCGCGAGCGCGCCGACCACCTGCTCGACCACTTCGGCCTGCTCGAGCGCGCCGACGACCTGCTCGACGACCTCTCCCTCGGCAACCAGCAGCGCGTGCAGATCGCGGCCGCACTCGTCCACCGCCCGAGCGCGCTGGTGCTCGACGAGCCCTTCAGCGGCCTCGACCCGGTCGCGGTCGACTCGATGACCGACCTGCTGCGCACCGAGGCCGACGGCCTGCCGCTGCTGTTCTCCAGCCACCAGCTCGACCTCGTCGAGCGCCTGTGCGACGACCTCGTCGTGCTGGCCGGCGGGCGCCTGGTCGCCTCGGGCAGCGTCGACGAGCTCCGCAGCCGCGGGCAGGAGCGCTACCGCGTCACCTTCCAGGACGGCGACGCCGGCCGGCTCCGCGAGGTCCGGGGTCTCGCCGTCGGCGACGTCGACGGCGCCAGCGCCGTCGTCACCCTCGACGACCTGCCGCCGGCCGAGCTGGTCGCCGCCGCGGTCGGCATCGGCCCGGTCGTCGAGGTGTCCCGGGTCCAGCAACCGCTGTCCGAGATCTTCCGGGAGGTGAGCGCGTGAACGGGCTCTGGCGGGTCGTGGCCGGTCGCGAGATCAGCACCCAGCTGCGCAGCAAGTCGTTCATCATCTCCGGCGCCGTCATGGTCGTCGGCCTCGTGGCGACCATCGTGATCGCCCACCTCATGTCGGGCCGTGAGCAGACCAAGGACGTCGGCTACGTCGACGACACCGCGGCCTCGGCCATCGAGGCCGGCAGCGAGGTGGCCTCCTCGATCGACGAGAACCTCAGCCTCGAGCCGAAGCGGTACGACGACGCGAGCGCCGCGGAGGACGCCGTCCGCGACGGCGACGTCGACGTCGCCCTCCTGCCGAGGAGTGACGGCTCGGGCTACGAGCTCGTCGGCGAGGACGCCGTCGACACCACGATCGGCGAGTCTCTGCGGGCCGCGGTGTCGAGCCAGGCCACGCAGGCCAACGCCGCGGAGCAGGGCGTCGACCTCGAGGCCCTCTCGGCCGGCACGGTCGTCACCGAGCGCCTGCTCGACCCCGACGCCGACAACGCCGACCTGCGCCAGGTCGCCTCGTTCGTGTTCGTGCTGCTCTTCTACCTGCTCGCGCTGGGCTTCGGCATGCAGATCGCGGCCTCGGTGACGCAGGAGAAGGAGAGCCGTGTCGTCGAGATCCTCGCGGCGGCCGTGCCCATCCGGGCGCTGCTGTGGGGCAAGGTCGCCGGCACCAGCGTGCTCGCGATCGGCCAGACCGTCGTGCTCGCGGCAGCCGGCGCGATCGCCCTGGCGGTGACCGGGTCCGGCCGGGGGCTCACCATCCTCGGCCCGGCGATCGCCTGGTACGTCGTGTTCTTCGTGCTCGGCTTCGTCGCGCTCGCCTGCCTGTGGTGCGTGGCCGGCTCGCTCGCCTCGCGCCAGCAGGACCTCAGCGCCACCACGGCGCCGTTGCAGATGATCCTGTTCGCGCCCTACATCCTCGCCGTCACCGCGGGCGAGGGCGTGAAGACCGTCGTGTCGATGCTGCCGATCATCTCGACGATGATGATGCCGTCGCGTCTCGCCGAGGGCGACGTGCCGTGGTGGCAGCTCGCCGTCGCGATCGGCACGACGCTCGCGGCCGCCGTCCTGCTGATCGGCCTCGCCACCCGCGTCTACGAGTCGACGCTGCTGCAGACCGGGCGGCGCATCGGGTTCGGCGAGGCGCTCAGGTCGCGATCAGTCGACTGAGCAACCCGCGCACCGAGGCCCCGAGCTCGCCCAGCACGAGCACCGTCGCGGGGTCGGCGAGCACGGGGTTGTCGAGGCCGAGGTAGCCGGGCGCCGTCGTGCGCTTGAGGACGACGACGCGTCGCGCCGCCGCGGTGTCGACGACGGCCAGGCCCGCGTCGGGGTTGACGACGTCGCTCGCGCCCACGACGAGCAGGACGTCGGTCGCACCGACCTCGGGGACGGTCAGGCGGAGGTCGTCGGGGACGCCGGCGGTGTCGAGCACCGCGTCGAGGTGGCCCGGCACCCGGCCGGCGACCGGGTGCACGCAGTAGCCGACGTCGACCCCACGCCCGCGGAGCATGGTCACGAGCTCGTGCAACGGGTGCTGCGCCCGGGTGACCGCGAGCCCGTAGCCCGGGACGACGACCACCCGGCCGGCGCCGCGCAGCAGCTCGGCGGCCGAGGACACGCCGGTCAGGTCGCTCATGCCGTCACCCGTGCGGCGGTGACGATCTCGTCGTCGGGGTCGGCGTGCCACAGCTCGACGAAGGCGGCGACGTTGGCGGCGTAGAGCTCCGACGCCGGGCCGGGCAGCTGGGCGGCGACGTCGCGGCCGCCCCAGACCCGCGCGCCGCCGATCCGCACCGTCGACCCGGCGACGACGCCCTCGACGTTGCCGCCGCTCTCGGCGGCGAGGTCGACGACGACCGAGCCGGCCCGCATCGCCTCGACCATCGGACGGGTCACGAGCACGGGTGCGCGTCGTCCGGGCACCGCGGCGGTGGTGAGCAGCACGTCGGCCGCGGCGACGTGGGGCGCGAGCCGCTCGCGCTGGGTCGCCGAGCGGTCGGCCGAGAGCTCGCGGGCGTAGCCGGCGTCGCCGTCGAGGGGCGGCAGGTCGAGGTCGAGCCAGGTGGCGCCGACCGAGCGCACCTCGTCGGGCGAGCTCGCGCGCACGTCGTAGGCGAGCACGTGCGCACCGAGCCGGGCCAGGATCGCGATCGCCTCGAGCCCGGCGACGCCGGCACCGAGGACGACGACCTCGGCGCGCGGGATCGTGCCGGCGGCGGTGGTGTGCCGCGGCACGATGCGGCGCAGCAGCTCGGCCGCGACGATCGCCCCGCGGTAGCCGGCGACCAGGCTCTGCGAGGTGAGCGCGTCCATGCCCTGCGCGCGCGAGGTGCGCGGCACCCGCTCGAGGGCGTACGCGGCGAGGCCCGCGATGTCGGGCGTACCCGCCGTCAACGAGATCGTCGTCGCGCGGCTACGGGCCTGCGGTCGCACCGAGACGACGACCTCGGACGACGCCGCGGCGTCGCGGTCGACGGTGGCACCGGCGGCTGCGTAGTCGTCGTCCGACCACCCGGCCGCGAGTCCGGCCCCGGGCTCGACGGCGACGTCGAGCCCGCACGCTCGCAGCCGGCCCACGACCGACGGGACCACGGCGACGCGGGTCTCCCCCGGCGCGGTCTCCCGGACGGCGGCGAGCCTCACGAGCCGGCCGCCCGGCGTCCGAGCGGCACCTCCTCGACGACGACGTGACGCGGTCGGTTGCGGGGCCCCTCGCCGAGGTGCGACTCGACGAGCACGACGTGGTCGACGGTCCAGGCCGGTCCCTGGTAGCCGTCGAGCAGGCGCACCCACTTCGACGTCTCCTGCGGGCGGCCGAGCCGCGCGACGGTGACGTGCGGGCGGAACCGTTGCCCGTCGACGGCGATGCCGGCGCGGCCGGCCGCGGCGCGGGCGCCGGTGGCGAGCCGGTCGAGCTCGGTGCGGTCGGCGACGGTGAGCTCGAGGCCGCCGTAGAGCACCTTGGCGTGGGTCGGGTCGGGGAAGGCGCCACCGCCGGCGATGCGGGCCTCGAAGGGCGTGCGGCGGGCGGCGCCGCGGTGCAGGCCCTCGACGAGGGCGTCGTAGGAGCGGTCGGGCACGTCGTCCATGAAGGCCAGGGTGAGGTGCAGCTGGTCGGCCGGGGTCCAGCGGAACGCGCCGTGCTCGCGTCGGGGGTCGAGGAACTCGTCGAGGTGCGCCACGGCGTCGGTCGACGGCACGACGGCCACGAACATCCGCACGGCCGCTACCGGAGGATGCCGAGCCCGCGCGCGGCGTTCATCCACGACGGGAACTCGGAGAGCAGCCGGTCGTAGAGCACGTCGTCGGGGACGGTGTCGATGTCGGAGACGGCGAAGAAGCCGACGTTGTCGACCTCGCGCCCGGGCAGCTCGTCGAAGGTCTCGAGCACGCCGAACTTCGCGTCACCCAGGCCGACGAACTGCCAGAAGATCGGCTCGCGGACGGCGGCCCGCAGCTCGGCCTCGATCTCGTCGTCGCGGTAGACGCCGCCGTCGGAGAAGAACAGCACGAGCGTCGGCTCGGCGATCGGCTCGGCGCGCACGAAGTCGCGCACCTCGGCGATGACCTTCTGCTCCTCGTTCTGGATGCCGACCTGCCGCATGTCGACCTGGCCGGGCTGCAGGGCCTTGGCCTTGCGGGTCGACTTCTTCTTGCGGATCCCGAACTCGCCGATGCGCACGTGGAGGCCGAGCCACTGCGGCAGGTCGCCGAGCTGCAGGTCGGGCAGCCGGGCCGGGTGGCTGGCGAACGTCCAGGCCTGCATCGTGCCGTCGTCGTCGAGCTGCGCGGCGACGGCCGCCATCCGCTCGACGACGCGGTGCACGACCTCCTGGGCGTAGAGCTGCGCCATCGAGCCGGACGCGTCGAGCACCAGGACGACCCGGGCCTGCGCGTCCTCGGCGCCGCGCTTGGCCAGGCTGATCCGCACCTGCTCCTTGCGCAGGCTGACCCGCTTGCGCAGGTCCGGCGGCAGGCGCTCCTCGCCCTTGGTCAGGCGGACGCCGCTCGGCCCGGCCGACGGCGGGGGCGGCGGTGTGCTGCTCGGAGGTGGAGGCGGGGGCGGAGGAGGCGGCGCGACGTCCGCCGCGGGCTCCTCCTCGCCGACGGTGATGCCGTAGTCGCCGGCGACGCCGGCCAGCCCGCTGTCGTAGCCCTGGCCGACCGCGCGCAGCTTCCAGGCGCCGTCGCGGCGGTAGAGCTCGCCGGAGACGAACGCGGTCTCCGGTCCGGCGCTCATCTCGAACGAGTGCACCTCGGCGCGCGTGGCGGCGTCGAGCAGCACGAGGCGCAGGCCCTGCACCTGGCCGAACGTGCCGCCGTCGGCCGAGGCCGACAGCACGACGCGCTGGACGGCGGGCTCGACCCGGTCGAGGTCGACCTCGACGGCCTGCACCCCGGCGGGCCCGCCGACGTGCCGGACCGCGCCGGCCGGGTGGACCGGCTGGTTGTAGAACACGAAGTCGGCGTCGTCGCGCACGCGGCCGCTGGCGTCGAGCAGCAGCGCGCTGGCGTCGATCTCGGGCGTACCCGGGGCCGGCGTCCAGCGGGTCTCGACGATCAGGGCTGTGGCGGGCACCGGTGCGTTGGTGCCCTTGGCGAGGGCCGTCACGGCACTCATTGTGCCGGTCCGGGGCGCCGTCGGTCAGGCGGGATTCGCCGACCGGCCCGGGCTCACACCGCGACGGCGGCGTCGTGCTCGACGCGGTGCGCGGCGACCTCGTCCATGTGCGCCTCGGCCCAGGTCTTGAGGTGTCGCATGACGCCGTGCAGCGACAACCCGAGGTCGGTGAGCTCGTAGGTGACGGTGACCGGCACCGTGGGCTCGACGGTGCGGGTGAGCAACCCGTCGCGCTCGAGGTGGCGCAGCGTCTGGGTGAGCATCTTCTGGCTCACGCCCGACAGCCGCCGGGCCAGCTCGGAGTAGCGCATCGGCGTCGGCTCGCCGACGACGTCGGGATCGGCGTGCGGCCCGCCGCTGCCGAGCGCCGCGAGCACGAGTGCCACCCACTTGTCGGAGATGCGGTCGAGCAGCTGCCGACTCGGGCACTGCGCGAGGAACGCGTCGTACTCGCGTCGTTGCCGCGCCCGCTCGGCGAGCTTGTCCTCCGTCGTGCCCATCGCCGTCCTCCTGAGGCTACGCACTCCAAGGTGCCTACTTCCCGATGGAGAGTAGCCCCTTCAGAGTGGAGACATCAACCACCGCACCACCTCCTGAGGAGAGAGCCATGACCACCACGTTCCGCGCCGCCGTCGTCCGCACGCCGTCCGGCCCCGAGTCCATCGAGCTGATCGACCTCCCGGTCGTCGAGCCCGGCGCCGGCCAGGTGCGCGTCGCCGTCGCCGCCGCCGGAGTCAACCCGGTCGATCTCGGGGTCGCCGAGGGCTGGTTCCACCAGGCCGGCCTCGTGACCCAGACCGAGCGCACCGGCCTCGGTTGGGACTTCGCCGGCACCGTCGTCGCTCTCGGCCCCGACGTCGACCCGACGCTCGGCCTGGCCGTCGGCACCCGCGTCGCCGGCCTGGTCGGCGGGCTCGACCGCGACCACGGCGCCTACGCCGAGCAGCTCGTCATCGACGCCACTGCCGTTGCCGTCGTCCCCGACGACCTCGACCTGGTCACCGCCGCGACCGTGCCGCTCAACAGCCTCACCGCGGCCCAGGCCGCCGACCTGCTCGGCGACGGCGACGGCCGCGACCTGCTCGTCGTCGGCGCCGCGGGCGCCGTCGGCGGCTACCTGCTCACCCTGGCTGGGCAGCGCGGCTGGCGCGTCACCGGGCTCGCCCGCGCGCAGGACGAGGACTACGTGCGCAGCCTCGGCGCCGGGTTCACCACCGAGCTCACCGCCGGGTGGGACGCCGTCGCCGACCCCGCCGTGCTGCAGGAGCAGGCCGTCGCGCTGGTGAGCGAGGGCGGCCGCTACGTCGGTTTCCGGCCGGGCTGGGCGCCGGCCGACCGTGCCGACGTCCGGGTCACGTCGGCCGACGTCGTCCCGGACGGCGCACGCCTGCGGACCCTGCTCGAGGCCACGGCGCGCGGCGAGCTGCCGGCCCGGGTCGAAGCCGTGCTCCCCCTGGAGCGGGCCGCCGAGGCGCACCGCGCGGTCGCCAAGGGTGGCGTGCGTGGCCGGTTCGTCCTACAGCCCTGAGCCGGTGCCGACGGCCGAGCCGACGGCGTAGGTCACCGCCATCGCGAGCAGCCCACCCGCCACGTTGCGGACGACGGCCCGCCCGGGCGGCGCGTGCCCCAGCCGGGCACTGCTGAAGCCGGTGAGCGCGAGGGCGACGGCCACGGCGGCGACCGTGACCCACAGCCGGGCCCCGGCCGGCACGAGGGTGATGGTCAGCAACGGCAGCAGCGCCCCGAGCGTGAACGCGACCATCGAGGCGCCGGCCGCGTGCCACGGGCTGGTGAGCTCGTCGGGGTCGATGCCGAGCTCGACCTCGGCGTGGGCGGCGAGCGCGTCCTTCGCGGTCAGCTGCCGCGCGACCTCCAGGGCGAGCTCATCGTCGAGGCCGCGCTCGACGTAGAGGCCGGCGAGCTCGGCCAGCTCGTCCTCGGGGTCGTCGCGCAGCTCGCGCGCCTCCTGGCGCAGCAGGGCCTGCTCGGAGTCGCGCTGGGTCGAGACCGAGACGTACTCCCCCGCGGCCATGCTCATCGCCCCGGCCACCAGCCCGGCCACGCCGGCGACGACGATCGCCGCGCGGTCGGTCGTGGCACCCGCGACACCGACGACGATGCCCGCCGTCGACACGATGCCGTCGTTGGCGCCGAGCACGCCGGCGCGCAGCCAGTTCAGTCGCTGCGCGAGCCCCTGCTCGTGCTGCTTCGGCTCGCCCGCGTGGGGCCCGGGCTCGACGTCGGTCGTCATGCCCCGATGGTGACCGACTTCGGCCTCGCTCGCACCGAAGGGCAGGCGAACCTTCCAGCGTCAGAGGCCGAGGTCGCGGCCGATGAGCTCCTTCATGATCTCGTTCGACCCCGCCCAGATCTTCGACACGCGCGCGTCGCGCCAGGCGCGGGCGACGCGGTACTCGTTCATGAACCCGTAGCCGCCGTGCAGCTGCACGCAGTGGTCGAGCACGTCGTTCTGGATCTGCGAGGTCCACCACTTGGCCTTCGCGGCGTCGACGGCGGTCAGCTCGCCCTTGTCGTGCGCGACGACGCACCGGTCGACGAAGCTCTCGCTGACCTCGACCTGCGTGACGAGCTCGGCGAGCAGGAACTTGTTGTGCTGCAGCGAGCCGACGGAGGTGCCGAACGCCTGGCGGTCCTTGGTGTACTGCAGCGTCTCGGCGAGGATCTGCTTGACGTGCGCGATGTTGGAGATCGCGCAGCCGAGCCGCTCCTGGGGCAGCTTCTGCATCATGTGGATGAAGCCGCCGTCGAGCTCGCCCACCACGTGCTCGTCGGAGAGCCGGACGTTGTCGAAGAAGAGCTCGGCGGTGTCGGACTCGTCCTGGCCGACCTTGTCGAGCTTGCGGCCGCGGCTGAACCCCTCGGCGTCGGAGGGGATGGCGAACAGCGTGATGCCGCGGGCCTTCTTCTCCGGGCTGGTGCGCACCGCGGTGATGACCAGGTCGGCCGAGTAGCCGTTGGTGATGAAGGTCTTGGACCCGTTGATCACCCAGGTGTCGCCGTCCTTGACGGCGGTGGTCTTGAGCGCGGCGAGGTCGGAGCCGCCCGACGGCTCGGTCATGCCGATGGCCAGCAGGATCTCGCCGGAGGCCACGCCCGGCAGCCAGCGCTGCTTCTGCTCCTCGGTGCCGAGCTCGACGAGGTAGGGCGCGGTGATGTCGGCGTGGATGCCCCAGCAGGAGGCGAGCGCGGCGTTGACCTTGCTCAGCTCCTCCGACATGACGGCGTTGAACCGGTAGTCGCCGGCCTCGGCGCCGCCGTACTGCTCGGGGATCTCGAGGCCGAGGAAACCCTGCTTGCCGGCCTCGAGCCAGAACTCCCGCGGGATCGCCTTGTCGGTGGCGTGCTGCTCCACGTGGGGGATGACCGAGCGCTCCAGGAACTCCCGCACCGAGCTGCGGAACGCCTCGTGGTCGTCGTCGTAGATCTCGCGCTTCATGCGGCAGATGCTACCGACGGGTAGCCGGTGGCGGGTGCGATCCCGGTCACCCCGTGAAGACGTCGGACGGCGCCTCGACCGAGAACGGCTCGTCGAACTCCGAGAACACGTACGACCCGTCGTCGAGCGTCTGCTCGAGCTTGATCAGGTAGTGCGGGGCGCTCACCGCGATCCACGCCGTGATCGCGTCGGCCTCGCCGCTGGTCTGGTCGATCCGGATCGCCCGGGTGCCCTCGACGTCGGCGACCTCGCCCTTCTCGTAGGTGACGTCGGCGTCGCCGTCGGACTCGATCAGCTCGTCGATGTCGCAGACCGCCTCGAAGTCGTCCTGCTCGGAGGTGTTCTGGATCCACCGGCCGCTGAACTGGCTGAACAGCTCGTCGAGCTGGGCCTCGGTGAGGGTGTCGTCGGACGCCGCGAAGAACTCGCGGTCGGGCTTGAGGTAGGAGGTGCCGTCGACGCGCCTCAGGTCGGAGCGACCGTCGCCGAGCCGGACCTCGCCCTCGCAGTCGCCGCGACCGGTGATGACGAGGTCGACCGAGCCGGGGGTGCCGTTGTTCGCGTCGACCGTGCCGACGATGCGCACCGAGGTCAGGACGCCCATCTCCTTCTCGGCCTCGCGCACGATCGTGGCGGCGTCGGAGTCGACGAAGGCCTGCTCGGCGTCGGACAGCCCGGCACCGCCGCCCCCGCCGTCGCCGCCGACCAGGACGGCGGTGAGCGTGCCGACCAGGACGGCGACCAGCACCGCCGCGCCGCCGACCCACCACCAGGTGCGGCTGCCCGCCCCGGCCCCCGACGGCTGCACCGGCGTCGGTCGCGCGTCGCTCGGCCGGTACGGCGGGGGCGCGGCGACCCGGGCCGGCATCGCCAGGTGCGCGGCGGGCACCTCGGTGGGCACCTCGGGGCGCGACGGCGTGCGCGGCAGACCGGGCCGCTGCGCGGTCGAGCCGGGGTCGGACGGCGTCGAGGGCACCGACGGGACCGAGGGCGGCACCGGCGGACCCGGCGCACCCGGGAGCGCCGTGGCGGCCGAGGTCGCCGTCCCGGCGAGCCGGTGGAAGGCGGGGTCGTCGGACAGGCGCGCGAGGTCGCGCAGGTCGTCGCGCAGCTCGACCGCGGTGCGGTAGCGGTGCCCCGGCTCCTTGGCCATGCTGACCCGCAGGATCCGGTTGAGCTCCTGCACCAGCGGCGTACCGCCGAGCAGCTGCGGCACCGGCCGGGAGATGTGGCCGGTGACGATCTCCATCTCGGTGGTGCCCTCGTAGGGCGGACGGCCGGTGAGCACGACCCACAGCAGGCAGCCGAGGGCGTAGACGTCGGTGCTGGCGACCGCGGGGGCGCCGCTGTGCAGCTCGGGCGCCATGTAGGACGGCGTGCCGACCGCCCCGCCGCCGATGCGGGTGACCTCGGCGTCGATGCGGCGCGCGATGCCGAAGTCGCCGAGGTAGGCGTGCACCGTGCCCGCACCGCGGCGGCGGACCAGCACGTTGGCCGGCTTGATGTCGCGGTGCACGAGCCCGGCGGCGTGGGCGTCGGCGAGGCCCCGCGCCACCTGCTCGATGAGGTCGACCGCCTTGCCCTGCGGCGGCGGTCCCCACGTGACGATCATCTGGCCGAGGTCACCGTCGGGGATCAGCTGCGTGGCGATGTAGAGGTAGCCGTCCTCCTCGCCGTGTGCGTACACCTGGACGACGTGGGGCGAGTCGAGCGAGCCCAGCGCCCGGGCCTCGCTCGCGAAGCGCGACCGGAAGTCGGCGTCGTCGGCGTACATCGGCGAGATGACCTTGAGCGCCACCTTGCGCTCGAGCGTCGTCTCGAGCGCCTCGTAGACCACGCCCATGCCACCGGCCCCGAGCTGCGAGAGCACCCGGAACCGGCCGATGGAGTCACCGGGGGACGGGAAGGGCGCGGGCACGTGCATGTTCTACCTGACGTCGCGGCGCGGCACGAGGCTCCGTCCGCCCGCCGTCCGCCCGCCGTCCGCCCGGCCGTCGGTCAGCCGTCGGTGCCGCTCACGGCCGGCGAGACGATGTCGATGAGGTCGAGCACGTCGTCCTCCGGCGGCGGCTCGACCCGCAGCGTGACGTCGAAGTCGGAGTAGGTGGAGGTGCGGTCGGTCTCGCTCTCGACGATCGAGAGCACATAGTGCGGCTCGTCGACCGAGACCGTGACCGTCGCGGCGATCGGGTCGGGCTCGGTGTCGGCGTCCGCGCCGGGGTCGATCTCGTCGGGACGCGTGCCGCTGTTGGCGATGCTGATGCTCGTGCCGTCGTCGAGGCCGGCGACGTCGGTGAACGGCGCCGTGTCGCCCTTGTCGTTGACGGCGTCGTCGCCCTGGGCGACGAGCTGGTCGAGGTAGGTGTCGACGTCGCAGTAGCCGGTGATGAGGTCGGTCGTGTAGCCGAGCGGGTGGTGCCACCGGTCGACGGCCTGCTCGAGCACGCCCGGCCCGAAGTCGCCGTAGCCGAACCCGGTGAGGAACGCCCGGTCGCCGCGGACGTAGACCTGCCGCTGGTGGACCTTGATGTCGGCCCGTCCGTCGTCGAGGCCGAGCTGGCCCTCGCAGTCGCCGTTCGGGGTGGTGACCAGGTCGATGACCGTGGTCGTGCCCTCGCTGGAGGTGTAGGTGCGCTGGAGCCGGACCGAGGCGACGGCGGCCATGTAGGTCAGGGCGGTGTCCATGATCTCGTCGCCGCTGAGGTCGACGAAGTCCTCGGTGCCGGGGTCGCGGGCGTCGTCGGACCCGTCGTCGGCGGAGTCGCGCGTGACGGCGAAGACGACGACGGCGCCGACGACGACCAGCACCAGCGCGACGATGACCAGCACCAGGCCACGCCCGCGGCGGGGCGCGCGGCGGCTCGTGGGGCTCGGGGGGCGTTCGGCGGTCGGTTCAGCGGGCATCGGAGCGTCCCCTCACGAGCTCGTCGAACCCGACGGGGTCGAGGATGAAGGTGTCGGGGCTGATCGGCACGTCGAACTCGGAGTAGCTGAACACCTCGTCGCCGAAGCCGAGCGTGAGCAGGTGGTGCGGCTCGGCGACGGCCACGGCGGCGGTGACGTCGGTGTCGGGCCCCGTGCTGGGCTGGAACGCGGCGTTGACGACGACCGCCAGCCGGCCGTCGACGTCGACGACGTCGCCCTTGCTCGCGCCGTCGGGGTTGATGCCGGCGTCGGGGCTCACGGTCAGCGGCAGCTGGCGCTCGAGCTCGCACAGCGACCGCCCGAGGCCGGCCAGGCGCTCGCCGACGATCATCCAGCGCCCTCGCGCCCGGGCCAGGATCTGCTCGAGGTCGGCCTGCTCGCGCTTGCCGTAGATGCGCAGGTCGAGCAGGAAGTCGCGATCGGGAGTGATGAAGGTCGTCCGGTCGTTCGGCAGGCCGAGCGGGGCCTGGCGGCGGAAGCCGGCCCGCCCCGAGTTCGACGACACGATGCCCTCGCACTCGCCGTTCTCGGTGACCACGAGGTCGGAGCCGATGTAGGAGACGCTCTCGGGGTCGGTGCTGACCCGGCGCAGGCGCACGGAGGTGAGCACGGCCATGTCGCGCTCCATCGACTCGAGGATCTCGGCGGCGTCCTGGTCGACGAAGGCCTGCTCGGCCGCGGTCAGGCGCGGGTCGCCGCCCTCGCTCTCGGTCGCCGGCGCCTCGTCGTCGTCGTCGTGGACGACGGCGAACGTCGCCGCGACACCCACGACCAGGCCGACGACGGCGGCCGCGACCGCCGTCCAGGGGAAGCGGCGGGCGGCCGGGGCGGCCCGCTCGGCGTCGTCGTCGACGGACGGCGAGGGTGGTGGCGCCGGGGCCGCCGGGCGCGCTCCCGGCACCCGCTCGCTGGTGGGCTGGTCGGGCACGAACGTGGCCGTCCCGGCCGACGTGCCGGCGCGACTCGCGAAGGCGGGGTCGTCGGAGAACCGTGCGGCGGCGGCCAGGTCGTCGCGCACCGAGACGACGTCGGCCCGCTCGGCAGGGTCGTCGGCGAGCGCGAGGGACAGGATGCGGTTGACCTCGAGCGCCAGCGGCGTCGTGCCGTGCACCTCGGGCGCCGGGCGGACGTCGTCGCCGTCGATCACCTCGGCCGGCGGAACGCCGTCGTGAGGCGGCCGGCCCACGAGCGTCGTCCAGAGCAGGCAGCCGAGCGCGTAGACGTCGGTGGACGGCGAGGCCGGCACCCCGCGGTAGAGCTCGGGGGCCAGGTAGGACGGCGTGCCCACGACGCCGCTGCCGAGCTGGGTCTGATCGGCGTCGACCCGGCGGGCGATGCCGAAGTCGGCCAGGTAGGCCTGGATGTGGCCGCTCGGGTGGCGGCGCAGGAGCACGTTGCCCGGCTTGATGTCGCGGTGGACCAGGCCCTTGGCGTGCGCGTCGGCGAGGCCGCCGGCCACCTGGGCGACGAGGTCGAGCGCGTCGCCGAGCGACGGGGGCCCGGTGGTGGCGAGCAGCTCGCCGAGGTCGCCGTCGGGTATCAGCTGCGTGGCGATGTAGAGGTAGCCGTCCTCCTCACCGTGCGCGTAGACCTTCACCACGTGCTGGGAGTCGAGCGCCGCCATCGCCCTCGCCTCGCGCGCGAACCGCTCGCGGAACGCCGGGTCGTCGGCGAACGCCGGGGCGATGACCTTGAGCGCGACGGTGCGGTCGAGGGTGACCTCGAGGGCCTCGAAGACGACGCCCATGCCGCCCTCGCCGAGCCGGGAGACCACCCGGAAGCGTCCGATGGACTCCCCGGGGGACGGATAGGCGGACATGCGGATGTTCTACACGAACCAGGGTCCGGGGGGCTCAGCCGAGGGAGTCGAAGTACGCCGACTGCTGCTCGAACGTCATCAGCTCGGTGGCGGGCGGCGTGTCGACCTCGAGCTCGGCGTCGAACTCCGAGAAGGCGTAGTCGGCGGCGCTCGACTCGATGCGCAGCACGTGGTGCGGGTCGTCGGCGGCGACGGTCAGGGTCGCGTCGCGGCCGGCGCCACGGTTGCGCAGGGTGATCGACGGGCGCCCGTCGGTCTCGCCCACCGCGCCCTTCTCGTTGGTCGCCGCGGTGCTGGCGAGCCGGCGGTCGAGCTGGCCGGCGAGGTCGCAGGCCTCGACGAGGTCGTCGCCGTCGACGCCCTGCTGGATCCAGCGGCCCTCGGCGGCCTCGATCAGGCCCGCCGCCGAGGCGTCGGTGTAGCTGCCGGCGCCGACGAGCCACTCCTGGTTGGGGCGCACGTAGACCGAGGCGATCTCGGTCTCGGTCTCGGGGAGCACCAGCAGGTCGGCCTGCGCACCCGTGTCGATGCTCAGCTCGCCGAGGCAGCCGCCGGCGACGTTCGTGCGCACGTCGTAGCGCACCTCGTGGTCGGTGGTCGAGGTGAAGGTCTGCACGATGCGCACGGTCTCGAGATCGCTCATCGCCTGCAGCCCGGCGGCGGTGATCGCGTCGCCGTCGAGGTCGACGAACGCCTGCTCCTCGGCCGTGAGCCCGCCCGGGTCGGGGTTGTCGCCGCCTCCGTCGCCGCCGAGGACCGCGAACGCCGTCCCGGCGCCGATGCCGACGACGACGAGGGCCGCGAGCGCGATCGCCGCGCGGCGTCGTCCGGGACCGCGGGTGGGGGGCGACGCACCGGGCGCGGGGGCCGGGTCGGTCGGCGCCTGGGCCCGCCGGACGCCGGTGCCGCCCACCGGCGGTGCGTGGGTGGGTTTGCGCACGGTCGACTCGGCCGCGAGCGGCGTCGCCGGGCTCGGCAGGCCTGCCGTCTCGCCGTAGGCGGGGTCGTCGGTCATGCGCAGCGCGGCCTGCAGCGCGTCGCGCACCTCGTCGGCCGAGCGGTAGCGGCGCTGGGGGTCCTTCGACATCGCCGTGCGGACGACGTGGTTGACCTCGGCGACCAGCGGCGAGTCGCCGGGCAGCTGCGGCACCGGTCGCGAGGCGTGCCCGGCCATCACCTGGATCTCGGTGACACCGGTGTAGGGCGGGGCGCCGGTGAGCGTCATCCAGAGCAGGCAGCCGAGGGCGTAGACGTCGGTCGCGACCGACGCCGGCTGCCCCAGGTTGAGCTCGGGCGCCATGTAGGACGGCGTGCCGACCGCGCCGGCGACCCGGCTCAGCTCGGCGTCGACGCGACGCGCGATGCCGAAGTCGCACAGGTAGGCCTGGAAGCGCCCGCCAGGGGCCTGGCGCAGGAGCACGTTGCCGGGCTTGATGTCGCGGTGCACGAGACCGGCCGCGTGGGCGTCGGAGAGGCCGCGGGCGACCTGGTCGATGAGGTCGAGGGCCTCGCCGAACGGGCGCGGCCCCTGCTCGGCGACGAGGTGGCCGAGGTCGCCGTCGGGGATGACCTGGCTCGCGATGTAGAGGAACCCGTCGTCCTCGCCGTGCGCGTAGACCTGCACGACGTGGTCGGAGTCGAGCGAGGCCTGCAGCCGGGCCTCGCTGGTGAACCGGGCCCGGAACGCGGGGTCGTCGGCGTAGGCCGGCGCGATCACCTTCAGCGCGACCGGCCGGTCGAGGTTGACCTCGAGCGCCTCGTAGACCACGCCCATGCCGCCCGCGCCGAGCTGGGACAGCACCCGGAAGCGACCGATGTGGTCGCCGGGCTGGGGGTAGGCCGTGGGCACGCGTCCGTTGTACCTCACACCGCTCTCACCCGGGCAGGGCTGCCGCCGTCCCCGGGCGCTGTGCTTGACTCCTTTGGATCGATCAAACGACTCGATCAGACGACCGGAGGACCCGTGAGCGACCCCACCCCCCTGGCCGTGTGGCCCGGCCAGGCCTACCCGCTCGGCGCCACGTTCGACGGCACCGGCACGAACTTCGCGCTGTTCAGCGAGGTCGCCGAGCGCGTCGAGCTGTGCCTGTTCGACGCCGACGGCGCCGAGACGCGTATCGACGTCCAGGAGGTCGACGCCTACATCTGGCACTGCTACCTGCCGCAGGTGCAGCCCGGCCAGCGCTACGGCTACCGCGTGCACGGCCCCTGGGACCCCGCCCAGGGACTGCGGTGCAACCCGAACAAGGTGCTGCTCGACCCCTACGCCAAGGCCACCGCCGGCGAGATCGACTGGGACCAGAGCCTGTTCGGCTACACCTTCGGCGACGAGGACTCCCGCAACGACGACGACTCCGCCGCCCACGTGGCGCACGGCGTCGTCATCAACCCCTTCTTCGACTGGGAGGGCGACCGACGGCTGAACTACCCGTACAACGAGTCGGTCATCTACGAGGCCCACGTCAAGGGCATGACCCAGCTGCACCCCGAGGTGCCCGAGGAGCTGCGCGGCACCTACGCCGGCCTCGCCCACCCCGCCGTCACCGACCACCTCGCTCGCCTCGGCGTCACCGCCATCGAGCTCATGCCGGTGCACCAGTTCGTGCAGGACTCCACGCTGCTCGACAAGGGCCTGCGCAACTACTGGGGCTACAACACGCTCGGCTTCTTCGCCCCGCACCACGAGTACGCCTCGGCCGGCCGGCTCGGCGGCCCGGGCCCGCTCGGGCAGCAGGTGCAGGAGTTCAAGGCGATGGTCAAGGCGATGCACGCCGCCGGCATCGAGGTCATCCTCGACGTCGTCTACAACCACACCGCCGAGGGCAACCACATGGGCCCGATGCTCAGCATGCGCGGCATCGACAACCAGGCCTACTACCGGCTCGTCGACGACGACAAGAAGTTCTACATGGACTACACCGGCACCGGGAACTCGCTCAACGTCGGTAACCCGCACGCCCTGCAGCTGATCATGGACTCGTTGCGCTACTGGGTGACCGAGATGCACGTCGACGGCTTCCGCTTCGACCTCGCCTCGACGCTCGCCCGCGAGTTCTACGAGGTCGACCGACTCGCGGCGTTCTTCGAGCTCGTGCAGCAGGACCCGGTGGTCTCGCAGGTCAAGCTCATCGCCGAGCCGTGGGACATCGGCCCGGGCGGCTACCAGGTCGGCGGCTTCCCGCCGCAGTGGACCGAGTGGAACGGTGCCTACCGCGACACCGTGCGCGACTTCTGGCGCGGCGAGCCGGCGCTCGGCGAGTTCGCCTCGCGCGTGGCGGGCTCCTCCGACCTCTACGAGCAGTCCGGACGCCGTCCGTTCGCCTCGATCAACTTCATCACCGCCCACGACGGCTTCACCATGCGCGACCTCGTCTCCTACAACGAGAAGCACAACGACGCCAACGGCGAGGACTCCCGCGACGGCGAGGACCACAACCGGTCCTGGAACCGCGGCGTCGAGGGCCCGACCGACGACCCCGAGATCCTCGCCCTGCGCTCGCGGGCGCAGCGCAACCTGCTCGCCACGCTCCTGCTCAGCCAGGGCGTGCCGATGATCCTGCACGGCGACGAGTGGGGCCGCACGCAGCACGGCAACAACAACACCTACGCCCAGGACTCCGAGATCGCCTGGATGGACTGGGTCGACGTCGACCAGCCGCTCATGGAGTTCACCGCCGCGCTCGTGCGTCTGCGCCGCGACCACCCGACCTTCCGCCGCAAGCGCTTCTTCACCGGCAGCGAGGTGCGCATCGGCGAGCCCGGCGAAGACCGGCTCAACGACATCGTCTGGCTCCACCTCGACGGTCGGCCGATGGACGACGGCGACTGGGACGGCGGCTCGCAGGCCATCGGCATGTACCTCAACGGCAACGGCATCGCCGGCAAGGACGCCCGCGGCGCCACGATCACCGACGACCACTTCCTGCTCTACTTCAACGCCGACGGTCCGGCCGACCTCACCCTCCCGCCGGAGGAGTACGCGGCCTCGTGGGACGTCATCGTCAACACCGGTGGCTCGGCCGACGCCTCCTCGGTCTGCGCCGCCGGGTCGACCTTCCACCTCGAGTCGACGAGCGTGCTGGTGCTGCGCGAGCACCGCGAGCCCGAGGCCGAGCCCGACCACTCCGTCGCGGCGTCGGTGGCCGCCCAGACCCGGGCGGTCTGACGTGGCGGCTCCTGTCAGTGGTCCGGCGAAGACGCCCACCAACACCTATCGGCTGCAGATCAGGGAGTCGTTCGACCTGTTCGAGGCCGCGCGCCACCTGCCCTACCTGCGCGACCTCGGCGTCGACTGGGTCTACCTGTCGCCGCTGCTCGAGGCCGAGCCCGGCTCCGACCACGGCTACGACGTCGTGCGGCACGACCGGGTCGACCCCGCCCGCGGCGGTGCCGAGGGCCTGGCCGCGTTCTCCGCCGAGGCGCGTCGGCTCGGGCTCGGCGTCCTCGTCGACATCGTGCCCAACCACGTCGGCATCGCGACCCCGCGCCACAGCGTGTGGTGGTGGGACCTGCTGACCCACGGCCAGGACTCGCGCTACGCCGAGGCCTTCGACGTCGACTGGGACGTCGCGGGCGGCAGGATCCGCATCCCGGTGCTCGGCGACGACGGCCTCGACTCGGTCGTCGTCGACGCGCCGACCGACGGGTCCGCGGGCGTCGTCCGCTACCACGAGCACGAGTGGCCGCTCGCGCCCGGCACGACCACGCTAGAGGAGCAGCACTACGAGCTCGTGCACTGGACCGTCGCCGACCACGGCCTCAACTGGCGCCGCTTCTTCGCCGTCAACACCCTCGCCGGCGTGCGTGTCGAGGTGCCGTGGGTCTTCGACGAGACGCACGTCGAGATCAAGCGCTGGTTCGACGAGGGCCTCGTCGACGGCCTGCGCGTCGACCACCCCGACGGCCTGCGCGACCCCGAGGGCTACCTGCGCGACCTGGCGACGCTCACCGGCGGCGCCTACGTGCTCGTCGAGAAGATCCTCGAGCCCGGCGAGGCACTGCCGTCGTCGTGGGCGACCGCGGGCACCACCGGCTACGACGCCCTCGGTCTCGTCGACCGGGTGCTCACCGACCCCGACGCCGAGCACGTGTTGCCCGGCGCCGACCTCGACTACGGCCGCATGGTGCACGACGCGAAGCGCTGGATCGCCGACGGCATGCTCGGCTCCGAGGTGCGCCGCACCGTGCGCGAGCTGCCGGCCTCGCTCGTGGCCGACGACGATACGCCGGGCGAGCTGCTCCTCGACGCCGACGCCTTGGAGGACGCCGTCGCCGAGCTCGCCGCCTGCTTCGGCGTCTACCGCTCCTACGTGCCCGAGGGCGTCGAGCACCTCGAGGCGGCCGCCGCCGCGGCACGCTCGTACCGGCCCGACCTCGCCGCGACGATCGACGCGCTCGTGCCCGTGCTGGGCGACCCCGGGCTCCCGGTGGCCCGCCGCTTCGAGCAGCTCACGGGCGCCACCATGGCCAAGGGCGTGGAGGACACGACGTTCTACCGCTACAACCGGCTCACGTCGTTGAACGAGGTGGGTGGAGACCCCTCGCACTTCTCGCTGAGCGTCGACGCGTTCCACGATGCCATGGCCCACCGACAGTCCACGTCGCCGCTGGCGATGACCACCCTGTCGACCCACGACACCAAGCGCGGTGAAGACGTCCGGGCCCGCATCGCCGTCCTCGCCGAGGTGCCCGGGCGCTGGCGTGCCTCCCTCGACCGGCTCCAGACGCTGACGCCGATCGCCTCGCCCGCCTTCGCCTCCTTGCTGTGGCAGGCCGTCGTCGGCGCCTGGGACCCCGACGACGCCGACCTGCGCCCCCGTCTGCACGCCTACGCCGAGAAGGCGATGCGCGAGGCCGCCGACCACACCACCTGGACGGCGCCCGAGCCCGACTTCGAGGCCACCGTGCACGCCGCCGTCGACGCGGCCTTCGACGACGCCGACGTCGCCGCGGTGGTCGCCGACCTCTACGGCGCCGTGGCCGCGCCGGCCGCCACGAACACCCTGTCGGCCAAGCTGCTCGCGCTGACGATGCCGGGCGTGCCCGACGTCTACCAGGGCTCCGAGCTGTGGGAGCAGTCGCTCGTCGACCCCGACAACCGGCGCCGGGTCGACCTCGCGCTGCGCGCCGACCTCCTGGCCGGGCGCGCCACCCACCTGCAGCTGCCCAAGCTGCGGGTCACCGCCGAGGCCCTGCGCCTGCGCCGCGACCGGCCCGAGCTGTTCACGGCCTACGCCGCCGTGGCGGTCGGTGGCGCGGCGGCCGCGCACGCGATCGCGTTCGACCGCGGTGGCGCCGTCACGGTGGCCACCCGCCTGCCCGTCGGCCTCGCCGAGCGGGGCGGGTGGGGCGACACCAGGCTGGCGCTGCCGGCCGGCACCTGGCGCGACCTGATCACCGACACCACGACCGACGGCGAGGTCGCCCCCCTGCTGTCGACCTACGGCGTGGCGCTGCTCGTGAAGGAGGACTGAGATGTCCGAGACGACCCGCGGACCCTTCGATGTGTGGGCGCCCCGCGCCACCCGGCTCAGGTTGTCGGTGGCGGATGAGACGGTGCCCATGCACCAGACGGACGGCGGGTGGTGGACCCCGTCCGAGCCCACCCCCGACCCGACGAAGGGAGACGTCGACTACGGCTACCTCATCGACGACTCGGACGCGCCCCGACCCGACCCGCGGTCGCGGCGCCAGCCGGCGGGCGTCCACCAGCGCTCGCGAACCCACCGCCCCGAGACCTTCTCGTGGAGCGACGACACGTGGACGGGCCGGCAGCTGGCGGGCGCGGTCATCTACGAGCTGCACCTCGGCACCTTCACGCCCGAGGGCACGCTCGATGCCGCGCTCGGCCGGCTCGACCACCTCCGCTCCATCGGTGTCGACCTCGTCGAGCTGATGCCGGTCAACTCCTTCAACGGCACCCACAACTGGGGCTACGACGGGGTCTGCTGGTTCGCGGTCGACGAGACCTACGGCGGGCCCGAGGCCTACCAGCGCTTCGTCGACGGCTGTCACGCCGCCGGGCTGGGCGTCGTCCAGGACGTCGTCTACAACCACCTCGGGCCGTCCGGCAACTACCTGCCGGAGTTCGGGCCGTACCTGAAGACGGGGCGCAACACCTGGGGCGACCTGGTCAACCTCGACGGCGACGACAGCGCCGAGGTGCGGCGCTACATCATCGACAACGTCCTCATGTGGTTCCGCGACTTCCACGTCGACGCGCTGCGGCTCGACGCCGTGCACGCGCTGCACGACGAGTCGCCGACGCACCTGCTCGAGCAGATGGCGATCGAGGTGGCGGCCCTGTCGGCCCACCTCGGCCGGCCGCTGACGCTGATCGCCGAGTCCGACCTCAACGACCCGCGCCTGGTCACGCCGCGCGAGGCCGGCGGCTACGGGCTCGACGCGCAGTGGAGCGACGACTTCCACCACGCGGTGCACGTCGCGCTCACCCGCGAGACCACCGGCTACTACGCCGACTTCGAGCCGCTGGGCGCGCTGGCCAAGGTGATCGAGAAGGGCTTCTTCCACGACGGCACCTTCAGCTCGTTCCGCGACCGCGACCACGGCGTGCCGATCGACACCGCGGCCATGCCGACGTGGCGGCTCGTGGTGTGCAGCCAGAACCACGACCAGATCGGCAACCGCGCGGTCGGCGACCGGATCACCGACGTCCTCGACGACGACCAGCTGGCATGCGCAGCCCTGCTGACCCTGTGCGGTCCGTTCACGCCGATGCTGTTCATGGGCGAGGAGTGGGCGGCGTCCACGCCGTTCCAGTTCTTCACCTCGCACCCCGAGCCCGAGCTCGGCCTGGCCACGGCCGAGGGCCGCATCGAGGAGTTCGAGCGCATGGGCTGGGACCCCGCCGTCGTCCCCGACCCGCAGGACCCCCAGACGTTCCAGCGCTCGAAGCTCGACTGGACCGAGACGTCGTCGCCCCGGGGCGCCCGCATGCTCGAGGTCTATCGCTCCCTGGCCCGGCTGCGGCGGGCGCACCCCGAGCTGACCGACCCGTCCTTCGGGCGCACGACGTGCGAGGTCGACGAGGCCGCGCGCCTGTTCCGCATGCGCCGCGGCGCTCTCGAGGTCGTGGTCAACTTCGCCGACGAGGCGACGTCGGCCCCGGCCGCGGGCACCCGGTTGCTGTTCGAGACCGAGTCCGGGGTCGAGCTGTCCGAGGGCACGCTCACGCTCCCGGCCCACGCCGGTGCGCTGCTGGGCTGACGCCTCCGGCGTCGATGAGGCGCCGTCCCACGCGTCACGTAGCCTGGCTGCTCCCCCGGCCGGACGCCGTCCGAGCCTCCCCGAGCGAGCAGGAGTGGGCCCGAACGTGCGAGTCAAGCTGGTGGTCCCGATCGTGGCGACGTCGCTCGTGGCCGTCTCCGGGCTCGCCGCCTGCTCGTCCGAGAACGACGGGACGGCGAGCAGCATCCAGTCGCCCGCGCTCGTCCGGCCAGCGGCGCCCACCGACCGGAACGCGATCGTCGTCGTGGTCGACGACGCCACCGACATGACGTGCTCGAGCCTGCAACGGTTCATGCCGAAGACCGCACGCGTGCTGCGCAACCAGGGCACCTGCTACGAGAACGCGACCGTCACGAGCCCCGCGTGTGCGCCGTCGCGGGCCACGCTGATGACCTCGCAGCTGCCCCACAACAATCGGGTCGTGACCCAGGTCGACGCCGCTCGGCTGCAGCCGAGCGAGACGGTGCAGGCCGACCTCACCCGCGCCGGCTACGACACCTACGGCACCGGCAAGTTCTTCAACGGCGTCAGCCCGTGGCTGGTCGAGTCGGGCGAGCGGAGCAGCGGCTTCGGGTCGTCCGACTTCTGGGCCGGCTCGGAGTACTACACCTACAAGCTCTGGAACGACGAGACGCAGCGCCCCCAGCGGCCCCGCGACCGCGTGCACGCCACCACGCGCACAGGCCTGTTCCTGCGCTCGTTCGTCGAGCAGCAGGCCGACTCGGGTCGCCCGTTCTACGCCTACGCCGCGTTCAAGGCCCCGCACACCGACAACTCGGCCACCAACGCCAAGGACCGGCTGCCTCTGTCCACGCCGGCCAACGCCCGGCGCGCCGTCCCGCCGTTCCGGTTCGACCCCGAGCTCGACCGACGCGACAAGCTCGCGACGTTCCAGGGCAAGATCGGGTCACGGCGCTACTTCCAGCGGCTCTACACCGCCCGCACCCGCGCGCTCTACGACGTCGACGACGAGATGGGCAAGACGTTCGATGTGCTGCGCCGCGAGGGCATCCTCGACAAGACCGCGATCATCTTCACCAGCGACAACGGCTACCACCTCGGCGAGAACGGCTGGGAGACCAAGGGCGACCCCTACCCGGCGTCGATCGACACCCCGCTGCTGGCCTACCTGCCCGGCACCTTCGCGGCGGGTCGCACCGAGCAGAAACCGGTCGGCGTCATCGACATCGCGCCGACCCTCTACCAGCTGCTCGGGGTGAAGCCCGGTCACCGCCTCGACGGGCGGTCGCTGTTGAGCAAGCAGCGACGTGGCTCGACCTTCCACCAGATGGTCAACGAGAAGAAGCGCACCCCGAGCATCCGACCCCGCGGCGGGTTCTTCCCGGCGCGGGTGCCGTCGTGGGCGATGTGGCGCAACGGCGACCGCTCCTACGTCGAGTACTACCGCCACAACGGCACGCTGCTGCGCGCGGAGTTCTACCGCGACGCCGCGATGAAGCGCAACCTGCTCTGGCCGGGCTACCGCTCCGAGCGGCCGTCACGCAAGGTGATCGGCCAGTTCCGCTACAAGCTGCGCCAGGCCAAGAGGTGCAGCGGCACCCGCGAGCAGGGGTCGGGCAACCCCTGCCCCTGACCCGACGCTGACCCGACGCTGATCGAGGTGCCGGGACCGCCCGCGGCCGAGCCTCGAGACCGTCGGTGGTCACACCGGCGCGTCGAGCCCCGACCCGAGCACCTCGTCGACCCAGGCCGGCACGAGCACGCCGGCAGGACCGTGGCGGGCCTCGGTGAAGAACGGGGTGCCCTCGCTCGGCACCAGGTTGAGCTCGAGCGTGCGCGCGCCGTGGCGCGCGGCGAACTGCACGAAACCGGCGGCCGGGTAGACCGCACCGGACGTGCCGATCGAGACGAACAGGTCGGCGCGTTGCAGCTCGACCATGATCTCGTCCATGCCGTAGGGGATCTCGCCGAACCAGACGACGTCGGGCCGCAGCTCGGTGATGCCGCAGCGGGGGCAGGGCGGGTAGTCGACGAGCGTGCCGGTCCACTCGACGCGGGCGTGGCAGGCGCGGCACAGCGCCGAGCGCAGCTCGCCGTGCATGTGGTGCACCCGGGTCGACCCGCCGCGCTCGTGGAGGTCGTCGATGTTCTGCGTGACGAGGAACAGGTCGTCGCCGAGCTCCTGCTCGAGGCGGCCGAGGGCCTGGTGGGCCGGGTTGGGCTCGACCGTGGCGAGTGCGGCGCGACGGGCGTCGTAGAACTCCTGCACCATGGTGGGCTGCGCCTCGTAGGCCTCGGGCGTGGCGACGTCCTCGACGTGGTGGCCCTCCCACAGCCCGTCGGCGTCGCGGAAGGTCGGCACCCCGCTCTCGGCGGAGATGCCGGCGCCGGTCAGGACGACGATGTGCACCCCGTCACCCTGCCAGACGGAACGACAGGACGACGTAGCCGTCCGCCTCCTCGGCCGCGGCGCCGTCCCAGCCGGCCCACCGGGCATCCTCCGTCAGGCCGGCCGCTGCGGCCGCCCCGACGACGTCGGCGACCGGCGTCGGCGGGCAGCCAGCGGGTAGGTGCTCGGCGTCGGTGCCGAACCCGCAGACCACGCGACCACCGGGCGCGGCGTGCGCCGCGAGCCGCCGCCAGGCCATGGCGAGGGTGCCGGGCTCGAGCAACGGGACGACGTTGCCGGCGAGCAACACGACGTCGAACTGCTCCCCCAGGTCGACCGACGCGAGGTCGGCGACCCGCCAGTCAAGTGTCGGCGCCTCGCGGCGGGCGACCTCGACCATCGAGGCATCGACGTCGAAGCCGACGACCCCGTGCCCGAGCTCGGCCAGCCGGACGGCGATGCGCCCGGTCCCGCAGCCGGCGTCCAGCACCCGTGCCGGGGGCGGCCACAGACTCGTGACGAACGTGGCCTCACCGTGCACGTCGACGCCGTCGTCCGCGAGGCGGCGGAACCGCTCGGCGTACGCCGTCGCGTAGTCGTCGCCGGCGTCGGACCGGGCGATGTCCTCCCAGCGGGTCACGAGCGGGGGGCCGGCGGGGGCGAGGTGACGTCGGTGTAGCCGTCACGCGAGAACAGGGTGGTCGGGCTCGTGGCGTCGCGACCCCCGACGCCGGTGATGCACGACCGGCCGTCGCGGCTCTCGACGAAGACCCGGTAGGCCCGGTCGGCGCCGGGCAGCGTGTCGCCGGAGTCGAGGTCGATCACGAACGAGCCGGTGGCCCCGTCGGCCACGTCGCTCACCGTGGCCTCGATCGTGGCGTCGGCATCGGTCGTCTCCCACCGGTCGACGGTTGCCGAAACCGCCATCTTGTAGAGCAGCAGCGGCCGGCCACAGAGCAGCGCGATGCCGGCGTCGACGTCGGCCGTCTCGGCGATCTCCTGCGACAGCTCGGCGACGTCCTCCACCGACGTGGCCTGGTCGGGGTCGTCGGGCGGGGCGTCGACGAACAACCGGACGACGGTGACGCCGGCCAGGGAGACCATCACGACCCCGACGACGGCCCACGGCAGTACCTTGAGCAACGTTCGTCGGCGCCCGTCAGAGCGCTCGGTCATGTCTTCCAGTGAACCAGGTGACGCCAGGACCACCGGAGGACGGTGCCTCAGACCAGGACGCCGGTTTGCGTCGCTCTACCCACTTGCGACGAGCGTGGGTCGCGCCTCGACGGCTCGGAGTGGAACTGGCACTCCTTCAATGGTGACGCTCCCTGGGACGGCCAGCCATTCTCCGCCTCCAACGCGCCATGTCGCGGTGTAGGTGGTGTCGACGCTTGGCGCGTAATCACCTCTGGCTCGGTAATTGTGGGTCACCTGGAGGTCCGGGTACGGAGCACCAGGTGACCTCGTTCGGTGATGGGCAGACTTCTCGAAATGCCATGCATACGAAGACGGCCTGATCTCGAGCTCAACCGTCTGTCCCAAGAGGTTGAGTGACCTGCGATGAATCGCGGGCACTGTGTAGAAGTTGGTTTCGAAGTTGACCAGCGTCCTTCCATTCGGCGGCTGTACTGTCAGTTCTGACGGCGGGAGCTCGACTCGCGCAAGTGCACCGGCAACCATGCCTGCCGTGACGATAGGCGGCTGGTTTGAAGCCATAGCCTGCTGCGCGTCGTGACAGAACACGTCAGCAACCACCTCAAGGCTGGCGGCCTGCCCCGGGCAACTGTCCGCCGGCGGCGCGGAGGACGACGCCTCGTAACCAGCACTCGACCCATCGGTCTCATCACAAACTCTGATCGACCGGGTGTCAGTCACAGTGCCGGTCAGGGTGAATCGGGTCTCCGTCGTCGTGATCCAGCGACAGTCGGCGTGGGCCGGAGCAACGCACACCAAGAGTGAAACGATGAAGACTGATGCGCTTACAAGCCACCTCATGAGAGAAAGTCCAAGTCGCCGACCGCCCATGAGCCATTCGATTCAGTGAGGCGTAGTTGGATTATGAAATTGTCCGGTGGCGTGATTCGCTCCTCGCCTCCAGACTCGAAGGTCGCGACACTGCGGGCTGCAGAGATGCCGGCGGACACCCTCCCGGTTTGTCCAAAGTCGTCGGTCTTGCGGACCGCCACCACTGACCACCCGTCCGTCACGGTCGCGCCACCAGCGGCTCGCTGCCTCTTCGTGTTGCTCACGAGCTGGCTGCATTCGCTACATGACGCCGTGCTGAGTGCTTCGAACTCCTCGTACCTGCCTTCATTGACCATTACGTTCAGCGCCGAGACCCATGCGCGGGCGGTCTCTTCCGGCGACCGTGGCTGCGGTTCGGGCGAATTCGAAGTGGCGGCTGGATCGGTCGGCTCTGACGTCTGGGTCGGCTCGGACGTGGGCGGGGACGAAGAGACCGGAGGTGACGTCGGATCAGCGACGTCGGCGTCCGAGTCGCCGGTGCACGCCGAGACGGCGAGCGGGAGCACGAGAGCGAGGAGTGTGAGTCGACGCATGGGTGGGACCTTTCCGAGAATGCGCCGACCGTACCTACGCCCGACCGCAGAGAACAGGCCCCGGGACGTATCTGTGGATAACTCCGACTAGCGTGGAGCCATGGCCAAGGTGACCGCCCAGACAGAGACCACCCTGCCGGTCGGGCCGGAGGAGGCGCTGACCTCGCTCGCCGACTACGCCGTCACGCGGCCGGCGATCCTCACCGACCGCTACACCGACTACGCGGTGGAGTCCGGCGGCACGGGCAACGGCACCGTCGTCACCTGGCGGCTCCATGCGACCGAGAAGCGGGTGCGGCACGTGGTCGCCGACGTGACGGTCGGCGGGAGCACGGTCACCGAGACCGACCGCAACTCCTCGATGGTCACCACCTACGCCGTCACGCCGTCCGGCAGCGGCAGCAAGGTCGTCGTCACCACGACGTGGGACGGCGCGGGCGGCATCGGGGGGTTCTTCGAGAAGACCTTCGCCCCGAAGAAGCTCCAGCGCATCCACGACGACGTGCTGGCCAACCTCCAGCAGCGCCTCACTCCGTAGTCACCGCGCGCAGCAACCGGCACGTCTCGACGTAGGTCTCGACCAGGTCGACCGGCGTGCCGAGGTCGCGTGCGACCACCCACCGGTCGAGCGCGACCCGGACGGCGACGCCGGCCGTCTCGACGATCACCCGGGCCTCGAGGTCGTCGTCCGAGCCGAGCAGCTCGCGCAGCCGGACGACGAGCGCTCCGCCGCGCTCCTCGTCGACGGAGATCGAGGCCAGGCGCAGGGTCGGCTCGAGCTGCATGAGCCGGCGCACGCGCAGGAGCAGTCGCCCCGACTCGCTGCGACCGTTGTCGAAGTCGGCGAGGACGTCGCGCCAGAGCGCCTCGAGCTGCGGCAGCAGCGGGCGGGCGCCGTCGAGGGCGTCGAGCATCGCCTCCGCGCGCTCGTCGAGCTCGACGTGGGGCACGAGCGCGGCCCGCTCCTTGGTGGGGAAGTAGCGGAAGAACGTGCGGGCCGAGATGCCGGCGGCCCTCGCGATGTCGTCGACGGTGGTGCCGTCGATGCCGTGACGCTCGAAGAGGTCGAGTGCGGCGTCGCCGATCTCGCGCTCGGTCTGGCGGCGTCGTCGCTCGCGCAGCGCGTTCTCGGCCATCCGGGCAGGCTACGGGAATGCTGCGGCCCGACGCCATGTTGGCAGTGACTGCCACACTGTCACCCGCCGCCACCAACTCAGGAGATCGAGCATGACCGACCTCGCCGCCCCGCCCGACCGGAAGGCCCCCGGGCCCGACACCCGCCGCCTGATCGGGCTCCTCGTCGGCTCGGCCTTCGTCGTCATCCTCAACGAGACGATCATGGGCGTCGCGCTGCCCGAGCTGATGCGCGAGTTCGACGTCCAGGCGACGACGGCGCAGTGGCTCACCACCGCGTTCCTGCTCACGATGGCGATCGTCATCCCGGTCACCGGCTACCTGCTCACGCGCTTCCCGCTGCGCAGCGTGTTCGTGGCCGCCATGGGCTCCTTCAGCGTCGGGACGGCGATCGCCGCGCTCGCGCCGGTCTTCGCGGTGCTCGTCGCCGGCCGCGTCGTGCAGGCGGTCGGCACCGCGCTGATGATGCCGCTGCTGATCACCACCATCCTCAACCTCGTCGAGCCCGAGCGCCGCGGCCGGATGATGGGCACGATCTCGATCGTCATCTCGGTCGCCCCCGCGATCGGCCCGACCGTCTCCGGCGTCATCCTCGACCAGCTGTCGTGGCGGTGGATGTTCTGGATCGTGCTGCCGATCGCGCTGGTCTCGCTGACGATCGGCTCGCGGTGGGTCCGCAACGTCACCGAGCCCCGACGTGTGCCGGTCGACGTCGTCTCGGTCGCCTTGTCGGCGCTCGCGTTCGGCGGCCTCATCTACGGGCTGAGCAGCATCGGCGAGAGCGCCGCCGGCCACACCCCGGTCGATCCGTGGATCCCGATCGTCGTCGGCGCCGTGGCCCTCGCCACCTTCGTCGCCCGGCAGCTCGGGCTGCGCGACCGTGCGCTGCTCGACCTGCGCGCCTTCAGGGTCCCGGCGTTCTCGATCGCGGTGGCGCTCGTGGCGGTGAGCATGATGGCGCTGTTCGGCACGCTGATCCTGCTGCCGCTGTTCCTCCAGGACGTGCTCGGACTGTCCACGCTGCAGACCGGCCTCGTGCTGCTGCCGGGCGGTCTCGCGATGGGCCTGCTCGCGCCGGTGGTCGGCCGTCTCTTCGACCGCGTCGGCCCGCGCCCGCTCGTCGCCCCCGGCGCCGCCGTCGCGAGCCTCGGCCTGTGGGGCATGACGACGCTGGACGCCGGCTCCGGCCGACCGACCGTGATCGCGCTGCACGTCGTCCTCAGCATCGGCCTGGCGTTCATGTTCACCCCGCTGCTCACCTCCGCGCTCGGCTCGCTGCCCGCGCACCTCTACTCACACGGCAGCGCGATCGTCTCGACGCTCCAGCAGGTGGCCGGCGCCGCCGGCACGGCGCTGTTCATCACGGTGATGACCCGCGGCGTCGTGGCCGGCACCGAGGACGGCGTCCCGCTCGTCGAGGCGACGGCCGACGGCATCCACGCAGCACTCATGTACGGCGGTGTCATCTCGGCGATCGCCGTCCTGGTGGCGCTGCTGGTGCGGCGTCCGGCGATGCCACAGGAGGAGCCTGTGGAGGCACAGGAGCCTGCCGCCTACCACTGACGGCGCCGCGGGCGCACCGTGGAGGCATGACCACGACGGAGGCCCCACCCACCGCACGGACGGCTCCGTACGTGCACGCCGGGCCGCACTGGTTCACCACCGTCATGGGCACCGGGATCGTCGCCAACGCGGCGACCACGCTGCCGCTCGACCTCCTCGGTCTGGCGCTCCTCGCCAGGGCGGTCTGGGTGCTCGCCGCCGTGCTGCTCGTCGCCGTCGTCGCGGCGACGGCCCTGCAGTGGCACCACCACCCCGACGTCGCGCGCGGGCACCTCGACGACCCGGTGCTGTCGCAGTCCTACGGCGCCCCCGCGATGGCCCTGATGACGGTCGGCGCTGGCGCGGTGCTGCTCGGCGGACCGGTCGCCCTCGCCGCGCCGCTGTGGGTGGCCGGCACCGCCCTCGGCCTCTGGACGGCGGCCGCCGTCCCGCGGCGCACGCTCGCCCACCCCGGCGTCGGGCCTGACGACGCGTTCGGCGGGTGGCTGATGCCCGTCGTCCCGCCGATGGTGAGCGCCGCGACGGGCCCGCTGCTCGTGCCCCACCTGCCGGACGCCTGGCGGGCACCCCTGCTCGCGCTGTGCACCGTGCTCTTCGTGCTGGCGCTCGTGGCGAGCTCGGTGGTGATCGCGCTCGTCGTCCGCTGCGGACCCGGCTCGACCGTGCGGACCCCGACGCTGTGGATCGTCCTCGGTCCGCTCGGCCAGTCGGTCACCGCGGCCCACACGATCAGCGCCGCGGCCGGCGTCGACGCGGTCGGGACGGCGTACGGCCGGCCCGTCTGGGCCCTGGCGATGGCCTGGCTCGCGGTGGTCGTCGTGCTGACGGCGCGCGCGGTGCGCGACGGACTGCCGTTCGCGATGACCTGGTGGGCGTTCACGTTCCCCCTCGGCACCGTCGTCACGGGGACGTCGGCGCTGGCCGCCACGACCGGCGCGCACCTGTTCGTCGTCGTCGCCGTCGCGCTCTACGGCGCCCTCGTCGTCGCCTGGACCGTCGTGGCGAGCCGCACCGCGCTTCACGCGGCAACCTGGGCCTGACTATCCTTCACCCCCATGGGCGGTGGCATGCGCGAGCGCAGCAACCGGTCGACGTCGTCGATCGGTCGCGTGCTGGCGCTCCTGCAGCGGATGGTCGCAAGTCTCGCGACTGCTCGTCGGCGGCCCTGGTTCGCCGCTGTCCGCCCCGTGCAGCCCGGTCGCGACACCGTCGTCCCGATCCGTGTCCACCGGCCCGCCCGACCCGAGCTCCGCACCTACTCCGTCGTGCGCTGCTGAGGGGACCCGGCCTCCGCCGTCCCCCCACAGCGATCGACAGGAGACCCCCGTGCACCCCCAGAGCCCGCGTCGCACCAGCGCGCACTCGTCGCGATGACCGACGAGGCCCATCCCGGCAGGCACCGCCAGACCGACGTCGGCCGCCACCGCTCGGCGCCCGGACGGCGCCGCGCCGAGCCCGAGCGCCGGCGCGGCCTGACGGGCGCCGTCGTCGCCGCGGCCGTCGCCACCACCGCGGTCGCCGCGGTCACCGTCGCCTGGCCGTCGTCGACCGACGGGCCGACCACCGAGGCCACCGACCCCGCGACCGCCGACGCAGCCGCCGAGGCGCCCGGCGCCGGCACGTCCACGCTGTCGGCCCTCCGGGCGCCCTCGCCTGCCGAGCCCCGGCGTCCGCGACCGTCGCAGCCCACGAGGCCGGAGGAGCCCGAGGTGCCAGAGTCGGCGTCCGGCGACTTCGACACGGCGGCGCAGCTCAACGAGACCGACCCGTCGGGCGCCACCACCTACGTCGTCGAGGTCGAGGTCGGGCTGCCGATCTCCACCGAGACCTTCGCCGAGCGGGTCAACGCCACCCTGGGCGACGACCGCAGCTGGCCCTCGGGCGGCTATGACCTCGCCCAGGTGGGCGCCGACGACGACGCCGACCTCCGCATCGTGCTCGCCTCCCCCGAGACCGCCGACTCGCTGTGCCTGCCGCTCGACACCGGCGGGCGCCTGTCGTGCCGCAACGGCCGCGACGTCGTCATCAACGCCTGGCGCTGGTTCAACGGCGCCGACGCCTTCGACGGCGACCTGCGCGCCTACCGGCAGTACGTGGTCAACCACGAGGTCGGCCACGCCCTCGGCTTCGGCCACGAGGAGTGCACGGGTACCGGCGACCTGGCGCCGGTGATGATGCAGCAGACCAAGGGCGTCGACGAGTGTCGCCCGAACCCGTGGCCGGCCGAGGTCGACCTGGTCCGGTGACCTCGGGTCGTTCGGCCCTCGCGCACCACACCTGACCGGCCGCGAGGAGCCATCGGCCAGAATGGACCCGTGGCCCAGGACCGAGACCCCAGCACTCCCGCCCCGACGACCGCTCCGCGTGCCCTGACCGCGCGTCAGACCGCCCCGACCGGCCCCGGCCCCGCCCCGGGCTGGTTCGTGCTGGTCGGCGCCGTCCTGCTCATGTCGAGCCAGGGCGCGTTCGGCGACAGCGCCACGGGCGACATCGCCGCGCAGCACGCGGCCGCCCTCGCCTTCGTCGGCGGCTTCGCTGGTCTCACCCTGGCCCTCTCGCCGCAGGTCAAGGTCGCCGCCATCCCGGCCTTCATCGCCGGCGTGCTCAGTGTCCTGCTCGCCGTCCTCTCCGACGTGCCCATCGCCGCCGAGGTGTTCTCCGCAACTGCCGGCGGCGCCATGATCGTCGGCGCGGCTCTCGCCCTCGGCGGCGCGGGCCGGTCCCGCTCGGCCTAGCAGCGCTCACCGGGGTTCAGATGGACGTCGTCGATCACGCCCGGGCCGCCTGGTACCTGTTGGCGGACGGCGACGCCCTGCTCCTCGACGTGAACTGCAACCACGGCGCCGTCGGCTACTCGGTGCTGATCGAGCTGGACCCCACCGAGCGTGCTCGGTGGGAGGAGGAAGGGCGTGCCTACCTCGACGCCCTCAGCCACGAGATCCACTTCAGCGCCCCGATCGTCAGCACCCCGCCGTTCGGCGAGCCGTCGCCCTACCGGGCTCGCGATCTCAAGAGCACGCGCAGGCACGAGGTCACCAATGCGGTGCGCCGATGGCGTGAGGCGAACTCGATCCCGCCCCCGCACTGAAAGTCAGTAGTACCAGGGGGACGAGTCCGCGCCTGACGAGCCGTGACGACGAAACACGAAAAGTGCCGCTGACCTGCGGAAACGTCGATTCGGACCGTTGGTCGTCGTGGGCGAGAACGACTGGTTTTTGAGGCTCTTGCGGACTGTTTGCGGACCGCTGCGGACCGCGGCCTCGATTCAACTTGTGTCAACAGTCTTCATTGGACAGAATGTCCTGCCAAGTTGTCGCCGGTGTCAGAGGCACGACGCTCGACCGCCGCACTGCACCCTCAGGACCCAGCCTCGGCGCCGTTCAGCGTGACATGCAGTCCATTGAGCAAACACATCGTCGCTCGAAATTGCCCGGCCCCGCAGCCGAGGATCTCGCCGAGCTGGGACGCGACATCCTCGGTCCACTCGGCGTCCGATAGCTCATTCGGCTGCATGCGATGCGGACTGCGCCGCTACCGCTGGCGGTACATCGGATGGCCACACACCCGTCCGTTTGTCTCTTAATAAGAGACAAAAGGACACACCGTGTTCGCGGGCTCGGGCTATCTCTGGCACAACACTCGAAGAGCCGCACGCCCGTCGCGCCGCGCTCGATCCGGGAGAGCGAGCCAGACGACGTGGTCGTCGGTCAACGCACGCTGCAAGGCCATGAGCCGACCACGGTCGGAGCCCGCGAACCCTTCACGCTCGGCGAACGGGTCGTCGATGCAGGCGAGAAGCGCCGCAGCATCGGCGAGGTGGCGCTCGCGATCGCGGTTGTCGGTCCGGTACGCCGCGGCCTTGAGGATGAGCGCACCGATCGGCCGAGGCACGGAGATGCTGACGGCCCGCGACTCGATCTCGAGCCGCGCCTCGACGGTACGGCGGAGCGCTTGAGTGCCGCCTTCGATGCGGATCATGTCCCGACCGAGCAGCGGTTCTACGACGCTCGATGGCGCATGGTCGGCGACGAGCACGTCGACGACGTCGTCCCGCGCGTCGCTTGTCACGACGTCGATGACGTCAGCGCCACGCACGAACCGGTGAGCCGTGTTCTCCCGCGGGTCGACGTTGCCCGCAGTTCGTAGCCGATCGAGACGAGCGCTGCTGCAGCCTCCGCCAGAACTCCCCGACTGGTCTCGACGTGCAGCACGATGTCGACGTCGTTCGTGGGTCGGACGACGCCCAGGCCACGGTGGATCGTGTGCAGTGAGCCATCAGCTCGCCGACCAACGTCCATCGATCCGTCGGTAGGACGTCGGCCACCTCCGCTACCGCCGGCCATGGCCGCGGCCAACCACCGGAGGCCGCCTGTACGTCGATGATCGGTCGTTCGCTCGCCATCAGTCACTCGTCCGGCTCGAGCGCTCGCGGAACGACGTGAGGGCTCGATCGAGGGCCCGTTCACCAACTCCTCGCGTGCGGACGTCGACCGATCCGGCCGCATCGAGTGCGACCAGGACGTCGCCGTCCGTCGCGAGGGCTCGCACGACATCCAGGTCGAAACCGGTCGCTCGCAGCGTGACGTTCCCGCGCGCCGACGGGACCAGCGCATAGCTCTCGCCGAGCGCGGCCAGCTCAGAGCCGGCCACATAGCCATCGACACCGTCGGTGATCTCATCGACGAGTCCGAGTGCTGACCAGTCACGAGCAATGACGCGCGTACGAAGGCCTCGCGCCGCCGATGCGTGGCCATCGAAGATGTTGACCGTCGCGCGACCTCGCGCCTTGCTCACCAGTCCCTCGACGTCGATGGCCCGCAGAGTTGCGGCCAACCGATAGGCACTGCGCTCAGGAAGCCACGAGGCTCGAGACGCTCCGTCGGACAGCATCGCCACGGCGGCCCAAGCAGTGTTCGCACTCCAGGCACGGTCGTTCGCGGTGCGACGGGTGGCGGCGTACCGCTCGATTGACATCCGGTCGTACAGCCCGCGCGCAGCCTTGGTGATCTCACCGGCGTCGGCGAGCTGGTTGACCCGGCGCGCCGAGACGCCGAGGAGCCTTGCGGCCGCCTCGGAGTCGACCAGCCCGTCGACAGTCAGGTCAGAAACCTTCCTAATTCGGAACACATCCGACAGTACTCTGCCAGAGCCGGGGCGGCGTCACTCCTCTTGCGAGGTGGCACGAGTCAGCATCAGGCGCCAGACTCCCACGACGGAAAGCGCTGCTTGAGCCGATCGATCGTGTGAAGCCACTTCGGGTCCTGCGGCTGCACCACGATGTTCTGGTTGCCGAACAGGCCCGTTTCATTGAAGGCATCAGCTTCCACCGCGACGTTGTCGATCCACCTCACAGCCACGAAGTACTCAGTCGCGTCGGGGTTGTCGTGGTGCCATCGCTCGTGATGTTGCGTCGCATCAGCGAATAGGCGGCTGACTCCGTCGGCGTTCACCTTGAACTCGGCATATGCAACAGGTGGCCCGGCGACTTCCGCGACCCCGAGGTAGCCGGTGCCGGGTGCGTGGACCCAGATCCGCGCACCTATCGGGAGCCTGAACAGCCCACGGCTGTAGATCCGTCCGGTCGGGCTCTGACCTCCGGCACTCACGAAGCCGTACCGGCGCGCCTCATCCCACGGTCGTCCGCCGTACGCGACGTACCATTCGCCGTTCCAAGCCACTTTGTTGCGGCGGATCTCCTGCTCTGACTGCTCCTTGTTTCGGACTCGAACTTGGTAGTCCTCGGCGCCCTTGAAGGGGATCACTTGAAGGAAGTCCAAGAGGATCCGGTCCTCGAGCTTGTGTACCGCAAGACGAATCGCCGTGATGTCGACACCCTTCGCGCTCAGCCACATGATCGCGGACGTCACCTCGAGCGAGAAGTCCTCCGAGACGAGGACGATGCGGACGTCACGACCAAACTCCTCCTCCGCCTGGTCGTCGTCGATGTGCTCAACAATCTGCTCTCGTGCCGCCTCCACCGCGATGGGATCGCCGATCGTGGACCGGAACCGCGCGTACGCCTGCGCGGCCTGGTCGAGCGTGAGCGTCGACACCATGGCTGCGTAGCGAACTGCCTGCAGCTCCATGTGCTCGCCGGTACTGCCTCGCTTCAGCTCGATTACCACCAAGTTGCCCTTGCGATCAACAGCCAAGAGGTCGATGCGGCGCTTGGAGTCGGCCCAGTCCGCAAACTCCTCGGCGATCACGAGCAGGTCCTTCGTACCGTCAATCTCATGCAAGTGCAGGCGGAGGTAGGCCTGCAGATCGCGCCGCTCCCACAGTTGCTCAGCCCCCAGCGTCGTCTGGTCGAGCTTGGCGAGCCCACCGGCTTTCTCTTCGAAGATCGGCACGTCGTCGTCCTCACTGTTTGTCGGCTCGCCTCATCGGACGATGAGGAGACCAGCATGTAACGCTTGAACCACTACGTCAGCAGAGGTGTGGAAGGTACCCCGCTGGACGGCCGTAAGGTCCATCGAGATGAGTCCGCCTTGTCGTCCACTGCGCCGTAGCCGAAACTGATCCAGCGTCCACAAAGACAGCCGATGCCTACCGGAGTACCGATATGACCGAGTTCCAAGACCGCGTCTACGAAGCCGTCCGGGCCATCCCTCGTGGCGAGGTGCGCAGCTACGGCGAGATCGCCGACTCCGTCGGATCGCCCGGGGGCGGTATCGCCGTTGGCCAGGCGCTGCTTCCGCTGGAGTTCGGCGGCGACCATGGAGTTCCGTTCTGGCGGGTGGTTCTCGCAGACGGATCCGTCAACACTGCTGCCGCGGAGGTCGACTGGCCTGACGCAGTAGCGCGCCATCGCCGGATGCTGATCGATGAGGGCGTCGCGTTCACCAACGACGGCCGCGTCGCTCAACTCGCGCAACGCGCGGTTTCTGATCCGCGTCCCAATAGAGGGGCGCGGTCAACTGCGCGAACTGTCTCGGCGCCTGAACCGTGCTGGCGGCACGAGAAGGTTCAGTACTCCTGCCGAGACTGCGCTCCTGGCACGAGATAGCGACCAGCGGCCCACGGACCGACGTGGCAGCGAGCCCGGCTCAAGGCTTGGCGCGCCTCGCCGCCCGTTGAGCCCGGATCTGGTCCGCTGGAGTTGCACGAGACGGGTCTGCCCTGAGCGCATCTGATGCCGAACCCGCCTCGTTTCGCAGCCACCATTCTGCGGCGAGTTCGAACCCACGAGCTGAGTCCACCGACGCTAGGAGCCGCAGCGCGGCCCGCTTACGAACGTCGGGAGGCAGGGACATCCCCAGGCGGTAGACCTCGTCCTCACTCGGTGGCATAAGCGAAACCTACGCCGGTAGGCGACCCCCACGCCCGGCGTGAGTCGCGAGTAGGCCGCTGGCCTCAGCACGGCACGAAGTAGGTTCCACCCGGCCCGTAGCACCGCGGCCCGGTGTAGCCGTGATCGTTGTCCGTCGAGTAGTTCGGCATCTCGTTGCTCGACGGCGGCTCAGGCAGCACAGGCGGATCGATCGGCTCAGGAAGGTCGGGCACCACCGGCTCAGGCGCCGGCCTCGGCGGGCGGTGCAATCGAGTTCCGCGGCCAGGTTCAACGGAGACGCCGACCCACCGCCCCATGCGCTTGACGCGCTTGTAGACCTGGTGGCGGTCGGAGTCCCACGCGACTCCCACGAACGCGTTGCCGCGGCACACCACGCGAAGGGACCCGAGCGCGTGAGTCGTCTGCCCGCTGCTTCCCTCGTTGCAGGCCACCACGCTGCCGGACTCGCATCGCATCTGTACCGACGTGTGACTCTCGAGTCCCTGGGCGATGCAATCGCTGTCGATCCCGTCAGGCGCCACTGATTGCGCGGGCGTCAGCGGCACCGCATCATTCTCGCGCTGGCTCACATTGTCTTCCGGCTCACGACCGTTCAACGCAACGCATCCGGCCAGAAGCACCAGCAGGATGGCGATGGTCCAGCCCCACTTCGTGAGGTGATTGTTCGGTGCTGAAGACCTTGGCCTTGGCGGGTCGATCACGGGTGCTCGACGACCGGTCGACGGCGACAGATGACGCGGGCCTTGCACGTACTCCAGCCGACTGGCCCACGTGGACGAGCCAATCGCAGGAACGGGCACTCGGTGATCGGTCGCCAGCGCGTGGGTGCCCCTGTTACACCTGGAGCACTTCAGCCCGCCGATGCTGTCGGCAACGAGCCGGTGCGAGCGCCCGCGTCCACAGGGCAGACGCTCGAGGAGCTCGAAGTGTTGGAACCAGTGCTCGGTGTTCATCTCTGTCGTCTCGCCGGCGTGTAGCGGAGGTCGGGCAGCTTAGGTCGATCAGAGACCGACGGGAACGACCGCCCCGTTGATCGCGCGTGCTCCAGCCGAGGCAGCTGCTCGGTTGCCGTTGTAGGCGACGACGACCACGCCCCGACCGACACCGACGTAGCCGCCGTCAGGGAAGGCCAGGTCAACGACGTCCAGCCAGTCGGTCTGCTGACGCTCGTTACGGAAGGTGATCACGTTGACCCGCTTGCCTCGAAGGTTGCAAACCAAGCTCGACTTGGTCGCGCCACCTCGGTCGTGCAGTCGTGGGTTCTTGCATCGGATCTTGCTCGCGACAGCCGCAGCCTCACGGTTGTATCCGCCCTGGTAAGCGGCCTGTGCCGGTACCTGAACAGTGCCACCGATGACCACCGCGAGACTAACGATCAACAAGCCGACGAGCCGAACCGAACGAGCCACGCTTCACTCCTAGAAGGTTGGAAATTGCCTCGCTCCGAGCCGATGACCGTCTCGGAGCCGAGCAGAAACTACCTGGGTCCGAGCGGCACTGACGGCGAACTTGAAAACTTGGTACCGCGATGCGACGGACTACGCGGGCGGAAGCGCCGCGGCAAGGGACCGATGCAGATCTGCGACGCGCTCGATCGAGATCGCGCCCTCCGCTCGGAGCCGCGGATAGAGCTTCTTGGGCCAGCAGACGTCGACACCTCGGGTGCTGAACGACCCACCGATCAGCGGCCAGTCGGCCTCAACGAAGCAGAGCACTCCACGCACCTCGACGTCCTTGCCCGCATCACCGAGCACGCCTCGGACGACGTCGACCTGCTTGAGGACTCCGTCGACGAGTTTGGTGCAGTCGCGTCGTCCGACCATGAGCTTCTCGACGCGGGGGCGGATCAGTCCGCCCTCGACGGCCAGCGTCGGGCGGCCCTGGTACTTCTTCGCATCGATCACGTAGATGCCGTTGCGAGTCACCGCGATGTGGTCGATGTTGGCGCGGGTTCCGGGGATGCGGCGGTCGTGCAGCACTCGCAGGTGATCGTCGGCGAGCGTGTTGAGTCGGGCTCCGAGGCGCTCCTCGCCGAGTGCTCCGGTGTCCCAGGCCCTGGTCGATTGAGGGTCGTCGGTCACCGCGAGGATGAGTCCGCCGAGCCGCTTGTGATCGCTGCGGATCTTGGCCTCTCGACGTGCTTTCCGGCGCTCGAACTCGCGTCGCGCTGAGGCGCCGGCGACGCCGGAGTCGACCTCGGGAAGGGGCTCTGCTGGCGTCGGTTCGGCGCTGATTGCGACCGTTGAAGCTGGCTCGGTCGACGGCGCGGAACAGTCCAAACAGCGCACGGTTTTCGTCGCTCGTTCGTAGATCGCGGACGTCCCTTGCGCGAGCTCGGCGGCGCACTCACGGCACGCGCCGGCGTAGCGCAGACGCATCCGCTTCTCGGGGGGAACAGTGCTCTCACTCACCTCGACAACGGTAAGCGCGACGACGTCCACCTGTCCTTCGAACGACAGACCTCACCGGCGACCAGAGTCATCGAGTGTCGATCAGTGACGGAGTCGAGAACCCCAAGCCCCGTATGCGTTCCCTCTCTCTAGGAACGCTGCGGCACGCATGCTACGAAGTTCGTAGTTCGGCCCGTCCCTCTGGGACGGGCCAGCGTCATTTCAAGGCTAGTTGACGTCGAGTGACGATCATTCAGCAGACGGGGTGGACGACGAATGCATGGTGGCGTGAAGTTCTACCGCGGTGCCGCGCACGCGGCGCGAAACTACGTCGAGGCAGACCGCACGCGTGCGGATGAGTACTACCTCGCCGAGGGCACCGGGATCGCTTCGCGCTACGTCGCCGATGTGCACACCAACGAGCTCAGCGACACGTCCGAGGTCGCCGTCACCGCGGCTCAGCCGATGGACGGCGACACCTACGAGCAGTGGGTTGCCGGCTTCGATGTCACGACCGGTCTCGCGAAGGGCCGACTTCGCACGGACGAGCGCGCGTTGCGGTTCGTCGAGGTCGTCGTGAACGGACCCAAGACGTGGTCGCTCGCGGCCGCGTTGCACCCGGAGGTCGGCGCCGCGTACGACGCCGCACAGGAACGTGCAGCGGTCGAGATCATCACCTGGCTCGCCGAGCACTCGACCACTCGGGTCGGACCGCGGGGCCGACAGGTGCAAGTACCCGTGTCCCAGCTCGACGCAGCGCTCGTGCGGCACTACACGTCCCGGGCCGGTGACCCGCACCGTCACATCCATCTCCAGATCAACGCTCGCGTCCTGGCGGACGGCGCGTGGCGTGGTCTGCACTCGGTCGGGACCGTCCGGTCGATCGAGGCGATCAACGGCATCGGTCACGCCGCGGTCATGTGCGACCCCGAGTTCCGCGCCGTGCTCGCCGCGCACGGCTACTCGCTGGACGCGAGCAGCGAGGTTCGCGAGCTCGCCCCGTACGCCGGCAAGTTCTCCGCACGGGCCGAGCAGATCGCGCGCAACGTCGACCGGTACGAGGCCGACTGGCGACGCGACCACCCCGGCCACGAGCCCGGCCCGAATCTCCGCCGCTCGTGGGACCGCCGGGCGTGGGCCGAAGCGCGCCCCCACAAGGCGACCCCGACAGACGGACACGACATCGCCGCCGCGTGGATCGACGAGCTCCACGACCTCGGGTTCCGCGAGCCGCCCCGACAGCCGGCGGAAGCCTCCCGGCCGGCGTCGGCCTCGATCGGTCGGATCAACCGCGACGCCGTCACCCGGCTCGCCCTCTCGCGGCTCGGCGCGCAGGGATCGGCGTGGAACGCCGCCGACGTCCGCGGCCAGGTCGAGAACATCCTCGCGACCGTCGGCGTCATCACCGACCCCGCGGTGCGCCGCGAGCTCGCCGAAGACCTGACCGCGCGCACCGTTGCTGCATGCACCCGACTCGTCGCGGGCGACGACGTCCCCGAACACGTCCGACACCTGACGTCGGAGAAGGTGCTTGAGGTCGAGGCCGACCTCGTCGGCCGCCTCGTCACGCGAGCTGCCACACCCGGTGCTCCGGACGAGATCGCAGCCGACGTCGCCGGGGAGTACCCCGTAGGCGCCGCCTCGATCCGACTGGACGACGCCCAGCAACACGTCGTCGCGGCCCTCGCCGGTACCAGCCCGTTGGTCGTCATCGAGGGCGCAGCCGGCGCCGGGAAGACGACCACGCTCACCGTCGCGCAACAAGCCCTCCACCTACGCGGCCACGAGCTCGTCGTCGTCACGCCAACCAAGAAGGCAGCCCAGGTCGCAGCCGCCGAGCTCGGCGCACCTGCGTTCTCGGCGGCATGGCTCGTGCACCAGCACGGCTTCCGATGGGACGCCGACGGCCGCTGGGCTCGCCACGATGTCGACCCGTCACGGATCCACCTCGACGCGCGCCTGATTGCCGGGGATGTGCTCCTGGTCGACGAGGCCGGGATGCTCGACCAAGACACCGCCCGGGCCCTGTTCACCGTCGCCGACGAGGCCAGCGCCCGAATCGCGCTCGTCGGCGACCGCCACCAGCTCCCCGCCGTCGGCCGCGGCGGCGTCCTCGACCACGCCGCCAGGTGGGTCCACCCCGACAACCACCTCACCCTCGAAGCCGTTCACCGCTTCACCGACCCCGACTACGCCGACCTGTCGCTGCAGATGCGCACCGGGGCCAGACCCGGGACCGTGTTCGACACCCTCGTCCAGCGCGGGGACGTCGTCGCTCACGCCACCGACGTCGAACGCCAAGCCGCCCTCGCCCAGATCGCCGCCGCCTCCCCCGGCGACCTCGTCATTGCCGACACCCGCGAGCACGTCGCCAGCCTGAACGCCACTATCCGCGACCAGCAACCCGCGACCAGGCCCACCGACCGAGCGGTCGTGACCACCGCAGCTGGCGCGCAGATCGCCGTCGGCGACCGCGTCGCGACCCGTCGCAACGACCGCGACCTCGACGTCGCTAACCGCGACCAATGGCACGTCACCGCGATCGCCCAAAGCGGAGGAGTCACCGTGTCCGGACGAAGAGGCACCAGAACACTCCCGCGCGAGTACGCCACCGCGCACGTCGAGCTCGCCTACGCCACTACCGTGCACGGCGCCCAGGGCGAGACCGTCGATCGCGCGCACTTCGCCCTCGGCGAGACCACCACCGCGAGCTCGGCCTATGTCGCAATGACCCGCGGCCGACATGGCAACACCGCCCACCTCGTGGCCGAGACCCTGGACGACGCCCGCGCGCAGTGGATCGAGACCTTCACCCGCGACCGTGCCGACCTCGGGCCGGCCCACGCCCGCGAGGCCGCGCTCGAGGAGATCGAGCAGTACGGGCCCATCGACCCGCCGCGCCGACGTCCTCGCCCCGAGGACCTCCAGCGCACCCGACCTGCCCTCGGGCGAGGCAGCGGCATCGGCCGATGACGACCGCTCCTGAAAGTTCTCGGCCGTTCGTTGATCGCCAGGGTCTTCGTTTCGCCCTATCTGAGGTAGGAGCGGCGTCCGTCCGCTCGAGGAGGACCGCCGATGACCCGCAACGACTACCCATCCTCCGACCTGACCTCACGTGGTGTCGGTCCGAAGACGTCGGACGCCGTCCAGCGTCGCGACTTTGCAATTGGTGACGCTGCCGTGCGCATGAGGAGGGTCGAAATTCACGTGTTCAGAGGGAGGACCCATTTGAACGAGGCCAACGCTGGCCCAGCACAGGAGGCATGACATGCACGGCATCCACATCCCCGAGGAACTGCACGAGAACACGCTCCTCACCTTCGAGGAGTTCTGCGAGCTCATCCACACGCCCCAGCGCACCGTGCGCGACTGGCGTCAACGCGGGCTCGGCCCACGCTGGGCCCGCTTCAACGGCGCCGGCCGGCTGTACATCACCGTCGGCGAGGCACGCAGGTTCATCGCCGCCGCGATCGCCGACTCCCCGATGCGAAACGAGCACGACAATGCCTGACCAGGACGACGTGCTCCTGACCATCGACGAGGTCGCCGACATCGTCCGCGTCCCGGTCGCCACGCTGCGCTACTGGCGCCACCTCGGCGAAGGACCACACAGCTTCCGCGTCGGCCGCGCCGTCCGCTACTGGCGCGCGGAGGTCTTCGCCTGGCTGCACGACCAGAGCGGCCCCGGCCCGAACGCCGCGTGACGAGTTCTCCACAGCGGGCCACGCGCCGCCGTCATCCACAGGGACGGCGGCGCCGGGCCCGCGCCGGACGCCGGCGCCACACGCTGGGTTGACCTACGGAGGGAGGAACCGTGCCGGGCAGCATCGCCAAGCGAGACAACGGGAAGTGGCGCGCCCGCTATCGCGACGACAACGGCCGCGAGCACTCGCGGCACTTCGACCGCAAGGTCGACGCTCAGCGCTGGCTCGACGAGATTACCACATCGGTCGTCCGCGGCAGCTACGTCGACCCGCGGGCCGACGGCGTCACGTTCGACGAGTTCTATGCCGAGTGGTCCGCGCGGCAGATCTGGGTGCACCGCACCCGGGTCAGCGCCGACAATGCTGTCAGCACGGTGCAGTTCGGCCACCTACCGATGAGCTCGATCCGCCGCTCGCACGTCGAGACCTGGGTGAAGGCGATGACGACGACCCTCGCGCCCACCACCATCAAGACCCGCTACGTCATCATCCGCTCCGTCTTCCGCGCTGCCGTGCTCGAGCGCGTCATCTCCGACGACCCGTCCGTCGGCGTCACGCTCCCCCGCCGACGCCGAGCCGAGGCCGCCATGAGCATCCCAACCCCCGCACAGGTCGGCCTCCTCCTCGAGCATGCGGAGAGCAGGGACATCTCGATCCGCGTCGGGTTCCGCACCTACGTCGCCCTCTGCGCCTTCGCCGGCCTCCGACTCGGCGAGGCCGCAGCCGTCCAGGTCGGCGACCTCGATGCAGACCAACGTCAGCTCTCGATCAGCCGCCAAGTACAAATCGAGGGCACCGAGTCCGTCGTCCGCGGTCCCAAGTTCGGTTCCGAGCGCGTCGTCTTCATCCCCGACGAGCTCGTCGACATCCTCCGCGAACACATCGCCGCGCAGATCGGCGCCGGCCCGCGGACCGACCAATGGCTGTTCAGCATCAACGGCCAGGTCATCGCCAACAACACCGTCGGCTACTGCTGGCGCACCACCCGAGCCGCCGCCGGCCTCGACCAGGTCCGCCTCCACGACCTCCGCCACTTCTACGCCTCCGGCCTCATCGCCGAAGGCTGCGACGTCGTCACAGTCCAACGCTCGCTCGGGCACGCCGCCGCGACGACGACCCTTAATACCTACGGCCACCTCTGGCCGACCGCGGGGGACCGGACTCGCGCCGCGGCATCGCAACTGGCCAAGGCTGCGCTCAAGCCGAAATCGGATTGACGCAGTCCTTGAGGCGGAATGACGCGCTCGATCGAGCGCGCGGCCGACGGCTTGGGGCCATCAATCACCGTAAACTCGCGTCCGCCGCGCCTTGAATCTCGTAGCGGTGGCGGAGTTAAAGGCAGTACAGGGACGACCGACAACATCGGCTATCACGCGGGCTAGGGCGAGCGGTTGCGGGCCTAGCCCGGCCTCAATCTGGCCGTCTCGATTGACAATCAGGTAGCCCCTCTCGAAGAGAGCGTCGCAACCCAAGACGCATGCGAGCATGGCGGCCGATTTGAAGTCAAGCCTCTCCGCGTCGTCCAGCGTGCTCCGCGGGGCGATGTGCGCCGCTACGAGCAGGTCTGCTGGGAGTAGCCGACCGCAGATGGAGCAGACGCCGTCGCCTCGACCTTGCAGCAGGTGCCGCCGAAGATAGGGCTGTTCCCGTCGTACCTTCTGCACAGTTTGGTAGTCGGTCGAGCCTACCCGGACATCGTCGTTCACCCCGCTCCACTCATCTGGCTCGATGAGCCGGGTTCCATGCTCGTCATGGTTCGCCCGCCTTGCTCTTGCGATGCATGTGGCACATGGCGGTACGGCTGCCATCTCCGCGTCGGTCGCGACGCTGGCCGGACCACCGATCAACTCCCCATCGTCACCTCGGTGCCAGTGGAGGCAATCGGATAGATGACGCATCCTGACGGAGGCGCCGGTTGACAGTCCAGTCGCAAGATTGACCGGTTGCTTGACCCACTCAATCGTCGGCCAATCGAGGTCGATGAGTAACGGGTCGCGCAGGAGACGGAACTGTCTCTCGCTGATCTCGAGAGCCCAACCGTCCTTCACCATTATCGTTCGCGCTTGATGTCGAAGGCTGTTGTTCTCCCTCGACGCTTGCTTCGGCGGGGCGGGCGCACCTGAGAGTTCGCTAACGAGCGACTTTAGTGAGTGCGCACCTGATGAGTTGTAAAGACGGGAGCCATCACCGTGCTCCTGCGCTAGCTCCCAAAGACGCGAGTACAGCTCGTCGAGATCTAGTGTGTAGCGACCCGAATTCAGGAGAGGCGGCACAACACGATCTTAGACAAGAGATCCTGTCGCGAGTGCCGCCTCGATAGTGAAGATGAGTCAGGCCCGAACTGAGCAAGCCGGCGGAGTGACGAGCGTCCTCGAGATGCTCGGGTATGAGCAGGCGTTGCGGTTCTCAAGTGAGTCGATCTTAAGCAGTCACGCTCACCCGCCGGTCCGGCAAGTCACCGCCCCCGACGCCCGTCGGCATGGCGAAACTTCCGGGCGAGTAGAAGGCCATAGTGGCCAGCGATGTGAAGGCCCACGAAGGCCACTACGTGCTGTCGTGTCCGCGACCGAGAAGTCGTTTCCCTGCTGGTCCGGCACGTCGACGAGTGCGGCCGGGGGCGTCGCGATCGTGGGGAGGCCGACTGCGACGCCTACCCGAACAGCGTCGCCGTCGTCGACCTCGCCGATGTCGACGCGGTGCTGCCGCACCCCGACGGCGACGAGGGCGACGGCGAGCTGATCCGATGGATGGCCGACGGGCTCGCGCCGTCGCGGAGCGTGCGCCACCTGGTTCGCCGCTCGAAGATGGCCTCCCGGCTCGCCCACCATCTCGAGCGAGCCGGGAAAGTCCTTCGTCTGAGCTTTGTCGGCGTCAACTGCGATGATCAGCCCTCAATGAAGGGGGCGCCATGTCAACAGTGTTTGGGCAGCAGCCCAAGCCACGGCTGCTAGTCGTTGCGGACCAGTGGGAGGAGCCTGAGTTCGTCCAGCTACTTCAGAGCCTCGCGCCAACGGTGCGCTTCGTAACGCAGTATGAATTGGAGCACGAGGTCAATCAGCGCGAGTGGGACGCGGTTACCCTCTGGGGATGCGACAGCGATCTTGCTCCGCACCTGCACGTAGTGCAGTTCGGCGGTACGAAGACTAGCCGGATCGAAGTCTCAGACGGCAACTGGATCGGCTGCAGCGTCGACTCGCGCGAACCGTCTGGGAGCTTTTCCGCGCCAGGAGGCCACCCGCCCGGTGTCGCTCCACTTCTCGAGCAGCTCGCCGCCGAACTGCGAAAAGCGCCAACGAGCGCGGTGGCCAAATTGACCTACCAGTTCACTCAGCCCCCGGAAACTCCCTTCCTGGTCAACGCGAACGGGAACATGGTGGCCGGGTTGATCTCTCGCGGCGGCCAGGGGTCGAGCGAATGGTGGTGGCTCCCGCTCGAAGCGCCGAACCCCGAGCGGTGGGTCGCGGCAGCGCTCAGTTGGTGGCGGCACACCGACCCCAAACAATTCGAGCCAGAGGTGACCGACTGGCTGGCTGACCCGCAGTGGCAGACGGGTGCCGAGCGAGACGCATCCTCGGCCAGGATCACTCTCGAGGCTGCGTACGGCGAGGCGACACGAAAATTCGAGGCCGACCTGTCTCGCGTCGCGGCGGACTTGGTGGCCGCGTCCGATTCCGCCAAGGACGGGGGCCGGCGACTACTCACCGGCCAGGGCAACGAACTGAAGGACGAGGTCCGCGCAGCCCTGGCCGACCTAGGGTTCGGCGTCACGGACGCCGACGAGGAGCACGCGAAGAAGGGCGACCTCCTCGAGGACCTCCGCGTCGCTGACCCCGACGACCCCGGGTGGCTGGCCCTCGCCGAGGTCCGCGGGTACGGGGGCGGCGCGAAGGTCAGCGACCTGATGCGGATCGACCGCTTCGTTCTGAGATACGCGCTCGCCGAGGGCAAGCCTCCGTCGGCTCGCTGGTACGTCGTCAACCAGCTACTCAACTCCGACCCCGGCACCCGGCAGGCGCCTCTCACGTCGAACCCGGAGGAGGTCGCGGCGTTCGCGGAGTCGGGCGGGATGGTGCTCGACACCAGGGACCTGTTCCGCCTGAGGGAGGCCGTCCTGCGCGGCGACGTTGACCCGGGGGACGCGCGCGCCCGGCTCAAGCAGCCCGGGGTGTTCGCCCTCGACTAGCGCGGGAACTCAGCGTGTCCTTCGTGACCTCTACGCGCCTCCGGACGCGGCCGATCAGCCAGCCGAACTCGCCCGACGTCATCTCGGGCGCCTGGTCCAGGCGGTCTGGCGCGGCGAGCCCGCACCTGGTCGGAGGCTCGCCGCGATCTGCTGGCCGTCGCCGGCGAGGCCTACCCCGAGCTCGACGACCAGGACCCGATGGCGGCCTTCACCAGCCAGTACCTCAACACCTGGCAGCTGAGGCCCGTGCCCAGGTCGGTGCCCGGCAGCCGGTGTCCACCCAGGACGCGCGGGCGGCGCTCGCTGCCGCGGTCCCGGCCAGGGCCCCCGACGCGACCGCCGTCGAGGCTGGTTCTCGGACGGCGTCTCGGTGGCGCGCGCCTGGAACGAGGGCGGGCGCGTCGTGGTCGCCGGTCTCCGATCGGTCCCGCAGGCCGGCGCGGACGTCGTCACGGGCGAGCTGCCAGACGCCGTGCCGCGTCGGCAAGAGCCTAGTCTCCGACCCCGCGGTCATGCATGCAGGTCGGGCACGAGTCCGCGCAGGGCTCGACTAAGCAGACGGTCTCCGGCCGGACGCGCGCGCTCGGCGAGGGGTGGCTGTCGCACGACGGCGGCGACCTGCTGACCGAGCAGGTGCTGGCGGTCAGGACCCGGCTGGCGCCTGAGGGCCTCCGGCTGGTGTCGAGGGGCGCGCCGACTCGCTGAAGGCGGCCGTCTGGGCGGCCGAGGCCGCCTGCGCGATGGTCTCGACGCCGTCCTACTGATTCCCGAGACCGGCGCGGCCGGCACGGAGGACAATGGACCCCCCCGCCGGCGGGCGCCGCGGGCGCGAGAGGAAACGATGAGGAACAAGACGGCCGCCGTGCTCGCGGCCTTGGCGGTGCTGGTGGCGACGCTGTCCGCCGCGCCGGCGCCGGCCGAGACGACGCGCGCGAAGAAGTACGGGTCGTGCGCCAAGCTCCGCGCCGACTTCCCCAGAGGAATCGCGAAGACCGGCGCGGCCGCCGCCGCCCAGACCCGGTCCGGCTTCCACCGCCCAGCCGTCAGATCCGGCGTCTACAAGAAGAACCGCCGCCTCGACCCCGACCGGGACCGGACGGCGTGCGAGGTCAGGAGGCCGCGGCCGCCGGCACCGGTCGACCCGTGGCTCCACCTCGACGCGCGGTCGATGCCACCCCTCGACGTCATGGACTTCGAGACCGGGACGTCGCTGGATGTCGACGGGTTCGAGTTCTTCGAGCACGATGACTCCTACGTCGAGGAGCGGCCCAGGCTCTCGGGGTCGCAGCAGGCCTCCGGGTTCGGCGGTGAGTACTTCACCGACGCCCCGCTGGTCGCCGGCCAGGCGTACGACTTCGCTCTCACGGTCGACACGCCTGCGCACTGGCACTGCTCGATCTACGACCCCGACGGGTGCAGTTGGAACGAGGCGACCCGCGACGAACTCAAGTGGCGGTTCACTTACTCGGCCGAGAGCGGCGTGATCAAGCAGGCCTCCAGGGTCGGCTGGAGGCGCATGTACCGCTGATCTCAGCGGCGGGGTACGCCCGCGTAGTTCCAGCGGCATCTTCGTGACTGGCCAGGGTCGGCTGCCTACTTCGCCGCACCAGGGAGCGCCAGTCCAGAACGCCCCGGACCACGTCCAGCGGGTATTCGGCCTCGTCATCCAGGCGGCCGAGGAGCGCTCGCTGTGAGCGCACACCGACGGGAGCTAAGTTCGTCGTCGCACCATGATTCGACGTTTGCCTTCCGCGGCCGCGCAAATCACACCTCGACCTCGTGCCCGAGTCGGCACGTGCCCCGCATTGGGGTCCGATCCTCACTGCCGCCCAGAAGCCGAACGACGTCGTACTCGACCTCCACGGTCTCAACACGGCCGCACTTCGGACAGTGCCTCTCCTCGAGCTTCGCCACGCGCATCTCCCGATCCTATTGGTCCGAGGTAAACCAATCGCCGACGCCGACGCCGACTGCACGTGCGGGCATCCTGCAAGCGTCGCCTTCCCGTCGGTGTGCAGTTCTCCACACACTGCGCCAGAGCGATCGCGCAAGGGCAACGACAGTCAAGCCCGTCGGTCGGGCTCACCGAAAGCTCGACGACGCCGGGAGGCCGCTCAAGTTGCGGACCGTCTGCGGACCGGTAGGGCTGCTTAAGGCTCTGACCTGCGGAAACAGGCCGATTCAGTAATACCAGGGGTACTCACTCCAGTCCGGGTCGCGCTTCTCGAGGAACTGGTCGCGCCCCTCGGCGGCCTCGTCGGTCATGTAGGCGAGGCGGGTGGTCTCGCCGGCGAAGATCTGCTGGCCGACGAGGCCGTCGTCGATGGCGTTGAAGGCGTACTTGAGCATCCGCTGCGCGGTCGGCGACTTGCCGTTGATCAGCCGGCCCCACTCCAGGGCGGTGGCCTCGAGCTCGGCGTGCGGGACGGCGCGGTTGACGGTGCCCATGCGGACGCCGTCGTCGGCGGAGTACTCCTGGCCGAGGAAGAAGATCTCGCGGGCGAACTTCTGGCCGACCTGACGGGCGAGGTAGGCGGAGCCGAAGCCGCCGTCGAAGGAGCCGACGTCGGCGTCGGTCTGCTTGAAGCGGGCCTCCTCGGCCGAGGCGAGGGTGAGGTCGCAGACGACGTGGAGCGAGTGTCCGCCGCCGGCGGCCCAGCCGGGGACGACGCAGATGACGACCTTGGGCATGAACCGGATGAGGCGCTGGCACTCCAGGATGTGGAGGCGGCCGAGCTTGGCCCGGTCGATCGGGTTGGGCGGGGCGCCGTCGTCGTCGTGGCCGGGGGTCTCGTACTCGTAGCCGGCGCGGCCGCGGATGCGCTGGTCGCCGCCGGTGCAGAAGGCCCACTTGCCGTTCTTCGCACTCGGGCCGTTGCCGGTGAGGATGACGCAGCCGACGTCGGCCGAGGTGCGGGCGTGCTCGAGGGTGCGGAGCAGCTCGTCGACCGTGTGCGGACGGAACGCGTTGAGCACGTCGGGCCGATCGAAGGCGATGCGTACCGTGCCGTGCGCCTTCGCGCGGTGGTAGGTGATGTCGGTCAGGTCGTCGAAGCCGGGGACGACGTCCCAGGCGTCGGCGTCGAACGTCTCGGACACACCCTCGATGGCGCTCATGACAGGCACCGTAGCGGGTGAGGAACACGCGCCCGCGAGGTGCTGTTGTGGGCGACATGACTCTCGAAGGCGAGTACGAGCCCAGCCCCAGCCAGTGGGTCCGCGAGCAGGTGGAGACCTACGAGGCCACCGGTGGCCGCGAGGCCAACACCCTCCAGGGCCACCCCGAGTGGCCCATCGTCGTGATCACCTCGCGCGGCGCGAAATCCGGCAAGCTGCGCAAGAACCCGGTGATGCGGGTCGAGAAGGACGGCGTGTACGCCGCCGTCGCCAGCAAGGGCGGCGACCCCGAGCACCCCGTCTGGTACCACAACTTCCTGGCCCACCCGGAGGTCGACCTGCAGGACGGGCCGGAGCCGCACACCTACCGCGCCCGCGTCGCCGAGGGCGAGGAGCGTGCCGAGTGGTGGGAGCGCTGCGTGGCGCAGTACGCGCCCTACGCGGAGTACCAGGAGAAGACCGACCGCGAGATCCCGGTCTTCCTGCTCGAGCGGATCTGAGCGGGTCTGATCGGATCTGAGCGCTACCCGCGGCTGATCGACTGGGCGAGGCTGGCGAGGTGGCCCAGCCGGGCCACCTCCGACTCGAGGAACTCGGGCCCGCCCCGACGGGCGACCAGCAGCACCTCGTTGCCGTCGATGCGAGCACCGGCGTAGAGCGTCTCGCCGTCGCCGTCCTCGCCGTCGAGCTCAAGGCGCTCGGCGCGCTCGAGCTCGACGAACTCGAGCTCGGACGGCGCCGCGCCGGTCGCGTGGGTGATGCCCTTGCCGCGGTGCACGCGGGCGGCCCAGTCGACGCGGAACGTGCGCGGCACGAGGTCGACCAGCCGGTCGAGCGCCTCGGCCGGCTCGGCGGTCAGCTCCTCGACGGCCTCGAGGTCGAGCACCAGACCGCCGGATGCGTAGCGGCTGATCCAGACGACGCGGACGCCGTCGAGGCCGTTGCACGCCGAGACGATCGAGTCAGGCATGATGCCCGGCTCGGTGTCGAGCAGGACGTCGTCGAGAGCCGTGCCGTCGAGCCGCTTCTCGACGATCTCGATGGCCTCGATGTCACCTCCCGCATGACCGATCGCGGTCGCGAGTCGACCGAGGGAGCCGGGGACGTCCGGCAGCTCGACGCGCAGCAGGTAGGGCACTGCTCGACCCTAACCGGACCGCGTTTCGGCGCCGTGACGCTCGTCCGTCGTGCGGGCACCGGCGAGTCGGCCCGCGAGCCCCGAGGCCCGCTGCGCCTGCTGCCGGACGGCGGCCCGGACGGACGCCTCGGACCCCACCACGCGCACGTGCTGCTGGGCCCGGGTGACCGCGGTGTAGAACAGCTCGCGGGTGAGCAGCCGTGACGTCTCGTCGGGCAGCAGCACCGTGACCCGCTCGGCCTGGCTGCCCTGGCTCTTGTGGATGGTCATCGCGTGCATGGTGTCGACGGCGTCGAGCCGGCCCGGCGCGTAGTCGCGCAGCCGGTCGGCGTCGGCGGCGCCCGAGGCGCCAGCGATCCAGACCCGCAGCCGGCCGTCGCCGCCGGCCACCGCGACGCCGGTCTCGCCGTTGTAGACGTCGAGGGCGTAGTCGTTGGTGGTGACCAGCACCGGCCGGCCGACGTACCACTCGCCGTAGATCGGCTGCTCGGTGCGCTCGACCAGCCACCGCTCGACCTGCCGGTTCCAGTGCCGGACGCCGTAGGGCCCCTCGCGGTGGGCGCACAGCAGCCGGTGGCCGTCGAGCGCGTCGAGCGCCGCGGCGGCGTCGCCCCGCTCGGCCGCCACCCGGACGGCGAGCGCGGCCGTGACCGCGTCGTGGTGCAGCGCGGCGGCGGCGTCGTCGACGCCGGCCGTCTCGACGAACTCGACCTCGCGACCGCCGCGGCGCAGCACGGAGACGACGTCGGCGGCGTCGCCGGCGCGCAGCGCCTCGGCGAGCGCCTTGATGTCCTCGGTGGAACGGTGGTTGGTGGTCAGCGACACCACCGGCGACGACGAGGAGCCCTCGAACCCGGCGACGATGTCGGCGAGCACGGCGCCGGCGCCGACCGGGGTGAGCTGGTGGCGGTCGCCGACGAGCACGAGGCGTGCCTCAGGCCGCACCGCCTCGAGCAGCCGACCCATCATCGTCAGCTCGACCATGGAGCACTCGTCGACGACGACGAGGTCGTACTTGAGGCGGTTGGTGCGGTGGTGCACGAACCTGGTCGCGTTGTCGCGCCGCCACCCGAGCAGCCGGTGCAGGGTGAGCGACTCGGGCCGGCCGACGAGCTCGCGGTCGGCGGCGTCCAGGCCGTCGAGCTCGCCGAGGACGGCCTCCTGCAGCCGGGTGGCCGCCTTGCCGGTGGGCGCGGCGAGCACGTAGGTGAACCGCTCGCCGCGGGCGCGGGCCTGGTCGGCCAGCAGCACCAGCAGCCGCGCGACCGTGGTCGTCTTGCCGGTGCCGGGGCCGCCGGTGAGCACCGTGGTGGACTGGCGACACGCGCGCTCGGTGGCCGTGCGCTGCTCGGCACTGAAGTGGCCGCGTTGCACGCGCTCGAGCGCCGCGGCGAGCGCGCGCTCGTCGACCTCGCGGGCGCCGACCCGGGCGAGGAGGTCGTCGCAGACCTGCGACTCGAGCCGGTGGTAGCGGTCGAGGTAGACGAGCGTGCCCTCGACCCGGACCGCCCCGGCGGTCACCAACGGCGACGCCGCGAGGGCCGCGGCCCACGCCACGGCGTCGGGCCACGGCAGGTCGCCGGCGAGCTCGGGCACGGTCGTGATGTCGATGCACACCGACCCGTGCCGCACCCCTCGGACGGCGAGCGCCACCGCGAGCAGCACGCTCTCGTCGGTCTCGCCGCCGAGGTCGCCGACCCGGGCCGCGACGTGCACGTCGCCCGCCTCGAGCACGCCGGCCTCGTTGAAGGTCTCGAGCAGTCCGGCGGCCCCGGCCGCGAGACGGCGGTCGTGGCCGGGCCACGGCTCGATGATCGGCTGGGTCATGCGACCACCCCGTCGAGCAGGTCGGAGACGGCCTCGAGCAGCGCGGACGGCGGGCGCCACAAGAACACCCCGCACGGGACGCCGTCGACGACCGGGGTGTCGGGGCCGCACATGCCGCGCAGGTAGAGGTAGAGCACGCCGCCGAGGTGCTGCTCGGGGTCGTAGCCGGGTTGGCGCCAGCGCAGGAACCGGTGGAGCACGACGGCGTAGAGCAGGGCCTGGAGCGGGTAGTCGGAATGGCCCATCGCCGCGTCGAGCGCCTCGGGCCGGTAGGCGTGCGAGGTGAGCGGCTCGTGCTCGTCGAACGGCCCGAGCCAGTTGGTCTTGTAGTCGACGATCAGGTAGCGAGAGCTCGACGCCGGGCCCGTGCGCAGCACGAGGTCGACCGAGCCGGTGAGGTAGCCGCGCAGGCTCTGCTCGCCGAGGGCGGGGACGGCGAGCGCGTCGGCGTAGGAGAGCACGGGGTCGCCGGCGGGCAGGTGGGCGCGCAGCAACGGTGCGAGGTCGCCCAGCACGACCCCGCCCTCGCCGGAGCGCGGCGCGTGGTCGCCCCCGGAGAGCGGCAGCTCGAAGTCGAGCTCGCGCAGCCGGTCGCGCAGCGGGATCCGGCGCAGCGTGAGGTCGTCGACGGCCGGGCCGAGCGGCGAGTCGCACACGGCCACCAGGGCGTCGACGAGCTCGTCGCGGTCGAGGTCGACCGGCCACCGCTCGAGCTGCTCGTCGACGTGGGTCAGCAGCTCGGCCCGCAGGTCGGGCGCCTCGGGGTCGGCGTGCTCGAGGACGGCGTGCACGAGCGAGCCGAACGTGGCGCCAACGGGCAGGTGGGCCATCGGCGAGACGACGGCACCGGACGCCGCACCGGCCGACTCGGCTAGCGCGGTGACCTCCTCGTCGTCCTTCGGCGTCTGCTCGGGCTCGCTGCCGACGGCGGGCGTGGGCCCGGACTCGACGTTGCTCAGCGCGGAGTAGGAGGTGCGGCGCCAGGTGGTGTCGACCTCGCGGTCGAAGGCGCGCACCGAGAGGGGTCCGACCGAGGGCAACGCCGGGTCGGGCCCCGGGTCGGCGTGCAGCGCGGCCTCGGGGGCCGGGCCGCCCCGCGCGGCCCAGGCACCGAAGAGCGCGACGACGTCGTCGTCGGAGGGGACGGCGGGCAGGTCGGGCACGTCGGTCTCGCCCTGGGGGCGCAGGAGCAGCCGGTGCAGCGGCGAGGCGACGGCGTTCTTGGTGGGCGCCCACCAGCACACCACCTGCGACTGCGCACGGGTGATGGCCACGTAGAGCAGCCGGAGCCACTCGCCGGCCTCCTCGTCGCTCCAGCGGCTCACGTGGTCGCTCCAGTGCGGGCCGGCGCCGCCGACGTCGAGGCAGCGGTGGCCCTCGGCGTCGTGGAAGAGCGGGCGGGTGGGCCGGGGCACGAACCGGTCGCCGAGCGAGGGCAGGTAGACGACGGGGTACTGCAGGCCCTTGCTGGCGTGGATGGTGACGAGCTGGACGGCGGCGGCGTCGGAGTCGAGCCGGCGCGTGCGCTCGGTGCCGCGACCGGCTCGGCCCTCGAGCACCTGCTCGCGCAGCCAGGCGAGCAGCGAGACGAGACCGAGCCGCTCGGACTGCGCGACCTCGTGCAGCGCCTCGCCGATGTGACGGACGTCGGTGAGCCGGCGCTCGCCGCCGACCTCGGCCAGCACGCGCGCGGGCAGCCCGGACGCCGACGCCGCCTCGAGCACGGCCGCGACCCCGCGGCGCTCGACCAGCTCGACCCAGCGCCGCAGCGTCTCGGCGACCCGGTCGGTGAGCCGGTCGCCGCCGTCGACGAGGTCGGCCGCGGTGTGCCCGACGAAGCAGGTGAGCGCGGCGGCCCGCACCCGGGCGCTGCGGTGCGGCTGCTCGAGCGCCTCGAGCAGCGTGAGCCACTCGACGGCGGCCGCGGTGGCGAAGACCGAGCCGCCCCCGGCGATGACGGCCGGCACGCCGACGTCGAGCAGCGCCTGCTGCGAGGCCGCGAGGTCGGCGTGGCGGTAGCAGATGACGGCGACGTCGCGCGGCTCGAGCGGGGCGGCGTCGAAGGTGGGCCGCGCCGCCAGCAGCCGCCGGACGTCGAGCGCCAGGTCGCGGGCGACGTGGGTGCGCACGTCGGCCACCGGCAGCGACGAGCGCCGCCCCTTGCCGAAGGTGTCGCGGCGGACGACGCGCAGCCGCAACGGCGCGGGCGACGGCGCCCCGACGAGGCGGGACTCGTCGTGGTGGGCGGTGACCGGCCGGACGACGATGCGGTCGTGGCCCAGGCGCGCCCCGGCGAGCAGCTCCTGGAAGCCGGCGAGCAGGCCGGCGTCGCTGCGCCAGTTGACCCCGAGGGTCTGTCGGGTCGTGGCGGTCTCGGCGGCCGCGAGGTAGGTGGCGACGTCGCCGCCGCGGAAGGCGTAGATGGCCTGCTTGGGGTCGCCGATGAGCACCATCGTCGCGACCCCGCTGAACGCCCGGTCGAGCACCTGCCACTGCACGGGGTCGGTGTCTTGGAACTCGTCGACGAGCACGATCGACCACCGCGCGCGCATGCGCACCCGGGCCGGCGAGTCGTCACCGTCGAGGGCGTGGGCGAGCTGGCTGAGGAGGTCGTCGTAGGACAGGATGCCGAGCTGTCGCTTGCGGGCCTCGACCTCGGCGCGCACCGTGAGCGCGAACGCCACCTTGCGGCCGGCGATCGTGCCGCGGTCGGCGTCGGCGGGCTCGAGGCGGGCCTGCGGGTCGTAGACGGCGGCGCGGGCGATGGCCATCGCCTCGGCGTGGGTGAACGCCGGGCCGCCCTCGGCGAAGGCGAAGGCGCGCAGGTAGAGGTCGTCGACGACCTCGCGCACGAGGTCGTCGAGGTCTTCGACCAGCCGGGCCCGGGAGTCGGTGTCGCCGGCGACGCCGAGCGAGGCCAGCACCAGCGAGCAGAACTGGTGGGTGGTGGCGATGGTGGCGGCGTCGAAGCCGGCGAGAGCCTCGACCACGCGCCGATGACGACGGGCGCGCTCGGCGTCGTCGACGTGCAGCAGCAGCATGAGCAGCTCGGACCGGCCGACCGCCTCGGCGAGCGCGGGGTCGGGGTCGCCGGCCAGCACCCGCTCGGCCTCGACCAGCTGGGCGCGCACCCGCTCGCGCAGCTCCTGGCTGGCCGCCCGGCCGAAGGTGACGACGAGCATCTCGTCGAGCGTGGCGACGCCCTCGGCGACGTAGCGGGTGACGAGCGCGCCGATGGTCCACGTCTTGCCGGTGCCGGCGCTCGCCTCGAGCAGGGTGGTACCGACCGTCGGCAACGGGCCGGCGATGTCGAAGGGCTGCATCTCGTCGACGGTGCTCACAGCGTTCGTCACAGGGGCCCGACCTTCTCGCCACCGGTCAGGAGCGGCTCCCACACCTGCCAGGCGACGTCGGCCAGGCCGGCGTCGAGCAGCACCGCGATCGGGGCGGCGTCGCCGTAGGCGCGGCGGTGGTAGGCGTCGGCGTCTTCGCCCTCGATGCCGAAGGCGTTGTAGGGGTCGGTCTCCCAGGCTCGGCGCGCGAGCGCGACGGCGGAGACGTCTTCGCCCAGCTGCTCGCGCACGTGGCCCTCGGCCCAGGCGGCGGCCGTGGCGACGGGCAGCGGCAGCGGCGCGCGCAGGCCCCGGTCGCGCAGCTCGACGAGCGTGCGCAGCCACTCGTCGGCCCGGTGGTCGAGGGGGCCGGCGAGCGCGCGCCGCGGCCCGGCCTTCTCGCGGCCGACCGCGTGCGCGGTGAACGACTCGTCGGTGCGCGCCACGCTCAGGGCGAGCAGGTCGATCCACGAGTGCAGGCGCTGACGGGCCTTGAGCCGTGAGTAGCCGACGCCGACGAGCTTCGAGCCGAAGACCCCGGGCACGGTGCCGGTGAGACGGCGTCCGCCGCCGAGGTCGAGGTCGACGTCGATCGTGCGCGGGCGGCCCGAGCGCAGGTCGGCCGTGGCGTCGAGCAGCTTCTGCGCCTCACCGGCGACGTCGCCGAGCGAGCCGAGGCCGAGGCCGCCGGGCGGGAGCGTGCCGGAGAGCTGCTCGGCGAGCAGGACGCCGTCGGCGTCGTGGCCGGCCAGCAGGCTCGAGAGGATGCGATCGCCGATGCCCCACTTCTCGAGCGCGTCGAGCTCGACCGGGATCGCGTCGCTGACCTCGTCGGGCGCGAGCGGGGTCGATACGTCGAGCCGCTGGCGCAGGAACGAGCGGACCGGGTGGGCGAAGAACGCCTTGAGGTCGGCGAGCGAGACGTCGGCGGCGGGGGCCGGCGGGAGCGGCGCGGTGACCAGGCGCGGTGGCACGACCCGCTCGACGACGGCCGCGCGGGCCCCGCCGAGCGCGGCCTCGTCGAAGCTGAACGGTCGCGGGTCGCTAGGCACGAGCGCACCCGGCGTGAGGTTGACGGGGTCGTGGGGCTGCAGCCGGTGCTGCACGAGCACGTGCTCGCGCACCGGCGCGGACGCCGTGCGGTCGGCGGCGTCGAGGATCTCGCCGAGCGGCACCGCCGGCGGCCGCGACGCCCCGGAGTGCTCGCTCGCGCCGGTGTAGGTGACGACGACGCGCTCGGTGGCAGCCAGGAGCGCGTCGAGCAGCAGCTGGCGGTCTTCGCTGCGGACGTCGCGCTCGCCGGTGAACGGCCGGCGCTTGAGCACGTCGTCGCCGTCGACCGTGGTGAGCCGGGGGAAGACGCCGTCGTCGAGGCCGACGAGGCACACGACCCGGTGCGGCACCGACCGCATCGGCGTCATGGTGCACACCGTGAGCGTGCCCACGCGGAAGTTGGCGCGCGTGGGCCGCCCACCCAGCCGGGAGTCGAGCATGGCGCGGACGTCGGCCAGCCGCAGCGGCACGCCGGGCGTGCCGTCGCCGGCGGCCCGGGCCAGCTCGCGCTCGAGCTGGGGCACCTGCCAGGCGTCGTCGGGCTCGACGTCGGTGAGGCCGCGCACTCCCTCGGTGAGCACCGTCATCCACTCGGCGACGTCGACCGCCGACTCGAGACCGGTCAGGCACCGGGCGAGCCGGTCGACGAGCTCGGCCAGGCGACCGGCGAGGTCGATGTCGGAGCTGCCGACGTCGTCGAGCGGCAGGCCGCGGCCGAGGTGACGGTGGTCGTCGCCGCTCATGGCGACACCCAGCAGCACGCGGTCGAGACCGGCCCGCCACGTGTTGTGCGCGAAGCGCTGCATGGAGAACCGCGCCCGGTGGTCGGCGTCGAGGCCCCAGCGGATGCCGGCCTGGCCCACCCAGCGCGTGATGCGGTCGAGGTCGTCGTCGCTGAAGCCGAACCGCAACCGCACCGAGGCCGTGGCGGCGAGGTCGAGCACGTCGGACGCCGTCACGCGGCCACCGGCGAGGCCGACGAGCGTGGTGGCGACGGCGAGCAGCGGGTTGGTGGAGGTGAGCGCGCGGTCGGCGAGGCGCACGCGCAGCCGGTGCGCCGGGTGCCCGGCCGCACCCTCGACGACGTCGGCCAGGCCGAACCCCGCCGAGATGAGCGGCGCGTAGGCCTCGATGTCGGGGCACATCACGAGGATGTCGCGGGGCTCGAGGGTGGGGTCGTCGTCGAGGAGGCCGACGAGCACCTCGCGGAGGACGTCGATCTGCCGGGCCGAGCCGTGGCAGGCGTGCACCTGCAGGCTGCGGTCGGCGGGGTCGAAGGACCGCGACGCGCGCTCGGAGGTCGAGGGCAGGTGATTGGCCCGCAGGTCGTGCTGCAGCCAGCCGAGCAGGGTGGTCGGCTCGGCCTGCGTGGCCGGCACCGCGACGTCGGTGAGTGCAACGTCGAGCGCGCGGCGCAGCTCACGGGTGTCGCGCCCCAGGGAGGCCAGGAGCGGGTGGTGGACCCGTTCGGCCGACGGGTCGGCGTCGCGGGGCACCGGGCCGCCGAGGTCGGCGAGGTCGCTCCACAGCGCGGTCGAGGCCTGCGGCAGCCACAGGTGGACGTCGCGGTGCCGCGCGAGCGCGTCGAGGAGCGCCACCTCGGTGACCGGCAGCCGGGTGTGACCGAACAGCGAGAGGCGTCCGGGCAGGTCGAGGGCGTCGCCGCCGGCCGCGAGGGACTCGAGCGCGCGTGCGTGGCGCTGGTCGGGCGCCTCGACCCCGACCCGGACGACGAGCCGCCGCCACAGCTCGGCCTGCCAGGCGAGGTCGGCCGGCAGCGCCGCGCCGGCACCGTCGGTGTCGCGGCCCTCGCGCCAGTCGGTGACCAGCTGCGGGCGCTGGACGGCGTAGGAGGCGAACAGCCCGGCGAGCCGCCGGGCGACGGAGTAGCGGCGGTCGCGCCGCAGGTCGCCGTCGGGACCGGTCTGGCCGTGACCGAGGTGCCGCGCGAGGTCGGCGCACCACGGCTCGCCGAGCGAGGCGTCGATGGTCTCGAGGAGCGGCCACACCAGCCGGTCGGGCGCCCAGACGTCGTCGCGCTCGCGGTCGACCAGCATCGAGACCAGCGAGCCCGGCCGCAGGAACGAGACGCCCGCGCACACCCCGTCTCCCCCGCGCGCGCCGACGCCGAGTCGGTGCGACAGTCGCTGGGCGAGCCACCGCTCGACCCCCTTCTCGGGCACCACCACGACCTCCTGCGCGAAGGGGTCGGCCAGCGGCGTCGACAGCAGCTCGCCGAGGGCGTCGGCGAGCTGATCGGTGCGCGGGGCGCGGTGGAGGTGGAGGGTCATGGTGCGTCCGACCCTAGAGGCCACCACCGACGGTGAAGGTCGCGGCGTTGTCGACCTCCTCCGGGTCGGACGTGCCGGATCGGTGCCAGGATCGGAGTCATGGAGACCGACGCCGGAGGAGCGGTCCGATGACGCCGCACCGACTCACCCGCGACGACGCCGCGCGCGTCGCCGTCCGCGCCCAGCTGCTCACGGCCGACCGGCCCACCGACGTGCTCGACGTCGTCCGCCACCTCACGTTCGTGCAGCTCGACCCCACCCGGCACGTCGCGCCCAGCGCCGACCTCGTGCTCTGGAGCCGCATCGGATCGTCGTACGACCCCGCCGAGCTGCGCGACCTGCTCGACAGCCTCGCCCTCGTCGACCACCACATGCTCGCCCGACCGGCCGACGACCTGGCGCTCTACCGCGCCGACATGGCCGAGTGGCCCGGGCCGAAGCCGCTCAAGCCCTGGCAGGTCGAGCTGCGCGCGTGGGTCGAGGCCAACGACGCCTGCCGCCGCGAGGTGCTGGAGGTGCTGCGTGGCGACGGTCCCCTGCCGCTCTCGGAGCTGCCGGACACCTGCGAGGTGCCGTGGCGCTCGAGCGGCTGGAACCACAGCAAGAACCGCAAGATGCTGCTCGCGAACATGGTCGAGCGCGGCGAGGTCGCGCGGGCCGGGCGCGGCGGGACCGGCGGTCGCGAGGTGCTCTTCGACCTCGCCGAGCGGATCTACCCCGACGACCCGGTGCCGTCGTCCGACGACGCCCGGCGCGAGCGCGACCGCCGTCGGCTCCGCTCGCTCGGCATCGCGCGGGCGAAGGCGGCCCAGCAGCCGATCGAGCCGCTCCACGTGGGCGAGGCCGGTAAGCCCGCCGTCGTCGAGGGCGTGAAGGGCACCTGGCGCGTCGACCCCGTGTGGCTGGACGCCGACAGCGCCGGCGGCCCGCGCACGGCGATCCTCTCGCCGCTGGACCGGCTGGTCTCCGACCGCAGGCGCATGGACGAGCTGTTCGGCTTCGAGTACCACCTCGAGATGTACAAGCCGGTCGAGCAGCGCCGGTGGGGCTACTGGGCGATGCCGCTCCTGCACGGCCACCGGCTCGTCGGCAAGCTCGACGCCGTCGCCGACCACGACGGCGGCGAGCTGCGCGTCGACGCGATCCACCGCGACGGCGACTGGACCACGACATGCGAGGACGGCGTCCGCGCCGAGGTCGACGCGCTCGCCGGCTGGCTCGGACTCACGCCGGTGCTGCCGTGAGCGGTGCGCGAGCCACCGCACCGTCGTCCGGATGGACCCGAAACGGTGGCTCACCTACCGCCCGAGCGGCCCGACCGCTCAGAGCGCCTTGTACTCCGCGTCGGCCTCTTCGATCTCGCCCTCGAGCTCGGCGACGGCCTCGGGCTTGCCGTGGAAGCGTCGGTAGGAGTAGATCAGCAACGCGACGGCGATGACGGCCGAGACGAGCAGGGTGATGCCGGTGCCGGCCCCACCGGCGAGCCACAGCCAGTCGGGCAGCGGCCACCAGCCGGGCTGGTCGGGCTTGACGATCCACAGCACGCCGCAGGCCACGAGGAACAGCACCCCGACGATCGAGACGGCGATGCGCAACGGCGTCTCGACGCTCTCGGCCGCGCCCTTGAGGGCGCGGTACTTGATCGGGTTGAGGCGCCGCTCGGCCCACTCGTACTGCTGGGACAAGATGGCGAGCGCCCCGAACACCATCAGCAGGCCGGGCCCCGGGAGCACGAGGGCGGCGATGCCGGCCACGAGCAGGGTCCAGCCCACGACCTCGAGCGCCACCCGGCGCGCTGCCGACTTCATCTGCTCACCCGCATGGCAGACATGATCGCAGGGCGCGCAAGGGCCCGGGTCCTGGTCACGGAGCCAGCAGCCCCGACGACGTCAGTCGGCACCAGTAGGCGTAGACGACGAGCCCGAGGGTGGCGGCGCCGGACAGCACCTGGCTGACCCCGGCCCAGAGCCCGCCGGGCAGCCAGGTCCAGTGCGGGAGCGACCACCAGTCCGGCTGGACGGGGTCCCACACCCATAGCAGCCCGGACGCCGCCAGCAGCGCGCAGACGATGATCGACGTCCAGGCCCGCAGGTGCGAGTCGACGCCGCGCTTGGCGGTCTCGACGGCCTTGTCCCGCAACCAGTCGAGGCGTCGCTCGGCCCAGTCGTACCGGTCGGCCAGGACCACCATGCCGGCGAGCATCACCAGCAGTCCGGGCCCGGGCAGGGGCCACAGGACGACGCCCACGGCGAGCACGAGCCACCCCACGGCGGCCTGCGACCAGCCGCGCAGCCTCCCCGCCACCTCGCGATCGTGCCGGCGGTCTGCGACGTCGCGGTGAACGCCGGCGGTCGACCTGGTGGCGCTCGGGCACCGGGCCTCCCCCCGGGTCGGCGATCAGCGGGTGAGGCCCCGGGGGATCGCGCGACGCGGCGCCAGGGCGTCGACCGTCGCGGCGAAGTGGGGCGCCATCAGGCGCGAGCGCGTGCGGCTGAGGTGGAAGTCGTCGAACCAGGTGCGGACGCCGTCGACCTTGCCCAGGCAGACCTTGGCCGTGCAGATGTCGGGGTTGACGTTGATCGGCTCACGGCCCTGCAGGAGAGGCTTGAAGGTGGTGCGGACCCAGGTGCGGGTGCGGGACTGGGCGGGGATGGCGCGGTACTTCGGCAGCTGGCACGCGTAGGGCTGGTTGCCCTGCGCGCACGTGCCGCGGCGCCGCGGCACGGTGGCGACCTGACCGATGACGTCGACGTCGGCGCCGATGCTCCTGAGCGTGCGCACCAGCCTCGGGGTGCCCTTGCGCATCGCGTGGCCCATCTGGCCGACGTACGACGTCCGGTCGCCGGCGCGCACCGCGCGCCGGTAGCGCTGCCAGCTGCCGGAGAGCACGACCCGGAAGTCCTGACCGGTCTTGGCGAGCTGCTTGACCGTGGCGACCGCGAGCGCGTTGTTCTTGAAGCACGTCGGCACCTTGTCGTTCGCGCGCGCATGGTTGTCCATCGGCGGGCACGACCCCATCACGAGCGCGACCAGGTTCACGTTGCGGCCCTGCACGGCCCTCTTGAGCGCCGGGATGAACATCCAGGCGTGCGAGTCACCCCACAGCACGATCGTCGGCCTAGCGCTCGAGTAGTCGTTGATCGGGCAGATCACCGGCTTCGACGGGATCTTCTCCTGCGGCGTCGCGCACTGGCGCGGCAGCCGGGGGAAGTCGTCCTTCGGCCCGGCGGCCTGCGACGGGGCCGCGGTGACGCCGACCAGCAGCGACGCGAGGAGGGCGGAGACCAGCGCCGAGACGAGGGCCGGGACGAGGACGTGGGGGGAGAGGCGCGTCTTCATGGTGCGCCCATGATCACACCGGACGCCGAGATGTGCAGCAGGTCGTTCGATTCGATCCGGCGCGGCGCGCTCAGGCCGTGCGGTCGGCGTAGGCCGTCGCGGCCGCGTGGACGTCGTCGACGTAGACCCGGGCCGGGTTGTAGGACAGGACGGCGGACGTCCAGCCCTCGCCGGTGGTCAGGTCGCGCCCGCCGGCACACAGGTAGCCGGCGGCGGCGAGCGCGGCGTCGTCGAGGTCGTGGGGGTCGCGGACGCCGTCGCCGTCGCCGTCGGCGGCCCAGGTCTCCCACGTGGCGGGCAGGAACTGCATCGGGCCCACGGCGTGCTCCCACTGCTCGTCGCCGTGGTAGGCGGTCGACTCCGGGGTGGCGCGGATCGCCGCGACCGGTCCCTCGCCGTCGAGCGCGACGCCGATGATCGGACGTGAGGGCCGGCCGTCGGCGCCGAGGGTGCGGTCGCCGAGGGTGCCGTGGTGCGACTCGACCCAGCCGATGCCGGCGAGCGTCGTCCACCCGATGCCGCAGTCGGCGGGGGCCGACAGCTCGGCGCGGGCGTAGGCGCCGAGCGCCGTCTCGCTCAGGCCGGCCGCGTCGGCGGTGCGGCTGAGCCAGCCGGGGTCGACGACGGGCACGCCGGGAGCAGCAGCGGCGGCCGCGGCCGCCGGGGCGGGGGGTCGGGCCACGGGAGCCGCGGCGTAGGGCACGCCGCCGGTCGGCGTCAGGTCGCGAGGCGTTGGTCGCACGTAGAGGGACTGCTGGACGACGTAGGCCACGCCGGCGATCGCGACGAGGCCGACGACGACCTGCGCGGCGGCGCGCAGGGGCCGGCTCGTCACCGGCACCCCGCGGAGCGAGGGAGGGTCACGAGGCCGGCTGTCCGGTTTCCTTCTCGGTCCAGGCGTCGACGACGTCGCGGATGCTGGGCAGGAAGTACTTCTTCAGCGTCAGCGACTTGGCGGCGCTGAGGTGGTTGTCGTCGAAGTAGTAGGTGAGGCCGTCGGACTCGGCGAAGCAGGTCTCGGCGTCGCAGAGGGAGTCGGCGACGTCGATGTAGATCGGCGGCGTCGGGTTGGGGTTGCGACCGCCGCCGGCACCGATGACCTCACCGGTCTCGGGGTCGGTAGAGCCGGCGAGCCCGGACATCAGGTCGAACAGCCAGGCCTTGTTGTCGGCCTCGTCCTTGATGGCGTCGGCCCGATCGATGTCGCACGGGAACGGGCGGGTCTTGGCCTCGCACAGCGGGGCGTTGCGCGGGATGATCGGGGTCGGTCCGACGACGTCGACGTCGGCCTTGATCTCGGCGAGACGGTCGAAGAGCGCCGGCGTGCCCGTCTGCACGTAGCCGGCCATCTTCTCGACGTACTCCTCGTTGGCGTTGGCCGGGTCGCGCTCCTGGGCGAGTCCGACGGTGGGCGTGCCGCGGTAGGTCTCGTAGCTGAAGCTGGCGATGATCTTGAGCGGCGCCTTGCCGACGACGAAGCGCTCGGCGAAGTTGAGCGCGGCCTGGTTGGACTTCACGCAGGCGCCGGTCATCTCGGCCGTCGGCAGGAACATCGGGCAGGCGCCCATCACGAACGCCACGAGGTTGACGTCCTTGTTCTTCACCGCCGCCTCGAGCGCGGGGATGTACATCCAGGCGTGCGAGTCGCCCCAGAGCATGACCGTCGGACGCCCGAACTCGAACGGCACCAGGTCGCACTGGCCGGGCTTGTCGGGGATGTAGCTCTGCTCGCCGAGGCACTCCGACGGCAGCTGCGGGACGTCGGCGAGCTGCTCGGTGACCGACTCCCAGTGCGGCGAGGTGGCCTCGTCGTTGGCCATCGCGAGGGCGCCGCCGCTGAGACCGGCGACGCAGCTCATCGCCAGGACGCCGCTGACGATGACCCGGCGCGAGCCCCAGGTGCGGCTCTTGGTGGCCGTGCCGGAGCGCTTGTAGAACAGGCCCTCGATGAAGCGGTAGCTGAGGTAGGCGGTGAGCAGTGCGCCCAGGATGAGCAGGATGCGGCCGTAGAGCGGCGGCGGCGCGAGGTTGAACGACTCACCGAACACGAGGAACGGCCAGTGCCACAGGTACCAGCCGTAGGAGACCAGGCCGAGCCCGACGAGGAACCGGATGGAGAGGAACCGGGTGGCGACGGTGGGGGCGCCGACCCCGGCCCAGGTGAGCAGGACGGCGGCTGCGCACGGCAGCAGCGCCCAGTAGCTGGGGTAGCCCTCGGTGGGCATCGGCTTCCAGAGCAGGAACGCGATGATGGCCAGGCCGGCCAGGCCCATGACCTCGCGGAGGTCCTCGGCGGTGCGCACCTTGCGCACCACGAGCGCCAGGGCCACGCCGATGAGGAACTCGAAGGCCCTCGTGATCGGCAGGTAGTAGGCGGCGTCGGGGTTGGTCGTCGCCCACGCGATCGCCAGCCAGCACGAGGCGACCGCGAGCGCGACCGTGACGACGAAGATGCTCCCCACGAGCGGCAGGCGGACGAGCTTGGCGATGAGCCAGGCGAGCAGGATCAGCAACGGCAGGGCGAGGTAGAACTGCTCCTCGACCGAGAGCGACCAGGTGTGCAGCAGGACGCCGGTGCCGGGCTGGTGGGTGAAGTAGTCGACGTCGCCGTTGTTGGTGGCGTTGAGGAAGAAGAAGTTCGACACGAACCCGGCGGCGGCTGCCGCCGATCGGGCGGTCTCCTGCTGGGGGCCGGCCCCGGAGCCGTCGGTGCCGGTGGGGTTGAGCACGAAGAAGCCGATGATCAGGACGCCGATGATCATCGTCGCCTTGGCCGGGATCAGTCGACGGGCGCGGCGGGCGTAGAAGGCTCCCCACTTGATCGAGCCGGTCTTGGTGTACTCGTGCATCAGCAGGCCCGTGATGACGTAGCCGGAGACGACGAAGAACAGGTCGAGGCCGATGTAGCCGCCCTCGAAGCCGGGCACCTTGGCGTGGAAGCCCATCACCATGATCGCGGCCATGCCGCGGATGCCGTCGATGTCGGGGCGGTACTCGGCGCGAGACTGGTTGCTCTTGGCGGAGGTGGCGGTCTTCTTGAGCGTGCGCCGCGAGACCTTGCGAGGCTGCGGCTCGGGCTCGGGGACGTCACCGGGGCGCGTCGGGGCGAGGGTCGAGCCACTCAACTGAAGCACCCTCCGATCGCGTCGGTGCTCCGGTCCCCCCCCCCCAAGGCGGAGCACACCTCTGAGGGCACCCAGTATGGGGTGTCCTCTTCCGCCGATGTGAACCAACGCCCAGATTGCCCGCGTGGCGATCACCGCGCCCCCTACGGTGAACCTGTGAGCACCGCCGGGAGCAGCCCCTTCGGCTCACGGCTGCTCGGGCGCGCCGACCAGTCCGCCCGCTCGCTGCGGGTACGGGTCCAGCTGCTGCTGACCGCGCTGCTGGTCTCGACGAACCTCATCGGCGCCGGCGTGGTCGTGGTCGTCTCCACGGTGGTCATCCCGGCGCCCGAGGCGTCGTCCGGCACCCTGCTGTCGCTGGCCATCGCGATCCCGGTCTACGTCGCGCTGGCCGTCGTGGTGGGTGCGGTGGTGGGCACGACGGCGACGCTGCGCGCGACCCGGTGGGCGATCCGGGGCGACGAGCCCGACGACCGTGACCGTGAGCGGGCGCTGCGGGTGCCGCTCCGGCTCACCCAGCTGCAGGGTGTGCTCTGGGGCGGCGGCGTCGCCCTGTTCGCGGGCCTCGCCCTGGTGCTGCAGCCCGAGCGAGCGCTGACGACGTTCGTCACCGTCGCGATCGCCGGCGCCGTGGTGTGCGCGGTGGCCTACCTGCTCACCCAGTTCGCCGTCCGCCCGCTCTCGGCGCGTGCCCTGGCCGGATCGGCCCTGACGGACCGGCCGCGGGGCGTCGGCGTGGGCGACCGGATGGTGATCTTCTGGTGCGTCGGCACCGGCGTCCCGATGCTCGGGCTGATGCTGGCCGCGATCCTGGCGATCGCCGACCCGGGCGACACCTCCCTCACCCGCCTCGCGGTCACCTCGCTGGTGATCGGCGGGGCGGTGCTGGTCTTCGGCCTCTTCGTGACCGTGCTGGCCGCGCGGTCGGTGGTCGCCCCGGTGCTCTCGGTGCGCGACGCGCTGCTCGAGGTCGAGCGCGGCGACCTCGAGCGCGAGGTGCCGATCTACGACGGCACCGAGCTCGGCCTGCTGCAGTCGGGGTTCAACCAGATGGTGAGCGGCCTGCGCGAGCGCGAGCACCTGCGCGACCTGTTCGGCCGGCACGTCGGCCAGGAGGTCGCCGCGGCGGCCACGGCGGGCGGCGTCGAGCTGGGCGGCGAGACCCGGGTCGCCTCGGTGCTGTTCGTCGACCTGGTCGGCTCGACGTCCTATGCGACCCGGCACTCCCCGGCCGAGGTGGTCGAGATGCTCAACCGGTTCTTCGGCGTGGTCGTCGACGAGGTCGACCGGCACCACGGACTGGTCAACAAGTTCATCGGCGACGCCGTGCTCGCCGTCTTCGGCGCCCCCGTGCCCGACGACGACCACGCGGCCCACGCCCTCGCCGCGGCGCGGGCGATGGCCCGTCGGCTCGAGGCCGAGGTCGACGAGGTCGGTGCGGGCATCGGCGTGGCCACCGGCGAGGTCGTGGCCGGCAACGTCGGCCACCGCAGCCGGTTCGAGTACACCGTGATCGGCGACGCCGTGAACTCGGCGGCGCGCCTGACCGACCTCGCCAAGGAGATGCCCGGGTGCGTGCTCGTGGCCCGCGCGAGCGTCGACGCCGCCGGACCCGACGAGGCGACGGCCTGGACGGCGTCCGACGCCGTCACCCTGCGCGGCCGGTCGGAGCCGACGCAGGTGTGCGTGCCGGCTCCGACCGACGCCGGGCTCGGCTAGGCCGGGCCGAACGACACGAGCGGTCTCGGACGAGCGATCAGGACAGGCTGGCGACCGCGGCGTCGTAGTCGGGCTCGGTGCCGATCTCGGGGACGAGCTGGCTGTGCAGGACGGTGCCGTCGGACCCGACGACCACGACGGCGCGGGCGAGCAGGCCCTCGAACTTGCCGTCGATGAGCGCGACGCCGTAGTCGGTGCCGAAGCTCGACTTGAAGGCCGACGCGGCGGTGACCTTGTCGATGCCCTCGGCGCCGCAGAAGCGGGCCTGGGCGAACGGGAGGTCGGCCGAGACGCAGACGACCTGGGTGTCGTCGAGGCTCGCGGCGAGCTCGTTGAACTTCTTCACGCTCGCCGCGCACACGCCGGTGTCGACGCTGGGGAAGATGTTGAGCACCGTGCGCGTGCCGGGGGCGAGGGTGACCTCGCTGAAGTCGGAGCCGGTCAGGGTGAACGCCGGCGCGGTCGCGCCGACCGCGGGGAGCTCACCGACGGTGTGGACGGGGGTGCCGCCGAGGGCAGTAGTGGCCATGCCGCTTTTCTAGCAGGCCCGGCGACGGCCGGGTCGCGCGGCTCAGGGCTGGGTGGCGAGAGCCTCGTCGCGCGCCGGCGTGGAGACCGCCGCCGACTCGTCGCCGACCGGGACGGGCTGGCCGGTCTCGGTGGCCACGCAGACGTCGAACGCGTCGTCGGTCAGGGCGGGGTCGTCGACCAGGCCCTGCGCCGCGCAGAGCTCGGCGGCCTGCTCGGGCGTCGGCGTCGGCTCGACCGGGGGCACCGGCTCGGGCTCCGGCGTCGGCTCCGGCTCGGGCGTCGGCTCGGGCTCGGGGGTCGGCTCGGGCTCGGGGGTCGGCTCCGGCTCGGGGGTCGGCGTCGGCGTGGGCTCGACCGGCTCGGCCGGGGCGGGCGCGGTGGGCGGCTTCACGGGCTGCGAGGACGCCGGTGCCGGCGTGCTGGGTGGGGTGCTCGGCGCCGGCGTGCCGCCGGGGGTGGCGACGCCGTCGACGCCCTTGACCGGGGCGGCCGCCTCGGTCGCGACGTCGGCGGCCTGGGCCGAGGCCTTGGCCGTGTCGTCGCCGTCGAGCACCGACGGGTCGGCGGGGCCGACCGGCGACTCGCTGACGCGGGCCGAGACCAGCGGCGACGGCCCGGCGGTGTAGACGCCCTGGAAGTAGCTGCTCGTGATCGAGAGCACCTGGTCGACGTAGGCGTTGCTGTGGTTGTAGCGGAACACCGCGGCGCGCTGGCCGGCGTCGGTGGACAGGTCGTCGTCGCCCGAGCAGAGGTAGACCGCGGCGGCGAGGGCGGCGTCGTCGATGTCGTGGGGGTTGCGCTCGCCGTCGTTGTCGGAGTCGACGCCGACGACGGCCCAGGTGGAGGGGATGAACTGCATGGGGCCGACGGCGCGGTCGAAGACCTGGTCGCCGTCGTACTGCCCGGCGTCGGTGTCGCGGATGATCGCGGTGCCGTTGCGGCCGTTGAGCTCGGGGCCGATGATCAGCGGGGTCGCGACGCCGTCGGCGTCGAGCGTGGCCCCGCCGAACCGGCCGTGGTCGGACTCGACCTTGCCGATGGCCGCGAGCAGCTGCCAGTTGAGGCGGCAGCGCGGGTCGGCGGCGTTGATCACGGTCTCGGCGCGCTGGTAGGCCGCGAGCGCCGGCGAGGGGATGTCGCCCGAGGACGGCGCGGACGCGACCTGGCGGAACCCGGCGTCGGTGGCGGTGACCTCGTCGGGCTGGGAGAGGCTGGCCGGGTAGTCGATGGCCGCCTGCGGCAGGCGGGTGCCGTCGGGCAGCGTGCGGGGCTGGCGCTCGGTCGTCGGGGCGACCGCGGTGCCGCCGGCCAGGACCGGGCCGGTACCGGCGAGGTGGGTGGTCCAGGCCACGGAGACCAGGGCGAGCGGCACTACCGTCGCGACCCGCTTGACGCGTGCCGTGCTGCGTGTCATCTCGAAGTGCTCCCGCTCAAGTAGTGATGGATTTCATGATGCCCCTGGCGGCCGCTTGATACAGCCGTTCGGGGCACTAGGACGTTCCGTGCCCCGTGAAGGGTTCCATTACACCACTCGACTCGGAACGATCGCGCCAAAGTCCAGCGACGCGGTGAACATTCAGCGAGTGTTCGCCTGATCGTGGGCGTCCTGGTGCGGCTGGGTCGCGCCGGTGTCGGGGCAACTGGTCAGGTCGGACCGGTCGGGAGCTTTTACAAGGAGGACCGGAACGGCACGGTGCCGCGGGTCAGCTGGAGGCCCTTGATCCCGGAGTACCTCTGGGCGAAGGCGAGCTCGCGGGAGAGGTCGCCGATGTTGTTGGAGGCGACGGCCGGGGCGAGGGCGATCGTCGACAGGGTGCCGATCGCGCGGCCGCCGTGGGTCATGAACCCCGAGCCGGAGTCGCCCGGGACGCCGGGGGTGACGGTGTACAGCGGGTGCGACCAGCCGCGGTCGGCCGCGCTGTCGCCCAGGCCGACGCCGTACTTCGGCGACAGCAGCGAGACGCCGGCGCGCAGGCTCGAGCTGCCGTAGCTGTAGACGCGCTCGCCGAGCCCCAGGCCGGTCGTGTCGAGGCCGGTCGGCCCGCCCCAGAACGGCACCGACGGGTTCACCTTCTTCACGTCACCGGGGTTGACCTTCACCAGCGCGAAGTCGTTGTAGGCACACACGACGCCGTCGCGCACGCCGCGCTTCGTCATGGTGAGCCACGACGAGTAGGCGAGGGTGCCGCCACCGAGCCGGGTGCCGTCGGAGACGAGGCTGCCGCCGCGCACGAAGGCGACCTTGGTGCCGATGGGCTGCGACGCCGTCGAGCAGCCGTCGGTGTCAGTGGCCTCGCCCTTGCCTGCGCAGTGCGCCGCGTAGCCGACGTAGACGCCACCGCGGGCGTCGGTGAACACGAAGTTGGCGGTGCACTGGGCGCCGGCGGTGTACATCTGCACGCCGGGCGTGATCGTGGCCCGGGCGGCCGCCGTCCAGGTGGTCTTGCGCTTCGGCGTGGGCTTCGCGGCCTCGCCGTACCCCGGCGCGAGCACCGTGGCCAGCGTCAGGGCGAGCACGAGCGCGGTCAGGACGGCGAGCAGGCGGCGCATGCCAGGTGCAACGAGCGACCCCGGGCCGGGTCACGGGCCGAGCACGTGGTCGAGGTGGTCGTTGGCGAGCACCCGGCCGGGATCGAGCCGGTCGCGCAGGGCCGTGAACTCCGCGAACCGCGGGTATCGCCCACGGAGGGCGTCGGCGTCGAGGCCGTGCAGCTTGCCCCAGTGGGGCCGGCCGCCGACGTCGCCGGCGATGGCCTCGAGCGCGCCGAAGTACGCGTCGCGGTCGCGACTGCCCGGCGCGGTGTGGACGGCGACGTAGAGCGTGTCGCGGCCCGACGCCGTCGAGAGGGCGATGTCGTCGGCCGCGGCGACCCGCACCTCGACCGGCACGGCGATGCGCCAGTCGCTGCGCTCGACGACGCGCACCAACTCGCGCAGCACGTCGAGGCCGTGCTCACGTGGCACGGCGTACTCCATCTCCTCGAAGCGCACCCGGCGCGGCGAGGCGAAGACCCGGTGCGAGACGTCGCTGAACTCGCGGTCGCCGAGCGCGGACGCCGACACGCGGGCCAGCGGACGCACCAGGGCGGGCGCGCGGCGTCCGGCGGCGAGGAGGCCGCCGAACACGGTGTTGGACAGGAACTCGTCGTCCCACCAGGCCCGGCGCCGGCTGAGCGGCCGCAACGCGTCGGGGTCGGGGGCGATGCGGGTGTTGTGCTTGGTGAGCACCCGGCGCGTGTGGGGGAACCAGTAGAGCTCGACGTGGTCGGTGCTCGCACAGTCGTCGTCGAAGCGCTCGAGGAACGCCTCGAGGGTGTCGCCGCGCTCGACGGCGTGCAGGCCGAAGGCGGGCACTGTCTGCAGCGTCACCTCGATGACGACGCCGAGCGCGCCCAGCCCGACGCGGGCGGCGGCGAAGACCTCGGGGTGCTCGGTCTCGCTGCAGGTGAGCTCGGTGCCGTCGGGCAGGGCGAGGCGCAGCGCGCGCACCTGGGTGGCGATGCCCCCGTACGTCGCCCCGGTGCCGTGGGTGCCGGTCGAGATCGCCCCGGCGACGGTCTGCGCGTCGATGTCGCCGAGATTGGCCAGGGCGAGGCCGAGCGCGTCGAGGGCGCGGTTGAGCTGGTGCAGCCGGATGCCGGCCTCGACCGTGACGAGGCCGGTGGCGGTGTCGGCGTGCCGCACGCGGTCGAGTCGGTCGAGGCGCAGCTGGACGTCGCGCGGCGCCCCGATCGCGGTGAACGAGTGGCTGCTGCCGATCGGTCGCACGTGGCGGCCGTCGGCGGCCGCGCGGGCCAGCAGCGGCGCGATCTCGGACGTCGTCCGCGGCGTCACGACGTCGACGTCGTCGACGACCTGGTTGCCTGCCCAGTTCCTCCAGGTGTTGCGGGCCTGGGCGGCGCTGGCTTGACTCGCAGTCATGGTCAGCCAGCATGCCCGCCTCGAGCGCGCGACGCAGCACCTCGACGCTCCGGTGGCGGTGGTCGACCTCGGCGCCTTCGACGCCAACGCCGCCGACCTCGTGCGGCGCGCGGCCGGCACGCCGATCCGGGTGGCCAGCAAGTCGGTGCGCTGCCGGGCGCTGCTCGACCGCGTGCTCGACGTGGAGGGGTTCGCCGGCGTGCTGGCGTTCACGCTGGCCGAGGCGCTGTGGCTGGCCGAGGAGCACGAGGACGTCGTCGTGGGCTACCCGACGGCCGAGCGGGCGGCGCTGCGCGAGCTGGCCGCCGACCCGGTGCTGCTCGAGCGGGTGACGCTCATGGTCGACTCGGTCGAGTCGCTCGACCTCGTGCGCGCGAGCGTGCCGGAGGTCGAGGTGCCGGTCCGGGTCTGCCTCGACCTCGACGCCTCGCTGCGCCTGCTCGACGGCCGCGTGCACCTCGGCCCGCGCCGCTCGCCCGTGCACGACGTCGCGGACGCCGTCGCGCTGGCGCGGGTGATCGCCACCGACCCGGTGTTCACCCTCGTCGGCGTCATGGCCTACGAGGGTCAGGTCGCGGGGCTGCAGGACCGGCCGCGCGGCTCGCTGGCCGCCCGGGCGCGGGGGGCCGCCGTCCGGCGCCTCAAGCGGGCCTCGGTCGCCGAGCTCACCGAGCGGCGCGGCGCCGTCGTCGCGGCGGTGCGGCAGGAGGCGCCGCTGGAGTTCGTCAACGGCGGCGGCACCGGATCGATCGAGACGACGGTCGCCGACGCCTCGGTCACCGAGGTCGCGGCCGGCTCGGGGCTGCTCGCGCCGGCGCTCTTCGACGGCTACGACTCCTTCACCCCCACGCCGGCCGCGCTGTTCGCGCTCGCGGTCACACGTCGTCCGGGGCCCGGCCTGGTCACCGTGGCCGGGGGCGGGTGGGTGGCCTCGGGCGCGGCCGGACCCGACCGGCTGCCCCTGCCGACCTACCCCAGGGGCCTCGACCTGCTCGGCACCGAGGGCGCCGGCGAGGTGCAGACGCCGCTGCGGGGCACCGCTGCCGACGGCCTCGCCGTCGGCGACAAGGTGTGGTTCCGCCACGCCAAGGCCGGCGAGCTCGGCGAGCGGGTCGACGCCCTGCACCTCGTCGGGGGCGCGGACGGCGAGGTGGTCGACGTCGTCGCGACCTATCGGGGGGAAGGCATGACGTTCCTATGACGTCATCCCCGCAGGTGTTCAGGTTGTCGGTGGCGTCGTGTCTAGTGGAGGCATGACCACCCTCGTGCAGACCCCGGCCGACTGGCCGACCGACTGGGACCCGTCCACGCTCGTCGAGCGCTACGACGCCGTCCGCGCCCACACCGAGACCCTTGCTGCCCCGCTCTCCCCGGAGGACCAGACGGTGCAGTCCATGCCCGACGTGTCCCCCACCAAGTGGCACCGCGCCCACGTGACCTGGTTCTTCGAGACGTTCCTGCTCGCCGATCACGAGGCCGGCTTCGCCCCGTTCCAGGACCAGTACTGGTTCCTGTTCAACAGCTACTACGAGACCCTCGGCCCGCGCTACTCGCGCGCCGACCGCGGCTTCATCACCCGCCCCGGCGTCCACGAGGTCGGCGACTACCGCGCCAACGTCGACGACCGCGTGCGCGACCTCGTCTCCCGGCTCGACCACGGCGCGCTCGACGAGCTCGGGCCCACCATCGAGCTCGGCTTCCACCACGAGCAGCAGCACCAGGAGCTGCTGCTCATGGACATCAAGCACGTGCTCTCGCGCAACCCGCTGCAGCCGGTCTACGCGGGCGCCCCGCCGCCGCCGTCCGCGCCCGACGAGCTCGGCTGGGTCGAGGTCGAGGGCGGCCTGGTCGAGATCGGCCACGACCCCGTCGCCGAGGGCCCGCGCGCGTTCTGCTTCGACAACGAGCTGCCCCGCCACCGGCAGTGGCTCGAGCCCTACCGGCTCGCCGACCGCCTGGTCACCAACGGCGAGTGGCTCGAGTTCGTCGCCGACGGCGGCTACCGACGTCACGAGCTGTGGCTCTCCGACGGCTGGGCCCGCGTCAACAACGAGGGCTGGACCTCGCCGCTCTACTGGACCGAGCACGACGGCGTCTGGCTCGAGCACACCCTGCACGGCACCTGGCCGGTCGACCCCGGCGCGCCCGTGTGCCACGTGAGCTTCTACGAGGCCGACGCGTTCGCCACCTGGGCCGGCAAGCGGTTGCCCACCGAGGGCGAGTGGGAGCACGCGGTGGTCTCGACGGCACCCGACGTCGAGACCGTCGGAGCCGCTGCGTCGTCGAGCTACCACCCGCGCGCGGCCGGCCCGAAGACCGGCGGGCTGCGCCAGGTGCGCGGCGAGTGCTGGGAGTGGACCCAGTCGGCCTACCACCCCTACCCCGGCTTCCACCCGCCCGCCGGCGCGATCGGCGAGTACAACGGCAAGTTCATGTCCAACCAGATGGTGCTGCGCGGCGGGTGCGCCCTCACCCCGTCCGGTCACGCCCGCACCACCTACCGCAACTTCTACCCGCACCACTCGCGCTGGGCGGTCTCCGGCGTCCGGCTGGCCGACGGCGGCGCCCCGGTGGCCGCATGAGCACGGTCAAGGTCGAGGTGCTGCTCGACAGCGACTGGGCGGCCGGGTCGCTGGTCGACGACGTCCGCCGCGGCCTGGGCTCGCACCCGCTGCGGTTGCCGCCCAAGTGGCTCTACGACGACGAGGGCTCGCGGCTGTTCGACGAGATCACCCGGTTGCCGGAGTACTACCCCACCGAGGCCGAGCGCACGATCCTGCACCAGCACGCCGCCGCCGTCGTCGAGGCGAGCGGTGCGACCACCGTGGTCGAGCTCGGTTCGGGCACCAGCGACAAGACGCGCACGCTGCTCGACGCCTTCGCCGCGGCCGGTCGGCTGCGGCGGTTCGTGCCGGTCGACGTGTCCGAGCAGACCCTGCGCGAGGCAGCCACGATGCTGGGCGAGCGCTACCCGGGCCTGACGGTCGAGGCGATCGTCGGCGACTTCACGCTCCACCTGTCGCACCTGCCGCCCAACGAGCCCGGCCACCACCGGGTCGTCGCCTTCCTCGGCGGCACCATCGGCAACCTCTACGTCGAGGAGCGCGCCGCGTTCCTCGGCGCGCTCGCCGACTCGCTCGAGCCCGGCGACTGCCTGCTGCTCGGCACCGACCTCGTCAAGCCGGTCGACCGTCTCGTCGCGGCCTACCACGACCCCGGCGGCGTCACCGACCGGTTCGTGCGCAACAGCCTCGTCGTGCTCAACCGCGAGCTCGGGGCCGACTTCGACCCCGGCGCGTTCTCCTACGTGCCGTTCTGGGACGCCCACATGGAGCGCATGGACCTCCGGCTGCGCTCCGAGTCGCCGCAGCACGTGCGGGTGCCCGGGGCGGGTCTCGAGGTCGACCTCGCCGTCGGCGACGAGATCCACGTCGAGATCTCCACCAAGTTCCGCCCGGCCGGGGTGCGGTCCGAGCTGGCCGCGGCCGGCTTCGAGACGCTCGAGCTGTTCACCGACCCGGCGGGCGACTTCGGGGTCACGTTGGCCCGCTTGGCGTAGCCCGACGGCGACCGAGGTGCGAGCGCAGCGAGCCTCGAGATCCCGTCGTCAGACGGTCGGGAGGTCTCGAGGCTCGTCGCCCGGGCTCCTCGCACCTCGGCCAGCGTGCTCTACCCGAGCGCGGCGAGGCCGGCAAGCAGCCGGTCGACGTCGTCCTCGCTCGTGTACGGCGACAGCCCGACCCGCACCCCGCCGGTGTCGCCGAGGCCGGCGTGGCGCGAGGCCTCGAGGGCGTAGAAGCTGCCGGTCTGGGCGAGCACGCCGTGCTCGGCGAGCCCCGCCCGCACCCCGGCGCCGTCGAGGCCGTCGACCGCCATGAGCACCAGCGGCGTGCGGCGTGCCGGGGCGCCGCACGGGTGCACGTGGTCAAGGCCGGCCAGGCCGTCGAGCAGCCGGGCCAGCAGCGCACCCTCGTGCTGCTCGACGGCGGCCATGCCGCCGATCCCCTCGAGGAAGGCGATGGCGGCGGTGGTGCCGGCGAGCAGCTCGTAGGGCAGCGTGCCGAGCTCGAACCGCTCGGGCACGGCGTCGGTCGACGGCAGCAGCTTCGCCGGGCGCAGGCTCTCGAGCAGCGCGGGGTCGGCGGCGAGGACGCCGAGGTGGGGCCCGCAGAACTTGTAGGGCGAGCAGCTCAGGAAGTCGGCGCCGAGGTCGTCCTTGACGACCGGCACGTGCGCGGCGAGGTGCACGGCGTCGACGTGCACCAGCGCGCCGACCTCGTGGGCGGCGTCGGCGACGGCACGCACGTCGGGGCGGGTGCCGAACAGGTTCGACGAACCGGTCACGGCCACGAGCCGGGTGCGCTCGGACAGCAGCGGGCGGACGTCGTCGAGCTCGGCCGTCGCGGGGTCGAACCCGAGCCAGCGCACCGTCGCGCCGACCGCCTCGGCGGCCAGCACCCACGGCCGGATGTTCGAGTCGTGGTCGAGCCGGCTGACGACGACCTCGTCACCCGGCCCCCAGCCGGCGGCGAGGGTGCGCGCGAGGTCGAAGGTGTTGGCCGTCATCGACCGGCCGAAGGCGATGCCGCGCGGGTCGGCACTGAGGAAGCGGCCCATGGCCGCGCGGGCGTCGGCGACGACCTGCTCGCTGCGCCGCTCGGGCTCGGTGAGGGTGCCGCGCGGGCCGAGCCCGGCCGTCATCGTCTCCGAGACCGCGGCCGCGACCTCGATCGGGATGAGCGAGCCGCCGGGTCCGTCGAAGCGGGCCAGGCCCGCGCCGAGCGCCGGGAACGACGTCCGGACCGTGCTGACGTCGTAGGTCATGCCTGGTCGCCCGTCTGCCCGACGAGCGCGACGAGGTCGGCGATGGAGTCGACCACCTCGGTCGGTCGGTAGGGGAAGGTCTCGACCTGGCTGGGGTGGGTGGAGCCGGTGGTGACCAGCACCGTGCGGAGCCCGGCCTCGAGACCGCTGATGATGTCGGTGTCCATGCGGTCGCCGACCATCACCGTCGACTCGGAGTGAGCGTCGAGGCGGTTGAGGGCGCTGCGCATCATCAGCGGGTTCGGCTTGCCGATGAAGTAGGGCGTCCGCCCGGTCGCCGTCGAGATGAGGGCGGCGACCGAGCCGGTGGCCGGCAGCAGCCCCTGCTGGCTCGGCCCGCTCGGGTCGGGGTTGGTGGCGATGAACCGCGCTCCGCCGTCGACGAGCCGGATCGCCTTGGTGATCGCCTCGAAGGAGTAGGTGCGCGTCTCGCCGAGCACGACGTAGTCGGGGTCGCGGTCGGTCATCACGTAGCCGATGTCGTGCAGCGCCGTGGTCAGCCCGGCCTCGCCCACGACGTAGGCCGTGCCGTGGGGGCGCTGGTCGGCGAGGAACTGCGCGGTCGCGAGGGCCGAGGTCCAGATCGCGTGCTCCGGCACGTCGATGCCGCTGCCGAGCAGCCGGGCCCGCAGGTCGCGCGGGGTGAAGATCGAGTTGTTCGTCAGCACCAGGAACCGCAGCCCGGAGGCCTGCAGGGCGGCGATGAAGTCGGTGGCACCCGGGATCGGGTCCTCCTCGTGCACGAGGACGCCGTCCATGTCGGTCAGCCAGGTCTCGACCGGCCGGTCGCGGAGGTTCATACCGCCAGTGTGGCCCACAGCCGGTGTCGGTGGCTCGCGGCATCATGGCCCCGTGGCCGACATCGCCGACTTCCTCGACCTCGTCGGCCAGCTGCCCCACGTCGTCCGCACCGACCACGCGCGCTTCACCAAGCTCACGGTGGGCGGGCACCCGTTCGGCTACCTGTGGGAGCCGACCCGCACCGTGGGGCTCAAGCAGCCGCTGCACGAGCAGCTCGCGCTCGTCGCCGAGCGGCCCGAGGTGTTCGAGGTGCAGTTCACGATCGGCGCCCACGGCTGGGTCGTCGTCCACCTCGACGGCGTCGAGCGCGACGAGCTCGCCGAGCTCTCCTTCGAGGCGTGGCGGCTCACCGCGCCCGCGGCCGCCGTCGAGGCGCGGGCCGACCGGCTGCCCGAGTGATGCAGGTCAGGACGCGTCGAGGGCCGCGAGCTCGTCGGCGGTGAGCTCGAGGTCGGCGGCGGCGGCCGAGTCGGTGATCGACGACGGCCGCTTGGCGCCGGGGATCGGGATGACGACGGGCGCCTGGGCGAGCTCCCACGCCAGCGCGACCTGCTGCGGGCTGACACCGCGCGCCTCGGCGACCCGGGCGAAGGCGGGGTGGTCGTCGGCGAGACCCTTCGCGCTGCCGAGGCCGCCGAGGGGGCTCCAGGGCAGGAACGCGATGCCGAGCTCGGCGCACACCTCGATCTCGGGGGCGCTGGAGCGGAAGGCCGGGCTGAACTGGTTCTGCACGCTCACGAGCGCATCGCCCAGCACCGAGTGCGCGAGCCGGATCTGCTCGGGGTCGGCGTTCGACAGCCCGACCGCGGCCACCTTGCCGGAGTCGGCGATCTCCTTGATCGTGCCGACGACCTCGTCGTAGGGCACCTGCGGGTCGGGCCGGTGGTGCTGCCACAGCGCGAGCTGCTCGACACCGAGCCGGTCGAGGCTGGCGTCGACGGCCGAGCGCAGGTGGGCCGCCGAGGAGTCGGTGCCCCAGCCGCCGCCGTCGGTGCGCACGTGGCCGCCCTTCGTGGCCAGCAGCACCTGGTCGCGGACGCCGAGCTCGTCGAGGATCGAGGCGATGAGGCGCTCGTTCTCGCCCTGCGCGTCCTGCCCCTTCTCGTCGCCCGGCCCGTAGGCGTCGGCGGTGTCGAAGAGCGTGACGCCGGCGTCGAGCGCCGCGCGGACGGTGTCGACCAGCTGCTGGCGCGGCTGGGTGCCGGTCTGGTCGAAGGTCATGAGGCCGAGGCCGATGGCGCCGACCTCGCGGCCGCCGAGGAGTCGAGTCTGCATGCTTCCGGTGTAGCACGCGGTCCGAGACCCGCCGGGGTGGTCGCTACTCGCTGCCCGAGACGATCGAGACCGCGAGCAGCAGGTCGATCAGGTGCTCGACCCTGCGGACGTCGCAGCCGGTGCGCTCGGCGATGCGCTCGAGGCGGTAGTGCACCGTGTTGGCGTGCACGTGCAGCTCCATGGCGGTGAGCTTGGCGTTAAGGTCGCAGGCCACGTAGCGCCGCAGGGTCTCGGTGAACGTGCCGCCGGCGGCGAGGTCCTCCTGCACGAAGGCGCGGATCTCGGGGCGCACGAGCCGACGGGCGGTGCGGTCGTGGGTCTGCACGAGGTAGTCGAGGGTGGACATGTGCCCCAGCGACTGGACGCCGGCGCGCCCGCGCAGCGACCGGCGGGCCATCCGCGCCTCCTCGTAAGCCTCGGGGATGTCGGCGAACCCCGGGTGCACCGAGCTGACTCCGACACTCGGGAAGACGCCGTGTCCGGCCAACGACGCGACGCCGCCACGCACGCGGGTGAGCATGCGCTCCTCGCCGCCGTCCTCGACCGGGACGACGGCCACCACCTCGTCGTGACGGACGACGACCAGCCCGCGCCCGGGGTTGTTGAGCGCCGAGCGCAGCAGGGCGTGCGCGGCGCCGTCGGCGCTGCCGCCGACCGGCACGGTGAGCGAACCGACGACGACGACCAGGGGTGAGCCCTCGCCGATGCCGACGTCGGCGAGCATCTCGAGGCGGGCCCGCACGGTCGGCGGCCGCCCCTCGAGGAGGTCCTCGAGCAGGTCGCGCGCCAGTCGGGCGGAGTCGGCGACCTTGAACTGCTGCGCCTCGAGGTAGGCCTCGGCCGCGGCGGTGCTGCCCACCTCGATGGTGCGCATGAGCTGGCCGACGATGTGGAGCGCGGAGTCCTTGGTCTCGGGCGCGTGGTCGACGCCGTCGAGGACGCCGTCCCACAGCGAGATCTGGCCGATACGGAACGCCTTCATGAAGTCGGCGAGCGCGATCCCGAGGTCGACGCGTCGCATCGCGTGACGACCGGTCCAGGGGAAGTCGGCGCGGGTGGGGTCGCGGCGCTCGGCGATGGTGTCGGTGAAGGCACCGAAGACCTGGGCGCAGTGCTGCTCGACCTCGGCGCGGAAGCCGCGGTCGTCGTGAGCGGCGTAGGCGTCGATCTCGGCCCACATCACCGTCGCGGCCCGGTGCGCGAGCTCGTCGGAGCGCGCCCGCACCCAGCGGGCGAGCAGGTCGACGTCGTCGGCGTCGATGTCCGCCGACGACGCAGGTCTCGCCCCATGACTCATGCCAGTGCAGTGTGCCCTGAGTGACCCCCGTCACACCAGGCCTGACGCACACCGTTGTGAACCGGACACCAACCGCAGCCAGCGAAGTCTGTGATCGAGCCACAGAGACAGGGGCGACCCCCGCGGACAGGGTGAGACGCACGCCACAGCCGCACCACCGTCCGGAGGTCCCGTGCTCGCCGTCCGCAACCTCGAGGTCGTCTACGACGACACCGTGCTCGCCCTGCGCGGCGTGAGCCTCGAGATCCCCGACAAGCGCATCGTCGCGCTGCTCGGCTCCAACGGCGCCGGCAAGACGACGCTGCTGCGCGCCCTGACGGGGCTGCTCGACGTCCACGACGGCGAGGTCACCAAGGGCGAGGTCACGCTCGATGGCGACGACCTGCACCGCACCAGGCCCGAGAAGATCGTCAAGCGCGGCGTGCGGCAGGTGATGGAGGGACGCCGCGTCTTCGTCGAGCTGAGCGTCGAGGAGAACCTGCGGGTCGGCGCCCACACGGCCCGGGGCCGGCTCGCCACCAACCTCGAGCGCGTCTACGGGCTCTTCCCGGTGCTCGCCGACCGCCGCGCCAAGACGGCCGGCTACCTCTCCGGTGGTGAGCAGCAGATGCTCGCGATGGGGCGGGCGATGATGTCCGACCCGCGCTACCTGCTGCTCGACGAGCCCAGCCTCGGTCTCGCGCCGCTCATGGTCGAGGCGATCCGCGAGGTGATCGGCGAGATCAACGCTGCCGGCACCGGCATCCTGCTCGTCGAGCAGAACGCGACGATGGCGCTCTCGGTCGCCCACCACGGCTACGTGCTCGAGACCGGCCGCGTGGTGCTCGACAAGCCGGCCGCGGCCCTGCTGAAGGACGACGACGTGCGCGAGTTCTATCTCGGCCTGCACCCGGGCGAGGACGGCGAGCGGCGCTCGTTCCGCGACACCAAGCACTACCGGCGCAAGAAGAGGTGGTCGGCATGAGCGCGGTCAAGAACGGCGCGAGCTCCAGCCCGGTCCTCGAGCTCGACGACATCCACCTCTCGTTCGCCGGCGTGAAGGCCGTCAACGGCGTCAGCCTGCACGTCGAGCCGGGCGAGCTGTTCGCGATCATCGGCCCCAACGGCGCCGGCAAGACGTCGCTGTTCAACGTGATCAGCGGCGTCTACCGCCCGCAGCAGGGCGCCGTCCGGTTCATGGGCGAGAGCACGCTCGGCAAGAAGCCCAGCGTGATCGCCGGACGAGGTGTCGCGCGGACCTTCCAGAACATCGCCCTGTTCGAGCACCTCAGCGTGATCGACAACCTGATGCTCGGCCGGCACCAGCACATCGGCTACGGCCCGGCAGCGTCGATCGCGTGGTGGGGCCGAGCCCGCCGCATCGAGGTCGAGCATCGCGAGAGGTGCGAGGAGATCGTCGACTTCCTCGAGATGCAGGCCTGGCGCCAGCTGCCCGTCGGCCTGCTCCCCTACGGCGTGCAGAAGCGCGTCGAGCTCGGCCGGGCCCTGGCGATGGAGCCGAGGCTGCTGCTGCTCGACGAGCCGGTGGCCGGCATGAACCTGGAGGAGACCGAGGACATGGCCCGCTTCGTGCTCGACATCCGCGACGAGCTCGACGTGCCGATCGTGATGGTCGAGCACGACATGGGGCTCGTCATGGACCTCGCCGACCGGATCCTCGTCGTCGACTTCGGCACCCCGGTCACCACCGGCACGCCGGCCGAGGTGCAGACGCACCCCGAGGTCGTCCGGGCCTACCTCGGAGAGCAGGCCGCCCGATGACCACCCCCGCGACGAGCACCCTCGACAAGGCCCCCGCCACGACCGCGACCCCGGCCACCCGCATCCGCGAGCACGCCCGGCAGCGCCCGACGGCGGTCGCCCTGCGCGACAAGCACCTCGGCGTCTGGCGGCCGTGGTCGTGGGCCCACTACTGGGACCAGGTGCAGCTGTTCGGCCACGCGTTGCTCGCCCGCGGCGTCGAGCCCGGCGACCGGGTCGCCGTCCACTCCGAGAACCGGCCCGAGTGGCTGGTCGCCGACATGGGCGCGCTCGCCGTCCGGGCGGCGTCGGTCGGGCTCTACCCGACCAACCCGGCCGCCGAGGTCGGCTACCTGCTCGCCGACTCCGGCGCCGTCGTCCTGGTGGCCGAGGACCAGGAGCAGCTCGACAAGGCGCTCGAGGTCGTCGACGTCTGCCCCGCGCTCACCACGATCGTCTACGTCGAGCCGCGCGGCATCCGCGGCCGATACCCCGACGCCCACGGCGCGGGCGGCCGGGTGGCGCTCGTCGCGTGGGAGGACTTCCTCGCCCAGGGTGCGGCGCACCGCGCCGAGCACCCGACCGCCGTCGACGACACCGCCGACGCCGCCCGGCCCGACGACCTGGCCACCCTCATCTACACCTCCGGCACGACCGGTCCGCCCAAGGGCGCGATGCTCACGGTCGCCAACGTCGAGTTCGCGATCCGGATCCTGTGCGACGAGGGCGCCTTCACCGACCCGCCGCCCGGCCCGAAGGACCTGCTGCTGTCCTACCTGCCGCTGAGCCACGTCGCCGAGCGCGTCTTCACGACCTGGTTCAACGCCGCGGCAGCCACGCAGGTCTGCTTCGCCGAGTCGATCGACACGGTGCCGCAGAACCTCCGCGAGGTGCAGCCGACCATCCTGTTCGGCGTCCCGCGCATCTGGGAGAAGCTGCTCGCCGGCGTGCAGACGCGACTGTCCGGCGCCTCCTGGTTCAAGCGGACGACGACGCGGTTCTGGCTGCGCCGGGCCGAGTCGATCGCCGACCGGCTCGCGGCCAACGGCGGCCGGCACACGGCGTCCACCCGGCTGCAGCACGCCGTCGGCTGGGTGTTCTGCTACCGCGCGCTCACCGACCGGCTCGGCATGCGCCGGGTACGGCACGCGACGTCGGGCGCCGCGCCGATCGCGCCGGAGGTGCTCAAGTTCTTCATGGGCATCGGCGTGCCGATGCACGAGGCCTACGGGATGACCGAGAACACCGCGGTCGCCACCGCGGCCAAGCCCGGCCGCATCCGGCTCGGCACGGTCGGCGAGGCGCACGCGGGCGTCGAGGTGCGCGTCGACGAGCAGACCGGCGAGATCCTCACCCGGCACCCGGCCGTGTTCGCCGGCTACTGGGGGCGGCCCGAGGCGACCGCGGAGGTGCTCGAGCCCGACGGCTGGCTGCACACCGGCGACGTCGGCGAGTGGGTCGACGGCACGCACCTCAAGATCACCGACCGGATGAAGGACATCATCATCACCGCCGGTGGCAAGAACGTCTCGCCGTCGCAGGTCGAGAACGAGCTCAAGGCCTCGCCCTACGTCAAGGAGGCGCTCGTCGTCGGCGACGGCCGCAACTACCTCACCGCGCTGATCGGCATCGAGCTCGACACCGTCGGCGAGTGGGCCCAGCGGCAACGCCTCGGCTACAGCACGCTGCGCGACCTCACCGAGAAGCCCGAGGTCGTCGAGCTGCTCAAGGGCGTCGTCGACGACGTCAACAGCCGGTTCGCCTCGGTCGAGCAGGTCAAGGCGTTCCGGCTGCTGCCCAAGGAGCTCGACCACGAGGACGGCGAGCTCACCGCCACCCAGAAGCTCAAGCGGGCCGCGGTCGTGGCCGCGTTCGACGACCTCGTCGAGTCGATGTACGACGGCAGGAGCGCGAGATGACCCAGTTCCTCGAGGCGCTGGTGCGCGGGTTGGGCATCGGCTCGGTCTACGCGCTGCTCGCCCTCGGCTTCGTGATCATCTACAAGGCCACCCGCGTGATCAGCTTCGCGCAGCCGGCCTTCATGCTCACCGGCGCGGTCGTGACGTCGTACCTGACGCCGGCGCTGGGCGTGGTGCTGTTCACCGGCTTCTCCTTCTTCCTCTCGGTCGCCGGCGCGGCGCTCGTGACGGCGGTGCTGGCCCTGGTCATCGAGCGGGTGGCCGTGCGGCCGATGGTCGGCAAGGCGGTCTTCGTCGTCGCGATCATCACGCTCGGCATCGACATCGCCGTCCGCGTCGTCGTCACCGGCTACATCGGCATCGGCTCGCGACCGATCGGCTTCCCGTGGGGCATCGACACCGTCGAGCTGCTCGGGCTGTCGGTGCAGATCCGGCACCTGGTGATGATGGGCACGGTCGTGGTCGTCGGCCTGGCGCTGCTGGTGTTCTTCCAGCGGACGCCGTTCGGTCTCGCCATGCGCGCCGCCGCCTTCGACCAGGAGGCGGCGATGACCCAGGGCATCAGCGTCGGCGCGGTGTTCGCGACGTCGTGGGCCCTGGCCGGGGCGCTCGCCGCCATCGCCGGGTCGCTGCTGGCCACCGGCGCCGGCGTCGACCGGCAGCTGTGGATCATCGCCCTCATCGCGCTGCCGGCGATCATCCTCGGCGGCCTCGACTCGCTGCAGGGCGCGGTGGTCGGCGGTCTCGCCGTCGGCGTCGTCGAGCAGCTCGTCGGCACCTACCAGCGCGACTACCTGCCGTGGCTCGGCGACAACGTCGCCTCGGTGGCGCCGTACGCGCTGATGCTGCTGGTCCTCCTCGTCCGCCCCTACGGCCTGTTCGGCACCCCGGAGGTCCGTCGAGTATGAGCACCCCAGTCCGTTCTTCGCCTCCCCCGCTCCGCTCCTCCGTCGAACAACGAACCGGGGACCCCGCATGAGCACCCCGACCATCGAGAAGTCCGAGCCGTCACCGAAGGACGACGCCAAGACCTCGCGCCTGTGGGGACGCCCGGCGTTCTTCCAGAGCTACGAGCAGGAGCTCGCGCTCTTCAACACCTGGCCCAAGCGGGCGGGCGTCGCGCTCGTCGTCCTGGTGGCGTTCTTCATGCCGTTCAGCCTCCCGGACGCGACCCTGCGCAGCCTGGCGCTCGCCTTCGTGCTCGCCATCGCCGCGCTCGGGCTCAACCTGGTCACCGGTCTGTGCGGCCAGGTCTCGCTCGGCCACGCCTTCTTCATGGGCATCGGCGCCTACACCGCCGCGGCGCTCTCGGGCGACTCCGACCCCGAGGCGCGCACCATCGGCTTCGGCCTGCAGGAGATCTGGATCTGGCTGCCGGCCGCCGGTCTGGTCGCCGCCCTGTTCGGCGTCATCGTCGCGCCGATCGCGACGCGGCTGCGCGGGCTCTACCTCGCGATCGTCACCCTCGGCCTGGTGTTCCTCGGCGAGCACGTCTTCCGCGAGTGGCAGCGCCTGACCGGCGGCGCGGGCGTGGGACGCAGCGCTGCCGACCCCGTGCTGTTCGGCTACGACCTCCGGTCGCCGGCCCCGGACGGCGCGTTCACCTCCGACCAGCAGATGTACTTCCTGATGCTGGTGCTGCTGCTCGTCTTCGCCCTGGCTGCACGCAACATCGCGCGCTCGAAGGTCGGCCGCTCGTTCGCCGCCGTCCGCGACCGCGACATGGCCGCCGAGATGATGGGCATCGACCTGCCGCGCACCAAGACGCTGGCGTTCGCGCTGTCGTCGTTCTACGCCGGGTGCGCCGGTGCCCTGCTCTTCACCATCACCGACTACGTCGAGCCGGGCTCGTTCAACCTGCTGCTCTCGGTGCAGATCATCGCGATGGTGCTCATCGGCGGCGCGGGCACCGTCGGCGGCACGATCGCCGGCGCGATCTTCATCGGCATGCTGCCCACCCTGGTGCGCGACATCGCGCCCAGCATCCGGTTCGAGGTGTGGGGCCGCGTCCTGGAGTTCAGCGAGCTGCCGAGCGAGGTCCCCAACATCTTCCAGGTCGAGCAGATCCTCTACGGCCTGCTGATCGTGCTGTTCCTGCTGTTCGAGCCTCGGGGCCTGTTCGGCATCTGGGTGCGCACCCGCACCTACTGGAAGAGCTGGCCGTTCAGCTACTGAGCCGACGGCCCGCAACCCGCATCGCCAGCCTGGCGGACAACCCAAGGAGAACACAGTGAAGGTGCACAAGACCGGCATCGCCCTGGCGGTGCTCGCCCTGGTGGCGAGCGGTTGCCGGGGTGGCGACGACGAGGGTGGCAGCTCGGCCATCGATGCTCCCGGCGTGACCGACGAGCCCTGCGAGAACGCCGTCAACGAGGACAACGGCTGCATCTACCTCGGCACGATCTCCGACCTCTCGGCCGGCCCGTTCGCCGCCCTGGGCGGACCGATCACCGAGGCCCAGGCGGCGTTCTGGCAACGCGTCAACGAGGACGGCGGCATCGGCGGCTACGACGTCGACGTCACCTCCTACGTCAAGGACAACCTCTACAACCCCGAGACCCACGCGACCCTGTACGCCGAGATCGAGCCCGACGTGCTCGCCCTCGCCCAGACGCTCGGCTCGCCCACCACGCTGGCGATCCTGGAGAAGATGAAGTCGCAGAACGTGATCGGCGCGCCGGCGTCGTGGACGTCGCTGTGGGGCTTCGAGGACAACATCCTCGAGTCCGGCTCGTCGTACTGCGTCGAGGCGATGAATGCGATCGACTACCTCCAGGAGCAGGGCGGCGTCGAGACGGTGATGGCGATCGGCTTCCCCGGCGACTACGGCGGCGACGGTGCCGCGGGCGCCGAGATCGCCGCCGAGGCTATCGGCGCCGAGTTCGTCGACTTCGTCGAGACCGCGCCGGGCCAGGAGGCCCAGTCGGCGGCGATCAGCGCCGTCGTGTCGCAGGCACCCGACGTCGTCGTCCTCGGCGTCGGCCCGACCGAGACCGCCGTCATCGTCGGCCAGGCCGCGGCCCGCGGCTACACCGGCAGGTTCGTCGGCCTCTCCCCCACCTGGAACCCCGCGCTGCTGCAGAGCGAGGCGGCGCCCGCGCTCGAGGCGCTGTTCACCCACGCCGGGCCGTGGGGCAGCTTCGGCACCGAGACCGACGGCCACGCCGCGATGCGCGAGGCCCTGCCCGACGTCGACCCCAACGACGGCTACACCTCCGGCTGGGCCTGGAGCTACCCGCTCAAGGCCGCGCTCGAGGCCTGGCTCGACGGCGACTACGCCAAGACCCGCGAGGGCCTGGTCGAGGCCGTCAACGAGCTCGAGTCCGTCGACTTCGAGGGCATGCTGCCCGAGGAGGCCGGCGACCGCACGGGTGACAACGACATCTTCACCCAGAGCGTGATCAGCGAGGTCGACCCCGCGGCCCCGGCCGGCCTGACCACCGTGCAGGACTTCACCGCCGGGCCGACGGCGTCGGCCCACGAGTTCACCGGCGCCTGCTTCGAGGGCTGACCCCGGACGACGCGCACGCGGGCCCCGCCACCACACCGGTGGCGGGGCCCGCTCTCGCCCGCACGGGTGATCGTGCGGCAGCCTGCCGTTGGGGGGAGCCCGGCGGCCGACACCGACGCCACGATCGCGTGGTGTCCAGCCTCACCGCCGCCGTGACCGGCATCGACCGCGCCCCCCGCGTGGTGGGTCGCGCCCTGGCGCCGGCACCCGTCCAGCTCGTGCTCGGCGACCCGCGGCACGGGGTGACCCGCTACGCGCGGGAGATCGCCGAGGCCTGCGGGGCCGTCGTCGTGCACGACGCCGCACGGCTCGACCGGCGTCCGGCGCACCTGCACGCGACCGACCGGCTGCTCGGGGCGAGCCCCGAGCACGCGGCGGGCGCGTTCGAGGCGCTGACACGACGCACGCCGCTGTCGGTCACCCTGCACGACGTGCCGCAGCCCACCGACGGCCCGGGCTTCCGCGACCGGGTCGCGGCCTACGCCCGCATCGTCCGCGCCGCCCGCGGCTGGGTGGTGAGCTCCGAGCACGAGCGGTCGTTGGTGCACCAGTGGGTCCGGCCCGACGTCGACGGCGCCGTCGTCCCGCTGCCCGTCCCGGTCCCGGTCGCGGCGGCCGCGCACCACGACCCCGCACCGGTGGTCGGCCTGTTCGGCTACGTCTACCCGGGCAAGGGCCACCGCCACGTCGTCCGGGCCCTGGCCGGTCTGGTGCGCGCCGCGACCCCGGTCACGGTGCGACTGATCGGCGGGCCGGCGCCGGGGCACGACGACGAGGTCGACGACCTGCGGCTGCTGGCCGAGGCCCGCGGGGTGCCGCTCGAGGTCACCGGTCACGTCGCGGAGGCCGACGTCGTGGCGCAGCTGCAGCGGGTCGCCGTCCCGGTGGTCGCGCACCGCAACGTCTCGGCGTCCGGGAGCCTCAACTCCTGGCTGGCCGCCGGACGACGCCCCCTGGTCCGCGACGGCGTCTACGCGCGCGAGATGGCGCGCCGCCGCGAGGGCACGGTGACGCTGTTCCGCGACGACACGCTGGCCGACCGCGTCGACGCGGCGCTGCGCCGTCCGGCGTCGACGTGGCTCGAGGCCGGCACCGACCTGCGGCCGCTGCTGCCCGACGCGGCCGCCGCCTACCTCGCCTGGTGGAGGACGCTGGCGTGAGCCCGCCGTACGGCACGACCGTGCCCGGCAACCGGTGGGACCTCGCCGGCTCGGCGGCGTCCGGCTTGCGCGTCTCAGTCGTCGTCAGCCACTACGAGCAGCCCGGCGAGCTCGCCCGGACGCTCGCCGCCCTCGAGCGTCAGACCCGCCGGCCCGACGAGGTCGTGGTCGCCGACGACGGCTCGCGCGTCGCACCCGACGTGCCGGACGACGTCCGGCTGGTGCGGCAGGACGACCGGGGCTTCCGCCTCGCTGCCGCGCGGAACCTGGGCGTCGCGGCCTCGACCGGCGACGTCGTGGTGCTGCTCGACGCCGACACCGTGCCCGAGCCCGGCTACGTGGCGGCGATGGCCGACCTGCCCTCGCGCCTGCCCGAGTGCCTCGTGGTCGGACGACGCCGGCACGCCGACCTGGCCGACGTGCCGCTCGACGCACCGATCGAGGTCGCCGGCCCCGCGCACGAGCTGCCCGAGCCCGGCTGGCTGCGGCAGGCCTACGCCACGACCCGCGACCTGCTCGACGCCGACCACACCGGGCACCGGTTCGCCGTGGGCGCCGTCCTGGCCTGCTCGCGGTGGTGGTGGGACGAGCTCGGCGGGTGCGACGAGTCGTTCACCTCCTACGGCGGTGAGGACTGGGACCTGGCCCAGCGCTCGTGGCGCGCCGGCGGCCTCCTGGCCCACCGCGCGGACGCCGTGGCGTGGCACGACGGGCCCGACGCGGGCGCGCGCGGGCGATCGGCGGCCTCCGAGCTCGGCGAGACCGTCGCCGTGGCCGACCACGGCGGCGCCCCGGGAACGACGTGGCGCGGGCTCCTGCGCGGCCCGGCCGACCTCGTCGTGACCGTCGACGGCGGCCTCGAGCCGGCGGCCGTGCTCGCCTCGCTCGACGGCCTGCTGGCCGCCGTGCCCCGCGCGCGCGTCGAGCTCGACGACGAGCACCGACGGCTGGTCGGCGACGACCCGCGCGTCCACCCTCAGGGTCGTGCGCCGTCCACGGCCCGGCTGCACCTGCACCTGCGTGAGGGCCTGCTCGGCGACCCGGCGGCGTGGCTCGCGGTGCTCGACGGCCTCGACGGTCACGCCTGCCGGGCCGTCGGAACCGACGGCTCGACGGTCGAGGACCTCCGGCTGACCCGGCGGGCGGCGCGGTGGGAGCGGCCGGAGATCGCCACGACCCACCCCGCCGTCGACCGGCGGCTGACGCCGTGGCGCGCCGGTCACACGCTCGAGGCCTGGCTGGGCGGGTGGGCCACGTGAGCGTCCCGCCCGTCCCGCCCGACGACGGGCGTCCGCTGCTGACGGTCGTCGGCAACTGCCAGGCCGAGTCGCTGCGGCTGCTGATCGACGCCGGTGACGTGCGCTCCGTGCGGCTGCCCGCTGTCCACGAGCTGGTGGCCGACGACGTCGCGGGCCTGCAGGCGCTCGTGGCCGCGACCGACATCTTCGTCGGACAGCCTGTCGGCAACGACTACCACGGCCTGCCCGTCGGCACCGAGCAGCTCGTCGGGCACCTGCCGCCCGGCAGCCGCACCGCGCTCGTGCCGAGCGTGCGCTACGCGGGCCTGCACCCCTACCACCTGCTGGTGCACCCGCCCGGCATCCGCGACCCCGACCCGCCGCTCGTGCCCTACCACGACGTCCGCACCGTCCTCGCCGCTGCCGCACGCCCCGCCCCGCCGCCCCTGACGCCGGACGCCGTCCTGGCCGTGGCCGCGGCGTCGGTGGCCGAGCTCGACCGGCGCGAGCGGGTCGGCGGCCTCGTGACCGTGAGCGACCTGCTCACGCGGCCCGTCGCCGACAGCATGCGCACGATCAACCACCCCGGCAACGCCGTGCTCGAGCCACTGGCCGCGCGGGTGCGCGCCGCGGTGGGCCTGCCGCCGGCGCCGCCCGGGGTCGACCGGCCCCTGCTCGCCGGCACCCACGCCCCGCTCATGGCCGAGGTGGTCGCGGCGCACCACCTCGACGTCGCCCCGACGACGCGGTGGCAGGTCGCCGGACGCCCGCTCGAGGTCGCGGCCGTGACCACCCTCCACGTCGACTGGCTGCGGCGGCGTCCGGAGGTGCTCGCCGTCGCCCTCGAGCGCGTCGAGCCGCTGCTCGAGCTGCTCGGCGCGTAGGTCGTCACCGCCGGGTTTGGCGCGCGTCGGGCCCGGGGAGGCTGACCCCGTGACCGACGTCCGCCGCACCTACGAGGGCTACACGCCGTCGAGCCGGGTCGTGCCCGAGCCGGCGACGGCCGCCTGCGGAACCTGTGCGGCGTGCGGTGCCTGCGACGACTGCGAGGCCGGCCGCCCGTGCACCGCCTGCGCTTGCCGCACCTCGTCGCCGACCTACGAGACCTACCCCGACCGCGACCCGGCGCCAGCGACCCCGTCGTCCTCGTCGTCCTCGTCGTCCGGCTCCCGGCGGTCGACGTCCTCGTCGCGCTCGTCCTCGTCGCGCCACCGCCGGTCGTCGTCCTCGCGACGCCCGGGCAAGGCCCGCTCCGGTGTGGCGGCCGGGTGCGCCGCCGTCGGCACCGGCGCCGGAGGCGTCGCCACCGCGGTCAACTCCTCCGACGACGTCAGCCGCCAGGACCGCTACGACCAGTGCGTGAGCGAGTTCCTGGCCGAGCACCCGCGCGACTACCTGAGCGGGCTCGACGACTTCGACTCCTCGTACGGCTCCTCGTTCGGTGGGCCGAGCTCCTACGGCTCCGGGGGCTACGACTACGACTTCGGGTCCGACTACGACTACGACTTCGACACCGACCTCGACGGCACCCTCGGGTCGTCGTCCGACGAGGCGGGCGACTACGAGGGCACGCTCCAGACGCCGAGCAGCTCGTGCAGCTACCTGTTGTGACCTCTCTCTGACTCGGACGCCGGTGGCCGGCCCGTGGGGATCCCGGGGCTCGACGGGCCGCCACCGGTGGTTTCGCCGCCCGTCGGGCTACCGCTCGGCGTCGGCGACGAGGGTCAGCAGCTCCGCCGCCACCTGCAGCGGCCGCTCGAGCGCGGTGAGGTGCCCGGTCGCGGGCAGCACGACCGTGCGCGTCGTCCCCGTGCGCAGCGCAGCCATCTCCTCGGCGCGGACGGGCGGCGTCTCGGTGTCCTCCGCGCCGAAGAGCAGCAGCACCGGGACGGCGAGGTCGCGCAGCACGTCGCCGGTGTCGCGGCGGCCGGCGATCGCGCGGGCGACCCAGGCGACGCCGCGCGGGTCGGCGTCCTGCACGATCGACCGGAGCAGCGGCAGCAGGTCGGGCTGCTCGCGCTGCGCGGTGCCGCCGAGACCGGCGTCGGCGCCGTCGACCAGCGGCTGGAGGTCGCCGGTCGCGTCTAGCCGGTCGGCCAGCGCCCGGCGCTCGGCGGGCTCGTCGGGGGCGATGACGCGGGTCGTGGTGCTGCCGAGCGCCAGCGCGGCGACCCGGTCGGGGTGCCGCGCCGCGAGCTCGAGCGCCACGTAGCCGCCCGTCGAGACGCCGAGCACCACCCCGGCCCCGACCCCGGCGTCGTCGAGCACCGCGGCGACGGCGTCGGCCATGACCGCGACCGACGGCGGCTCGTCGGGGACGGCGCTGCGGGCCAGGCCGGGCAGGTCGACCCGCAGCACGCGGGAGCCGTCGAGGTCGGGGAGCAGGCGGTCGAAGATCGCCGACGAGAGCGGGAACGCGTGGAGCAGCACGATCGGGGTGCCGCGACCGGGGGTCGCGTCGTACCAGGGCAGGGACATGGGCCCAGCCGACCCGACGAGCGGCCGACTCCGGCTCATCCTCCCGGACGTCGGGTGGGTGCGCCCGACATACTCGCGCCATGACCACGCTGCGTCGCGCCGACGTCGACGACTGGCGCCTCGTGCGCGACGTCCGGCTGCGCGCGCTGGCCGACGCACCGACCGCGTTCGGCGCGGTGCTCGACCAGGCGCGCGAGCTGCCGGACGACGAGTGGCGGCGCCGCCTGACCTACGGCGTGACCGTGGTGGGACTCGACGACGGCGGCCGCGGCGTCGCCATGGGCGGCGCCTTCGCCCCGCAGGACGGCGCGTCGCTGTACCTGTGGGGCATGTGGACCGACCCCGCCGTCCGTGGCCGGGGCGTCGGCGGCCGGCTGCTCGACGACCTGCTCGCCTGGTGCCGCGAGACCGGCGCGGCCGACCCGGGGGCGGTTCGCGACGGCGTCCGGCTGCACGTGAGCGAGGACAACCCCGGTGCGCGCGGTCTGTACGTCTCGCGCGGCTTCGCGCCGACCGGGGTGTGGGAGCGGTTGCGTGCAGGCTCCGACCTGCGGTGCGAGGAGCTGCGGCTCGGGCTGTAGCCGCCGCGGGACGAGCTCCTCAGGGACTTCGACGCGTTCTCAGGGACTGCAACGGCTGGGAACGCCGGGAATCCCCGGTGCACCGGGTGTTCCTGCGACGGGTGGGGCGGGTGAGGACTCAGCCGGCGTCGGGCAGCGGGAGCGTGGCGGACATCAGCAGCCGCAGCGGCGCGGTGACGTCGTCGACCTGGTGGCCGCGGACGACGACCAGGTCGCCGTCGGTGCGGACGTCGTCGAGCTCGACCCGGTCGGCCACCGCCGACCAGCCGGCCTCGACGTCGTCGCGGACGTCGTCGGCGTCGCCCGGGAAGCCGGCGTAGACGAACACGCAGGCGGGGTCGCCGTCGTCGTCGATCCAGCCGATGCCGAGGATGCCGCGCGGCCCGAGGTCGACGATGCGGCCCGAGAGCGCGTCGGCGTCGTCGATCGCCTCGGCGACCTGCTTCACGTCGGCCAGGCCGTCGAGGGTCGAGGCGTCGTCGTCGGCCCAGGCCTGGGCCTGCTCGGCGTCGGAGGCGATCACCGCGCGGTTGCCGTCGACGGCACCGTACGGGCCGTCGTCGTCGAGCCGGTAGAGGTCGCCGTCGGGCTCGGCGCCGTCGACCTCGACGTCGCCGTCGTCGGCGTAGAAGTTGAACGAGCCCGCGCCCGTGACGGAGGCGATCGAGTCGGCGGAGGTCCAGCCGACCCCGAGCTCGTTGTCGACGCCGGCCGGAGCCGTGACGGCGTCGTAGCCGTCGAGCGGGGCGAGCACGACGGAGGAGTCGGCGAGGCCGTTCATCGCCACGACGAGGTCGGCCGCGGCGTCGACGGCGGGGTCGGGCACCGCGTCGAAGCCGTTGGCCTCGCGGGCCGCGGCGACGTCGGTCCAGGAGATGACGGTGAAGTCGTCGGCCCCGAGGCGCGGCAGCTGCTCGAGCGCCGCCGCGAAGGACGGGGCGTCGTCGTCGTCCGCGCCGCCGCAGGCAGCGAGGAACGGGACGACGGCGATCGCGGTCGCGGCGCGCAAGCGGAGCACGGGCCGACCGTACCGAGCGACGCCTAGGCGTCGTCGAGCGCCTGGGCGACGCGGCGGTGCGCCGTCCAGATCTCGTCGGGCAGGCCGTCGAACTGGCGCAGGTGCTCCTCACGGAACGCCATCTCCTGGCGCCAGCGCTCGACGTCGACGGCGAGGATGCGGTCGAGGTCGGCGTCCGGCACGTCGAGGCCGGTCAGGTCGAGCTCGTCGCGCGTGGGGACGACGCCCACGGGCGTGCGCTCGCCGCTGACCTCGCCGAGCCTGTACTGCACGAGCCACAGCAGGGCCCGCAGGTTCTCGCGGTAGCCGGGCCAGAGGAAGTGGCCGTCGTCTGCGTCCTTCGCGAACCAGTTGACGTGCGCGAAGACCGGCTGCTCGGTGGCCGAGCCGATGATCCTCAGCCAGTGCGCGGCGTAGTCGGCCTCGGCGTAGGCCAGGAACGGCCGCATCGACATGGGGTCGTAGCGCAGCTGGCCGTCGAGGCCGTCGGCGGCGAAGGTGGCCTCGGCGCCCAGGGTCAGCCCGTCGTAGACGCCCTCGGCGAGGTCGTCGATCGCGCGCACGAGCGGCTCGCGGTCGCGGGTGCGGCCGCCGAAGATGATCGCGTCGATCGGCACGCCGGCGGGGTTCTCGAAGTCCTTCGCCACGTTGGGCACGTTGGCGAGGGTGGTGGTGAAGCGGCTGTTGGGGTGGGCCCACGGGCTGTCGTCGCCGTCGGCGCGGTCGGCGATGGCCTCGCCCTTCCAGTCCTCCCAGCCGGGGCCGGTCGGGTGCTCCGGCGTCCGGCCCTCCCACCAGACCTCCTGGGTGATGGGGTTGTAGGCGACGTTGGTGAAGATGGCGCCGCTGCCCGGACCGATGGAGTCGAGGGCCGTGGGGTTGGTCAGCTCGTTGGTGTCCTTCGCGACGCCGAAGACGCCGTTCTCGGGGTTCATGCCGTGGACGCGCCCGTCGTCGCCGACCCAGAGCCAGGCGATGTCGTCGCCGTAGAACTCCACGCGGTAGCGCTCGCCGAGGGCGTCGGGCGCCAGCGTCATGGCCAGGTTGGTCTTGCCCGACGCGCTCGGGAAGCCGCCGCACACGTGGTAGGTCGCGCCGGTGACGTTGTCGCTGACGCCGAGGAGCATGAACTGCTCGGCCAGGAACCGCCCCGACGCGCGGCCGTCGTAGCAGGCCTGCCGCAGGCCGTGGGCGATCTTGCCGAGCAGCGCGTTGCCGCCGTACGACGAGCCGAAGTGCAGGATCGTGCGCTGGTCGGCGACCGTGACGAAGTAGCGCTGGTCGTCGGGCGTGCCCTGGCCGAGGTTCGGCAGGTCGCCGGTGACGTGGACGGCGCGCACGAACGTGGCCGGGTCGGCGAGGTTCTCGAGGTGGGCGACGCCGACGCGCGCCATGCGGATCATGTGCAGCACGACGGGCCGGTTGTCGGTGAGCTCGACGCCGGCGGCGTAGGCCTCGAGCGGCGAGCCGGGCGGCGCCATCAGGTACGGGACGACGTACATCGTCCGCCCGCGCGACTGACCGCGCATGCGCTCGACCTGGGCCTCGGTCATCTCGACGCCGTCGCGCCAGTTGTTGTAGACGCCGCGGTCGGCCGGGTCGCTCGTCGCGACGATCGTGCGCTCCTCCGAGCGCGCGGTGTCCTTGACGTAGGAGCGGGAGTAGTAGCGGCCCTCGCCGGCCGGCAGCAGCTCGCGCGCGTCGAGCGCCTCCTCGACGAGGCGGTGGTCGTCGGCGGCGTCGACGACCTCGACGCGGTCGGGCTCGGTGATGGCTGCCCAGTGGGCGACGTAGGCGCGCACGTGCGGGTTGTGCACGCCTGCCTCGTCGAGGACCCGATCGACATCGACCATGGTGTTCCGCCTTCGTCCGTGGAGTGGTTGAGCGGTGGCGTGGTGCCCGTGGACGGTCAGGTTACCCATGCGTAGCAAGGGTTGCCGAGAGGCGGATCGTTGGATCGATCCAGCGTCCGGACGCCGTCGTGGACCGTTCCGGTCGGGCCCTGCGGGCGCCTGGCAGGCTCGGAGCATGACGACGATCAAGATCAACGCCATCACCGTCCCGAAGGACGCCGGCGACGAGCTCGCCCACCGCTTCGCCGCCCGGGCCGGTGCGGTCGACGGCGCCGACGGCTTCGAGGGCTTCGAGCTGCTCCGCCCCACCGACGAGCGCGAGCAGTGGCTCGTGATCACCCGGTGGCGCGACGAGGAGTCGTTCCAGGCCTGGGTGAGCTCGCCCGGCTTCGCCGAGGGGCACCGCTCCGCGGTCGAGCGGGCCGGCGGCGAGGCGCCCAAGCCGGTCTCGACCCACAGCGAGGTGTGGAACTACGAGGTCGCCGGCGGGTCGCAGGGCTAGGGCTCGGGTCGCCCACCGCGCGGCCTTTTCCGCGCGATCGAACGGAACGGACCACGTCCCACCCAGCGGCGGCTAGCCGCGAGCCGCCTCGGCGAAAGCGGCCGAGCGGTAGAACGGCTCGAGCCGGTCGCGCACGAGCCGTTCGAGGTCGCCCGACTCGAGCAGCGGCGCGAGGAACGCCGGCGCGAGGCGCACGACGTCGTCGACGACGTCGGCGCGGTCGAGGTCGAGCTCGTCGAGCAGCTCGACCGGGGTGTAGCCGCCGAACCGCTCGACGAACGCCTCGAGGATGGCCCGCCCGAAGGCGACGGTGCGCTCGTCGCCCAGCACGGTGACGACGACGTCGTGGCCGGCGTGCACCACCGCGCCCCACTGCTCGGCAGCCTCCTCGGCGGCCGCGTCGTCGCCGGCGCCGCGGACGGGCTCGGCGGCGGCGAGGTCCCACGCCTGCAGGACGGCGTCGCGCGTGGTCGGGTCGCGCAGCGTCTCGAGCAGGATGTGGTTCATCCGGCCGACGGCGAAGGTGCTGCCCTTGCCGACGGCGTCGCCGACCAGCGCCTCGAACGGGCTGCCGGCGGCACCGGCGACCTGCTTGGCGGCGGCCGTGCCGAACGAGAGCAGCGATCCGAGGCCGGGCACCTTGTCGGCGATGGCCTGGTTGGTCTGCATCACCTCGCCGACGATGCGGGCCATGAACCGCGACGCCATCGCCCCGACCATCGGGCTGTCCTGCAGCCGGGTGAGCACGCGCTCGAGCACCGGTGTCAGGCCGAGCAGCGCGTCGACGAGCGCCTCCACCTGGCCGCGCTCGACGACGTCGCCGAGGGCGAACCGCTCGTCGGGTCCCTCGCGGACGACGTCGCGCACCATCTCGACCAGCCCGGCGACGGCCGCGCTGCCGGGCACCGAGACGAGCAGCCGCTCGACGACCTCGTGCACCACCCGCGTGTCGACGAGGTCGGCGACCTGCTGGTCGCCCACGGTGTCGAAGAGCGAGTGGACGAGGTCGGAGACGTCCTCGGCGAGCAGCTCGCCGGTCAGGCGCTCGACCTCGTGCCGCACGTGCGCGTCGAGGAGGCGCTGGGCGAGGTCGTCGGTGCTCATCTCGCGCGTCCTCAGCGACCGAGGACGTCGCGCAGGGCGGCGAGCACGAGGAGGGCGGCGTCCGGCCGGGCGTTGTGGCCCATCAGGCCGATGCGCCACACCGTGGCGGCGTAGGGTCCGGCGCCGGCACCGATCTCGATGCCGAACCGCTCGAGCAGCTCGCGCCGGACGGCGGCCGAGTCGACGCCGTCGGGGACCTTGACCGTGGTCAGCTCGGGCAGGCGGCAGCCGGCGTCGGCGAAGAGCTCGAGGCCCATCTCGACCAGCCCGGCCTGCAGGAGGTGGCCGGCCTGCTGGTGCCGGGCGTGGACGGCGGGCAGGCCCTCCTCGAGGATGCGGGTCAGGCCCGCGTGCAGGCTGGCGACCATCGCGACCGGCGCCGTGTGGTGGTAGGTGCGAGCCCCGCCCTTGGTGCCGGCCTCGCCGACGTAGCCGCCGAGCAGGCCGAGGTCGAGGTACCACGAGCGCGGCTTCTCGACGCGGCGCTCCCACGCGCGCTCGCCGATGGTGAACGGCGCCAGGCCGGGCGCGACACCGAGGCACTTCTGGGTGCCGGCGTAGCCGACGTCGATGCCCCACGCGTCGGCCTGCAGGTCGATGCCGGCGATGCTGGTGACGGCGTCGACGAGCAGCAGCGCGTCGCCCTTGGCGGCACCGAGGGCGGCGATGTCGGAGCGGACGCCGGTGGAGGTCTCGGCGTGCACGGCCGCGATCACCTTCGGGTGCGGGTGCGCCGAGACGACGCGGTCGACGTCGACCGGGGTGCCCCACGCGTGCTCGACCTCGACGACCTCGCCCCCGCACCGACGGGCGACCTCCGCCATCCGCTGGCCGAACAGGCCGTTGACCGCGACCACCACCACGTCGCCGTCGGAGACCGTATTGACGAACGCGGCCTCCATGCCGGCGCTGCCCGTGGCCGAGATCGGCAGCGTGCGCGCGTTCGTCGTGCCCCAGACGGTGCGCAACATGTCGCACGTCTCGTCCATCATCGCCACGAACGCGGGGTCGAGGTGACCCAGCAGCGGCAGGCCGAGAGCGGCGGTGGCCTCGGGATAGGGGTTCGACGGGCCGGGTCCGAAGAGCCGGCGATCGAGGATCGTCATGCTCTGCAGGCTAGTGGGCGCACCCGCACGGAAGGAGGGGCCGGACGCCTCAGACGCCGTTGGCCCGGAAGAACTCGATCGTGCGGTCCATGGCGGCGAAGAACGCCGGGCCGAAGGCGTGGCCGTCGTCGTACCACTGCAGCGTCGAGTCGACGCCGGCCGCACGGAGGGCGCGGTGGGTGGCGGTGGCCCACGGCGGCGGGCAGGTGTCGTCGAAACGGCCGTGCACCATCAGCACCGGCTCGGTGATCCGGTCGAAGTAGGGCCGCGATGAGTTCTGGCGCCAGAAGGCGGGCGCCTCGTCGGGCAGGCCGTGGCGGCGGGCGAGCTCGTCGGTGTCGCGGCTGTCGCTGGGGTCGTCGGCCTGGAACTGCTCGAAGTTCTGGGCCTCGAGCGACGACACCGAGGCCCACGGGGCCGCGGCCCGCACGAGCCCGGGCTCGGCCACGAGCGCCTTGAGCACGACGCCACCGCCCATCGAGCGGCCGAACATCGCGATCCGCCGCTTGGCCACCGGGACGTCGGGGGCGTTGCGCAGCGCCTTCACGGCGTTGATGACGTCGGCGCTGTAGCCCATGCGCATGCGCACCTGGAAGTCCGGGTCGTCGTCGGACTCGGCGTGGTTGCGGTAGTCGACGTGCAGCGCGATGTAGCCGCGGTCGGCGAGGTAGCCGCGCTCGCGCGTCATGCCCTGGCCGCGCACGTAGACCGCGGGATCGATGTAGCCGTGCGCGAGCACCACGGCCGGGAAGGGCCCACGGCCCTTCGGCACGTTGAGCACGCCGGAGATCGTGTACGACTCCTCGCCGCGGCGGGTCGTGCTGGTGCTGCGGTAGGTCACGTCGTACGAGGTGAAGCTCGCGGTCTCCTCGCGCACGGCGCCCAGCCGCAGCCGGTCGCCTCGGTGCTCCTGCTCGGCGAGGCCGGGCACCGACACGGCGGGGACGGCGGGCCCGGGCGGCTCAGCCGGCTGCGCGGGCTCGACGGGCTCGACGGGCTCGGCGGGCTCGGTCTCCTGCGTACCGGGCGGCGTCGAGGACGACGTCGCCGCGGCCTCCGGGGACGGTGCGGCGTCGTCGTCGGACCCCGTCTCGCCGGAGCACGCGGTCAGCAGCAGTGTCGTCGCAGCGATCGCGACCAGCCCTCGGCGCATGCCACCACCGTAGGAGGCGGTACCGAAAGCCGACGGAAACCGCCCTACAGCCCTAGGGCCCCCGGGTTGAGCAGCCCGCGCGGGTCGAGGGCGGCCTTGACCCGCCGGTTGAGCTCCATGACGTCGGGGCCGAGCTGGTCGGGCAGGGCGTGGGCCTTGGCACGACCGACGCCGTGCTCGCCGGTGATGGTGCCCCCGATGGCGATGGCGGCCCGCATGACCTCGTCGAAGGCGAGCCGGGCGCGCTGCTCCGACTCGGGCGTGTAGACGATGATCGGGTGGGTGTTGCCGTCACCTGCGTGCGCGACGACGGGGATCTCGACGTCGTGCTCGGTCGCGATGGCGGCGATGGCGACGAGGAGGTCGGGCAGCAGCGGGATCGGGGCGCCGACGTCCTCGAGCAGCAACGAGCCGCGGGCCTCGATGGCGTTGAACGCCATGCGTCGCGCGGCCACGAACATCTCGCCCTCGTCGGGGTCGTCGGTCACGAACACCTCGGCGCCGTGGGCCTCGCACGCCAGGCGCATCACCTCGATCTCCTCGGCGCGCGCTGCGCCCGGCGCGTCGGACTGCGCGACCAGCAGCGCCTCGGTGGTGCGGTCGAGGCCCATGGGCTTGAAGTCCTCGACGGCGTTGATCGAGGTGCGGTCCATCAGCTCCATCATCGACGGACGCAGCGTCCGACCGATCTCGACGACGGCGTCGGCTGCGGCGCGGACCGATCCGAACGACGCGACGAGGGTCGAGCGCAGGGCCTGCGCCGGCACGAGGCGCAGGATGGCGCGCGTGACGATGCCGAGCGTGCCCTCGCTGCCGACGAAGAGCTTGAGCAGCGACAGCCCGGCGACGTCCTTGATGCGCTTGCCGCCGAGCGTGACCAGGGTGCCGTCGGCCAGCACGACGTCGAGGCCGAGCACGTAGTCGGTGGTGACGCCGTACTTCACGCAGCACAGGCCGCCGGCGTTGGTGGCCACGTTGCCGCCGATGGAGCAGATCTCGTAGGACGACGGGTCGGGCGGGTACCACAGGCCGTGCTCGCCGGCCGCGTGCTTGACCTCGATGTTGAGCGCGCCGGGCTCGACGACGGCCACGCGGCACTCGGTGTCGATCTCGATCGCGCGCATGCGCTCCATGCTGATCACGATGCCGCCGTCGACGGCCGACGAGCCGCCCGACAGGCCGCTGCCGGCGCCACGCGGGACGACGGGCACCCCGTGGCGGGCCGCCCAGCGCACCGCGGTCTGCACGTGCTCGGCGTGCTCGGCCCGGACGACGGCGAGCGGCGTCCCGGCGCTCACGTCGTGCGACCAGTCCCAGCGGTAGGGCTCGACGACGTCGGGGTCGACGGCGACCACCCCGGGCGGGAGGGCGGCTACGAGGACGTCGACGTCGTTGTCGGTCACGAGGCCAGCAAAGCACGCGCGGCGAGGTCCCGACAGGGCCCGACCGCCGGAGGTTCCGGGGGTCGGGCCCGGTCGGGACCGCGATCGTCAGCGGGGGCAGAGGGCGTGGTCGATCAGCGTGTTCGTCTTGTCCTCGGTGAGCACCGGGGCGCCGGGCTCGGGCACGAACGAGTCGGTGTTCATCGTGATCATCACGCTGCGCCGGCCGTTCTCGAGCACGCCGTTGCGGGTCTGGAAGCCCATGATGTCGCCGCCGTGGGCCCACGCGACACCGCAGGAGACGGGGATGCGTAGCAGCCCGAGGCCGTACTGCGCGCCGGGCCAGTTCTGGTCGAACGCCTCGTTGACCGGGACCGTGCGCATGAGCTGTCGCTGCTGGGCCGGCTTGAGGAGGCGGCCGGTCACCAGCGCCCGCAGGAAGCGGTTGGTGTCACGGGTGGTGCTGATGATGTCGCCGGCGGCTCCGCCCCACGACGGGTTCTGCCGGGTGGCGTCGATCGGGTCGCCGTAGCCGGGGTCCTCCGGAGTGGCGTCGGGTCCGGCGAACCGCTCGTAGCCGACGGCGTGCGGCTTCGGCAGCCCCGACCAGGTGCCGGGCAGGACGGTCTGGTCGAGCCCGAGCGGGCGCAGGATCCCACGGCGCACGGCGCGCTGCCACGGGCGGCCGGTGACCGCCTCGATGACCATGCCGGCGAGCTGGTAGTTGGTGTTGGAGTAGCTCCACGACGTGCCCGGCTTGAACTCGGGGCGGTACCGCATCGCCGTCCGCACGGCCTGGCGCGGGGTGACGGTGTCGAACCGGTGGGCCTCGAAGCCCTCCTGGCTGAACAGCCACGGCATCCCCTGCAGGTACTCCGGCAGCCCGCTGGTGTGCTGCAGGAGCTGGCGCACGGTGACCTTGCGGCCGTCGTTGCCGTGGCCGCGCACGAGCCCGGGCAACCAGTCGTCGACCGTGTCGGAGAGCGAGAGCCGGCCCCGCCCGACGAGCTGCAGGAGGGCGGTGCTCACGAACGGCTTGGTGAGGCTGCCGACGCGGAAGCGGGTGTTCCACGGCACCGGCCGCCCGGTGCGGGTGTCGGCGACGCCGGCGCGCACCTTCAGCACGCCGCGCGGGGTGCGGACGTCGGCCAGCACGCCCGGGGCGCCTTGGGCGAGGAGGTCCGTGGCGTCCTGCTGCAACGTGGCGCGGAGGCTCGGGCGAGCGCGCTCGGCGTCCTGCGCCGACGACGGCGCGGCCGGGGCGACGGGGGCGATCAGGGCCGCGACGGCGAGCGTCGCGATCGTGGCGGTCAGTCGTGTGGTGCACCGAGAAGATCTCATGGGTCCACGCTGTCGGCTGCGGCGCGTCGCGTCGTCCCTCCGAGGCGGTCACCTGGCCTACCCCGTGCGGGGTACACCGGATGCCCCCGACGGGCGACGACACCGGCGTCCGACCCTCCCTAGGGTGAGGCCCATGCGGCTGTTGCGGACCCCGGTGCTGGTCGACGTGCTGCTGGCGCTGATGCTCACCGCGCTGTCGCTCGTGGTCGTCGTCGACGGCGACGTCGGGCCCGCGGGCGTCGTCCTGGCGGTGCTGTCCGTGGCCCCGCTCGCCGTCCGGCAGCTCGCACCGGCCGCGACCCTCGCGGCCACGTCGCTCGCCCTCGCCGGCTACGCCCTGCTCGGCTACGGCGACTCCCCGAGCTCGGCGGTCGGCATGGTCATCGCGCTGTTCACCGTCGCCACGCTGCGCCCGCGCGCGACCGTGGCGATGCTGTTCCCCCTGCCGTTGGCCACCCTGCTGGCCTCCTACCTCAGCGTCGACGGCGTCTCCGCGGCATTGACCGGACAGGCTGTCGTCGTGCTGCTGTGCGCGTGGGCTCTCGGTGACAGCACGCGTCGGTGGGCCCACCGCGCGCAAGAGGCCGCACTGCTGGCCGAGCGGTCGGTGGCCGACGAGCGCACCCGCATCGCGCGCGAGCTGCACGACGTCGTCGCGCACCACATGTCGGTGGTCGCGCTGCAGAACGGCGTGGCGCGCTTCGTCGTCGACACCGACACCGTCGCCGCCCGCACGGCGATCGACCACGCGAGCGAGGCGAGCCGGGAGGCACTGGCCGACATGCGCCGGATGCTGCAGGCGCTGCGCACCGAGGAGCCCGGCGACCGGGCTCCTCAGCCCGGGGTCGCCGACCTCGACGAGCTCGTCGACCGGCTCGCGGCGGCCGGCCTGCGCGTCGCCGTGACCCGCACCGGCACCGCACGACCGATCGGCGCCGGGCGCGAGCTGTGCGTGTTCCGGGTCGCGCAGGAGTCGCTCACCAACGTGCTCAAGCACGCCGGCGTAGACCGGGCACGGCTCCACCTCGACCACGGAGACCGCGTGCTGACCCTCGAGGTGGTCGACGACGGCGGCGGCTCCGGCCCTGTAGACGGCGTGCCGACACCCGGGTTCGGCATCACCGGCATGCGCGAGCGCGCCGAGCTCTACGGCGGCGTGCTCGAGGCCGGCCCCGAGCCCGGCGGCGGGTTCGTCGTCCGGCTGCGGCTGCCGGTGGCGTCGACGGCGGCGCTCGTCGGGCCGCTCAGCGGGGCGTTGACATGACCATCCGGGTGCTCGTGGTCGACGACCAGGCGCTCATCCGGGGCGGCCTGGTCGCGCTGCTGTCGGCGGCGCCGGGGTTCGAGCCCGTGGGCGAGGCCGGCGACGGCGAGACGGCCGTGCGGCTCGCCGCCGAGCTGCGCCCCGACGTCGTGCTCATGGACATCCGGATGCCCGGCACCGACGGCATCGAGGCCACCCGCCGCATCCTCGGCGACCCCGCGCTGGCCGAGCAGACCAGGGTCGTCGTGCTGACCACGTTCGACCTCGACGAGTACGTCGTCGCCGCCCTCGGCGCCGGCGCGGCCGGGTTCCTGCTCAAGGACACGCCTCCCGACCGGATCCTCAGCGCTCTCGAGCTCGCGGTCGCCGACCACGTGCTCATCGCCCCCACGGTGACCCGGCGGCTCGTCGAGACCTACGCCGACCGGCACGCCACGCGGCGTCCCGACCACGCGGCGCTCGGCGGGCTCACGCCGCGCGAGACCGAGGTGCTCCAGCTGGTCGGCAACGGCCTCAGCAACGAGGAGATCGCCGACCGTCTCGTGCTGAGCGAGTCGACCGTGAAGACCCACGTGAAGCGCGTGATGGCCAAGCTGGGCCTGGCGAGTCGCGCCCAGGGCGTCGTCGTGGCCTACGAGAGCGGGCTCGTCGTCCCGGGCCGGGAGCGCGGGTGACCGGGCCGTTCCGCGTGCGCGCGGCCAACCTCTACGTGCGCAACCCGCGGGCCGCCGACGACGCGCCGGTGCTGGTCGAGGACGAGCCGCACCTGGTCGCGGTGAGCGAGGCCCGCGGCGGCTGGGAGTCGGTGCTGCCCGCGATCGACGGCTACCAGTACCTCGGACGACGCCCGGGCGACCGGGGCAGCCACGGCAGCCGCGAGGTGGGGCTGCTGGTCCGCGACGACGTGCAGGTCGTCGACGCCGACGTCGTCCAGCTCTCCGAGGCCGTGCCCCGCTCGCTCGTCGCCCACGACCGCTGGGGCGTGTGGGCGCGGCTGGTGCTGCCCGGTGGCGTGCGGGCACTCGGCTGGTCGACCCACCGCAACGCCTTCGTGCAACGGCCCGACGGCGGCGTCCGGCGCTCGGCGCGGGGCACGGCCGAGTACCGAGCCCACGTGCGGGCCGAGACCGAGCTGCAGCAACGCCAGGCCGACGACGGGTGGCCGCTGCTCGGCGGCGGTGACTACAACTACCGCGTGCCCTGCGGGCTGTTGAGCGAGGTCGACCGGGCCTGGGGCTACGCCCCGCACCGCGTCTTCCCGGCCGCCGGCTTCTCCTACGTGCCGCACGGCCTCGACGGCATCTGCCTCGACCCGCGCGCGTTCGCGCCGGTCGACGGGCTGGAGGTCATCCCCCGGCGCCGGACCGGGTCGGACCACGACTGGATCACGCTCACGGTGCGGGCGTCGTGACCTCGGCGGCCGACGTCTGACGCACCAGCACCGCGATGCCGGCCGGCACGACGACGGCGACCACGAGCGAGAAGCCCACCATCACCGGCACGACGTCGGCGACCAGCAGCAGCGCGCCGATCGCGACGACGGGCACGGTGATGCCGACGTAGGCGGCCAGGAACAGCGCGGCCAGGGTGGCGCTGCGACGCTCGGGCGCCGCCAGCGCCGAGACGGTGGCGACCGAGGTCGCGAACACGAGCCCGTTGCCGCCGGCCGCCAGGGCGCCACCGACCACGAACACGGCGAGCGAGGCCGTGAGGCCGCCGAGCGCGACCACGAGCACGCCGACGGCCACGAGCGCCGCCCCCGCGACGAGCTGGGTGTGGCGCGAGGTGCGCGCCAGCGCGACCTGGCTGAGGATGCCGCCGGTGAGCACGCCGGTGACGACGGCGCCGACCGCGACCCGGTCGTGCACCCCGACCTCCGTGGCGAGGAACGAGCCGGTGAGGGCGGTGATGAAGCCCAGCACGGCGAAGCCTGCCAGGGCGGCCGAGGCGGCCCCGACGAACGCGCTGCGCACGCCGGGGTCGACCGAGACCCGCTGCGGCCGGTAGCGCCACGGCGTCGCGCGGACGTCCTCCGGCACTGTCTCGGGCACCCGGGCGAGCGCGACGGCGACGGTGACCAGCACGGCGACGTAGACGGCGTACGGCGTACGCAGCGGCTCGCCGAGCTCGGAGAGCAGACCGGCGACGAGCGGCCCGACGGCCAGGCCGCCGAGGTTGGCGACGTTGGCGACCGTGCGGCCGAGCACCGGGTCGGCGTCGGGGCGCCAGCGGGCGTGGAGCTCGACGAGGTAGGCCGTCGCGGTGGCCGAGAAGCCGCCCACGCCGAGGCCGGTGAGCAACCGCAGCACGATCAGCGAGCCGGTGTCGGCCAGCAGCGCGAAGCCGATCGCGCCGGCGACCTCGAGCGCGACCGCCCAGACCAGCACGCGGCGGCGTCCGACGTGGTCGGCGACGTGGCCGGCGAGCAGCAGACCGAGGAGCACGCCCACGCCGTAGGCGGCGAACACGACGGTCACGGTGAACGGCCCGAACCCGTTGCGCTCCTCGTAGAGCCCGTAGAGCGGCGTGGGCAGCGTCATGAACGACATCGTCAGCAGGAAGGCCGCGGCGACGATCCAGAAGCCGACGCCGGCCGGAGCGTCTCGAGCAGTGCGGGTCACGTCCCGATCCAACCGCCGCGACCGGACGGGTGTTCCCACCCGGGCGGGCGTGCCGGCGCATCTTCTCCGGGTCGGGGCGCCGGCCCGCCGGCCCGTAGGCTTCGGCGCATGTCGACGACGTTGGGCAAGGGCCAGAACCTGTCGCTACCACCGGGCGAGGTCGCCGTCGACGTGCAGTCGGCGTCGCCGGTCGACGTGTCGGCGCTGCTGCTGACCGCGTCCGGCAAGGTGCGCGGCGACGACGACTTCGTGTTCTACAACCAGCCGGCCGCGGGCGGCGTCCGCTACCGCGCCGACGGCGTCGACGTCGACCCCGGCCAGGTGCCGACCGAGATCGAGCGCGTCGTCGTCGCCGTGAGCCTCGACGGCAGCGGACCCGCGACCTTCGGCGCGCTCGGGTCGCTGTCGCTGACCGTCTCGGCGGGCGGCGCGCCGGTCGCGACGTTCACCCCCGACGGGCTGACCAGCGAGACCGCGCTGCTGTGCGTCGAGGTCTACCGGCGCCAGGGCGCGTGGAAGGTCCGCGCGGTCGGCCAGGGCTACTCCGACGGCCTCGCCGGCATCGCCACCAACTTCGGCATCTCGGTCGGCGACGCACCGGCGGCGCCGCCCCCGGCTCCGACTCCCCCGGCGGCGGCCGCACCGCCGCCGCCGCCCCCGCCGGCGCCCCGGTCCTCGACCCCGCCCCCGCCTCCGCCTCCGCCCGCACCCTCGGCACCTGCGGCGTCGTCCCCGCCGAACCTCACCAAGGTCACGCTCACCAAGCGCGGCGAGTCGGTGAACCTCGCGAAGGGCGGCGGCGGCGCGTTCGTCGTCAACCTCAACTGGAACCAGGGCGCCCCGCAGGCCAACCCGGGCCAGAAGCGCGGCCTGTTCCAGCAGAAGCCGAAGGGCATCGACCTCGACCTCGCCTGCCTGTTCGTGCTCTCAACCGGTCAGGTCAGCGGCATCCAGGCGCTCGGCGGCGCCTTCGGCAACTACGACGAGGTCCCGTTCATCCTGCTCGACGCCGACGACCGCAGCGGCGCCGCCGCCGGTGGCGAGACGATGCGCATCAACGAGCGGCACTCGGACAAGTTCCAGCGCATCCTCATCTACGCGATGATCTACGAGGGCGTCGCCAACTGGGCCCAGGCCGACGGCGTCGTCCGCGTCACCCAGCAGGGCGGTCCGACCATCGAGGTCCGCCTCGACGAGAGCCAGCCCCTCCCGATCTGCGCGATCGCGATGCTGACCAATACCGGCGGCGGCCAGATGAAGGCCGAGCGGCTCGTCACCTACCACCGCTCCCAGAAGGAGATGGACGAGGCCTACGGGATCGGGGCGCCCTGGGGTGGCCCGGGCCGGAAGTAGGACACATGTGCCGAGTACTGGCCTACGTCGGTCCCGAGATCCCGCTCGAGGAGCTGCTGCTCACGCCGTCGAACAGCCTGGTCAACCAGGCTCTCGACCCCGAGCACTACCCGGACCTGCACCTGGCGGGCTGGGGGTTCGGTGTCTGGAGCGAGCACCTGCTGACGCCGGAGAGGCCGTTGGTCTACCGCCGGCCCACGGCGGCCTTCTACGACGACAACGCCGGCCGCATCATCCCGAGCCTGCAGGCGAGCACGATGCTCGGACACGTGCGCGCCGCCGCCTACGACGCGGCGGCCGTCATCGTCGACGAGAACTGCCACCCGTTCTCGTTCGACGAGACGCCGTGGATCCTCGCCCAGAACGGCGACCTGCCGGGCTGGATGCTCCTGCAGAGGAAGCTGCTGGAGCACTGCGAGGACCGGTACCTGAAGCAGATGCGGGGCACGACCGACACCGAGTTCCTCTACGTGCTGCTGCTCTCCCTGCTCGACGGCGACAGCGACGACGACGTCCAGCGTGCGGTCGAGACGATGGTCGGGCTCATCGCCCGGGCGATGGCAGACCTCGACCTGCCGGCCCTGACCAAGCTGAAGATGGCCCTGGTGTCGCCGAACCGGGTCATCGGGATCAACGTCGGTCTCGGGCACCAGGGCGAGACCGACCCGGCCGGTGACTGGCGGGAGCTGCGCGAGTCCGGCGCGGGGACCGACGACTACGCCCTCTCGATGCTCCTGGAGCCGATGTACCTGCTCCTGGGTCGCCGCGCTCTGGACGACGAGGCGTCGTCCGGCTTCGAGGCGTGCGACGAGGACGACGCCACGCTCGCCATGTTCGCCTCCGAGCCCCTGACGGACGACGAAGCGGGCTGGTCGCACCTCGAGTTCGGCGAGATCGTGTTCATCGAGAACCGGGGTGGGCGCACCACCCGGAGGATCAGGAGGTTGTCGGTCTAGGCGCTCGGCCCCGGGTGCCCCACCGGCTCCCGACGGCGTCGCCCTCGCAGCGTCGTCGCCAGTGCCGCGATGTCCGCGGGTCCGACCCGGCAGCACCCGCCGACCAGGCGGGCTCCCGCCTGCACCCAGGTGGCCGCGAGCGCGAGGTCGAACGATCCCTGCCCCGCCCACGAGCTCGACCCGGCGTCCCACGTCTCGCCGCGGTTGGGATAGGCGACCCCCGGCTTGCCCGTGGTCGCGACCGCCGTCGCGACGGCGGCGAGGACGTCGGCGGGCGCGGAGCAGTTGACCCCGACGGCGACGACCGCCGAGCTCCCGGCGAGGACCTCGTAGGCCGCGCGCAGCGGCTGGCCGGCCCGCGTCTCGCCGCCGCTCACGGAGTAGCAGAACCACGCCGGCAGGCCGAGGGCGTCGAGCAGCGGGACCAGGACCTCGGCCTCCTCGAGGTCGGGAATGGTCTCGACCGCCAGCACGTCCGGCGCCGCTGAGGCGAGGAGCTCCAGCCGGGGCGCGTGGAAGTCGTGGAGGGCGGCGGTCGAGACGCCGTAGCGTCCGCGGTACTCGGAGCCGTCGGCCAGCACGGCACCGTAGGGCCCGACGGAGGCTGCCACGCAGAGCTCACGGCCGGTCGAGGCGGCGACCTCGTCCGCGGCGTCACGGGCCCGGTCGACGCTGCCCCGGATCAGGCCCGCTGCGGCCTCGGCGGACAGACCGGCGCGGACCAGCCCGGGGACGCTGGCCTGGTAGCTCGCCGTCGTCGCGACATCGGCGCCCGCCTCGAAGAAGGCGCGGTGCACCGCGACGAGCTCGTCGGGCTGGTCCCGCAGCAGGCGGGCGGTCCACAGGTCGTCGGAGAGGTCATGACCTCGGTCCTCGAGGGCGTTGGACATGCCGCCGTCGAGGACGACGACGGGGCGCTGGAGGACCTGTTCGAACCGCGGCACGGTTCGAGTGTGCAGCACGCGGTCGGCGGAGCGGCCGGGCCCGCCTCCGGGCGAGAAGGAGATGGGCGGCTCAGTGCCCGGTGCACCGCTCGGCGGGGAGGTTGTCGCGCGCCCAGTCGCCCAGGGCCTGGAGGGCCGGGCCGATCGCGCCGCCGTTGTCGGTGAGGCGGTAGCTCACCGCGACCGGCGGCCCCTCGTCGACGACGCGCTCGACGAGGCCGGCGCGGGTGAGCTCGCCGAGGCGGTCGGAGAGCATCGAGTCGCTGATGCCGAGCCCGCGCTTGAGCTCGGCGAAGCCGGCCGGGCCGTGGGAGAGCGTGCCGAGGAGCACACCGTTCCAGCGCTTGCCCAGGAACGAGAACGCCCGCACGAGGGCGCCGTCGCACGCCCGCGGGTCGTGCGTGGTCTCGGCGCGGGCAGGCATGTCGCCCATGTTACATCGCTCCAGGTCTGGATGTGGCTTCGGTTTTAGTAGTAACATCTCGAAAGCAAGCAACTCCTTCTTCCGATCGAGGAACGACATGACCATCACCTCCACCACGCTCGACGACACCGCCCGCGGGCTGCTGTTCACCGAGGCCCGCACGGCCAACTCCTTCAGCGACCAGCCGGTCAGCGACGACGAGTTGCGCGGCATCTGGGACCTCGCCCGCTGGTCGCCGTCCGCCGCCAACGGTCAGCCGCTGCGGGTGCTCTACGTCCGGACGCCGGAGGGCCGCGAGCGCCTCGTCGGGCACATGTCCGACGGCAACAAGGCCAAGACCGCCTCGGCGCCGGCCGTGGCCGTGCTCGCCTACGACAGCGAGTTCCACGAGCACTTCCCCACCACGTTCCCCGAGCGTGGCGAGACCCTGCGCGAGGTCTTCGGCGGCATGCCCGCCGAGGCACGCGGCGACGCCGCGAAGTACAGCGCCGCCATCCAGACCGGCGTCTTCCTACTCGCCGTGCGCGCCCACGGGCTGGCCGCCGGCCCCATGGCCGGCTTCGACGGCCCGGCGATCGACGCCGACTTCTTCGCCGGCACGCCGTGGCGCACGCACCTGGTGGTCAACATCGGCCACCCGGGCGTCGACCCGTGGTTCGACCGCCTGCCGCGCATCGACCACGACGTCGCCGTCAGCTGGGCCTGAGCCCGCCGACCCCGGCCGTCGGCTCGTTGTCGCCCGACGAGAACGGCCGTCGAGGCGCTGCCCGCTTCGTCGTAGCGTGACGCCCGTCACTCCCGCCCCGGCCCGGGGCGTGCTCGGAGAGGCGCTGCGAGGGGGTCCCATGACGAGTCGAGGCGCGACAGCACACGTCCGGCTCGCACCACCGGTGCGCGCACCCGCCACCGCCACGCGCATCAGGTCGTCGTGGGAGCGGTGCACGGCCCGCGGACTGCCGCACGACGTGCTGCTCGCGCCGCCGCTCCGCGCCGTCGACGGCGAGAGCCGGCTCCTGCGCGCGGCCGGACCGGTGCTCGACGTGCTCGACACGACGCTCGTGCGCGAGCCGGTGGGTGTGCTCCTCACCGATCCGGACGGCGTCGTCCTGGCCCGGCGCGGGCACGACCGGGGCGTGCTCGACGCGCTCGACGCGGTGTGCCTGGTGCGGGGCGCGACGGCGTCGGAGGACGCCGTCGGCACGAGCGGCGTCGGGCTCGCGCTGGCCGACGGGCGGCCCGCCGTCGTGGTCGGCGACGACCACTACCTGCGCCACTTCGCGGCCTTCACCTGCGCCGGCGCCCCCGTGGTGGACGACGTCACCGGGCGCGTGCTCGGGGCCGTCGGGCTCGCGACGCCGTCCGGCCAGGGCCACGAGCTGCTGCTCGCGCTCGCCGGCCAGACCGCGCTCGCGATCGCCGGCCGTCAGGCCGCCCGGCCCACGGTCGTCGCGCCGCGCCGTCCGGCACCGCCGCCACCCGGCCTCACCCGGTTCGAGCAGCTCGAGCGCGACGCGATCGCCGAGGCCCTGTGCCGCCAGGGCGACGACGTCGGCGCCGCTGCCGCCGACCTCGGGCTCTCCCGCGCGACCCTCTACCGCCGCATCAGGCGCTACGGGCTGCGCGCCGCCCCGGGCACCGGCGTCTCATCCTGAGACGACCGGTCTCAGCCTGAGAGGACCGTGGCCCCGACCCGCCGCCGTCCCTAGCGTCGACTCAGGCCGGCGACCGCCCGCGTCGTCGCACGAACCCAGGAGGACCCGTGTCGAAGACCGTCCGCACCGTCATCAGCCCCGGCCGTTACGTGCAGGGCAAGGGCGCCATCCACACGACCGGCGAGTACCTCGCGCAGCTCGGCTCGAACCCCCTCTTCGTCGCCGACGACCTGGTCTGGGGCCTGGTCGGCCACGACGTCGAGACCTCGCTCAAGAACGCCGAGCTGCCCGTGCAGCGCGAGACCTTCCGGGGCGTGCCGAGCTCGAAGGAGGTCGACCGGCTGGTCGAGGTGATCAGGACGACGGGCGCCGACATCGCGGTCGCCGTGGGCGGCGGGAGCGCGATCGATGCGGTCAAGGCCGCTGGGCACCTCTCCGGCATCCGCTGGGCGAACGTGCCGACCGTCGCCTCGACCGACGCGCCGTGCAGCGCCCTGTCGGTCATCTACACCGAGGACGGCGAGTTCGAGGAGTACCGCTTCTTCCCCCGCAACCCCGACCTCGTGCTCGTCGACTCGCAGGTCGTCGCCAACGCGCCCGTCTCGCTGCTCGTCGCCGGCGTCGGCGACGCCCTCGCCACCTGGCTGGAGGCCCGCGCGACCGCACGGTCGAGCTCGCGGACGATGGCCGGCGGCCTGCCCACCCTGACCGGGACGGCGCTCGCCGAGCTGAGCTGGCAGGTGCTGTGGGACAACGCTCTGCCGGCGATCGACGCCGTCCGCGACCACCAGGTCACGCCCGCGGTGGAGAAGGTCATCGAGGCCAACACCCTGCTCTCCGGCCTCGGCTTCGAGTCCGGCGGCCTCGCCGCGGCGCACGCGATCCACAACGGCCTCACCGCCGTCGGCGCCACGCACGGCCTCGCGCACGGGCAGAAGGTCAACATCGGCTCGGTCGCCCAGCTCGTGATGGAGGGCGCGCCGACGAGCGACATCCGCGAGTTCATCGAGTTCACCACCCGCGTCGGGCTGCCGAACACCCTGACCGAGGTCGGGCTGCGTGCCGACGACCTGGACTCCCTGCGCATCGTCGCGGACGCCGCGACCGTGCCGGGCGAGACCATCCACTCGATGCCGTTCGAGGTCGCCAGCGACGACGTCGTCAGCGCGCTCGCCTCGATCGAGCGGTTCGCCGTGCAGGTGCGGGCCGACGCGGGGTTGCCGGCACCGGTGCCCTACGTCGCCGGTCACTGAGGCAGGTCCGTCGGCGGGCCGCGCCGGCGGTCGCCGACCCGGGTGAAGATCGGCGCGGGACACAACGGAAGAGTGCGGGTATGGCCCCCACGCCCCCGGCGACCCGACTCGACGAGCTCAACGCGCGGCCCGGCCGCGCCCAGGTGATCGGCGACGGCATCGCCTGGTCGGCACGGTGGAGCGCCCGGTGGCTGCTGATCGCGCTCGGTGCCGTCGCGCTCGGCCTGGTCGTCGGGCGGCTGTGGAGCATCGTGCTGCCGATCGCGCTGGCGCTGCTGCTCGCCTCGGTGCTCGAGCCCGCCGTCCGGTTCCTCGAGCGACGGCTGCGGTTCCCTCCCGCGCTCTCGGCGGCCAGCGTGCTGCTCGGCAGCGTCGGCGCGCTGGTCGGCCTGGGGTTCGCGATCGCGCCGGCGGTGAGCGGTCAGTCCGACGACATCGTCTCCGACGCCGGCGCCGGCCTGCAGAAGCTGCAGGACTGGGTGCAGGAGAAGGAGTTCGTCACCCAGGACCAGGTCGACGCCGGCATCCAGGCGCTGCAGGACCGGCTCAGCAGCAGCGGCGACGCGATCGCCTCCGGCGTGCTCACCGGGGTCGGCGCGGCCACCTCGGCCGTGGTCACCGTCGTCATCACGTTGATCCTGACCTTCCTCATCCTCAAGGACGGCCGGCGGTTCATCCCGCTCGTCGAGCGCTCCGCCGGCGACGCCGCCGGCGCCCACCTCGGCGAGGTGCTGCGGCGCTGCTGGAAGACGCTCGGCGGCTACATCCGCACCCAGGCCATCGTGAGCGCCGTCGACGCCGTTCTCATCGGCACCGCGCTCGTGATCGTGGGCGTGCCGCTGGCGATCCCGCTGGCGATCCTGACGTTCCTCGGCGGGTTCGTCCCGATCGTCGGCGCGTTCGTCGTCGGAGCGCTCGCCGTGCTGGTCGCGCTCGTCTCCAACGGCGTCACCGGGGCGATCGTCATCCTCGTCGTGATCGTGCTCGTGCAACAGCTCGAGGGCAACGTGCTCTCACCGTGGCTGCAGTCGAAGTCGATGCAGCTGCACGCCGGCGTCGTCCTGCTCTCGGTGACCCTCGGCTCGACGCTGTTCGGCATCACCGGTGCGTTCCTGGCCGTGCCGGCGGTCGCGATGGTCGCCGTCGTGGTCCGCTACCTCGACGAGGTCGTCGCCGAGCGCACCGGCACCGAGCCCGCGGCCGAGCCTGTCGAGCCGGAGGCGCCCGACGAGTCGGGCGACGACGGCCGTGGCGAGGACGTCGCCTCGCCCGGATAGCGTCCTGCCCGTGGCCAAGCGCTGGTACTCCGTGGTCGTGCCGCCCGCCGAGGCCGCCCGCCTGCGGGCGCTCGACAACCGCGACCAGGGCAAGGCCAGCTGGCCCCTCGGGCCCAACCGGAGCTTCCGACGTCGGAGCCGGACGAGGTTCGAGGTCAAGGACTACGCCTCGATGGGGCCGGGCAAGGCCATGGTGACGACGCTCGGCCGAGCCGTCCTGCACGACGACGACCAGGTGGACGTCGTCATCAGGACCACGGGCGCCTGGGCCGGGTGGCTGCTCGTCGCGGGCGGCGTCCTCATGCTCGCCGTCGTGCCTCGCGACGGCCTCGTCGCCCTCGCCTTCGCTGCCGTCTTCGTGGCGGCCGGCTGGGGGTTGTTCCTGCACCGTCCCCACGCCGACGCCGATCTCGATGCCGTCGAGCAGGTCATGCGGGCCGAGATCGGCGGCGAGTGGCGATCCGGGCCGGCCGAGCGCCGACCGCCGGGCGTCAGCGGTCGGTGACCAGGTCGGGCAGCTCCCGGTCGGACGACGAGCCCGACCCCAGCCGCGAGGCCAGCGCCCGGACCGGACCGGTCGCGGCCAGTCGGGTGCCGGCGTTGAAGAGGGCGACGCCGAGGCGCGAGCGAGGGTTGGCGAGCCGGGGCGTGCCCGGCGGCAGGTCCTGGACGTCGTCGACGAGCGGCCGCAGCCACTCCTCGTAGGCCGCGAACGCCGCCTCCGGAGACGACGCCCGCGACAGCTCGGCGGCCAGCACGTAGGCGCCGATCAGCGCGAGCGAGGTGCCGAACCCGCCGATCGGGGTCACGCACCACGCGGCGTCGCCCAGCAGGACGACGCGGCCGCGGCTCCAGGTCGGGCAGCGCACCTGGGTGAGGTCGTCGAGGTAGAGGTCGTCGGCCTCGTCGAGCGCGTCGAGGATGCGCGGCGCCTCCCACCCGACGTCGGCGAAGCGCTCCCGCAGCTCGGCGCGCTGCTCGTCGACGGACAGCTCGCGCAGGCCCGTCTCGTCGGTCATGAAGTTGAGCATCGCCCGCGTGGTGCCGGTGTTGTCGGGACGCAGGTTGACCGACCGGGAGCCGGGCACGCTCATCCACCGCCACCAGCGGTCGTCGTCGTCGGTGCGCGGGATGGTGGCCCACGCGCAGTACATGCCCAGCCGCTCGAGGTCCGGCTCGTCGTCGCCGGTCATCACCAGGCCGCGGGTGTGCGACCACGGGCCCTCCGCCACCACCAGCAGGTCATACGACTCCGAACCACCTCTTTCGAGCGACACCGTGACCGACGCGTCGTCCTGGTCGACGTCGACCACGTGGTCGCCGTGGCGCCAGGTGACCCGGTCGGGGCACGCCTCACGCAGCAGCCGCGCGAGCTCGCCGCGCAGGATCTCGAGCTCGGCCGTCGGCCCGTCGCCCGTGCTGTCGTCGGTCGGGAACTCCGAGACCGTGCCGCCGTCGGCGTCGACGAACCGGGTGCCGACCTCGCCCGTGCCGACGTCGCGGACGGCGTCGAGGAGGTCCATCCGCTCGAGGACGTCGCGCGCGAGCCCGCGGACGTCGATGTTCTGCCCGCCCCGACGAGGCTCGGGCGCGCGCTCGAGCACGGTGACGTCGTAGCCGGCGCGGTCGAGCCAGTAGGCGGCCGCCGGGCCGGCGACGCTCGCGCCGGTGACGAGGACGCGGGGGCGCGGTGTGCTCGCGGGGGTGCTCATGACGCCATCGTCCGGGGCCACCAGAAACGGTCGCCCAGGATGAGCGCGATCGCCGGCACCAGCACGGTGCGCACCAGGAGCGTGTCGAGCAGGACGCCGATGCAGATCACCACGCCGATCTGGGCGAGCGCGACGGCGGGCAGCACGCCGAGCACCGTGAACACCGCGGCCAGCAGGATGCCGGCGCTGGTGATCACGCCGCCGGTGGCCGACAGGGCGCGGAGCATGCCCTCGCGGGTGCCCGGCGCGGCCGCCTCCTCACGGGCCCGGGTGACCAGGAAGATGTTGTAGTCGACGCCGAGCGCGACCAGGAAGACGAACGCGAACAGCGGCACCGAGGTGTCGAACGCGGCGAAGTCGAGCAGCCCGGTGAAGACCCACCAGGCGGCGCCGAGGCTGGCGGCGTAGGTCGCGATGACGGTCGCGACCAGGACCAGCGGTGCCACCACGGCCCGGAGCAGCGCGCCCAGCACGAGCAGGACCAGCAGCGCGACCAGCGGCACGATCACCAGGAGGTCGCGGCGTCCGCCGTCGGCCTCGTCGATGGCCGAGGCCTCGGTGCCGGCGACGAAGGTGTCCGGCTCGCCGGCGAGGGCCTCGCGCAGGTCGAGCACGGCGGTCCGGGCGTCGTCCGAGCCGGTCGGCGCCGCGAGCACCGCCTCGATCTCGCTGACGCCGTCGCCGGTGGCGGCGACCTCGGCCGACAGGACGCCGTCGACGCCCTCGACGGCGGTCAGCACGGTCGCGGGGTCGGCCCGCGTGACGACGCGGACCGGGTCGGCCGCGCCGCCCGGGAACGACTCGCCGAGCCGCTGCGCCGCGACGATCGCCTCGGGCGTGTCGATGAACTGCTCGGACTCGTCGAGCCCGGTCTGGACGGCGAGCAGCCCGACGGCGAGCCCGCCGAGCACCACGACGCTGGCGACGACGACGCGCCGGGGCGAGCGCGACACGGCCCGGCCGACCCGCGACCACAGCGGCGACACCGGCGCGGTGCTGCCCGGGACGGCGTGCGGCACCCGCGGCCAGAACACCCACCGCCCGCAGCAGACCAGGGCGGCCGGCAGGACGACGAGCACGAACGCGGCGGCCACCGTGATGCCGATGGCCGAGGCGAGGCCGAGGCCGCGGGTGGTCGGCGTGAGCGAGAGCAGGAGGGTGAGCACGCCGAGCACGACCGTGACGGCGCTGGTGACCACCGCCTCCGCGGTGCGGCGCAGGGCGACGGCCATGGCCGCCTGGCGCGACTCGGTGGTGGTGAGCTCGGCGCGGTAGCGCGAGATGAGCAGCAGGGCGTAGTTGGTGCCGGCGCCGAAGACGAGGATGGACAAGATGCCGGTCGTGCTCTCGTCGAAGGCGACGTCGAGCGCGGCGAGGACCTGGGTGGCCAGGACGGCGGCGAGCCGGTCGGCCACACCCACGACCGCCAACGGCACGACCCAGAGCACCGGGCTGCGGTAGGTGACCACCAGCAGGAACGCCACGATGAGCGCGGTGGCGCCGAGGAGCCGCAGGTCGGCGCCCTCGAAGACCGCCTCGAGGTCGGCCTGCACGGCCGCCGGGCCGGTGACGAGCGCCTCGATCCCGTCGGGGGTGTCGGCGGCGAGCCGGTCGCGCAGGCGCTCGACCGCGTCGGCGCTCTCGGTCGGCGACGCCGTGTCGAGCGGCACGAACGCGAGCGCCACGGCGCCGTCGTCCGACACCGCCGGCGCCGGGGCGCCGAGGTCGGCGGCGAGGGCGGTCACCTCGTCGAGCTGGGCCGGCGACAACGCCCCCTCCCCCGACGACAGGACGACGGCCGCGACGTCGGGCTCGGCCGGCAGGTCGGCCTGGGCCAGGAGGGCCTCGGCCGAGTCGGACCCGGCGGGCACGGTGTCGGTGGGGCGCGGGGTGCGCTCACCGTCGCCGAGCAGCGCGATCGCGACCAGGGCCAGCAGCAGGGGCACCAGGGCGATCACGGGGGCGACCCGGCGGTCCAGGAGTCGCTCGACCCGCGTCCGGGTCGTGACAGACTCGGGGTCGACAAGCGCGAGATTCTCATCTCGTTGATTGCTAAGCATGTGAGAGACTTTGATGGTGAACGAGTTCCGTGTCAACCCGGCGACGATGGAGGCCGTGCAACAGCTGGTCGTCGCCGCGGTGGAGGTACGCCGCGTGATCGGGCGTCGCACCGGGCTCAGCGAGCTCGAGATGGCCGCCCTGGAGCAGGTCGTCGCCGCACCGACCTCGCCCGGGGCCATCGCCCGTCAGCTCAAGGTCAGCACCGCGGCCTCGACCGGCGTCGTCGACCGCCTCGAGCAGCGCGGGCACGTCGAGCGTCGTCCGCACGAGACCGACCGGCGCCGCACCGAGGTGCACGTGACGGCGTCCGGGCGCACCGAGGTCGTCGGCCACCTGCGGCCGATGCTCGAGGCCCTCACCGAGCTCGACGCCTCGCTCGACGACGACGAGCGCGCCGTCGTCGAGCGCTACCTCCGGGGCGTCATCGAGGCCTTCGCGACGATCAAGGACCTCGACGACGACTAGACGCTCACGGGAGCGTGATCGTGCCGTTCACGGTCGACCGCTTGCGGTGCACCTGGTTGTCGGGGCCGTACGTCGTCCAGGCGTAGGAGCAGCTGATCGTGTAGGACTTCGACCCCCTCGTCACCGGCTTCAACCGGTAGAACGGCGTGAGCCCCTCGGTGGTGCAGGGCGGGATGCTCGCCAGCAGGTCGTACTCCCGGTCGACGGTCTGCACGCACCTGGCCTCGACGTGTGCGCGGGCCCGGCCGGGATGGCTCGACCCGGCGCCCAGCAGGAGGTCCCCGGTCGCGGGGTCGATCCAGGCGAACGCCCGCTCGGGCAGCATCTCGCCGGACGCCGTCAGCGTGCGGTCGGTGGTGGTGTCGCCGCAGCCGTCGGGCCCGTTGTGACGCCACCAGGTCTCGTGGAGCGTGCCCGATGCGGAGAACGTGGAGCCCGGTCCGTTGGTGTAGCCGCCGGCGCCGTCGGCGACCAGCACCAGGTTCAGGGTCCCGGACTCGTCCTCACGGCCCAGCCACGCCGGGCGGCCCTGGCCGTCGTCGCCGTCGTAGTCGTCGCGGAACGTGTAGGCCAGGTTGCCCTCGAGCACGCAGACGCCGCCACCCGTGGTCGCCGGCGTCGACACGGTGGGGCCGAGCCGCAGCGGCAGCTGGCACCCGCAGGCAGTGCTGCCCACCATCGTGGTCGTCACCTTGGTCTGCTCGGCGAGGTCGGCGTTGGAGTAGATCAGCACGACCGACACCGCGCGTCTCGTCCCGTCGTCGATGCACAGGGTCGAGGTGGCCTTGCCCGACAGGTCGACGACCGACGTGGTGCCGTCGTCGTAGGTGAGCACCGCGCGCAGCTTCGCCCGCGGGTCACCGGCCTTGTCGTGGGTGACCTCGAGCTCCTTGATCGTCGGTCCGACCTTCACGTCGAGGAACTGCGCGGCGAGGTGCGGCACCGGCACGAACTGCTGGACCGGTGCGCCCGCGGCCGGCACCGATGCCTCGGCGGTGATCGCGGCCCAGGCCTGCAGCCCGTCCCAGTCGCGGAAGTGCGGCACCGCACCGCGGTTCCAGGTCGACAGCACGAAGTCGTCCCAGTCGCCGGCGAACCCGTTCGGCAGCGCGGCGTCGACGGCCTCGACCGGCATCTTCTGGGCCATCTCGTCCCACACGCGTCGCACGAAGGAGATCGCACCGCGCCGCGCCATCCACTGCGGGAGCAGGTAGGCACCGTAGTCGTGCTTGGCCGGCGGGGCCTCGACGTCGAGGGGCACGGCGGGGTGGTCGAGGAAGGCCGGAGCGGCCTGGTGCTCGGTGTCGTCGGGGCCGAGGCCGATGCCGTAGAGCGGGTCGGTGACGTAGTCCTGCACCCACTGGGCGGTCATCTCGCGCACCCAGCTCGTGTCGTGACAGCTGCCCTTGGTCGGGCGCGCGAGCTGGAGGGCGTGCATCACCTCGTGAGCGAGGTACGGGTCGGCTCCCCGCCACCCGGCGGCGGCCGCCGTCCGCGGGAAGACCATCGAGGACGACACCTTGCTGCACGACAGGTAGGAGTTGCCGAAGGTCGTGGCGGTGGTGGCGTCGACGAGCGCGATGTCGAGCGCGTCGCTGCCGCCGCTGCACGGACCGTTGCCGTCGGGCAGCAGACCGCTGCCCATCAGGTCGCCGAGCTCGGGCAGGATCTCGGCGTCGAGGATCTCGACGAAGTGCGCTGCGGTGGCCGCGTCGCCGGGGTTGGCGGCGAGCCACCACACGCGCACGTCGCCGCCCTGCGTGTCGAGGTGGTCCCAGGTCTCGAGGGTCGGCACCAGGTCGTCGATCTTCGCGCACCACGGCGCGTCGAACGCCCGGCGCCCGGAGGTCTCGCGGGACCGCGGCGCGGTCACCGGGTCGGGCGACCAGTGGCTGCCGGCGTAGAACGGCGGGATCAGGAAGGGGGTCAGCACCTCCTGGTGCGCCGGCGACAGCTCGGCCCACCGCTGGGCGGCCTCGGCGAGCCCGCCCTCGTCGAGGCCGCTCGGACGGCCGGCGTAGCGCGACGGCAGACGGGTGTCGCCGAAGTCGGCGAAAACGCGGTAGACCAGCCCCTGGTCGGCGGAGATCCGGCCCGCGGCGACGTCGGCCTCGATCAGGTCGTGGCTGGACGGCGGCACGACGGGCGGCTGCGGGGGCTGGGGCGTCGGCGGCGGCACCGGCCTCGGTCGCGCGGTGACGACGACCGGCCGGGTCGCGACCCGGCAGTTGTTGCGCTCGTCGCGCTCCGGCACGGCGCGGCCCGCGTCGGCGCAGGCGACCAGCCAGTAGCGACCCGGTCGGACGGCGTTCGGCACGACCACCGTGGCGGCGACCTTCGCGGTGCGTCGCGGCTTCAGACCCGACACCTTCTTCGTCGGACCCAGTGTCCGGTCGTTACCGACGCGGCGGTCGGGCGACAGCGCGAGGCGGACCGCCGACGTCGCCGCTGCTCGTCGTCCGAGGTTGCGGACGGCGGCCGTCACCCGCAGCGGCTTGCCCTGTTGTACGCGGGGCGCGGACGACACGGTGGTGACCGCGAGGTCGGCCCGGGGCTTCGGCCTGCCCGCCGTCGCGACCGATGGGAGGGCACCGGCCGCGACGGCGAGGACCAGGAGGACGAGGAGCAGGCGCTTGATCACGACCCCAGGGTGCGACGACGGGCTTGCGACGTCCTTGCAACCGGATGGCAGGTCAGCCGGCCTGCGGCACCCACGACGTCCAGCGGTGCCGGCCGCCGAGGTGGTCGACGAACGGCTCGTCGTAGGGGCGGTAGGGGTCCTTCTCGCCCTCGTTGACCGAGGTGACCGCGACGCGGACGGCGTCGGCGGTGAAGCAGCCCTCGCGCTTGGCGACGGTGTACTCGAAGTAGCGCAGCTTGCGGCCGGGGTCGCTGTCGAAGGTCAGGTCACCGACGCACGCGCCGTCGGGCGAGTGACCCCACTGCGGGGTCGGGTGCTCGCGCCAGCCGCGGGTCTCGGCGAAGCGGTAGTCGCTCCAGAACTGCATGAAGTGGCCGTACTCCGGGCCGCGGCGGGTGCGGTCGGTGTCGAGCCAGACCGACAGGTAGCCGAGCGGGTAGCCGTAGGTCTGGCGCACGCCCGGGAACGTGACCCGAACGGTGAGGGCGTCGGCGGTGTTGCGCACCGTGACCTTGCGGATGTCGAGCTTGCGCCGGCCCGCGTCGCCCTTCGCGTCCTTGAACGTGGTGGCGCCGGACGTGGTCGCAGGGGACGACGGGGCGGGATCGGCGGGGGCGGGCGGGGTGGCGGACAGGGCGAGCAGGGGTGCCGTCACGGCGGCGGCGGCCAGCAGGCTCCAGGACTTCATCGGGGCTCCTCGGTCGGGTGGCCGCACCCTGCGGCCGGAGCCAGCCTGGGCGCGGCACCTTGCCGAACGCTTGCCGTCGACGTGCAAGCCGTCCGCCAGCGCCGCCTCCTAGCGTCGCCACCATGACCCGACACCCCTACCCGGCGCCGCCCGCCCGGCCGCTCCCGACCACGTACGCCGTCCGCCAACGCCGACGGGCGCTGGTGCGCGCCCGCCGCCTGGCGGCCGCCGACCTGCGCTGAGCTACCGCCGACGCCTCGGCACCGGCAGCGGCGCGAGCGACGTGCCCGGCGCGATCGAGCCGCAGCTCGACGGCGCCTGGACGCCGGCGAAGCGCGCCTCGACCCAGGCGATCGCCTCGGGCAGCCACAACGGCACCGAGGTGAAGTGGCTCAACGGGTACTGCCGGTACTGCACCCGCGTGCCGTGCGCGCAGTAGCGGCGGGCGAGGGTGCGCACGTCGCCGGCGATCATGACCCCGTCACCGGCGCCGATCCCGGGCTTGTCGCCCGGGGTTCCCTCGACCTCGCCGCCGGTGCCCTGGCCGATGAACATCGGGGTCGTGGGTCGCGGCGCCTGGCCGAGGTTGAGCCGGTTGACCGCGCGCACGTAGGGCCGGACCTTCGTCGGGTCGCGGAACCGCTTCTTGGCCAGCTTCGCCCAGGTGAGCCCGGGATAGGCGCCGAGCACCTCGGTGATCGAGGCCTTCTGCAGCGTCGCGAACACCCGCCGGCCGTAGGGGTTGAGGTAGGGGCGCAGGTCGATCTCGAAGGCGCGGGCCGCACCGACGAGGGCCATGGCGAGCACACCGGCCCAGATGCGCGAGCCGGAGACGTAGTCGAGGTTGTTGTCGGGCGCCACGAGCACGCCGCCCTCGGCAGCGCCGACGAGCAGCCGGTTCACCTCCGGCGCGTAGGACGGCGCCAGCGCAGCCGCCCACCCGGTCGCGATCGCGCCGCCGGAGTAGCCCAGCAGGGCGATGTCGGGCCGGGGCGCGATGCCGGCGGCGGGCGAGCTCATCGCCGCGCGGAGCGAGTCGAGCGTCGTGCGGCCGTACTCGGGGCCGGCGGCGAAGTCGGCCGTGGCGCCCTGGGTGTCGGCGACGACGACGCTGTTGCCGGCCAGCAGCAGCGGCGTGACGAGCGCCAGCTCGGCGTGCACGGCGTTGCCCCCCGGGCTCGTTCCGCCGGACATCGCGTACGACGGACCGTCCTTGGGGTTGAGCGAGTCGTAGAACGATCCGTAGGCGACGACGCGGTCGGGGTGCAGCGCCACGGGCGGCTTGATGATCGAGGTGACGTTGGCGGTGGCCCGGCCGCGCTGGTCGGTGGTGCGGTAGAGCAGCTGCACCACCTTCAGCGGCACCGGGATGCCCTGCAACGAGTAGGTGACCACCCGGGTCTTGAGCACGGTGCCGCGCTTGATCTTCGCCAGCGGCCTCGCGCCCGTGTAGGTGTGGAAGGGCGACGGCGCCGCGGCGCGCAGGGCGCCCGTACCCACCGGGGCGGGCTCGGCGCCGACCGGCGACGGGACGACGAGCGCCGTCGTCGCGAGGACGGCGGCGACGGCCGCGGCGAGGGTGCGGGTGCGGGTGAGACGGCGGTGGCCCATGGGCCGAGGTTACCCGCGAGTCACTTGGCTGGCGAGACCCTGCGCGGGCCCTGGCTCAGCCCAGGTGGTGCACCTCCTGCAGGCCGTAGACCGGCGTCGGGATGCCCTCGGCCCGGGCCTTGAGCTGCAAAGCGAGGTAGAGCGAGTAGTGGCGCGACTGGTGCAGGTTGCCGCCGTGGAACCACAGCGCCTCCTGCTGGGTCGGCTTCCACATGTTGCGCTGCTCGCCCTCCCACGGACCGGGATCCTTGGTGGTGTCGCTGCCCAGCCCCCAGCACTTGCCGACCCGGTCGGCGACCTCCTGGCTGATCAGGTCGGCCGCCCAGCCGTTCATCGAGCCGTACCCCGTGGCGTAGACGACGACGTCGGCCGGCAGCTCGGTGCCGTCGTCCAGCACCACGCCGTTCTCGGTGAGGTGGGTGACCTGGCCGTGCGCGAGCTTCACCTGGCCGTCGGCCACCAGCTCGGCGGCGCCGACGTCGATGTAGTAGCCGGAGCCGCGGCGCAGGTACTTCATGAACAGCCCGCTGCCGTCGTCGCCCCAGTCGTGGCGGAACCCGCTGGCCTCGAGGCGGTCGTAGAAGTCCTTGTCCTTCTCGGCCATGGCCTCGTAGGCGGGGATCTGGAAGGTGTGCAGGATCCGGTAGGGCAGCGAGGCGAAGATCAGGTCGGCCTTCTCCGTCGTGACGCCGGCCGCGAGCGCACGCTCGGAGTAGAGGTCGCCGAGGCCGTACTCCATGAGGCTGTCGCTCTTGACGATGTGGGTCGACGAGCGCTGCACCATCGTGACGTCGGCGTCGTGCTCCCACAGCGCGCCGCAGATGTCGAAGGCGGAGTTGTTGCTGCCGATGACCACGGCCTTCTTGCCGGCGTAGGCGTCGGGCCCGGGGTGGGCCGAGGAGTGGTGCTGGTCGCCGCGGAAGACGTCCTGTCCGTCGAGCACCGGGATGTTCGGCTTGCCCGACATGCCGGTGGCGAGCACGAGCTGCTGCGGACGCAGGGTGAGCGGCCGACCCTCGCGCTCGACCTCGACGGTCCACTCCCCCGTCTCCTCCGAGTACGACGCCGAGGTGGCCACGGTCGACGACCAGTACGGCACCTCCATGACCTTCACGTACGACTCGAGCCAGTCGCCGATCTTGTCCTTCGGCGCGAAGACCGGCCAGTTGTCCGGGAACTTCAGGTAGGGCAGGTGGTCGTACCAGACGGGGTCGTGCAGGCACAGGCTCTTGTAGCGGTTGCGCCACTGGTCGCCCGGACGCGGGTGCTTGTCGATCACGAGCGCCGTGACGCCGAGCTGCCGCAGCCGGGCGCCGAGCGCGATGCCGCCCTGGCCGCCGCCGATCACGAGCACGTACGGCTGCTCGGTCGAGCCGAGCGACTCGGCCTCGGCCTGGCGGGCCTCCTTCCACGTCGTCCGGTTCTTGTCCGCGCCGTGCGCGGCCCCCATCGGACGACGCGTGCCGCGCGGCTCCTCGTGGCCCTTGAGCTCGCGCAGGGTGGTCAGGAACGTCCAGGCCCGCGTCTCGCCGTCCTCCTCGACCAGCCGGACCAGGCCGTGGCCGCGACCGACGGAGGTCTCGAAGTCGAACCAGGCGGTCGTGACACCGTCGGCCTCCTCGGGCGGCTCCGACGTCGCGAACCCGCTCGGCGCGACCCGCTCGAGCGTGGCGCCGAGCAGGTCGGCGACCCCGCCGGGGTCCTCGACGGTGGTGAGGTTCCAGGAGAACGCGACGAGGTCGCGCCAGAAGCTGGTGGCGGCGAAGTGGCCGGCTGCCGCCGGCACGTCGCCGGCAGCGAGCGCGGCCTCGAACGAGGCGAACCAGGCGTCGGCCCGCTCCTGCGGGGACGGCGCTGCCGTGGTCGGGTCGTCGGTGGCCGGGTGGTCGATCAGGGTCATGTGACCGAGGACACATCGTCGGCCAGCGCCGGCGGAAGGGTTGCACGCGGTTGCGACGAGCCAGCGACGAGTCCGCGATGAGTCCGTCGGCGCCGTCCGGTCGGAGCAGCATGACCACGACCCTCCAGCAGTCCCTCGGCCGCACCGTCGGCGAGGGCGACGACCTCATCACCTACGACGTGCACGGCGACCTCGCGTCGTCCACCCGGCCGCTGTTCGTCTTCGGATCCCCCATGGACGCCGTCGGCTTCGGCTCGATCGTGCCGCTGCTGGCCGTCGACCGGCCCGTGGTCACCTACGACCCGCGCGGCACCGCCCGCAACCCCACCGGCACCACCCCCACGCCGCCCGAGCTGCACGCCGCCGACCTGCACCGCGTGATCGAGGCGCTCGGCGTGGGCCCGGTCGACTGCTTCGGCACCAGCGGCGGCGCCGTCAACCTGTTCGCGCTGCTGGCGGCCCACCCCGACGACGTCGCGACGGCGATCGCGCACGAGCCGCCGTCGTCGACCTTCCTGCCCGACCGCGACGTGCTGGCCGCGGTCACCGAGCACATGGTCGAGACCTACCACCGCGACGGCTTCGGACCGGGCATGGCCGAGTTCATCGCGATCGTGAAGCACGACGGCAAGGTGCCGCCGAGCTACCTGGACGCGCCCGCCCCGGACCCCGCGATGTTCGGCCTGCCCGTCGACGACGACGGCGACCGCACCAACGCGATCTTCCGCAACAGCCCGACCTGCCAGCTCTACGACGCCGACCTCGACGTCCTGCGCGCCCTCGGTGACCGGCTCGTGCTCGGCGTCGGCGCCGGGTCGAACCAGGAGTGGCCGGCGCGCGGCACCCGTGCGCTCGCGGCCGAGCTCGGCGTCGAGCCCGTCGTCTTCCCCGGCTCGCACAACGGCTTCTCCGGCGGCGAGTACGGCCAGCCCGCCGGCGACCCGGCCGGCTTCGTCGCCGTCCTGCGGCGGCTGCTGGGCTGACCGGTCCGCGCGGGCCTTGCGCCGGGCGGCGCGGCTTGCTCTCCTGGACCAACTCGGTCGCAACCCCCGCGGGTGTGCGATGGACGCGTACGACGACGTACGAGGAGACCGCCGTGAGCTTTGCCGCCGTCCGGCCCGGGAGCGACCTCGCCCTGCAGGCCCGTGAGCTGACCCGGGTGCACGACGCCTTCCTCGGCGGCTCGCGCGGCCAACCCCCGCGCAGCGTGGTGGCGAGGTCGTGGCGGCGCGTGCTCGCGGCCGGCGTCGACCCCGGCGGCGGCACGCTGCGCGACCCCGCCCCGGTCGAGGACGTCGAGCGGCGGCGTCGCGGCTCACCGCTCGCGGCCGTCGTCGACGAGCTGCGCGGCGTGCTGACGAGCGTGGCCGACGCGTCGTCGTTCCTCATGGTCGTCTGCGACGCCGACGGGGTCATCCTGTGGCGCGAGGGGTCGGCCCGGGTGCGACAGCAGGCCGACCGGCTCGGCTTCGCCGAGGGCGCCACCTGGACCGAGGACGCCGTCGGCACCAACGCCATCGGCACCGCGCTCGTCGAGGCCGCCCCCGTCCAGCTGTTCTCGGCCGAGCACTTCGCGACCCGGCAGCACCCCTGGTACTGCACCGCCCACCCCGTGCACGACCCGCGCACCGGCGCCCTGCTCGGCGTCGTCGACATCAGCGGCCCGGCACTGACGCTCCACCCGGCGTTCTGCGCGCTGGTCTCCTCGGCCGTCCGGCTCGCCGAGGCCGGCCTGTGGCGCCACCACCAGGAGTCGCTCGACCGGCTGCGCCGCGTCGCCGAGCCGGTGCTCGGGGCGGCGTCCGGGCCGGCTCTGGTCGTCGACGACCACGGCTGGGTGGCCGCCCGCTCGGGCATCGCGGCCCGCGAGCGCATCGCCGTGCCGCAGGCCGACCGGGCGCTCGCCGTCCCCGGGCTCGGGCTGTGCCTGCCCGAGCGGCTCGCCGGCGGCTGGCTGGTGCGCGCCGCGTCGTCGTCCGAGGTCATCCGGGCCTCGCTGTCGCCGGACGGCGTGCTCGAGGTGAGCGGTGCGCAGTCGTGGCGGGTGACGCTGTCGCCGCGGCACGCCCAGGTGCTGCGGGTGCTCGCGACGGCCGGTCGCCCCGGCCTGACCGCCGCCGCGCTGAGCACCGCCGTCTTCGGCGACGCCGACCACGTCGTCACCGCGCGGGCCGAGGTGTCGCGGCTGCGGCGCGTGGTCGGCGCGCTGGTGAGCACCCAGCCCTACCGGCTCAGCGACGGCGTCGAGCTGGTGCTCAGTCCGGCTTGACGGCCAGCACCGGGCAGGGCGCCTCGAGGATGACGCGCTGCGCGACGCTGCCCATGATGAGCTTGCCGACCGGCGTCCGACGGCGGATGCCGACGACCACGAGCCGCGCCTTCTCCTCGGCAGCGATCGAGACGAGCGCGTCGGCGACGTCGGGGACGACGTCGTGGCGCACCTCGACCTCGAGCCCGGAGTCGGCCAGCGACGCCGTCAGCGCGGCGATCTCGTCGTCGTGCGCGAACCGCTTGTCGACCAGGCTCTGACCGGTCGAGGCGTTGACGACGAGCAGCCGCTCGTTCTTCTCCCGCGCCGCCTCGACGCCGTGCGCGAGCGCGGCCCGGCCGTAGTCGTCGGCGCTGTAGCCCACCACGATGCTCATGCCTTGGCCTCTTCCTTCTCGGCCGGAACGGTCGAGTCGGAGGCGACCACCGGCTTGCGCAGGCTGCCGATCACGGCCGCCACGACGAGGATGGCCATGAGGGCGTAGACGACGATCGCGACCGGCTCGCCCCACAGCGTGCTGACGTCGCCGTCGGAGATGACCAGGGCGCGGGTCAGGCGCTCCTCGAGCAGCGGGCCGAGGATGACGCCGACCAGCAGCGGCAGCACCGGGATGCCGAAGCGCCGCATGCCCAGGCCCATGAGGCCGAAGACCAGCAGCAGCGCGAGGTCGAAGGCCTCGAAGCTCACGCTGTAGGCGCCGAGGGAGGCGAAGAACAGGATGCCGGCGTAGAGGTAGGGCCGCGGGATCTGCAGGAGCTTGGCCCACAGCGGCGCCATCGGCAGGTTGATGACCAGCAGCAGCGTGTTGGCGATGAACAGGCTGGCGACGAGCGTCCACACCAGGGCCGGCTCGGCGTCGAGCAGCTGCGGGCCGGGCTGGATGCCGTAGCTCTTGAGCGCCAGCAGGATCATCACCGCGGTCGCCGTCGTCGGCAGGCCGATCGCGAGCAGCGACATCATCGTGCCGGCGGCCGAGGCGTTGTTGGCCGCCTCCGGGCCGGCGACGCCCTCGATGGCGCCCTCGCCGAACTCCTCGGGGTGCTTGCTGAGCTTCTGCTCGGCGGCGTAGGACAGGAAGGTCGGCGTCTCGGCGCCACCGGCCGGCAGCGCCCCGAAGGGGAACCCGAGCGCGGTGCCGCGCAGCCACGGCTTCCACGACCGCGACCAGTCGGCCCTGCTCATCCACGGCTGGCCGACGGGGATCACCTCGAGCGGCTTGCGGCGCAGGTGCGCCGCGACCCACAGGGCCTCGCCGATCGCGAACACCGCGACCGCGACCACGACGACGTCGATGCCGTCGGAGAGCAGCGGCTGGTCGAAGGTGAGCCGGGCCTGGCCGGTCGAGGTGCCGATCATCGCGATCGCCAGGCCGAGGAACAGCGCGATGAAGCCACGCAGCTTCGAGGCGCCCATCACGAAGGTGACCATGAACAGCGCGAGCAGCATGATCGCGAGGTACGACGGGTCGCCGAGCTGTACGACGACGTCGGCCACGTGCGGCATCAGGACGACGAGCAGGACCGTGCCGATCGTGCCGGCGACGAACGAGCCGACGGCGGCGGTGGCCAGTGCCTGGGCGGCGCGGCCCTTCTTTGCCATCTTGTTGCCCTCGAGCGCGGTGACGACCGACGACGCCTCACCGGGGGTGTTGAGCAGGATCGAGGTGGTCGAGCCGCCGTACATGCCGCCGTAGTAGATGCCGGCGAACATGATGATCGCGCTCTCGGGACCGACCGCGTAGGTGACCGGGAACAACAGGGCGATGGCCATCGCCGGGCCGATGCCGGGCAGCACGCCCACGGCGGTGCCGAGCAGCACGCCGAGCGCGGCGAAGAGCAGGTTCTCGGGGGTGAGGGCGGTCGCGAAGCCGTCGAGGAGGAGGTCCATCACAGCACCCCGTCCAGGACGCCGGCCGGGATCGGGATGCCGAGGCCGACGTAGAAGCCGTACCAGGTGCCGACCGACAGAGCCGCGCCGATCGCGACGTTGCGCACGTGGGTGCGGCTGCCGAGGGCACCGGCGGCGCCGGCGAACAGGACCGCGCCGGTGATGGCCCAGCCGAGCAGGTCGATGAAGACGATGTTGAACAGGAAGACCGCGAGCAGCAGCCCCACGGTGCGCCAGTCGGTGCCGCCGCCGAGGTCGACGTCCTCGCCGTCCTCGGCCTCGGCGCGGTCGCCCCGAGCGGTGGCGACGGCGAGCAGGACGCCGAGCAGGACCAGGGCCCCGCCGACGGCGAACGGCACGGCCCACGGCTGCACCGGCTGGTCGGCGAAGGCGTCGTCGAGCGTGCTGGCGTCGTAGAGCACGTAGCCGCCGACCAGCACCAGGAAGGCGGCAAGGCCGTACTGCGCCTTGTCGACGACGCGGGCCGGCGTCGGTGCCCGGTGCGCGGTCCGCCCGGGGCGCCCGGTCAGCTCTGCCTCAGAGGTCGTCATTGATGCCCAGCTCCTTCAGGGTGTCGGCGACGCGACGGTCCTGCTCCTCGAGGAACGTCGCGAACTCCTCGCCGGTGGCGAAGTTGTCGATCCAGCCGTTGTCGGCCAACGCCTGCTGCCACTCCTCGGTGGCGTGCATCTCGGTGAGCAGGTCGGTGAGGTAGTCACGCTGCTCCTGCGAGATGCCGGGCGGAGCGAGCACGCCGCGCCAGTTGGTGAACACGAGGTCGATGCCGGCCTCGGTGAGGGTGGGCGCGTCGACGCCGTCGATCCGCTCCTCGCCGCTCACGGCGAGCACGCGCAGCGAGCCGTCGGCGATCTGGCCCTCGAACTCGCCGAGACCCGAGGTGCCGACGTCGATCTTCGAGCCGAGCAGTGCCGTGGTGAGCGGGCCGCCGCCGTCGTAGGAGACGTACTTGACCTGCGCGAGGTCCTCGATGCCGAGGGTCTGGGCCAGCTGGTACGGGAACAGGTGGTCGGGCCCGCCCGGTGACGAGCCGCCGCCCACGGTGATTGAGTGCGGGTCGGCCTTCCACGCCGCGACCAGGTCGTCGATCGTCTCGAACGGCGAGTCGGCGGGCACGAGCAGGCCCTCCTGCTCCTCGACGACGCGCGCGATCGGCGTCATGTCGGAGACGCGGGCGTCGGACTTGTTGGTGTAGACCGCGCCGACGACGCCGAGACCCATGATCATCATCAGGTCGTCGGCGCCCTCGGAGTTGGCGAGCCGCTGCATGGCGACGGTGCCGCTGGCGCCGAGGACGTTGGTGATCTCGAAGCGACCGGTGAGGTCGTTGTCCTCCATCGCCCGCGCCGCGGCGCGACCGGTGAGGTCGTAGCCGCCGCCCGGGCTGTTGGGGATCATCATCTGGAGGCGGCGGTTGCTGGGGTCGTCGGAGCCGCGCGTGACGCCGCAGCCGGCGGTCGCGAGGGTGAGCCCCAGCGCGAGCGTCAGTGCGACGGCCAGCCGGCGCCGACCTCGGGAGTGGTGTGATGTGCGTGACACGTCGACGAGCATGCGGCCGCGATGTGGTGGACGTCACGATTGCGGTGGCAAAGGAGGTTGTGGTCGTTGTGGTCACGCGCATGCGCGAACGCCGCCGACTGACGCTCGCCGGTCAGTTCCTGCTGCTGCAGCTGGTCGTCGTCGCGCTCCTGCTGCTCGTGGTGGGCGTCATCGGCGTCCGGCAGTCCGACGCCTCGTTCCAGAACGAGCGCGGCCCGGCGATGCGCTCGGCGGCCGAGGACACCGCCAGCCTGCCGCTGGTGCAGGAGACGCTGAGCGACCTCGCCGACCTGCCGCCGCGGGTGGTCTCCGAGCGGCTGGCGCCGCTGCTGGTCCGCGCGCTCGGGACCGGCGCCGACGACGTCTACGTGGTCGACACCGCCGGCGTGGTCGTGGCCGCCTCCGACCCCACGCTGGTCGGCACCCGTGCCGAGCTCGGGTCCAGCGACGCGCTCGAGGGTCGCGGCTGGGTGGGCGACGTCGTGCACGACGGACGACGCACCGCGGCCGGGCACGCCCCGGTCTACCCCGCCGACGGCTCCGGGCCGGCCGGCATCGTCGTCGCCGAGCAGGACTACCCGACGCTGCGCGACCGGCTCACCGGGTCGGCGTCCGACCTCGCGCTCTACCTCGGCGTGGGCGCCGTGCTCGGCCTGGTCGGCTCCTTCGCGGTCTCGCGCGTGGTCAAGCGCGGCACCCGCGGGCTCGACTCCGACCAGATCGCCAACCTGGCCGACCAGCGCGAGGCGCTGCTGCACAGCATCCGCGAGGGCGTCGTCGCCGTCGGCACCGACGGGCGGGTGACGATGGTGAACGACGCCGCGCGTCGCACGCTCGGCCTGCCCGACGACGCCGACCCCGTCGGCCGCCGGGTCGACGACCTCGGCCTCGACCCGCACGTCGTCACCCTGCTCACCGAGGGCGAGACGCAGGACGCCGTCGCGCTGGTCGGCACCCGCGTCGTGGTCTTCAACCGGCGCTCGGCGTCGTCGCACGGGCGCGGCATCGGCTCGGTGACGACGCTGCGCGACCGCACCGAGCTGGTCTCGCTGCAGAGCCAGCTGAGCTCGAACCTGTCGATCACCGACACCTTGCGCGCGCAGACGCACGAGTTCGACAACCGGCTGCACACCATCTCCGGGCTCGTGCAGCTCGGCGAGTACGACGAGGTCCGCACGCTCGTCGGCGACCTCGCCCGCCACCGCTCGGAGGTCGGCGCGTTCGTCTCGGCGCGCATCGCCGACCCGGCCGTCGCGGCCCTCGTCGTCGCGAAGGACTCCGTCGCCGCCGAGCGCGGCGTCGAGCTCGTGCTCGACGCCGGGTCGCGGCTGTCGGCGCTGCCGGCCGACGTGTCGGCCGACCTGACCACCGTGCTCGGCAACCTGGTCGACAACGCCGTCGACGCCGCGGCGTCGCTGGTCGAGGTGTGGCTCACCGAGGTCGACGGCGACGTGCACCTGCGCGTGCGCGACGACGGCCCCGGCGTGCCCGTCGACCTGCGCGAGGCGATCTTCGTACGCGGCTTCTCCACCAAGCCGGAGGTGCTCGGCGGTCGCGGCATCGGCCTGCCGCTGGTGCAGCTCATCTGCACCCAGCGCGGGGGCTCGGTCGAGGTCGGCCGGGCGGCCGAGGAGGGCGGCGCCGAGTTCGTCGTGGTGCTCCCGCGCTCGATGCGAGAGGGTGTGCCCTCGTGACCTCCCCGATCCGTGTGCTGGTCGTCGACGACGACTTCATGGTCGCGCGCATCCACACGCGCTTCGTCGAGGCCACCGACGGGTTCGAGGTCGTCGGCACCGCGCACACCGGCGCCGACGCGCTGCGCCTGGTCGACGAGCTCGGCCCCGACCTGGTGCTGCTCGACGTCCACCTGCCCGACCTCGACGGGCTCACCGTGCTCGGCCGGCTCCGCGGCGCCGGCACGCAGGTCGCCGTCGTCATGGTCACCGCCGAACGCGGGGCCGACGCCGTCCGCACGGCGCTGCACGGCGGCGCGATGCAGTACCTCGTCAAGCCGTTCGAGCAGGCCGACCTCGCCGACCGGCTCCGGCAGGTCGCCACCGCGCTCGGCGTCCTGGCCGAGGGCGAGACCGACCAGGCCGCGATCGACCAGGCGTTCGGCGCCGGGGCGACCGCCGCCCGCACGCCGTCCGCCCCGACCCGGCTGCCCAAGGGCCTCAGCCCCGAGACCGCCGACCTGATCGTCGCCGCCGTCCGCGAGCGCGAGGAGATCTCGGCGTCCGAGGCCGGCGAGCTCGTCGGGCTCTCGCGCGTCACCGCCCGCCGCTACCTCGAGCACCTCGTCGAGCGCGGCGACGCCGAGGTGCGGCTGCAGTACGGCTCCGCCGGACGGCCCGAGCGGCGCTACCGGTCGCGGGGTCAGGCCGGGTAGGGCAGCAGCGTCGCGTCGACCGCCTCCCAGGCGGCCTTCAGGGCGGCGAGGTCGGCCGGCCGCTTCTTGGCCAGGTCGGCCTGCTCGCGGACGTCGGCGCGCAGGTCGTAGAGGTGGTCGACGCCGTCGAGGCGGGCGTACTTGAGGTCACCGCGTCGCAGCGCGCGCCCACCGCGGGTGCGCCAGAACAGGTCGCGCTCGGGCACGCGGCGTCCCTGGAACAGGTGCGGCACGAGGCTGGTGCCGTCGAGCGGGTAGGCCGCGTCGGGGGTGGCGCGGCCGAGCTCGAGGAAGGTCGCCGTCCAGTCGGTGGTGTAGACGGGAGTGTCGTCGACCTGGCGCCCGCGCAGCCGGCCGGGCCACGAGACGATCATCGGCACCCGGATGCCGCCCTCGTTGACGCTGGCCTTCTCGCCGCTGAGCGGCCAGTTGTAGGAGAACCGCTCGCCGCCGTTGTCGCTCTGGAACAGCACGATGGTGTCGCGGTCCTGGCCGGTGCGGCGCAGCTCGTCGAGCACGCGGCCGACGGCGCGGTCGAGGTCCTCGACCATCTCCTCGTACTTCGCGAGCGAGCCGCCGTCCTCGTGGAAGAGGGCGCGGGAGTCGCCGGCCTTGAGGCGCGCGGTGAGCTCGTCACTGACGGCCTTGTCGCCGCGGCCCTCCCAGGGCCAGTGCGGGGTGGTGAAGTTCAGGTTGAGCAGCCACGGCTGGTTCAGCCGGGCGTTGCGGCGGACGACGCCGACGGCCTTCTCGGTGACGATGTCGGTGTAGTAGCGCGGGTCGTCGACCTGCTGCTCGCCGTCCCAGAGGTCGTAGCCGTTGCCGGCCCACTTGGAGAAGTAGTCGAGGCCGCCGGAGTAGTTGCCGAAGAAGGAGTCCCAGCCCGACTTGAGCGGACTGAACCACGGCAGGAAGCCGCCGTGCCACTTGCCGACCATCGCGGTCGCGTAGCCGGCGTCCTTGAGCAGGGAGCCGAGCGTCGGGTGCTCGGGCGGGATGCCGTTGTCGGGGCCGGGCGCCGAGATCGGCTCGGCCAGCCCGCCCTTGATCCGGCCCGGGTGGCGGCCGGTGTAGAGCGCGACGCGCGTCGGCGAGCAGACCGCACCGGCGGAGTAGCCCTGGGTGAACCGGACGCCGTCGCGCGCGAGGCGGTCGAGGTGCGGGGTCCTGATGCGCGGGGCGCCGTAGACCGACAGGTCGCCCCAGCCGAGGTCGTCGGCCAGGATCACCAGGATGTTGGGCCGGGGCGTGCGACCGCCGCGGGCCACGGCGCGGAACGGCTGCTCGGCGTACGCCGGTCCGCTCGCGCTCGCGGCGGCGGCACCGGCACCGAGCGCGCCGACCGCGGCACCGGCCAGCGTGCGTCGGGTCAGACGGGAGGACTGGGGACCATCGGACATGCCGGACTCCTGAGAAAGTCGAGTGGATTACTCGACAGACTAGGGGTCGGCCCGCGGTAGTTCGACACGTGGTCGACCTCCGAGACGCCCAGGAGGTCGACCAGGTGTCGAACTATCCGGACGCGGCACACGACACGGTCATCGACATGACGGCCTCTTCAGGCGGCGCGCCACGCGTGAGGCGAAGCCAGCGCCGTCAACCAGCGTCCAGGTCGGAGGCGACCATCTCGGCGATCTTGGCGACGGCGGCGTCGTCGTCGCCGGCGACCTC
>NZ_JBDUUE010000001.1:362064-1100857 GCF_039939255.1 Nocardioides secundeburneus
GACGGCCTCTTCAGGCGGCGCGCCACGCGTGAGGCGAAGCCAGCGCCGTCAACCAGCGTCCAGGTCGGAGGCGACCATCTCGGCGATCTTGGCGACGGCGGCGTCGTCGTCGCCGGCGACCTCGACGGTGTCGCCCTTGCCCGCACCCACGGTCATCAGCATCAGCGCGGAGGAGGCGTCGACGCCGTTGATGGTCACCTCGGAGCCGAGGCCCTCGGCCGCCTCGGCGATGAGCTGGGCGGGGCGGGCGTGGAGACCCTGGGCGGAGCCGACGACGACGGACTGGCTGGGCATGGTGTTCCTCTCGGTGGATGGGTGGTGCGTTCTCAGCCGCGACCGGTGGTCACGTCGAGGGCCTGGACGACGACGCGACCGGGGTCGACCTGGTCGGGCGTCGGGATGGTGGTGCCGGGCAGGCCGGCGGCGGCGCTGCCGTAGGCGACGGCGAGCGCGACGCGGTCGGCCGGCGGGAGGTCGCGCAGGTCGGCGAGCAGGTAGCCGAACAGGCTGGAGTCGCCGGCGCCGACGGTGCTGACGACCTCGGTGGGCGGCGGGGTGCCGTGCCAGGCGCCGTCGGCGGTGACGAGGACGGCGCCGTGGGCGCCGAGCGTGACGAGGACGGCGTCGACGCCGCGTCCGACGAGCTCGGCGGCGGCCCGGGCGGCGGCCGAGGGGTCGGCCTCGAGCGCGTCGCCGTCGTGGCCGGTGAACGAGGCGAGCTCGTGGCCGTTGGGCTTCATCAGCGAGGGCGCGGCGACCTCGAGGCGGTCGACGAGTGCCTGGAGGGGCCCGTCGCTGGTGTCGACGGCGATGCGGGCGCCGGTGTCGGCGAGGCCGGCGACGAGGGTGGCGTACCACTCGGTCGGTGCGCCGGGCGGCAGCGAGCCGGCGAGCACGACCCAGTCGGCCGAGCCGGTGCGGTCGTGCAGCGCGTCGGCGAGGCCGGCGAGCACGTCGGGGGTGGCGGTGGGGCCGGGCGAGTTGAGCTTGGTGGTGGTGCCGTCGGGCTCGGTGACGGTGATGTTGACCCGCAGGTCGCCGCCGTCGGTGGGCACGGGCAGGCAGTCGATGTGCGCCGCGCGCAGCTCGAGCACGAACGGGTCGTCGTCGGGCGCGGGCAGCACGGCGAGGGTCTCGATGCCGGCGGTGACGGCGGCGCGGGAGATGTTGACGCCCTTGCCGCCGGCCTGCGAGGTGACCGAGGTGGCCCGCTGGACGGCGCCGCGCTCGAGGTGGCCGGCCAGGGTGACGGTGCGGTCGTGGCTCGGGTTGGGGGTGAGCGTGACGATCATGCGAGCACCACCGTCACGCCGGCAGCCTCGAGGGCCTGGACGTCGGCCTCGCCGGCCTCGGCGTCGGTGACGAGCACGTCGACGTCGTCGAGCGATGCGAACTGCACGAGGGACTCCGCTCCGATCTTGCTGGCGTCGGAGACGACGACGACCTCGCGGGCCGCGCGCACCATGGCCCGCTTGGTGGCCGCCTCGTCGGCGTCCGGGGTGGACAGGCCCTGCGCCACGGTGACGGCGTTGGTGCCGAGGAAGGCGACGTCGGCGTTGAGGCGCGAGAGCATCGCGACCGTGTCGGCGCCGACGGCGGCCTGGGTGGTGGACCGCACGCGGCCCGGCAGCAGGTGCAGCTCGATGTGCGGCAGCGCCGCGAGTCGGGCGGCGACCGGGACGCCGTGGGTGAACACGGTGAGCCGGTGGTCGCGGGGCAGCAGGGCGGCGAGGCGCGACGTCGTGGAGCCGGCGTCGAGCAGGACGCTGCCACCGGCCGGCGGGAGGAGGTCGAGGGCGGCGCGCGCGATGCGGTCCTTCTCGGCGGGGTGGGCCTGGTCGCGCTCGGTGAGCGCGGACTCGATGACGGCCAGCGCCCGGGCCGGCACGGCGCCGCCGTGCACCCGGCGCACGAGCCCCATCCGCTCGAGCGTGGACAGGTCGCGACGGACGGTCTCGGTGGTGACGTCGTATCGTTCGGCGAGGTCGCTCACGGAGAGCCGTCCGTGCTCGGCGACGAGCTCGGCCATAGCCTGTTGCCGTTCCTCGGCGTACATGGCACCTCGCTCTCGGGCGTCGTGACGGGGACTACATCTGCGTATATGTGGTTCTATGCCCGAATGTGTTGACTTGTCAAGGCTCTCGGCGTTGAATACGTGACCATGGTCACGGATCAGCACGACGCGCTCACCGGCACCCCCGTCGTCCCGGGCGTGGCCCACGGGCCCGTCCTCGTCGCCCGCACCGACCTCGACCCCGATGCCGTCGCGCGCTACCGCGCGCCGGACGACGCCGACGAGGCGCTGGCGGCCTACGACGACGCCGCCGCCGCGGTCTCCAAGGCCTTCACGGCACGCGCCGCCTCGGCGCACGGCTCGGCCGCCGGCGTGCTCACCGCCAGCGCCGGCCTCGCGAAGGACAAGGGCCTGCGCGGCGCCGTCAAGACCAACCTCGCCCAGCAGCCGCTGCTCGACGCCGTGCACGCCGCGATCGAGCAGTTCGTCGGCGTCTTCGAGTCGATGGGCGGCCTCATGGCCGAGCGCACCACCGACCTGCGCGACATCGAGCGCCGCGTCGTCGCGCGCCTCGTCGGCGAGCCCGAGCCCGGCGTCCCCGTGCCCGACGCGCCGTCCGTGCTCGTCGCCGAGGACCTCGCACCGGCCGACACCGCCGGGCTCGACCCGGCCGTCGTCCTCGCGCTCGTGACCGAGCGCGGCGGCCCGACCAGCCACACCGCGATCATCGCCCGCCAGCTCGGCATCCCGTGCGTCGTCGGCGTCGCCGGCGCCCTCGGCCTGAGCTCCGGCGAGCAGGTGCTCGTCGACGGCGCCGTCGGCACCATCGAGCGTGGCCCCGACCCCGACGACGCCGAGCAGCGCGTCGAGCGCGACCGGGTCGAGCGCGAGGCCGTCGCCTCCTGGACCGGCCCCGGCCGCCTGTCCGACGGCACCGCCGTCAAGGTGCTGGCCAACGTGGCCGACGGCCCGTCGTCGGAGAAGTCGGCCGACGGGCCCGTCGAGGGCGTCGGCCTGTTCCGCACCGAGCTGTGCTTCCTCGGCCGCACCGAGGAGCCGTCGGTCGAGGAGCAGACGGAGGTCTACGCGGCCGCGCTGCGCCCGTTCGCCGACCGCTACGTCGTCGTCCGCACCCTCGACGCCGGGTCCGACAAGCCGATCGCCTTCGCGACCCACGACGGCGAGGAGAACCCGGCTCTCGGCGTCCGCGGCCTGCGCCTGTCGTTCGACAACCCCGGCCTGCTCGACCGCCAGCTCGACGCGATCGCGGCCGCGGCGAAGGAGACCGGCACCGAGACGTGGGTGATGGCGCCGATGGTCGCCACCGTCCAGGAGGCCGCCGCGTTCGGCGAGGCCGTCCGCGAGCGCGGGCTGAAGGCCGGCGTCATGGTCGAGATCCCGTCGTCGGCGCTGCTCGCGCACCGGATGCTCGAGGCCGTCGACTTCCTCTCGATCGGCACCAACGACCTCACCCAGTACACGATGGCCGCCGACCGCATGGCCACCGACCTGGCCCACCTCACCGACCCGTGGCAGCCGGCGCTCCTGCAGCTCGTCGCGATCACCGCCGAGGCCGGCCGGACGGCGGGCAAGCCCGTCGGCGTGTGCGGCGAGGCCGCCGCCGACCCGTTGTTGGCCTGCGTGCTCGCCGGGCTCGGCATCACCTCGCTGTCCATGGCCGCGGCCGCCGTGAAGCCCGTCGGGGCCCGCCTGGCCACCGTGACGCACCAGCAGTGCGAGGACGCCGCCGAGGCCGCCCTCGCCGCCGCCGACCCGGCCGCCGCCCGCGCGGCCGCCGCCGAGGTGCTGCTGGGCTGAGCCGGCGCGGCACGGCTCGTCCGCCGCTCGGGTTCCGGTCTCCATCGCGGCACTCTCCGCGCGATCGCGCTCCTGGTACCGCAGACCGGGCCTTTCAGTGGCACTCTGCGCGCAATCGCGCTGCTAGTACCGCGAACCGGGCCCTCCCGCGGCACCCTGCGCGCAATCGCGCTGCTAGTACCGGCAACCGAGCCCACCGGCGGCACTCTCCGCGCAATCGCGCTGCTAGTACCGGCAACCGGGCCCTCCCGCGGCACCCTGCGCGCAATCGCGCTGCTAGTACCGGCAACCGAGCCCACCGGCGGCACTCTCCGCGCGATCGCGCTGTCAGTGCCACCGTCGAACCCGTCGCGCCCCTGCCCGTAGTCCTTTCCGCGCGATCGCTCGATCAGGACCACCGCGAGGCCCGGCCCGTGGTCCTTTCCGCGCGATCGCTCGGTCAGGACCACCACCCCACAGCCCCGGGGCACGCCGAAACGGGGCCCGACCCGAAGGTCGGACCCCGCTGCGCTCCCCCCTCGGAGGCCCTCCGCTGGCGCCGGTGGGCGCCCCGCGTGGGCGAGTCGGTGGGGTGACTCCTAGCTCAGGCGGGTTGCACCTGGCCCAGGACGTCGAGCACGTCCGCCGGCGTGCTGGCCGCCTCGAGGCGGGCGACCTGCTCGTTGTCGGCGAAGACCTTGGCGATGCGCCCGAGCAGGGCGAGGTGGTCGTTGCCGGCGCCGGCGATGCCGATCACGAAGCGCACCGGCTTGCCGTTCCAGTCGAGCGGCTCGTCGTAGCGCACGAACGACAGACCGGTGCGGCGCACCGCGGCCTTGGCGTCGTTGGTGCCGTGCGGGATGGCGAGGCCGTTGCCCATGGCGGTGGAGACCGACGTCTCGCGCTCGTGCATCGCCGCGACGTAGGACTCGTCGGCGGCACCCGCGGCGACCAGCAGCCGGCCGGCCTCGGAGATGGCGTCGTCCCGCGAGCGGGCGGTGCCGCCGAGCACGATCGACTCGGGGTCGAGGACGTCGTGCGCGGGCTCGACAGCGGGCTCGGCAGCGGGCTCGGTCTTGGCCAGCGGGTCGGCCGCGGGGGCCGCGGCGGCACCGTTCGTGCGGTCGATCATGGCGACGATCTCGTCGTACTGCGGGCTGTTCATGAAGTTGTCGACCGAGACGTGCACGGCAGACGGCGACTTCGACCGGGCCCGGTCGGTGAGGTCCTGGTGGGTCACGACGAGGTCGGGGTCGTCGTTGAGGTTGGAGATCGCCTTGTTGACGACGGTGACGCCTGAGTGGCCGGCGTCCTGGATCTTCTTGCGCAGCACCGAGGCGCCCATGGCGGAGGAGCCCATGCCGGCGTCGCAGGCGAAGACGATCGAGCGGATCGGGCCGGCGGTCGTGGCCGAGCCGAGGAGGGCGCCGGTGACCGACGACTTCTTGCCCTTGGTGGCCTCCATGCGGGCGGCGGCCTCGGCCAGGTCGCCCTCCTCGCTCTTGTCGATCTTGAGCAGGAAGGAGGCGATCAGGAACGTGACGGCCGCGGAGGCGATGACCGAGAGCGTGACGCCGACGAAGCTGCTGCCGGGCGAGGCGGCCCAGACGGCGATGATCGAGCCCGGCGAGGCCGGTGAGCGGAGCCCGGAGTCGAAGACGACGTTGACGGTGATGCCGGTCATGCCGCCGCCGATCATGGCGACGATGAGGATCGGCTTCATCAGCACGTAGGGGAAGTAGATCTCGTGGATGCCGCCGACGAACTGGATGAGCGCGGCGCCGGGGGCCGAGGCCTTGGCGACGCCCTTGCCGAAGAACGTGAAGGCGAGCAGGAGGCCGAGACCCGGGCCGGGGTTGGCCTCGAGGAGGAACAGCACCGACTTGCCCTGCTCGAGGGCCTCGGAGGTGCCGAGCGGGGTCAGGATGCCCTGGTTGACGGCGTTGTTGAGGAACAGGACCTTGGCCGGCTCGATGAAGATCGAGGTGAACGGCAGCAGGTTGTTGTTGACGAGCGTGTCGATGACGTTGGAGGCGCCCTTGCTGAACTGCTCGACGAACGGGCCGGCCACGAGGAAGCCGAGGACGGCGAGGATGCCGCCCCAGATGCCGGCGGAGAAGTTGTTGACCAGCATCTCGAAGCCGGGGCGGATCTTGTGCGCCCACAGCGCGTCGAGGCGCTTCATCGTGTAGCCGCCGAGCGGGCCCATGACCATCGCACCGAGGAACATCGGCACCGAGGCACCGGCGATGGCGCCCATGGTCGCGATCGCTCCGACGACGCCACCGCGGATGTTGTCGTCGTAGGTCATCCGGCCGCCCGTGTAGCCGATGAGCAGCGGCAGCAGGTAGGTGATCATCGGGCCGACGATGCCGCCGTCGGCCCCCTTGCCCCAGCCGCCGAGCTCCTCGACGAAGCCGTAGCCGCCGTTGTAGCCGAAGATGTCCTTGCCGATGGTGGTGATCCAGCCGGTCTCGATGAACAGAGCGGTGATCAGGCCCCAGGCGATGAAGGCGCCGATGTTGGGCAGCACCATGTTGGACAGGAACGTCCCGAAGCGCTGGACGCGTACGCGCGCGGACGGTGCCGATCGCTCCGCGTGGGTGGTGGTGGTCATGCGCAGTCCTCCCTGGCCGTCGTGTCCGACGGGGTGCTTCCGGGACCATCCCTGTGAGGGACGTCATACGGATCTTTGAACGCCTTTATATTCCTGAGAGACGCCGCAGGTCAAGGGGTCAATCCAACATATTCGGGCATGTTGCCAACCAGGGGGGTCTCCGCGTTACGGTGCGAGCACCGCCCGTACGACGCCGTACCGGCGCAGTACCCGATCCGAGGAGACACCATGAAGGCCCTGCGGTTCTACGCCCCCGAGGACGTTCGTCTGGAGGACGTGCCCGAGCCCACCTGCGGACCCGACGAGGTCAAGCTCAAGGTCAGGAACTGCTCGACCTGCGGCACCGACGTCAAGATCTACAACAACGGCCACCAGAACCTGACGCCGCCGCGCACCCTCGGTCACGAGATCGCCGGCGAGGTCGTCGAGGTGGGCGCCGACGTCAACGCCACCTACGGCAGCGACTTCTCGGTCGGCGACCGCGTGCAGGTCATCGCCGCCGTCCCGTGCGGTGAGTGCCACGAGTGCACCAAGGGCTGGATGGAGGTCTGCCAGAACCAGACCTCGGTCGGCTACCAGTACGACGGCGGCTTCGCCGAGTACATGATCGTGCCGAAGCAGGTGCTCAAGGTCGACGGGCTCAACAAGATCCCCGACAACGTCGGCTACGACGAGGCCTCGGCCGCCGAGCCGTTCGCCTGCGCGATCAACGCCCAGGAGCAGCTCGGCATCGAGGAGGGCGACTTCACCGTCGTCTTCGGCGCCGGCCCCATCGGCTGCATGCACATCCGCATCGCCCGCGGCGTGCACAAGGTCGGCACGGTCGTGCTGGTCGACATCAACGCCGAGCGCCTGAAGATGTCGGCCGACGCCGTGCAGCCCGACCACGTCATCAACTCGGCCGAGGAGGACGTCGTCGCGAAGGTCATGGAGCTCACCGGTGGCCGCGGCGCCGATGTCATCATCACCGCGACCCCGGCCAACGTCACCCAGGAGCAGGCCATCTCGATGGCCGCGCGCCAGGGCCGCATCTCGTTCTTCGGTGGCCTGCCCAAGAACGACCCCTTCATCAAGGCCGACTCCAACCTCATCCACTACCGCCAGCTGCACGTGCACGGCGCCAACGGCTCCTCCCCGGCCCACAACAAGCGGGCGCTGGAGTACATCTCGACCGGCCAGGTGCCGGTCAAGGACCTCATCACCGCCCACGTGAAGCTCGACGACGTCATGGACGCCTTCGCCCTGGTCAAGGCCGGCGAGGCCATCAAGGTCACCGTCGAGCCCTGAGCAACGACCGGCCCGGTCAGCGGGCCGCGACCTCGGCCCCTCCGGCGGCGAGCCGCGCCTCGAGCCGCCGCAGGACGTCGCGCTGGGCGGCGTTGTTCTGCTCGTCTAGCGCGGCCCGCATCAGCTTCAGGGCCCGCGCGGGGTTGGTCGAGCCACGCTCGGCCAGCTCCTCGAGGGTCGGGTACGCCGCCCGTACGCGCCGGGTCGGCTCGACCATCGCCTCGACGAGCGCGGAGCGGGTGCCCTCGTCGGCCTCGGCCGGGAGGGCGTCGAAGGCGACCAGGGCCGGCTCGGCGTAGGCCGCGCGCAGCAGGTCGACGAACGCGTCGAGGCTCGCGCGGTCGAGCAGGCAGCCGGCGAGCACCAAGAACGAGTGGTCGGCGGTGCTCAGCGCGTCGAGGTCGATGCCGTGCAGCCCCAGGGGGAGCGCCGCGCTGTGCACGCCGGCTCGTGCCAGGGTGGCCACCTCCGCGCGCAGCTCCTGCAGCCGTCGCAGCGACTCGTCGAGCTGCTCGTCGAGCCGGGCGAGCGCCGCGGTGAGCGAGCCGCCGTGCACGAGCTCGTCGATCTTGGCGATCGAGAGACCCAGCTCGCGCAGCCGCACGATCTCGCGCAGCCGGGCGAGGTGCTCGAGGCGATAGCGCTTCCAGCCGTTGGGGCCGCGTTCGGGGACGTCGAGCAGCCCGACCGCGTGGTAGTGGCGGACGGCGCGCAGGCTGGTGCCGGCCAGGTCGGCCAGCTCGGCGGTGCTCCATGCCATGCCTGGCATGCTAGGCCAATCTTGGCCTAGTGTCCTAGGCCATGAGCGCAGTCACCTCGCCCGGGTGGGCCCGACGCCTGGTCAGCTACGGCGGCGACTTCACGCCCCACCTCGTCGAGCGGGCCGCAGGCGCCTACGTCTACGACACCTCCGGCCGGGCGATCCTCGACTTCACCTCCGGCCAGATGAGCGCCGTGCTCGGCCACGCCCACCCCGACGTCGTCCGCGCGGTCGGAACCGGCATCGGCGAGCTGGCCCACCTCTACTCCGGCATGCTCAGCCCGCCCGTCGTCGAGCTGGCCGACCGGCTCACCGCCACCGTGCCCGACCCGCTCGACCGCATGCTGCTGCTCAGCACCGGCGCGGAGTCCAACGAGGCCGCGCTCAAGATGGCCAAGCTGGCCACCGGCGGCTGGGAGGTCGTCACCTTCGACCGGTCGTGGCACGGCATGACGGCGGGCGCCGCCGCGGCCACCTTCTCGGCCGGACGACGCGGCTACGGCCCGCCGACGCCGGGCACCTTCGTGCTGCCCACGCCGCACGCCTACCGCTCGCCGTTCCGGCACGACGATGGCAGCCACGACTGGCAGACCGAGCTCGACTTCGGCTTCGACCTCGTCGACCGCCAGTCCACCGGCAACCTCGCGGCGTGCCTCGTCGAGCCGATCCTGTCCTCCGGCGGGCTCATCGACCTGCCGCCCGGCTACCTCGCCCGGCTGAGCGAGCACTGCCGGTCGCGGGGCATGCTGCTCGTGCTCGACGAGGCGCAGACCGGCATCGGCCGCACCGGGCAGATGTACGCCTTCGAGCGCGACGGCGTCGTCCCCGACCTGCTCACGCTGTCGAAGACCCTCGGGGCCGGGCTGCCGGTCGCCGCCGTGCTCACCACCGCCGAGATCGAGCAGACCTGCCACGAGCGCGGCTTCCTCTTCTACACCACCCACGTCTCCGACCCGCTCGCCGCGACCGTCGCCCTCACCGTGCTCGACGTCGTCGCGCGCGACGACCTCGTCACCCGCGCGGCCGACCTCGGCACCGAGCTCGCCGACCGGCTCGCCGACCTGCAGGAGCGGCACGACGTCGTCGGCGACGTCCGCGGGCGCGGGCTGCTGCAGGGTCTCGAGCTCGACCCGCGCGGCGCCGGCGCGATGCCGGCCGACGAGCTCGGCCGCGCCGTCACCGCCGCCTGCCTCGAGCGCGGGCTGCACGTCAACATCCTGCAGCTGCCCGGCATGGGCGGTATCTTCCGACTCGCTCCTCCCCTCACCATCGAGAGCGACGAGCTGCACACGGGCCTCGACCTCCTCGAGGCGGCACTGGTCGACGTGACGGGCTGAGCCCGTCGGGAGGGGCGGAGCATGAGCGCAGGCCTGCGGCTGAGCGGCTCGTCGTCCACGCCCGTCTACCAGCAGATCGTGCAGCAGGTGCGGTTCCTGGTCGAGGCCGGCGAGCTGCGCCAGGGCGAGCGGCTGCCGTCGGCGCGCCAGCTCGCCGACAACCTCGGCGTCAACCGCAACACCGTCGCCAAGGCCTACGCGCTGCTGCGCGACCGGGGCGTCATCGAGACCCGCGGCGCCGCCGGCACGGTGGTCACTGCCGCGGCCGACTTGTCGCTCGCCTCGGTGCGCGACCGGGCGAGCGAGCTGCTCGCCGAGCCCGTGCGCGCCGCCGTCGCCCTCGGCCTCAGCCCGGACGACGTCGGCCAGCTCGCCCTCCACCTCGCCGGTCAGCACCACGCCGGCCACCCCGCCGTCGTGTTCGCCGAGTGCAACGACGAGCGGGCGACCTCCTTCGCCAAGGACATCTCCGAACGCCTGCACCTCGACGTCGAACCGAGCCTGATCACCGAGCTCGACGACAAGGCCGCCGACTGCGACCTGCTCGTCACCACGTTCTTCCACCTGGCCGAGGTGCGCCGCTGGGCCCGCGGACGCTCGGTCGAGACCGTCGCCGTCGTCGTCACGCCGCACCTGCAGACGCTGATGACGATCGCCTCGCTGCCCGCCGGCGCGCGGGTCGGCGTCCGCTACACGACCGAGCACCAGAACGACCAGGTGCGCGACTGGCTCGCCGACGCCGGCTCGGCCGAGGTCGTCGTCGTACCGCGCGACGGCGCCGTGCCGGCCGACCTCGACCTGCTCGTCGTCCCGCACGAGCACCCCGAGCTCGGCGACGACGCCGCGCCCGCCACCCGCGTCGTCCCGTTCGGTGGCGAGCTCGACGACGCCTCGGTGCGCACCCTCGAGGAGGTGCTCGCCGACATCCGCCGGCGGGCCTGACACCTCAGCCGGCCGACACCGCGTCGAGCACCTCCATGCGCGTGGAGCGCCGGGCCGGAAGCAGGGCCGCGAGGACGCCGAGCACGACGCCGACGACGAGGATCGTCACCAGCTGCACGACCGGCACGCTCGGGGTGAGCGACAGGTCGCTGTGCAGGTTGATCGAGATGACCATCAGCAACGACACCGCCAGGCCGAGCACGAGGCCGGAGACCGTGCCCAGCATCGAGATCAGCACCGACTCGAGGCGCACCATCCGGCGCACCCGCTTGTCGGTCATGCCGATGATGCGCAGCAGGCCGAGCTCGCGGCGGCGCTCGAGGATCGAGAGCGACATCGTGTTGACGATGCCGATGAGGGCGATCACGACGCTCATCAGCAGCAGCCCGGTCACGGCCTGGATGAGGAAGTCCATGATCGTGCCGATCAGCTCGCCGAGCAGGTTGCCCGACATCGCGGTGAGGTCGGGGCGCTGGTCGGTGATCGCCTCGATGCCGTCCTCGATGTCGTCCTTGCGGCTGTCGCCGACGTCGTCCTGCAGGGCCAGGAAGGCGATGGTCGGCGGGGCGTCGCCGACGATCTCGGTGAAGGTCTCGGGGGCGATCAGCGCCCCGGTCTGCAGGGTGTCCTGGCCCTGCACGAGCACGGCGACCACCTCGAGGTCGACCGTCTCGCCCTCGGCGCTGCCCACGGGCACGGTGTCGCCCACGGACGGCGTGCCCTCGCCGTCGTCGAGGACGGCGATCGTGCCGGGGGCGAGGTCGTCGAGGCTGCCCTCGTCGATGTCGAAGCCGGACACCTCGCGCAACGCGGCCAGGTCGCCGGACGACGCGGTCGAGGCCGCCCCGTCGATGACGACGGGCTGGCGCTGGAACGCCACGACCTGCTCGACGCCGTCGACGTCGTCGAGCTGCGAGACGAGGTCATCGTCGACCACGCCGCCCGTCGTGCTGATCATGAAGTCGGCCGACTGGAGGTCGTTGACCTCGTCGACGACGTAGTCGCGCAGGCTGGCGCCGGCGACCGCGACGAAGGTGACCAGGAAGACGCCGACCAGGAGGGCGTTGGCCGTGGTCGCGGTGCGCCTGGGGTTGCGCACGGAGTTGTCGACGGCGAGCCGGCCCTCGATGCCGCGTCGTTGCAACAGCGGGCGGACGACGGCCGCCCCGATCAGCGCGAGGTAGGGCGCGCCGACGAACACCGACGCGATGACGGCCACCGCGGACGCCCCGACGACGGCGAGGCTGCCGCTGGTGAGCATGCCCGCGAGCCCCAGTCCGAGCAGGACGACGGCCAGCAGCGCCCGGACCTTCCTCGGCCGGGGCGGCTCGACCGCCGCCTCGCGCATGGCCTCCATCGGCTCGGTGCGCCCGGCCTTGCGGGCCGGCGACATGACCGACAGCAGCGTGATGATCGTGCCGAGCAGCACGCCGGAGACGATGTTGGTGGCACTGAACGACAGGCCCCCGGGCAGGCTGTTGCCCGTCGCCTGCAGGATCGCCTCGAGCAGCAGGGTCAGGCCGTAGCCGGCGGCGACGCCGAGCAGCGAGCCGAGGACGCCGAGCACGAGGCCCTCGGCCCGCAACGACCGCTTCAGCTGCTTCGGCGTGGCGCCGATCGCGGCGAGCACAGCGAGCTCGCGCAGCCGTTGAGCGACGATCACGCTGAAGGTGTTGTAGATGACGAACCCGCCCACGAGCAGGGCGAGGACCGCGAAGCCCTGCAGGCCGATCTTGAGGTTGTTCGCGAACCCGCCGGTCGCCGCGCGCTGGTCGTCGCGGAACTCGTCGCCCGACTGCACGTCGAAGCCGGCGGGGACGACGTCACTTCCGGCAGACACCACGTCGTCCGGACTACCGGAGACGCGCAGGTAGTAGGAGTCGTACTGCCGGGTGCCCGAGCTGAGCCAGTCGAAGGCGTCGTCGGGGCTGATCGAGATCGTGCCGCCGGGGTCGACGGCGTCGGAGTCGCCGAACTCGGTGATGCCGACGATCGTCACGTCCTGCGGTCCGGCGAGCGTGAGCAGCGGCAGCTCGTCGCCGACCGCGAGGTCCTCGTCGTCGGCGAGGCCGCGGTCGACGGCGACCTGGCCGGGCGCCAGCGGCGCCTCGCCCTCGGTGACGTCGATCGGGTTGAGCTCGTCGTCCTCGACCCACAGGCGGCCCGTGGTGCCGGTGGCGAAGGGCTTGCCGTCGTCGCCGGCGAAGGCGACGGGCGAGGTCAGGACGCCGGCGCCCGCCTCGACGCCGTCGAGGTCGAGCAGCTCGTCGACGGTCGCCTGGGGCACCTTGAGCGGGTTGGCTGCCACGTCGTTGGTGGCCGAGCCGCCGTCGTCGGCCACGACGGCGACGTCGACGTTGCCGTACTGGTCGTCGACGTTGCCCTCGAGGGAGTCGATGACGCCGTCGGAGACGACGCTGACGGCGGTGAAGAACCCGACGCCGGCGATGATCGCGACCAACGTCGCGAGGTAGCGGCCGAGACTGTGCCGGACGCTGCTGAGGGCGAGCCTGAACATCGCCGCCTCAGCCCTCGAACCGCTTCATGCGGTCGAGCACGCGGTCGGCGGTCGGGGCCTCCATCGTGTCGACGATCTGGCCGTCGGCCAGGAACAGCACGCGGTTGGCGTAGGACGCGGCGTGCGGGTCGTGGGTGACCATGACGATCGTCTGACCGGTGTCGTCGACCGCGCGGCGCATGAAGCCGAGGATCTCGATGCCGGTGCGCGAGTCGAGGGCCCCGGTGGGCTCGTCGGCGAAGACGATGTCGGGCCGCGGCACGAGGGCCCGGGCGACGGCGACGCGCTGCTGCTGGCCGCCGGAGAGCTGGCTCGGCAGGTTCTTCAGCCGGTCGCCGAGGCCGACGGTGTGCACCACCTGGTCGAACCAGGCGGGGTCGGGGTCGGTGCCGGCCAGGGTGAGCGGCAGCAGGATGTTCTCGCGGGCGCTCAGCGAGGGGATCAGGTTGTACTGCTGGAAGATGAAGCCGAGCCGGTCGCGCCGCAGCAGCGTGAGCTGGTTCTTGTCGAGCCGCGAGATGTCGACGTCGCCGATGAACGCCTGGCCCGACGTGAGCCGGTCGAGACCGGCCACGCACTGCATGAGCGTGCTCTTGCCGGAGCCCGAGGGTCCCATGATCGCGGTGAACTCGTGGGCGGGGAAGGCGACCGAGACACCGGCGAGGGCGTGGACGGCGGCCTCGCCCTTGCCGTAGGTCTTGCGGGCCTCGACGGCACCGGCGGCCGCGGCGCGGATCGGGGTGGGAGCACTGGGGGCGGACATGTCGCCCAGCCGACAACATGCCCCTACGGCACGAGCAAGGACGCGGACGAGGGTTCAGACCATCGTCGACAAGTCGTGTCCGAAGGTATGACCGGCCGCGTCCGCGGACGTGGTCCTCCCGGCCGCGCGGGGAACTGCTGCCCGCGCGCGACACTAGACTCGGGCCGTGATCGACCGATGACGAGCAGCGGCAAGCAACCGGCCTACGCGGTCGTCGCCGAGGGCATCCGGAGCCGGATCCTCTCGGGCGAGCTGTCGCCCGGCGAGCGCCTGCCGAGCGAGGCCGAGCTGATGGAGCAGCACGGGTTCAGCCGGAGCACGATCCGCGAGGCGACCCGCATCCTGGCCAGCGAGAACCTCGTCGTCACCACCCGCGGCACGACGGGCGGCACCTTCGTCGCCGTCCCCGACATCGGCCGGCTCACGGCCCACGTCGAGAACAGCGTGGCGCTCATGACGGTCGCCCGCACGGTCACCGTCGACCAGCTGATGGACGTGCGGCTCCTGACCGAGGTGCACGCGGCCGGCGTCGCGGCACACCTGCGCACCGACGACCAGCTGGCCGGCATGCGGGCGGCGATCGAGGTGCCGGAGGCCTCGACGACCTACGAGGGCAACCAGGAGTTCCACATGCAGATCCTCCAGGCGACGGGCAACCCGATGCTCGAGCTGGTCTGCGCGCCGGTCTTCCGGGTGCTGCGCGGCCGCTTCGCCCGCGGACGCACCGGCGACGACTTCTGGACGGCTTCGCAGGCCGACCACCGACGCATCATGACCGCCATCGAGACAGGTGACTCGATGACGGCCATGAGCGAGATGCGGCGCCACCTCGACCTGCTCAGCGACGCCTACAAGGAGATGGACCTCTTCCCCGACGAGCCGGCTCCTCGCTGATCGAGCCGGCTCGACCACGTCAGGCCACGCAGATCGGCGGTCGACGCAGGTGCCAGTCGGTCGCGTCCTGGTAGGCACGACCGATCGCGAACAGGGCCGCCTCGTCGGCGTGCGCGGCGGTGAGCTGCGCCCCGATCGGCATGCCCGAGCCTGGGTGGAAGCCCACCGGGACGGCGAGGGTCGGCCCGCTGTGCAGCGACCACGGGTAGGAGAGCTGACCCAGTCTGGTCGACTGCTCCAGGACGCCGTGACGCTCGTCGACGAACGGGACGTCGACCGGCATCGTCGGCGTGACGACGACCTCGACCTCCTCGAAGACCCCGCGCAGACCGGCCCGGAAGTCGCTCCGCGCCGACATCGCGCGACGCCGGTCGTCGGCGTCGATGCCGAGGCCGACCCGGATCCGCTCGAGGGTGGCGGGCTGGAAGAGCCCGGGGTCGGTGCGCAGGCGTTCGCGGTGCACGTCGGCGAGGTCGGAGTAGAGCAGCGTGTAGACGTGGGCCTGCGCCTTCTCCGCCTGCGGGACGTCGACCGGGCGCACGTCGTAGCCGAGCGTGCGCAGCACCTCGACCATCGCCTCGACGGCGGCTCGGACGGCGGGGTCGACGTCGTCGGTGACGAAGCGGGTCGGCACCCCCACGACCGACGTCCGGGCCCGCGGCCGGCGCGGCAGGTCGGTGAGCACGTGGAAGGCGCGCTCGACCAGCTCGACGGTGCGCGCCATCGGGCCGACGGTGTCGAAGTCGGCGCTGACCGGGTAGACGCCCGTGGTGTCGACGAGGTCGGCGGTGGGGCGCAGCCCGGTGATGCCGCAGGCCGAGGCCGGGAGCCGGACCGAGCCGCCGCTGTCGGTGCCGAGGGCCAGGTCGACCAGCCCGGCGGCGACCGCCGCGCCCGATCCGCCGCTGGACCCGGCGGGCACCCGCCGCGGGTCCCACGGGTTGCGGGGCCCACCCGCGGCGGAGTTCTGGGAGGTGACGCCGACCGCGAACTCGGCCAGGTTGAGCGTGGCCACGACCTGGCCGCCGGCCTCGCGGAGCCGCCGGACGACCGGCGCGTCGTGCTCGGCGACGTGGTCGGCGAGGAAGGCCGACGCGCAGGTCGAGCGGACGCCGGCCACCTCGATGTTGTCCTTCACCCCGACGGTCACGCCGTCCAGCGGCCCGGTGCCGCTGGGCGGCGTCGGCGGCACCCACGTGATGACCGAGTTCAGCTCCGCGTCGACGCGGAGTGCGTCGGCGGAGGGAGCCCAGGCCGGGCTCCCCCCGCGGACGGCGCTCAGGCCGGCACCCGCGCGGAGCGCAGCCGCGCCGTGGCGTCGTCGTCCACGGTCCAGGTCGTGGTGTCGACGACGACGCCGTAGTCGCGTGCGGCCTCCTCGGCGGTGAGGTACTCGTCCCACACGTCGGAGAGGACGGCGAACGCGTCGCGCTCGAACGGGTCGCCGAAGCCACCGCCGGACGGCATCTGGATGGTGAGGGTGTCGCCCTCGCGGATCACCTCCTGGGTGACCTTCGAGAACAGCACCTCCTCGCGGTCGGTGCCCACGTTGCGCACGAAGGAGCCCGACACGCCGTCGTGGCCACCGAGCGCGCCCGCCGGGGCGTCGCTGCGGTTGTCGGCCTCGGAGCCCAGGAAGGTGTCGGTCTGCATCAGCCACGTGCGCACGCTGCCGATGCCGCCGCGCCACTGGCCCGGGGCCGGGGACTCGTCGCGCAGCTCGTAGCGCAGCGCCTGCATGGCGTGGTTGAGCTCGAGCTCCTCGATCGGGTTGTTGCGGGTGTTGGCCATCAGCGAGTCGACGGCGTCCATGCCGTCCTTGCCGTTGCGACCGCCGTAGGAGCCCTCGTTGATCTCGATGTAGACCCAGTACGACTGGCCGTCGTCGGCGAGGCCCGAGTAGGCGATGGCGCACAGGGCGGCCGACGAGCCGGCGATGGCGTGGTCGGGCAGCACCGGGGCGAGGGCCAGGTTGATCGAGTCGAAGACCCGGTTGACCTGGGAGAAGCGGGCGAAGCACGAGGCCGGGAAGTCCGGGTTGAAGATCGTGCCCTCGGGCGCGTAGGCCTTCACCGGACGGAAGCAGCCGTCGTTCTGCGGCACGTAGCCCTCGATGACGTCCTCGTCGAGCAGGATCGTCCGGATGGCGCTGACCGCCACCGGCAGCACGGATCCTTCGAATGGCACGTTGAACGCCGTGGGCACCTGGTCGTTGGACCCGGTCAGGTCGACGAGGACGTCGTCGCCCTCCACCTGCACACGCACGGCCACCTTGAGCGGGACGCCGCGGTTCTTGCCGTCGTCGTCGAGGTAGCCGAGGGGCGCCTCGTAGCTGCCGTCGGGGATGGCCCGGATCCGGGCGCGCAACATCTCCTCGGAGTAGTCCATCCAGCGCTCGCTGGCGCTCATCACGACGTCGAGGCCGTAGCGCTCGAGCAGCTCGACGAAGCGCTTCTCACCGATCCGGGAGGCGGCGATGAGGGCCTCGAGGTCGCCGCGGTTCTGCTCGGGGGTGCGCACGTTGTCGAGGATGTGCTGGATCAGCATGTCGTTGCGGACGCCGGCGTCGTAGATCTTCATCGAGTCCATCAGCTTGCCCTCGGCCCAGACGTCGACGACGTCCATGCACAGGCCGGGGAAGTTGCCGCCGATGTCGGAGACGTGGCCGGTGCAGCCGGCGAAGCCGACGTGCTCGCCCTCCCAGAAGATCGGGATGACGACGCCGTAGTCGGGCGAGTGGGCCGCGCCGTGGTACGGGTGGTTGTGCAGGACGACGTCGCCCGGCTGGTAGGTGCCGGCGAGACGACGGTTGATCCCGCGGATGTAGGCGGGGATCGAACCGCAGTGCATCGGCGTCGAGTCGGACTCGCACAGCTCGCGACCGTTGACGTCGAAGATGCCGGCGCCGAGGTCCTCGGCCTCGCGGATCAGGCTGGAGTAGGCCATCCGGTAGAGCACCTGGGCCATCTCCTTGGCCATGGAGTCGAGCGCGCCGCCGATGACGCGCAGCGTGATCGGGTCGACCTCGACGTCGTTCCAGGTGCGGGTGGCCTCGCCGGCGAGCGAGACGCCGGTGATGGGCATGGGTGCCTTGGACATCAGGAAGCCCTCTCGATGATGATGTGGCCGACGGCGTCGACGGTGGCCTGCTGGCCGACGCCGACGATCGTGGTGGAGTCGAACTGCTCGACGATGGCGGGACCGGCGAAGGTGTTGCCGGCGAGCAGCTCCTCGCGGCGGTAGACGGGGGTCTCGTGCCACGACGGCTCGGTGGAGCCGCGCTCCCAGAACAGGGCGCGGGTGGTGGTCTTGATCGCGTGGGAGGCGTCGGCGCCGCCCTGCTCGATCTCGGGGATGCGCACGTGCGGGACGGCGCCCACGCCGGTGACCCGGATGTTGATCAGCTGGACGGCCTTGTCGTCGAAGCGCTGGGAGTAGGTGCGCCCGTGCACCTCGTGGAACGCCTCGGCGGTGCGCTTGACCCACTCGGCGTCGATCTCGCCGTCGGGCGCGGCGACGCGCAGCTCGTAGCCCTGGCCGAGGTAGCGGCAGTCGACGCTGCGCTCGAGGCTGATGTCGTCGTCGGAGACACCGTCGGCGCGCAGCTGCTCGGTGGCCTCGGCGGCGAGCCGGTCCATCTCGGTGCGGATCAGGTCGACGTCGGCGTCGTCGGAGGAGGTCCACACGGTGGTGGGCACCTCGTAGCGGATGTCGGTGGTGAGCAGGCCCACCGCGGAGGTGATGCCGGGGTGGCCCGGCACGACGACCCGCGGGATGTCGAGCTGCTCGGCGATCTGCCAGGCGAAAAGCGGGCCCGCGCCGCCCTCGGCGACGAGGGAGAAGTCACGCGGGTCGTAGCCCTTGCGCACCGAGTGCAGGCTGATCGCCTCGGTCATCGAGTGGGCGAGGATGGTGAAGATGCCCATCGCGGCCTGCTCGAGACTGGTGCCGAGCTTGTCGGCCACCTGCTCGCGCACGGCGTCCTCGGCCAGCTGGGGCACCACCGTCATCGAGCCGGACAGGAAGCTGTCCTCGCGCAGCCAGCCCATGACCACCATCGCGTCGGTGGACGTCGGCTCGGTGCCGCCGCGGTCGTAGCAGGCGGGGCCGGGTGTGGCGCCGGCGCTGCGCGGGCCGACGCGGAACATCCCGCCCTCGTCGACCATGGCCACCGAGCCGCCGCCGGCGCCGATGGTGTCGACCTCGGCCATCGGCACCATGGCGTGGTAGTCGCCGATGCGGGTGTCGAGGAGGTGTTTCATGCGCAGCCTGCCGTCGGGGGCGACGCCGACGTCGGCCGAGGTGCCGCCGACGTCGAGGGTGATGACGCTCGGGAAGCCCGAGGCCTTGCCGATCGCGCAGCCGCCGAGCAGGCCGGCGATCACGCCGCTCGTGAGCAGCGAGACCGGGACGTCGGCGGCGCTGCGCGAGGTGACCAGGCCGCCGGCCGAGGTCATCAGGTGGACGTCCTCGCCGATTCGGGCACTCCTGGCCTTGCCCGCCAGGTTGTCGATGTAGCTCGAGGTCTTGGGGCCGATGAAGGCGTTGAGCGCGGTGGTCGAGAAGCGCTCGTACTCGCGGTACTGCGGCGCGACCTCGCTCGAGAGCGAGATGAACACGCCGGGATACTCCTCCTCGATGATGGCCTTGACCCGCTGCTCGTGGGTGGGGTTGCGGTAGGCGTGCAGGAAGGCGACCGCGATCGCCTCGACGCCGCGCTCGCGCAGCAGCCGCACCTCGCGGCGCACGGCGTCCTCGTCGAGCGGGGTGAGCACGGTGCCGGCGGCGTCGATGCGCTCGGGGACGACGCGGCGGTTGCGCCGCGGCACGAGCTGCCACTTCTGCCAGGGGAGGTCCTGGTAGTTGGAGTAGTTGAGGGGGCGCTTCTTGCGGGCGATGTGGAGGAGGTCCCGGAAACCCTCGGTCGTGATCATCCCGACGTCGCTGCCGTTGTGCTCGAGCACGATGTTCGTCGCCACGGTCGTGCCGTGGAAGAACATCTCGATCTCGCTGGGATCGATCCCGGCCTGCGCGGCCAGGACCGCGATCCCGTCCATGGTCCCGATCGAGGGGTCGTGGTTGGTCGAGGGCGTCTTGTGCACCGTCACGGTGCCGTCGTCGTCCCACAGCACGAGGTCGGTGAACGTGCCACCGACGTCGACTCCGATGCGCTTCATCTACAAGTCCGATCTGTCGTTCTTCCGGTGTCGGCCATCGTGGGCCAGGTCACGCCGCCTTGGCAATACCTCTGATTGATCTCCTACAAAGTTTCCTCACTCGGCGGGTTGTCTCGCCTGTGACGACCTCTTGCGCCATAAAAAGCAGAGGTATACGGTTTCTCGCATCCACCCAGCACCAGGAGGTTGCGTGACCGTCCACCCCGCCACGATCGGCCGGTTCTTCGAGGAGTACGCCGTCGGCGACGTCTACCAGCACCCGTTCGGGCGCACGGTGACGGAGACCGACAACGTCTGGATCACCAACCTGACGCTCAACACCAACCAGAACCACTTCAACACCCACCTCGCCGGCCAGAACCCGATCACCGGAGGCCGCGTGATCGTGAACTCCGGGCTCACCGTGGCCCTCGTGCTCGGCCTGTCGGTGATCGACATGAGCCAGAACGCGGTCGCCAACCTGGCGTTCACCGACATCAAGCTGAGCCACCCGCTCTACGTCGGCGACACGATGTACGCCGAGAGCCTGTGCACCGGGCTGCGCGAGTCGTCGTCGCGCCCGCAGCTGGGGATCGTCTCGATGATCACCCGCGGGCTCAACCAGGACGGCGAGGAGATCGTGACGTGGAAGCGCTCGGTGATGGTCGCCAAGCGCAGCAGCGGCATTGGCCAGGACTACTTCCCGACCGCCAGGACGGGCCCGCTGACGCTCCCCGAGACCGACGGCACCGCCGGTGAGGCGGCGAGCGCGTGAAGCCCCTTCAAGACGTCCGGATCATCTCGCTCGAGCAGTACGGCGCGGGGCCGTTCGGCAGCGTGCACCTCGCCGACCTCGGCGCCGACGTGATCAAGGTCGAGGACCCCAACGTCCGCGGCGACGTCGGGCGCTACGTGCCGCCGTACAACAACGGCGAGGATTCGCTGTTCTTCGAGACCTTCAACCGCAACAAGCGCAGCATCTCGCTCGACCTCTCCACACCGGAGGGCCGCGAGGTCTTCGAGGACCTCGTGCGCGGAGCCGACGCCGTCTACAGCAACCTGCGCGGCGACGTGCCCGCCAAGATGCGCATCACCTACGACGACCTGAAGCACCTCAACCCGGCCATCGTGTGCTGCAGCCTGACCGGCTTCGGCATGAGCGGGCCGCGCGCTTCCGAACCCGGCTACGACTACATCCTGCAGGGCCTGGCGGGGTGGATGAGCCTGACCGGCGACCCGGACGGTCCCCCGACGAAGTCCGGGCTGTCGCTCGTCGACTTCTCCGGCGGTTTCGTCGCCGCGATCAGCCTGCTCTCCGGGCTGCACGCCGCACGCCGCGACGGCGTCGGCGGAGACTGCGACGTCTCCCTCTACGACACGGCGATGTCACTGCTGACCTACCCGGCGACCTGGCAGCTCAACGCCGGCTTCGAGCCGTCGCGCACCCGCAACAGCGCCCACCCCTCGCTCGTGCCGTTCCAGGCGTTCGAGGCCGCCGACGGCTGGCTGATCGTGGGCTGCGCCAAGGAGAAGTTCTGGACCCGGCTCGTCGACGTGCTCGAGCTGCCCGAGCTGCACACCGACCCCCGGTTCGTCGACTTCACCGCCCGCGACCGCCACCGCGACGAGCTGCTCCCGATCCTGGAGAAGCGGCTCGCCGAGCACACCGTCGACCACTGGCTCGCCCTCCTCCGCCCGGCCGGCGTGCCGTCCGGGCCGATCAACGACGTCGAGCAGGCCCTCGCCGAGCCGCACACGATCGCCCGCGGACTCCTCGTCGACACCGAGCACCCGCGCTACGGCACGGTGCGCCAGGTGGCCTCCCCCGTCCGGTTCGGCGCCGACGCGCCGACGTACACCCGGGCACCGCATCGGGGCGAGCACCTCGGCGACGTGCTGGCCGAGCTCGGCTACGACGACGACCGGGTCGCCGCACTCACCGAGGCCGGGGCGTTCGGCCGGTGACCGCCGCCGGCGCGCTGGCCACCTGGGCGGGCGGGCTTCGATACGACGATCTGTCCGACGACGTCCGGCACGCCGTGTGCCGTCACCTGCTCGACTCCGTCGGGACGGCGGTCGGCGCCCGCCGCCTGGGCTTCGCCGGGCCGGCGCTGACGGTCGCCGAGGGGTTGGGCGGGCCGCCCGAGGCTCGGGTGCTCACCGGGTCCGCCGCGATCTCGGCGCCGGCCGCGGCGCTGGCGACCGGCGCGCTCGTGCACGCCCTCGACTTCGACGACACCCACAGCCAGGCCCTCGTGCACGCGACCGCCGTCGTGCTGCCGGCGGCGTTCGCCGTCGGCCAACAGGTCGGCGCCTCCGGCGCCGCGGTCGTCACGGCCGCGGCGGCCGGGCTCGAGACCGCCTGCCGTGTGGGGGCCGCCGTCCCCCACGGCTTCCACCAGCGCGGCCTGCACGCCACCGGCGCCGTCGGGCCGCTCGCCGCCGCCGTGACCACCGGGGTGATCCTCGGGCTGCCAGCCGCGAGGCTGCTCGACGCGGTCGGGGTGGCCGGGTCGTCGTCCGGCGGGCTGCTGGAGTTCCTCGACACCGGCGCCGACACCAAGGCGTTGCACCCGGGATCGGCCAGCCTGCAGGGGATCCTGGCTGCTCGGCTGGCCGCCGCCGGCGCCCGCGGGCCCGACTCGGTGCTCGAGGGGCGACGCGGGTTGTGGGCCACGATGACCGACGCGACGCCGTCGACCGGGGTCGTGACCGACGAGCTCGGCTCCCGCTGGGAGGCCACCCGCATCGGCATCAAGCCGTACCCGAGCTGCCAGCTCATGCACGTCTCGCTCGACGCCCTCCACGCAGCGATCGGGCAGGGCCCGGTGGGGGTCGACGACGTCGAGCGGCTCGAGGTGCACGTCCACCCCGACTCGCTCGCCATCGTGTGCGAGCCGCGCGACGGCGGCCTGCCCCGCTCGACCTACGACGCCAAGTTCGACCTCCCGTGGTCGATGGCGGCCCTGCTGGTCGACGGCGACGTCACCGTCGACACCTACACCGATGCCTCGATCGGCCGCCCCGACGTGGCCTCGTTGGTGCCCCGCGTCGCCGTGGTCGAGCGGCCCGCCGCGGTGCCGGCGTCCGACGCCGCCGGAGAGGTGGTGCTGACGCTGCGCGACGGCACCACCCGCACCGGTCGCGTCCGCGCGAGCCGCGGGACGACGGCGTCCCCGCTCACCGACGACCAGCTCGTCACGAAGCTCTCCGGCAACGCCGGCGGCCACCCACGCGTCGGCGAGCTCGCCGACGCCGTGCTCGGCCTGGGCTCGGCCCCCTCCCTCGACCACCTGCTCGACCTCGCGGCGCAGTGCGCCGCACGAAAGGACTGACATGGACTTCACGCTCACCGAGGACCAGCGCGAGTTCCGCGCCCTGCTCCGCTCGTTCGTCGACAAGGAGATCGTCCCGGTCGCCCGCGAGTGGGAGCAGACCGGCCGCTACCCGTCCGAGATCGTGCAGGGCATGGCCGACATGGGTCTGTTCGGCATCACCGTCCCCGAGCAGTACGGCGGGCTCGACCTCGACCCCGTGTCGTTCGCGCTCGTCTTCGAGGAGCTCGCCCGCGGCTGGATGGGCATCGCCGGCATCCTCGGCAGCCACTCGCTCGCGTGCCGCCTCATCGCCATGCACGGCACCGAGGAGCAGAAGCAGGCCTACCTGCCCGAGCTCGCGACCGGCGTCCGGCGCACGGGCATCGGCCTCACCGAGCCCGACGCCGGCACCGACCTGCAGGGCATCCGCACCACGGCCCGGCTCGACGGCGACCACTACGTCGTCAACGGGGCGAAGATGTGGATCACCAACGCCCGCTACGCCGATCCGCTGCCGGTGCTGGTCAAGACCGACCCGACCGCCGACCCGGCGCACCGCGGCATGAGCGTGCTCCTCGTCGACACCTCGCTGCCCGGCTTCGAGGTCACCAAGGACATCCCCAAGCTCGGCTACAAGGGCACCGAGTCGTGCGAGATCGTGCTCGACGACGTGCGGGTGCCGAAGGAGGCGCTGCTCGGCGGCGTCGAAGGCACCGGCATGAAGCAGTGCCTGTCGGCGCTCGAGTGGGGCCGGGTCAACATCGCCGCCCGCTCGGTCGGCATCGCCCAGCGCGCCCACGAGGAGGCGCTGGCCTACGCCGGCCAGCGCAAGGCGTTCGGCCAGACGATCGGGCAGTTCCAGGCCGTGCAGCTGCAGCTGGCGAGCATCGCCACCAACCTGCAGGCCGCACGGCTGATGGCCTACTGGTCGGCCGACGCCGTCCGCACCGGCCGGGCCGACGGCGCCACCGGCATGGCCAAGATCTTCTGCTCCGAGGTCGCCCTCGAGGCCGCCATCGAGTCGATGAAGGTGCACGGTGGCTACGGCTACTCCACCGAGTTCGAGGTCGAGCGCCTCTACCGCGACGCGATCTTGATGAGCATCGGCGAGGGCACCAACGACGTCCTCCGCACCGTCGTCGCGAAGTCGCTGCAGCGCGGCGAGACCGTGGTCGGCTGATGGTCCTGCCGCGCAGCTACCTCTACGTCCCGGGCAACGCGCCCGACAAGCTCGCCAAGGCCGCCGGCCGCGGCGCCGACGCGCTCATCGTCGACCTCGAGGACGCCGTCCCGGTGGCCGAGAAGGACGCTGCGCTGGCAGCGGTACTCGCCTGGCTCGCCACCGGCCCGGTCGGGGCCGGCGGGCCCGAGGTGTGGGTACGGGTCAACCCCGGCGCGCGCCGCCTCGACGAGGTGCGCGCGCTCGCGGGCTCCCCGTTCTTGACCGGGATCGTGCTTGCCAAGACCGAGGACGCCACCGAGGTCGACGCCGTCGCCGCGACCGCGGCCCCCGACCAGCTGCTGATGCCCATGGTCGAGACCCCCGGTGCCGTGCTCGACGCCCGGCTCCTCGCCGCCGGCCCGCGGGTCCGCTGCCTCCAGGTGGGCGAGGTCGACCTCGCTGGCGAGATCCGCCTCGACGTCTCGGCCGACGAGGGCGAGCTCGCGCCCTACCGCGCGCTCGTCGTCGCCGGCTCGGCCGCGGCCGGCGTCGCTCCCCCGCCCGGCCCGGTCTCGCGCGAGGTCCGCGACCTCGAGGTGTTCGCGGCGTCGACGAAGCGCCTGCTGCGCCAGGGCTTCCACGGTCGCGTCTGCATCCACCCGGCCCAGGTCGCCGTCGTCCACGAGCTGCTGGTGCCCTCCGCCGAGCGGGTGGCCGAGGCAGAGGCGACCCTCGCCCTGCTCGCCGCCGCAGAGGCGGCCGGCTCGGGCGTCGTGCTCGACGACGCCGGCCGCCTCGTCGACGCGGCCGTGCTGCACGAGGCGCGTCGCGTGCTGGAGCTCGCGGAGCGGTAGCGGCCTACTGCGTCGCCCAGTGCGCGTTCGTCCAGCGCTGGCCGGCGGTGTCGGCGACGTGCTGGGTCAGCACGGTCTGGCCGGCGAGCTGGCTCACCAGCTCCTCCCGACCGACGTAGTTGAACTCCTCGGGGTGCGGCGCGTAGGTGCGGCCGTCGGGGTAGCGCTGCTGCATGGCCGCGGCCGCGCGCAGGTGCAGCAACGCGTAGGTCCGGGCCGTCGTCGGGTCACCCACGCCGTAGGTCGCGGCCTGGACGTCGACGAGCACGTAGTGCATCTGCAGACCGGGGCCCCAGTCGATGCCCTCGGGGTAGTAGATCTCGGCGCTGTCGGGCCGGTAGATCGTGCCGCCGGGGGCGAGGTAGCGGTCGGCGGGGTAGTCGACCGTGGTGTAGGCGGCATACGTCGGGCCGACCAGGGCGCGGGCCGCCTCGGGCACCGGCCGTCCGGCCAGCGTCTGCACCCAGGCCTGGTCGAGGGTCTGGGCGACGGCGGCCATGTAGTCGGGTGCGACCCGGCTGTGGTTGCGCACCGTGCCGTCGGCCTCGACGTTGGACCCACCGAGCCACGAGCGCAGCGGCAGGCCGTTGACGACGTCGGCGCGGACGACGTCGGCCGGTCGGGCCCAGGCGCCGAGGGCGCTCCGGGTGGTGGCGTGCACCCACTGCGGCCGGTGGTCGTGGCCCGGCAGCATCGCGGTGGCGAGCTGGAGCACCATGGCCTGCCAGCTGCTCTCCTCGGCCTTGGAGTCGCCCGAGGCACCCAGGAGCCGGCCGGCCCGGTCGCGCAGGTAGAGCGGGCCGCGGCCCGCGATGTCGTCGGCCTCGGCGACGACCGCGCGGGCGACCGCCTGCTGGGTCGCCGGCGGCAGCAGGCCCCACACGAGCCAGGCGGCGCGCCCGAGGTTCGCCGCGACGAGCGAGCCCTGCCAGCCGCCACCCCACCCGTCGACCCGCTGGGAACGGTGCTCGGCAGCCAGCCGCGCGACGAGGAGCTGCAGCCGCTGGAGCCCGAGCGCAGCCGGGACGCCGATGCGGGCGTCGTCCCACCGCCCGCTGGCGAGGGTCGCCGCCACCCCGAACGCGACCATCGCGATCCGGCGGGCGGGGTCGGCGAGGGGGTCCTTCTTCACCGAGCGCTCCCAGACACGGCGGTCGGCGCGCTCGATCGGACCGGGTCGGGAGAACTGCACGAGCCGACGCGTCAGCAGCCCCGGGAGCACCGTCGTCCACCAGGTGCCCATGGCGTAGCGCGTCGAGCCGACCAGGATCGAGGACGCGAGTCGGCGTGGCTCGTCGGGCACGGCCGGCGCCGTCGGCACGAGGCGCGCGGGCGGGCGCACGACGGCGGCCGGCGGCACCGAGTAGGCGACGACGTCGACCACGACGTGCGCCGAGCCCGGACGCTTGATCGTCCAGGCGCCGCGAGGCCCGAGCGGCAGGGTGACGACGGTCGAGCGGTTGACGCGCGGTCGCGACGGGACCACGACCGGCGTGGCGTCGCGCACCGACACGTGCGGGGCGAGGGCGACGTCGCCCCGACGCCGACGCCCCCCGACCGTGGTGACGACCGCCGTGACCGCGGTGGCGGCGGCCGGCACCCCGGCCCGGCCGGAGAGTCGGACCGGGACGGCCTGGAAGGGGGTCAGCGCTCGGCTCCGCGAGTCGACGACGCGGCCGCGGCGTGGCAGCACGTGGAGCCCGCCGGCCGAGGGCGAGCGGCCCGAGCGCACCAGCGCGACGACGTCGACGTCGACGTCGGCCTTCCCGGCCGACGTCCGGACGGCGACCCGGCCGCGGGCGTCGAGCGGCACGACGACCTGCTGGACGACGTCGCGACCGCGGGTGAAGGTCACGGCCGGCGTCCGGTCGCGCCGCGGGCCCGTGGACGACATCGTGAGGAACCCGTCGCGGGTCGCCCGCGTGAGCGAGACCTGGACGACGGCGGCGGTCGTGGCGCGGGGCGCGCGGGCGCGCGCCCGCAGGTCGAGCACGGTGTCGCGACGGTGGGTCACCGGGCGTCGTCGCGGGGTGTCGAGCACCCGCCGCGGTGCGGCGAGCACCTGCAGGTCGGGGTCGGCGGTGGCGGAGTCGAGCCACCCGACGACGGTGAGGCCGACGGCGGCCGGCGCGCTCGACAGCACGTCGACCTGGCCGGAGGCGTCGAGGGGGACGACGACCTGGTTGGCCACGGTGTCGCCGGCACCGAAGGCGACGGTCGCCGGCGTGCGCCTCAGCATCGTCGGCGCGCCCACGCGCACCCGGCCGGGGCGCGGACCGCCGCGGACGGTCAGCTGCAGCGCGACGGCCGACACACCGACGGCCGGGACGCCGTGCCCGTCGACGACCCGCACCCGGCTCACCCGACCGGCGGCGAGCGCGCCCGGCAGCACCGCGCCGTTCGCCGCCCGCACCACGACCGGGGGCACCGGGTTGAGGCGGCCGAGCGTCGACGGGGCACCGCGGGTGACCCCGGTGTCGAGACCGGCGCGTCCCGACGACGGTGCCGACGGTGGTGCCGACGTCGGTGAGGACGGTGCGGCGGAGGACGGCGCCAGGGGCGGGACGGCCAGGACGGGGACCACGAGCGCGACGGCCAGACCGGTCACCCACGGCGAGCGCATCGAGGGGCTCCAGAGGTAGGGGTCCACGACCAGGGGGCCGCGGGCCTCGGAGTATGGCACCGATCGCCGCCGGGCACGGCCGGAACCGCGAGCGTCACCCCGACCGGTGACGAGACGGCCGGACGGTCAGGGTCTGCGCGACGGTGCCGAGCGGGCCCGCCTCGTCGTGGATCGTGCTGCTGGTCAGCCCGAGGCCGGCCGGCCCGAAGGTGACGGTGGTGTCGAAGCCGAGCCACCCCGGGCGGGGCGTGCGCACGAGGTGCGCGGTGAGGTCGAGGTTGGGGAACGCCACATCGGTCGGGTCGGCGCGCACGACCATCCCGTTGGCGATGTCGAGCAGGCCGGCGGCGCGGGCCAGCGGGCCGACGTCCTCGCCGTCGAGCAGCGGCTGGTCGGTGCGCACCCAGTAGGCCCCGCGTCCGGGCCGCACCTCGCCGCGGCGGATCTCGGCGGAGGCGATGAACCCGCCCGGCCAGAGCTCGGTGCCGGGCCACCGGGACATGGTGTCCGGTGGATCGATCGGGGTCAGGTCGGTGGCGGCGAGGTCGGTGGTGTCGAGCGCGGCCGCCGCCCAGGCCCGCAGGACGACGACCGGCCGGCCGGCGTGCGTGAGCTCGGCCTCGACCAGCTCGATCGTGCGACCCGGACGCCGCAGGCGCACCTCGACCGCGACCTCCTCGACCGGGACGACGCCGAGGATGTCGAACGAGAGCCGCGACAGCGTGAGGTCGTCGCCGCGCCGCCGGCGCAGGTCGGACTCGACCAGGTGCGTCATCAGGCCCAGCGAGGGCGCGACGTGCTGCTCGGCCTCGTTCCAGGCGCCGGTGGTGTGCTCGGTGGGGGCGAACGTGTGCCCGCCCGTGCGGTGGAAGTAGGGCACGTCAGGACGGGTCGGGGCCGACGCGCACGAGCGCCTTGCCCACGTTGCGCCCGTCGAGCAGGCCGCGGAACGCCTCGACGGCGTTCTCGAGGCCGTCGGTGACGTCCTCGAGGTAGCGCACCGAGCCGTCGGCCACCCAGGCCCCCATGTCGCGGGCGAAGGCCTCGCCGTGCGAGGCGGTGAACTCGTCCTGGATGAACCCGCGCACCGTGAGGCTCAGCGTGAGCACCCGGCGCATGAACCCGGGCAGCCGGTCGGGGCCCTCGGGGGTCGACGTCGCGTTGTAGTCGGCGATCAGCCCGCAGACGGGGACGCGGGCGTAGCGGTTGAGGCGCCGCGTGACCGCCTCGGTCACGTGGCCGCCGACGTTCTCGAAGTAGACGTCGATGCCGTCGGGCGTGGCGGCCGCGAGGTCGTCGACGAAGGTCTCGGAGCGGTGGTCGACCGCGGCGTCGAAGCCGAACTCCTCGACCAGCAGGCGGCACTTCTCCGCGCCGCCCGCGACGCCGACGGCGCGGGCGCCCTTCAGGCGCGCGACCTGCCCGACGGCCGAGCCGACCGGTCCGGCGGCGGCGGCGACGACCACCGTCTCGCCGGGCTCCGGACGGCCGATCTCGAGCAGCCCGGCGTAGGCGGTGAACCCCGGCATGCCGAGCACGCCGAGCGCCGTCGAGGTGGGGGCGGACGAGGTGTCGACGAGCTTGGTCTGCCGGGCGTCGACGACCGCGTGCGTCTGCCACCCGGTGAAGGCCAGGACGACGTCGCCCACCGAGCGTCGCTCGGAGCGCGACTCGACGACCTCGCAGACCGTGCCGCCGAGGACGACGTCGCCGATGGCCAGCGGCTCGGCGTACGACTTCGCCGTGCTCATCCGACCGCGCATGTAGGGGTCGAGCGAGGCGTGGATGGTGCGCAGCAGGACCTGGCCGTCGGCCGGCTCGGGCAGCGTGGTGGTGACGGTCTCGAAGTCGGAGTCGGCGGGCACGCCGACGGGGTACGCCGCCAGCCGGATCTGGGTGGTCTCCATGGCTCCTACTGTGCCCCCGGCCCCCACACGGGGCGCAACGGCACCCCCGGCCCCGCTCACGGCCGTAGAGTCCACGGGTGCTGGAGAGGTGGGGAGGCCTGGTCTACCGACGTCGGGTGGTCGTGCTGGCCGTCTGGGGCGTGCTCGTCGTCGCCGGGGCCGTGCTCGGCGGCTCGGTGTTCGACCGGGCCGAGGACGTCGGCCCGCGGCCCGGGACCGAGTCGACGCTGGTCGAGCAGCGCCTCGACGCGTTGGACTCCGAGGGCGAGCAGGTGACCGCGCTGCTCTCCGGCCTCGACCCCGTCGACCCCGTGGTCTTCGAGCAGGCGAGCGCGGTCGTCTTCCGGGTTCGCGACCTGTCCGGGGTCGCCGACGTGCGCGACCCGTGGACGACCAGCGCCTACGAGCTCGTGGCCGACGACCGCAGCAGTGCCGTCGTCGAGGTCGAGCTCGACCCGGCACTCGACGACGATGCCGCGATCGCCGTCGCCGACCAGGTCGCCGACCTGCTGCGCACCACGCCGTTCCCCGACGTCGCCGTCGGCGGCGTGCTGCTGGCCGAGCAGACCTTCACCGACCAGGCCGTGCAGGACGCCGCCCGCGGCGAGGGCGTGGCGCTCGTCGTCCTGCTCGTGCTGCTGGCCGTGGCCCTCGGCGGGCTCGCGGTCGGCGCCCTGCCGGTCGTGGCGTCGCTGGCCTCGGTCGCGGTCTCGCTGCTGGCGCTGACCGGGCTGGCCGGGTTCACCGGCGTGAGCGACTTCGCGGTCAACGTGGTCACCGTGCTCGGCCTCGGCCTGTGCGTCGACTACTGCCTGCTCGTGGTGGCCCGGTTCCGCGAGGAGCGCGCGGCGGCCGGCCGCAAGGCCGACCTGGCCGACGTGCTCGGGAGGACCGTCGCCACGGCCGGGCGCACGGTGCTCGTGTCCGGGCTCACCGTGGGCTCGTCGCTCGCGGCCCTGCTGCTGCTCGGCGACCCCTTCCTCACCGGCATGGCGGTGGGCGGGCTGGTCGCCGTCGGCGTCGTCACCGCGGCCGGCCTGAGCCTCGCGCCGGCCCTGCTCGCGGTCGGCCACCGCCGCGTGCCCCCGGCCGACCGCGGTGCCCTCGGTCGCCCGGCGCGCCCGCCCGAGCGGTCGCTGCTGGCGCGCTCGACCCGGCTCTCGCAGTCGCGGCCGTGGCCGGTGCTCCTCGGCTCGGCCGGGCTGCTCGTCGTCCTCGCGCTGCCGCTGCTCGGGCTGCAGCTCGGTGCCTCCGACGCCCGCTCGCTCCCGCCCGGCTCCGAGGCGCGCGAGGTCGTCGAGGTGGTCGAGGCCGACTACCCCGACGTCGCGACGGCACCGCTCGAGGTGCTCCTCGACGCCCCCGCCGACGACGAGCGGTTCGCCACGTTCGTCGAGGAGGTCACGGCCCTCGACGACGTCGAGGACGTCGTCGTGCGCGACGGGCTGCCCGACGGCTGGAGCCGGCTCTCGGTCACCCCCGAGGGGACGACGAGCGGCCCGGCGGCGCAACGGGCCGTCGCCGACGTCCGCGCGCTCGGGCCCGCCTTCGACGAGCCGGTCGACGTGCAGGTCGGCGGGCCGGCCGCCGAGCTGGTCGACGCCCGAACGGCCCTGGGTGACCGGCTGCCGTGGGCCGTCGGCGCCGTCGCGCTGGTCGCGGTGCTCCTGCTGCTGCGGCTGACGGCGTCGCCGGTGATCGCGATCAAGACCCTGGTGCTCAACCTCGCCTCGCTCGCGGCGACGCTCGGCGTGGTCACGCTCGTCTTCCAGCACGGGTGGGGCGGGCCGCTGCTCGGCGGCACCGCCACCGGCACCCTCGACCTCACCACCCCGCTGCTGCTGGCGATGTTCGTCTTCGGGCTCTCGATGGACTACCACGTCTTCCTGGTCGCGCGGATCAAGGAGGAGTGGGACTCCCCGCGCCCGGCGCGCCGGGGGGTGACCGCGCCGGAGCCGGGAAGCCGGGCCGCCAACGACCGGGCGGTGCTCGACGGCATCACCGCCTCCGGTCCGGTGGTGACCCTGGCCGCGCTCGCGATCGCGGTGGTGTTCATCGGCTTCGCCGCCGGCGAGCTGGTCGCCGTCAAGGAGGTCGGCGTCGGCATGACCGTCGCGATCCTGCTCGACGTCACCGTCGTCCGGGGGCTGCTGCTGCCGGCGGCCATGACGCTGCTGGGCGAGCGGAACTGGTGGCGCCCCCGGTGGGCGGGCGCCCGTCCGGAGCCGGCCCGCTCCCTGGGGTGAGGGCGAGCCCCTGCGCGGCTTGGTCTACTCGGGGTGCTCCCTCCGACCGCCCCCGACCCCGAGAACCCCACCGAGGACGCGACCGGACATGAGCCCTCTCCCCGACACCTGCCCGCAGTGCGGCGCCCCGCTGTTCCCCGTGCTCGAGACCCCGGGGGTCGCGAGCGCTTCGGGCACCGGGTCGACGGCCCCGGTACCCGCCGACCCGCCGTTCCGGCTCAGCTGCGGCACCTGTCCCCCACCCGTCGCACCGGCGCTGGGGTAGGCCTGCGACCGGGCGCCGCCCACGCGTCAGCTGCCGGCGGTGCGCGCCCTCTCGGCCGACTCGGCGAGCGCGACGATCTCGGCGACGAACGGCGGGAGCTCGTCGTCGGCGACCACGAAGCCCTCGGTGCCGAGCCGGTTGCCGATCGTGCCGGTCGCCTGTGAGATCACGTTGCCGTGGACGTCGATGGTGCCCTCGGGCGTGAGCTCGATCGTCATGGCGCCTGTCCTACCCGGACGACGACGACCCACTCCTGGCGGCTACCGCACCACCACCCGGAACGACCCGGCGGTGCCGCCGGCCCTCACCATGACGGTCACGACGCCCGGCCTGCGGGCGACCAGCCGGCCGGCGACGTCGATCGTGGCGACGCCGGGAGCCGACGAGCGGTAGGTCACCTTCACCCCGGTGGCGCGCGAGGGTGCGTAGCGGCCGGTCACGTAGACGGTCTGCCCGACGCGCATCGACCGCGGGACGGCGGCAGCGACGCGTCGGACCTTCACCGGCACGCGCTTCTTCACCACGGTGACCTTCGCCGTGGCGGCCGCCGTGCGGCCGCCGGCGCCCGGGCGGACGGCGGTCGCGGTGATGCGCACGGTGCCCGGCTTGCGGGCCCGCACGACGCCGGAGGCGTTGACGGTGGCGACCTTGGGGTTCGACGAGCGCCACACGACGCCGCCGGCGTAGGTGGCGCGGCCGTTGCTCAGGTAGACGCCGTCCTCCAGCCGGAGGCGGGTGCCACGGGCCAGGCGGGCCCGGTCCTGGTTGAGCTTGACCCTCACCACGACCGGCGCGGCCGGCGGCGTCGGCGGGTCCACGGGCGGGGCGGCGGGCAGCACCGTGTAGGTGAGCGACGCCCGCGCCCGGTGACCGGCGTTGTCGACGACGGTCTGGGTCAGCGTGTGCGTGCCGAGCGCCCGCGAGTACCCGGTCTGGGAGCACGTCGCCACGCCGGACGTCGCGTCGGTGGCGGCGCATTCAGGTTCGGCGGGCAGCCTGTCCAGCCGAATGTTACCGGCGGGGAAGGCGCCGAACGACGGCACAGGCTTGTTCGTGTCGAGCTTGACCGTGAGCGACTGCTCGGACGACGTGTTGCCCGCCGCGTCGGTCGCTGTGTACCGCAGCGTGTGCTCACCGTCGGTGGCCACCGCGACCGGGCCGGTGTAGTCGGCGAGCGGGGCGCCGTCCAGCCCGGCGCGCACCGTCGGGGTGGCGTCGACGTCGTCGACCGCGGTCACCTCGAGGGTGGTGGGCGCGGTGATCCAGCCGTTGTTGCCGTAGGTCGTGCCGTCGGCCGGCGCGGCCGAGACCGTGGGTGCGTTGCCGTCGGCCGGCGCAGCCTCGGGGCGCGAGACCCACACGTCGGTGAGCGACGGGTCGTAGAACTGGTCGTCGCCGCCGGAGTAGCGGAACTTCACGGTGACCGTGCCGTCGCCGTCGGGGTCGAGCACCGCCGGGTCGTCGACGAGCACCTGGTAGCTGGCCAGCGTGTTGCCGACGACGCCCTCGTTGGGCACCAGGTAGCGCACCTGTTTCACGGCCACGTCGTCGACAAGGATCGTGTAGGCCTTCGGCTTGGTCTGCACGACGGACAGCGAGCCGGGCGCCGCGGTGTCGGCCGTCTCGCGGAGGGTGAGCACGAACGGTTCGCCCTGCTCGGCGGCGACGTCGACCGAGAACCAGCTGCCGTCGCGTGACCACGGGAAGCGCCGGGTCAGACCGCCCTCGGTGTTGGTGCCGCCGACCGGGATGGTCGGGCGATAGCTCCACTGCAGGTCGTGGGCGAGCTCGGTCGGCCCCGGCCTCACGTTGGCGGGGGTGTTGCCGGTGGTGCCGGTGCCGCCGTCGCCGAGGTCGACGAAGTCGGTGGCTCCCGGGACCGCGCCGGCCCCGGTGGTGCTCCAGCCCTGGCCCTTGGGGCCGTACCACTTCACCCGGTCGGCGCTCGTCGCGCTCGCCAGCACCGAGCCGCGGTCGACGAAGTCGACCGAGACCGACTGCATGATCGGCAGGCCGTAGCGGCCGCCGCCGTGCACGGTCACCGGCACCTCGAGCGAGCCGCCGGCGGGCACCGTGACCAGCGCGGACGGCGCCCCGGCCTCGAGCACACCGGCGACCGAGCGCGCCCGCAACCGGCCGGTGACCGGCTGGGCACCGTTGTTGCGGACGGTCGCGGTGACCAGCCACTGTCCGGTGCGTGGGTAGTCGCCCTCGCGCGCGCCGACCGTCACGGTGTCGACCGCGACGTCGGCGGCGACGGTGACGAACGACGTCGTCGTGGCCGAGAACGCGCGGTCGGAGCCGGCGTTGGTCACGGTGACGTCGGCCGTGGCGTCGTACGCCGCGCCGCTGCGGGCGCCCTGCGGCACCTCGACCGGGAAGGTCAGCTCGGCGCTGGCGCCGACGGCGACGGGACCACCGGTGAGCGTCGTGGGCTCGACCAGGCCGGGCACCTCGACCTCGGCTGTGACCGCGTCGATCGCGGTGGTGCCGGTGTTCTGCACGGTCACGACGCCCGGACGCGTCTCGCCCGGCGCCACGGCGCCGAGCCGTGGCAGGACCACGGACGCCGGCGGCGAGGCGACGGCGAACGACCAGGCGCCCGCCGCGACCCGGACGACGGTCTCGCCGTCAACGACCTCGATGCCGAGCACGCCCGGCGTCGCCGTCGACAGCGCGTCGCCGTTCGCGACGACGTCGCCGATTTCGATGGTCGGCAGGTGGATCTCGGCGACCGTGCCGCTCGGCACGGTGGCGTCGAGCAGGTAGCTCGTCGCGTCGCGAGCGTCGATCGCGACGGCGATCTCGCCGTTCGCGCTGTGCACGTCGGCGTTCACGGTCTTCAGCGAGCCGAGCTGCGGCCGGACGGCGAACTCGGCGAAGCCGGGCGTGATCGGCTGGATGCCGGCGCCGTAGCGGCTCAGCATGGTCAGCGGCCCGCCCGTCCAGGCGTGGTTGAAGGTGCCGGCGGCGTCCTGCTCGGGCCCGGCGAAGAACTCCCAGAGCGTGGAGTGGTCGGGGTCGTTGACCATCGGTGCGTAGCGGTCCTTCATGCGGGCGATGGCGGCGTCGGGGTCGCCCATCAGGTAGAGCGCCTCGAGCACGTACTTGTCCATGTAGGGGCTGGACTTCTGGATGTTCACCAGGACGTCGCGGATCGTCTCGTAGTGCTCGGGCTTCGCGAGGCCCGCGTAGACGGCGAGGGCGTTGGCGCGGTCGTCGGCGCGGCCGTCGCCGGTGGACTCGTAGTAGCCCTTGCCCGGCACCCAGAGCTTCTCGATGTTGTCCTCGATGGACGTCGCCCGCTCCTGCAGGAACGCCACGGCCGGGTCATCGGCCGGGACGCCGAGGGTGGCGGCTGACTTCATCGTCGACTCGAGCGCGATGTAGTACCAGAGGGTGTCGATGAGGCGGCCGTCCTCGTTGTAGCCCCAGTCGTGCCAGTGCCAGGTGCCGCCGTGGTCGTGCTTCAGCAGCCCGTCGGCGTCCATGTCGTAGGTGCGCAGGTAGGCGACGCTGGGCTCGTAGGTCTCGTCGAGCGCGGTGGCGTCGCCGGAGTACTCGTAGTACATCCAGAAGCTCATCACGGCGGCGAGCGACTGCGCGGGCAGCTCGGAGAAGGTCGCGGCCGGAGCCTGGGTGGGGATGAGGTCGCCGTTGCGGAAGCCCATGAGGTTGGTGATGCCCTTGCGGGCCAGGGCCGTGGCGGCCGGGTCGAGGGCGTAGAACGCCTCCTCGAGCTCGTTGGTGGCGTCGCCCCACCACTGCGAGCGCTCGCGGTCGGGGCAGTCCATGTAGGAGTCGCGCATCGTCACGTAGAGGGTGTCGCGCGCCATGCGCCAGAGCTTGTCGAGGTAGGGGTCGTCGGAGGTGAAGCTGCCGTCGAACTCGCTGGCGTAGCCCGAGAGGCGGTAGCCGATCGCCTCGACCACGGCGCCCTGGGGCGCGACGACGAACAGCTTGTCGCCGTTCATCCAGATCAGCGACTCGTACTCCTGGGCGCCGGCCTTGGTGACGTACTCGGCCTGCACGGCCTGCTCGATGCCTCCTCCGCGCACGGTGGCGTGGTCGGTCTTGAGCCCGACGGTGACACCGGCCTGGGTGCCGGCACCGAGGCGGACGTACGGCGTGAGCTGGTGGTTGACCGGCATCCGGTACTCGTACGTCGTCACCCCGCCGCTCGTCGTCGTCTTCACCGCCGGGTCGGTGACCGGGACGGCGGTCGGCTCGGCGTCGTACTTCAGCAGGGGGATGGGGCGGTCGACGAGGAGGTTCCACGGTGCCGACCCCTCGTTGCCCGAGGTGATCGCGGCGGGCCAGTCGGTGTCGTCGAATCCGGGCGACGTCCAGTCCGCCCAACCGTCGGGCTCGGCACGCGCGTCGTAGCGGACGTTGGGCTCGGCCAGGCGGTAGTTCACGTCGACCGCCATGCGGCCGTAGGCGCCGACCTTGGTCGCCTTCCAGGTCTCGTTCGAGCGCAGGTCGACGTCGGGAGCCTCGAAGAACAGCCCGGCCCGGCCGGAGTAGGGCCCGGCGTAGCCGCCGCGGCCGTAGGAGACGGCCAGGATCGCGACGGTGTTGTCGCCGTCGACGAGGTGAGGGCGCAGGTCGACGTTGTCGACGTAGGAGTCCTGCCGGTTCGGTCCGCGCTTCACGCTGCCCTCGAAGACGACCAGCTCGTCGTTGACGTAGAGCCAGTACTTCGTCTCGGCGGCGATGCGGGCGTTGACGACGGCGGGCAGCGCGTCGACGTCGTCGACGGTGAAGGTCTTGCGGAACGCCGCCCAGGTGTTGAGCGACGTCGGGTCGGAGCCCCAGATCCAGTAGGCGTCGTCGGGCGAGTCGGGCACGGTGCACGTCTCGGCGACCGCGAGCCCGTCGTAGCCGGCGGCGCTCGCGCCGGCCGCGCCCGCGGCGCGGTCGTCGAAGTCGTCGCCGTAGAGGTAGGTGCCGTCGGCCTTGCGCACGACCAGGTTGTCGAGCGTGCCGGTCTCGGCGCCGGACACGCGGACGCCGATCGTGCCGGACGCCGGCAGCCAGGGACGCGTGTACTGGGCGACCTGGACGTCGTCGACGGTGACGGTGACCTGCTGGCCGACGACGGCGATCGCGAAGTGGAACGTCTGTCCCGGCGTCAGCGTGCCGGCCGGGAGGGCGATCGTGCCGTCGGCGGCCCAGCCGCCGTTGTTCAGGCGCAGCGGGCCGAGCGTGTTCTGCCCGGCCGCGAACTGGACGGACGGGCCGTTGTTGCCGCCCGACGGACCGGTCTGCCGGAACGAGACCGCGAGCGTGTTGGACGTCGTCGCGTCACCCTCGAGCGTGTAGTCGGTCCACTCCGAGGCCCGGGCCGGCGCGAGGTACCCGCCGTCGTACGACGACGCGCCCGCGCTCCCGGCCGGCGGGAGACCGAGCAGCACCACCTTGTCGGTGAGCGAGCTCAACGACGAGCCGCAGACGCGCGGCGGTGCCTTCTGCTCGGGCGACGCGTCGACGACCGGGGCCGCCGGGGCCGGCGACGCCTGGGCCGGCACGGCACCCAGGGCGCCGGTCAGTCCGACGAGCAGGGCCACGACGACGAGCGGCAAGGACAGGGGACGACGGACCACGGACTTCTCCTCGACGACGGGACGAGCCGGACCGCAGGACGACGCCTGATGAAACGTTCCAACGACTCGTCCCGGAAACGTAACGGCCGTCACACCGGACCCGCAAGGGTCGGCGCGTGGCCACATCCGGACACGCATCCGACGCGCGTCGAGGGCGGCCGTGGGCCACGGATGGCGGGTTCGCCCGCCGACGGGCTACCCTGGTCGTGTTGAAGGGACGACCCCGGTCGTCCTGGCCGTGCCACAGTCGCGGCTCGTGTCTCGTACTTCTGGTCTTCGGTTCGCTGGACATCAGCACAGGTGGTGGATGTCTTCAGCGGCTCCAGGGCACCGTGCCCGGAGCGAGAACGAAAAGGATCAGATCATGGCTCAGGGCACCGTCAAGTGGTTCAACGCCGACAAGGGCTTCGGCTTCATCGCCCAGGACGGCGGCGGCGCCGACGTCTTCGTGCACTTCTCCGCCATCCAGGGCAACGGCTACAAGTCGCTCGACGAGAACCAGAAGGTCGAGTTCGACGTCACGCAGGGCCCCAAGGGCCCGCAGGCCGAGAACGTGAACGTCATCTGACGTAGCACCACCCCTGACCGGGCCCCGACCGCGACGCGGTCGGGGCCCGGTTCGCGTCTCAGCCGACGTGCCAGTAGCGGCGCACCAGCTTCTCCCGCAGGTCCGGGTGCTTGGCCATCTTCTTCGGCGTCGCCGTGCGGTCGAGGGCGTGCAGCCGGGCAACGATCGCGTCGACGAGCTCGGGCGGGAACACGTCGTCCTCCTCGAACATCGCGCGGGCGACCTCGAAGGCGACGGCCGAGGCCCCGCACGACGACGGCAGCTCGTCGAAGTCGTCGTGGTGGTCGGCGTTCAGGCGCTCGGCGTCCTGCGGGCCGTCGACCGCCGACAACCCGCGGCGGGCGGCCACGGCCATGCCCGCGAGCAGGAGGTGGACGTCGGCCGAGCCGTCACCGAGGCGGAGCTCGACGGTCTGCGGGTGCGGGGCGAGCTCGGTCTGCGCCGGCGGGTGCTGGGGGTTGGCGTGCGCGAGCATCGCCGGCAGCACACCGCCGCCCCACGCGAGCGGGATCCGCACGAGGCCGGTCCGGTCGGTCTCGGCCCAGCAGATGCGCTCGGGCGACTCGTCGCCGTCGGAGAAGCGCAGGTAGGACGTCGGCACGGTGTTGGCCAGCGCTGTGAGGGCCGGCGCCGCGTTCAGGTAGCCGGCCACGAGACGGCGTCCGGTGTCGGTGAGCGCACCCTCGTCGTCGACGAGCACGTTCACGTCGTCGCGGACGAGCCGGCTGTGCACGTGCAGCCCGTTGCCCGCTCCGTCGCCGCTGACCGACGGCGCGAAGGTCGCCTCGAGACCGTGGGCGTGGGCGACCTCGCGCACGACCCACTTCGCGAGGACCAGCGCGTCGGCGGCCTCCTCGACCGGCACCGGCCAGAGCTCGATCTCGTGCTGCACGAGCTGACGCTCGGCCTCGCCGATGTTGCCGACCTCGCCGTGGCTGTACTTGAGCCGGATCCCCATCGAGGCCAGGTGGTGCAGCACCTGCTCGCGGACCGCCTGCCCCTTCGAGAACGGCGGCGACTCCTGGTAGCCGCGCTCGGGCTCCACCGGGAAGAGCGGGTCCGGGTCGCCGACCAGGTAGTACTCCAGCTCGCCGAACGCCTCGAGCACCAGGCCGGTGTGCCGCGTCAGCGACTCCGCCGCCCGCCGCACCAGCTGCTCGCGGGCGTAGGGCAGGGGCGAGCCGTCGGCGCGGTAGAAGCTGCAGAGCAGGTCGAGCGAGCCCTGCTCGCCGAACGGGTTGAGGAACGCGGTGCGGTAGCGGGGCACGACGTAGACGTCGCTGTCCTCGACCGCGGCGTCCGCGAACACGCTCGAGCCGTCGACCCGCTCACCGCGGGTAAGCACCTCGACGAGGTGCTCGCGCGACGCGGGCACGAAGGCCACGGTCTTGAGGCGGCCGTCACCGCCGACGTAGCGGAGGTTCACCTGGCGCAGACCCAGCCGCTCGATGGCGTCGACGAGGTCGTCGCAGCCGAAGTCGGCGGCGGGCTTGCCGAGCAGACGGACGAGGGCATGGGCGGTCAGCTCGGTGGACATCCCCCGTTGTAGCAACCGGGGACGGCGCGCCGGTCCACCCGCGAGGGTCGCGCGGGTGCCCGGATGCCGCCCGCAAGGGTGATCTACCCCCGCGTCCCGCGCGTCATGGTGACAGGAGGGACCAAGCCGTCCCGCGCCGCTCGGGAGCGCACCCCACCTTGAAGGAGCACATCATGGGATACGGATTCGGCGGCTTTCTCGTCGTCGTGGGCCTCGTCCTCGCGCTGGCCGTCACTGACACCGTCCAGGGGATCGACCTGACGATGGTCGGCTGGATCATGACGGCGGTCGGCGTCGTCCTCATCGCCATCACCGCGATCACCTGGAACAGCGGGCGCCGCGCCCGCAACGTCCAGACGGTCACCCACCCGGACGGCAGCCAGACCGTCCACGAGAACAAGACGACCAACTACTGAGCAGCACCGTCCGGGGCGCGTTGTCCGGTCAGAGGATGTAGAGCATCTCCTGATAGGTCGGCAGCGGCCACAGGTCGTCGGCGACGAGCCCCTCGAGCTCGTCGGCGGCGTCCCGGACGGCGGCCATCGCCGGCAGGACGACGTCGCGTGCGAAGGTCGCCGTCTCGAGCGGGTCCTCGGCGTGCTCGTGCCCGACGGCCTCCTTCAGGGTCGCCAGCGACGACGTCAGTGAGCCGACGAGCCCGGTGACGGCCTCGAGCATCGTCCGGTCGGCCGTGATGCCGGCGTCGGCGAGTGCCGTGACGTTGAGCGCGAGCTCCGTCTGGTAGCGGATGGCGGCCGGGAGCACCGTGGTGGTGCCCATCTCGAGCGCCGTGTTGGCCTCGACCGCGACCGAGAGCACGTACTGCTCGCAGCCGACCTCGAAGCGGCTGTGGGCCTCGCCCTCGCTGAAGACGCCGTACGTCGTGAAGAGCTCGATCGCCTCGGGCGTGATCAGCTCGGGCAGCGCGTCGACGGTGGTGCGCAGGTTCTTCAGGCCACGCTGCTCGGCCTCGACCGGCCACTCCTCGGAGTAGCCGTTGCCGTTGAAGATGACCGCGCCGTGCTCGGCGACGATGTCGCTCAGCAGCGTCTGCACGGCCTCGTCGAAGTCGGTGCCGCCCGCGAGAGCGGTCTCGAGGTAGGTGGCGCAGTGGTCGAGGGCCTCGGCCATGATCGTGTTGATCATGACCATGGGGCCGGCGACGGTCTGGTTCGAGCCGGGGGCGCGGAACTCGAACCGGTTGCCGGTGAAGGCGAACGGCGACGTCCGGTTGCGATCGCCCGGGTCCTTGGTCAGGTCGGGCAGCGTGTCGACGCCGATGAGCAGCGTGCCCTTCTCCTTCGAGCGCGTGGCGCCGCCCTTGGCGATCTGGTCGAAGACGTCGGCGAGCTGGTCGCCGAGGAAGATCGAGATGATCGCCGGCGGGGCCTCGTTCGCGCCGAGACGGTGGTCGTTGGACGCCGACGCGACCGAGACCCGCAGCAGGCCGCCGTACTTGTGCACGGCGCGGATGACCGCGGCGCAGAACACCAGGAACTGCGCGTTGTCGTGCGGGGTGTCGCCCGGCACGAGCAGCGAGCCGAGCTCGGCGTTGCCGAGCGAGAAGTTCACGTGCTTGCCCGAGCCGTTGACGCCGGCGAAGGGCTTCTCGTGGAACAGGCACTCCATGCCGTGCTTCTTGGCGACGGCCTTGAACGTGGTCATCAGCAGCTGCTGGTGGTCGGAGGCCTCGTTGGCCCGCTCGAACATCGGCGCCACCTCGAACTGGCCCGGCGCGACCTCGTTGTGCCGGGTCTTGGCCGGGATGCCGAGCTTGAACAGCTCGCGCTCGGTGTCCATCATGAAGCCGAGCACGCGCTCGGGGATGGCACCGAAGTAGTGGTCGTCGAACTCCTGGCCCTTCGGCGGCTTGGCGCCGAACAGCGTGCGGCCGGCGTTGAGCAGGTCGGGGCGGGCGAGGAAGAAGTGGCTGTCGACCAGGAAGTACTCCTGCTCGGGGCCGCAGTAGGCGACGACGTTGTCGGGCTCGGTGTGCCCGAACAGCTCGAGCACGCGCTTGGCATGCACCGACATCGCCTGCTGGCTGCGCAGCACCGGCGTCTTGTGGTCCAGCGCCTCGCCGGTCATCGAGATGAAGATCGTCGGGATGCACAGGGTGTTGCCGTTGGGGTTCTCGAGCACGTAGGCCGGCGACATGACGTCCCAGCCGGTGTAGCCGCGGGCCTCGAAGGTGTTGCGCAGCCCGCCGTTGGGGAACGACGACGCGTCGGGCTCGCCCTGCACGAGGGTCTTGCCCGAGAACGAGGCCAGGGCCGTGCCGTCACCGACCGGGTCGAGGAAGCTGTCGTGCTTCTCCGCGGTCAGGCCGGTGAGCGGGTAGAAGACGTGCGCGTAGTGGGTCGCGCCCTTCTCGAGCGCCCAGTCCTTCATCGCCGAGGCGACGGCGTCCGCGACGTCGGGGTCGAGCGGCGTCGACTTCTCGATCGTCTGGACCACGGAGCGGTAGACCGACTTCGGCAGGCGCTTCTGCATCGCCGTGAGGCTGAAGACGTTGCTGCCGAAGATCTCACCCGGCTCCTCGCCGGGGTCGAAGCTGATCGGCGGTGGCGTGTGGGCCTCGACGGCGGCGATGGCCTGCAGGCGGACGGGGTTGGCGGTCATGGGGTGCTCCTTGGCTCGTCCCGAGGCCGGCGGTGGCCTCGGACGCCCCCGCCTGGGCGCGAACCTAGGAGTTCCGTGTGTCGGGCTCGTTTCGGAGCCGTGTCAGGGGGCGCCGGCGCCCGGTGACGTCGGTCACAGGCACCCTCGGACGATCACCCGGCGCGGCGGGCGACCCAGGGCGTGACGGTCTCGGACGGCGCCACCTCGGGCTGGCCGTCGTGCACGAGGCGGGGCGTGGCGAGCTGCTCGACCAGCGCGGCGACGCGCGACGAGCGGGCGCGCAGCCGCAGCAGGTGGGTCGGGGTGCGGAACGAGACGGTGCTGGTGAACCGGCCGCGGGTGGTCTCGACCAGGGTGACGTCGCGCAGGTCGAGCGACATGCGCACCTCGAGGAGCGAGCGGCGCGGCCGGAACATCAGCTCGTGGCCGGCGTGGGTGAGCCGCCCGGGCACCCAGGAGCCGCAGCCGGTGAGGTGGAGCTCGAGCATCGTGGGCCGCGACGCAGCGGACCCGGTGCGCAGCGGCTCGGCGCGGAGTTGATCGACGACGTACGACACTGGTGCCCCCCGACAGGTTCCCGACAACCGCGAGGAGTGGGGGGCAGCACGGATGCCGAACCTCGCTGAACACCTCGAGCGTATCAGCGATCGGGCCGGCTGAAGTGTTGGAAGTCCGGCGACCGCCACGCCCCGCCCCACGTCCAGCCGAGCCGGTCGAAGGTGCGCGTGACGACGTCGTCCTCGCCGATCACGCCGCGCCCGAGCCGGGCGCCCGGGCTGCGGTCGACCGCCACGAACCGGCGACCGGACGGCGGCAGCACGTCGCCGCCCTCGAGCACGTAGGGGTTCTGCACGGGGTTGATGTCGACGGCGCGACCGTAGGCGTGGTCGGAGAACGTGCTCTGCCCGGCCACGGTGCGGCAGTTGTAGCCCGAGGTGTTGTTGGCCGCCATCGACCGGTCGTCGTCGCCCCCGTAGGCGTCGACGAGCCGCATGCGCTCGATCGGGAACCGCGCCCGGTGGAGCGCGGCGAACACCTCGACGACGTCGGCGGCGACGTCGGCGTGCACGATCATCCGGCCCTGGTACGAGCCGCCGTCGAAGCCGACGTGGGTGAGCGAGAGGTGGCGCAGGTCGGCCAGGGGCACCGGGCACGTCGCCGGGTCGTGGGTGGTCGCCATCCGGCGCGCCATCGCCGGTCCGATCCGGCTGACCGTCGAGGTGAAGGGCATCCGCCGGGGCTCCGGGTCGGGCGCGGGGGCGGCCGGGCCCGGGGGTGGCGCGAGGTCGGCGCAGGCCCGCAGCCGCGACCACTGCGCCTGCGCCGTCGCCCGGGCGGCGCCGGCCAGCGGTCGCGGCGCGCCGCCCTCGGCGGCGATCCGGGCCGGCACCCAGTCGTGGGCGACGGTGGTGCCGTCGGCGTCGACCGTCAGGCGCAGGACGCCGGTCTCGGACCGGGCTCCGTGATACCAGAAGAAGTTGCCGAGCCCGTAGGCCACCGATGTCTCGCCGAGCAGGCCGGCGCCCTGCAGCACGTGCGCGTGCGTGCCGACGACGACGTCGGCACCTGCGTCGGCGAGCGCCCGCGCGATCTGCCGCTGGCCGGTCGTGGGGCACGACTCCTGCTCCTCGCCCCAGTGCAGGTAGACCACGACGACGTCGCCCAGGGCGTCGGCAGCACGCACGGCGGCGACGACCGGGCGCAGGTCGCTCGTGCGGGCGGTGGCCAGCCCCGGGCCGGTGCCCGGCCCCACCGCCCAGACCGGGTCGGCGCTCTCGCGCGGCGAGGCGTCGGCGGCGAGCACCGAGACGCCGATGCCGCGCACCTCGGTGCGGTACGGCGTGAATGCCTCGGCGACGTCGCGGCCGGCGCCGACCACCGCGACCGGGCTGTCCTCGGCGATCCGCAACGACTCGCGGAGCCCGGCCACGCCGTAGTCGGCGCCGTGGTTGTTGGCGATCGAGACGACGTCGACCCCGGAGCGGTCGAGCAGGTCGAGCGCGGCGGGCGGGCTGCGGAACCAGTAGCGCGCCGACGCGTCCTCGTTCTCCTTGGCCGCCCGCCTGCCGCCCGTGCCGAGCGCGCTCTCGAGGTTGACCATCGCGACGTCGGCGCTGCGCAGCTCGGCCGACATCGGCCCGAGCGTCGTCCGCGGCCGGCCCGGCAGCGCGGCGAGCGCGCCCTCGAAGTGGACGTCGCCGGCGAACGCCAGGGTCACGCTGCCGGTCGGCGCCGGCGTCCGGTCGACCCCCGCGGACGACGCTCCCCCGGGCTCGACGTCGTCGGTGGCCTCGGTGCGCTCGACCTCGCCGTCGGGCTCGATCGGCGTGCTGCACCCGGCCGCGACCGCGGCGACCAGCAGCGCGGTGAGGAGTCCGGGGCGGGCGGGCACACGACGAGTGTGGCCGGCCAGGTGGAAAGCCGGTCGAAAGCCGCCGTGCGAGAGGCTGCTCCCATGAGCGACCTGCCGGCCTGGCTGACCGACGAGCTCGCCACCGTGCCGTCGTACGACGCCTTCCTCGGCGTCGACGCCCTCGTCGCCGGGCTCGAGCGCCTGGCGGCGGCGCACCCCGACGTCGCCACGCTGCGCCGGATCGGGACGTCGCGCCAGGGCGAGGCGCTGTGGTGCCTGACCATCGACGACGTTCCGGCGGACGCCCCGGCACCGGACGCGCTCGTGGTCGGGCTGCCGCACCCCAACGAGCCGATCGGCGGCCTGACCGCGCTGCACCTGGCCGCCCGCCTGACCACCGACGCCGACCTGCGGGCGCGGCTCGGCCACCGCTGGCACGTGGTGGCCTGCATCGACCCCGACGGCCTGCGGCTCAACGAGGGCTGGCTGGCCGGACCCTTCGAGCGGGCCTGCTACGCCCGCCACTTCTACCGCCCGGCCGGCGTCGAGCAGGTCGAGTGGACGTTCCCCGTCGCGATCGGCGACGTCGTCTTCGACGAGCCGATCGCCGAGACCCGGGCCCTCATGGGCCTCATCGACGAGCACCGCCCGGCGCTGCTCGCCTCGCTGCACAACAGCGAGGTCGGCGGCGCCTACTACTACCTCAGCCGCGCCGAGCCGGCCCTGCACCGGGTGCTGCAGGCCGTGCCGGGCACGGTCGGCATCCCGCTCGACCGCGGCGAGCCCGAGTCGCCGGTCGACGTCCGCCTCGACGACGCCGTGCACCACGCCCCCGACGCCCCGACCTTCCACGCCCGGCTGAGCGAGCACGGCCTGCCGTGGCCGCCGCACGGCGCGAGCACCTCGATGTACGCAGCGCGGCACGGCACGCTCACGATCCTCTCCGAGCTGCCCTACTGGGCCGACCCGAGCGTGGCCGACGACGCGCCGTCCGGCACCCACTACGCCGACGCCCTCACCGAGCTCGGCGACGGCCTCGTCGACCTCGGCGACCGACTGACCACCGCGATCGACGACGTGACCGGGGCGCTGCTGGCCCCCACCTCCCCGCTGTGGCTCGCCGGCTCGGCGTTCGGCCGGGCGATGCGCGGCTACGGCGAGCACGCCCTCGCCCGGGCCGGCGTGGCGTCGTCCGACCGCGAGGCGACGGTGGCCGAGGCCGCGTCGCTCGTCACCCAGCTGCACGCCTTCCGGCTGAGGTTCGGCGGCATGGTCGTCCGCGCCCTGCAGGGCGAGATCGCGCTGGGCAACGTGCGCGAGCCCGTCCGGCGCCACGCCGCCGACCTGGGCGCGACCTACGAGGCGTGGGTCGCCGACGACGCCGTCGCGGTGCAGCACGACCCGATCCCGATCGGCGACCTCGTCACGGTGCAGTACGCCGCCACGATCGCGGCCGCGGCCCACCTGGCCGGGCGGCTGTGACGCGCCTCGTCGTGGCGCGTGCCGGGGGTCGCGGCGCGCTCGTCGGCCTGCCTGTCGTGCTGGTCTCCCTGCTGGCCGTCGCCGGGCACGCCGAGGCCCACGACGTCGAGCTGCGGCTCCTGCCGGCCGCGCTGACCGCGACCGGCTGCGCCACCGTCGGTGCCGCGGTGCTGGTCGCGAGCCGGGCCGCGGGTGGTCGATCTTCCGACCCCGCGCCCCCGCAGCTGGGTCCCGAGCACGACGACCCGGCCGGCTCCGCCCTGCGCCGTCAGCAGTCCTGGCTGTCGACGGCCCTCGTCGTGGGTCTCCTCCCGCTCGTCGTCGCGCTGCTGATGCCGCGCCTCGAACCCGGGATCCGCCGCCCGCTCACCCCGGACGGGCAGTACACCGGGCGCCTGGTGCTGGCCGTCGTGCTGGCCGTGCTCGGCGTCGTGCTCGTGGTCGTCGCGCTCGCCGCCGCCCGTCGCGCCGAGCAGCAGGCGCTCGAGGCCGTGGTCGCCCACGGTGCGGCGCGTTCCGACGACGTGCGCGCCGCCGTGCTCGCCCTGCGCCCGGCGGCACTGGTCAGGGTCGGCATCGCCGCCTGCGGCGGCGCCCACCTGCTCGCCGTCGGCGCGCTGCTCGCCCCCGTGCTGGGTGCGGCCGCACCCGCCGTCGGCCTCGTCGGCGCCGTCGGCGTCCTGGCCCTGGGCGCCCGCGGGTCGGCCGCCGACCTGGGGGCGCTGGACGCCGTCCGGCGGGTGCTGACGGAGGAGCGGTAGGCGCCGCTGGACCCGCCACGCCCGGGGCATCGCGCGCCTGGGAGGGTGCGGGGGTGACCGAACCGGCCCAGTGGCTGCTCACGCGGGCCGAACGCGGCAACCCCGCGACCCGGATCGACGACACCTGCGCACCCGGCGAGGCGTGGTCGACCGGCAACCTGGCCGAGCCGCTCGTCGACGGCGAGGCCTACTTCGCCCGGCTGCTCGCGTGCATCGAGGCGACCGGCCCGGGCGACCTGGTGTGGTTCACCGACTGGCAGGGCGACGCCCGGCAGCGGCTGGGCGAGGCCGACGGCACCGACGTGCTGACCGTGCTGGTCGAGGCGCGTCGCCGCGGCGTCGACGTGCGCGGCCTGGTGTGGCGCTCGCACACCGACCTGATCGGCTTCTTCGCCGCCCAGAACCGCCGCCTGGGCGAGCAGCTCGGACGACGCGGGGTGCCGGTGCAGCTCGACATGCGGGTGCGCCCGAGCGGCTCGCACCACCAGAAGTTCGTCGTCGTCCGGCACCGTGACCGTCCGGCCGACGACGTCGCCTTCCTCGGCGGCATCGACCTCGCCCACAACCGCCGCGACTCCCCGGCCCACCACGGCGACCCGCAGGGCCGCCCGCTGACCCCCGAGTACGGCGAGCACGCGCCCTGGCACGACGTGCAGCTCGAGCTGCGCGGCCCCGTCGTGCACGGCGTCGAGACCGTCTTCCGCGAGCGGTGGGAGGACCCCACGCCGCTGACCCGGCTGCCGTGGCGCCGGGTGGCCGACGCGCTGCGCCCGGTCGAGACCGAGGACTCCCGGCTCCCGGACCAGCAGCCGCCACCGCCCACCGCCGGCTCGCACACCGTCCAGCTGCTGCGCACCTACCCCGCCCTCCGGGCCGGACGCGCGCACCCCTTCGCCCCCCAGGGCGAGCGGAGCGTGGGCCGCGGCTACCGCAAGGCGATTGCCCGCGCCGAGCGCTTCGTCTACGTCGAGGACCAGTACTTCTGGGGCGACGAGGTCGCCGACCTGTTCGCCGAGGAGCTCGCGGCCAAGCCCGAGCTGCGCCTGATGATCGTCTTGCCGCGCCACCCCGACAAGACCGGCCTCAACCGTGCCGCCCAGCTGCTGGCGCGGGGCCGCGCGATCGACTCGCTCCACCGCACCGCGCCCGGACGGGTCGCGGCCTTCACGCTCGAGAACACCGCCTCGGTGCCGGTCTACGTGCACGCCAAGGTCACCATCGTCGACGACGAGTGGGCCTCCACCGGCTCGGACAACTTCAACCGCCGGTCGTGGACCCACGACTCCGAGCTGACCGCCGCCGTCATCGACACCGCCTACGCGCGCCGCCTGCGCCTGCAGCTGGCGGCCGAGCACCTCGGCCGGCTCGACCCCTCGGCCGTGGACGCCGCGCCGTCGCTGGTCGCCGACTGCGACGACGGCGCCGACATGTTCACCACGTTCGGTGAGGCCGCCGACCGGCTCGACGCCTGGCACCGGGGCGGCCGTCACGGCTCCCGGCCGCCCGGCCACCTGCGGCGCCTGCCGCGCGACCCCCAGCACGACCTGCTCCGGCCCGCGGCCAGCCTGGTGCTCGAGCTCGTGCACAACCCCGACGGCCGGCCCCGCCGCATGCGGGGCACGAGGCAGCTGTGACCCCGTCGTCCCCGCCCGGCCGCGGTCGGACCACCCCGGCGAGCGAGGGCGGGGCCGGCACCACGGGCTAGCCTCGGGCGAGCCCTGACGGAGGTGCACGATGAGCGAGCCGACGACCCGCCTCGGCGACCGCTACGAGCTCGGCGAGGTGCTCGGGCGGGGCGGCATGGCCGAGGTGCGCCGCGCCCACGACACCGTGCTCGGCCGCGACGTGGCGATCAAGGTGCTGCGCACCACCGACGTCGTCGACCGCACGCGGTTCGAGGCCGAGGCGCGACTGCTCGCGCGCCTCTCGCACCCGCACGTCGTCACGGTGCTCGACGCCGGTGTCGAGCACCGCGACGACCACGAGGTCCCGTGGCTGGCGCTCGAGCTGGTCGAGGGCGAGACCCTGGCCGACCTGCTGGCCCGGGGCCCCGTCGTCCCGGCCCGGCTGGCCACCGTCGGCGCGCAGGTCGCCGACGCACTGGCCCACGCCCACGCCCACGGCATCGTGCACCGCGACGTCAAGCCCTCCAACGTGCTGCTCGACGCCACCGGACGCGCCCGGCTGAGCGACTTCGGCATCGCCCGGCTGCTCGACGACGAGGCGGCCCTCACGATGACCGGGCACGCCGTCGGCACCGCCGCCTACATCGCCCCGGAGCAGGTGGCGGGCGAGTCCGTGACCACGGCGAGCGACGTCTACGCCCTCGGACTCCTGCTCCTCGAGGGCCTGACCGGACGACGGGCCTTCCCCGGCCCGGCGGTCGAGGCGGCGCTGGCCCGTCTGCACCGCGGCCCCGACATCCCGGCGTCGCTCCCACCCGGCTGGGGTGCGCTGGTCGCGGCGTGCACCGCGCGCCCGGCCGGCGATCGTCCCTCGGCCGACGACGTCGCGACCCGCCTGCGCGCGCTGGCCGCACGCGACGCGGTGGCCACGGCCCCGCTCGCCGCGACCGGGACCGTGGCGATGCCGGCCCCGGCCGGGGTCGGCGCGACGTCGGCCACGGCCGTCCTGCCGGCGATGCCCGCGTTCGCGCCGCCGCCCGGGCGACGACGGCGTCGCGGCGTGGTCGCGCTGGCCGCCCTCGGCGTGCTCGCCGTCCTGGGCGCGGCGACCCTGCTCGGCACCCGTGCGGGCGACGAGCCCGCCGGAGGCGACGAGCCGAGCCCGGCCTCGACGTCCTCGTCACCCGCGCAGCCCGCGTCGCCGTCGTCGTCCCCGGCCGGTGACCGCACGGCCGAGCCGGCCGCCGAGGCCACCACCACCGCCCCGCCCGCTGCGCCGCAGACCACGGCGCCACCCGCTCCGGCGGGCCCGGGCAAGGGTCCGAAGGACAAGGGCGGACCGAAGGACAAGGGTGGCCCGCCGGGCGGGCCCGGCAAGGGCGGCCCGAAGGGCAAGGGCGGCAAGCGGCCCTAGGGCGTGGCCGGGGCTCGACCGGGTCAGACGCGCTGGGCGCGCGCCAGGAGCTCCTCGAACGGCGTCGGATCGATCAGCTCGTCGTCGACCGTGCGGCGCCGGGTGCCGGTGGCGTCGGGAGACGCGACCTTGCCGGCCAGGCGGGCCAGCTCGCCCGCGGCCCGCGCGATGCGCGCGTCGAGGTCGGTGCCGTCGGCGCCGAAGTCGTCGGTGGCGGCGAACACCCCGGTCGGCACGACGACGGCCCGCAGGTAGGTGAACAGCGGCCGGATCGCGTGGTCGAGCACGAGCGAGTGCCGGGCGGTGCCCGCGGTGGCCGCGACGAGCACGGGCGTGCCGTCGAGCGCGCCCGGCTCGAGCACGTCGAAGAACGTCTTGAACAGCCCCGAGTAGGAGGCGCTGAACACGGGGGTGACCGCGATCAGCCCGTCGGCCGCGCCCACCCGGGCCAGGACGTCGGCCAGGCGGGCCGAGGGGAAACCGGTCAGCAGGTGGTCGGTGAGGTCGTGGGCGAGGTCGCGCAGCTCGACCTGGACGATCTCGACCTCCTCGAGCGCCTCGACGGTGGCCGCGGTGAGCCGGTCGGCGAGGAGCCGGGTCGACGACGGGTTCGACAGTCCCGCCGAGACGACCGCGATGGTCGTCATGCCGACACCGCCTCGGCGGGGGCCCGGCCGGTGACGTCGTCGACGGCGTGCACGGCGTGGCCGACGGCGCCGCCCGCGGCCGCCACCAGGCTCTGGTGGGTCGGCGCGTCGGGCACGTGGGCCGGACGGCCCTCGGCGAACCCGGCGCGCATCGCCGGCAGGATCTCGCCGAGCAGGTCGAGCTGCTCGAGCACGGTCTTGAGCGGGAGGCCGGCGTGGTCGACCAGGAACAGCTGGCGCTGGTAGTGCCCGGCGTAGTCGCGGAACGACAGGGTGCGCTCGAGCACCTGCTGGGGCGAGCCGACGGTCAGCGGCGTCTGGGCGGTGAAGTCCTCCATCGACGGGCCGTGGCCGTAGACCGGCGCGTTGTCGAAGTAGGGCCGGAACTCAGCGATGGCGTCCTGGCTGTTGCGGCGCATGAAGAACTGCCCGCCGAGGCCGACGATGGCCGTGTCGGCCGGGCCGTGGCCGTGATGCTCCCACCGGCGGCGGTAGAGGTCGACCATCTGCCGGGTGTGCGAGGCCGGCCAGAAGATGTGGTTGTGGAAGAAGCCGTCGCCGTAGTAGGCCGCCTGCTCGGCGATCTCGGGGCTGCGGATCGAGCCGTGCCACACGAAGGGCGGGACGCCGTCGAGGGGCCGTGGCGTGGCGGTGTAGCCCTGCAGCGGGGTGCGGAACCGCCCGGACCAGTCGACGACGTCCTCGCGCCAGAGCCGGTGCAGCAGCGCGTAGTTCTCGACGGCCAGGTTGATGCCCTGGCGGATGTCCTTGCCGAACCACGGGTAGACGGGGCCGGTGTTGCCGCGGCCCATCATCAGGTCGACACGGCCGTCGGTGAGGTGCTGGATCTTGGCGTAGTCCTCGGCGATGAGCACCGGGTCGGTGGTGGTGATCAGCGTCGTGGCGGTCGAGAGCACGATGCGCCCGGTCTGGGCGCCGATGTAGGCCAGGGTCGCGGTCGGGTTGGAGGAGATGAAGGGCGGGTTGTGGTGCTCGCCCGTGGCGAACACGTCGAGCCCGACCTCCTCGGCCTTCCTCGCGATGGCGACCGTGGCCTTGATGCGCTCGTGCTCGCTCGGGGTGCGACCCGTCGTCGGGTCGGTGGTGACGTCGCCGACCGAGAAGATGCCGATCTGCATGGTGACCTCCGGGGTGCTGGATCGCCGTCCCGGCCGGGCGGCGCTGTCACCCGCCAGAACTTACGTGACACGTCAACTATTCCGGCGACCGGCTCCACCGGCATACCGCCGCCGCACTTTCGCCGTCAGGTTGCGAAAGATCGCCTGCCGATTGACCAACCGGGTGTGACGGACCTAACGTCGAGACATCTCGGAGGGCAGCACGGACCGCGCGACCGCGGTCGGGCGTGCCGCCCCACTCACCGCCATTGGAGTCATCTTGTCCATCCGGCCCACCTCCTCCCAGCCTGCCCCGATGTCCGACGACCAGGCCCGGTTCGGCCGCCGCCTCGGCCTCTCCCGCCGCCAGACCCTCGCCGCCTCGATGGGCCTGGCCACCGCGGGCGCCGTCGGCGCCGCGACCACGATCGCCTCCCCGGCGTCCGCCGTGCCCGACCGGGCACTCGTGCCGCCGCCGCGGCGCGGCATCATCCTCTACACGGTGCGCGACGTGATCACGCGCGACCCCGGCACCACCGACCAGCCGTCCGGCTTCCGCGAGGTGCTGAAGTACCTCAGCGAGGTCGGCTACCGCCAGGTCGAGTTCGCCGGCTACACCCAGCACGCCAACGCCCCCGGCGGGGCGAACCTCGGCACGGTGCAGGGCGCGCGGCAGCTCAAGCGCTGGCTCGACAACTTCGGCATCGTCGCGCAGGGCAACCACGGCTCGGTGCCGTCGGAGATCACCGCGGCCTCGCTGGCCGACTTCGACCGCACCTGCGAGATCGCCACGATCCTCGGCATGAAGCACGTCGGCACCGGCGGCGACCCGACCGGCGGCAGCACGAAGGCCGAGTGGGACACCGCCGCCGACCGCTGGAACGTCCTCGGCGAGCGCGCGATGCGCAACCACGGGCTGAAGCTCTACACGCACAACCACGACGGCGCCTACGGCTTCCTGCTCGACAGCCCCGACGGCGCCGGCGCGATGACCCGCTCGACCGGCGTCCGCAAGCTCGAGTACTTCCTCGGCGTCACCGACCCGAAGCACGTCTGGCTCGAGATGGACGTCTACTGGGCCCACGTCGCGCAGTTCAAGCACACCGACTACGTCGCACCCGACGGATCCGAGGCCCGCAACATCTTCGACCCCGCGCTCCTCGTCTCGCGCCACGCCCAGCGCTACCCGCTCTTCCACGCCAAGGACGGCAACAACGTGCCCACGGCCGACTCGGGCTACGACATGGTGCCGCTCGGCCAGGGCGACATCGACTACCAGTCGTTCTTCCGCCGCGTCGACAAGCGCAACTACGCCAACCCGATGTTCGAGATGGACAACGGCACCTACGGCAACGGCTCGCTCGACAACGCCCGGATCAGCATCGAGGCGATGGCGGCCCTGCGCGGCTGAGCCACGACGAACGGCCCCGGCCCTGCCTCGCGCAGGGTCGGGGCCGTTCGCGTTCGCGCCGGCTCAGGCTCTCCGGCTCATCGGGCGGGCGCGGCGCAGCGGACGCAGTGCGCCGCCCACACCCGCAGCTCGAGCCGCTCGACGGGGATCGGTCGGCCGCAGCCGGTGCAGCGGCCGTAGGTGCCGTCCTCCCACCGCGCGAGGGCGGCGGAGATCTCCTCGAGGATCCGGGCCACGCTGGCTCGATGGGCCTCGGCGACCAGGTCGCCCTCGAAGGGCGGGAGCGCCGCCAGCTGGTCGGTGCGCCGCCGGGCGGCGCGGACCAGCTCGTCGTGCAGGTGTGCGGGCAGGGCGGTGGAGCGGGTGTCGGTCATGGAATGTCCTCGGGTGAGCGCGATCGCCCCCGTGGGCACGGTGCCCACGACGGCGTGGAGACACGTCGAGGGCTCGACGCGCCGGCGTGACGTCAGGGACGTCGGTGCTCGGCCGGCGGCGCACGGTCGACGCTGCGGCGCAGCACGTCGAGACCGCGGATGCCGTGGGCCTCCTCGCTCAACCGGACCGCGAGCAGCACGGCGCCCGACGGCACGTGGACGGGCTCGCTCGACACGGCGCGCACCTCCACCTCCGCGTTGCTCACGGGGCCACCCTAGTGGCCCGGCGACCACCGGGGTTCAGACCAGCGAACCCGCGAAGATCTGCCAGGCCAGGGCCGACTTCGCGACCAGGCTCAGCACGAGGTAGGCCCGCTCCCCGAAGGCGTAGCTGCGCCACGGGCCGACCTGCCGGTACTGCAGCCACTGGTTGACCCCGAAGCTCATGAAGAACACGAAGAGCGACACGAAGATCCCGAACACGAAACCGGGCACGTCCTCCCGGGCCGCGACGAGGTTCCAGGTGATCGCCACCCACGGCGCCGCTCCCGCGACGCACCCGAACCAGAACGGGAGCATCGTGGTGGTGGCCCGGCCGGGCGGGTTCATCAGCTCCTGGAGCCACCCGAACAGGATCATCGCGACGTTCGCCCCGATGATCCCGAAGACCGCCGAGACCTCGACGATCCCGTTGTAGAAGGCGATGAGGACGATCATGATCGTCGCGCTGACGGAGTACTCGACCCAGCGGAACGCGTTCAGCCCACGCCGCAGGTCGGCCTCGTAACGGCGGCGTACCACCGTCGCGGTCGCCACGTGGTCGATCGCGGCGAGGAGCAGGAAGGCCGCGATGGCCCAGCCGATGCGCACGTCGACGACCGTCTCCGGCTCGGCGAGCTCGGTGCCCGGCGGGCCCTGCGCGTAGGAGGCGATGACGGAGATGGCGAAGTCGGTGGCGAGCACCAGCACGGCGACCGCCTGGACGGCGTGCAGGACCCCCAGACCCAGGTTCCACCGCCGCAGGCCGGTCAGGGCGGCGTCGTCGACGCCCGTGGCGGTCGTGGCGCTGTCGGACGATCCCGCTCGATGCTGCATGACGAGCACGCTAGGGCCTGCGCACCTCGGCGACGATCACCCGCCAGAGCGGAATCGGCGCCGTCTGCGGACGGCTGCAGTCGCCGGGTCGGCGTGGAGACGACGAGCGGACGGCGCTCGTCCTCCGAACCCGATGCTCCACGCCAGCGCCCTCGTGGCCTCCTCCCTGGTCGATGACGACCCTCTCGGAGGTGGTGGGCCTGCACCCGTTCGGCTTCGGCCGGGCGGGCTGACCCGGTCACATCGACGTCGGGGGAGCCACGACCGCCGGTACGACGGCCGCGGACTGCGGGTCGAGTTTGGTGCGGTACTCCTTCAGCTGCGCCGCCATCACCCGCACCTCGGCCTTGGCGATGTTGGCCGAGAAGTCCAGGACGTCGAACGTCGCCTTGCCCTTGAGCGGTTTCGCCGCGGTTCCGCCGGGCGGGGTCGGCCCCGGCTTGACCTCCCACTCGATCACGATCGCCTCGACCCGGTGCGGCAACGACCGAGCGTCGCTGCTCGCGACGAGCTTGAACGCCGCGTCGAGCTTCTTGTACTTCTTGCTCGCCCCGACCATGGCCGCCATCTGCGACAGGTGCGACTCGTAGACCATCATGTGGGTGTTGGCGTCGCGGGTGCCGAGGACCAGGTTCTTGGGAGAGGTCTCGCCGCCCAGCGAGGCCGCCATGACGTGCAGCCACTCCCACCGGGTCTGGTCGTGCCGGTCGATCCCCGCCAGCTCGGCGAAGTTGGCGGCGCTGCACTCCTGCATCGCCTTGAGCTGGCCGCCCTCACGATCCTTCGGTGTGGCTCGGGTGAACTTCTGCTCCTTGGGTGGCGTGGCGAGGGCAGCCTCGTACTGCTCGGCCGTCTTGCCGTTCCACTTCTTCGCCATGGCGGGCTTCTTCGCGGGCACGGCGTCGGGGGAGGTCGCGGCAGACTTGTTGAACTTCGTGTGCCAGTCGGTCGGCATGTCGTCGAACTCGGCACCCTTGAGGTAGCCCATCTCGTGACCCGTGCCGGAGTCCACGGCGTCGCCCAGGTCGTGCGCTCGGCCCACGGCGGAGAAGTTGGAGCAGATCGGGAAGAGTTCGGCGTAGAGGTCGGCGATCTTGTCGTCGTGCTCGATGAACGCCGTCCGCAGTGCCGCGACGGCCGCCACCTCGGCGGGTCGGGTCGCGTGATTCCGCTTGCGGCCGATGGCGGCGCGCAGCTCGAGGAGCTTGTTCGAGCGGGTGGCCAGGTCGGCGATCGCCTCCTGGAGGCCGGTGACGGCGGCGGCCACCTTCGAGTCGATCTTCCGGGCCTCGGCGAGCTCCTCCGCCTCGGCCGCGCCGGCATCGGGTCGCGCTGCGGTCGCCTCGGCGTCCCGCACGGCATCGGCGGCCGAGCCGGCGAGGCCGACGAACGCGGCACACGTGCCGTAGAACCTCACCGGCCAGCCCGGTCCCGTGGGCCGGCCGAGCACCGACTCGCCGTTGGGGAGCAGGAAGGGCTTGATCGGGGCACGCAGCGCCGTCACCCTCGACTTCTGTTCCGCGGTGAGGTCGGCGTCGACCAGGTCAGGGTCCACGGCGACGGCTGCCGCCGCATCCTCCTCGGGCGACGTCGTGTGCATCTCGACGTCGTCGGACACCGGGTCGCTCGTGGTCATCTCCACGTCGGTCGAGGTGTCCGAACCCGAGACCCCCGGCGCCTGGGCAGCCTGCGCGTCGGCGCCGCCGGACGCGCCGACCGATGAGGGCAGCGCCCGCTTCTTGGCCGTCGACTCCTCCCCCGATCCGCCCTGTCTGCGTCCCCGCTTCATCCGTCGGATCGGCGGTGGCTGGGGCGAGTCGTGGGCGAGACCGGGGACGACGAGCGCGGCGGTAGGGAGCCCGGACGGCTCGGCGGCGGTCATCGTCGGGGCCTCCAGGTCAGGCGCGGCAGACGTTGTCGGCCGGGTCTTGGCGGGGGCGCGCCCCGGCCTCATGACGCGTTCTCCCTCGTCCGCTCGGCGCCGGCCCCGGCAGCGGACGTCGGCAGCTGCGGTGGGCGACGGCCGAGCTTCTGGAACTCGCGAGCGACTGCTCGGACGACGTGCGCCATGCCCACCGGACCGGCATCGAGGCCGCTGATGTGCTCGCTGGCGAGGAAGGTGGCCGCCAGGACGATGCTGCGCACGTTGCCGCCAGGGAGCTCGACGTGGCGAGCGAGCCAGTCGACGTCGATGGGGTCGTTCGCATCGAGGACCGGGACCTCCTGGAGGTGGGCCAGCCACAGCAGCCGCCGGGTCGCCTCGTCGGGTTCGGCGAAGTCGACGACGTGGTGCAGACGACGGGTGAACGCGGCGTCGATGTTGCCGCGGAAGTTGGTGGCCATGAGGGCGAGACCCTGGAACCGCTCGATGCGCTGAAGCAGGTAGGAGACCTCCTGGTTGGCGTAGCGGTCCCGGGCGTCGCCGACCGCGGCGCGAGAGCCGAACAGGGCGTCGGCCTCGTCGAAGAAGAGGACGACGTTGAGGGTCTCGGCGGCGCTGATGACCTTCTCGAGGTTCTTCTCCGTCTCGCCGATGTACTTGTCGACCACGGCCGACAGGTCGACGGTGCAGAGCTCGAGCCCCAGCTCCCCGGCGATGGCCTCGGCAGCGAGGGTCTTGCCGGTCCCCGGCGCACCGGTGAAGAGCGCGGTCAGCCCGTGGCCCTTGCTCCCCTTGCCGGCCAGCTGTCCGTGACCGAGCAGCGTCTCGCGGTGGCGTGCCCACGCCACCAGCTCCTCCACCGACCGCCGGGTGGTCGGCGGCAGCACGAGGTCGGACAGCGTCGCTCGCGGCACCACCCGGTGTGCGCTCTGCTCGACATCGACAGCCCGGTGGCTGCGCGCGGCCCGGCGAAGGCGCGCGACCGAGGGCGGCTCGCCGGCCGCGACCGAGTCGACGGCCGCCGTCCGGACCACCGCCGAGATCTCCTCGGGCGTCATGCGCAGCGACAGCAGGTCGGACCACGGCACGGTCTCGTCGCGGCCGGTGGACGCGCCCTCGGGTCTGTCCGAGAGCGCAGACGCCCAGATCTCGGCCCGCTCCGGCCGGGTGAGCTCGGTGGCGGTCACGGTCAGCAACGGCCCGCGCACCCACTCCGGCCCCCACGCGACGTCGTCGACGACCACGACCGGGACCGCTGCGCCCTCAAGGGTCGCGAGCAGGGTCCGGTCGTCCCGGACCTCGTCGTCCGCGCCAGCGAGCAGCAGGCCGGCGCCGCGAAGGCCCGCCTCTCGCACGGCCAGGGCCACCAGCTCGACCGGGTCCGCCCGCCGAGACCGACGTCCGAGGTCGATCGCGAGGGTGCCGATCTCGAGCTGGTCGAAGGCGCCTCCGGCGCAGGCCAAGCCGGCGGTGCCCGGGGCCGACCGCACGTGACCGAGCCGCACGCCCGCATCGAAGGCCCGGGCCAGTGCGGCCGAGCCGTCATCGGTCCGACCCGCGACCTCGACGGTCAAGGTGGCCAGCGTCTCCTCGATGCTCGCGTCGTCCAGCAGGTGCCCGACCACCCGATCAGGTACACGCAGATCGCGCAGCGGCATCGGCGCCGCGCCGTCGACTGCCAGCAGACGGTGGTGCCGCAGCGCCGCCGTCGGCCCCAGCAGTCGACGGGCGTCGGCGGACGACGACCCGCGGCCGCAGAGCTCGAGGGCCAGGCCGACGGTCGGCCGCACCCGGTCCGGGTTGCCGAGGAGCAGTCCCACCACGGCACCGAACCGGGGATCGAGCTCGACGCTGGCGGCGATCAGCAGCAAGGACGTCTCGAGCTCGTCCAGGGCGAAGACCGCAGCGAGCAGGTCGAGCGCCCCAGCCCCGACCGCGCCGGGATCGCTCGGCCCGGCTCCTGCGGCATCGGAGCTCACGTGGTCGGCACGCAGCAGCTCCACCAGCGCGGCAGCCGTCTCGTCATGGGCGAGCTCGGACCGTCGGCGCAAGGCTGCCTCGATCGGCTCCACGAGAGCACCCAATCGAGGCGGCATGTTCCGAAAGTTACCCGAGCTCGCGCACCCCCGAGACGGTTTCTGACAACTGTCCTGAGCGTGCGGCGACAACGCCCGGATCAGCCACGACACGACGGCACCGTCCGCGCCCGTCGAGGAGCCCCGTCGGGCGCCATCTGGCAGGGTGCAGGGCGTGGAACCCGACGCCGCGACCGAGTTCGAGCTCGGACGCGACGGACCGCACACCGTCGTGGTGGGGGTCGACGGCTCGGTGACGTCCGAGCGCGCGGCGTCCTACGCGGCGGGGGTCGCCCGACGTGAGCAGAGCAGGCTGGTCGTGGTGTTCGCCAGGTACCTGGGCGCGAACACCTCCGCCGTCGCGCCCGGCATGGGCGCGGCCGCCGTGGAGAGCCTCGACGCCGTGGAGCAGCACATCCGCGACCGCATCGCTGCCCGGCCCTGGTCCGTGCGGGTCGAGCTGGTCATCCGGGCGGGCACGCCGCTGAAGGTGCTCACCGACGTCGCCGACGAGGTCCGCGCCGGCCTGCTGGTCGTGGGCTCCTCGCGCCCCCACGCCTACTACCGGCCGGGCGGTCCGCTCCCGGTCCAGCTGATGCGGCTGCGTCGCTGGCCCGTGACCGTCGTGCCGTGAACCACGCCCCGATCGCCTGATCCGGGCCCGCCCCCTCGGCGCGGCCTCCGCACTGCCGACCCCCGAGGGCGGGTGTCACCCGCCCCCGGAGGTCGGGCTAGCCGGACCGGTGACGCGCCTCGCCGCGCCGACGGCGCGTGAGCAGGACGACGCCGGCCGCGAGCGCGGCGACCGCGACGAGCAGGAGCCACAGGGCGAAGCCTCCGGTGTCCGGCAGCAGCCCGCCGACGGGGCCTGCGTCGTCCGAGCCACCGCCGGCCTGCGGTGCCTCGGTGCCGGGGTCGCCGCCGGCGTCGGGGTCGGGCACGTCGACGACGGCCGCGCCGTCGGCCGGCGCCTCGGCCCCGCCACCGCGCACGGTGGCCACGTTGCGGACCTCTCCGTCGAACGCGACCACCTCGGCGTCCAGCCGCACCGTCGTGGAGGCACCGGCAGCGAGCACGCCCGCGTAGGAGCACGACGCCAACCGCGGCGCGCTCGTGCACGACCACCCCGCGCCCCTGACGTCGAGCAACCGCAGGCCGGTGGGCAGCGGGTCGCGCAGCCGGACCTCGCGCACGGTGTCGCTCGGCCCGGCGTTGGTGACGGTGAGCAGGTAGGCGACCCGGGTGCCCCGCACCTCGGCCACGCTCTTGTCGAGCTCGAGCACCACCGTCGGGGTGACGGCGGCCTCGTCGGTGTCGGCGTCGTTGCTCGGGTCGACGTCCTCCGACGGGCTGCTCACCGCGGCGGTGTTGACGACCCGCGGGTGGGCCGAGGCCAGCACGTCGACGACGAGGGCGACCGCGCTGGTGGCCCCGACGTCGAGCGCGTCGGCGCGGGTGCAGACGACGTCCTGGCCGACGACCTCGCACGACCACCCCTCGCCCGTCGCCGAGACCGGGGTCAGGCCGGCGGGCAGGGTGTCGGTGACGGTCAGCGGGCCGGGCGCCGGCGTCGGGCCGGCGTTGGAGACCACGAGGTCGTAGGTGGCCTGCTCACCCACGACCAGCCGGTCGCGATGGGTCTTGTCGATCGCCAGGTCGACGAGCGCCGGGACGACGACCGGGTCGACGGCGCGGTCGTCGTCCGGGTCGGTGTCGGTCGTCGAGGTGGTCACCGTGGCGACGTTGTCGACGCCCGGATACGCCTCGGGCCCCACCGTGGTGGTGACCGTGATCGGCTCCGACGTCGTGCCGGGGGCCAACGGGGCGGCGAGCTCGCAGCTGACGGCCCGGGTGCCGGCGTCGGGGGCACAGGTCCAGCCGGTGCCCTGCGCCTCCACCAGGTCGAGCCCGACGGGCAGGTCGTCGACGACGACGACGTCGCGCGCCTCCGACGGACCGGCGTTGGTGACCTCGAGGGTGAACTCGAGCGGGTCCCCGACGCGGACCGGGCCGGTGTGGCTCTTGGTGATCGACACCTCGGCGCGCTGGGTCACCTCGACGTCGGCGGTGTCGGTGTCGTTGCCCGGCTCGGGGTCGGTGGTCGGCGAGGAGGCCGTGGCGGTGTTGGTCACGGTGCCCTCGTCGGCCGAGGCGGCCACGAGCACCTGCAGCTCGAGCGCGGGGGCCGTGGTGCCGGCGGGCAGGCCCTGGGCCAGCACGCACTCGATCTCGTCGGTGGCCGGCGCCGGACCCGGGGTGCAGGTCCACGGGGCCCCGGCCGAGAGGTAGGAGGCCACGCCGGGGAGCGTGTCGACGACCGTGATCGGGCCGACGGCGTCCGACGGGCCGTCGTTGCGGACCTCGACGGTGTAGGTCGTCGGCTCGCCGGCGGTCGCGGCCCCGGTCGCGTGCGACTTGGTCAGGACCAGGTCGGCCTCGGCGACCACGTCGACGTCGGCCTGGTCGGCGTTGTCGTCGGGGTCGTCGCCGGGGGTGCTGGTGACGACCGAGGCGCGGTTGGTGAGCACGGTGCCGTCGGGCACGCCGGCGCCCACGAGCGCGACGACGTCGAGCGGCGGCGACGACTGCCCGGCCACGACGCGCTCGCGCGAGCACACGGCGTCCTGGCACTGCCAGCCGGCGCCGCCGGCCTCGACCAGGCTCAGCCCGGCCGGCAGCAGGTCGGTGACGACGACGTCGCGGGCGTCGGAGGGCCCGGCGTTGTCGACGACGATGCGGAACCCGACCCGCTCGCCGGCGCGCACCGGGTCGGGACCGGTGACGGTCTTGGTGAGCGAGACGTCGGCGTCGTCGGTGACCACGGCGCCGGCGTCGTCGGTGCTGGTGCCCGGGAAGGGGTCGGTGGCGGGGCCGTCGACGTTGGCGCGGTTGACCAGCGTGGTGCCGCCGGCGTCGGAGTCGAGCGCGGCGACCAGCGTGACGACGCCGGCCGCGACGCCGGAGGCCAGGCTGCCGGCCCGCTCGCAGGTCACCTGCTGGTCGACCTCGGCGCACGACCACCCGGCGCCGGAGGCGCTGACGAAGGTGAGGTCGTCGGCGAGCAGGTCGGTGACCACGATCGGGCCGGGTGAGGTGGCCGGGCCGTTGTTGGTCACCGCCAGCTCGTAGGTGACCCGCTCGCCCGCCACCACGGGCGAGGTGGTGAGGGTCTTGACGATCTCGAGGTCGGCCTCGACGGTGACGCCCGAGTCGTCGGTGTCGGTGTCGTTGCCCGGGTTGGGGTCGGGGGTGGGCGACGTGACGGTCGCGGTGTTGACGACGTCGCCGGTCAAGGCCTCGTCGACGTCGACCCGCAGGCGCAGCGCGCTGGAGTCCTCGTCGGCCAGCCCGCCCGGCAGGGTGCAGGTGACCTCCTGGCCGGCGGCCGAGCACGACCAGGCGTCGCCGGCGGTCACGGACTCGACCGCGACGTAGGTCAGCTCGTCGGGCAGCGTGTCGGTCACCGTCACCGGCCCGGCGGCGTCGGACGGGCCGAAGTTGGTCACGGTGACCTCGTAGGTCGCGCGGCGGCCGGCGAGCACGTCGCCGACGCTCGCCTTGGCGACACCGAGGTCGGCGCTCGGCCGGGCGGTGCTGGTGTCGCTGTCGCTGTCGGGCGACTCCGGGCCGGACGTCGGGTCGCTGGGCTCGGTGACCGTGGCGGTGTTGGTCACCGAGCCGGTGACGTCGCCGGCGACGTCGACCACGACCGTGATGGCGGGCAGCGGGCCCACCGGGACCGGGGCCTCCCCGGTCCAGGTGAAGGTCAGCTCCTGGCCGTCACGCACGAGGCTCCAGCCGGCGCCGGTGTGCGAGGCGTAGGTCAGCCCGGCCGGGAGCGTGTCGCGCACGACGACGGCGCCGTGGGCCCACGACGGCCCGTCGTTGCGGGCGGTGATCCGGTAGGCGGCCGTGGTGCCGGGCACGAGGTCGCCGACCAGCTCCTTGGCGACGCCCAGGTCGGCCACGGTCGTCACCGTCGAGGTCGCCTCGTCGGTGTTGTCGTCGAGGTCGGCGTCGTGGGTGCGGGCCTCGACCTCGACGTCGTTGACCAGCGTGGTGCCGGGGACGGTGTCCGCCGGGACGCGCGCGGTGACCGCGATGGCCGGGAAGGAGGCGCCCGCGGCCAGGGTGGCCGTGGGGTCGGTGCGCCCGCAGGTGACGGTGTCCGGACCGGCGCCGGTCGTGGTCGAGCAGGTCCAGCCCGCTCCGGCCGCGGTGGCGCCGTCCAGGGGCGGCGTGTCGGTGACGGTGAACGGGCCGACGGCGGTGTCGGGACCGGCATTGGCGACCCGGATGGTCCAGGTCGTGTCGACGCCCGCGACCGGCGTCCCGACGGCGGTCTTGACGACGGACAGGTCCGCCGCATCGATGCGGGTGCGGGCGTCGTCGGTGGCGGTGGTGACGACGGCGCCGTCGGCACCCTCGAGGTCCTGCGCGGTCGCGGTGGCGGCGTTGACGTGCGCGACCGAGCCGCCGACGCGGTCGGGCACGAGCGCCGAGGCCTGCGGCACCGCGCTCAGCACGACGACGATGCGCGCACCGGTGGCGAGGTCGCCGAGGTCGTCCCAGCGCAGCGTCTGCGTGGGGTCGCCCGTCACGACGGGCTCGCGCGAGGTGGCAGCGGCGCCGGCCACCGAGACGCGCGCCGAGCCGTCGACGTAGGTCCAGCCCGTGGGCAGGACGTCCTCGAGGTCGACGTCGTGCGCGGTGGCCGGGCCGGTGTTGGTGACGACGAGCTGCCAGCGGGTGGGCTCACCGAGGTAGGCCGGCGGGCCGTCGAGCACGGTCTTGTCCAGGGTGAGCTCGGGCAGTGCCGCCCGGACGGTCGCCGTGGCCTCTCCGCCCTGGTAGGTGCGGCCGCCGTCGGTGGTCGAGGTGTAGCTGTCGATCCGGGCGACGTTGACCTGCGAGGTGGTCGGCGGCGGGCTGGTGAGCCGGGCGGAGTAGGTGAGCTCGCGGACCTCGCCGGGCTCGAAGGGGGCCAGCTCCCAGGCGATCGTGCCGCCGCCGGGCGAGCCAGGGGCGACGACGCCACCGGCGCTGGGCGCGCCGACGACGCGCACGCCGGCGGGCACGGTGTCGACGACGCGCACGTTGCGGGCGGTCGAGACGTTGACGCCGCTGGCGTTGCTGACCCGCACCGTGTAGGTGAACGTCTCACCCGGCACGGGCCGGAGCAGGTCGACGGACTTGGCGATCGACAGCGACGGCTCGGTGACGGTCAGGGTGGCCGTGCCGGGGGTCGTGGAGGACTCGAAGGCGGCGTCGACGGCGGGGGTGCCGGGCCGGTCGGTCTGGTTCCACGACAGGACGGCACTGTTGGTCAGGGCGCGGCCGGCGACGTTGTCGTCGACGACGTCCACGACGACGGTGTAGCGCAGCTCGAGACGGCGCGGTCGCGGGTCGGCGGTCACCGTGCCGAGGGCCCAGCCGTGGCGTCGGCCGACCGCCGGCAGCTCGGTGCCGGCCTCGACGACGGTCGTGCAGGGCCCGCCGGTCGCGTCGGCGTAGGTGCAGGTCGACCCGGTCAGCTGCACCGAGCCGGGCGAGATGCCGGCCGGCAGGGTGTCGACGACCGTGGTGTCGTAGAAGTTGACCGAGGCCGGGAGTGTCACGGCCAGGGTGAACTCGGCGGTGCCGCCGACCGGCACCCGCAGGCGGTCGACGGTCTTGGTCAGGGCGCTGCCGGGCACCGTCAGGGTCTCGGTGGCGCTGCGGGAGTAGGCGCGCTCGGCGGGGTTGTCGCCGGGCATCGACGAGCCGCTGAGCAGCGCGGTGTTGCGGTAGCTCGCACCGCCGGCGGCGGCGGGGCTGACGGTGACGTCGTAGGTCAGCACGGGCCAGGGGTCGGCACCCGCGGCCTGCGCCGTCGAGCGCCAGGCCAGGTCACCCACGGGCCAGCGGATCGAGACGCGGTCGGCGGCGCAGCCCTCGGTGCCGGCGGCGCCGAGGACGGCGGTGCCGGTCGTCGTGGCGAGCGAGCCGGTGACCACCGTGAGGCCGGCGGGCACGCAGTCGACGAGCACGGCGTCGTGCAGCACCGGGCGCCGCTGGTCGAGCGTCGTGGCGTTGGTCGCATCGGCGTTGCGGGCGGTGACGGTGAAGCGCACCACCTCACCGGCGCCCGGCGTCCGGTTGGCGGCCGTCTTCGTGGGCGCGGGCGACGGCTCGACGAGCGTGACGGCGGACGACGCCGACTGCGTGGTCAGGGCGACGCCGGTCTCGCTGGTCGAGGTCAGGCGCGCGGTGTTCGTGCGCACGACGCCGTGCACGTTGGCCGCATCGGCCGTGGCCACGGCGCTGATGATGATGCGCACCGAGACGGCCTCGGCCCCGGCGGTCACGACGGACGGGAACGCCAGGCGCGGGCCGGAGGTGGGCAGGGTCGCGGCATAGCCCGCGGGCAGGCCGGTCCACGGGCTGCTCGGGGTGGCCTGGTACTGGAAGGTGGCACTGCGGACGCTGATGCCGGCCGGCGTCTGGTCGGCGAGCACGCCGTTGTGCACGCTGGTGCGCGCCGGGACGGTGCCGACGACCGTGTAGGTGACCGTCTCGCCCGGCGTCACGTAGTTGAGCGCCGCGGGGTCGGCGCCCTGCGCGGCGTCGTCGACGCCGGTGTCGTTGGTCTTGGTGACGCCCGCGGCCGGCGTGGCCAGCGTGTGCGAGTCGTCGGCGCGCGGGGCGTCGACCATGGCGGCGGTGACCGTCGTGTCGACGTTGGACGCCGGGTGGTGCGGCACCGTCGTGTCGCGGTTGGTGCGGGTCTCGTAGGAGGCCACCGCTGCGTTGTTGACGTAGGTGCGCGTGGCCGAGACGGTGTCCGGGAACGTCACCCGGTAGGTGGTCGAGGCCGTCGCGCCGGGAGCGATGGTCACCGAGAGCGGCCGGTCCCACCGGATCGCCGACCGCGTGGCGCGGTCGGTGAAGGTCGGGTGACCGGCGGCGTTCGGGTCGGTGCACACGCCGCCGTCGCTGATGTCGGAGACCTGGGCGCACCGGATGCCGAGGGGCAGGCGGTCCCACACGTCGGGCCCGAGCACGTCGACGGCGTTGCGGTTGGCGGCCGTGCCGTTGTTGCGGACCGCGACGGCGTACTCGACGACGTCGCCGGCGCGGATGCGCTGCGCGGCACCCGGGGCGGCGCTGTCGGGCAGCTGGCCGGTGGCACCGGGCGGGGTCGCGGTCACCCGCAGGGCCGACTTGGTGACCGCGAGCGGCGGCGGGGGCGCGATGGAGAAGTCCTGGCGCGCCCGCAGGAAGCCGACGCGGCCGGCGGTGCTCTGCCAGGTCAGCTTGGCCAGGTTGCCCGCGACGTCGGGCGTGGTGGTGGGTGCGCGGTCGACGATGCCGGAGATGCCGAGCAGCGCGGTCGCGCCGACGGGGGCGTAGCGCTGCCCGTCGCGCGGGGTGCCGAGCAGCCACGTCGAGGTGGCGGCGTCGAAGGACGAGGCGACGGTGCTGCCGGCCAGGGTCGTGACCCCCTCGAGCGTGAGGTGGTCGGGCAGGATGTCGGTGAGCACGGGGTTGCGGGTCTCGTTGCCCGTCGGGAAGTCGACCCGCACCAGGAAGCAGACCCGCGAGCCCTCGACGAAGGTCGTCTGGTCGGCTGCCAGCGTGGCGGCGTCGGCGTACTGGCCGGCCTGGGTGCTGCACGCGGCCGGGTCCATCGTCGACCGCGGCTGGATGAGCTTGGTCAGCCGCGGCGCGTCGCTGGTCAGCGTGGCCGAGGAGGAGTCGGCGACGCGCTCGGTGCGCACTCCGCCGGGGGCGTCGACGGTGGCGAGCGTCGTCGTGTCGCCGGCGAGCGAGACCCGGTTGGTGTAGCTGTCGCCGGCCACGGTGGGCGCGCTCGCGCCGCCGCGGTACGAGGCGAGCATCCGCGCGCGGTAGGTGATCGTCAGGGTGCCGCTCGCGTCGAGGGCGACCGGCCGGAACACGACGCGGGTGCTGCCGTCGGCCTCGTTGGTCACGGTGTCGTAGGCGAGCGAGGGCGCGTCGGCGCTGGACGGCGCGCAGGCCGCGGGGCTGCCCGGCGCGTGGTTCGTGGTGGCGTCGAGCGGGCACAGGCCGTCGGGCAGCACGTCGGTGATGACGACGTCGGAGGCGTCGGCGTACTCGCCCGTGCGCACGACGAGGGTGTAGGTGGCGATGCCGCCGTGGCGGAACTGGCCGGGCGAGACGCTCTTGTGCACCGCGAGGTCCTCCGCGGTGACGCTGACCGTGTCGGTGTCGCCGACCGTGGTCGAGGTGCCGGGCGAGACCGGGCCGGTGTAGGTGGCGGTCACGGCGGCCCGGTTGGTGACGACCTGCTCGACCGACGTCTCGCGCGTGGGAGCGCCGGTGTTGTTGTCGAGGTTGGCGGCCTGGCGGCCCGAGGCGGCCGACGGGCGGCCACCGGCGAACGTGAGGGTGTTCGCGCGCTGCGGGATGCCGGCGCGGTAGACGATGCGCACGACCTGCCCGGGGGCGAGCGTGCCCAGGCGCCACTCGGTCCGCGTGTAGACCCCGGCCGGCAGCCCGGCCGGGTCCCCCACCGTGTCGACGGAGGACGGCGTCACGCACGAGGGCACGTCGGGCGTCGAGACGTCGAGACGCGGTGCCCCGGGGTACTCCACGACCGTGCCCGACGTGTTGTCGGCGGTGCCGCAGCCGAGCAGCTCGAGCTGGGCGGGCAGGTGGTCGACGACGACGACGTCGCGCGTGTCGTGCTCGGTGTTGTTGGTGACGGTGAGCGTGTAGGGGGTGCTGTGCTGGTGCACGCCCCGCACGAGCTCGTGCTCGGGGCTCGGCTCGGACTTGTCGACGGTGATCGCGGTGATCGTCGACGCCACGGCGCCCGAGGCTCCCTGCACCGTCGCCCCGGAGGTGTACGTGCCCGCGGCGTCGAACTTCGGCAGGGTGCGCGGGGCGGCGCTGGCGTAGGCCTGCGCGACGTTGGTGAAGCTGCTGCCCACCGGGTGCGCCGTGGCGCTGGCCCGCACCTGGAAGTCGAGGCGCTGCTCGGCGCCGACGGGCAGGTCGCTGACGTTCTCCCACACCAGCACCTGGCGCCCGTCGGTGCCGGTGACGACCCGCGGCTCACCGGCCGCCTCGGGCCGGGTCGAGCCGCCGACGTAGGTCACGCCCGCGGGCAGCTGGTCGCGGAAGGTCAGGTTGTACTCGGGTTGGTCACCGTTGTTGGCCGCGACGACCGAGACGTCGAGCAGACCACCGACCAGCACGTTCGGCGTCGCGGACTTGGTCACGCGCAGCGACTCCGCCGCCGCGGCCCGCTCGATCGGCACCAGGGCCACCAGGGTCGCGACGAGCAGCGTGCTCAGGCCGAGCGACCACCGACGTCCCACCCCCCGCCGTCGCGTCGTCGTTCGACCGTCGTGGTGGTGCAGGCGCACGCGTTGCTCTTCCGTCGTCCCGGTGCACGGCTGGCCGGCATCGGCCGAGCCTCGCTCCCTCCCCAGGGCCCCTCGCTCGATCGGACGAGCGTGGGCGCGCGACGCACAGCCTTCCACAGGGAGCGCTTGTTTGTTCAACTATCCGCACAACGGGCGGCCAAGCACCGGACGGCGGGCTCAGGACGTCAGGTCGAGGGCGATGTCGGTGATCATGTCCTCCTGCCCGCCGACGAGGCCGCGACGGCCGACCTCGACGAGCAGGGTGCGGACGTCGACGCCGTGGCGCTCGGCGGCGGTCTCGGCGTGGCGCAGGAACGAGCCGTAGACGCCGGCGTAGCCGAGGGTCAGCGTCTCGCGGTCGACGCGCACCGGCCGGTCCTGGAGCGGTCGAACCAGGTCGTCGGCGGCGTCCTGCAGCGCGAACAGGTCGCAGCCGTGGGTCCAGCCCTCGAGGTCGGCCACGGCGACGAACGCCTCGAGCGGGGTGTTCCCGGCGCCGGCGCCCTGGCCGGCCAGGGACGCGTCGACCCGGGTGACGCCCTCCTCGACGGCGGCCATCGAGTTGGCCACCGAGAGCGAGAGGTTCTCGTGGGCGTGGATGCCGACTTCGGTACCCGGGTCGAGGACGTCGCGGTAGGCGCGCACCCGCTCGCGGACGCCGTCCATCATCAGCCGGCCGCCGGAGTCGGTGACGTAGACGCAGTGCGCGCCGTAGGACTCCATCAGCTTGGCCTGTCGAGCCAGGCTCGGCGCGTCGCTCATGTGGCTCATCATCAAGAACCCCGAGACGTCCATGCCGATCTCGCGGGCGGTGGCGATGTGCTGCGCCGAGACGTCGGCCTCGGTGCAGTGGGTCGCGACGCGCACCGACCTCACGCCGCGCTCGTAGACCTCCCTCAGCTCGGCGATGGTGCCGATGCCGGGCAGGAGCAGGGTGGAGAGGCGGGCGTCGGTGATGTTGGCGGCGGCGGCCTCGATCCACTCCCAGTCGGTGTGGCTGCCGGGGCCGTAGTTGAGGCTGCCGCCGGCGAGGCCGTCGCCGTGGGCGACCTCGATCGCGTCGACACCGGCGGCGTCGAGGGCGGCGACGATCTCGCCGACCTTGGTCGGCTCGACGCGGTGCCGGACGGCGTGCATCCCGTCACGCAGCGTGACGTCCTGGACGAACAGGCGGGTCATCGGACGGCCTGCACTTCGTGGGAGCGCTGGGCGATGCGCTCGGCCACCTGGACGGCGGCGCTGGTCATGATGTCGAGGTTGCCGGCGTAGCCCGGCAGGTAGTGGGCGGCACCCTCGACCTCGAGGAACACCGAGACCTGATGCGTCACCCGGCTTTCATCGGACAGCGTGTGCACCGGTTGATCGTGCGGTATCGGGTTGATCTGGACCGGCTGCTTGAGCCGGTAGCCGGGCACGTAGGCGGCGACGTCCGCGACCATCGTCTCGACCGACGAACGGATCTCCTCGTGCACGGTCTCGTCGGGCGCGACGACCAGGGCGAGCACGGTGTCGCGCATGATCAGTGGCGGCTCGGCCGGGTTGAGGATGATGATCGCCTTGCCGCGCCCGGCACCGCCGACGGTGGCGATGGCGTGCGAGGTGGTCTCGGTGAACTCGTCGATGTTGGCGCGGGTGCCGGGTCCGGCGGACTTCGACGAGATCGAGGCGACGATCTCGGCGTACGGCACGGGCACGACGCGCGCGAGCGCGGACACCACCGGGATCGTGGCCTGCCCGCCGCAGGTCACCATGTTCACGTTCGGCGCGTCGAGGTGCTCGTCGAGGTTGACCGCGGGCACCACGAACGGGCCGATCGCGGCCGGGGTGAGGTCGACGAGCCGTTTGCCGTGGGTGGCGAGCTTGTCGGCGTTGGCACGGTGGGCCTGGGCCGAGGTGGCGTCGAAGACGATGTCGATGTCGCCGAAGCCGGGCATCCCGATGAGCCCGTCGATGCCCTCGGCAGTGGTGGGCACGCCGAACCTCGCGGCGCGGGCCAGGCCGTCGGAGTCGGGGTCGATGCCGACCATGGCTCCCATCTCGAGGTGCTCGGAGACCCGGAGCACCTTGATCATCAGGTCGGTGCCGATGTTGCCGGAGCCGATCACGGCGACCTTGGTCCTGCGGGCGGGAGTACTGCTGACGGTCATGCGGGGTCTCCTGTCGTCGGGCGGTGTCGCCTGGGCACCCACGGTGGCGCGCCGGGCAGCCCGAGGACGAGCGCCCGGTTCCGCTCAGTGGGAGCGGGCTCGGTTGGCGAAGGCCGTCGAGATGCCGGCAGCCGCGTCACGGACGGTGCTCGCGTGAGCGTCGGGCCGGAAGCGGGTGACCGGGCCGGTGACGCTGATCGCGGCCACGACGAGGCCGGCCCGGTCGACGACGGGGGCTGCGACGCAGACGACCCCGACCGCCGACTCCTCGTGCTCGAAGGCGACCGCCCGCTCGGCGATGGTGCGCAGCTGCTCGGCCAGGACTCCGGCGTGGGTGAGCGTGCGCGGGGCCAACCGGGGCAACGGCCCGTCGAGGACCCGGCGCCGCAGCTCGGGCGGCGCGTGTGCGAGGAGGACCTTGCCGATGGCGGTCGCGTGCAGCGGCATCCGCCCACCGAGCCGCGAGGGTGCCGCGGCCTGACGGTGACCGGCGACCTTGGCCACGTAGACGACCTCGTGACCCTCGCGGAGCCCCAGGTGTGCGGTCTCGCGGGTCGTCTCCCGCAGCTCCTCGAGGAACGGGACGGCGACGTCGAGCAGGCGGCGCTCGACCGAGGCGCGCATGCCGAGCTCGAAGACCAGTCCGGAGAGCCGGTAGCGGCCGTGCTGCCGGTCGAGCAGGCGGGCCCGGACCAGGTCGCCGGCGACGCGGTGCAGGGTGGCCCGGGGCAGCTCGGTGCGCGCCTGGAGCTCGGCGAACGTGAGCGTGGTCTGCTCGACCGTGAACGCCTGCAGGATCAGCATCGCCTTGCCGAGCACGGTCTCGCGGCCGAGCGGCTCGACGTCGACGAGGTCGCTCATGCCCGGCCCGCGGGTGCCGGCTGCGCCGTCGACCGGGTCGACGGCGACAGCACCAGCGAGACCACCAACAGCGCGGCGACCAGGTAGAACGCGTGCAGCAGGCCGACGTGGTCGGCCAGCACCCCGATCACCGGCGGGCCGAGCAGGAACGAGCCGTAGCCGAAGACCCCGATGATGCTGACCCGGCGGGGGCCGTCGGTCGGGTGCTCGGCCGCCGCCGACATGCCGACCGGGAAGCCCATCGACGCCCCCACGCCCCACAGCACCGCCGAGACGTGGACGACGACCGTGCCGCTCGGCGCCAGGATGAACAGCACCACCCCGACCAGCCCGCATGCCGCCGTCGCAGCGAGCACCTCGGCCCGGCCGTAGCGGTCGAGCAGGGGCCCGCCCGCCACCCGCGCCAGCGTCATGCCGAGCACGAACGCGCCGAAGACGAGGGCGCCGCCGGACTCGCTGGTGCCGTGGCCGTCGACGGCGGCCAGCGCGATCCAGTCGTTGGCCGCACCCTCGGTCAGGGCCATGCCGGTGACCACGAGCCCGATCGCCAGCAGCCGGCGGTCGCGCAGCCGCTCGGGGATCCGCAGCCGACGTCGGGCGGGTCGTCGTCCGGCGGCGGGCGCGTCGGGGACCGACGTGCGGACCTCGCCGGGCAGGCGCGGCGCCGACGCGAGCGTCCAGCCCGCCAGGACGACGGTGACCGCAGCGAAGTGCACGGCCACCCCGGCGCCGAGCTGGACGGCGATCGCGCCGAGGCCCGCACCGACCATCGTGCCGAGGGAGAAGAAGGCGTGCATGAGCGGGAGCACGGTGCGCCCGAGGGCCTTCTCGGCCATCGCCCCCTCCACGTTCATCAGGACGTCGGTGGCCGAGAAGCAGACCCCGAACGCGACGAGGGCCGCGAAGGCGACCGCCACGCTCCCGAGCACATGCACGCCGAGGCCGGCCACCACCAGGCTGAGGCAGAAGCCCAGGGTGCACCCGGTCAAGGCACGTCGTCCGCTGGTGCGACGGATGAGGACCGGGGCCAGCACGAGGCCGGCGACCGAGCCGATCGAGATGCCGCCCAGCAGGACCGCCACGCCGACCGTGCTCAGCTGCAGCTCGTCGCGCGTGGCGGGGATGCGCGAGGCCCAGGTCGCGAAACCCGTGCCGGCGACGGCGAAGACCACGAAGGTCGCGTTGCGCCAGGCCCGCAGCGCGGGGGGCGGACGGCGGGGCACCCGCGCCTCAGCCGGCGATCCGCGCCACGGCCGCGGCGATGAACCCGGGGTCCACAGGCTCGGTCGACAGTGCCGCGTGCACGAGGAGACCCTCGAGCAGCGCGTCGACCATGCGCGCGGTGACGACGTCGAAGTGCGCGGCGAAGATGCCCCGGGCCGTGTGCTGCCACTTCTCCATCAGCCGACGGAAGCGCACGTCGCGCGCCGCGAGCACGTAGAGCTCGAACGACAGCAGCAGGTCGTCCTGGTGCTGGGTGACGAACTCGGTGATGATCGCCGTGACGCCCTCGCGCGGGTCGCCATCGACGTGGTCGGACATGGTCTGCTCGAAGCGGGAGGAGACCCGGTCGGCGACCTGCGAGAACGCCGCCCACAGCACGTCGTCGAGCGAGGCGAAGTGGTAGGTCACCGAGCCCAGCGGGACGCCGCCGCGCTCGGCGATGGCCCGGTGCGTCGTGCGGGCCACGCCGCGCTCGACGATCACCTCGAGGGCCGCCTCCACGATGCGCTGGGGTCGCTGGGGGTCGACGTGGCCGGTGCCGCGCGGCCCGCGGCTCGACGACGTCACCAGCCACCGACCCAGCCGTCGAACACCCCGGCGGGCTCGGAGGCCGGGTCGTCGGAGCGGCCGACGAGGAAGTCGAAGTCACACCCGACGTGCGCCTGCAGCACGTGGTCAACGTACATCGCGGCGTAGCCGCGGGCCGGCCTGGCCCGGCGCGGGGTCGTCGTCCGACGTCGCCGCTCGAGCTCGTCGTCGTCGACCTCCATCTCCAGCCGGCCGGCCAGGGCGTCGAGCACGATGACGTCGCCGTCGCGCACCAGCCCCAGCGGTCCGCCGGCGGCGGACTCGGGGCTGACGTGCAGCACGCACGTGCCGAACGCCGTCCCGCTCATGCGGGCGTCGGAGATGCGCACCATGTCGGTGACGCCGGCGCGCAGCAGCTTGGTGGGGATCGGCAGCTGACCCCACTCGGGCATGCCGGGCGCGCCACGCGGCCCGACCGTGCGCAGCACGAGCACCGAGTCGGCGCTGACGTCGAGGTCGGGGTCGTCGTAGCGCGCCATCAGGTCGGCCATGTCCTCGAACACCACTGCCGGGCCCCGGTGCGACAGCAGCGCCGGCGTCGCGGCGCTGCACTTGACCACCGCGCCGTCGGGGGCCAGGTTGCCCCGGACGACGGCCAGGCCCTGAGGCCCCTGGAAGGGGGCGTCGAGCGTGGAGATGACGTCGCTGTCGGGCACGTGCGACGGCAGGTCCTCCCCCACGGTCCGACCGGTCACCGTCACGGCGTCGGTGTGCAGCAGGGGCTCGAGCGCCTTCAGCACCGCCGGGATACCGCCGGCGTGGAAGACCTGCTCGACCAGGTGCTGCCCGGCCGGTCGGACGTCGACGACGAGCGGCGTGCGCGCGGACAGCTCGTGGAACCGGTCGAGCGACAGCTCGACGCCGGCCCGCCGCGCGATCGCGAGCAGGTGCACCACGGCGTTGGAGGACCCGCCCACGGCGAGCATGAGCGTGATCGCGTTGTCGAAGGCCTCCGCGGTGAGGACCTGCGAGGGCCGCAGCTGCTCGTGGGCCATCTCCACGGCCCGCGAGCCCACCAGCTCGGCCATCTGGAGCCGGCGCGAGTCGGTCGCGGGGATCGCCGCCGCCCCGGGCAGGGTCATGCCCAGGCCCTCGACGATCGCGGCCATCGTCGAGGCCGTGCCCATCTCGGGGCAGTGCCCGACCGAGGGCCCGGCCGCGGCCTCGAGCCGGTCGTAGTCGGCCAGGGACATCGTGCCGGCCCGGACCTGGTCGACGTATTCCCACAGGTCGGTGCCGACGCCGAGCTGGCGGCCGTCGAAGACCGCCGGCGCCGCCGTCCCGCCGGTGAGGACGATCGCCGGGACGTCGGCACTGGCCGCGCCCATGAGCTGGGCGGGGGTGGTCTTGTCGCAGCCGCCGATGAGGACGACGGCGTCGAAGGGGTAGGCCCGGATCGACTCCTCGACGTCCATCGCCATGAGGTTGCGGAACAGCATGGTGGTGGGTTTCATCAGCTGCTCGCCGAGCGAGATCGTGGGGAACTCCAGCGGCAGCCCGCCGGCCGCGAGGACGCCACGCCGCACCGAGTCGGCCAGGCCGCGGAAGTGCATGTTGCAGTTGACGACCTCAGACCACGAGTTGCAGATGCCCACGACGGGTCGGCCGTCGAACGAGCGACGCGAGAAGCCCGAGGCGCGCATGGCCGAGCGGTGCACGAAACCGGGCACGTCGTGCCCGCCGAACCAGCGGGCGCTGCGCAGGGACACCGGCGCCCCGGCGGTCACCGCCGCACCTTGGCGGCGTACGACGTGACGCGACGCAGCGCCGGCTGACGCGCGGTCTGGTAGCCCAGCCACCGACCGGGCCGCGTGGCCATCACCCGCGAGGTGACCCGCTCCTGCCACGGCCGGGTCGCTGCGGCGCCGCTCGCCCGCGGCCGCTCACGGACGGCGCCGGCGGCGTCGTCGAGCACGGCGCGCGCGGCGTTGTGGCCGTTGGCGCCCATCACGCCGCCGCCCGGGTGGGTGCCCGAGCCGCACAGGTAGTAGCCGTCGACCGGCGTGCGGTAGTCGGCGAGCTCCTGCAGGGGCCGGGCACCGAAGAGCTGGTCGAGCATCATGCCGCCGTGGAAGATGTTCCCGTCGGTGATGAGGTACTCGGTCTCGAGGTCCTCCGGCGTGATCACGACCCGCTCGAGCACGTGGTCGCGCAGGTTGGGGGCGTAGTGGAACAGGTCCTCGAGCACCCGGTCGGCCCACGCCTCCTTCTCGGCCGACCACGTCGTGCCCTCGAGGTGCGAGGGCAGCTGCTGGATGCCGAGCGTCATCGTGTGCAGACCCTTCGGCGCCAGCGAGTCGTCGTGCACCGACTGCGTCACGGCCTCGATCACGTAGTGGCTCGGGAAGGTGCCGCGACGCTGCGCCTCGGCGGCCTCCTCGAAGGTCTCGATTGAGGCGCCGAGCAGCTGGTGGCCGTGGTGCTGCGGCCCCTCGCCGGCCTCGGGGAACGGGAGGTAGTGCGGCAGCTCGTCGACCAGGAGGTGGATGCGGGCCATCGAGCCGCGGGTGTCGATGGAGCGGACGGCCTTCTCCATCGGCGCCGTCAGGGTTCCGGGCTCGAGGAGCGTGAGCAGCGAGCGCTTGGGGTCGGCGTTGGACAGCACGCGCGCAGCCTGGATCTGCGTTCCGTCGGCGAGGCGCACGCCCGTGGCCCGGCCGCGGGTGACGACCACCGTGTCCACCGGGGTCGAGGTGCGGATCTCGACCCCGTGGTGGCGGGCGCCCGCGGCGAGCGCGTCGGAGATGGCTCCCATGCCGCCGCGGGCGAAGCCGAACTGGCCGAAGTTGCCCTCGAACTCGCCCCAGGAGTGGTGGCCCCAGGTGTAGGCGGTGCCCGGCGTCGAGGGACCTCCGAAGATCGAGACCATCCCGAAGAAGGTCAGCAGGCTCTTGACGCGCTCGTCCTCGAAGTAGCGGTCGAGCAGGTCGCGGACCGAGAGGAGCGTGAACTCGTTGAACAGGCTCTGCTCGCCGGCCTGCTCGAAGGCGGCGAGCAGGTCGGAGCGTTCGGGCGGCGAGGTCAGCAGGTAGGGCGTGACGATGCCGGCGAAGCGCTGGAGCCGCAGCCCGAAGTCGAGGTAGGCCTTGCTGTCGGCCTTGCTGAGCTTCTCGATCTCACGGATGGTGCGGTCCATCTCCTTCCACATCATCAGGTGGCTGCCGTCGGGGAAGAGGCTGAACGAGAGCGCGTCACCCTGGTAGAGGTCGAGGCCGAACCTCTTCAGCTCGAGCTCGTCGACGATCTCCGGGCGTAGCAGCCCGGCGATGAAGGCGCACGACGACCACTTGCTGCCCGGGATCAGCTCCTCGGTGACGCAGGCCCCGCCGACGACGTCGCGGGCCTCGAGCACGAGCACCCGCTGCCCGGCACGGGCCAGGTAGTTGGCGGCCACCAGTCCGTTGTGCCCGGCGCCGATGATGATCGAGTCGTAGGGCTCGGCGGCGCGCTGCTCGCGGTCCATGTCAGGACTCCTTCGCGGAGGGGTGGGTGAGGTAGGTGGCGACGGTGCTCTCGTCGACGAGCTCGGCGAACCGGGCGGTGACCGCGGCGAGCGCCGGGGCGTGATCGCGGGCCCGCTCCCAGGCCGGCCAGTCGCTGACGGTCATCACCTCGATGACGTCGACCCGGGGTGAGCCCTCCGGGCCGTGGTCGACGAGGTAGACCTCGAACGCCTCGACCTCGTCGAGCGCGAGGCAGGCCGGCCGGTCGACCTCGCGGGAGAAGCGGTCGAACTCCTCGGCGGTGACGTGCGGCTTCAGCGCGAAGGTGTTGACGGCGCTGACCGGCATCACGAGGCCTCGGTGTTGATCATGACGTGCTTGACCTCGGTGTACTCCTCGAGAGCGTAGGTCGACATGTCCTTGCCGTTGCCGGACTGCTTGTAGCCGCCGTGCGGCATCTCCGGCGTCACCGGGAGGTGGTCGTTGACCCAGACCGTGCCGAACTGAAGGTCGGCCGAGACCGTCATGGCGCGGGCGACGTCGCGGGTGAAGACCGAAGAGGCCAGCCCGTACTCGGTGTCGTTGGCCCACGCCACGACGTCGTCGCCGTCGTCGAACCGGGTCACCGAGGTCACCGGTCCGAAGACCTCCTCCCGGACGATCTCGTCACCCTGCCGCGCGCCGGCCACCAGCGTCGGCGCGCTGTAGAAGCCGCGGCCGGGGTCGCTGCCCCGGAAGACCTCGACGTGGTCCTGGGCGGCGGCGCGCTCGACGTAGCCCTCCACCCGGTCGCGGTGCCGCGCGGTGATGACCGGACCCATGTCGGTGCCGTCGTCCTGCAGGTCGCCGAGGTCGAGTGCCTTCACCGCCTTCTCGAGACCGGCCACGAGCTCGTCGTGCACGCGGGCGTGGGCGTAGACGCGGGACGCCGCCATGCAGTCCTGGCCGGAGTTGCAGAAGGCGCCCTCCATGATCTTCTCGACGGCCAGGTCGACGTTGGCGTCGTCGAAGACCAGCACCGGGGCCTTGCCGCCCAGCTCGAGGTGGAGCCGCTTGAGGTTGGTCTCGGCCGAGGCGCGCATGAGCGCCCGCCCGGTCTCGACCGACCCGGTCAGCGACGACATCCGCACCAGCGGGTGCTGCGCGAGCCGGGCACCGACCTCCGGGCCGTCGCCGGTGACGACGTTGAACACGCCGGGCGGGAGCAGGTCGCTGGCGAGCTCGGCGAGGCGGAGCAGGCTGAACGGCGTGTGCTCGGAGGGCTTGAGCACCAGCGTGTTGCCGGTGAGGATCGACGGCGCGAGCTTCCACGTGGCCATGAGGATCGGGTAGTTCCACGGCGCGACGGAGCCGACGACGCCCAGCGGTCCCCGCCGGATGATGCTGGTCTTGCCGGCCACGAACTCCCCGGCCGCGCGACCCTCGAGCGTCCGCGCGGCACCGGCGAAGAACCGCAGGTGGTCGGGGATCATCTCGAGCTCTTCGCGAGCCAGGCCGATCGGCTTGCCCACGTTCTGCGACTCGATCTGCGCCAGGTTCTCGGCGTCCTCCTCGACCCGGTCGGCCAGGGAGAGCAGGGCTCGGGCGCGGTCGGCCGGGGTGGTGCGCGACCAGCCGGGGAAGGCGGCGTGCGCCGCCTCGACCGCCTTGTCGACGTCGGCCGCGGACCCGCGGGCGACCTCGGCGTACTGCTCGCCGGTCGCGGGCGCGTGGACGGCGTCGCGCTCTCCTCCGGTGGCCGGGACGAAGGCGCCGTTGACGTACATGTCGCTCTGGAGAGGCATGGCTGAGCCTTTCTGAAGGTGTCGTGTCGTGTGGTTCGTGCACAGGGGGCGGCGCGCAGCTGCCGGAGCGTACGTCTGTACGCTCACGAGCGTACATCTGTACGCTCGTAGGGGTGGTGGTTTCGCGACCACCCAGTCCGTCTCGTCAGCCCGCGTCGACCACGGGCTCGGTCATCGGCTCGGCGGCGGTCCCGCCGGCGGTCCCGGCGGCGGAGTCGGCCCGCTCGTCGACGTCGTGGCCGAGGCGCCGGTAACGCTCCGGGTCGGCGCTGCGCAGGCGGAGCCCGTAGGCCATGCCGACCAGCATCGCGACGAAGACCAGGGCGACCATCAGGGCGGCGACGCCGCCGTCCACCGCCAGCAGCACGTCGAGGCTGCCCAGGGTGAGCACCAGGAAGCCGGCCAGGCCGACGACCGAGAGCAGCGGGGCCACCGCGGTGTTCCAGACCCGCTTGTCGACTGACGAACGCCGGAAGAAGACGAAGATCGCGACGGCCGCGACGAGCTGGGACAGGATGACCGCGATCGCGCCGATGCCGGTGGCCCAGGTGAACAGGGTGGCGAAGGGGTCCTGGTCGAGGATCGCGAAGGCCAGGACGATGACGAGCACCGAGGCCGTCTGCACGATCGAGGCGATCCACGGTGTCTGACGCGAGGCGTGCGTCCAGCCGAGCGGCTTCCACAGCAGGTCCTGGCGCCCGAGCGAGAACAGGTAGCGCGAGACGTTGTTGTGGAAGGTCACGATCGCCGCGAAGGTCGCCGTGACGATCAGCACCTGGTAGACCACGGTGATTCCGGACCCGACCAGGTCGTCACTGACGGCGAAGATGAAGTTGCCGCCCTCGGCGTCGGCGATGGGCACGACCCGGTCGAGCCCCACGGCGTTGAAGATGAGCCAGCCCGAGATCGCGTAGAGCGCGCCCATGAAGGCCACCGAGATGTAGGTGGCGCGGGGCACGGTGCGCTTGGGGTCGCGGGCCTCCTCGCCGTAGATGGCGCTGCCCTCGAAGCCGATGAAGGAGGCGTGGGCGAACATCAGCGCGACGCCGAGCCCCGCCCCGAAGACGGCGCTCGGCGCGAAGGGCTCCGCGCTGAACTCCGAGACCGGCACCCCGTCGCCGAAGAGGCTGAAGAAGCTGAGCACCCCGATCATCGCGACCTCGAGGCTCAACGACACCCCGAGCACGCGCGCCCCGGAGTGCACGCCCTGGATCCCGAGGGCGAGACACGCCGCCATGCCGACCAGGGCGCACAGCCACCACGGCACCGCGACGCCGGCGACGTCGTCGACCAGCTCTGAGGCGTAGAAGCCGAAGCCGCCGTAGAGACCGGCCTGGATCGCGGTGTAGGCGAACATCGCCAAGAACGCCGATCCGAGCCCGGGGATCCGGCCCAGCCCCAGGGTCACGTAGGCGTAGAACGCGCCGGCGTTGGTCACGTGCTTCGACATCGCCACGTAGCCGACGGCGAAGACCAGCAGCACCACCGCCGCGACGACGAACGCGCCCGGCATGCCGACCCCGTTGCCGGCGCTGGCGATGATCGGGAACAGGGCGATCAGCACCGTGAGCGGCGACGCCGCGGCGATGATGTAGAACACGATGCTGGCCACGCCGAGCGTGTCCTTGCGCAAGCCGTGGTTGTGGCGGGAGCCGGTGGTCGCGAGGCCGGGTGTCGGCTGCGGTGCGTCGTCGTAGGCGGTCATGCGGGTCTCATCTCGTCGGGTACGGCAGGTGGTTCGTGGCGGCCTTTCGGGGACACCCGTGCGACGTCGTCGTCGGTCGAGGTGACGTGCGGGGGGCAGTGGACGGCGGGCGAGGCGGTCGCGGAGCGCGACCTGCTCCTCAGCCGACGAGGGCGCGGGGCGGCTGGTCGGCCGGGGGCGAGACCACGACGTCCGGGCTGTGGGCGGCGACGAGCTCGTTGAGGATCGCGCAGTGGCGCACCTTGTGGCGCACCAGGTCGGCGTGGAATCCGGGCTCGACCCAGGCGTTGTACATGACGCCCTCGGACTCGCCCGGCTCGACCTTGAAGTAGACCGGGCCCGCGACGCGGGCGATGTCGCCGGCCTCGTAGAGGCGGTTCATGCCGCCGAACGACTCGAAGGTGATCGCCCAGACGTCGAGCGGGATGTCGACGTTGCGGCGGATGGCGGCGAGCATGGGCCGGCTCAGGTCGCCGACCGGATTCAGGCTGTCGGCACCGAGGTCCTGGAGGATCTTGATGGACGCCGGGTTGGCGTGACCGGTGTAGACCGAGACCTTGAACTGGGCGTCGGGCGGGATGTCGCCCGCGGCCCGCGCCCGGTTCAGGATGTCGAGCACGCCCTCGTCCCATACGAGCACCCCGCGGATGCCGGTGGAGAAGATGCGCTGGTAGTCGTCGAGCAGGTATCGGACGTTGTCGAGCCCGCGGACCCGTCGTCCGCCCGACTGCCCCTCGCTGCTCAGGGCCTGACGACCGAGGTCCCAGCCGGTCCGCGGCCCGGGCACGGCAACGAGGTCGATGCCGTGCTCGCGTGCGGCGTCGTTGACGTCGGCCAGCTCGCCCGTGTCGAGCAGGGTGGCGCCGCCACCGAAGGCGATGGCCCGGTGCACGAACACGTCCTGGGCCGCAGCCTCGTCGAGCAGCGCCTCCATCGTCGACATCCGCTCGACCCCGGAGATCTCGAGGCGATACTGCCCGCCGTCGTCGAACGACTTCTCCGACGCGGTGAGGGCGTAGTCGTCGGCGCCCAGGTAGCCCTGCGCCTTCAAGATCGCGGCTCCGTTGCGCGGGGACCGGGCCCCCGTAGTCGTGCTGGCCATCCGTGGCTCCTCCTCGGCTGACGCCGGCTTTCACTCAATGAAGTAGTGCTTCGTTGGATGAAACCCTAGAGTGGCGCGGATCGCACTGTCAATGACGAGTTTCATTGAGCACGTGTATCGTTCACTCGGTGAAAGACACTGCCTCGGGCTTGATTGCCGTCGACCGGACCGTCCGCGTGCTGCAGGCGGTCAGCAGAACCGAACGACCACACCTCGCAGAGGTCGCACGCCAGGCCGGGCTCAACGAGGCCACCGCCCTGCGCTACCTGACGACGTTGGCCGGCCTCGGCTTCGTCGAGAAGGTCGACGGCCGTCACTACCGTCTCGGCTGGGAGGTCTTCCGTCTCGGCCAGCGCGCGCTGCTCGACCACGTGCCACGCGACGCCATCCGCCCGGTCGTCGAGGACCTGGTCGCTGCCTACAACGAGACGGTCAACTTCGCCTGGCGCAAGGACGACGCCGTGGTCCTCATCGACGTGGCCGAGGGCAATCGCGCGGTGAAGAAGGTCAGCGACGTCGGCCAGATCGACCCCTGGCACGCCTCGGCGCTCGGCAAGGCCTTGATGTCGACGATGACGGACGACGCGTGGCACGACCTGGTCGGCACCGGGCCGCTGCCGCGCTTCACCCCGCACACCATCACCAGCCTCGACCGGCTGGCTGCGGAGATCGAGCGGGCGCGTACCGACGGCTACGCCGTCGACCACGAGGAGGCAGACGAGGACCTGACCTGCATCGCCGCGCCCGTCCCGGCCCCCACCGGGCCGTCGCACTACGCGATCAGCGTCAGCTTCCTGACCCACCGACTCGACGAGAGCACCATCGGTGACGTCGGCGCCCGCGTGCGCGACGCAGCCGACCGCATCGCAACCCGGCTCTACTGATCTCCCCCGCCGGCCCGAGGCGGGGCTGACGTAAAAAGAGAACCGCCCGACCCGCATTGCGCAGGTCGGGCGGTGTCAGGATCTGCGCGCCTGTAGGGATTCGAACCCCAAACCTTCTGATCCGTAGTCATTTGCTGGTTGTCGTACTTCGGGCACACCGGGGGGGTCTCAACAAGGTTGCGGAATCACGACCGGACACTGCCGCCAGCGTTCGTCAGCAACGACAAATGGGCCCTGACCTGGCGTTATTGCGCAACATCGACGAACTCCAACTTGCGTACGGTCACCGCGACACGCCACATCTGATGACTGCCGACGGGCGCCAACGGAGCGACCAGCAGGTCCCCGCTCAAGTCGATCTACGCAGATCTTGGTAGATCTGCGTCGATCTGCGCACACGACTGTGCCCTCAGTGTGCCCTCAATACGCGCCCCGTCGCGGCTCGCGCGCGAGGGACGACCGTCATCACGACACCGAACCATGGAGCCCGTCTCAATACGGTTCTGGTGTCGTCCCCGGCTGTGTCACCACGACCTGGTCTTGCAATTCCTCGGCCGTGCCGTCTTGAAAGCCGAGCGGTGCGCCGCCTTTGAAGTCAAGCCTCACCTGCGATGATGCGGTGCAGGGTGACTCGGCCCCCGGGCGCGACGCCTTTGCTCTCGAGCTGCCACGCATCCAGTAGTCAACAGGCCAAAGAACCAGGACCCTCGCATGCTCGCCTTCAACAAGCGCCCTTGCTCGAGATGGTAGGCCCGTTCTACGAGCAGGTTCGTCTTCATGTCGTCGACGGACGGCGTGCCGGCCGAGGATCGCTCGCCGTTCTGAAGGAGTCACTGCCCGAAGCCTCCGGCATCTACATCTGGACCCGGCGACTGGATGACGACACGTCGGGAGCGACCGGCAGACAGCGCCTTCACTCGATGACCGACCGGATGCAGCAGACCCGGGAGGTACGACCAGAAGCCGGCCGGCTCGGCCGCTACAGGCGCGTGCAGATCTTCGACGATCCAGCAGCGCTGACGCGCTCCAGTCACACTCGCCTAGACGACTTAACCACGGCTGGCAAGACCGACATCGGCTGGGTCCTGCTTGCGGCCTCCATGTTTCAGCGACCCCTGTACGTAGGTAAAGCGCTGAACTTCAAGGATCGGATCCCGATGCACTTCAAGTCGGAGACGACCTTTGCGAAGCTGCTCGATCGCGACGGGTTCGACATCAAGGACTGCCTAGTGACGATGCTCGCAATCGTCGATCCGCCGAACGGTGCGGCGCTGGCCCCGCCGGGCAAACGCGGCGACGTCAGTGATCTGCAGATCTCCCTGGCTGAGTCCCTAGTCATTCGAGCATCGCACCCGGTTTACAACGTGAGGATGGACTGATGACCGACCTGAGTGCCATGGCGCAGGAACAGGCAGCGACCTGGACCCGGCCGATCGTCTACACGGCGGGCCAGTACAACTTCGCAGGCGAGGCCGTGCCCTATTTTTCGGCCACCCTGACTGTGAATGAAGCTCTGCGAAACCTGGAGTTGGCCCATCAACTGCCCGTCAACGCGGACGATCCGGTTCGGCTCGACGAGTTGATGCAGCGCGTGCTCGACGACAATCGGGCAGGCGAGGACATCGTCGACTACCTGAAGCGACCGGGCCACATCAAGTTCTTCAACAGTCTGACAGTCGTGCTGCTGCCAACAACTGCTGCTGGACGGCCTCAAGACGAGTTCGGCGCCCCGTTGGCGCCGCCAGACCCGACGTTGCTGAATGAGACGACTTACGACATCCGGCGCGCCGGTGGCGTGCTCATCCGACAGCTCAAGGGTGGCGAGGTCGGTTATCTGATGTGGCAGCCCGACAGGGTTAAGGCCGTCATCATCGACGGACAACACCGCTTCGCGGCCATTCGCACCTTAGCTGCGAAGGACCCTCACATCCTCGAAGCCGATCAGAGCCGCATCCCGATCCTCATCGTTGCGCCCGCCGCCGAGCTGGGGTTCATAGCTCCCGAAGGCGCGCCGCAGTCGATCATTGCGACCAGTCGAGCGATCTTCACCGACATCAACAAGAACGCAAAGCGAGTCAGCAGCGAGCGACAGTTCCTGCTCGATGACGTCAGTTTCTCGGCCGTAGCGATGCGTCGGGTCCTGACCGACGGGATCGGCGGGCCTTTCGCTGCCGAGGCGCATCAGACCCCGGCGCGTATCCCACTGGCGGCAGTCGACTGGACTAGGGCTGATCGGTCCAGATTCGATGACGACGAGTGGCCAGCCATCTCGACCATCCGCGCACTGCATCAATTGGTCGTGCAGAGCATGCAGAAGCAACCCGGCGAACAGGACTGGGATGCGTGGCGCGCTTGGATCAAATGGGTCACCGATGAACTTCAGCCTGACGAGCGCTGGGTTTCGCAGACGTTGATCCGACGCTTGTCTGCGGCCGAGGACCGCGAAGACGCCTTCGTACTCACCTCTAACGAGTTCGACGCAGCCGTCGAAGCATTCCCAGACACCCGCGGCCAGATCGTCGCCCTACCCCTGACGCGCATGGCGCCGTACGCCAAGATGTTGGCCGCCCTAGAGAGCAGCCAGCTCCTCGGGGGCAAGGACGAGCTCTGGCTCGGACAAGACGCCCGGGGCCGGCGGGCCTTTATCGCTCGTTACGGCGACGACGACCTCGTAGGTCGCGCTGCTGGCGTCGCGCAGAGCGTGAAGTCTGAACACCGCCTCGCCTACCAGGTCGTCTTCCAACGTGGGTTCGTCATGGCGGCTAGTGAGGTCTATGACGCTCGGGCCGCGCTAGCCGAGTACTGGGGTCTCGAGGCGTCGACGGGAGAGGTCGTTCTCCTGCACTGGATCGGCCTGTTCAATGAACGCATCGCGCCCTTGCTGAACGACCCGGACTTCTGGCGCGGGACAGCAATCGCAGCCGACGGCTCACTGAGTTACATCCAGGTTCCGATGCGTGGGGTGGCCGGATTGGTACTGCTCCTGACGATCTACGGATGGGAGGAGTTGTACGGCGACGAGCAGGGGTCGAAACACACAGACGACGAGGCCGCGGCGCTGGACAAGTACCTGAACCGTAAGGCCGTCACAAGCATGCTTGAGGACGAGGACGAGGACGACGGCAGTGTCAGCGACGGGGAACGTGATGACGACGAGGACGATCTGGGCGCTGCGCTCGGAGCCGACCGCGGCCTTCGGCTCCTCGACGACGACCCGTACCCATCCGCGGTCGACAACAGGGCAACTGCAGCAACGGCGGCGTGGATCGACCTTCTTCAGATCCGGCGCGGCCCAGCGCCAGGCGTCGTACCGGCGCTGCTGCGGGTATCGGCCCGGTGGTATCGCGATTCGCTACGGCGCTACTCCAACACCGTCCACCAAGCCGCACTGGGCTCGGACCCAGACGCAGACACGGCAGCGGAGATGGTCGTGGCGCTGGGTAGTCGAAGGCTCGCGGGCGCCACCAAGACAATCGTTGCTGGCACGCCGAAGGACCCCAGAACCACCAACGACGACCTGCAAGGCTGAGAACGCCGCATCGGTCAAATCATCGGGTCCTGCGCCTGCGGTAAACGGGCTCTTCACAGACCAGGGTGTAGTTGCGGTCTGAACCCTCCGGACTCGAGTAGCGATCTGGCGATGTAGTTGGTGAGGTTGCGGAATGCGAGTGCTGAGCCGCGGAGGTGTTCGAGCCTGCCGTTGATCGCCTCGGTCGGCCCGTTGGACGTGCCGGGTCGGTCGAAGTAGGCGAGCACGTCGTCGGCTCGCTTCTTCAATGTACGACCGAGGGTGACGAGCTCACCGAGCGCGTCAGGCACGCCGTGGCCGAGGGAGTCGATGAGCTTGACCATGAGTTCGCGCCCGGCCGTGCGGTCGGGGTGTCGGTAGGCGGCGATCATCCGTTGGTAGATCCCCCAGGTCGCCTCGACTGCGACGTGCTCGTCGGCGGCGAACAGGTCGCGCAGCCGTTGGGCCTGCTTGTCGGTGAGGAGGTCGGCGCCGGTGTGTAGGGTCCGCCGCGCGGAGTAGAGCGGGTCGTCCTTGTAGCCGCGGTGGCCGTGGATGATCTGCTGGATCCGGCGACGGCACTGGTCGAGAGCGTCGCCGGCCAAGCGGACCACGTGAAAGGGGTCCATGACCGCGACCGCGTCGGGGAGCTCCTCAGCCGCGACGGTCTTGAACCCGGTGAACCCGTCCATCGCGACCACCTCGACGCCGTCACGCCAGGCCTGCGGGCGCTCGTTCAGCCAGGTCTTGAACGCCTGCTTCGAGCGGCCCTCGACCATGTCCAACAACCGCGCAGGCCCAGTCCCGTCACGGATCCCGGTCAGGTCGATGATCACCGTGACGTACTTGTCACCGCGCCTGGTGTGCCTCCAGACGTGTTCGTCGACGCCGATCGCGGTGAGGCCGTCGAACCTGGCGGTGTCCTGGATCAGGGTGCGCTTGCCCTCGGCCAGGACGGCGTCGTTGGCGGTGTTCCACGCGACCCCGAGGCCCTCGGCGACCCGGGCGACGGTGAGGTGCTGACACACGATCGCCTCAAGGGCCCATCGCAGCCCGCGGCGCGACAGCTTGGCTCGCGGCTCCGCGGCCAGAGCTGTGTCTTGGCGCCAGACGTGGCCGCAGCCGCTGCACCGGTAGCGGCGGATCGTGACGACCAGGGTGGTGGGTCGCCACCCGAACGGTTCGTGCGCCAGACGTCTGATCACGGTGTCGCGGGCGTGACCCTCGCAGCCGCACCGCCGACACCACTGGTCGGGCTCGATGACGCGACATGCGAGCAGTGCTCTGTCGGCTTCGAGTCGCTGGCCGGTCACGACCAGGCCGAGCTCATCAAGGCGGCAGAAGGTAGTCAGATCAGCACTGGCGAAGCCGGCGCCGAGGGTAGCGTCGTCCATGTCGAGGTCTTCCGGATGGCTGTGTGAGAACTTCCATCCTCGGAAGACCTCGACCCATCTCCGGTCATCGACGCGCCGGGCGCTCCCGACCGAGACCTACACCCTCAACTGTGAAGAGCCGGTAAACGTGGCGATGTGTGCAGGGCTGCACGATTTCAACGTCTTCGGGCGGAACGGAAACCGCGAAGAACGGACTCCCGTGGATGCCGCACTTCGTGCATCCGCGATGAGTGGGAAACACCTCGAAGAACTTCTCGTGATCGCGGTGCTTGTTCGCGCTGAGCATCACTCGGACCTGGAACGGTCGTGCTCGCCAGATCTCGGTGTTCACATCGTCGGTCGAAGCGTGGTGCGGTGCCGACATCAATCCGATCAGTGGCCATGGAACGTACGGAACAGCAGGCCAACGGTCCAGCAGCTTCGCCGAGCTATCGCTCCAGATGATCACCCCGTCGTTGACCTGAGCAGAGGTCTTGTCCCGCACAAGTGCCTCGACCTCGCGCCGAGACCACCGTGTACCTGCTCGGCGAGCGCCGAGCGGCGCACGCATCCACACAGCCACCAGGAAGTCGGCCACGTCCTTGATCGCCGGACCCGCCGATGGCCACAAGAACGTCACCAGCGCCCGGTCGTTCTGAATCGTCAGGTACGACGCCCGGGCGAGGACGGCGAGGGCCTGCTGCGGCTCTGGAAGATCCGTTGCCATCACCTGCTCAGCGCTCACGATCGTGCAGGTCCCGGGCAGCCCAGACTCATGCCAACGCGGCTCGCCTGCGTATCGAGCGCGGTCCACGTCGAACCACCGGAACCTGAATCCCAGCGCATGGGCCTGCCAGACCAGCGCAACAACTCGCCTGGCGGACTCGGCCGCGCGTTCCCCGACCTTTTTCACGTCGTGTGGATCAAGTGACGAGTCATCGTCCTCGGCGAGTCCGAGTGACGCGAAGGTCAGGTCACTGCCGTCCGAGTACGTGTTCCCCTTGGACCCGAGGTGGGCGTCGGCGCTGGTGGGCGCGTCGCAATCGCCACATGGACACCCTGGACCGCTTGGGTCACCGTCTTGCGCAGCGTTTCCCTGCGGGATCCCAGAGTCATGAGGATCGAGGAAGTCCTCGCTGTCGCTACGGTCCGGGCCCGGGTCTTCGGGGGAAGGATCGAACTCGTCCTCGAGGTCGTCGCGCTCCCACGGCTCGTTGGCAGTCTGCCGGGCCTCGGCCAACATGAGCTCCTGCTCGGTCGGCGGCACCTGAAGGACTGGCAACTGGCCATCATCGGCAACAACAGAACGACTGCCGGTTTCGATCGCGTCGCGGTGATCTCGCAGAAGCCTCTCAACTGCTGGTCCCAGTCCAGACTTCGTGATCGCCTCGCCCAACACCTTCGTCGCCTCGACGATCGCCGTTCGCCTGCGTCGCGGGCTCTTGCCTGGCAAATTTTCCAGCACGTCAGCCAAGTCGGGAATAGCGACCTTCAGTCCATCGACGACCGACTCGGGCAAGGGCTCAGCCGTGGGTGGCGTCGCAACTGCATCCCATTCAGTGCTTCGTTGCGAGTGCTCCTCGATACGCAGGTTCATCGGGTCGCGGCCTTGGCTTGCAGCGCCGATATCGGCAGCAGCGCTTTGCGCGGCGCTCCGCGCCCTGGGGGCGTCAGTAGCCGCCAGCTCCTTGAGGACTTGGGGGTCAAGACCGGTAGCCGCGATGGCCTGCACGATGAACAGCCACTCGACGGGCATCCAGACTTCTGGCACTGCGCGCTCGGGGTGTTCGGCGTACTCGGCCAGGAACGCCCACATACCGCCGATGTGGTCGGAGTCGTCGTGCGTCAGTACCAAGATGTCCGGCTGCGCCTGAGCGGCTCGTCTGCCGAGCTCCGGCGCGCAACCGACATCAACTACGACGCGCGCGCGCATCTCATCTGCGGCCCAGATCCAGCTCTCGCCCGGCCAGACTGGGCTGCCTGCATGCGGTTCGCTGTCTCGGTACCTCTGTCCCCAGATGATCATGTGTCCCCCCACGCTGTAGTTGGTCAGCAGATGCATCTTTCCGGCTCGTCTACGGACAACCAATGACGAGCCGGGCTACGCAGGCTTTGAGCCGCGGCGTTCCAGCACTGGAGACAATCCGTGCCTTGGGCGTAAGCGCCGACGCGCGACTACGAGTTCGGCGCGGACGGATCCGGTAGTGCCGCGATGGCGTCGAGAACACGGTCCGCGTAGGCGTCCGCCGAGGGCCGGACGAAGTCGTCGTCGACCTGGGTCCACAACACCGCAGCCACAACCGCGACAATGATGGGAGGCGTCCACAGCAAGGCGTCGGCCCGTCCGTCCTCGGTCCACACAATTGCCCCGATGACTGCCGAGACGAGTGCCGCCAGCGCGGAGCAAAGGTAGCCGATCGGCTTGAGCCCGAGCAGGTTGCGGGCGAAGCCATAGTTGCGGTTCTCAGCGTTGAGCAGTCGGTTGCCCGCGCTTCCGCGGAACTTGGGCAGCACCCGCTTCATTGCTGCTTCATACATGGCGTCGGCCGCTGCTGGATCGGCGACTTCTTCAGGGAGGGTGGGCAAAGTAAGTCTCGCACCAATCACTCGCTCCACCTCACGGTGACGGCGAGTGACTTCCTGCTCCGGCGTACCTCCCCGATAGCGCAACCGGACCGTGGTGGGCATGCCACCCCACTTCGCCCGCAACCTTGGCTGCACTCGGTTGCCGGCTCGGCGAGCGGCCATCGCCGCGTACGTTGTCACGCCCAGCGACAAGATCGACCACAGCTTGCTCAGGCCAGGCAGGCCAGGCAGCATGACGAGCCCGAGAGTCAGTACCGGGGCCGCGGCCATCGCTGCGGGTGCGACTCGCGCCGTGAGCGTATAGCGGTCCATCAGTCGTCCCCGTCCTCGGCGAGAGGTCCCAGGGGAGCAGCCGGCCCATACCCGTCGCGAGCCGGCACGTCAGAGGAACCGTGTTGCAGGCTTTTGCTCTCCGTCGCGTACACCGTCATCCCCCGACGGGCGAGTGCGTTCGTGACCTTGGGCGAGGGATGCTTCTTGTCCTTCTTCGCACTGCTTATGACGGCTAGGTCAGTCCAAGCGGATTCGCCGGGTTCGCCGAACAATCTGTTGAGGACGCTGGGCGACAGATTGCGCTTGCTTCCGTGATGGGGCGCCTGAAACTGCGTCAGAGGGGTGTGTCGGAGCGGGCTCAGCAGTCGCTCGTACTCATCGGCAGCATGGTGCAGACCAGTTATGCCGGGCGGCGTCCGTGGCGATCACCTGGCGCCGTAACGGGGTGAGCGACGAGGTCGTGAACCACCTGGCTCTGGCACGTGCGTACCTGATGGCGGGTCGGCTCGACGAGGCCGAGTCCCACGCACGTCAAGTCGCAACCGTGGCGGAGCAACAGGCTCGACCACTAGCGGTTGCCTCGCTGCTGCTCGCGCGAGCCTCGATCGCGCGTGGCAACACCGAGGCAGCGCGTCGCCAGCTCGACGATGCCGCCACGGGCCTGCAAGCCGTACTGCAAGATCGGTGGGCCGCCCGGATCTGGTGCGAGATCGCCGAGGCGCACGACGAGATCGGCTCGGCCACTGCGGCCCGCGTGGCCTACCGACAAGCGGGGACTGCATCGGGACTGGCGGTGCCAACGATGCCGGATCCAGTTGGCTCGACCGCTCCTCGATAGTGCGGCGAACGCGCGAAGCGTCGATTGCGACACCTCTGGTTGCGCCGTATACGTCTCAAATGTTTAGATCTCAGTCGGCCGAGCGGCCGAAGCGAGACATGACGAGACGGAGTGCACGTGAGCGGCTGTGGATGGTTGATAGCGATTGGGTGCGCAGTCATCGGAGCGCTTCTGCTCGTGCAGAAGATCGCCGGCGCAGACGCCGCTGGCGACTTGATGACGAAGATCGGCTTTGTGGTCCTGATCCCCGTAGTGCTACTCATTCTTCTTGTGCGCTGGATCTTCACACGTTGAGCCGACGAACAATCCGTGGCGCAGCCACCTGCTACGAAGGTGTGGGCTTCGCCTTCGGGCGCCGCTTCGCAGTGGTCGGGCGAGGTTCGGGCGCAGGAGCCTGAAGACCCTTCAGAAGGGTCCCCGGGTCGATCTCGAGCACATCGGCGATACGCAGGATGTTGTGCAGCGTTGCATTTACCTGACCTCGCTCGACACGACCGATGTAGGACCAATGCAGCGCCGTGCCCTCTGCCAGACCTTCCTGACTGAGGTCTAGTTCAATGCGACGCTGTCGCACCCGGCCTCCGAACTCCGCCAGGGCAGCAGACACTGCAGGCTTGGCGGAGGTAGGCATGGCTCAATCGAATCGGTCCTAGCTGCAAACAGCCAGAGACGATGAGTTTGAGCCGTATACGGCTCGGAAGTCCCGGACTTCCATCTGCCTGCCACGGCACGAGCGGCATGGCTCGGCGATGGCGGCGCGTCCAGCACTGAGCAATGGCGCTCGTCGGTATTGGCGACGAGACAGAATCCTCTCGCAACGTCCAGCGCGTTCCAACTGGGGCCGCGACACTCAACTCGTCGCGGCCCCAGTCGCACTGACTCGCACCGTCGCGGCTACTCCTTGCCGAGTTCCTTCATGTAGGCCTGCAGGTGCTGGCCCCAGTAGCTGCGCAGGTCGTCGTAGATCGACGGGTCGCTGTGCAAGTTCTCGGCCTTGGCGTAGGCCATCAGCAGCATGTCGAGTGCGTTGGAGGTGCGCTGGATCAGGTCGAACATCTCCCCGCGCTCCTGGTCCTCGGGCAGCTTCGAGGAAGCGGCGCGCAGCGGGTCGTAGACGTCGCGGATGAACGGGTGGCGGTGGTTGATGCGCACGACGGCCTTGCCGTTGAGGTGGGTGATGTCAACCATCTCCTTGCCGGGCCAGGCCGTGTCCATCAGCGAGATCGGCCACTTCTCCACCTGCTCGCGCACGAGCTCGGCCTTCTCGGGCTCGGCGACGACGTCGATCTCAAGGTCCTCCAGCAGGTCCTGGATGACCTCGGCCTGCTTCTCGGGGCTCACCCCGAGGCCGGCCTGGCCTTTGGGGGCTGTGCGTTCGGCCGCCTGAACGGCCTGCATCACCTTCTGATTGTGCCCGTCGACGGTCTGGTTCTTGACCTCGGTGGCGCGCCAGTAGCGGCGGATCTCAGTGCGTGCGGTTTTGATGGGCCTCTCGAGCCAGGTCCGCAACTCAGTGCGCAGCTTGTCGACGGGCTCGGCGCCACGCTTGACGTGCCGGACCTGGAAGTACTCGTCGAGGGTGGCTGGGAAGGAGACCTCGATGCCGATGTAGCGGTCGATTCTCTCGACCTTGCCGAGCATGCGCGGAATGATGTCGTAGTAGATCTCGCGACCGTTGCGCAGCATCGAGATGCGGCCCTCGTTGTCAGGGATGTTGAACTCGGTCGCGTTCTTTCCCTCGGCGTCGGTCTCGCCGCCGGCGCCGCTGAAGGGTCGGAAGAACTCCGGGATCAGCGTGACCGTGACGTGCACGGTCTGGTCGTCGATCTTGATGTCGCCCTCGTCGACGATCCGACCCCGCAGCGTCTCTTCGGGCAGGTGCTTGTAGCGCTTGAGCAAGCGGGGGTTGTCGCGCAAGAAGAGCGGGTCGTGGAGATTGACCGCTGTGTCACCCAGGTGAATGTTCAAGCCCTTGTCGAGATACTCGCGGTAGGCGCGAGCGATGAACTTGCGCATCTCCGAGACCCTTGAGTCCAAGGAGCTGCCATAGGTGCCGCCGTTGGAGAGCCGGTCGATGTGCTGCCACAGGACCAACGTCCCGGACTCGAAGGCCTTGCCTTTCTCGTCGCGCATGAGGTCGGCATACTGCGCGGGCCACCCATCAAACGTCTCGGCCTCGATGTACTGCTGGGAACGATCCTTGATCTTCTCCAGGTCCAGATAGGCCCGGAAGTACCCGTCAGTACCAGCCGGCTTGGTGATGACCTCGATGCGAGTGCCGAGGCTGAGCGCCGCGAGCTTGAGACCGACGCCGAAGCGACCGAGACCCTCGCGCTGGCCATAGCGAGTCGAGTAGCCCATCTTGAGGATGCTCGGCAGGATGTCGGGTCCGATCCCGCGGCCGTTGTCGGCGAACACGATCGTGCGGATGTGCTTCTTGTCGCTGGAGAACTCCGGCACGATGCGAATGATGCTCGCGCTGGCCTCGATCGAGTTGTCGATGGGTTCGCCGATAGCCGCGGTCAGGTCGAAGCCGCTGTCGCGCATGCTCTCGAGCGCCCGGTCGACCTCGATGAGCGAGGCGCGGGGATTGGAGTCGCCGGAGTCGGCGACCTCGAAGGGGTTGGTGCTGGGGCTGTTCATCGTGTTCCTCTCTGTCTGCCTGAGGTGCCTTACTGCATCCCGGGCGAGCTTGTGATGGTCGTGCGGAGGTGGTTGGGGAAGCTGCTTGCGATCCGCCCCGAACCCACATCAGACCGGGCCGTGGATTGTGACGCCCGTCTCGGCCGGAGGCACGTCGGGGTGCGCCCACAGGCGGGCGTGGGCGACTGAGGAGGCGCAGAACGCGCAGTCGTGGTGCCTGTCGTAGGGACGCTGCGGGTGGATCGAGTTGCGCAGGCCGGAACCGAGAGCGTGAAAGAGGCTGCACTCCATGTCGAAGGCGGCCGAGACCGACGAAGCGGCATCGTAGGAGAAGTACTCCGCGCTCCTGCGGCCGGCATGCTCAAGCAGGCGCCGGCGCAACGAGGTGTCGCTGCGGCCCGCGTAAACGGGCCGGTCGCTCTCCCACAGCACGTAGGCGCCGATGGTGGTCGGGGGCAGCAGAGTGCGGATCAGCCAGGGCCGCAACTGGTAGCGGCGGGCGTTCATGCCGACACCGTCAGCGCACAGGGGAGCACGTTGTTGCTGCACTCCGGGGCATGCAACACCTCACCGGCGTACGCGCGGCGCCCGGCTGCGCGGGCTCGGGCGATGCGCTCACGCATCCGAGCGATCGGCACGCCCTGGCGGTCAGCAAGGCTCGCCGCGTCGTGGCCCTGAGCCAGCGCCATCAGGATGGAACGCTGGACCTCGGTGATAGCGCGGGTGCCGGTCAGCCACACGACCGTCTCGATCGCTTCGAGCGACGAAGGGCCGCCAGCGCACCGGGAGTCGGCACCGATGTCGTCGCGGTACTCCTGGCGCACCTCCAGGGAGGTGACGGGGGCGAGGGCGCGGCGGCTCTTGAGGACCTTCGCGGCGTTGGCCATCGCGCTGCGAGCCTGGAACTGAGCCGGGTGATCGCGCAGCGGGTTGCTGGCCACCTCGTCCAGAGCACGGTCAAGACGCTCGAGCGCGTAGGAGTCAGTCTGGGTGCGGGCACACTCCTGCAGGTACAGGTAGGCGCCCAGCGAGTTGTCGCTGAACATGTGGTTTCCCTTCGAGGTGGATGCGACCCCCGTTCGGTAGGTCGCGTCCCTGTATCGGGTGGTGTGGAGTTGTTGGTCGAACTGTAGCGGTCAGCACCGACATGGAGCAGGAGCTGATCGGGACCGATCGGTTCCGGTCCCACTTGTAGAGGGGGTCTGTCGAGCCAAGGTGTTGCGCACGTGCCAGCAACATGGGCTGGGCGGGGTGACCCGAGCGGGTCAGCCGACCAGCGAGGCCAGCCCGCCCAGGTCGCGTACGCGGGAGTCGCCGACCAGGTAGCCGATGCCCCGGTGCAGGTGGAGGCGGAACTGGTTGGCCATCGACTCCTCGTCGAGATCGACACCGTCAACGTGGCATCGCCAGCGCACCAAGGCCCAGAGCTCGTCTCCGAGCGGGCCGGCGAATACACGCCAGGTCATCTCGACGTTGCTGTCCAGCACCAGCTTGGCCTGGGGTGGCGGTGCGGGCTCAGCCAGCGAGCGGCACAGGGCCCAACGACACAACACGTTCCACTGTGTGATCCCGGTACGCCGTTTGAGGGTGATCAGCTGATCGCGCGCGGTCTTGGTGAGCTTGACGTGTTCGACGCTCACACGGCCTCCCAGAAGTAGCCGTCATCGACGATGGTGGACTTGGACACGACGTCGTAGCTCAAGGTGTAGGCCCGGCCGACTGACGACCTGATGCGCTTCAACGCGTTCTGGTCGATCTCGGTGTCGGTGGACAGCAGCACGACTTGGTGGCTGGCGTGCGGGAAGTACCGGTCGAGCAGGTGCTCGCGGTGGGCGCCGTCGAGACGGCCCAGCGGGGTGTCGACCACCATCGGAAGCGGGCGACCGGCGGCGCGAGCTAGTCCCCACAACAAGGAGACGGCCAACAGCTGACGTTCGCCCGCTGAGAGATCGGCGGCCTCGATCTCACGCCCGTCGGGCGCGATGAGCTGCACCTGTCGCGTCACGGGATCGATGGCGACGGAAGCAACCAGGTCGCTCTTGCGCAACAGCACCGACAGAGCCTCGAAGACCAGCGCCCCAATCCGGCCGACGTGCCGCTCGCTAGCAGCGACTTTCAGAGAGTCCAGGGTCACCGCGACACGTTCGAGATGATCGATCATCCGTCGGTCGTCATCTGCGGCCAATCCCGCCTCGGCGGCGGCATCGAGGGCGCGCTCGTATGCCAGATCTGCGCGTTCACGTTCCGAGCGCAGCGAGGCCAGCCGGTCACCGGCTGCATTCGCTACGGCTTGCGCCTGGTGCTCGGCGGCCACCGCGGCGAGGTATGACGACTGGATCTCTGCGATGGCTTCCTCATCCGGCATGGCGACCAAGACCCGGTCAGCGGCGCCGAGATCATCGGCCAGCATGGATCGCCGCTCGTTGAGCGAGCGCAGTCGCACAGAGGCGGTCGGAAGGACCTCGTTACGCAGCGAGACCAACTTGGTCAGATCGCTCAACCCGACCAGACGCTCCATCTGAGACTCCTGGGCGCGTGCGCTGCGATCGGTGTGCAGGAACTCTTCGATCTGTGAGCGGACCTCACCTCCCACCTCCGAGGCATCCAGGAGATCCATCAGCTGCTGGTCACGCCCCAGTAGCTCGGTCAGCACAGTCTGCGAGCGTGCTGCCAGTTCTTCTCGACGTGCCTGCTCATACATGGGCGCTAGCAACTCCTCGACCAAGAGCATCGGGGCTGCGCCGGCCATCTCGGTTCGCATGTCAGCCTCGACCTGCTTGAGTCGCTCCTGGAGCGAGGCACGCTCTCGCTCGGTCGCGGCTCGAGACTGGGCCAGGTCGCCACCGGCCGCACGCCACTGCTCGGCGGTCTCGAAGGCGTGTTTGCTTGCGCGTTCGTGAGCGACTCGGGCCGCGGCGTCCTCCTCGCGCACCAGCTGCTCCTCAGCACGCAGCGCAGCGACCACGGCCTTCTTGTTCTCCACGACACCGCGCACCGACTCCGGAACGGCCTCAGGCTGATGACGTCGCTTGAGGACCTTGAGGTCGGCTTGCAGCCGGTCCACAAGCTCCAGGCCGAGCAGCGCCGAAAGTGCCGAGTCGAGCACCTCCTGCGAGCGTTTCATGTCAGCTAGCGCTTCAATCTGTTCGCCGTCGAAGAAGAACAGTCCAGCGACGCCTCTGGGCAGGATCGTCTCGACGAAGTCGGTCCAGGTCGAGCACAGGGCTTGGTCGAGACGGTCGTTGACGAAGACGACCAGGGACTCGCTGAGCCCCTTGCCAGTGGTGCGCCACTTACGACACACGCGGTAGTCCTTGCGCTCTGCGTCGTGAAAGGCATGGAACCTCAACTCGATCCGCGCACCCTCAGCAGGGTTGGCCGAGTGGTGGATGAGCCGACGCAGGTAGCCGTCATATCCTCCTGCTCGGCGCTGGCTCGACTGCGCCAGGGAACCGAACAGGACCAAGTGGATCGACTCAAGAATCGTGGTTTTGCCGGCCCCGTTCAGGCCGCCGATCAAGATGATGGGCTGCTGATCCGAAGGCGGGGTGAGCTCGATGACGTGGCGGCCGCCAAAGGTACCGACGTTGTCGAGAACGAGTTCGTCGATGATCACCGCGATGCTCCGTCAGAGACGTCGACCATGTCTGTTTCGGCCTCAACCCCGACGTGGTCGGTGCCATGGTCCAGGTGTTCGCGAACGAATCCCTCCACCACATCGACCAGGTCGATGCTGTTGTCTGCGACGTCGCTAGGGCGCGTACGGTCGCGAGTCTGCTTGCGGTGCACGGCGCGCTCGGTTGCGTCAGCCTCGTCGTCGTAGAAGCCTCGCTTGAGAGCCGTCTCGAGTGAGTCGAACAGGCCGGCCCGACGCGACTGTGAGCGCTGGCGCTGTTCGATGTCGAGCAGCTCGCGAACGAGCTGGAAGTGCAGAGGGTCATCACCGACGAGTCCCTTGAGGACGTCGACAGTCTCAGCCCCCAATGGCAAGTGCTCGTCGAGGACGCGACCCGGGTACGGCTCGCCCATTGCCGCGACGTAGATTCCCGGCAGCGTGTCCTCGAACTCGTGCTTCTCCACCACCCAGAGCCGGCGGATCTCCTCGAGCTCGGCAAGCGTGATCAGTTCGATGCCCTTGACCTCTTCGGGCGCGTTGGCACGCACGTGGGACTGGGCCTGCAACAACATGCGCAGCCAGTTCTCGCGCGCCGACTGCTTGTAGGGGCCCGGGATCGACTTCTCGCCGAACATCTGCACCGAACCGTTCATCCGCCGGAAGTCACGCAGGTGCCGGTCTTCAGGCTTGTCGAGCTCGTTGCGCAGATCGAGCAGGGGAAGCATCCACTCCTTCTCCTCGTCGTTTTGGATCATGGCCGCCATCGACTTGTCCTGGTCGACCAGGGTGCAGGTCCAGCAACCAAAGCGGCTGTCACCGCAAGACGGGGTCGAGGAGTCCACGACCAGCGGGCACTCGCCGTCCTCGGAGGCGCCCTGATACATGGTGAGCAGTTCCTTGTTGGAGTAGCCCCAAGGGTTCTTGTCCTGCATCAAGAAGGTCCATACGTCGTCGTTGGACCAGTTCTCCACCGGCGAATAGACCAAGCAGTTGGGCAGGTTCCCATTGGGGCTCAACAAGTCGCGCACACGCTGAGACTCCAACGCAGTCATCCGGGCGGAACGCCCGGCGCTCTCGGCCTTGCGGGTGCCCAGGACGAGGATCGCCTCCCCGTGGGAGCGGACCATGTCTCGGATGAAGGTGTTGGACGGCTTGATCTTGAGCCGCTCGGTGCACCAGCGGAACTTCGGCCGCGGCGCCGGGTAGCCGCGACCGATGAGGTTGACCCAGAACGTGTCGGTCACCGCCGGCGTCAGCCGGTGCGGGACCAGCGGCAGGTCTGCTCGCTCGGCTGCTGCCTTCATGACGTCGAGTGAGTGGCTGACCCATGCAGCAACGACCGGGTTCTCGACCAGAGTGTCGGTACTGATGACATGGACCGGCTTGGTCCGTTGCGCGGGCTCGAGGCCGGCCAGGGCGTTCCACACCAGCTGCAGTACTGCAGTGGAGTCCTTGCCACCCGAGTACCCCACTACCCACGGCACCTGGTCGGCCAGGTACAACCGCTGGGTCTGGGCTATCAGCCCTTCGACCGTTCCGGCGAACCCGTCGGCATCGAAGGCCGAACGGGCCCGGATAGGTAATGACTTCATGCTGCGCCTCCAGAGGCGAAAATCTCCTCGAGCTCGCGCTCCTCAGGAGGTAGGGCCAGGCCCAGATGGTTGCGGACGGCTGCGGTGGTCAACAGGACGTTGGCGCGGCTCTTGGAGACCTTGCCCGAGTGCAGGGCACGCCCGTCCCACAGCTTGACGTTGCTACGTCGCCAGTCGATGTCGGACAGACCACTCAGCGCGCGCTGCCATTTACCGCGGTCCTGTGAGGAGCGCATGATGCTGTTACCGACTCGACCCAGGGCATGCAGTGCGATGGCGTGGCTGTGAATGAAGTCCTGGCGGATCTCTCCAGCGCTGACCTTCGACTCATACACCTGGGTCCACTCGGGGAACTGGGCGCACACGACAGTCCAGTAGTCGGCTGCGAGGTCCACGCGACTCTCAAGCTTCTCGATGTCGAGGCCTTCAAGCAGGGACCGATGAGCGGTGTGGAAGCCGGACAGTGTGAAGAGCTTGCGGCTACGGGCGGCGAGATTGCTCTTCTCCATCTCAGTGAGATCTTTGAGAAGGGGCGATCGCCAGATCACGAGCTTGGTCAAGGCCGCCATCTCGTCACGCTGGTTGTACAGGATGCCGATCGAGCGAGCCGGTCGCACAGCGTGCTGGTTGAGGTCTGCGAACATCTGCTGACTGCGCGACAGGCCTACGTCGAGGAACAAGACGATAGCGATCGTCTCGTCGCCCAGATCGGGGTTCTGTGCCAGCGCCTGCTCGATGCCGGCTCGCCGGTGCTGACCATCATTGATGATGAACTTTGCGCTCATCGGAACTGCCAGCTTTCCGACACGACCGTCCACGTCCTCCTCGAACGGCTCGAAGTCGACCGAGGAGTCGACCGAGGCGGTCAGCGCCGAGAACACGTAGTCCTGGGGGTTGTCGGTCAGATAGCGAGCAAGTTCGGGCACGCGGGCCTTGTTCAGGGTGCGCTGAGCGCGCAGCTCGGGCGAGAGCTCCTCGTCATCGAAGGTGAAGAGCTTCGGAATGAGTCTCATCGGACACATCGTCACGTAGTACTCGCGTCCGGCTTGGACACCGCGGATGGCAGAGAAGACATACTCGAAGGCGCCCGATCCGCGCACTCTTCCCGAGCTCTGGCTGCTCGACTGGACCGTCACGGTCGAGGCCATCGCGTCAGTTGAATCCAGACCAGCCGGCGTCACCGCGGTTGCTTGGTCGTCTACCGAGAGTCCTACGCTGAGATCGTCAGTCACCGGATGAGCCGATCACACCGGGACGCTTGCATGTTCGTCATCCTAGATCCGTACACTTGCCAAATCAATCCGAACACCTCCCGTTCAGGTTGCATACTGGTTCGACACAGACGCTAAATGCTGCCGCCGACAGATTGCCTCCCATGGGCGGGCATCACAGCGGGCTGCCCGGGACGGCGTTCCGAACGCGCGACCAAGCTGTACTCGAGCGACCGACACGCAGACCGACAAGCAGACCGACAAGCAGAGGGCCATGACCGCGACGTACTTGGACTGCAACGCCACCACCCCGGTGGATCCGCGAGTCGTTGATGAGGTCACCCACTACCTGTGCCTGGAGTACGGCAACGCCGGCAGTCGCACTCATGGCTTCGGCCAAGCAGCCAAGGAGCGGGTCAACAAGGCACGCATACAGGTATCGGACCTGGTCTCGGGCAAGCCAGACGAGGTCGTGTTCACCAGCGGTGCCACCGAGAGCAACAACCTGGCCATCCTGGGTCTTGCTGCACACGCGCACCGAACAGGTAGACGCCACATCATCAGCACCCAGATCGAGCACAAGGCCGTCCTCGAACCTCTAGAGCGACTACAGGCGCAGGGCTTCGAAGTCACGGCGCTGGCGCCCACCCCTGGCGGATGGATCGATCCTGACGCAGTCCGACGGGCGCTTCGGCCTGACACCGTCCTGGTCTCGGTCATGGCAGTGAACAACGAGACGGGCGTCGAGCAGCCCCTGCGAGAGATCGCAGTGGTCCTCGGCGACCACCCGGCCTACTTCCACGTTGACGCAGCGCAGGCCTTCGGAAAGGTCGTGGCCCCCTTGCGCGACCACCGCATCGACATGTTGTCGATCTCGGGCCACAAGCTGTTCGCGCCCAAGGGACTGGGTGCTCTTGTCGCGCGTCGTCGCGGCTACGACCGCGTTCCGCTGACCCCTTTGATGGTCGGCGGGGGGCAGGAACGCGGACTGCGGCCCGGCACGCTGCCGGTACACCTGATTGCCGGGTTGGGAACGGCAGCATCGATTGCTGCGGGTGAGCACCAGCAGTGGGTTGCTGCCAACAGCTCGGCCAAGACGGCGCTCTTGGAGGACCTGAGCGCGCTCGACATCGTGCTCAACGGCGACCCCGAGCGGACCGTGCCTTGGACCCTCAACTTCAGCGTGCCCGGCGTCGACTCCGAAGCCGCATTGGTGGCCCTCAAAGACCTGGTGGCCGTCTCGAACGGGTCAGCGTGCACATCAGCCTCCTACGACCCCAGCCACGTCCTTACCGCAGCAGGCCTGCCTCAAGATCAAGTGGCGGGAGCCTTGCGCCTGTCGTGGAGCCATCTGACGCCCGCCATCCCAGGCGCGGAGATCGCTGCGCGACTGGCGTCCCTGCGGCGGTGACGAGGTCGGGGTGAAACGCCTGCAGCGTCGGCCCGTCGTCCACGCCGAATTGCATCGGCGTAGTTACGCCCGTGGCCGGGACAAAGCACCGAGTCAATGGAGACGTGCTACTTGAAACCGAGGCTCTGCAGGGCCGAGGTGAACTGAGCGATGAGTCGGTCGCGCTCGTCGTCGTTGAGATTCAGGTTGATGCCGGCAGAGGACGAACCGAGATCAGTGATCTGCGCGCCTTCACCCTCTTCGCGCAGTTGCAGCGCCGCCCGCTCGATGGGCGAGAGCAGGGCAAGGTCGGCGGCTGGATCAGCGTCGGCAGCTCGGCGATTGCGGCTCGCGCCCTTGTCGACGACTGTCGGGTCTGTTGCCGTGGCCATCTGTGGACCTCTTCTACTCTGCCGGAATTGAACTCGTGGCGTACCAGTACCTACCCGCGCGCCCTACAACGAACACGATACTCAGTGCTAGATGTAGCGCTACCGCGACCATCAGCATTCCCCACACGGGGTGCGTGAGCACCACGACACCCAGATCAAGTGGTTCATCAGTAAGTTCGACTTTTCCGGTCTTGAATGCTGCAGCCAAGACGGCGCACGCCGAGATTGCAGCCAGCGACAACGACATCGCGAGCGACAACAGCGACAGTCGTTGAATCGCCCCGGCATTGATGCGCGAGACGAGCCAGCCGGAGAGCAGCGTCGGGATACCGAAGAGCACCGTTGGCCACGTCCCGGGGGGGGGACCCGAGCCGAAGACCGTGTCGTGGAAGTGGCCCACCGTCCAGACGGTGACTGCCAAGTACAGCGACAGGAGCAGGCCAGCTTCCATGAGTCCGGGCGGACGTTCGCGCAGGGACATCCCGAGCGTCAGTGCTCGAGGAGTGTCGCTCCCGGCCGACTCATCAGAGGTGTCGCGCAGGTAGACGTGCAGGTGTGTCGGCGACGTTGACACGACGCGATCTGGCAGGAGTGGTCGTCGGCCGGCGGTGGGCATGGGCGAGTTCAGCAGACCGGGCAGATCTTGTTGGCTGAACTTGTGCCGGTGCACGTACATGCCCTCAGGGGCCTCGACCGAGAAGTGGTACGAGACGGTCTCGGTCGCCCGCGCCAGGTAGAAGAGGTGCTCTCGCATGTTGAGCCCGATCAGCGTGCGGGCCCACGTCAACGGCGTGTTCGACGCCTGCACCGGACCGAGCTGGCAGGACACCGTGATCTTGCGAGCGGCGTTCTTGTCGGACTTCGGCAGCAGGCACAGCATGAAGTAGGAGTGCGCACCAACCTGGGCCAGACCAATGAGCACCTCGCGCCATTGCTCAGCATCACCACCCGGGGCTGGGGTTGGTACCGAGGCGTCAGTGCCAGCAGCACCGGGTGGGTTTGCAGCACCGGGTGGGTTTGCTGGGTCTGGTGGGTGGCCACCGGGGCCAGGGGCAGGGCCAGAGGCAGGGCCAGGGGCGGGGCCAGAGGCGGGAACTGGTACCGCCGACTTGTGGATCGGGCTCGAAGTGAGGTCGAGGTCGCGAATGGCCTTGACCACAGCGGTGCTGTCGACTGGTCGTGGGGACGCCACCAGGCGCTTGAGACTCTGACAGGCCTCGCTCAACTCGGCGGGGCCCGGCGCTTGCGGGTCGGGAAACAAGGTCGTGAAGATGCCGTTGATGACGTGCATCATCGCGCCCTGGTTCTCGCGGTACGGCAGCGTCGATCCAGCCGAGCCATCTACCAACAGCTTCATCTCGTTGACCAGCACACGCTTGCGCTGGGTGAAGATCGGAACGAGAGCGTCTTGGCCAATGGTGTTGCGAACCGTGAAGGTTGTGGTGTTCTTCGTCCCCGCCAGGTTGATTTCGATCTGCTCCTTGACGCGGTCGAAAAAGCCGGATGGATCGACGAGCTGCGCGAGCAGGTGCCCCAGCGTGGCGCTGTCGGGGAAATTCGTCAGGTAGGTCGTCTGGGCCTTGTCGATGAACTTGTCGATGTCATCATTCGGAGCAACTTTGTCCTCGCTGGCGCGCATCGCGCTCCAGAGGTTGTTCATGGCGAATCGAGAAAGCCCGAGCCGAGCGACCAGTGACAACACGAAGGCGGTCGACCACCACCCGGACCCTGACGACTCGAGCGCCTCGGTCTTGATCACTGAGGCGGCCGCAAGCACCAGCGAGATGGCAAGAACGGCGTCGGCGACGATCTTGGCGGCTGTGAGCCATCCAGGCTCGCTGATCGTGGGACGAGCACTGCGCTTGACTCTAGGCACCTGCGTTCCGATCCGTGACATGAGCGAAGGTTCGGTGAACCCTCACCTGCAGAGACCCGATACTGACCGAAAGTCCAACCTGAGACCGCGATTTGCGGATATTTGTGTCAAGTCCCTCTTCAAACGGGAGCCGGGACGTCACGCTCGCTCGAGCGGCCAGCGACGGGTTGGTCTGCGCGGTGCCGTCGGAGTAGACCAGGGGCTGGGCACCCAGTCAGGTCGGCTCATCGCCTCGCGCCAGGGACTGACCCGGGAGCGGCGCTCCTGAGGCGACCGCGTCGGGCTTGGGTGCGCTCGATGAAGGTGCTCTCTACGAGAGTCGGCTAGACCTGCCAACCACAACAGGCACGGCGACCTGATCCCTCCTGGGCCTCAAGCCCACGACTGGCTCCTGGCCAGTCTCACGCGCGGGACGTTTCGGTGTCCCGACGCCCCAGGTTCTAGTCCTCGTCGAACTCGGCGTCCAGTGCGTGGTCCAGCTCCACGTCCATCACAGGGCCTGTCGACTCGCCCGTCTTGGGTGGAATGAGGTCTAGCGCCCGCATGTACTGATAGATCCGGGTGCCCTGCGTGGCGCTCAGGTTGTCGACCTGGCCGCCGTAGATGCGTTCGGACAGCTCTTCGCGACTCAGCGTCCTCGCGAGATCGCGAATAGTCTCAGCGTGCTTGACCCTTCGCATGAAGAGCTCGCGCAGCAACTCGACGTCTCCGTCGCGCGCATAAGCCTCGCCATCGCTGGTCAGGCGCACAGCATCATCATCCATTTCGATCAGGCCAAGCGCGATCAGAGTGCCGACACGACGCCGCGCGACCTCGGGTCGAGTGATGCTGGGGAAGGCTTCCATGAAGGCGTCGATGAAGTCCTCGACGTCAGGGTTGCTCTGAGCGCAGCGAGTCATTGTCAAGATGTGCTCGGCGTACTGACCATCACGACCCGACGGCATCTTCTCCAAGAACGCCGAGCTGACTCGGTTCGCACCTCGAACTCGGACCGTCTTCGCACTCTGCACAGACTCGTCGGCAATCTCGATGCCGAGTGCCTCTCGCGCATGAAGCAGCACCGATGGTGGGGTCATGAGGTTCAACCGCACGCCCCCCGACTTCGTGAACTCGGCGGACAGCTCCCGCCGCGGCCCGAACCGCTTGTTGTGCGGCATGTGCCACCAGTCCTCCTTGCGGTCGTCGGTCACGATCAACAAGGGCAATCCGCGGACGAGCGCCTCTCGGCATGCCTGAGCCCAGACCCGGTAGTCCCCGAACGGCTTCTCGCCTGGCTTCTTGTCGTCCTTGTAGCCGGGCGGGATCTCGGCCTTCGCCCGGCGCTGAGCCTCTGCGTCGTCGGCCCTGCAAGTGGCATCGTCCGGCGCAGCCCCCACCCGGCCTCGAAGCAGGGGAAGCAACTCGTTCAAGACCTCGTCGTCGGCGGCGTTGCGGGCAGCGTCGGCAGGGATTGAGGTGTCGAGCGAACGGACCTGCTCGGCGACCTCGGCAAACACCTTCTCCAGCTTGCCTCGAACCTCGGTCACGAATGTTGCCGGAGGCGAGACTCGGTTCTTCCACTCGTTGAGAACATCCAGCGCCATCGATGCCTTCTTCTGCAACTCGTCGGCGTAATGCTGTGACATGCCACTGGCATCGTGAATAACCTTCTCGCGCCGCTCCCAGAACTCGAAAGCGACCTGGTGCGGCACGAACAGCCGATCGCCGAATTTGGCCAGCACCTTCATCAAGTCTGAGCGGGTGCGCTCGTTGTAGCGGTAGAGGTTCAGCAGGACGTTGGTGTCCACGACGACCAGGCCCTCGGTCAGGTCGGCATGAGTCGATTCCGTCGTCGACGGCAGGTAGTACTCGAACCCGTCACTCAAGCCACCGTGCGTGCTCATCGTTCCTCCCCGAATATGCGCACATCCTCCACCACTCGAGCTTCTGCCTCCAACGCCCGAGAGGTGCCGGAGACACCGCCTGCTGCCCGCTGATTGCAGCGCGAGGCCCCTTGTCGACGAAGGAGTCTGGCCCGAACCGCAGTCTCAGCTCAGATGATTGCCCTTGGATCTCCCCGAGGCTGCCGAGGCCAGGTGTCTTCCCCGCCTCGGGCAGGCCGAGTCGCTCGACGCTGGCCGCTCGGCGTGTCCAGGTGCCCGCCCATGGCCTGCACATGGCGTGTCCTTGGAGTGTCCTTGTGTCCATAGTGTGTCCTTGTCTGCCAGGCCGATCTCGGCCATGTCACAGGAGCGTGCGAAAGTTCGGCATGGACTGCGCGCACTGCGGACACGTCGGACCAGCCCACGCCAGCGCCCTCGATCCCGACGCCAGTCCTCGCAATTTCTGCGACCACTGCATGAAGTGCTCACGCCTTACCGATGATGTGACCATCCCCGTGAGCCGGTTCCGACGCAGCCATTGGGACGTGCTGCACGAGGTCGAGTCCAGCCACGCACGAGCAGGATCTGAATGGATCCAACGCGATGAGCTGGTCAGTCGGCTGACCGCACGTCACGCGACGCGCTCAGCATCCTCAGATCAGTTGACTCACGTGGTCAACGACCTCGCAGATTGGGGGCAGGTGACCCGTACTGCGGGGATCACGCAGCCTGTGTCCGCGACGACCGCGAGGGCACGTACCTATGACGGCAACTGGGCGGTCAAGTTGACCCCGGCCGGCTCTTCTACGTTGTCCGCGCTGCCCAACGCACGGGTCCCCCGGTGAGGCGGCACTTGCCATGAGCGGTCGCCGCAACAAGCACAAGCCAAACCTGCCGCCGCTGCCGAAGCAGAACACCCCCGCCGCCACCACTACCGCCGCTGGTGATGGTCCAACCGGGGTAGTCGCAGGGAGTTCGGCGGGCGATGGCGGCCGGCTGGCCAAGCACACGATCAAAGAGTTCGAGGCGTGGAGGAAGTCACGACACGGCGCTACCGCAGGTCGTGGTTTCCACTTCCAAGATGCAGTCGGCGCCTGGCTCGCGGTCGGGATCCTCACCGGGACCGTCGACGTCGACCGGCTGGTACCCGAAGGCTTCGAAGATCTGTGCGGTGAGGGCGGCAGTCCTGTCGACTGGCAGGTGAAGTCGCGCCAGGATCGAGTTGGCGAGTTCCTGCCTCGTGATGTTGGCAAGTACGCGCTCAAGCTCGCGCGTGAACACCGCGCTCGCAGTTCCAGCTCGCGCGCGGTGCTGGCTCTGGAGCGCGGCATCAAGGACGCCGACGTGCCTGGCGGATCTGCCAAGCTCAACGACTTAGCCCTCGACCATCCACTCAGGCTCGCCTTGGCCGACCTGGTGGACGACGCCGGTACCTCGCAGTCAGACGTGGACGATGCAGTCGAGCTCGTCGAGGTTCTCATCGTCTCCAACGCGGCCGTGCGACGTGATGCGGTGGCGGCGCTCGCTGCGCACCTCGACGTCTTGCCAGCCGTGGCGGAGAAGGTGCTGCTCGCGATCCGGGACCGGGTATCGCAGTGCGTGGACACCAACGCGGCCGTAGAACTCAGCGAACGGGTCGGTGTCGACCGAACAGCTCTCGAGTCGATCGCTGAGCGCACCCTCGTCGACGTCGATCCGAGCGCTCTCGGCGAGGCGCTGTCCACCGGTGCATGCCACTCACTCGACCTCGACTCAGCACTGGTCGACGACCAGTACTACCTCGGCCTGGACGCTCAGCCAGGTCATATCGCGGCTGGTCTTCCCGCCCAGCGTCCAGACTTGGACGAGACGATCTCTGCCGCGCTCAACCTCAATCGCTGCGTGCTGCTCACCGGCCCGTCGGGGGTCGGCAAGTCCACAGCGATGTGGGCCGCAGCCGCTCACGTGAGCAACGTGACATGGTTTCGAGTTCTGCGCCTCGACGTTGCAGACGTCGAGCCCATCGCCCGTCTCGCAGCTGCGTTGCGCCCGTCCGCGCGCACACCCGTCGGGTTCTTGGTCGACGCCGTAGGACTGAGCGACGCGCCCGCGTGGGACCGGCTCGTGGACCGGCTCGCAGCCATGCCGCACGTCCGGCTCCTGGGGACCGCACGCACCGAAGATCTGGTCGCCCTACGGTCGTTGTCCGCCACGAAGACGGTGGACGTCCGGTTGGACGAGACTGTCGCTGCCACCATCTTCGAGGGCTTGAGGGCTTCAGGTGCCACCTCAGCCGCACACTGGCGCGAGGCGTACGACAACGCCGACGGACTGACCTTGGAGTTCACCCACTACCTCACTCAGGGGCGGCGCCTCGACGACGTCCTGGCCAGTCAGGTCAGGCGCCGCGTGCAGGATGGTCGAGACCTCGAGCTCAAGGTTCTGGCGTTGGTCTCAGCCGCTCATTCGTGCGGGCTCTCGCTTCCGCTCGCCGCACTTCAGCAAGCGCTGAGCGCAGACGACGCTAGCCTGCGCCTGGCCCTGGCTGCACTCGCCGACGAACACCTCGTCCGCGAGAACGCCGGGAACCTCAGCGGTCTGCACCAACTGCGCTCCCTTGCCATCGCACAGGTAGTTCACTCCTATCCCCCGCCGTCCAGGAGCGAGTCGTTCGCTGCGGTGGCGGCGATCCTCGGTGCCAGCCACGTCCCCCAGCTCTTCATCACCTCGCTTGCCCGTTGGCCAGAGCTGGACGAGGTAGCACTCGAGGCGTTGCGCAGCCTCCTCACCGATCCACAGACGCCTCTTGCGACCTGGACGGCGTCCTTGACCGCGTTGCGGATCATCGACTTCCGTCGCCGGGCCGAAGGCTGGACCGCAGCGCCGGAGTTCGTCGCTCTAGCTCCGGCCGACCGATCGGTGACGATCCAGTTCGCGATCGCGACCGCCGACGGCGACTCTTTCGACTACCTCAAGGACGAGATCCAAGCGGCCATCCCCCTGGTCCTGGACTCCCTCCGTGCCGCGAGCACGTTGCGCGACCGGCTGTTGGAGTCGGTCGGGTCGCAGGAACTGCTGGCACGGCTGATGGGGACTGACGAGGTTCGCCATGCTGCGGCTTTCCTGTCGGCGATGCGTGGCGCGCCGCTGCGACTGTCCACCGCGCTGGAGCCTGGCTCGGCACTTGGTCTTGCCCTCACCCGAGCAGAGCCTGACGAACTCGCCGAGATCCTCTACGTTGCAGCGCGGGTCACGCCGGACCTCGAGTTTGCCCGCGCCTTGCAGGACCTCATCGGCGGAGAGGCTGCTGTTCTGCAGGGCATTATGGATGCGGAACCCACTCTCCTCGAGGCGCGACGAGTGTCCAGGGACGGTGAGGAGGTGGCCTTCGCCAGACTCGTCCACCTCAGCGAGGCATTGGATCCCGACAGCGCCAAGACTCCGGTCCGCATCGCACGACTACTCCTGCGATCCCTGCCGGGCACCGTTGTGGCCGATGTCGAGACTCGACTGGCACGAGATACAGCGTTCGAGGTCAACGGCCACAACGCCCACCACTCAGGGCTCCTCGAGCGATATGCCCTCACGTCACTGGATGTGGACTGGAACGTCACGCGGTCGCTGGTCGCGCTCGACACGCTGGGGACGATGACTCCGACCGAACGCGCGGCTGCTGCAGTTGAGGCACTCGACCTCACCGCGGACTACTTAGCCAGGACGCTCGATTCGTGGGCGCGCCACCGGCGCACCGACGCCCAGGCCGCCGCCATCAACACGACACGGAAGCTGTGTCTCGCGCTGAGGGACGCTCTCACCGTGCCCATCGAATCGCGGGACTTCCTACAGCGCGCACTGCCGTCGGCGACCCAACGTGCGAGCAGCGTGATGCTCGGCGCCCAGATGCGAGGCGATGCCGAGATTCCTCGTCTGGTCGAAGAGCTTGAGGTGCGGCAGACCAACGACGACCTCACTTCGCTGATCCACAGCGTATGCGTCGTCGTCTCCAACCACCTCCAGAACGGCGACTTTCGCCTCCTGGCCGCACACCTCGGCACCGCGCGAGACATTGCCTTGGCATCGGTACAAGTCAACGAGAGATGGGATCTGGTCGACAGCCCGGCCGCGCCGGAGTCATTTCATCGAATCTCAACAATGCTGCAGCAACTGCAGGTCGTTGCTGGGGCACTGGCCTACGGCGGCCTGCCCCTTCACCAACTCCAGCGCGAGGCTCGACGCACCAACCGCGACTCGCCCATGACCAACGCCTTCTCATTCGCAGATCGTTTCTCTGCAAATTGGCTCGCGGGTCGAATCGATTCACTTATCAATCAGGGTAAGGAGCGGGGAGTCTCTCTCAGCGTCGAGACAACGAAGACGCACGATCCCGACGCCTATTGGCCCGAGTATGACGTCGTGGTCCTCGTCCACATCGAAGATCTAGACGCCCTGGCGAATGCACTGGCGGTCGTCGACGAACTGGTTCTGGAACTGCGCAGTCATGGCAACTTCGCTGAGACGCTGGCCCTACCGGTGGTAGGCGACTACAGCGTTGCCAAGCTTGCGCGGCGGGTCGTCTCCTCTGTCTGGCCCGGCGAGCCTCAAGTCGAACAGTGGGCATCTGTCATACCGCCCATGGCGCCGACCCCTGTCACTGATGCCGTCGCCGCATTCACCAACGCCCTTACCGAACTGTCGAGCGTGGCGTACCTGGCTAGCAGGCGCGACCTGGCACCAGCAGTGGTGGACCTACGAGAGCGCGCCCAGGCCTGCTGCACCGAAGCGATGGAAGTCGTCAGCGCCCTCGGACCGGACCCGATCATCGATGACATCCACGAGGAGTTGCGCCGCCTCTCAACCCTCGTGCACGACGAGGTTCTGAACAGTCAGCGCGGGACCGGGGCTACGCGCGCGCCCGGCATGTGGGCCTCTGAACTCGGCGAGATTCTTGGTGGAGCCGACAACGAGCTGAACAGCACGTTGATCCCGCTGCAGGAGGCAGCGCTTGGCTGGGACCTCCAGCGTCTCATCGACCGTGCGACTTAAGGACATACGGGCCCGACGCGCCGGCGTCGAGCTCGTCGGTGGCTATGAATCCCAGGACGCGGAAGACAGAATGCGAGCGACCGCTTACCGCCAGCAGAACCGATTGGCTGGAGCGAGTCAGCAACGGAGGGCTGAGCAATGAGTGTGCAGTTTGTCGCTAAGTCGAACACCGGTCGCGAGCTTTTCTCGGCTGCCCGGTTCGACATCCCGATCTACCAGCGGGACTACGCCTGGGAGAGTGAGGAATACCAAGCGCTGTGGGAGGACCTCCAAGGAGGACTCGACGAGGGCGGCTACTTTCTCGGGCTCATCATCCTCACCCAGTCATCGCCCCAAAGCCCGCGCGAGGTCGTCGATGGACAGCAGCGCATCATCAGCATCTCATTGCTAGCCGCCGCCCTTCGTGACAAGGCGATGGACGACGGACGCACGATCCTCTCCTCAGAGATCGAGCGAGACTTCCTCAAGACCCTCGACATGCAGAATGACGACTACGTGCCTCGCGTGACTTTCAGCGAAGACGACGACGCCACAGTGTTCAACGCAATCGTGGATGGCACCTTTACCGGCGACCGCAAGTCCCATCCGATGGCAGCCGCGTACCACCACTTCCGCGACCAGCTGGAAGACGATCTGGAACAAGATGGATTTCAGCGCCTGGGCGCGTGGACGACTTTCCTTCAGGACTACCTCTATTTCGCGGTATTCACGCACCCCGACCCCTCAAGTGCCTACACGGTCTTCGAGGTGGTCAACACGCGCGGACGCAACTTGGCTGACGCAGACCTGATCAAGAACAGCCTTCTTCGACTGACTGACGAGAAGAAGCGCATGGACGTCTATACGCGCTGGACGCGTCTGGCGACATCGTTCGACGAATATCACGAGAACACGTTCGTCCAGTTTGTGCGCCACGTGGCGATGCTCCGTCGGGGATACATCTTGCCGAAGGAGCTGCACAAGAAGGTGACGAAGAACGAGGGACTCACACACTTCGACACACTTCTGCCCGATCTCGAAAAGCACCTCGATCTTTATCTACAGATCGTCGACCCAGCGAACGGCGGCCCCGCCTCCGACGAGGCTTCCCGGGCATTCGCCGGGTTCAACGCGCTCGGCGTCAGTGCTGTCCGGCCACTGCTGCTGGCACTCGGACCAGAATCTGACGACGACTTCGAGTACGTCCTGCGCATTACCGTTCAGATCGTTGCCGGCGGGTCTTTGGGCGGAGTGAATCTCGAGCGCAAGTTCAGCGACGCCGCAACGAGTGCGAGGTCGCGCAAAGCTTGGAAGTCCACACTCAAGAAGTCCGCACCGAGTGCGGAGGACTTCGTGGCTGACGTGGCACGGCGCAAGATGCGCAAGTCAGTGCTGCAGCTGCTCCAACGTTCGATTCTGCAAGGCACCGTTCTCCCGACCGAGGACGACCACCTCCAGTTCATCCGCCCGGCGGTCGCTCCGAAGTGGAAAGACTTCTCCGATGCTGAGTTCACCGAGTCGGGCATGACGCTGGGCAACACCTTCATGACCGAACGCGCGCGTCGACCAAAGAACTGTCAGACCTGGGAGCAGGTCAAGAGCGACCTTCTGCCACTGGCGAAGGACACCGAGCACAAGCGACGATTGAGCCGTCAGTCGAAGTGGACTCCGAGGGAGGCCCGGACTCTCGGCGCATACCTCGCAGAACGGGCCTCTGATGTCTGGTACTGAGCAGGGCACACCTGGAACGCCTGCAAAGAAGAGCACGCCGAGGAAGCGCTCCAGTGCTACGAAAAAGGCGACGACCCCGCGCAAGACGACGGCCAATCGGTCCACGCCCGGCCCCGGCGACACGCCCGAGAAGACCGAAGAGTCTGCCGCTGACGTCGGGCCGGATGCGGCCGCTGCAGTAGATCCCGAGGCCGACGGCACGCCATCCACCACGCCTGTTGAGGCCACGACGAACGCGCCCGACACAACGGCGACAGCAAGCCCGCTGGTGTCAGAGTATGTCACTGACACTCGGCCTTCGCACGTAGAGCGAATCCGGGCTGTCCTGGCCGGCGAAGTCGCAATCGATAGCAAGAGCGCGGTGTCCAACGCACTGGGCGCCGCGGCCACTCCTGTCCGGCCACCCGGGGACCGAGTCGCGTTCGGGCTCGACGCAAACATCATCTTGAAGCTGCACACGCGCTCCCTTGAGGCCGAGTACCTCGGCTCGAAACACGCCGGCCTCCTCGTGATGCCCGCCCAAGCGGTCCAAGAGTTCTGGAACAACAAGTCGTCGACCGAGAACGTCGCGAAGTCGGTGAGAGACGCCTTCAAGAGATTGGACGGACTCATCAAAGACTTGGAGCCGGGGCACCAAGAATTCCAGGGAGCATTCACGACCCTGCTTGACGAGTTCGAGAACAGCGCCAGCCACATGTGGGCACCTGACTTTCGCGCGAAGGTCGAGAGCACCTTCAACGCGTTGGCCGCGCGTGCTCACGAACCGCGGTTCCCGAAGTCGGCACTCGCCCACATCTCCCACGAACGCCAGATGACCAAGACTCCCCCTGGCTTCAAGGACACCGGGAATGGCGACCTGTATGTGTGGGCTGAGTTCCTTCTCGGTCTGATGCACGGACGTGAGGACGGACAGGATTTCGACCTGGCGGTCCTCATCACCGAGGACAAGAAGGCCGACTGGGGCAAGAACGGAGAGGCTCACCCCGTGCTGGTGGCAGAGGCCGCCGAACTGCTCGGAGTGCCATTCGAGACCTGGGACCTCAAGGAGCTCAAAGAGTTCGCGACGTCGGCGTCCTGAGCCGCACCTGCAACCGCGCCAGCGCGCGGTCCAGCGGATGGGCGAAGTCGTACATGACGCCGTCGAGTACAACGACCAGTCCGCCGGGGCCGCTCCAACCCGCAAGGTGCTCGCACAGCAGAGCGAGCACTCCGGGCATCTGGACTGCTCGGGCGACGTCGGTGACCAAGAGCGTCGCCGGACGCTGACTTGCGAACGCCTCGGCGATAGGCACCCCGGCGGCATCGAGCAGCAGAGTGCCTCGGCTTGTCACCACCCACCTATCCGGAGCCTGGCTCGCGACGCGGCCGCTGGCCCGCAGGCTCAACGTTCCGCGCCCGTCACTGGGGCGACCGGGCCGCGTGCTGAGGACTGAACCGACCCGCTTGTGGGGTCTCGGAGAACTCGTCATGTTGAGATGTATACGTCCTAGACGTATACGGCGTCAAGCCTCCGGCCCCGCAGCGACACGCCACGAGCCCGCGCCCGGTTCCCTCAGGGACCAGGCACGGGCTGGTCGTTTCAGCGCAGCTCCTCGACCCTCAGTCAGGCGGGTCCGTCATCCTGCGGGCTCGTTCGACCCGGGCATCGATGAGAGGCAGGTAGCCAGCATCGCGCTCGATGCCGATGACCGACATGCCCTCGCGTAGAGCCGCCTCGACTGTCGTCCCCGACCCGGCGAAGGGGTCGAGCACGATGCCGCAAGGCGGGGTCACCAGCCGCACCAGCTCACACATCAAGACCAACGGCTTGACAGTCGAGTGCGAGACTCCGTCGACCTCGGGCCGTTCACGCCTGGACGCCTTCGGCGAGAAGAACAGGCGCCCGGACTTACCGAGTGCCTCCGCGACGTCGTCACTGACCAGCATGTTGCTCGGCCACCGGTCCTCGGAACCGAAGTGGGTCTCGCCCAGGTTCATCGCGCCGGTGCCGAACCGGGCGACGTTGCTGGCCACGGTGCCTTCGAAAGGACAACGTGCCAGCACGGCAAACTCAGTCGCGGGACGCAGCGTGGTGCCCCAGCCGATGCGCTTCCCGTTCTCGTCCAGCAGGTTGAGCCCGTTCGACACGCCGGCTCCGTGTGCCCACACGATGAGGTCGCGGACCTGGAAGCCAGCCTCTTGGCACGCGCTGACGAGCAAGTGGATGGTCTGCGCGCCGGCGAAGGCCACCAGATAGCCTCCTGGCAGCAGGACCCGCAGGCGCTGCGCGGTCCAGTCAGCGCACCATGCCTTGAAGACCTCTGGGGAGTTGTCGGCGTAGCCACGCGAGTGGGTCGCCCTCTGGTGGTAGTTCTTCGACAGTTGCCCGAGCATCTGGCCTTTGGAGTCGAGTGCGTAGGGCGGGTCGGTGACCACCGAGTGGACGCTGGCGTCGCGAATCTCGCGCAGGTTCGCCCATGCATCGCCTTGAACGACTCGCACGAACGCTGGTGCCGGTCTCGCCGGAATCGACATGTGGTCGCTGGGCTGGTCGCTGGGCTGGTCGCTGGACGCTTCGGGGTCCGCGGCGGTGGACTGGATGTAGTTCAAGGGGTTCTGCCTCGTGTCTCGGTACAGCGCGAGCGAGGAGCGAGTTGTCCTCACCGGCTCCTGTGCCGTGGCGCGACCGACGCCTCGTCAGTACTTCTCGAGGGCGCGGTGCAGTGCGGTGTCGTGCGGACCCACGTCGACGCCGCGGACCCAGCTCCCAAAGGGCGCATGGCTACGCACCGATTCACCGTGCGAGCCGCGCGCGCACGCGGATGCAGCTGTTCGCCAGCAACCCAGAGGGAACGGCTGAGCGCCAGGGAGCGCGTGGAGGCCCCCGCCGGACACATCGGTGGCGGCTCGAACGAGCCCCGTCTGCAAGGGCAGGTGGAGCACCCCAAGGAGACAGACATGAACGACTCAGACTCATTCCGCAACGCAGGTCACGACGCCGGTCACGACGCCGGGCACGACGCCGGTCACGACGCGGGGCGCGACGCGGGCCACGACGCGGACCACTGCGGTGGCGTCCCCGAGCGGGCCAGTGAGCCCGGCGAGAACCACGACGGTGGTCGCGATGCGCTAGACCCGCGAACGGCAATGGCATTCCACGTGGCCGGGCACTACTTCGCGGTGTGGTCACCGGTGCTCGAGATGCCGTTGGCGACGCTGCGCTCGTCAGTCCACGTCGCAGACAAGCACGGCGCGTCGACCCACGTGCTGGCGGCCGCGAGCCTGGACCACTTCCGTGAGTTCGCCATCACCGTCCTGGTCGACGCAGCGGCACGGTTGAGCCAGGCAGGTGCACGCGGGGGCGCTCACCAAGGAGCGGACTTCGACGAGGGCGCGATGCGCCTGACGGCCCTTGCGTGCCTGACCGGCGAGAACTGCATGTACGCGCCCGAGCAGGAACTCGTGCGCATCCGTTTGGACGACGCTGCGTGGATGTCCGTCGCGGTCGCCGAGGTGTCGAAGTGGTGGCCTGGCATCGCTGCGCTCGCCGACGCGCTCCTGACCGTCGAAGCCGCGCTCGACGGGCTTGAGGTGCACCGCCTGCTGCTGACGGGTTCGAAAGTTTCTCGCCTCTGAGGTGCATTCGGGTGCAGCGGCCGCGAGGTGCCGGACACGAAGGGGTCAGTCGCAAAGACCCCGCCGAAGTCACTGAGACCCAGGCCTACAACGAGCCCGAGCACCTCGGGCCTACCGGAAGCGAACCACCATGACGCAGCACCACGAGCCTTGGCACAAGAACGAGGACATCTTCGAGTCACCCACCCGCTACGAGCGATACGCCCTTGCCCACCACGTCGCCGGACACCACTGGGCCGGCTCGCGAACCGGCCGGTTGATGTCGGCCGCCGGCCTGCACGCCGTGGACCACGACCAGTCCCGTTCTCGCCTCGACGGCGCCGGCGCCGCACTCGACGGCTCCGACACGGCGGGCCGAGCGAGCCGTGTCGCCCTGGCACTGCTGGTCGAGGGCACTGCCATCGAAGCAAAGGTCCACGACCTGTGCGACCTGCCCTTCGACGACATCGACATCATCGACGTGCTGGGCATCGCCGAACACGCCCGCATGGTCAGCAACGACCCGAGCGAATGCCAGTGTCCGCGCAGTTCCAAGGAGGTCCTCGAGCCGCTGCGCGACGAGGACTGGTTCTACCCGTGGGTCGAGCAGATTGTCCTGTCCTGGCCCAACATCTCCGAACTGGCAAGGACCCTGCACTCGGGCCGGGTGCTGGAGGCAGACCAGGTCCGGCAGATTCTGTATCGGCGGACAACATGACGCCCCCGCCGTGCCCCGGCGGCAGCCACATCGTGTCCTACCGAAACCCGGAAAACCCTGCTGACGTCCAGTTCCAGATGTCGTTCTGTCCACCACTGAAGAAACGTCGCGGTGGGGGTGAACAGCGTCAAAAAAGTGGGACTCCCGCCCGTTGTTTAGGGGTGTTCACCCGCATGGTGAAGTCCGCTCAGGAGCGACAGGACCCGCAGGAAACGGCAGCACAAGAAGAACCCAGCACCGATTGTTGAAAGCCCGGCGCCGGGCCTCGGTCATAAGCACCGCGGCCCGGGCGCCGCCGGCCGCCGAGCTCGCAGACCTCAGTGCTATCGCACCCACTGCTCTCGACCGCCACCGCACCTCCAATGCGACGCGACCCCGACGCGACCCCAACGCGACGCGACGCGGCCCAGCTCGCTCAGAGCCCTGAGCACACCCGTCACCCAGCCGACACCATCCGCCATATCTACAGGAGTTCCCTTGAACGACCACCTGGCCTCCCGCGAGGCTTCCTTCACCACCACCGCATCGGTCCCGCCCGGGCTGATGGCCAAGAGGTTTGACCGCATCAGTCGCACTGTGCTGACCACGGACGCGGACGCTTCTGCCAGCACCACCGGCAACGCTGTCACCCACATACGGCGCATCTCCTCCGCCGAGGGCAACAGTGGCATCGTCCTGTCCGACATCCAGCGCGCGATGCTCGACGCAGTCGAGGCATGCGAGGCACTTGCCTCGACCGAGGAAGCGACGGCGGTCGACGTCGCGATGCCGACGATGGCCGACCTCGTCAGCGTCCTGGACGCAATCAAGACGAACGGCGGGCTGTGACATGACTAGCCGTCACGACGACAAGTTCAACCTCGTCGCTCACGAGGGTGCCATCAAGTACCTGCCGCGTGCTGACATCGAGTTCGCCGAAGGCTACGAAGAAGAGGTCTACGACCTGGTCGTGAACCAGAAGCGGCCTGCTGCGTTCCTGGCTCGTAGCAGTATCGGGACCAGCATGCGAGGCTGCCGCGCGGCGGCAAACGATGCCTACGAGTTGCTCGAGTGGGTCGAACGGACCTACGGCATGAAGGTCCTGGACTCCGCGCCCACCATCGCGGAAATGACCGATGCCCTACGCCACCACGGCTACGAGGTCCGGAGCAAGACGCGCGACGGCACGCCGTTCACGAACCGGTACGTGGTCTTCGACTGCCTCGAAGCCGGGTACACCATCACGCTGGGCGTGGGCACCGTGGCCGTGGAGGACGAGGACTTCGAGCCACCCTTCCCCGAGCACGTCGCCCGATGGCTGAGGGAGACCACCCCGACGCCAGGCGCCATCTTCATGAAGCGCGTGGACCGGCTCGCGCGCACCGAGTTCGGCTACATCCCCGCCTACAAGGAGATGGTCCACATCAAGGAGACAACCGGCTCACTGCTGGTCGCCGACTCCCAACTCTTCAAGTGGAAAGTCGGCGACCCCGACTTCCCGAAAGTGCTCTCGGCGATGTGTCTGGCTGGCGCCCGTTCTGCTGAGGAGTTGAAGCAGGGCCGCTACCGCGCACAGCGACGTCGTACCGGCACCAAAATGGTCAACGGCAAGGTCTACACCGCCCTGCCGCACATCTGCCCGCCCGGCTTCATGCTCTACCTGGAGCGCAAGACGGGTCCGTGATGGCTGTCGACACTCCGGACTACTACCCCTCGCGCACCGAGGCCCTGAACCTGCCGGAGGTCTTCTTTGACGACGGCGTCACACGCGTCGACGCAGCGCAGAACGTCAGAGAAGCAATCGCCTCGCTCAACCTCGAAGGCCGCCGCTTGGCTCACCGCACCGAGTGGCTCACCGAGAAGCGGTTCTACACCCACGGCATGCAGATGGGCCGCGAGCCCGACATCTACTTCGGTGCGCCCAACCACGAGGTGGCCTCCTCCTTGACATCACTCGCGCTGGGCCTCGAACGAACCATCGAGCGCAACCTGTCGGTGTACCTGGACGGCACGCTGACCACGACCATCGAGGGCAAGAAGCACACCTTCACCGACCTGTGGCACCCCGACGGCAAACCCTGGGTCGACGACGAGACGAGGGCGCGGCTCAAGGACCTGTTCACTCGTAGGGCGAGAGCACGCCGTCCCGAGATTGCCTTCTCCTGGTCGGGCATGCCTTGCACGCTGGACGGCGAGCCGGCCGAACTCGTCTACCTCTCGCGGCCCAACGATGAGGAGACGACCTGGCTCGTGCGGCCATTGCGAACCGACCCCGACGACCCCGACGACCCCGACGACCCCGGCACGCCCGACGACACACAGCAGGGCAGCGACAGGTCACCTCGTCGTGCCATCTCGGTGCGCGTCCCTGACTCCCTGCTCACTGCCTCTTTCGTCGACGGGGTCATTGATGGCGACGGTCGGCTCTTCGAAGGACTTCTCGGCGAGGACGCTCGCCAGGCCCGTCTGCGTGAACTCGAAGCCTCACGCCGGCGTGCCGAGGAGGTCGTCGATGCGCTGCGCCGTGACATCAGGGTGCGCAGCAAGGAGGCCTACGCCAAGACCGGCACCGGTGAGTACCGGTTCAAGGAGCACACACGGGCAGCGATGCTCGAGGAGGTCGACGAACTCGGAGTCCCGCTCAAGGTGGCTGAGGACCGCCTGCTTGGATTCACCCGCGACATCGAGGCCGCCAAGTTGGCGCCGAAGCGCGGCGTGACCAACGCAGAACTTGCCGACCTCTCCGACGGATTGCGCAACCCGCGCACCGGCATGCCCCGACAGGTCCTGCGCCGCGCCATCACGGACCTCGCATTCATCAGCCAGCGCCTTCAGGCGGGGACTCGCGTCGGGTGGTCCATCTCTTGGAACGGAACGGTGGCCTTCAAGACCCCTGATGGGGTCATGACGCGACCGTTCAGCGGTCAGCACGGCTACGGCTTGGCCTTCGACGTCGAGACCCCGGCTCTGGGCACCCTTGCCGGCATGCGCAACGGGGTCCCGCTGATGTACGTCTCGCAGAGGGTCACCGAAGAGCGCATCGCTGATGTCGCCCGACTGTTCGACTGCGAGCCGCGAGACTTCCGTCCCGGCAACGTCTTGGAGCCGCAGCTGCTGCGGCTGTGGATGGCGGCACTGTTCGCGCGTCCTGCACGTGGTGAGCGTCCTGAGGACGTGGTCACGGTCGAGGACCTCCTGGCAGACGAGGAGTTGGTCGAGATGTTCGGCGGGCGTGAGGAGGTCCTGCACCTGGTGGAACGCATGCGCGCCGTGGACGCGGCCAATCGCGACGCCGTGTGGCGTGTACGCCAAGCCACTCGTGAGGCCATGCACCTCATCTGGGCCAACACCCGGCCGCGCCGCGAGGTGTCGCGTCCCGAGTGGAGCCGCCTGAGGCATCTGAAGTCCGCTCTCAGGCGAAACGGTCGACTCGAGGGCTGGGACTTCACCCAGTTCCTCACCCCGGTGCACAACCCCTGTCCTGCCTGTGGCAGCCAGTGGCTGGCGCCCACGCGGCTGCGCGAAGTCTCCGGCTACCTCTGCTTGGCGCCGGACTGTCGTCTGGACACTGCCGGGGTGCGCTGGCCCGGACGGTTCGACCGCTACATCGTGAACGCCCTGGACTACGTCGCGGCGGGTGTCGACCTCGACCTGCCCGAGGGCTACACGGGCGACTCGGCCGACCTCAAGGCAGTCGAGGTCGTTCCCATCGCACTGGCCAAGCGCGTCACTCCCCTGAGCGAGCAGGCCATCACCGACATCGCGGAGCGCTACCGGCAGGGCGAGCTGGTGCGCAAAATCGCCGCGGTCCACGCCATCCCGTTCTACCGGGTCTACGACGCGCTGCTGGTGCGCCAAGTGCCGTTGCGCAAGGAGAACACCTTCGGCAAGAACCGGCCGTCGACCAACGCCCGAGCCTGATACCCGTTCACCAGCCAAGCCGCTGGATGAATCATTGTTCGTCCCACCAGCCCCGGTCGCTTCCAGCGACCACCGGGGCTGCTGGCTCCTGGGACGGTGCCTCGTACGCCCTGACTCCAGGTAGCCGCTTCGCCGCGCCGCGCGCACGCCCACATCGGCCACCCCAACCTGTACTGGCAGTGGACACAGCACGGCCTGGGGGCCGCGATGCCTGCGTGGGGGCGACGCAGCTGCGGCTCACCTGCTGCTCGACGAGCAGTCGTGCACCCTCGACCTCGCAGGAATGCTCCAGGACTGGCCACGCGAGGTACTCGCTGATGTTCTGTTCGGCGGGAGGCCGTAGCCGTGCTCGGTCTGTAGTGCCTAGCCGGCGGTGTTGCGCACGCGGTCAGTGTCTGACGAGACCTGCTGCTGCTCGGTGCCGTCTGCACCGGGCGGGCGGACCAAAGGAGTCGAGGCCGGCATGAACGTGACCGCGGCCGACTTGTCGAAGACCAGCGGCACCGACGGTGTGGACAACAGCGAGATGCCTTCCTCGTAAATCTCGCCGACCGTCAGTTCCTTGCCCAGGGTCACCCAGCGCAAGTATGAGAGCGGAGAACACCGACGTAGGGCGCCGGCGGTCAGCGTCGAGAGCTGTGAGGAGCGGACAACCTTCTGTCCGGCAAGTTCCCACAGCACCCACTCGCGAACATTGGTCGCAAGCTCCTGGGTGGTCATGGGGTGCTCGCCGGAGTCATTACCACTGACCAGCGCCCGCGAGATTGAGTCGTCGTAGCGATTGAGCTGAAAGGGCACCCGAGGGCGACGCTGACGAAGCGCGGCGCGGTCGTCATCGCTGTTGCCGCTGGGTGTCGAGCCGAGCAGCACCTCGTCGCCAGGCCTGAAGTTCTTGACCACGAACCCGGGGGTCGGCGCCCAGTGGAAGTCCGGGAAGTGCCAGTGCTGAGCTGGCAACGCTGTTGCGGCCGGCGGGATGGGCGCCGTAATGGAGCGTGGGTAGAAGCGAGCAAGCATCTGAAGGGCCTCTGGCAGGGTGCGTCGAACAGCCGTCATCAGGTACAGAGCGTGTGCTGTCTCGTAGTGCTCGCGAACCCGACCTTCACTGCGTTGCGTGGCGTAGCGGAGGGACTGCTCGATGATGCGTCGCACCTCGCTCGCCGGCAGCACGGTCTTGTCCGGGTCTGGCGACGGCAGTCGCTTCATGTCAGGCAGCCCGAGAGCCATGGCGGTGTTGACCGAGGAGACGAGCTCTTCGCGCTGGCCTTCGGTTAGCACCTTGCGCAGGATGGACCGCAGGTGGCGCTCGATCGCGTGCGAGTCGTACCTGTTCGGACGCGGGTTCGGGTTGTCGACGGTCTGCGGCGTCATGACCATCACGCCCTCCAGCGGAGCACGCGCCACCTGCTCCACGGTGGTGAACTGCGCCTCGCACGACTCACACTTGTAGTAGCGCTCGAGCCGCTTCGGGTTGGCCCGCTTGACCTGGCGCGACGTCTGCGCCTTTCGACAGACCGGGCAGGTGAGGTCCAGTAACGGGCGCGCCATGGCCGCCACCCTACGGCTCGGGCGCCGGAAACGTCCACGGCCTTCTGCCCAAAGGTCGCTCATCAAGCGATTCCCAAGCCTGGTTATCTGCGTTGCCGTACGCCCGACCTTCGGCGACCAGCAGTTATTTCACGCAGGTAACTCGCTGACCGTTCCCAAGCAGGCCGTCATCGTGCCAGTCTGGAGGAACGAGCCGACCGGGGTGGAGTAGCCCCAACGAGATGTCGGCCCCGGGGGTGAAGGCCCGGGGCCGAACGCACGGCCCGTATCGCTCAACCGACCGTGCGCAAGCAACAGAAGGGGCAGACCGTGTCAAAGACAATCCTAGAGGTAACGCGCGGTGCGCGACACCCGCGAGCTCGAAGTCGTCGCATCGCGCGGCGCTGCCTGGTCGTCGGCGTGGCGCTACCACTGATGACCGCCGTCGGCGTCGCTGGTCCTGCCGGACCGGCGAACGCCGACGGCGTGACCTGGACCCAGTACGTCACCGGAACCGGCGGCGACGGGCTCTGGGTGCACAGCGGTGCGGGACTCTCCGCACCCACCACCGTCGTCCTGGCCGAAGGGACCGAGCTCAGCGTCGACTGCGTCAGCTATGCCGACACCATCGGCGGCACCGACCCCGCCTGGCTGCACATCACCAGTCCCACGCCGGGCTGGGTGGCCGACTTCTACGTCGACACGTTGTGGAGCAGCGACAACACCCTGGTCCAGCAGGGCCTGCCCGAGTGCGGCACCTCGTCCGAGCAGCCCGCCATCCCCGACGACGGCTCCTACGACTCCGGGACCGGGGTGCCGACCATCTCGGCTCCCTACGACCGCGATGCCGCAGCCCAGTGGGCCCTCGAGCACGCGACCGACGTGCAGAACGTCTTCTTCCCGGGCTGCACCTGGTTCGTGTCCCAGGCTCTGTGGGCCGGCGGACTCCCGCAGACCGAGCAGTGGAATGGCTCGGACTCCCACGGCCGGTTGAACCACCTGCCGGGCACCGTCGCCGCTACAGCCGTCGACGACTTCATCGACAACTTGCGCTCGACCTACCCGCTGACCACCGAGACCTACCTGTCGGCCGACGCGTTCCGCGCGAACGCGGTTCCCGAGGCCGAGGTCGGCGACATCATCGCCTACGACTGGGACGACAACTCCGACTTCGACCACCTCGCGATCGTCACCAGCATCGCCGAGGGCAGCTACCCCGAGGTTGCCGAGTGGGGTACGACTGACCTGTCTGAAGCCAGGGCGTGGATCGACTACAGCAGTCGAGGATGGACCTGGTCAGCCCTGGACCAGACCTGGCTCCAGGACCCGGACCGCGAGGACGCGACGCCGGGCGTCACGGCCACTCTCTTCCACATCGAGGCACCGACCGCCCCCACCTTCTGATCGGTCTTCACGACGACCCCGGCCCGCTCCAGGCCGGGGCCGTTGTGCGTCATCGGTTCGTCGTGCAAGCGCCTCGGAACAACGAGAACTTCTAGGATGACTACGCACTGGACATATACGTCTAGAGCGTATCGACTGCACTCATGATGCTCATCGTTCCGCGACGGCCTCTGGCGCAGGGGTGCGCACCGCCAAGCCTTTGGCAGACCAAGCGTTGGGGAGCACTGCAGCATGGGTGACCAATCGGGAGATGCGGTGGCTCCAAGCGTCTCCTCGGGGCCCAAGCCGGCGAGCCCCGCATCGGTCGAGCTTGGCAGGCGCGTTCGCGCGCGCCGCGAGGAACTGGGCCTCAGCCTCGAAGCACTCTCAGAGCTGAGCGTCCTGCACTGGACCTACATCGGCCGCGTCGAGCGCGGGATGCCGAACCCGACGCTGCACAGCATCCTTCGGATAGCCGACGTCCTCCAGCTCGACGCGGGCGAACTGATCACAGGACTTCAAGCCCCGCGCCCCGAGGATGCCTGAGAGTCCGCCTCCGGCCAACTCCCAACCACCCCCGACCACCCTGGGATCAGTGTCGCCGACACACCACCAAGGCGCACCTGATCAACTGGCAACCAACCGCGCCAAGCGCTGACCCTGCACGCAGACCTGCACGCAGACCTGCACGCAGACCTGCACGCAGACCTGCACGCAGACCTGCACGCAGACCTGCACGCAGACCTGCACGCAGACCTGCACGCAGACCTGCACGCAGACCTGCACGCCTGCTGGGCAAGGTCCGGACTCGGTGAGCGCGACCTACTGGTCCCTCAGGTACTTGCGCGCTCCGTACCACAGGCTCAGGACCATCGACGCATGGTCGGTCATGACGTCCTCCAGGTAGGACCCGTAGGTCTCAACGATCTCGCTCATCGGTCGCGGCCAGTCGTCAGGACTGAGCGCCTCCCGCTCGTAGGTGACCCGCATCGCGGTAGTAGCAAGCGCCGCGCTGTGCCTGAGCAGGTGCACCCAGGCCTGCGTCACACCGAGCAGGTCCAGGTCGATGTCGTCTCGAGCCGCGAACACCGACACGTGGAAGTCAACGACGTCCATGATTCGGCGAGCCGAGGGGACGCTGAGACCGACACCGGCCGGGACGACCTGGTAAACAGCCTCGGCATATCCCGCCGCACGCAGGCGGTCGTGCCGTTCTCGCACCGCGTCGACCTGCTCGGTCGTCTGAGCCGGTGGCGCAGTCGGACCGCTCGGTCCAGACGGCCCGGTGGGCACCACCGTCCAGCTGTCCGCGTGCTCCAAGCCCTCCTCGTACCAGTCCTCGGGGTCATTCGCGTCAGTCATCTGACTCTCACAATCACTTAGGTTGAGACGTATACGTCTCAACAACCGTAGCGAGTTGAGACGTATACGTCTAGGCCGCATAGTGCTATTTTGCGTAAACCGTTGTTGGCAAAGACCCGCGGCCCGGTGGTGCGGGCTGCGTGAGCCAGCAAGGGGGTCCAGTTGCGGCCCGGTCCTTTGGTGGGAACCGGGCCGCAACTTCTTCGAGACCGAGAACCCGTTGCTACCGGGAGCGCACGCGGCCTCGCATGCGCCGCGCCTCGAGCCGAATTTCTGCTCGCCCGGTGGTTGGTGCCGTTCCTCCTACCAGGGGCGTCGGCTACCTGGGTGACGTCAGGCGTTGATGAGCAGAACTCGCTGTCCCGCAGCTAGGTAGCGAAACCCCGGACTGGTGACGTCAGCGTCGACCTCGATACGCAGGGCCGCCAATGCTCTGTCAAGCACGACGCTGATCACCTGGGGTTCAAGATGGTCAGCCACTACAAGTGTCTGGTACTTGCGCGCATCCGAGGGGAACGCGTTGGGGTCGACGATGAGCGCCCCACCCACGGTCTTGGCCAGCGACCCGACCGAGGCCTCGCGAGCCAGTGCCCACAGTTCCGGCCTTTCGGCCGCGCGGCACAGGACCACGCGCGCGTCCTGAGCCGTGCGTTGCAGCACCTCGAAAGCGTCGGTCTGGTCGTTCGCGGCCATCCACCAAGCATCGCAGGTGCCGCACGCTCGCACGAGCAAGCGCATGAAGGGGCGTTGTCGCCGATTCGGGCGCTCAATGCGGGCCGCCCAGGCGGGCCGCCCCCCGCGCACGCCGAGGTATTCCTGCCTGATCCAGCGCTCGGCGGACCGCAGTCTGGGTGCGGTCGGTGAGCTCGGCTATCTGACGAAGAGACCGGCCTGCCTGGTACCCGGAGACGACGAACGCCACGAACTCCGCGCGCTGATGCGGCGACGGCTTGATGGTTGCGCTACCCCGAAACCGGGCTAGGGGCTCAAGCGTCGGTCGTGACGGATATGGCACAACCACCCTCCCTCTCGTCAGTGCGCCGACGCTCGATCAGACCAAACACGATACGAACTCAGACCGCGTGGCTGCAGTGCCTGACGAAGCGCGGACGCGAGGTCAGGGCGCGATCGCCCCGAAGACCGGCTCCAACTTGCGATAGCCGTCGGTGCGCAGCCACTGCGCCAGCGCTGCCCGGGCGGCCATCCGGTCACTCGGGTGCTGCTGCGCGCTGTCGATGTCCACGTTGTCGATGCGGTCGGAGCGGAACGTGACTTGGTGAATCGACCGGTTCGAACTTCCTACCCGCTCGAGTCCGCGTAGGTCGATGACGTCGCGCAAGCCGCCGTTGGATCGGATCAGCAACTGTGTCTGCCACTGCGGAGGCGATGAGGTTCCGAACATCGACCTGTACAGCGCGGCAGCTGTGGATCCGCACCGCCCCAGCACTGCGAGAAGGTCCACCGCCTCACCGAGCGTCAGCGCCGCGGGCAGGGGCGTTTCGTTGTGGCGTCGCCCACCGTAGCGGCGGTCCTGCTCGAGCTCGCGCATATGCAGTCCAAGCGATACTGAAAACTGAATCGCTCTATTAATTCCCGCGTCCACGATCTGCAGCCGTGCTCGCAGCTCGCCGATCATCCGCGCCGCGGGCTCACTCTCAGCGCTGAGCACCGTTTGCCCGGCCTCTACCCAGGTCGCGTTTCCCGCCTCAGTCAGCGTCCACAAGGAGGGGCGTTCGATGTTCCAGGTCTGTACAGCCTCATCAGTCCAGTCACCCAGCGCAATGAATTCCAGTGCGTCTTTGAAAGAGTCCTCGTTTGACTCCGTCAGGACAAGCTCGTCTGGGAGCTCGACGCCGTCAATCGGCAGGTAGAATCCGGCGCCGAAAGTTACATCAGGAAGCTCACTTCCCCCAGTGGGGACAAAACCATTTTGAAGGTCGACCATGGCGTGCGTCTCGAGACGCTTCAGCTCAGGAAGAGCCCCCGTGACGACCGGCAGATCGTTGAGATCGCGCAACAGCGCACGCGCCGCGACACCGCGAAGATTCGACCACGTGATGTCCTCATCGGTCGAGATCGGCAATTCGGCTGCGACAGCAAGCTCGTCCACTCGGTCCGCGATCCGCAAAACCCCCAGGCGCTGGCGAAACCTCTCTGCGTCGAATCCCATGATGCTGCGGGTTCCCGATGCTGGATCAGTCCCGATCTCGACAAAACGCGCCGCCAAAGTGTCCACGCCAATTCCTTCATTCGCGAAGGTTGCCAACCGTCCGTCTACCGTGGCCTGGTTGGTTGCTCGATCCAGCCAAGCCAACGCATGAGCACTTCCTAGCGTCAGGGCGTCGTCGCCGGCGCGTAGGTCTACCGACAGGATCGACCACGACATCGATAAGCACAGTGTGGCTATCACGTCTAGAACCGGGCTTGCAGTGCGCGCCGCCGGATCCCAGTCGCTGTGACGCAGCGACGCGAGCAACGCGGTGTAGATGCGGCGATCGGCCTCAGTGGCCTGAGCTGTACCTGCGGCCGACAGCACGTCGGCCACGCCCGTACGTAGCCGCGTCAAGTCGACGGCTGCGTCACCGTTAGTTTCGCCGGCACGCAGCAACAGGGCCGACAGCAGACCAGCTGGCGCGCTAGCCGAGGACCCGGTCGGCTGGACGTGGGCAAGGACGGGCAGCGCGACGACGAAGGCCGCAGCACACTGCTGTGCGGACAGGTCGGTGATGCCCGATCGCATACGACGCAGCACGCTGGCGATCTGCCGGACGTCGTGGCTGTGGCCCGGCCCTATCAGTCGCAGGACCCGAGCACCGTCAGGGCCGTTGCTCTGTCCCGATGCCCACTCCTGAAGGACCCCGGCGATGACGTGGTCAGGCATGGACTCCGCCTCCGAGTTGAGGTCGAAGTATCGATCGACGTAATCGGGGTCGCTGGCTCGGCGGCGCCGTCGTCGTTCGTCCTCTTCACGCCGCGCGGCGTCAGAGTCTCGAAGCAGGACTGGGAATACTCGCAACAGTGAGTGCTGGATCAATTGGTGTGCGCTTCGGGTGCCAATGCTGGGCGCTTGGCCGACACAGCGCTCGACGACCGCCCCACTGGACCAGTCGTCCAAGCGCGCCTCGTCGGTATCGACCTCAGCCGCTCCGCCCGGACTCGACCCGACCCCCGGATCCAGACGGATCTCGGTGAGTAGTCGGCGGTCCGCACTCACGGCGTCGTAGAGGCGGGGATACGTCAGTCGCAGCAGACTCAGGACCAGGAAGTCGACAACGTCGATGGTGGAGGGATCGACCAACGGAAGGTACCCGTACACCTGGGCCAGAAAGCGGGCGACCTTTCGAGGTTCGCGCAGCAGTTCTAGTAGTAAGCCCTCCCGCTCGACGGCCAGGCGCTGCGTCTGATCGTCATCAAGTAGGACGTTGAGATCGGTGAGCGCCGCGTTGAGCCGTCTGCTTAACAACTCCTCTATCTGGGCGCGACGTGTCGGCGGCTGGTCGAGCCGCACGGTGACCATCTTTTCCAGATAGGCCAGAGCCCGCAGTTCATCGCCGTTAGCCAATGCCGTGTGCTTGAGGACGTCGAGCAGTGTCGATTGGTCGTAAGCGATCAGATAGTGAACGTTGGGCAGGCGCCCCAGCACACGAATGGCCTTGAACGTCGCCAACAACTCCTGCGGCTGAAGGCGATCGATGTCATCGATGAACAGCAGGATCCGTTCGTCCATGTCTTGAAGCTGACCTGCGGCATCAAGCGCGAGGCGGCTCAACGAAGGTTGCTGTCCGGCGTCACCCAGTGCGAGGTCGGCCACCTTGGTGGCTAACCCCGCACCTGGCACGAAGGCGCCGACGACTGCAGTTGCGTACTTGCCGTACTTGAGCACGGTCTGGCGCAGGCGGTCGGAAGCAGGACCCGGCGGCAGAGCTGCGGCAATCGCATTGAAGACCTCGCTGGCCACCGCGTCGGGTCCGGACAGGGCCCACGGGTTCAGACGCTCCACCATCCACGTCTTGGAATCCAGTCCGCTGAGCGCGAAGTTGACGGTGCTCGTCTTGCCGCTCCCCCACGGCCCCGTGATGCCGATGACAGTGCTGCTGCTGGAGGCCTTGCCTACCTTGGCTATCAAGTCCGTGATGCTCTTGGCGAACGCCAGTCGGCCGAGCGCGTCCTGACGGCGCTCGACCACGGCATCATCGATCCACCACGTGGCGAGGCCCGTGGGGTCAGCAGATACTCCGGAGCCTGTCTCGGCACTCACGCTCATACCCTGACACGTGGACTCGGTTGAAAGTGCTGCCTGCTTCACGTGTTGTCCCGGTGTCAACGTGGATATCACCAATCAGGTTCATTCCCCTTGGTTCATGCGCATCCAGGCCCCGCACCTCACTCAGCCGCCCGAGGAGGACCTCGTCGGCGGAGGCGTCGCGCGTCCTAGGAAAGCAGGCACAGAACTGGCATGCCCAGCGCGACGACGAGACATACGGACCTCAATTGTGGACCGGCACCTGATCCAACTGCCACGTCCGCGCCCACCCGCGAGGCGTCGACGGAGCAGAAGCACAGGAAGGACATGGTCAACACAGCGACTTCTTCCTCCCCCGCTAGCCACGAGCCGCCAGCACGTGAGCCGCTCCTGGATCTCAGGGCTCTGGCCACATGGCTCAGTCTCTCAGAGCACACCGTTCGCAAATGGGCCTCCAAAGGGCCCGAGAGCGGCTTGCTCCCGCCCATGCTGCGCATCAACGGTCAGTTGCGCTTCCGACCCGACGACGTGCGCACCTGGCTCGAGCACCAGGAAGTCCGATGAGCCAGTGGGGTGTCTACGGCATTACTGCGCTCGACGCTGAACGTCGAGCAGTCGACTTCGACTCGAAGTCCGCCGAGGTCTGGGTCGTGCGATGGCGTGTCGACGGCCGCGGGCGCAAGCGCCTGTTCAAGACCAAGGGCTACGCGCGAACGTTTCGCGACCAGCTGCTCCGCGCCCAAGTCATGGAATGGGGTGCCGACACACGTGGGCGGCCCATCGACCCGCGCCACGTGAGCTCTGAAGTCGAGGCCTCAACCGGCAGCCGTCGATCCCCCAGCAACCTCGTGCCCGCCTCGACGGCCAGGGTGTCAATGTCAGTGCGCACATACTGCGAGACGGTCTGGTGGCCGATTGTCGGGCCCACCCTCGATGACAAGAATCGCTTAGGACACCGCGGAAACATGCGCCTTGCCATGACGCTGCTGACCTATCAAGCAGGAGATCCACGTGTGGGGGTACACGCCGGCGCTGAGGTCGGCGCCTCCATTCTGCTCAGCGACCTCCTGCCCGACGACCTTCGGCGTGCCGTGGTCGAGCGCCGCAGCAGCAATCTACGTACGCGCGCGGTCAATCTTCGCCGAATCGACGCCTCGTTCGAGGCTGCAGGTCCCGGCGGCCCGCGCGAGGTCGAGGTCAATCCCGAAAGAGCATCCGTTGCCACGGTTCGCGCCTTCTTCGTAACCATGCAAATGATCGTGCGCGCAGCGATGCGAAGTGGGCACACTCACGGCGATCCCCTTGCCGGGGTCAACGCGCTGGCCCCTGCGCCACGCGCCGCGTCCATGGTCAGCCGTGTCGTTCCCTCAATCGACGAGGTGATGGACCTTGCTGACGCGATCGCCGACCTTGGTCCACGTCGGGGGGCTCACAGATCGGGCGACCGGTTGCGGAGCCTGATCATGGTGGCGGGCACGCTCGGCGCGCGCCCTGGTGAACTTGTCGCGCACCGACCTGAATGGATCACCTGGTCGGATCCGACCACATTGCGCTTCGAGCAGACCGAAGCTTCCTTCTACGACCGCGAGACGGGACAGGGCGGGTCGAGAACGCGACCGCTCAAGCACCGCGAGACCGGCGAGTTTCGACAGGTCCCGGCGATTGATGCCGTACGCGACGCGTTGAGCACCCATATTGAACGCGGGTACACCGGGCATGGTCGCACCTGGACCAGTCCGTCAGGACGAGGTCGGTTGAACTGGGGCAATCTGACTGAGACCTACTGGCGCCCGGCCTGCGAGCGCGTGTTTGGAGGAACCGAAAAGCGCGAGCTCGTCACGATGCCTCCGAAAACCCTTCGCAAGGCCGCGATCACGTTCTGGCTCGATGCGGGTATCAACCCTTTCCTGGCTGCCGAATGGGCAGGTCACAGCGAGGATGTGGCAAAGCGGTACTACGCCGGACGTGCTGCGGCGTCGTTTGCTTCCGAAGTTGCGAGGCTGGGCCAGCACTGGCAACGCGATTGACTCGCGTGCCTGTGGATGCATTGCGTCTACCGGCCGTACTTGCCGGATCGGCCGGGGCCATGGACTATTCACGCCATGGCAAAGACGACGATTGTGCACGTAACCGACGACCTCGATGGCTCGAAAGACGCCCAGTCGGTCACCTTCGCGTTCCAAGGCGTCGAGTACACCATCGATCTGGCCAAGAAGAACCTGTCCGCGTTTGAGAAGGCGCTCAAGCCCTACATCGAGGCTGCCACTCGCGTGCCGGCACCTTCGAAGGCTCGGAGTGCGAAGTCTGGTGCTGCGCGGACGACAGCAAAACGGTCGGCGGGTGCTGACTACGCCGCCATCCGTGACTGGGCCAGGAGCGAAGGCCTCGAGGTCTCAGACCGCGGGCGCATTCCCAGGGCAATCGCGACGAGGAGTCGGCCAACGTCATCGACGCGCTGGGCCGCGGCGCCATGGCGGGCGGGCGGATCGCGATCACGGTCGGCGCCCTGCTGATCGCGTTCATCGAGCAGTACGGATCGCGCTCGGCCTGATCGTCTGGGTCCTATGCTCCGGCCCGGCTGTCCACACTGACAAGCTCGCAGGACCCGGCGGTCCGTCAGAAGCATTCCGAAACTTCGGGTGTCCGCTTGCGCCCAACTCGACTCGGGGCTGGCGGCGTCATGAGATTGAGCGCTGCCGCCCGCCGGCGACGTCAGGTCGAGCGGTGTCGAAGCAGCGCACTTCCTCCCACAGCGCGTCGAGGGATAGCCCGAGCACGTCAGCGATAGCCGCGATGGTTGGAAATGCCGGAGTGGCCACGCGACCAGACTCGATCTTGCGCAACGTCTCTGGCGAGACTCCCGCCTGGAGTGCGGTCAGCATCATGGGCCGCTGCCCGCGCTCTCGTCGAAGGATCTCTCCGAGGCGGCGGCCACGTTCGACCTCTTCTGGAGTGAGTGGCAGACGGACCATGGCGCCGATACTAGTGCGGGATAACATTGCCGGGATAGTTATTGGAAGGACGACCGGAGGTCCTCATGATTGAAATCCTGACCCCGCTCAAGGTGGAGCGGGCCAGGCACACAGGCGCCTTGGTTGGCTCCATCCTGGCCAACATCCGAGCCCGCGCCGAGGTGGGCACCAACCTGCTCGAGATCAATTCATGGGCCCAGGCCATGATCGTCGCCGCCGGCGCCGAGTCGTGCTACGTCGACTACGCGCCGTCGTTCGGACGCGGTCCTTTCGGCCACTACATCTGTACCGCTGTCAATGATGCGGTGTTGCACGGCCTCCCTCACGACTATGCGCTGATGGACGGCGACCTGGTGACCTTGGATTTTGCTGTGGCGCTGAACGGCGTCGCGGCCGACTCGGCGGTCAGCTTCGTCGTCGGTCAAGCGTCCGTCGAGAGTCGCGAACTCATCGAGACAACTGAGCACGCGCTAGCGGCCGGCATCGCAGCGGCTCGACCCGGAGCACGAATTGGCGACCTGTCGTACGCCATCGGCACAGTCCTCAGCGACGCGGGCTACGAGATCAATACCGAGTTCGGCGGTCATGGCATCGGATCGACGATGCACCAGGACCCGCACGTGTCGAACACCGGCCGACCCGGTCGCGGCTTCAAGCTGCGTCCCGGCTTGTTGCTGGCACTCGAGCCTTGGATCATGGCCGACACCGCGAAACTGGTGACCGACCCGGACGGCTGGACACTTCGAAGCGCAACGGGATGCTGCACAGCCCACAGCGAGCACACGATCGCCATCACAGACGACGGTTGCGAAGTTCTCACACTGCCCCCGGGCTGAGCGCGCGCAAAGCGGGCCTACCGCCTGATCGAGTCCACTACGCCGCGACACGCAACGTCCCAGTCCCCGGGTCCGCGGCGCACCCCGACTACACCTCGACTTGCTCGAGAAGGTCCTCGGCGCGTTCGACACTGCCATCCTCCAGTCCGCGAGCGATCGCGCGACGAGAAGCGCCCAGTAGCAGGACGCCGGCGACGAGCACGGCCGACTCGGTGACGGTCAGCGCCCACACGATGCCGTCCAGCCCAAACCAGAGCTTTCCCAAGATGACGATGGGGACGAACAGGATTCCCTGGGTCAGCGACATGGCGGTCGCGGCCCCTGCGCGTCCGGTGGCCTGAAAGAGCGACGTGATGAGACCAGGTTGGATCAACGTTCCAATAGTGTCAAGGCGGATGCGTGGTCGACGCCCTCTGCCCGTACCAGACCTCCTCCGCCGTCCTGCGTTGTCACGACACGGCGGCACGCGCGACATCAGGCAGAGGCCGTCTGCGCGCTCAGATTCGCTTCCCGCGCTCGTCGGCATCACCGTCCTCGTGATCTGCTGCGGGTTTAGCTGCTGCAGCCACGATGACCGCGAGCAGAGCACCCGCTTGCGCTGCGCGCTGTGAACTCGGACGGCGCGACTTCCGTTGTCTCACCACCAGCGCAGAGCCGTCGACACTTCGTCCGCCTCCAGCACCCGACCGCGGCCCGGTGCGTCGGCCAGCGCCGCAATCTCGTCCCAGTCACGCAACGCATGCCAGGTGGCTTCGCGCAGCCACACCTCCTCGCCGAGGAACTGAGCCACTCGCGCCGAGGAGTGGCAACCCCTTCCGCTCGCCATCCACCAGCAGTCGCTGAGATGCCCACGCAACGAACCCCAGTTCAGGTCCTGCGTCCCGAAACCGAAGTCGGCTAGTCGGTGCAGGTCTCTGGCGAACTCACCGCTCAATGCCTCGATGAGCACGGCCGTTGCCTCTACGTTCGCCGCTGTGGCGGGTACATGTCGCCCGGGAAGTCTCAGGGACAAGCCCGCAGGTCCCAGTGGTTGGTTCAACCTCCAAAGACCCCAGTAATGGCCCGCCACGTGGTGGGCGCGGGCATAGGCCCCATAACGTTGCTCGTCGTAGAGCAGGTTGGCGTCGATATCTCCCCAATGACCCGTCACTACATCGCGCGAGTTGCTCATCGGCGCAGCACCCTCAGCACCTCGTCCATCTCCAGCACCCGACCGCGACCCAGCAGATCAGCCAGCCCTGCCAGGCCAGCCCAATCACGCAGCAGCTTGCGACCGGTCCCGGAGACCCAGTTGTCGTGTCCGATGAGCGCCTCGACGCTCCCGGCCGGAGCCCGACAGCCGCGGGCACGCGCATCGCGATGGACTGACCTGCAGTGTCCGCGAATGACTTTCCAGTCGACATCAAGGTCGAAGCAGAAGTCGATGTCGGCGTCGGCACAAACGGCTGCCTCGATGGCGAGCGCCTCCACTAGTACGGCGGATGCCTCGACGACCGCGGTCCTCTCGCATTCGGCCGCGATCAACGCCTTGTTCTGGACGAGGTGCAGACCGGCGGCGTGACGATTGAAGGAAAGTCGGTGGCGGGCCCAATGATGGCCGGCCACATGGTGAGCGGCTGCGTACGGTCCGTAACGCCGCGGGTTGAACAGAAGAGCTGACCCGACGTGTCCCCAGTGACTGACCGGTCCGACGCTCATGTCGCACTTTCGAGGGCTACGAGATATCCACAGCGAGGTCGGCGGCGTCGGTTCGTCGTGTGCATGTGGTGGATCGTGCGATCGTCTGGCTCGAGCTGTCACCCTGGTCCGACCCTTGAATGGAGTCACACCTGGACTATCCACAGCACTGCGGTTCAGACCCTGCTAAACGACACGAACTTCGAGACCTGTCCGAAAGGCCTCAGGCGTGGATCCGATGTCTGGCCGCTGGGCGCCAGCAGCTTGCCGTACTGCCGATCTTTCGCCAGTCGTGTGAAGTGGGGGCTCGACGAAGACTGGACAGGGCATCGCCGCGCATGTGCTCATCGCGCGGTGGGCCGCGCACCACCGGCCGGGCGCCCGGATTGAGATAAACCGTTGCCAGATAAAGTCATCTGGATACGGTCTGCATCACCCCACTGGGAGGCGCGACACCAAGAGGCACATCAAGTTGGCCCTAGCTCATCGTTGCTACTCCCGCAGCCTTGGCGCAAGCGAAGTGGGCTGCTTGGCGTCGCATGGCCCAGTCGTGGGCCAAGCGTTGGTGGCGGCTGAGCGGGTCAGCCAACAGACCCTGACCGCACGGTACGAGGAGGAAGTGCATGAAGGTCAAGGCGATCTTCGAGTTTCCCGTGCCCATCTGGTTGATGACCGACGTCCTCGACACCATCTATCCCTCCGGTTTCAAGGCGCTGCGCTTCGATGTCGTGATGCCACGCGACACCGCGCCGGCCGGCGAACCACCGCCGGGATTCGAGACCGTGCCGCAATCCTCAACCGCGGGCTCCGACACGGTCGAACCGTTGACGGTGTGGACCCAGGAGTACGGCGCATTCATTCCCGAGTCGTTGAAGCCAGCCACCACGGTGCAGCGGGTCGGCATCGTGGAAGTAGACGGGCCGATCCCCGCCCATATGACCTGGTTCACCCCGGACTCCCAGCTGGCCGAATACATCAATCCCTGGTTCGACCAAGTCCGCACCTGGGTGGAGATCCACACCGGCCAGGATCTCGACCCTCACCACCGCGTCTACGACGCTGAAGTGGTTGGCTCCGGACTGACATTCATCGAGCCGGACCACGACAGCGCCATGAGTCTGACAATTGCAACACCAAGCGTCCTGCCGCTGCGGGCTGAAGCGTGGCGCCAGATCCTGGGTTCCGTCCGAGACGGCGTTGAGCCCCCACTTGAGGAAGTGCTGAGCCGAGACGCTCGAGCTGCGCAACGACGAGGGCACGAGCGCCGCGCGATCCTGGATGCAGCCACCGCAGTCGAGATTGCTCTTGGACGTCACGTTCGCAACCTGTCCAGCACGTTGCCCACCAATCAGAGCAAGCGCATCACGCCCCGGTCTGCTCTGGGTGACTACATCTCCATCGCCGAGCACTCCGGCCTGGACCTTGCGGTGCAGGTCCACAAGCTCCGATGGCTGAAGGACCTGCGTAATGACGCCGCCCATCGCGGCGAGGCGCCTAACAACTGGCACACCGGCGCCGTCGTTCAACTGATGATGGACTTCCTTGGCGCGCACGGAATCATGCGCCGAACAGGTGAGCGGGAGCCGGACGGCAGCGAGTGGGTCATCGCCGAAGCCGAGGATGCACCGCCGGCCACCTGACCCTGCTTGATCACCTGCCTGACCACTGGCCTGACCACTGGCCTGACCACTGGCCTGATCACTGCCGTCACCGTGACGTCTTCGAACTCCGCCTCGTAGAGCCCTCCACCTAGACCCCCCGGCCGACTATCGTCATGCGATGGGCGACGAGCCGGGGCACGACGACTGGGGCGCGCGGACGCCCGCGCTGCTACGAGAGTTCGCGTCCGATGTCGCGACCGGTGGAGCGCGGCTCTTCCGATGTGATGGGACGTCGGCCGAGCTCAGTCGCTACCGCGCTGGTGACAAGTCGCTCGGGTGGCACGTCCCCGGCACTCCAACCGTGGGTGACCTGCTCGTCGGTACCGTCGGAGCGGGTACCGGGCGCATGATCGTGAACGTCAACCGCGTCACGGGTATAGCGGGCGCCGCCAGTGACCGAGCGTTCCTCTGGGAGTTCGCCAGCGACGCGCCGATCCAGCCCGTCGTCCGCTGGAGAGACGTCGCAGCGCGAGCGTGGGTGAAGATTGAGGGAAAGGCGGCGCAGGCTTTCCTCGAGGACCTGCTCGACAGGGTCGAGCATTCCAGTCGAGTCGCCGAGGCCGAGGGCGAGCGAGCCGTGGCGACGTGCCGCCGCCGCTCCAGCGCGAATCGCGTCCAGGCGCTGGACGCCGCCAGGGGTCTCTGCGGCGGGTGCCAGAGCAACTTCCGCGATCTTCTCGGTGCTCTCGGCGACCGCGTGCTTGACGTTCATCACCTGGTGCCACTGTCCCACCGGCCTGAAGGGGTTCTCACGACCGGCCTCGACGACTTGATCGTCTTGTGCGCGGTCTGCCACCGCCTGCTTCACACGGACCCGAGGTTGGACCTCGAAGCCCTTGAAGCCGGCTGGGCTGTGACAGGTAGGTTCGGTGAGCGCGGACACGACGCCTGACGGTGCACCGATTGCGTCGGCAGGCTGGCGAAGACGAGCATGTCATCAGCATCCTGCGCCGCACGCTGGGCGGCGCACTCGAAGAGAAACCCGCGAAGACGAAGGGCGAGGTCGACCATCATCGGTCGACCCCGCCCCGGGCTGCCAGCCCTCGCCTGAAAAGGTCAGGCAGGCATCACCCATCCCAACATCTCGTAGCCGGCGGCGTTGCGCGCCGACAGCGAGAAGACGTGCACGCCGTCGTTGTCACGCTCGCTAGTCGAGGCGGCGCTGTCACCACCAAGGGCGATTGCAACGTGCCCAGCGGGGTTCGTGCTGGTGGCACCCCAGAAGACCAACGCGCCCGCTGGGATGTCGGTTGAGGCCGGGTGCTTCTCGAGGTTAGTGGTGTTCCAGAAGGACACCGCCGAGGAGTTGTCGCCAGCGGTTGCGGTGATGTCCACGCCCGTTGACGCGTACGCCTCGCGCACCAGACGCTGGCAGTAGCCATCGTACGACGTGTCGCCCATGCGAGCATTGATGTAGTTGATCGCGTCAGCCTCGTCCGGAGTCGAGGTTGCCGACAACGGCGGGTTGGTCGAGTAATCGTCGGAGGCGTAAGCCTGCTCGGCACCGGTGCCGAGCGCGGTGAGAGCACCGACAACAGCGGTGGCTGCCATGAAGCGGGTCAGTCGCGATGTGCGATTCACAGTTCGTCCTCTCGTCGTGATTGGGCTGTCGACTTGGGTTGATCGACGTCTCAACCATGTGCAGGTCGCGACGTATGAACCCAAGGACAGTTCGATGCAGTTGGAGGAAACTTGCAGGTCAGGCGCGCAATTCGGCGGTTTGCCGCCTCCAACTGTTGGAGCCGCAGACGTCTCGACGAGTCGACAATCCCCGAAACGTCCTTGCGAACTTTCTCCGCACCGCGATGGATGGTCGTCAACTCGTCGAAACCGCGCCTTAGACCAGCCTCGGCGACAAGAATGTGGTCGTGGGGCCGGCCGGTCTGCTCCGCACAACAACACTGCGTGCCGCGCAGCACTGCCTGCCACGCCCCGGCGGCGTCAACGGAGGTAGAGCATGCCTGAGGACGACCTTGACTTCGAGGTGCAGGCGAGCAGGCGCGCACTGCAGCGTCGCGTTCGCGAGTACAGCGAGGCCTGCGGGAGCAACGCTGCGCTGGCACGCGAATGCGAGGGCGTCAGCGACACGACCATCGGCAAGTGGATCCGGGGCGCGATCGCAACGCGCACCGGCGACGTTCAGACCGCTGAGGCGCTGGATAAGTGGGCGTCTACGACACAAGCCGGACCGGTCGACACCGAACCGACCTGCGTCGCGCTTCATGATGCCTATTGCGCAGCGCTCGCAGCGCTCGAGTCGGACCGGTCGAGCGACGCTGGGGCAACAGTCCCTCAGCAGACGCCTGACGTGCCGGACCCAGGTGAGACGGCGCCTGCTGTCAGTGCGCCCGCGGACGGCAACGATCCGAACACTGACACCACAGCGGGTGTTGACTCTGACAGGCAGCTGAGCGCACAAACACCCGTATCACCAGCGTCCGGCACAGCGCCTGGCTCAGGGTCAGCGGCCACGGTCTCGCGATGGGTCGCGCCTGTTATCGGGGGGCTGGTTCTTGTTGGCGCAGTCACGGGGGTCGTCTTATCGGTCACTGGCAACAGCGGCTCGCAAGATCCGATTGGGAATGGTCTGGACGAAAACTCTTCGGCGAACGGACCCAGCCCTGACGCGACCGAGGGTGTGTCAGTCGACGAAGACCTGACGCTTGACGACTCAAACTTCTGCGTCTGGCAGCTTGGCACTCACCCCGCACCCCTGGTCTCGCGCGATCCACTGTTGCTGCGGGTCGACGCGCGATGCAACGACCCGGCCGAACCTGACCCCCTCCTCGACGTCGGGGCCTCCGTGTTCTCAGAAGCGAGCAACGCCAACCCCGACCTGGCAGTGGGTCGCGTAAAGGACAACGTCGCCGTGGTGCCGGTCTGCTTCGTCGCTGACGGCGATCGCGTCACCGATGCTTCGACGCCCCCGAACTCGTCACCGATCTGGGTCAAGATCGATAAACCGGTGGGGTTTGTGCCTAACGTCAACCTCGGCGGCGGTTACACGCTCGCCCAGTTGACCGAACTTGGTCTGAGGGAGTGTTGACCTAGTGCGCATCCATTGTTGTCACTCATGCGTCGCGCGGCGAAGCGTCGCTTGGCGAACTGCTGAACGGGGGCAAGAGCCCGGCAAATGGCTCTTCAAGCACGACTCGAAACACGCCCGCAGGTCAACACACGGGCAGATGCCTAGAAGCCTGCGGCGGGCCGAAAGCGCCCTAGTTCTTGTTGCTCTCGTCTCGTAGCTTGCGCCCCACATGACCGACGACCAGCTTGTGCAGGTCGTCGTCCTTGAACCAGTAGATCCCTAAGATCGTCGGAGGCGGGCCGACACCTCGCCGCAGATGTGGCCCCATGAGTTCAGACTTGCCGTCGTAACGGATCGTGTAGTCCTCGGAGTACTTCGTGGCGGCGAAGCTCGAGATGTCGGGACGGAATCCGCTGTGTCGTTCCTGGAAGGTCGTTCGAAAGTCGCCCGGCATGGTGTTCGCGATCCACATGCTCGCCACCTCGTCCAAAGTCAACAGGTCCGAGAGCACCTGAACGGGGTCCGCATACTGGCTGGCGCTGGCGCTTTCGTGAGCGGACTGGAGGATGCGCAAGTTGCGACATCGCGCCGCAGCCATCTCGACAGCCTCAAGCACTGAGGTCGGGGTCGCGGCCTCAGACGCGGTCGACGCCCCACCGGAGGCTTGGTGCTGGGTCTCAGCAACGACGGCCCAGGCTTGGCGCTCAGCCTCCCTTTCTCGCTGTCGCTCGTCCTGAGCGAGCTCGAGCTCGAGCTCGAGCTCGGCTATGCGTTGTTCATAGTCGCTGGCCTTTGACTCCAGTTCGCTGAACTCGGCGCTGAAGCTCTCAAACTCGGCCGCAGTGAGACCGCCCGAGGCACTACGAAGGGATTCGCGTTCCGCGGCCTGCGCGAGTCTGTCGGCCCTGGCTTCAGCGATGGCTAGGGCGCTGGCCTCGCGACGAAGTGTCAGTTCGAGCCGAGGGACACCAAACGTCAGCGCTGCGGCGCGCCCGACTCGCGAGACAACCTCGTTCACCACAGCATCGGCGGTCATGACGCCGCGCGGCACCCACAGCGGATGCTTGAGCGGGATCTCCTGAATCGTGAATCCCGGCCAGTAGATGCGCACCGCGCCGCCGAAACAGCTCAGCTGCGGCGTGACGAGGTCGGAGACCACGAAGGTCGCATCCCGGTCGACAGACACGACATGCGCAACTCCCCGCAGCCTGGTGGCCACGACGTCGGGATCAACGACGAGCGATCCGTCTGTCTGCGTAGTGATCGCGACCACCGGCAGCGCCCGGCCGGGGTCGCACAAGAAAGCCACGTAGCCCTCTGCGCCGCCAACGCTGACTCGATTGGTCATTCCCACCGAAAGACCGTCGACGACAGTGCCGAAGCGCTGGATGACGGAATGGACGAAGCGCGGACTGCCGACAGCAACCACGGGGTCGACGACCTGATCTTCGCGCGTGGGCCGTATCCCGACTCTGGTCCGTAGCCATTGAGCGTCCTGCTCCTCGCCAACCCAGACGCTCACCTGCCACTCCCAGGGCTTGCCGTCCACGTCGGGGTGGGTGACCTGAAACGACCGCAGTCGACCGGCGTCGCCGGTGGAGGTGTCCCAGCGAACCGAGGTGCCGTTCTGTTCGGCGGCTCCGCTTTCAACGTTCTCGATCGTCAGGCCGTGGCGGCCGGCCAACCAGGAAGAGACCTCGAGAGACAACTCGTCGAACACTTTGGAGTCCTGCTGGCTGGGCTCCACCGCCACCTGAACCGCGAAGACGAACTGCACCCGATCTCTCCATTCGCCTTATCGCAATGGCAGTCACGACCTGCGCACACTGGAGCCGAACCTTACCGGGCGGCCGTTGTCGCAATCGAGCTCACCGCAGACGTGCTCGGAACTGGACCGCAGTCCACGCCCCAACGGCGCTCCCATCGTTTAGCGCCGAGGCGGGACGACTGGGCCCGGTAAATGCATGGTCCTCGTTGAACCCACACGCTCGTGATGTCCCGCCAGAGGGTCCTCGGCCCAGCCCATCTAATCGGCCGATCCGTCGACCCGTCCAGTGCCACCCGCCGGTCGATGCAGCGATCAATCGGCAGCATCGCGGCTGCTTCAATCTGATGCGCACCAACGGTCGCCGCGATACGTGCGTCGCGCATGAGTCCTTGGCCGAAGGCTGTCGTCAGACCGCGCGAGGGTCCGGGCTGTGCCCGGAGTGTGCCCTGGCTTTGCGACGGGCCGCACCTTCCCAAGCGAAACAGCCCCTGACTACTGCGTTTTCGCAGGTCAGGGGCTGTTTTGCTCTGCGCGCCTGTAGGGATTCGAACCCCAAACCTTCTGATCCGTAGTCAGATGCTCTATCCGTTGAGCTACAGGCGCTCGTCGGGGAAGTGGTACTCCCGCGGACCCCGAAACTGTAGCGGACCTGACGGCGCAGACCTAAACGAGATTCGCCGCTCGCCCAAGACGTCGGGGCCGAGCCGGCGGTCGGACGCGGTACTGAAACGTGCGAACGCCGTCCTGCTTGGGCTCTCCCGGTGCATGTCGCCAGTTGCACTGAAACGTTGCTGCCAGGCGCTGTGACCTGGCCCACGACCCTTGGATCGGTCCAATACGCCGGGCGAAAAAACCGGGCTAGCGTCGCCGCACCCGAGGTCGCCGCAACGAAGCCACGCGATCGACACCACGTCTCAAGACACTCCGTCGACACGCTCGACGGCCGGCAGGGCGGACCCGGTCCCCCACGCCGCGAATCCGCGAGAGGGAACGAAACGCATGACCGCCACGCAGGACCGCTCCACCGAATCGTCGAACGGCGCCGGCTCGTACGACCTGAGCGACGCACCCACCACCCACCAGGGGGTCCTCGCCTTCGTCGCCGAGGTCGCCGCCCTCACGCAGCCCGACAGCATCCACTGGGTCACCGGCTCCGACGAGGAGTGGACCCGGCTGACCGAGGCCCTCGTGGGCACCGGCACCTTCGTCCAGCTCGACCCGGCCAAGAAGCCCAACTCGTTCTACGCCGCGAGCGACCCGATCGACGTCGCGCGGGTCGAGGACCGCACCTACATCTGCTCGGTCGACGAGAAGGACTGCGGGCCCACCAACAACTGGATGGACCCGGAGCAGATGAAGGGCATCATGCGCGGGCTCTACGCCGGCTGCATGCAGGGCCGCACCATGTACGTCATCCCCTTCGTGATGGGTCACCTCGAGGCCGAGAAGCCGATGTTCGGCGTCGAGCTCACCGACTCCGCCTACGTGACGGCGTCCATGCGCGTCATGGCCCGCACCGGCAGCCACGTGCTCGACAAGATCACCGAGCTCGACGCCGCCTTCGTGCAGGCGATCCACTCCCTCGGCCACCCGCTCGCCGAGGGCGAGGACGACGTCAAGTGGCCGTGCAACGACACCAAGTACATCGTGCAGTTCCCCGAGGAGCGCGCGATCTGGTCGTTCGGCTCCGGCTACGGCGGCAACGCCCTGCTCGGCAAGAAGTGCTACGCCCTGCGCATCGCCTCGGTGATGGCCCGCGACGAGGGCTGGCTCGCCGAGCACATGCTCATCCTCAAGCTCACCTCGCCGCAGAACGTCACCAAGTACGTCGCCGCCGCTTTCCCGAGCGCCTGCGGCAAGACCAACCTGGCGATGCTCAAGCCGACCATCCCCGGCTGGAAGGTCGAGTCCATCGGCGACGACATCGCCTGGATGCGCATCGGCGAGGACGGCCGTCTGTGGGCGGTCAACCCCGAGTACGGCTTCTTCGGCGTCGCTCCCGGCACCAACGAGCACACCAACCCGCACGCGATGGCCACCATCAACAAGGGCAACTCGGTCTTCACCAACGTCGCGCTCACCGACGACGGCGACGTGTGGTGGGAGGGCCTGGAGAATCCGCCGGCCCGGGCGACGTCGTGGAAGGGCGAGGAGTGGACGCCGGAGTCCGACTTCGACTCCAGCCACCCCAACAGCCGCTACTGCACGCCGATCAAGCAGTGCGACATCCTCGCCCCCGAGTTCGACGACCCGCGCGGCGTCCCGATCGACGCGATCCTCTTCGGTGGTCGTCGCCGGACGACGATCCCGCTGCTCTTCGAGGCCCGCGACTGGACCCACGGCACTTTCCTCGGTGCCACGCTGTCGTCGGAGACCACCGCGGCCGCCGTCGGCGCCACGGGCATCGTGCGTCGCGACCCGATGGCCATGCTGCCGTTCATCGGCTACAACGCCGGCGACTACTTCAGCCACTGGATCAACATCGGCAAGGACAACGACGCCGCCAAGCTGCCGAAGATCTTCTACGTCAACTGGTTCCGCCGCGACGACGAGGGCGGCTTCCTGTGGCCCGGGTTCGGCGAGAACAGCCGCGTGCTCAAGTGGGTCGTCGAGCGCCTCGACGGCCAGGCCGCCGCCGTCGAGACCCCCATCGGCCTCGTGCCGGCGCCGGGCTCGCTCGACGTCGACGGCCTCGACATGACGCCCGAGGCCCTGGACGCCGCGCTCCGCGTCGACGTCGAGGAGTGGCAGGCCGAGATCCCGCAGATCCAGGAGTGGTTCGAGAAGTTCGGCGACGACCTGCCCGCCGTGCTGTGGACCGAGCTCGACGGGCTCAAGGCAAGGCTGGAGGCCTGACCCGGATCGTCCGACGTCGCGGCGGCCCCTCACCCGAATGCGGGGTGGGGGGCCGCCGTCGTCGTTAGGCTGGCCGGGTGACCTACGGCCCCGACGAGCGAGCACTGCTCGCCGACGGCGGCGCGGCCTTCTACGACGAGGCCGTCAACGCCCAGGGCATCGAGACCACCGACCCGCGCATCGCCGACGGCGGCAGCCACCGCGACGTGTTCGACCTGCTCGTCGAGGTCGGCCTGCTCGCGCTCGACGAGGCCGAGGGCCGCTGGCTTCCGGTCGACCCCAGCACCGTGCAGACCCGGGTCGTGTCCCCGCTGAGCCTCCAGGCCTCGCAGCTGCTCGAGGAGTCGGCGCAGTGGTCGCAGACGTTCAGCACGATGAGCCAGTCGTGGCGCCGCTCGCCGATCTCCCAGTCGGGCGGGCCGTTCACCTACGTCTCCGGCCATGCGATCGATCCCTACATCCAGGGCATCGTCGCCGAGTGCGAGGTCGAGATGCTCACGGCGCAGCCCCAAGCGGGTCGCAACGCGGTCACGCTCGCACCGGCAGCCCTGCGCGACGTCGCCGCGCTCGAGCGGGGCATCACGATGCGTACGCTCTACCAGCACAGCGCGCGGCGCAGCACGTTCACGCTGCAGTACGTCGACGCCGTCACCAAGCGCGGCGCGCAGGTGCGCACGCTCGACGAGTTCTTCAACCGGATGATCGTCGTCGACCGGCGCATCGCGATCATCCCGGTCAGCGGCGGGCACCACACGGCCGTGGGCGTCACCGAGCCGTCGGTCGTGGCCTACCTCGTCGACGTCTTCGAGCGCGCCTGGGAGCGTGGTCGGCCGTTCACCAACAGCGACACCGCGACGATGCGCGACATCGCCAGCGAGCAGCGCGCGATGACGATCCGGATGCTCATCGAGGGGCACTCCGACCCCGTCAGCGCCAAGCGCCTCGGAGTCAGCCCACGCACCTACGCCGGCTACGTCGCCGACCTGAAGGCCGAGTACGACCAGCAGACCCGCTTCCAGCTCGGATACGCGATGGGCCAGGCCGGCGTGACCGGCAAGGAGCCGGTCGGCGACGAGGAGGACTGAGGCCGATCAGGGCGTGGTGGCCGGCGGCTTCGTCGGACCCGGGCGCGGACCCCACGAGCTGTCGGCGTGGGCCGGGGCGCTGAGGCCGATCACGGACAGGCTCAGGGCGGTGGCCGCCAGAGCCAGGGCGAGCTTGCGTGCACGCTGCATGTCATCACCTTCAGGGTCTCGGGCCCACGGAATGGCCCGACGCGGAATTGCTGACCAATCGGTCAGGTCCGCCGGTCGAAGGGTCGCCTTCACCCGGATGGACGAGACCCATCATGTCATCTCTGGGCGCCGGCCGACAGGGGAAGGTTCCCGGCCCCGGCGCGCCCGGGTGCGCACCACGGCGCCGTCCCCAGCCTGACGACTGGGGACGGACTATGGCGGGGTTCCTACGAAAGTCCATCAGTGCAGGTCATCGACGTGTGCGACCGGTTCCTTGAGGCCCATTTCCCACGGGGTACCCCCCTCATTTCCCGCGCACCCCCTCTGACCTGCAACGATGCAGCGAGACGGGCGTGGTGAACGGCAGTCCCTCGTGGGCCCGCTACCCCTAGGTGTGGTCGCGCCAGTTCGGGTCTGCCTCTCCCTCTACGACACCGCACCGGTTGTTGGCGTACTCGTCGTGATCCATCTGGATTCCCTCACGGACCGCTTCGTCGTGCATGTGACCAAGGCAGGCTTCGGTCTCGGAGTCTTCGCAGCCAGAGAGCGCCAGACCGAGAGGCAGGACGGCGGTGATGATGAAGAGTCGCGCGGACCGTCTGATCGTCATGATGAACTCATCGGCTCGTCCGCGTAGTTCCTGAACGTCATGGCCCTGGCGAGCGCCTACGGTCGCCGGATGGAGAATCATCTGGGTGGCCTGTTGGTGCGGGCTTGGGCGGCGCAGACGGGCGGCGACCCGGCGGGCAGTGTCTATGACGAGGTGTTGCGGGCGGTATCGGCGCGGGCGGCTGCGGACGGGTCGTTGGGTAAGGCGGACATCGGTGGGCTGGTGTTGTGGAAGCGGATCACGGCGCAGGCGACGTGGGCGACGCGCCTGATGGAGACGCCGGACAGTGTGGTGCGGGAGGCGACGGCTGCGGCCTACGTCGCCGCGAACGACGAGACGGTGTCCATCCCGGTGGCGGGGCAGGTTGCATGGACGGCGATGCGACCCCTGCCGGGGATGGGTGGGGCCGGTGCGCTCCGGTCAGCCGTACTCCTCGCCCTCTCCCCCACCCGCATGGCGGTATGGGACCGCCGCGTCGCAGCCTCCCTCACCGCCCTCGGGCGGCTGCCGAAGTACGGAGACGGATTCTACGAGCGCTACCTGACCACCCTGCTCGACCTCGCCGGACACATGGGCACCAGCAATCCAGACCGCCGCCACACGCCCCGCGACGTCGACCTTGCTCTGTTCAACATCGCGGGCGATCCGACGCTGCTCGACGAGGCAGCAGGCAGAGGCGGCTAGTCGGAGTAGCCGTCGAAGTACGCGTAGTGGCGGTAGTGAAACTCGCCTCGCCCCAGGTACTCGTTGTAGCGGGTCATCGCTTCAGCGAGTTTCGTCCTTTCGCCCCCGAACAGGGCCTGCACGATCGGAGCGTGATCGGCACCCCACTCATCATCGGATGCGAGAGCCTTCACCGTTTCAAAGATTGCGGGCAGGTTGCTGCTTAGACGCGCGATATGTGGCGGGATGCCGTGACTGCTGCCTGGTTGCTTGTCCGCATCCAGATAGTCCACGTGGATGGCGTCGAGGTATTGCCATGTGTCCCATGCTTGACGAATCCGCGACGGAGAAAGCAACAGATGGTCTCGGAGTGTCGGCTCGACGAGTTCGAAGAGTTGTCGACTGCGAGAGGGGCCTCGGTCACTACCTCCGGAGAAGGCAGATGGGCCGAACATGTCGACCGCGCGTCGGAGGAACGGAAGTGGACTCGGCTCAGCCAAGATGCGCGCGGCGACGTTGATTCGGCCTGCCGCGATCGCGGATACTCCCGCAACCGCGTAGAGGTATGCACCTGGGCGGAGATGGTGATCGCCGGTCTGGTGGTTGTCGTAACGCTTCGGTGCGATCTTGGACAGTTCGTCGATCCACCAGGTGTCGGTGTCGGGTGTGCCCCAGTAGGCGAGTGTTCCGACGAGGGCACCGAGTGGCTTGATGTGCTCCAGGATTGCTGTTGTCCACTCGTCCATCTGTTCATCGCGGAGGCTGGCGAGAGAGCGGATGTTGACGTATGCGTCGAGTTCGTGGAGCGAGCGGATCTCGGCGCGAAGGTTGTCGTGGGTGGCGATGGCTCGGCTGTTGACGTTGTCGAGTTCCCGCTTGGCAGTGGTCACGAGGGTGGCAGCGTCAAGGGGGTGACGTTGACGTCGGGACTCGATGGCGTCGATGCGAGCGTGCAGGTCGGGAAAGAAGTCGTCGGCGGTCGCCTCGCAGATGATGGCCCGTTTGCGAGTGGCGAGATCTGCGCCGTCACCTCGGGGTGCGCTGGGGTTTACCCAGTACATGGGGTATCGGGTGGCTCCGGCGGCGTCGATTGCGTCGCGTAGTGCCGGGTCCCACTGCCCGGACCATCCGGTGGCGAGTAGTCCGAAATCTTCTTGGAGTCTGCGCAGGAAGCCGAGGATGCTTGGCGGGTAGGTGCTGAGTTCGTCCGGGGTGTTTCGCATTTCCGGGTGGGTGTAGTCGCCGTGAAGGTGCACGATGAGGCACTGGTACTCATGGAGCGGCTGGAGGCCCCGAATACCTGCCTCAGTGTTCACGACGACGGGTTCGATGTTGGCGGCTCGGAGTGCTTCTTCGATGAGGTGGTCGAAGTTGAGCGTAATGATCACTTTGATGTGGCCGGTTCCGACGAGTGCAGCGATGGCGTGGTGGGCGGCAACGGGCTGCTTTACGCCGCTCTGGCGGTCGTCGTTGGTCGCGATGAAGAACTCTTGGAGCAGGTTTCGGCGCTGCAACTGTCGGGGGCCGACCTCATCGAGAAGTCGGTCGTATGTCGCTTCTTCTCCGAATCGTGTCGCGAACCAGACGAAGGGATGCCCCTCATCGCTGCCATCGCCACGGGCCTCGTCCTCTGCCCTCTCGGCAGCGGCGATCCGAAGGATGAGTTCTCGTTGAACGTGCCAGGCCGACATCATCCCGGCGCTCATCGATGCACCCGCCCCCACTAGTAGCGCGTACGCGCCGGGCTGGGCCGAGATCGTGAAGGCGAGGGAGGTGGCTGGTGCAATGTGCATGAGTGGTCTATCGGCTTCCTCGGCCATGAGGGGACGTGCCCCTCGGTGGCCTAGTAGGTGGCTAGTCGACGTTGTCGTCTTCGATTTCGAGACGCTTGTGCAGGAACCCAACTTGAGAGGCGGAGTAGCCAAGTGCTTCGAGCGCGGGGATCGCGGTCTTGGTCAGGTCCTTATTGCCTTCTGTCGCTCGGGCGACGAGGTCGGAGAAGTTGCTGCGGAGACTGTCTGGGACTGGCACGGCTAGACGCTTGGCGGCACTGAGAGCGCGATGGGCGGCGTCAATGTTCTGGTTGCCGTCGACGTTTGCTTCTAGCCAGGGCATGAGGATCTTCTTGTAGAGCGTTTCACTCTGATCACCCATTTCGGGGGCAGCCTCCCAATAGGAGATGACAGTGTTCTTTGCTCCGTTGCTGCTGCTGGTCTCGAACCGGTCAGTTAGGAGTTCTGCGAGATCGGTGGGGCTGATTTCGGCGTATCCGATCGCGTGCAGGAACGTTGGATCGGGTTCGTCCTGATTGCCGGTGGCAACGAAGTGACGCACTAGCGCGAGTTGCTCGTCGTCGGCCCAGCGCGTCGTGTGGTTGCGGGTTGCTTTGGCTACTTCATCGGTGAGGGCCCCTTGGTCGCGTGCGATCTGGAGGACTCGTTGGGTGCCAACCTGGTCGGGCCGCATGAGTCGGATCCAGTCTGCGATGGCGCGTGCTGCTTCTGATCCGTGTGCGGTGACAAACCCCGACATCTCGTCGAGGTCTGGCGCGTTGTCCCGGCACTGCTCGACGGCTTCGACGGTTGCTGCCGCGTCCGCGAGGTTGGCGAGGATGGCGACGGCTGTCTGGGTCCGTAGCCGTTCGTTCAGCCAACCGCATGCCTGGGTTTCGCGGGCAAGTGCGATGCAGTCGGCGACTTGTTCATCAGTCCCGTTCTCTAGCGCCGTGGCGATTCGCGGGGCGTGGGTGATGAGGTACGTGGGGAGCGGCCCGTTATCGGGCTGCAGCGGGAATCCATAGGCGACGGTCTGACGCATGGTCGCGATTTCCTGGACGGCGATGGGGCCGGGTTCGACGTGGCCGGAGTTGACGAACATTCCGACGCGGCTGAGCGCCCAGTTACGCCGCTGCGCTTCCTCCTCGGTCGTTACTGGCTCTCGAAGGAGTTCAGTGGCCTGGTTGGTCAGACGCAGATCGGGAGAACCGTCCGATTCGGTGATGCGGGCAAGGTCGTCGACGGCGCTGTCGACGTTGACGTCTGTCACGTCGGAGGCGATGTCGGTTGCCTTCGTGAACAGTTCCATGGCGACCTCTCCGATGAGGGAGGCATGGTTTTGCTGTAAGCCAACAAGGTCGATGGCTCCGAGCCAGGCGGGCCATTGGTCAAGGGAGCGCTTCTGTACGGCTTGGAGTAGTTCAGTGATTGTTCGAGCGTCGCGGCTCATCCCCAAGCGAGGCAGGAGGTTGCTGACTGCGTTTCGTGCTTCTCTGTTGTTGCCAACCATGAGGATGTAGGCGAGCAGCCACCCGATGCTGGGCCGGTTGTTGCTGTCGTCGTCATCGTTGATGTAGATCGCAGCGAGGGTTTCGAGTGCCTGGATGACTGGTGTGACGGGGTCGGCGATTGTCGCTGGGTCGGGTTCGGTTCCGGCAGCCTCGGCTTCCTCGACTGCCTTCTGGTGCTGAGCAAGTCGTTTGCTGTGAGAGTTGATTAATTGCGCGAGGTTGTTTCCGGCCTCGACGCGGACGGTGTTGAGGACTTGCTCGGCTGTGTCGGCTTCCATGTGTTCAAGCCGGTCGGTGACGTCGGCTACTCGTTCTCCGGTGAGTTCGCGGGCAAGTACGGCGATCGCTTTGTCGTTGGAAGCGCCCAGCGCCACGAGCGGTTGGTCGTAGAGGTAGGTGGCGTCCCAATCTGGGTGCTGCTCCAACACGCTCAGGATGGTCTCTTTGAGGGTGGTTGCCCCTTGCCCGTCGCTGGCGGCTGCGAGGTTCCACCCGCCTTCGATGTTGTTCTGGGTGAGAACCGGCTGGGCGCTACGGTGCATCTCGGCGATGGCTTGTCCCGCCGTATCAGCGACGGCTGGCAGGTTGGGCAGATCTTCACGGAACGCGAGCCGCATGAGACTGTGTGCGGCGTTGAGCCGTTCGATTCCGAAGGTCGCTGGAATCTGACCCGCGATGAATTGAATGACTTTGGGTCGCTGGTCTTCGGGTGCGTCGCCAAAGATGCGGGCGATCTCGGGGTGTTGGCCGTTCTCGACAGCAGGGGTCAGATCGGCGCTGATGGCGTCGTCGAGTCCGTAGAGCGCTTCGACGCTGTGCAGGTAAATGAGGTCTCGCGAGGGCCCTTCGACGAGGCGGGTTCGGGTCAGGTAGGTGATGAGTTGACGGCCCTGTTGCGCGCGGATGCCGGGATCCCGGTCCGCCTCTTTCGTGTCGTCCTCTGCTGAGTTCGATGCCCGAGAGTCAGACGAGTCATCGCCGTCGTCGTCTTGTTCGTCCTCGGCGTCGCTGCCGCTTGGGCCAGTAATGAGGCTCGCCGGGCTGGCTTGCCCGGTGGCATAGGCGAGGGCCCGCTCATGGACGTGGCGTGAGACGCGGTCCCCGAGGTCTGCATCTGGATCGTCGTAGAGAGCAAGAACGTAGTCGGCCAGGTTTGCGTCGAGGGTGAGGTCGCGGGCGAAGTTTGGGAACTCGACGCGCAGACACACCAGCCGAGCCAGGGCCTGGATCGAATCTAAGGGGCTCTCCCGGAGCCGTCCAGCGGCATGCTTCGACTGCGCCAGGCGGTACATCAACGCGAAGGTGTTCAGCAGGTGCTTGACGCGTCGTGGGCTAGTGACATGAGAAGGGATGAGCACCGAAACGGGGTAGTCGACTGGAGCGATCTCAGACCACAATCCCGTTCGGCCACTGACGAGACCTATCGCATAGCCGGTTACCGATTGAGGGAGCAATGACGGGAGGCTCACCTGGTACTGGAACACCTTGTCCAGGTAGGCACTGCCGGTGGAGTAGTAGGGGTTGACGGAGTTGTCCGGCGTCTCTTGGCGGGCCTCTTCAGAAAGCGCTTTCTCAAGAACGTGTTGGTCGGCGGCAACGATGAACACGCACTTGTGCACGCCAAGGAACGTGCGGATGGCGTCGAGAGTCGCAACGACTTCTTTGGCGCTGCAGCGGTCGAGTTCGTCGACGAAGATGACCAATCGGTCAGCGTTCGACTGCTCCACTAGTTGCTTGAAGAGGTTTTCGAACTGCTCAATGCTCTCTGGCTTGTCGACGGACCGGTCGACCGTCAGGGACTTGCCGACGAGGGTGAACACGGCTGCTAGAAGGGCGGGTGGCACGAGACCGCCAGGCAGCGCGGTCGAGAGGTTCTTGCTGAACGCCTCTCCCCAGGACCCTGATTGGAAGAGTGCAAGGAACGCTAAGACAAGGCAGAGAACCCCGACGAGCGCGACTGTCAGGCCAAGAAACCATCCGGCGATCGCCGCTTTGCTCTCATTTGGCACTTGAACTGTTGTATTTGTCTTCCCAGCGTAGAGGTCGGTGCTGAAAGACGGATTCTTGACATCCAATTCGTCTGCGATGGCGCTGATGAAGTTCCGGCGAAGTGGGTTCTCGGCGTACTTGAATGCGTCGAAGCGCGCGAAGCGCACGTTCTTGAAAGTTGTCTTGTTGTCAGCGATCTTGGCTCGGACGAGGTTGGCGACGCCGCTCTTGCCTGCTCCCCACGGGCCGTAAAGAGCGACGTTGGTGGGGGTTGCGACGGTGGTTACGAGGTCGACGAGTTCGTTGGCGACGCGGTCGTGGTCGAGTCGGTCTTCCGTAGGCGAGGCCAGTTCGCGATCGTCGATGAGGTCGCCGGATTGCAGGAGTGCCTCGTGTGCCGTCCGTCCGGTTGCCTTGATCATGCTGACCTGCGTTGGGGATCCGGAGGACTGACCTTGTTCACGATGGCTCCCAACAGAGTGTCGGTTCCGTCCATGGCTTTCCGGTAGCGCTCGTCGCGGCGATGGAGCCACTCATCGAAGGTCATGATCGCTTTGTCAGTTGGTTCGTCGTGCCAGCGGTTGAGCCATCCTAGGCAGTAGTCGAGATAAACCTGGGCGTTCTCGTTCCAGGTGGGGTCGTAGTCAGCGAATGGCTCCGCTGCCGTGTCTGGCTCGTCCTTTGCCATGACCACGCTTCCAAGGGCCTCACTCAAGGCTGCCTTGACCGAGCGGTTCAAATGTTGCGCCCCATCAGGCAGACGGTGGCTGTGCCGTTGCCACGCCTTCTCCCAGATCAGGACGTACGCCGCGAAGACCGTTGGGATCGTCTTGCCGTGCACCGCGTCATAGCGTTTGGCTTGCAGGTCCTCAAGAGCATCACGAAGCATGGACGCTGACTCTCGCCGGAGGACAAGTCGGTCATCCTGCTTCGACTTGCGCCGTTCAAGGCGTCCGCCAGCGATGAAGATGCCGGTGACTGCGACGGCACTGATGACTGATGCGATTACGGGGCCGATTGCGGGGTCCGGAATGAAGGTCATGCTGGCTGGTCCTCGGCCTTGAGGTTCTCGTGGACGAGTTCGCCGAGAAGATGGACGAGGCGGAGTTTGATCTTGTCGTCGGTGAAGAAGATGTCGGCCATCTTGTTGTGGCTGGTCTGGTTGCCGAGGACTGCTTCGACGACGGCGTCGGACAGGTCGGGTGACTCCATGAACTGCTTCTTGGTGTTGTTGGTCGCTTGGGTCTGGATGGTGTCGTCGTCCATGAGGACGGTGACGACGCCTTCGACCCAGGACTGTTGCTCGGCGGGGGTGAAGTCTTCGCCGGAGAACAGGTCGTTGACCTTGGCGAGGATCTCGACGAGGCGGACCATGCGGGGGTCGTGTGCTTGGGCGGAGCCGGTGGCGGTGACGGCCTCGAGGCCCTTGGCTTCGCCGGTTCCGAGGTCGAGGGCTTGTTCGCTGGTTCGGGATTGCTTGATGTGGGTGAGTTCGACGGTGGAGAAGTCGACTTCCTGGTTGCGGTTCTTCGCGGTGATCTGGCGGGCGAGGAGCCGCAGGTAGACGGACCGCTTCTCCAGGTCGGTGTCTTGATAGTTGACGATCTGGGAGAGGAAGTCGTAGAGCCGGATGAAGGAGCCGACGTCCTTGCGGAAGATGTCGAGTTCGTCGACCTTCTCCCTGTCGTCGGCAGCCAGGGCCGCGTTGTAGCAGTCGTTGAACTTGTCCTTGGCTTCCTTGAGGGGGGCCTGGATGGCGGAGTTGCCCTTGCCCTGCCAGTACGCCTCAGCGAAGTCGTTGACGTTGGCGGTGGTGTAGATGCCTGCGCCGTCCAACTTGGTTTGGAGGTCGTGGACGAGGTCGGGGTCGGTTTCGCCTTCGATGGTGGCGGTCTCGTAGTAGGTCTTGAAGTCGGCAAGGATTTCGTCGGGGTCGTTGACGAAGTCGAGGACGTAGGTGGTGTCCTTGCCACCTGCGGGGAAGGTCCGGTTGAGCCGGGACAAGGTCTGGACGGTGGTGACGCCGGAGAGGCGCTTGTCGACGTACATGGCGCACAGGAGCGGTTGGTCGAACCCGGTCTGGTACTTGTTCGCGACGAGCATGATCTGAAACTGGTTGGTGGCGAACGCCTTGGGCAGTGACCGGCCCTTGAGGGCTGGGTTGAGGTTGCCTTCGGTGTACGGGGGTTCGGTGTTCGCAAAGGTGACGCCGTCGACTTCGATCGATCCGGAGAACGCGACGAGGGTGGCGATGTCGTGGTAGCCGTGCTTCTTGATGTACGCGTCGATGGCTTCCTTGTAGCGGACGGCTGCCTCACGCGAGGAGGTGACGACCATGGCTTTGGCGTGCCAGTCGAGGAGGTGCCGCACGTTGGTGCGGTAGTGCTCGACGATGATCTGGACCTTCTGGGCGATGTTGGTGGGGTGCAGTGATACCCACCGCATGAGGCCCTTGGTGGCTTCGGCTTCGTCGACGGTCTTGACCTCGGACAGAGTGGTCTTACCGGACGCTGCGGTGGCCTTGGCCTTCTCGGCGATCTTGAACGCGGTCCCGTAGGTGGTGTAGTTGCGGAGCACGTCGAGGATGAATCCCTCTTCGATGGCCTGGCGCATCGTGTACTCGTGGAAGGCCCTGGGGATGCCGTTGGCGTCGGGGCGTCCGAACAGTTCGAGGGTCTTGGCCTTCGGGGTGGCGGTGAACGCGAAGAACGACAGGTTGGGTGACTCGGCTCGTTCGGCCATCTCGGCTGCAAGGAGCGATTCGGTGTCGTACTCGCCGCCGTCGGAGAGTTCGGCTTCCTCTTCGGCGGTGAGGACCTTGCGTAGTTGCTGGCTGGTGCGACCGGTCTGAGACGAGTGTGCTTCGTCGGCGATGATGGCGAACTTCTTGCCTGCCAGGCCCTTGTTCTTGGCGATCTCGGCCATCGCGAACGGGAAGGTCTGCATCGTCACGATGATGATCAACTTGCCGCTGAGCAACTGCTGGGCCAGCAGCCCTGACTTCGAGGTCTGGCCGAGGTTGTGGGCCTCTTCGATGTTGATCTTCGCGACCGTGCCGTCGGTGCCTTCGATCTGCTTGATCGCGGTCTGCAATTGGTCGTCGAGGACGTTGCGGTCAGTGACGACAATGACGGAGTCGAAGACCTTCTCGTTCTGGTCGTCATGCAGCGTCGAGAGCCCGTGGGCGGTCCAAGAGATGCTGTTGGTCTTGCCGGACCCAGCGGAGTGCTGCCCGAGGTACCGGTGACCCGGCCCCTCAACTTTGACCGTGGCGAGGAGGTTGGTGACCAACTCCCACTGGTGGAAGCGCGGGAACAGCAGCGTCGTCTTCTTCGACTTCGCACCCGTGATCGGGTCGACGTCGTCCTTGACCTCGACGTGGAGGAACTTCCCAATGATGTTCAACCAGGAGTCGCGGTCCCAGACCCGTTCCCACATGTACGACGTCGCCGACGTGCCAGGGGCGACCGGGTTACCGGCTCCCCCGTCCCGGCCCATGTTGAACGGCAAGAAGAACGTGTCCGCGCCAGCCAACTTCGTGGTCATGTAGACCTCGTCGTTCGACATCGCGAAGTGCACCAACGCACGTGACCCAAACTGCAGCAGCGGCTCGCCCTTTGGCGGGCGGTCGTCGCGGTACTGCTTCATCGCGTCCTGAACTGTCTGCGTCGTGTCGGTCTTCAACTCCACCGTCGCGACCGGCAGCCCGTTCACGAAGAACACCAGGTCGATCGACTCCGCAGGCCGCTGCTTGGAGTAATGCACCTGACGCATCACCCGCAACCGGACCTTGCCGTGCCGCTCCAACGTCGCCTTGTTCAGCGTCGTCGCTGGAGCGAACTCGCACATCTGGAATTTGCCCGGCGTCCGCTTGAACCCCTTACGAAGGACGTGCAGCGTGCCGCCGCCATCCTCCGACGTCAGCGGCGCATCCAGCACCTTCACAAGCCGATCGAGGAACTGCCCCTCCGACTTCTTCCTGTCAGCAGGGGACGCACCCGGCTTGATGACCTTCGCCAACTCCTCCGGCTGCGTGTCCTCAAGCCACCCGAACACATCTTCGGGGAACAGCGCTCGGTCGCGGTCGTAGCCCTCGCCGTTCTTCGAGTACAGCCACCCGTTCGCTTCGAGGTGCTCGCAGATCTCTTTCTCAAATGCGTTTTCGTGCTCCTGCGCCATCTCAGGCCACCTCTCTTCGGACGTCGATCTGTCCAGTTACCGAAGCCGTGATGAGGGCAGACCTACGCTCCTTGGAAACCGCAACGATGCCTTCAGCCTCAGCGATCAAAGCGTCAATTCTCTTTGTTTGGGCTTCGAGATGCTCGGCGATTCGGCGTTGCTCTTCGAGCGGAGGAAGCGGGATACGGAATGCCTTGAGGTCGCCCATGCCGATGGTCCGGATGGTCGAACCGTTTTGGAATGAATCGAAGAACGGTTGCATGGCGTCGGAGAACAGCACCCAGAGGTACTCGGGCTCTAGCCTCGGCCCACAGACCCACGCCGCGAAGTGTTGAGACGTAGCCATGGCATCAGCCATGATCGCGGTTCGACCCACCGTGGCGTCGCGCGAGAGAACAACCGTCTTGGCGGGCAAGAGCCGGGCTGAACTATTGGCGATCCCGGCGTCACTCAGGTGTTGCTCCGTGTCCCTGATGAATTTGATGCCGCGCATCTTTCCCACGTCATGAAGACTTACCCAGGGAATGTAACAGTCCTGCCACCAGTCCTCCCGCGTGCGACTTGGAGTGTGTCCACTCTCCAAACGGGCTACCGCAGTCAGTGGCACAACGCGCCAATGTGAGGGGATGCGCCCAGCCCATGGCAGGCCGCTTTCGGCTGATTCCTCCACCTCAGTCAAGCTGCGCAAAGCAATGTTCACACGCAGTGCCGACCGGCGCTCTCGCAGAACTTCGACCAATCCTTCCTGCTCCGCGATGAGCGCGTCGACCTTTGCTGTTTCTCTGTCAAGATAGTCGGCGATTGCCCCCTGTTCAGCCAGGGAAGGGACATACACTTTGACGTTTCGAATGAAACTCCAATCGGCCCGAGGCATCTTTGCGCCGAATGCCGACGAGATGACGGGGTCGAGGAAGTTTCGACCCAGCAGCAGATACCGCAGGTAGCGGGGCGTTACCGCCTTGCTCGCGCGGTAAACATGGAAATCGCCGACCGCCGCGCCAGCCCTATCTGCCAGCCAGACCTTAGCCAGATATGGCCGAAGTTTTCCGAAGAGAACGTCGCCTGGTTCGAAGGCGGAGCCGTCTCCTTCATAGTCCGTACTTGGCGCTTCGACTAGTCGTCCTGTTCTCGGTTCGATTGCCTCAAGCCCGAGGCGGAAGGTTCGCCCGTCTGCCCTGATGTTCATCAACGAGACAACCCGCCCGAAGTTCACCTCACTCACTGCTCTACCTCACGCAGCAGGTCGAGAACGCGGGCGATTCTGGCTTCGAGGTCGCCGTCGATCTCCTCAAGAGTCCGGGGCGGCTGGTACGTATAGAACAGCCGAGTGAAGGGGATCTCGTAGCCAACCTTGGTCCTGGCGGTGTCGATCCAAGCGTCGTGAACGTGAGGCAGCACTTCGGTGTTGTAGTACGCCACGATGGTGGTGTCTCGCCCGTCGGCACCGTCGGGGTTGCCGCCGTAGTAGAAGGGCACGTTCTCGGTATCCCGGAGCGCCGGATCGGGTTCGGGGTCGCCGTTCTTGTCGAAGCAGATGTCGGCGTCGTCGTCGTGCTCGCCAAGCGATAGCCAGAGCGCTTTGCGCTGCGGGGTGGTGAGGGCGACGGAGTAGTCGCGAAGTTGGGCGTAGAGGGCCTTGGTGAAGGTCTCGCGGTTGGTATAGACAGCCGTGCCGAAGGCTTCGAGGGCGTCCCGGAGTTGAGCCAGGTCTACGGCCTTGAGGGGCTTGGCGGCGAGGGCGCGTTCAATGCGTTCGGGGGTGCAGGTGAAGTTGAGCCGGAGGGGTCGTTCGACGGTAATCGTCCAGTAGCCGAACTGGTCGTTGGTGAGGACCTTCGAGAGGTCGTCATCGGTCGGCATCTCGTCGTACAGCCGCAGGATGGTTGCGCGGTGGTCGTCGGTGAGTTCGCGGTTCTTGGAGCCGAGGCTCTTGCGCATCTTGGCGTAGAGGCCGGTGCCGTCGATCAACTGGACTTTGCCGACGCGTTCTGGCTGCTTGGTGTTGTCGAGGAGCCAGATGTAGGTGGCGATGCCGGTGTTGTAGAACATGTTGGTCGGCAGGGCGACGATGGCTTCGACGAGGTCGTTTTCCAGCAGGTAGCGGCGGATCTCACTAGGGCCGGATTCGGCTCCACCGGAGAAGAGCGGGGAGCCGTTGAGGACGATGGCTGCTCTGCCCCCGCCGTCTTCGACGGGGCGCATCTTGGTGGCGAGGTGTTGGAGGAAGAGCATCTGTCCGTCGCTGATGGGCGGGAGTCCGCCGGGGAAGCGGGAGTAGGAGCCGCCGTGGTCGTACTCGGCTTTAACGGCGTCGAAACTGGACTTCCAGTCGACGCCGTAGGGCGGGTTGGAGAGGCAGTAGTCGAAGGTGCGTCCAGCGAAGAGGTCGTTGGCGAGGGTGTCGCCTCGCTTGATGTTTCCGGCGTCTTGGCCCTTGGCGATCATGTCGGACTTGCAGATCGCGTAGGACTGGTCGTTGATCTCTTGCCCGTAGAGGTTAAGTCGGGCGTCGGGATTCAAGCCGGGCCTTTCGGGTGTGCCGACGAGGTGTTCGTCGGCGACCGAGAGCATGCCGCCGGTGCCAGCAGTGGGGTCGTAGACGGACCGGACGACACCCTTCTCTGTGAGCGCGTCGGAGTCTTCGGCGAAGACGAGGTCGACTGCGAGTCGGATGGCGTCGCGGGGTGTGAAGTGCTCTCCGGCGGTTTCGTTGGAGGCTTCGGCGAACTTTCGGATGAGTTCCTCGAAGAGGTCGCCCATCTCGGCGTTGGAGACGACGTCTGGGTGGAGGTCGATGTCAGCGAATTGCTGGACGACGATGTAGAGCCGGTTGTTCTCTTCGAGGGTGGCGATTTCGTTCTCGAACTTGAACCGTTCGAACACGTCGACGTTGGCGGAGAACTTTGAGATGTAGTCGATGAGGTTGTTGCGGATCCCGTCTGGTTCTTTCGTGAGCCGGGCGAGGTCGTATTCGGACGTGTTGTAGAAGTGAAGGCCGAACTGGCGGCGCACCTTGACGTCGAGGATCTCTGACCGGGTCTCGGTCTCGGCGAGTGCTCGGACTTCGTTGCGGGTGGGTTCAAGGGTGCAGTCCAGGCGGCGGAGGATCGTCATGGGGAGGACGACGTTGCCGTACTGGCTGGGCCGGTAGACGCCTCGCAGTTGGTCTGCGATGCCCCACACGAAGTTGCCGAGGTTGCTCACTGCTGTTGTTCCTATCGTTGTTGGCTGCAGTTCGTATCGGCTGGAGTTCGCGTCTTTCTGACGCGCCCAGCAGAGTCGTTGCAGTCAGTCGCATACGTGCCGTCAATACCTCTCTTTACCTTAGGTAAGTCCGGGCCAGGCGCGTCGGAGAACCGGCCAGTAGCCGACCCGCAACTTGAGGTCAGCCGAGCAGCCCAGCGAGCATCCCGAGCGCGTCGTCTGATCCGCCCGGTTGCGCCTCGTAGGTGTCGACCTCGTCTACGTGGACTTGAGCGTGGAGGTAGGCGATGACGCGGTGGGCGGGGAGCCCGGTGGTGATCCAGTCGTCGAGGTCGCCGAGGTTGTGGTTGTAGGTGAGGTCGCGGGCGGTGGCTGCGTCGGCAGGCTGCCAGCGGTTGTCGTGGAGGCAGATGGCTTCGTGGGCGAGGAAGCCGTGTTGGTGCCAGTCGATGGCATGGTCGATGGGGATGCCGTGGTCGTCGTAGGCGATGGCTTGGTGGGCGACGAGGGCGGGGTCGGGGTTCATGGCCCAGCCGTTGGCCCAGGCTTCGGCGTCGGGGCGGGGGAAGCCTGCGTCGGTGAGGGTCCAGATGATGGCGGACCTGACGGGGGGCGGCATGCCCGTCAGGGCGGCGACGAGTGAGGTGGTCATGCGTGCCGCGTCCCGTCGGCGTGCTGGTCGCGGTCGAACCGGAGGTGCTCGGTGAGTTCGGGTTCGGGGTTGTGGGCGGTGTCGTAGAGGCGGCGGAGTTCGGCCTCGGTTACGGACGGGTCGGTGGGGTCGGGGTTGCTGACCCAGGGTGGTCGCATAGCGGTGTCCTTGGTGATCCGGTGGACGTGCCGGGTGGCGCGTCTCTGATCACCGGGCCGCATGGGCGCACGGCGGACGGCGGCGGCAGGGCTGGATGTACCGGCTGTGCTGGGGTGGCGGGCATTGGCTGGTCTCCGGGCTGGTGACGGGGTTAGGGCTCCCCGCCGTGGTGCCGCTCGACCCTGCGGCGTCCGAGACGGTAAGCCGGACGTTGAGCACCCGCCAACTGTGTGTGGAGTGACATGACTGGCTGGCTCTCGCCGCGTCGAAGGCGCATACAGATCGACAACTCTTAGGGTGCGTGGGTGTCTGCTCAGCCGCGTGATTGGTGCTCGCCTCGCGAAGCGTTCGGTCGGCTCGACGCCACCGAACGCGTCTGGTCGCCACCTGACCCGTTCGGGAACCCGTTGGCGGTCTCGAAGTTCCGGGCTGCGGTGATGCAGAACGCGATTGCGCTGTCGGTGCGCGGGTTCAAGAACACCTCGGAGGTAGGCCAAGAGGACTTGGCCCGGCTGGATCTACGGTCGGATTCGATGAACATGTGGAACGCACGGCTGTGTGGGCGGGCGAACCTGTCGACCCAGGACATCGCGGCACTGACGGTGTTGTTGCCGGGCGCGCTTCCTGGCGAGGAGGCCATCCGGGTCTTCATCAGCGTCGCCGAGGGGTCGGTTGCGCGACCAAAGTTCTGGGACTTCCCGGACACAAGTAAGGCTCGTCCGGGTCGTTGACCTGACCGGCAGCAGCGCCACGCTTGGGTCGCTGTGGTCAGCGTTTGCGCAGGTCAGCCGGGGTTAGGGACTCGGAACGGCCTGCCGGAGCCAAGTTGTCGACCGTGTCTGACCCCGCGAAATCCACGGGGTGAGAATCCGCTCCGTCCGGTTTCACGGGCGCTGATTCTGCGGTTATGACGATCGGTTTCAGCGACGAATCTCGGCGTCATGACCACCTCTCCCGCCCGGCTCGTTGAAGCCGTCAGCAACCAGATGCGGACCCGACTCCGGAGGCTCATCGCCGCCTTTCTCGTGGTCGCGAACCGTCCGACCCGCATCCGACTGTTTCGAACGTTTGTTCGCGTCATGTCGGTCGGATGTGTTAGGACGTCGTCATGCATTCGCACCGCCGTCGTCACAGAGGCGAGGCCGTCCACGGCCTTCGCCCAATCTGTGACCCGGTTGCGTCTGTGCCCTAACACGAGGCGTTCCTGGGTTCCGGTTGTCACCCAGGAGAACTGCACATGCCAGACCGCCACCGGGCGGGCCGCGAACTGCGGCTCGTCGAACCCGACGTACCCGAACAACCCGACGAAGTCCCCCCTCCAGGGGCTGCCCCTCCAGTTCGTCGACGAGGCAACTCGGGCCCTGCACCTCGGCCTCTACCTCAACCACCCGCACCCGGCACCCTCGTCGCTGGCCTCCCTCACCGGTCGGCTGACGCCAACGCAGCAAGCGGTGCTGGACCGACTGGCAGGCCACAAGAGCCTGACGGACTGGGCCTTGACTGGCCGTCGATCTGGTGGGCCGAGCACGACTGCGCCGACCGCCGTCGCTGCCCGCACGAACTCCCGCTGCCTGGCTGGTGGGTTCTGATGGCGAAGCGTGGTGTGCCGTTCCACCGTGACTCCGAGCAGGCGTTCCAGATGGCGCTCAAGCGGATCCGGGTCTACAAGGGCTCCAAGCCGGTCTTCGACGAGGAGACCCGGCTGCTGGTGCAGTCGATCGTCATCGACGCTCTGGTCACCGCCCCGCAGCCGGTCACCCCCGGCTGGGTTCACACCTCGCTGATGGCGGTCGGTGGGTTGGTGCGGTGGGCTCAGACGACGGCTGAGCCGTTGACCCGTGAACATCTGCTGTCGCAGCGGACCCGGAACCGGTTCATCAACCTCGGTACCGACGACCTGTTGGAGACCTCGCGGACCAACTACCGGTGCCGTCTCGACCTCATCGCCACCGGCCTGACCACCGGCCCGGTCGCTGCAACCGTGGCGGCGTCGGCGAAGTCCGGTGAGGCCATCGACCCGCACACCCCCGCTGAGGTCGCCACGTTGTGGGTGTGGGCTCACGGGCTGCGCCCGGCAACCCGCCGCGACCGCATCGTCGGGGTCCTCGTACTGGGCCTGGGGTGCGGACTGCGGTCCAGTGAACTGATCAACGTCTACCCCGAGTCTGTGTCCTTCGACGCCGACGGTGCCCACGTCATCGTGGCCGGTGGAGGACACCCTCGCGTGGTGACCTGTGACCAGGTATGGGAGGACCGGCTCGCGGAGTTGGTCGCCAACACCGAGCCGGGTCACCCGTTGACGTCGCCCTGGCGACGTGACCAGGCCACCGCGCGTGGGTTGCAGAACGCGTTGGCGACCGCCCAGCACACCGACACCCCGGTGGCGTGGTTCTCGCCCCGGTCGCTGCGCAACACGTGGCTCGTGCAGCGCCTCACCGAAGGCACCCCTATTCCGACGCTCATGGAGGCTGCCGGGATCGAGTCCGTCGAGGCGCTCAAGGCGTACCTGACCTACGTGCCTGCCCAGACCCCTGGCGATCGTGCGGCGTCGTTGCGTGGGCACGGTGTCCCGGTCGAGCCGATCCGTCCGGAGGTGACGTCGTGAGTCGCGGCGGACCGAAGGGTCCTCGCGGCGGCAAGCGCTCCGCTCAGACAGCAACAACGACGTCGCCTGCGCCGAAGATCAAGACTCAGCCGAAGCCGGTCGAAGGCAAGGCACGCACCGCTCGCGACACCCGTCAGGAACTGCCTATCCCCAACATGGAGCAGGTTCGGGCGCTCTACCCCGACCGCGTCGCCACCACGATCGCTCTGTCCCATCCGGACCGGTCCAAGCCCAAGTTCCCCGACAGCCGTGTCGAGGCGTCCATCGACTTCATCAAGCACTCCGGGACCGCCGAGTTCATCACCACCCGCCGTGACGCCCGCAAGATCAAGGCCGGTCGCCCCGTCAAGATCACCAACCTCGCGATCCTGGTCGCGATGCACCTCACCGTCGCCGACGGAGGCCCGCTGCTGTTGACCGTGATCCGTCAGACGCTCCTGGAGCGCCTGGGCCCGACGATGCGGGCCATGCTCGACATCAAGTTCCCTACCCGTCCGGCCAACCTGGCTGACCACAACCGGTGGGAGGAAGCCGCTGACGCCGCCGTACGACGTGCGTTCCACCGCATCCTCGACTCCATCGACCCTTCCACCGTGCCCAAGAACCGGATCCGTTCCTGGGACGAGATGGCGATCCTGAAGAAGGACCTGTCCATCGCCGAGCAGCAAGAACGCTCCGCTGCCCTGGACTGGTTCGGCAACCAGTTGCTCGAAGCCGCCTACCAGCAACTCCCCGAATCGGTCCGTGACCGGCTCGCCGCCAAGGGCCACGCCTACGCCATCGACGCCACCGTCATTCAAGCGTTCGCAAGGGGTCGAGGCATCGACAACGAAACCGCCTCCTCCGACCCCGACGCGGGTTGGTACGTCCGCGAGGGCGACCACCGCGACCCCCAGGACGTGCCGCCCGGCCAGAAGCCGACGACCCGCGACCTCAAGTTCAAGCGCGCCTCCAGCAAGTACGTCTTTGGGCGCGAAGCGCACCTGCTCACCCTGGCCGACATCTCCCACGCCAAGCGTCTCTACGCACCCCACATCCCGTTCGCGTTCAACACCGGCGTGCCCGGCGTCAACCCCGCCGAAGCCGCGATCTCGACGTTCGCGAACGTCCTGCACCGGGGCCACCAGGCTGGCCCCGTGGCAGGCGACATCCTCTACACCAACCAGGCCGCAGCGAAGTACCAGATCCCCGCCCGTCGGGCCGGGTTCGACCTCGTCCTGGGCTACGGCAAGGACCAGTTGGGTGTCCAGGGGTCCCACTCCTCCGGCATGCAGATGCTCGAAGGCACCTACGTCGCCCCTTGCATCCCCGACCACCTCATCAACGCCGTCCAGGACTACGCCCTTCTCGGCAGCATCGACGACCTCGAAGAGCGCCGCGCGAAGCATCGCGAGATCAACGAGCGCGTCAAGGCCCGCCTTGAGTACCGAATGCGGACCAAGGACACCACCAAGACCGGCGACCCCGCCACCGGCACCGCCGACATCAAAGAGCGACTGTCATGCCCTGCCGCCGGAACGAACCCGACCGCGATCTGCGCCCTTAAGCCCAAGTCGCAGAAGGACCGGCCCATCCGCCAGGCCAACGGCACCGTCGTCGACCTGCGCCGCACCATCGACCACCGCAAGGTCCTCACCAACGGCCACGCCCCGAAGGTCTGCACCCAGGAAACCGTCACCGTGACCATCGAGGACGGCGCGAAGTTCCGCCAGTCGATGCCGTTCGCCTCGCCCGAGCAGATCAGCACCTACAACCGGCTCCGCCAGGGCACCGAAGGTGTCCACGGCACCGCCAAGGACGAAGCCAAGATCGCGCTCGCCAACCCCGGACGCCGACGCGTACGCGGCTGGGCTGCCATGCAGGTCTTCACCGCGTTCCTCCTCGCCGAGACCGCCACCCAGCGCATCATCACGTTCATCAAGAACGCCGTCACCGACAACGAAGGCCACCTCTACGTGCCCCGACGTGAGCGAACCGGCAACCACGGCCCCACCGGCGCACCGCCCGGCACCGCGCTACCCGGCGCACCGCCCATCCCCGACCTGGCCGAAGTCGCCTGAGCCGGGAGGCCACCTGACACCACACCAGCAACAACCCCAACGCCCTGAAATCAGCGACCGCTGAGACAGGGCGTTCAGTCATTTCAGGACCAGTCGGCCTCGGTCACCGTCGCCCGACCGGGTCGCAACCGGCTCGACGACCGCCCGAAAGCCAGAAAGCCGCCCCCGGATCCCGAATTTTCGGGCCTGGAGCGACTGTCTGGGACTTTCATCGGTGCGGGTCCTGATTATCGTCGGGACCCCATGGCGGAGGCGGAGGGATTTGAACCCTCGATGGGGTTGTAGCCCCAAACCCGCTTAGCAGGCGGGCGCCATAGACCTGACTAGGCGACGCCTCCACGCGGCCGCTCGCGCGACTGCGTCAGCAGGGTACAAGCCCCGGGCGACCGACGGCGAATCGGATCGCGCGGCCGGCGCTCAGCCGCGCCGTCCGACCGCCTCGAGCCGGGCCCGGACGTCGTCGGCGAACCGCTCGCGGTCGACGGCGAGCATGACGACCGGGATGGTCGTGGTCGAGCCGTCACGGCGGCGGAGCACCACGCAGTCGATGTCGTGCGGGCTCGCCGCGACCGCCTCCTCGACGTCGTCCCAGCGGCCCCGGGCGACGCCGACGCCGCGCACGAAGCGGACCCGGTAGCCCTCGGCCGTGAACCGGACGACGTACCGGCGGGCCTGCAGCCACCAGGCCGCGACGACGACGGCGCACAGCCCGACGGCGGCGACCGCGACCACCCCCGTGGCCGGCCAGGAGAACACGAGCGCAGCGCCGGTGTAGACCAGCACGGCGACCGCGATGACGACGAGTCCGAGACCGACCAGACGAGCGGCGAACGCCGGTGCGAGAGGGTAGTCGCGATGGTCGTCGAACGGCTCGGACGCGGTCACCACGCCATTGTGGTGCACGCCGTCCGACCCCGAGGTTGTCACCCGATGAACGGCCCGTCATGCTCGTGAACGACATCACAGTCCCCGGAGGTCCCGTGTCCACCCCCAGCGCTCCGCTCATGACCGCCCTGCGCGGCCTGGCCGCCGCCAACGAGGCTCCTCGACGCGAGGGGCCGAGCCTCGGCAGCTGGCGCTGGACCATGCGCCAGCGCATGGGCACGGTGCGCGACGCGCTGATGGAGGAGACCACCGGCGGCGAGGACGAGTGGCTCGCCGCGCGCGGCGGCGCCGCCTTCCGCGAGCGCAACACGCTCCTGCTCCGCCTGGGCACCCTGGGCACCCGGGTGCTCGAGGACGCCGACGTGCCCGCCGTCCGGGCCGAGGTGGCCCGGCTCGTCGCCGACATCACCCACCACGCCCAGCGCGTGCGCGACCTCGCCTACGACGACGTCGAGATGGAGCTCGGCGGCTCGGAGTAGCCCGGGCATACACTCCTGTGGTCCGTGCCTGGCGCGGTCACGGAGGGGTGCCGGAGTGGCCGATCGGAACCGCCTTGAAAGCGGTCGTGGGGAGACCCACCGCGGGTTCGAATCCCGCCCCCTCTGCCAGAGCCTCAGACGAGGCTGATCAGCACGTCGCCCTCCTGGACGACGTCGCCGGGCGCGACCTTGATGGCGGCCACGGTGCCCGCGGCCTCGGAGACCACCGGGATCTCCATCTTCATCGACTCCAGCAGCGCGACCTCGTCGCCGACGGCGACCGTGGCACCGACCTCGACGGAGACCTCGAGCACGTTGGCGACCATCTCGGCGACCAGGTCGACGCGTTGCTCACGGGGCATGGACGCGACGCTAGCCGTTACCGGTCGGTTAGCCGAAGCGGGGGCGGGCTCGTCCGCTCGCCCGTCAGAGCAGGGCCTTCCATCTCGCCGGCTCGGGCCGGATCGCGGCGGCCTGCTCGTCGTCGCGGCTGCGTCGTCCGCGGGAGCCCTTGGTGGGGCCGGAGCTGGTGAAGAACAGGTCGAGGCGGATGATGACGAAGCCGATGACGAGCCCGACGCCGAGTCCGTAGACGACCGAGAGCACGCTCTCGGACCGGGCGATCGCGGGGTTGGCGAGCGAGTTCGCGACCGCCGAGGTGGCGGCCGCGCCGAAGGCGCAGACCCACCAGCCCTGGCGGCGTCGGGCGCGCATGTGGCACCCGTAGGCGAGGGCGGGGACGCCGAGCACGGACTCGATCGGGCGCGGGAACGCCCCGAGGTGCTCGCGGCTCCAGCCGACGCCGTCGAGCAGCGAGGTGACCAGCTCGGGGGTGCCGTAGCGGCGCAGCAGCTCGGCGTACAGCAGGGTGCCGGCGAGCAGCAGGCCACCGATGACGACGATCACGACGCCGCGGCGGCCGAGGCCGTGCAGACCGGCCCCGAGCCGGTAGACGACGGCGAAGGCGGCGGCGAGCGCGAGCCCGAAGGTCGTGTACTCGAAGCGGGTGACGGTGACGGTCGGCTCGAAGCCGAGGGTGGCCAGGGCTCCGACCCCGGCGATGAGCAGCGCGACGACGCACTCGCGGGCGGCGCGCCAGAAGGTCACGGCGGGCACGGTGGCCATCACGCCGAGCACGGCGGCCACAACCGCCGTCATCACGGCGGCGCCGGTGCGGAGCGAGGTCTCGTCGGAGACGACGACGCCGACGCCGAGCAGCAGCGCGACGGTGCCGAAGATGAGCGGGCGGCCGCCGGTGCGCGCGGCGAGGGCCCACGAGAAGGCCGAGACGACGGCGACGCTGCCGGCGTCGCCCAGCCAGTCCGGACCCACGGGCACCATCGCGCAGACCAGCGCGGCGACCGAGGCGACCACGATGACCAGCCAGCCCACGAGCGGCACCCGGGTCTCGCCGAAGGCCACCAACCGGTCGGTCGGCGTGCGCCGCTCGGGCCCGCGCTCGGAGGGCTCGGGGTCGGCGTCCGGCTCGAGCACCGGCAGCTCCGTGCCGGTCGGCGGGGTCGGCGGGGCGCCGGCGCGACGACGTCCGGCTGGTTGCGACACGACCGTTGAGGTTACAGGCGCCGGTTGCGCAGCGACGGGTTGGTCCGACGGGCCTCGTCGAGCACCTCGCGGCTGAGGTCGGCGCGCAGCACCTCGGCGTCGTCGCCGGCCTCGGCGACCACGCCGCCGAGCGGGTCGACGACGATCGAGTGCCCCGTGTAGCGCGGCGCCGGCTGCCCGGCGGCGAGCACGTAGGTGGTGTTCTCGATGGCCCGGGCGCGGGCCAGGGTGCGCCAGTGGTCGACCTTGCGGGGCCCGGCGACCCAGGCCGCAGGGACGACGAGCACCTCGGCGCCGGCGTCGACGAGCAGCCGCGCCATCTCGGGGAAGCGCAGGTCGTAGCAGGTCATCAGGCCGACGGCCCAGCCCGCGACCGTGACGACGACCGGGGCCGGGTCGCCGGCGAGCAGCCGGTCGGACTCGCGGTAGCCGAACGAGTCGTAGAGGTGCACCTTGCGGTAGGCCGCGGTGGTCGCCCCGCGCACGACGAGGGTGTTGAAGGGCCGGGCGGGGTCGGCGCTGGTCTCGAACTGGCCGGCCACGAGCGTCGTCCGGCACTCGTCGGCGACGCGGCCCAGCTCGGTGGCGAACTCGCCGGTGACCGGTTCGGCGTAGGCGCTCACGTCGGAGCCGGCCTCGCCGAAGTCGCGGGCGAAGGCCTCGGGCCACACGACGAGGTCGGTGTCGGACGGCGTCAGCTCGGCGAGCCGGGCGCGGTTGGCGGCCGGGTCGAGCCCGGAGGCCTCCTGGACGAGGGCGGTGCGCAGCACGTCGCTCATCACGCCATCATCGCCGGTAGTCCGGGTCGGGCAAGGGCACCCGGTCGGGGTTGCGCAGCACCCACGCCACCGACAGGTCGGTGAGGACGTCGATCGCGGGCTCGTCGAAGGCGCCACCGCGCAGGTCGTCGACGGCGGCGTCGACGCGCTGCAGGTCGGCGTCGTCGAGCGGGACGCCGGAGCGCACGTGCGCGGCGTAGGCGGTGAGCATGGCCTCGAAGTCGCGGTCCCAGTTGCCGCCGCCGTTGTTCAGGATCTCGTTGCCGATCCGGCCGATGATCCGGACGACCTCGCCCTGCACGAACGCGGCCGGTCCCCCAGGCGGCACAAGCATCTTCCAGAGCTCGTTGTACCGCGCCGAGCCCACGGTGGTGACCGTGATCGGCTCACCCTCGGCGAGCACCCGCGGCGGCACGGGCGGCTCGACGCGGACCAGGTCGAGCAGCTCGAGCAGCGTCGCCAGCGTGTCCTCGCCGCCCTTGCCGTCGGCGATGCGGCGCTGGACGTCGGAGACCGTGCGCCGCAGGTACTTCGGGGTCTCGCCGCTCGCCGTGCCGCCGAGCGGCACGAGGTAGCGGGCGAGCTCCAGCGCCATCGGCGCGTGGTAGTCGTCCATCTGCGTGAGCGCCGTGCCGAGCGGGGTCTGCTCGCGGCCGTTGCGGCCCACGACGCCGGCCGGGTCGGCGCCGGCGTCGACGAGCAGCCGGACGGCGTCGAGGTTGAACCTGACGGCGGCGCGGATGAGCGGCGACGTCGAGCGGCCCCGCCGGTCGGGGTCGGCGCCGCGCTCGAGCAGGAGTCGGACGACGTCGAGCGAGCCCGCGTGCTCGACCCGGGAGACGAGCGGGGTCTTGTCGAACCGGTCGGGGACGTCGACGCCCGCGCCGTGGTCGAGCAGCCAGCGGGCGCCGTCGACGTCGATGGACCAGAACGCCAGCGCCGTGGCCTTGCTGTAGCCGGCGACGGCGTCGACCTCGCACTTGGCGAAGAGCTGCTCGAGCTCGGCGACCGTGTAGACGGGCTCGTACTCGCGGAAGTCCTTCGGCAGGGTCTTGCGGAGCCTGGGCACGGTGACTCTCCTGACGCTGGGGGTCGACGGGCGCCCCCAGCGTGGCACCCTGAGGCCATGGGGCTGGAGTCGTACGCCGCGATCGTGCTCGCCGGCGGCCGCGCGGCCCGGCTCGGCGGGGTCGACAAGGCCTCGGTGGAGGTCGACGGGCGCACCCTCCTGGCGCACGCGCTCGAGGCGGTGGTCGACGCCTCGGAGGTGGTCGTCGTGGGCGACCAGGTGCCCACCGACCGGCCGGTGACGTTCTGCCGGGAGAGCCCGCGCCACGGCGGCCCCGTGGCGGCGCTGCTCACCGGCGTCGACCGGCTGCTGCGCCGGACCCCGACCGTGGCCGTGCTCGCCGTCGACATGCCCCGGGTCACGCCGTCGACGATCCGGCGCCTCCACGAGGCCGCCGAGGGCCACGACGGCGCCGTGCTCGTCGACCCCGGCGGGCGCCGTCAGCTCGCCTTCGTCGTCGCCCGCGAGCGCCTGGACGCCGTCCGGCCCGGCCACGAGGAGCAGCACGGGCACCCGGTGCACCGCCTGCTCGCCCGCCTCGACCTGGCCGAGGTGTCCGCGGTCGGCGTCGAGCACCGCGACGTCGACACCTGGGCCGACCTGCGCGACCTGCGCGACCCCGGCTGACCCGTCGCTGACCCCGGCGCCGGGATAGTTCGACACCAGGTCGACGTCCATGGGCCCCGGAGATGTCGACCTGGTGTCGAGCTATCGCCCGATCGTCACCGCGACGCGGTTGCGCGCCGGGCCGGAACGTGGCCAACCTGGACCCTGTGAACCTCCACGACTGGATCGACGAGCTGAGTGACGTGCTCGACCTCGAGACCGAGGTCGACGAAGGACTGCTGAACGACCTGGCCGAGCTGGCCCACGACAACGTCGACCCGGCGGCCGGGCCGGTGACGACCTACCTGCTGGGCTACGCCGCCGCGGCCAGGAACGCCGGGCCCGCGACCGTCGAGCGGCTGGCCGCCGGCGCGTCGGAGCTGGCCGAGGGCTGGGACCGCCCGGCCGGCGCGCCCGACCCCGACGACGTCGACGACCCCATCCCCGACGACCGCTCCATCGACCACACCGTCGACGCCGAGGGCGATGACGACGAGGACGACCAGGACGACGAGGCCGACGCATGAGGGCGGTCGTCGCCGACGGCGCCGGCGGGCCCGAGGTCCTCTCGGTGCAGGAGGTCCCCGACCTCACGCCCGGGCCCGGCGAGGTGCTGCTCGACGTCGCCGCGACCGCCGTCAACCGCGCCGACGTGCTGCAGCGCCGAGGGTTCTACCCGCCGCCGCCCGGGGCGAGCGAGACCATCGGCCTCGAGTGCAGCGGCACCGTGGCCGCGCTCGGCGACGGCGTCGAGGGCTGGTCGGTCGGCGACGAGGTCTGCGCGCTCCTCGCAGGCGGCGGCTACGCCTCGCAGGTCGTCGTCCCGGCCGGGCAGGTGATGCCGGTGCCGGACGGCGTCGACCTGGTCACCGCGGCGGCGCTGCCCGAGGTGGCGTGCACGGTGTGGTCGAACGTGTTCATGGTGGCCGGGCTCAAGCCCGACGAGTCGTTCCTCGTGCACGGCGGCGCGGGCGGCATCGGCACCTTCGCCATCCAGCTCGCCCATGCGCTCGGCTCGCAGGTGCTCACCACCGCCGGCTCCCCCGACAAGCTCGAGCTGTGCCGCAGCCTCGGCGCCGACGTCGCCATCAGCTACCGCGACGAGGACTTCGTGCAGGTGGCCCGCGAGGCGACCGGCGGCCGCGGGGTCGACGTCGTGCTCGACAACATGGGCGCCTCCTACCTGCCGCGCAACGTCGACGTGCTGGCCACCGAGGGCCGCCTCGTCATCATCGGCATGCAGGGCGGCGTCAAGGGCGAGCTCGACGTGGCCACGCTGCTCGGCAAGCGCGGCGCCGTGATCGCGACGTCGCTGCGCGGCCGGCCGGTCGAGGGCAAGACCGCGATCTGCGCCTCCGTCGTCGAGCACGTGTGGCCGCTCGTCGCCGACGGCACCGTCAAGGCCTCGGTCGGTCGCACCGTCCCGCTCGACGACGTCCGCGACGCCCACGAGCACATCGACGACGGCACCCACACCGGAAAGATCGTCCTCACCCTGTGAGGCGTCGACGAGTGGATACCGTGGGTGCATGAGCGAGGAGCAGCAGCACCCCGACGGTGAGCAGGAGCAGCAGGTCGTCATCATCGGCCCCGACGGCAAGGCGATCGGCGCCGTCCCGGCGTCGGCGCTGGCCGAGGCCGCCGACGGCGACGACGACGGGGACGGCGAGCGCAACCTCACCGACCTCGTCGAGCAGCCCGCGAAGGTGATGCGCATCGGCAGCATGATCCGTCAGCTGCTCGAGGAGGTGAAGGCCGCGCCGCTCGACGAGGCCAGCCGCGCCCGGCTCAAGGAGATCCACGCCTCCTCGATCAAGGAGCTCGAGCAGGGCCTCGCCCCCGAGCTCGTCGAGGAGCTGCAGCGCCTGTCGCTGCCCTTCGCCGACGACAACGTGCCCTCCGAGGGCGAGCTGCGCATCGCCCAGGCCCAGCTCGTGGGGTGGCTGGAGGGCCTGTTCCACGGCATCCAGACCGCGATCTACGCCCAGCAGATGGCCGCGCGTGCCCAGTTCGAGCAGATCCGCCGCGCGCTTCCCCCGGGCATGGGCATGCCCGGCGCCGACGGCGGTCAGCCCGGCCCCGGTCAGCCCGGTCCCGGTCAGCCGGGGCGCCCCGGGCAGCCCGGAGCCGACGACGACCGGCCCAGCAGCGGCGGCATGTACCTCTAGGCACCGCGGGTCCGCGTCAGCCGCGCGGACGCCCGAGGCGCCGGGCCAGCAGGAGCCCGAGGCCGCCGACGATGACGATCGCGAGGCCCGGGGCCGCGTTGCGGGTGAACGACGTGCCGGCGTCGAGGGAGTCGCACGAGCCCTCGTCGTCGAGCCGGATGGGGTCGCGGGTGTCGGGGCAGAGCAGGCCGACGTCGTCGAGCTGCGTGCCGGGCGTCTCGACGGCACCGGGCGGGCGCCCGTCGCCGAGCTTGTCCTCGACCCCGGCGATGGTGGCCTCGGTGGCGATGGGTGCGGCGGCGCAGCCGGCGACGACGTAGTCGGTGCCGTCGACCATCGCGTCGAAGAGGCGCGGCCGCTTGTCGACGCCGGTGGACGGCGGCGCCGTGGTGGTCGGCGTCGTGGGGGCAGGCGTGGCGGTCGACTGACCGGCCTGCTCCTGCTGCGCGCCCGACTGACCGGCGCCGCTCTGGTTGCGGCGGGTGCCGCAGGCCTCGAGGTCGGCGCGCGTGCGCACCGTGACCCGCTGCGTGGTGATCTGCGTCGGCCCGAAGACCTGCGAGACCTGCACCTGGTAGCGCCGTACCTGCACCGGCCCCTCGGCGGTGATCGACGGCAGGCGCACGAAGCTGCCGGTGAACACGGCCCGCGTCTCGTCGTCGGTCGGCGCGGTGGTCGGCGCGGTGGTCGGCGCGGCGGTGGGCGCCGGGGGCGTGGTCGGCGTCCGGGCGTACGCCGGGGCGCCCCCGAGGAGCAGGCCGGCACCGAGCCCGAGGCCCACCACGGCAGCGCCGAGGGCGCGATGAACGGCGTTCACGGGCCCATCACAACAGATCGGCGGTGAACCGGACCAGTCGGGCCACGGTGCGGGCGACCCCGTCGGCGTCGTTTCCGGGCACCACGTGGTCGACGACGTCGAGCACCGACGGGTGCGCGCCGGCGACGGCGTAGGAGGTGCCGGCCCAGGCGAGCATGGGCAGGTCGTTCGGCATGTCGCCGAAGGCGTGGACGTCGTCGCGGGCGACGCCGAGGTCGGCCGCGACCTCGGCCAGCGCGGCGGCCTTGGTCACGCCGACCGCGCTGATCTCGACCAGACCGGGCATCGACCAGGTGACGGTCGCGGCCGTGCCGACGGCGGCGGCAACCCGGGTCTGCAGCTCGGAGGCGTCGAGCCCGGGCGCCCGCACGAGCAGCTTGGTGACGGCGTCGCCCCACACGTCCTCGAGCGGACCGACGCGGGTCGACGGGTCGTCCTCGAAGGCCGTGGACTCGATCGCGATGCCGTCGAGGTCCTCGATCGCCATCAACGCGTCGGGCACCGCCTCGCGGATCGCGGCGACGACGTCGAGCCCGACCTCGCGCCCGAGCGCCCGCACGCGTCGCACGGAGCCCGTGGCGACGTCGTAGACGACGGCTCCGTTGCCCACGACGGCGACGCCGTGCGCGCCGACCACCGGCCACAGGTCGGCCATCCACCGCAACGGCCGGCCGGTGACGAACACGACCGGCACGCCGGCGTCGTCGACGGCGGCCAGCACGCGCCGGGTGGCGCCCGAGACCGTGCCGTCGGTGCGCAGCAGCGTGCCGTCGAGGTCGGTGGCGACGAGGAGGGCGGGACCGGGGGTGTCAGGCACGGGGCACCGGCCGCGCCATCACGAGCAGGCCCTCGTCGTCGCTGCCGCGCAGGTCGGTGAACCCGGCCTTGGCCAGCACGCGCACGCCGGCCCGGTTGCCCGGCTCGGTGCGCGCCCGCACCCGGACGCCGACCCGGTCGGTCTCGGCGAGCACGCACCGCAGCGCCTCGGTGGCCACGCCCCGACCCCGGGCGTCGGCGACGAGGCCGTAGCCGACCTCGACCTCGGGCGGGTCGCCCTCGGGTGGTCCGAAGAAGCCGATCGAGCCGACCGCCTGCATCCCGAGGACGACGTGACGCGGCCCCCACGGGTTGCCGTCGCGCACGAAGACGGCGGCGTCGACGTCGTCCTGGCGCGGGTAGTCGGGGTGCCAGCGGTCCTGACGGCGTCCGGCCCGCATGTCGGCGGCGTCGGCGGCGGTGACCAGGATCAGCCGGAGCCGCTCGCTGGCCAACCGCTCGGCGATCACGGGAACCAGCGGCCGATCTCGACGGCGGCGCCGTCGTCGAAGACCGTCTCGGTGACGGCGTCGGCGGCCTCGCGCACGACCTCGACGGCCTGGCCCATCGCGACCCCGCGGCCGGCCCAGCGCAGCATCTCGACGTCGTTGCGGCCGTCGCCGATGGCGAGTACGTCGGCGGCGGTGAGGCCGAGCTCGGCGCACACGTGCTCGAGGCCGGAGGCCTTCGAGACGCCGACCGGGGTGAGGTCGAGCCACGCCGTCCAGCCGACGACGTAGTCGGTGCCGTGCAGGCCCAGGCTCGCGGCGAGGGCGACGAAGTCGTCGGCCGTGGCCTCGGGGTCGCGCACGATCACCCGGCTGACCGGCTCGCGCACGAGGTCGTCGACCGTCGTCGGGTACATCTCGCCGGTCAGCTCCCCGTCGGGGAACGGCTCGGTGACCCGGTAGCCGGTGCCGCGTTCCTCGACCGCGACGCGCGCCGTCGGCCGGGCCTCGAGGATCGCGCGGACGGCCGGCCCGGCGTCGAAGACGTCCTCGTGCACGATCTCGACCTCGCCGCCCGGCAGGTAGCGGAACACGACCGCGCCGTTGGAGGCCACGACCCACAGGCGGTCCTGCTCCTGGCCGGTGAGCTCGAGGAGGTCGGCGATGCCCGTCATGCCGTGCGGCGAGCGACCCGACGCCAGGACGACGTGGGCGCCCGCGGCGAGCGCGCGGTGGACGGCGTCGAAGACCGCCGGCGTCACCTTCTCGTAGACGGTGCCCTCGCCCTCGACCCAGGCGAGGAGCGTGCCGTCGATGTCGAGCGCGACGAGGCGCGGCGTCCAGCCGTCGGGGACCATGTGACGAGGCTATCCGCCGTCGCGATTGCGGCCGACACCCGTGGTTCTCGCCATACTTCTTCCTGACCTCTGCCTAGCCCAGTCCCCGTCACCGACCCGTGCCCCGAGAGGAGCCCCGTGCTGCTCGACCGACCGCGCACCGTGCCGCTGGCCTGGGGTCTCGGGTGCCTGCTCGTCCTCGGCCTGCTGGCCCTGGCCGTCGGCCAGGACTGGGGCGTGCTCGTCGACGTCGACGACCGGGGCCGGCCGGCGAGTGCCTGGGCGGCCGACGACGCCGCCCTGCTCGACGCGCTGCGCCTGGTGGAGGACCTGTTCGGCACGCTCGCGATGACGATCTACACGGCCGTGCTCGCCGTGGTGATGTTCGCCAAGAACCACCGGCGGGCCTCGGTGTACGTGGTCGTGGTCGGCCTGGCGGCGGCGCTGGCCACCACGGGCCTCAAGCTGTGGGTCGGTCGCGTGCGCCCCGACTGGCAACACCCCGAGAACATCCTCGAGAACGCCTCGTTCCCCTCCGGCCACGCCTCGGCGATCGCCGCGCTCGGCACGAGCTCGATCGTGCTCGTGACGATGCTCGTGCGCCGCTCCGGCATCCGCCGCCTGGCGATCACCGGCGTCGTCGTGCTCGCCGTCCTCGTCTGCCTCGACCGGGTGCTGCTCGGTCGTCACTACCCCTCCGACGTCGTCGGCGGGCTCCTGCTCGGTGCGGGCATCGGCCTCGTCGCCCTGTCGGTCTACAGCCCGCTCCCGGTCAGCCACGCGCTCAAGACCGAGCCGCTGCCGCAGGCCGTGCCGTCGGCCAGGCGGCTCGCGGTGGTGCTCAACCCGATCAAGGTCGAGGACGTCGCCGTCTTCCAGAACATCGTCACCTCGATGGCGCGCGAGGCCGGCTGGCAGGACCCCACCTGGCACCTGACGACGCCCGAGGACTCCGGCACCGGCCAGGCCGAGGAGGCCTCCGTCGCCGGCGCCGACCTCGTCATCGTCTGCGGCGGCGACGGCACCGTGCGCGAGGTCTGCGCCGAGCTCGCCGGCACCGGCATCCCGGTCGGCATCATCCCGGCCGGCACCGGCAACCTGCTCGCGCGCAACCTCGACATCCCGCTCTACCTGCGCGCCGCCATCGACATCGCCCTGACCGGTCAGGACCGCGCGATCGACATGGTCGCCGTCCGCGGCGACAAGCTGCACGACGAGCACGGCGACGACCCCGACAGCGACGACCACGAGGGCCCGGCGGAGTTCGAGTCGCACTTCATGGTGATGGCCGGCATGGGCTTCGACGCCGCGATCATGGAGGGCGTCAACGAGGACATCAAGAAGAAGGTCGGCTGGCTCGCCTATGTGCTCTCGGCCCTCAAGTCGCTGATGTTCCCGGTCACCCGCGTCGAGATCTCGGTCGACGGCGGCGAGTGGACCAAGCACCGCGCCCGCACCGTCGTCGTCGGCAACGTCGGCTACCTCCAGGCCGGCATGCCCCTGCTGCCCGACGCCGCCATCGACGACGGCCAGCTCGACGTCGTGCTGATCTACCCCCGGCGGTTCCTGTCGTGGATCCCGGTCGCGGTCCGCGTGCTCGCCAAGCGCACCCGCACCGACGACACGATCAACCGGATGACCGGACGCACCGTCTCGATCCGCGCCGGCGTCGACACCCCGCGCCAGCTCGACGGCGACTCCATCGGCTCGGGTCGCGAGCTGCACATGGAGTGCATCCACGGACGCCTGCTCGTCCGCGTCCCGAGGTAAGGGCCGCCGGCCCGGTCAAGGTGGCGCTCGGAACCGGGGGGTCGGCGCCAAGGACCCGTCAACGCACGCGTCCGCGGCCGCTGCCCGGGCGTAGGACGGACCCATGACCGCCCCCGCACTTCCCGTCGCCCGCCCCGCCCACCCGCACCACGTGCTCCTCGACGCCGTCGGGCACGCGGTCGGCGAGGTGGTGCGGGCGGTGCTCGATGACGACCGCGAGGTGGCTCGCCGCGTGCTGCGCGACGGCGCCCGCCGGCACACGCTGTCGGCCGCGGCCGAGCAGGAGGTGCGGCGGGCGGTCGTCGGCTCGGCACGGCGGACCCAGGCCGCGCAGGAGCTGCTGGTGGTCAGCGACGTCGCCCGGGCCTCGCGCCTGGTCGACGAGCTCGCCCGGCTGGTGCTGGTCGGCCGCGGCGAGGGCCACTGGACGGCGTCGCGCCAGGAGGCCCTGATGCTGCTGGCCCGGTTCGGTGAGGAGCGCCTGCACCAGCTCGCGGACGGCGTCCACGGGCCGGGCCTGGACCGCGAGTTCACCCGGTGCGGCCGCTGCCTGCTCGATGCGGCCGACCGGCTGGGGTCGGCGACCGCCGTCGACCGCGGCTCCTACCAGCCGACGCTGACGTGCTGCGCGGCCCTGGCGACGTCGGTGCTGCAGGCCTCGCGCCACGCGCTGCGCGCCGCGGCCTGAGCCACCGCTCGTCGTCCGGGATGCGCACGAGCCGGGCGCCCGTCAAGGATCCGTAGGAATTCGCCACGGAGCCTTGTCCCGCGCCGACCGGGGTGTGTGATCGAAGGGTGATCGACGTCGACCCAGGACGCTCCCGGCCGCTGCTGCGGACGGCGTCCGTGATCGTGCCGGTGGCCGTCGCGGCCGCCCTGTCGCCGTTCCGCGAGGACGTCGACGCCTCGAGCGCCGTCCTGGTGCTCGTCCTGCTCGTGGTGGCGGCGGCCGCGACGGGTGACCGGTGGTCCGGCGTGCTCGCCGCCCTCTCCGGCGCCCTGAGCTTCGACTTCCTGCTCACCGCGCCCTACCTCAGCTTGTCGATCCACGACCCCGCCGACGTCGAGGCCGCCGTCCTGCTGCTGGTGATCGGGGTCGCGGTGACCGAGGTGGCGCTGTGGGGACGACGCCAGCAAGCCGAGTCGCTGCGTCGCTCGGGCTACCTCGAGGGCCTGGCCGACGTGGCCGGCGCGGTCGCGGGCGGCCGCGAGACCCGCGCGGTGACCGGCGTCGTGGCCGAGCGGATCGCCGAGGTGCTCGGCGCCGACGACTGCGTCTTCCGCGAGGGCCCGGTGCACGACGCCCGGGTCGCAGTGCTCGACCGCGACGGCGTCCTGACCCGCGACGGCCGGCCCTGGGACGTCGACCGGAACGGGCTGCCCACCGACGAGTACGTCGCGGTGCCGGTCGTGCGCGGGGACGTCGTGCTCGGGCACTTCCTCGTCACCTCGAGCACCCGCGTGCGTCGGCCCGGGCGCGAGCAGCGGCGGGTCGCGGCGCTCCTGGCCGACCAGGTCGCGCCGGCCTTCGACGTCCGGCACTGACAGCAGGAGCACGGCGCGGTTGACTGGCCGCATGACGACGACCGCACCCGCTCCCGTCCAGGCCTGGCACCGCTTCGTCGAGAGCCGCGACCCGGCCGGCCTCGACGTCCTGCTCGCCGACGGGTGCGTGTTCCGGTCGCCGGCGGTGCACACGCCCCAGGAGGGCAAGGCGGTCACGGCGGCCTACCTGCACGCCGCCATGGTCGTGCTCGGCCCCGAGCTGCGCTACCTCGACGAGTGGTACGGCGAGCAGTCGGCGGTGCTCGAGTTCGAGACCGTCGTCGGCGGGCTGAGCGTGCACGGCGTCGACATGCTGCGCTGGGGCGACGACGGCCTGCTGACGTCGTTCACCGTGATGGTCCGCCCGGTCAAGGGCCTGCACGCCGTCATCGAGGCGATGGGCGCCGAGCTGACCCGCTGAGGGGTCGGCCGACGTCGTCCGACTCGCCTCGGCACGACGAGGGATTCCTCCCTGTCCGCGACCGGGCCCGTTCCGTCAGGTTTCTCCCACCGGTCATCCACCGGACCACCACGAGGGCCTACCGGCCGTCGCCCGACCCAGGGAGCACCACTCATGAAGCTGACGTCATGGAGGACCGCGCTGCTCGGCGCCACGGTCTGCGCCGCACTCGTCGCCGTCCCGACCGCGAACGTCGCCGCCGACGACGCGAAGACCGCGCAGGGCACGGCGCCGTCGTTCGAGAAGTTCGAGGCGACGACCTACCGCGACACCGACGGCGCCTACGTCGTCAACGGTGACGAGGCGCTGCACACCGTTGAGTCGCTGCGCGACTACTACGACCGGATGACCGGCGCCAGCTCCGACGCCACCGGCACGGGCACCGGGACGCCGTCCAACGGTCTGATCGTCAACACCACCGGTGGCCGCGACGACAAGTGGACCGCGTCGCAGGCGCGGAACCTGACGTACTGCGTGAGCAACAACTTCGGCACCCGCAAGACGACCGTGGTGAACGCGATGGCCCAGGGCGCGGCGTTGTGGGAGAACGCGTCGTCCGGCGTGAACTTCACCTACGTCTCCTCGCAGGACGGCAGCTGCCGCACCAGGAACACCTCGGTGACGTTCTCGGTCGAGCCGACGACCAGCACGTCCTACATCGCCCGGGCGTTCTTCCCGAGCTACCCGAAGTCGCAGCGCAACGTGCTGGTGAACTCCTCCTCGCTCACCACCTCGGGCTGGTCGCCGGCCAACATCCTGGGCCACGAGCTCGGGCACGTGCTGGGCTTCCGCCACGAGCACACGCGCCCGGAGTCGGGCGCGTGCTTCGAGGACAACAACTGGCGCCCGCTGACGCCGTACGACTCGGCGTCGATCATGCACTACCCGCAGTGCAACGGGACGTCGTCGAGCCTGAGCTTCACCACGCGCGACGGCCAGGGTCTGCGTTCGCTCTACGGCAGCTGATCCGGCACGTCGGTCCGAGGGGTCGCTTGGCATGCTGGTGGACATGCACCAGCAGGTGGACGAGACCGAGCCCCATGTCGAGCCCGAGGTCGAGCCCCGTGTCGAGCACGACACCGAGCGGCACCCGGTGCTGGCCTGGTGGCTGCTGATCGGTGGCGCGATCGGTCTGCTGGCGGCGGGCACGCTGCTGGTCGAGAAGATCCGCGTGCTGAGCGACCCCTCCTACGTGCCCTCGTGCAGCCTCAACCCGGTGCTGAGCTGCGGCTCGGTGATGAACAGCGAGCAGGCCGAGGTGCTGGGCTTCCCCAACCCGATCATCGGCGTCGCCGCCTTCGCCGTCGTCGCGGCCACCGGGGCCGGGATGCTCGCCGGCGCCCGCCTGGCGCGCTGGTACTGGTGGGGCCTCCAGGCCGGTGTCGTCGCCGGCATGGGCTTCGTCGTCTGGCTCTTCGTCCAGAGCCTCTACGAGATCGGGGCCCTCTGCCCCTACTGCATGGTCGTGTGGGTCGTCGTGCTCGTGACCTTCTGGTACGTCACGCTCCGCAACGTGGAGCAGGGCCTGTTCGGTGAGCGGTTCGCCGGACACCCCGCTGTACGAACGATCCTGGTCTGGCACTCGGTCGGGGTGCTCGTCGTGGTGCTCGTCGCCGTCGCGCTGATCGGCGAGCGGTTCTGGTACTACTGGCAGACCCTCGTCTGAGAGGTCATTGCCCACGCGGACGAATCCTGGTCGGATCAGACCCATGAGCCAGCTGCGCACGGTCGTCACCGGGATGTCGTTCACCGAGTGCCCGCGGTGGCACGACGGGCGGTTGTGGTTCGTCGACTTCTACACGCACGCGATCTACTCGGCGACCGAGTCGGGCGACGACCTGCGGGTGGAGGTCGAGGTGCCGGGGCAGCCGTCGGGCATCGGGTGGCTGCCCGACGGGCGGCTGCTGTTCGTCTCGATGCGCGACGCGAAGGTGATGCGGCGCGAGCACGACGGCAGCGTCGTGGTGCACGCCGACGTCGCCGCCCACGTGGGCGGGCACCCCAACGACATGGTCGTCGACGCCCACGGGCGGGCGTGGCTCGGCAACTTCGGCTTCGACCTCATGGGCGGCGCCGACCTCGCGCCGACCGTGCTGCTGCGGGTCGACCCCGACGGCACCGTGACGGTGGTGGCCGACGACCTGTGGTTCCCCAACGGCAGCGTGGTCACCGCCGACGGCTCGACCTTGCTGGTCGACGAGACGTTCGGCAACCGGGTCAGCGCGTTCGAGATCGGCCACGACGGCACGCTCGGCCCGCGGCGCGACTGGGCGCGGTTCGCCGACCTGCCGACGGCGACCGCGCTCGGCGAGGTCATCCCGTCGCTCACCGTGGCGCCCGACGGCTGCAGCCTCGACGCCGAGGGCTGCCTGTGGGTGGCCGACGCGACGGGCGGGCGCGCCGTCCGGGTGCGCGAGGGTGGCGAGATCCTCGACGAGGTGAGCCCGGGCACCGGGGTGTTCGCGTGCCTGCTCGGCGGTGCCGACGGCCGCACGCTGTTCCTGTGCTGCGCGCCCGACTTCGACGAGCACGCCCGCAGCGCCGTCCGCGAGGCGGAGATCCGAGCCGTGCGCGTCGAGGTCGGGGCACCCTGACCGGGTGAGCGCGACCTGGACCGACCACCTCTGGTTCGCGCTCGGGCTGCTGGTCGTGGCCGGCCTCACGGTCGGTCTCGGCCGGTGGGCACGGGTCGGGCTGGGGTGGCTGCCGGTCACGGCGCTGGTGCGAGCGATCGTCCAGCTCACCGTGGTCGCGCTGCTGCTGCGCGGGGTGCTGGAGGCGCCGTGGACGGTGCTGGCGTTCCTGGCGCTGATGGCGACGACGGCCTCGGTCACCGCGGGCGGCCGGCTGCGCGAGCTGCGCCACGGACGACGCATCGCCGCGGTCGGCGTCGTGGCCGGGGCGACGACGGCGCTCGCCGTCGTGCTCGCCCTGCGGCTGGTCGAGGTCGACGCCCGCACCCTCGTCGCGGTCGCCGGCATCGTCGTCGGCAGCACGATGACGGCCGCGACGCTCTCGGGCCGGCACTTCCTGCACGACAGCCGACAGCGCCGCGACGAGGTCGAGGCCTGGTTCGCGCTCGGCGCGACGCCGTCCCGAGCCCACGACGAGGTGGGCCGCCAGGCAGTGCGCGAGTCGCTGATCCCGAACCTCGACCAGACCCGCTCGACCGGCCTGGTCACCCTGCCCGGCGCCTTCGTCGGCGCGCTCTTCGGCGGCGCAGACCCGGTCGAGGCGGCCCAGTTCCAGCTCGTGGTGCTGGCCGCGCTCGGGCTGTCGATGATGACCACCGCGGTGATCGTCACCCGCCTCGCCGGCCGGACGCCGTTCCTCGCCCCGGTGGAGTCCGAGGCGTCACGAGCGCGCCGGTAGCCCGCGGTCGGGGTGGACGGCGGGCCGCTGACAGCACGCGCCGGGTAGTCCGGTCCCTGGTCGCCCTTCGACGACAGCTCGAGGTCGACCAGGAACCGGAGCATCCCCGCTCAGGGCGTGGCCAGCCCCGCAGCCGGGCTGACCCGCGCGGCCCGGCGGGCGGGGAGCAGGCAGGCCAGGAGGCCGGCGACCGCGGAGACGGCGACGACGGCGCCGAGCTGCCCGAGCGGCAGCACCAGCGGGACGTCGTCGACGGCGGTCTTGACCATCGTCTCGACGCCGACCCAGGCGAAGGCCACGCCGATCGCGGTGCCGAGCACGGTCGCGACCACCGAGAGCAGTACCGACTCCATCGCCAGGGTGGCCCGCAGCTGGCGTCGGGTCAGGCCGATGGCCCGCAGCAGCGCGTGCTCGCGGCCGCGCTCGAGCACCGAGAGCCCGAGGGTGTTGGCGATGCCCACGAGGGCGATCACGACGGCGATGCCGAGCAGGCCGACCACGGCGGCGGTGACGACGTCGAGCTGCTGGTCGACGGCGGCGCGGTTCGCGAGGCCGTTGTCGACCGTGCCGCCCGCCGACTGCGTGGCGGCCTGCAGGTCGGCCTCGAGCAGCTCGGGGTCGGCGCCGTCCGCGGCCCGGACCCACAGGGCGCGGGTCTCGGGCGCGTCGGTCAGGCGGGCCAACGTGCGGGGGGTGACCAGGGCGACGTCGCCGAACGCCTCGGTGCCGACGACCTCGAGGTCGACCGCACGGTCGGCGGCGCCGTCGGCCGGGACCAGGCGCGTGCGCAGCTCGCCCGCGAGCCCGAGGGGCAGCAGCACCTGGTCGTCGGTGGGCAACCGGGTGACGTCGCGCAGCGTGGAGGTGTCGTCGACGGCGACCACGGTGACCTCGCCCAGCTCGGGCACCGTCACCGTGGTGCCACGCAGTGCGCTCACCCGCTCGACCTGGTCGCTGTCGCGGACCAGCGCCACGGCGTCGTCGCCGATCGGCGTCGTGGCCGTCGCGGTGGCGTCGACCGGGTGCTGCTCGTCCATCTCGGTCGCCAGGGCCCCGCGCGAGCTGGCCATCCCGGTGAGGACCGCGGTGGTGAGCGTGACGCCGACCAGCAGCGAGGCCGCCGTGGTGGCGGTGCGCTTCGGGTGGCGGCCGGCGTTGCCGGCGGCGAGCCGCGCGGGGGCGCCGCCGATCGCGGCGGCGACCCGGCCGACGACCGAGAGCAGGCCGGGCACGAGCCAGGGCCCGAGCACCAGGACGGCGGCGAACGTCGCCACGCCGCCGGCCAGCATCGCGGGCAGCACCTGCCCGAGCACGGCGACGGCCAGCAGGCCGAGCCCACCGACGAGCAGCAGGGCTCCGAGCGCGAGTCGCAGGCGACCTGCCGTCGAGCGCGCGTCGACGCCCGCATCGGGCCGCAGGGCCGAGAGCGGGTCGGCGCGGGTCGCCGACCGGGTCGGGAGCCACGAGGCGAGCAGCGTGACGACGAGGCCGACGGCCAGGGCGCCGACCATCCAGGCCGGCGCGACCGTCGCCTCGCCCAGGCGCGACTCGGGCCAGCGCGCCGAGATGACCGCGACCAGGCCCCGTCCGCCGAGCCAGCCGACGACGATGCCGGTCGCCGAGGCGACGATGCCGAGCACGAGTGCCTCGGCGCGGATCGAGCGCAGCAGCTGGCGCCGGGTGGCGCCGACACAGCGCAGCAGGGCGAGGTCGTGCCGGCGCTGGGCGAAGAGGATCGCGAAGGTGTTGGCGATGACGATCACCGCGACGACGCCGGCGATGGTGGCGAACAGCAGCAGCATCATCGTGATGACGTCGACGCCGCTGTTCACCTCCTGCTGCAGGTCGGCGACGTAGGCGTCGCGGTCGTGCACCTCGGCGTCCGGCGCCAGGCGTGTCGCCGTCGCGGCGTCCCCGACCCAGGCGACGCTCTCGACGTAGAGGCGGTCGGCGAACGGGGCGAGGTCGGGCCAGGTCACGTAGACGTCGGCGGCGACGAGCGGGGACGGCGCGTCGGCGATGCCCGTGACGACGACCTGTCGGGCGGCGTCGCCCGCACCGAGGTCGAGGGTGTCGCCGACGGCGAGGTCGTGACGTCGGGCGGTCGAGGCCTCGACGAGCGCCTGGCCGGCACCGCTGGGGTAGGTGCCCTCGGTGAGCTCCTGCCAGCGCAGGGGGTCGCCGGTGACGACCTGGGCGATCTCGGTGTCGCGCCCGAAGGGGTCGTCGCCGTGGCGCACCGGCTCCTGGGTCCAGCCGAGCACCGAGGCGGCGGTGCCGGCGGGCGCCTGCTCGACCAGGCGCGAGACCTGCTCGGGGTCGTAGACCTCGAGGACGACGTCGGCGTCGGCGAACGGGGCGCCGACGCCGGCCGTGAGGCCGTCACGCGTGGCCGAGCTGAGCGCGGCGGTCACGACGACGAACGCGACGCTGATGACGACGGCCAGCGCGGCCGAGACGTAGCGGCGGGTGTGGGTGCGCAGCGAGGCGAGCAGCACGGTCCTCATCGGCGGCCGGCCAGGGTCTCGACGAGCTGGTCGCGGGACGGGTCGACCAGGTGGGCCCGGATGCTGCCGTCGGCGAGCACGACGACGTCGTCGGCGTAGGCGGCGGCCTCGACCTCGTGGGTGACCATGACGACCGTCTGCCCGAGCTCGCGCACCGAGCGGCGCAGGAAGCCGAGCACCTCGGCGGACGCCGTCGAGTCGAGGTTGCCGGTGGGCTCGTCGGCGAAGACGATTGCCGGCTGTGCGGCGAGGGCGCGGGCGATCGCGACCCGCTGCTGCTGACCGCCGGAGAGCTCGCTCGGGCGGTGACCGAGCCGGTCGCGGATGCCGAGCACGTCGACGACGGCGTCGACGTGACCACGCGCGGCAGCGACGGCCCGTCGTCCGGAGAGCTCGAGCGGGAGCAGGATGTTCTGCTCGGCCGTCAGCATCGGCAGCAGGTTGAACGCCTGGAAGACGAAGCCGAGGTGCTCGCGGCGGAAGAGGGTGAGGGCGGTGTCGTCGAGCCCGGCGAGCTCGCGGCCGGCCACGGTGACCGAGCCGCCCGTCGGGGTGTCGAGGCCGGCGAGGCAGTGCATCAGCGTCGACTTGCCGGATCCGGAGGGGCCCATCACGGCGGTCAGGCGGCCGGCGGGCAGGTCGAGGTCGACGCCGCGCAGGGCGTGCACGACCGGTTCGGCGCGGTCGGCGCGGCCGTAGGTGCGGGCGAGGCCACGGGCGCTCGCGGCGACGCCGGTCGCCGGGCCGGCCGGCCGGGACGGGTCGGTGGTCATGGTCGGGAGGGGGTGGGACGTCATGGAGGGAACGCTAGGAATCCGACCCCCTCCGGGTCGTCAGGCGACGGGATGGTCCCGGCGTCATCCCGTCGGTGGACGCGCCCCTCGCCGTCGGGGACCGCGTACCGTTAACCTGGCCCAGGTGACCCCGCTGTCTGGGCTGGTCGCCCGGGTGCGGCAGCGAGTGGTCCGCGAGGTCGAGAACCGTCGGTCGACCCCGGCTGCAGCGCAGTCGCCCGTGCCGACTCCTCGATCCAGCGGTCCACGGCGCTACGTGCTCGTGGTGACGTACGGCCGTTCCGGATCGACCCTCGTGCAGGGGCTGCTCAACACGCTGCCCCGCACCCTCGTGCGCGGCGAGAGCAACCTGTGGCTGCTGCACCACTTCCGCGCGTGGCAGAAGGTGCGCGAGTTCCGCGCCCTGCACCTGCGGCACAACCCGCGCGCCGCCCAGTCGGCGTTCTACGGGCTGCAGCACGTGCGCCCGAAGGCGATGGTGCAGAGCACGCGGCTGCTGGCGCTCGACTCGCTGCTCGGCGACGAGGAGCGCGAGGACGTCGACGTCCTCGGGTTCAAGGAGGTGACGTGGCACCGCGCCACGACCGCCGAGCACGCCGAGCTCGCCGACTACCTCGACCGGGTCTTCCCCGGCTGCCTCTACGTGCTCAACGGCCGCGACCACGAGCACCTCTACGGCTCCGGGTTCTGGAAGGGCAGCGACCGCACCTCGGTCGATGCGAAGATCCGCCGCACCGAGCAGCTGCAGGAGCACCTGCGCACCAGCCGGCCCGATCGCACCCTCGACGTCCGCTACGAACGGCTCACCAGCGCCGACCCGGACGTCGTCGACACCGAGCTCACCGCGATCGCCGAGTTCGTGCACGGGTCCTGCCCGGCCGAGCTGCTCGACGCCTTGCGCACGACGCTCCGGGTCGGGCACGGGCCGTACCCGTTCGGTACCTCGCGTCGCGACTAGTCGGTGAAGCTGACGCCGGTCAGCTGCAGCGACAGGTCCCACAGCCGCGCCGCCGCGACCTGGTCGCGCAGCGGCTTCCACAGCGGGGTCGTCGACGGCGGGCCGCCGACGTGGCCCGGCCAACCGGGTGCGTGGAGGACGCTGTCGTCGGCCGGCTCGGCGGTCGCCGCGACCAGCGCCGGCAGCGGCGCCGTCTCGACCGTGCCGACCACCAGGCCCCGCTTCGAGAGCCAGCGGATCATCCGCACCTCGCGGGTGTCGCCGTCGCGGCCGACCTCGGGACGGGCGGCCAGCAGGCTGGTCGGCGCGACACCGGGGTGCGCGACGACGCTGTTGATTCCCCACCCCAGGGTCCGGCTGCGGCGGGCGAGCTCGTAGCCGAACAGCCCGCACGCGAGCTTGGAGTGGCCGTAGGAGCGCATCACGTCGTAGTCGCGCGCGCCGTCCGGGTCGTCCCACAGGATCGAGGCGCGGCGCGCGGCGATGCTCGTCTGCGACACGACCCGCCCCTGGCCGGCACGCAGCAACGGCAGCAGGTGGGCGGTAAGGGCCACGTGACCGAGGTGGTTGGTGCCCCACTGCAGCTCGAAGCCGTCGGCCGTCGTCTGCCGCTCGGGCGGCGTCATCACGCCGGCGTTGTTGACGAGCAGGTGCACGGGCCGGCCGTCGTCGCGCAGGGTCTGGCCGAGCGCGGCGACGGAGTCGAGCGACGACAGGTCCAACGAGCGGAGCTCCAGCGTCGCCGCGGGGTGCTGCTCGCGGATGCGGGCCGCGGCGGCCTCGCCCTTGGTCGGGTTGCGTACCGGCATGACGACCTCGGCGCCGGCCGCGGCGAGGCGGCGGGCGATGCCGAGGCCGACGCCGTCGCTGGCGCCGGTGACCACCGCCCGGCGTCCGGTCAGGTCGGGCAGGGAGGTGTCGTGTCGTCGAGGCATGCCACCACCGTGCCCCGTTCGCGGCCCCGGAGCCACGGCCTGCCGATCCGTGGCTGCGCAGGCCGGCGACGGGCGCCGACTACGGTCGACGAGGTGCTCGTTCGTCGTGGTCTCGTGCTGCTCGTGCTCCCGGTCCTCCTCGGCTGCGCCGCCGAACCGTCACCCGACACCCCGCCGCCGTCCTCACCCGGCCCGACGAGCCCGAGCGGGTCGGCCGGCTCGGCGCCACCCGCGAGCCCCGCCGACGTCGCCGCCCGGCTCCGGGCCCTGGAGCGGGAGTTCGCCGCCCGGGTCGGGGTCAGCGTCGTGGACACCGGCGGCGGCCCCGGGACGTCGTACCGCGGCGGCGCCCGATTCGGCCACGCCTCGACGATCAAGGCGTTCGCCGCGGCCGCCTTCCTGCGCCTCGTGCCGGAGGCCGAGCGTGGTGAGGTCGTGCGCTGGACGGCGGCCGACCTGGCCGAGGCCGGCTACGCGCCGGTCACCGAGCAGCACCTCGACGCCGGGCTGCCGCTCGAGCGCCTCGCCGAAGCCGCCGTCCGCGAGAGCGACAACCTGGCCTACAACCTCGTGCTCGAGCGCATCGGCGGCCCGCCGGTGCTCGACGACGAGCTCGCGCGGCTCGGCGACGACGTCACCGAGGTCGTCTCGTTCGAGGACGAGCTCAACGACATCGAGCCCGGCAGCACCGCCGACACCACCACCGCCGACGCGTTCGCCGGCGCCCTGGCCGACCTCGTCACCGGTGAGCACCTCGCCGGGGCCGACCGCGCCCTGCTGCTCGACTGGATGAGCGGCAACGTCACCGGCGACGCGTTGATCCGGGCGGGGGCACCCGACGGGTGGGACGTCGCCGACAAGTCCGGCGGCGCGGGCGGCCTGCGCAACGACGTCGCGGTCGTCACGCCGCCGGACGACGAGCCGCTGGTCGTCGTCGTGCTCACCGAGAAGCGCGACCCGGACGCCGACTACGACGACGCACTCGTGGCCCGGGTGGCCGAGGTCGTGCTGGGCTGACCAAGGTCGTCGTCGGCGCGACGACGCACGGTCAGGGCGCCGCGCGGTCGAGCAGGCTGAGTGCGGTGTCCTCGATCGTGTCGGCCACGGCGCGGGGCGCGAAGCCCAGGACGTCGCGGGCGCGCGCGGTGTCGATCTCGGGCCGCGGCACCTCGCCGCCCGCGGCCTCCCGCGTCGGTGCCGCCGCGGCCCGGGCGCCGAGCCGCTCGCGGAGCACGTCGGCGATGTCGAGCATGGTGACGGTGCCGGCGGTCAGCACGAACCGGCGTCCGGCGGCCGCAGGTCTCGTCATCGCCCGCACGTGCATCTCGGCGACGTCGCGCACGTCGACGACGCCGAACGCGGCCCGCGGTGCCTCGGGCAGGTGGCCGTCGAGCATGGCCCGGACGATCCCGGCCGACGTCCCGACGTCGGGACCGAGGACCGGTCCGAAGATGCCCGTGGGGTTGAGCACGGTCAGGACGGGACCGCCGAGCGTGGCGACGAGGTCCCACGCGGCCCGCTCGGCGACCGCCTTCGACCTGACGTAGGGCTCGAGGTCCGGGGTCGGGTCGGTCCAGTCCTCCTCGGTGTAGCGGTGCCCCGCGCGGACGGGGTAGCCGACGGCGGCGAACGACGACGTCATCACGACGCGCTCGACGCCGCTCGCGTGCGCGGCGCGGATCACCCGCAGGGCACCGTCGCGCGCCGGCACGATCACCTCGTCGGGGTCGTCGGGCTGGGTCGCGGGGAACGGCGAGGCGACGTGGAGGACGAACCGGCACCCCGCCGTCGCCTCCACCCAACCGCGGTCGTGGGAGAGATCGGCCTCGACGACCTCGACGCGCGGGTCGAGATGGCCGGCACGCGCGGTGCTGCGGACCGTCGTCCGGACCTCGTGGCCGTGGCGCGGCAGTGCGGCGACCGTGTGCCCACCGAGGTAGCCGGTGCCTCCGGTCACCAGGACGCGGCCGCTCACAGCCGGGCCGCCAGCGCGCGCAGCCGCTCGGTGGCTCGTTGTTCGGCATCGGGGTCACCGTGCTCGCGAGCGCCCCACAGGGCGACCTTCTGCTGCAGGTACTCCAGGCGCACCTGCAGCGACGCGATCTCGTCGGCGACCCGGGACACGTGGCTCTCGAACAGCTCACGCTGACGGGGCGCGGCGGCGCGGCCCTCAGCCATGGCGGAGCGGTAGGTGCGCATGTCGTCGATGCCCATGCCAGTCGCACGGAGACAGGCCAGGGCCTCGGCGGTCTGCACCGTGTCGTCGTCGTAGACCCGGTGCCCGCTGGTCCGGTCGCGGGGGACGGCGTCGATCAGCCCCACCCGCTCGTAGTAGCGCAGGGTCGGGACGGACAGGCCGGTGAGCCGCGACGCCTGCTGGATGGTGAACGTCTCGCTCATCACGCCAGTGTGCGCGGGGTGAAGCGCTTGAGGTCAAGGCCCGGATCGCGCCGGCGTGCCGGCTCAGTGGGCCATGTCGACGAAGCGCGAGTAGTGACCCTGGAAGGCGACGGTGATGTCGCGGGTGGCGCCGTTGCGGTGCTTGACCACGAGCAGGTCGGCCTCGCCGGGGCGGGTCGACTCCTTCTCGTAGACGTCGTCACGGTGCAGCAGGATGACCATGTCGGCGTCCTGCTCGATCGAGCCCGACTCGCGCAGGTCGCTCATCATCGGGCGCTTGTCGCCGCGCTGCTCGGGGCCACGGTTGAGCTGCGAGAGCGCGATGATCGGCAGCTCGAGCTCCTTCGCGAGCAGCTTGATCTGCCGGGAGAACTCCGAGACCTCGAGCTGGCGCGACTCGACCTTCTTGCCCGAGCTCATCAGCTGCAGGTAGTCGATGACGATGAGCTTGAGGTCGTGGCGCTGCTTGAGCCGGCGCGCCTTGGCCCGGATCTCCATCATCGTCATGTTGGGGCTGTCGTCGATGAACATCGGCGCCGAGCTGACCTTGGCCATGTGGCGGGCGAGCTTGTCCCAGTCGCCCTCCTGCATGTTGCCGTTGCGGATGTGGTTGAGCGGGATCTTCGCCTCGGCCGAGAGCAGGCGCATCGTGATCTCGGAGCGCGTCATCTCGAGGCTGAAGAAGGCGCTGGTGAGGTTGTTGGCGATGGACGCCGAGCGGCACAGGTCGAGGGCGAAGGTCGACTTACCCATGGCCGGTCGCGCCGCGATGATGATCATCTGGCCGGAGTGGAGACCGTTGGTGAGGTCGTCGAGGTCGGCGAAGCCGGTGGGCACGCCGTAGAGGCCGGCCTCGCGGTTGGAGATGGCCTCGATCTCGTCGAGGACGCCCTCCATGATGTCGCTCAGCGGTGCGTAGTCGTCGGAGCTGCGCTTGTCGGTGATCTGGTAGATCTCGGCCTGCGCCCGGTTGACGACGTCGTCGATCTGGCCCTCGCCGGCGTAGCCGAACTGGGCGATGCGGGTGCCGGCGTCGACCAGGCGCCGCAGGATCGACTTCTCGTGGACGATCTGGGCGTAGTACTCGGCGTTGGCCGCGATGGGCACGTTGGCCGCGAGCGTGTGGAGGTAGGCGGCGCCGCCGACCTTGGCCAGCTCGCCGCTGCGCTGCAGCTCGGCGGCGACGGTGATCATGTCGACCGGCTCGCCGCGACCGAACAGGTCGATGATCGCGTCGTGGATGATCTCGTGGCTCGGCCGGTAGAAGTCGGTGCCGCGGAGCACCTCGGAGACCTCGGCGACGGCGTCCTTGGAGATCAGCATCGAGCCGAGCACCGACTGCTCGGCGGCCATGTCCTGGGGCGGGGTGCGACCCTCGGGCGATCGCGGCGCGTCACCCGGTGCGTAGGGCGCCGGGCCGTCGCCCCAGGGGTCGCTGGGGCCGTCGTAGTCGGACTCGGCGAGACTCAACGCAGGCTCTCCCTGGAGATCGGCGGGACGGCGGTCGGGAGCGGGTGTCCCGATCGTGCAGGTGGGGTCCGAACCAATGCCCGAGCCGGCCCGCCCGAGCAACGTACGGCGCCGGACGGCGCCGGCGACAGCGGCCTGTCCACAGGGGCTGGGGATAACCCGGCACGGCCCGTGGACGACACGCGAGGCGATGTGCACAGCCTGGGGAGTGCCCTGTGGACACGGATGGGAGAAGTCGGGGCAGAAGCGCTCTGACCTGCGACGATGCCGCACACACGGTGTGGAGGGAAATCCCCGGCGGGATTTCTCCGTTCACCGGGTGGTCACCTCGGCGTGTCCCGGACGTTTGTCGACAATGACCGTTCTCGCACGCGTCATCCACAGGGTGTGCTAGTTATCCACCGTCCGTCGGCGCAGCCCGCCGTACCCGCCGAGCGACGCCGTGACTACCGTGCCCGTCGTGGGCTGGAGGATGCGGACGATCGACCGGGAGATCCTGCGGCTCGCCGGTCCGGCGTTCCTCGCCCTGGTCGCCGAGCCCCTCTTCCTGCTCTCCGACGCCGCCGTCGTCGGCCATCTCGGCACGGGCGAGCTGGCCGGCCTCGGCATCGCCGCCGCGGTGCTGCAGACCGCGGTCGGGCTGTGCGTCTTCCTCGCCTACGGGACGACGGCCGGCGTGGCCCGGCTGCTCGGTGCCGACGACCTGCGCGGGGCGCTCAGGCTCGGCCTCGACGGCATCTGGCTCGCGGTCGCGATCGGCACCGTCACCACCGTCGCCGGCGTGCTGCTCACCGGCCCGCTCGTCGCGCTGTTCGGCGTCGACGGCGAGGTGCGCGACTTCGCCGTGACCTACCTGCGCATCGCCTTCCTCGGCGTCGTCCCGCTGCTGGTGATGCTCGCCGCGACCGGCGTGCTGCGCGGCCTGCAGGACGTGCGCACGCCGCTCTACGTCGCCGTGGGCGGCAACGCGGCCAACATCGTGCTCAACGTGGTGCTCGTCTACGGCGTCGGGCCGGTCGACGGGCTCGGCATCGCCGGCTCGGCCTGGGGCTCGGTCGTCGCGCAGGTCGGCTCGGCCGTCGCGCTCACCTGGGTCGTCGTCCGCGGCGCCCGACGGCACGGCGCGTCGCTGCGACCCGACCTCGGCGGGGTGCGCGCCGCGGCCCGGGCCGGGGTCGCGCTCGTCGTCCGGACGCTGACGCTGCGGATCGCGTTCCTGGTGACGACGTACGCCGTCGCGCTCGGCTCGGGCGGCGGTGCCGACGAGATCGCCACGCACCAGCTCGCGATGACGCTCTGGACGCTCCTGGCCTTCGTGCTCGACGCGATCGCCATTGCCGCCCAGGCGATCACCGGTCGCTCGCTCGGCGCCGCCGACGTCGAGGGCACCCTCGCCCTCACCCGCCGGATGGTCAGGTGGGGCTGGGTGAGCGGTGTCGTCACCGGGGTGCTGCTGGCCGCGACCAGCCCGCTGCTCGGGCACCTGTTCACCAGCGACCCCGACGTGCCCGGCCTGTTGTGGCCGGTGCTGGTGGTCGCGGCGATCGGCCAGCCGGTCGCCGGTGTGGTCTTCGTCCTCGACGGCGTGCTCATCGGGGCCGGCGACGGCCGCTACCTGGCGTGGGCCGGGGTCGGGGTCGCGCTGGTCTACACCCCGGTCACGCTGGTGGCCGCCTCGGCCGGGGCCGGGCTGGTGGTGCTGTGGGTGCTGCTGTCCGGGCTGTTCATGGGCGGGCGCCTGGTCACGCTGGTGCACCGCTCACGGGGCGACGCCTGGCTGCGCACCGGCCCTAGGGTGGCGACGTGAGACCGCTGCAGTCCGTCGCGATGGGCATGGTCATCATCCTGCTCGTCGCCCCCGTGGGCGGTTTCGACGTCTTGGCCGACCCGGTCGGTTGGCTGCTCGTGCTGCTCGGGCTGCGCGCGCTGCCGCCCGAGGTCGAGCTGCGCGGCACCCTGCTCGTGCTCGGTGGCCTGGCCCTGCTGGTCTCGGTGCCGCTGTGGGTGCCCGACGTCGTCGAGGCGCTGGACGACGCCGACGAGTCGATCGCCTGGGCGCTCAACCTGCCGCAGCTCGGCTGCTTCGCGCTGCTCGCGCTCGCGCTGCTGCGCGCCGCCGAGGCGGCCGGCGACCGGACTGCGCGCACCTGGTGGGGCGTCGTCGTGGTCGGGCTCGGCGCCGTCGTCGTGCTGCCGGTGCTGATCTTCGGCGCCGGGCTCGACGACCTCGAGGGCCTGGCCGGGGCGCTCGTGGCGCTCGTACCGCTCACGATGGTGGTGCTGCTGTTCGTCTGCTCGGGGCGGGACTGGGCCGGGGCTGGTGCCGGGGGCCGGACGCACGAAGGCCGCCCCGGCTGAACCGGGACGGCCTCGCGTGTGGAGCGGTGGAGCGGGTGCGTCAGGCGGGGATGACGTTGAGGGCCACGGCGGCCGAGACGTCGTCGTGCAGCTTGACGGTGATGTTGTGGGCACCAAGCGCCTTGATGGGGCTCGTGACCACGATGGTGCGCTTGTCGACGCTCTCACCAGCGACCTCGGCCAGCGCGTCGGCGAGGTCGGTGATGGTGACGGTGCCGAACAGGCGGCCGTTGGCGCCCGAGCGGACCTTGACGTCGACCGGAGCGGCCTCGAGCTTCGCCTTGATCTGCGCGGCGTGGTCGAGGTCGCGCACCGAGCGGCTGGCGCGGGCGGCCTTGATCGAGTCGACCTGCTTCTGGCCGCCGCGGGTCCAGCGGACCGCGACGTTGCGCGGGAGCAGGTAGTTGCGGCCGTAGCCGTCCTTGACCTCGACGATGTCGCCGGGCGAACCGAGGCCCTCGACCTCCTGGGTGAGGATGATCTTCATTGGTGTCTCCCCTCTCAGCGACCGGTCGAGGTGTAGGGCAGCAGCGCGAGCTCGCGCGCGTTCTTGACCGCGATGGCCACGTCGCGCTGGTGCTGGACGCAGTTGCCGGTCACGCGACGCGCGCGGATCTTGCCGCGGTCGGAGATGAACTTGCGGAGCAGGGTGGTGTCCTTGTAGTCGACACCGGTCGCCTTCTCCTTGCAGAACTGGCAAACCTTCTTCTTCGGCTTGCGGATCACTGCCTTGGCCATTGTGGTGCTTCCTTCCTAGAAGCCCGGCTCGCGCCGGAATGGTTGAGGGTGGATGGGATGGGTTGAGCTGCGGACCAGCTCAGGAGTGCTCGAGGCTCAGAACGGGGGCTCGTCGCCGCCGACGCCGGGTGCGGCCCACGGGTCGTTGGCCGGGGGGCGTCCGCCACCCTGACCGCCGCCCTGACCGCCCTGGCCGCCGCCGTAGCCGCCGCCACCGCCGCCCTGCGGAGCCGGGGAGGCCCACGGGTCGTCCTGCGGGGCGCCGCCGCCGCCGGAGTAGCCGCCCTGACCGCCCTGACCGCCGCCCTGACCACCGCCGTAGCCGCCACCGCCGCCGGAGCGACCGGCGCGGACGACCTTGGCCGTGGCCCAGCGCAGCGAGGGACCGATCTCGTCGACGTCGATCTCGAAGTTGGTCCGCTTGTTGCCGTCGCGGTCCTCCCACGTGCGGGCCCGCATGCGGCCCTGGACGATGACCCGAGCGCCCTTCTGGAGCGACTCGGCGACGTTCTCGGCCGCCTGGCGCCAGATGGAGCAGCGCAGGAACATGGCCTCGCCGTCCTCCCACTCGTTGGTCGTCTTGTTCAACGTGCGGGGCGTGGAGGCAACGGTGAAGTTGGCCACCGCGGCGCCGGAGGGGGTGAAACGGAGCTCCGGGTCGTCGGTGATGTTGCCGACCACGGTGATGACGGTCTCGCCTGCCATGTCAGGTCTCCTAGAGGTGCACTCGTGCTGGTCCGGTGGTGTCGGTGCTCATCGTTGCGCGAGCCACCGACATGAGGAAGCGGTCCTCCACAGGGAACGACCGCAGACTCGCTGATCCGAGGGGATCAGTGAGCCTCGGGACGCATCACCTTGGTGCGCAGGATGGACTCGTTGAGCCCGAGCTGGCGGTCGAACTCCTTGACCGTGGCCGGCTCGGCCTGCAGGTTGATGACGGCGTAGATGCCCTCGGCGTTCTTCTTGATCTCGTAGGCGAGGCGACGACGGCCCCAGACCTCGACGTTGTCGACCGTGCCGCCATCGTTGCGGATGACGTTGAGGTACTTGTCGAGCGACGGCTGGACCGTCCGCTCCTCAAGGCTCGGGTCGAGGATGACCATCACTTCATAGGCACGCACAGCGGTCTCCACCTCCTGTGGACTCAACGGCCACGGTCTCTCCGTGGCAGGAGGGCTGTACAACATCGTCCGGCCGAAGACGCCCGTCGGTGGGCGCGTGGCGCGGACAGGTCAGGGTAACGCCCCGCGCGCGGCGGGACGAAAACCGTGCGGGGACGCCGTCAGCCGGCGTCGGGGAAGAGCACCGGGTTCTCGGCCGCGGTCTCGCCGTCGAGGCCGAGCTGCAGGACGGCGTTGAGCCCGTCGGCGCCGGTGGGCACCTCGAGCGGCACGCGGATGCAGGTGGCGCGCTCGTCGCCCTGCCACGACTCCTGCAGGGAGTCGATGCGGGTGCCGTCGGTGCCGTAGACGTCGATCGAGATCGGCAGCCCGGCGGGGACGCCCTCGAGCGTGAACTCGGCGAGCACCTGGTCGCCGCCGGTGACGCCCGGCAGGCTCTGCGGCGTCTCGACCGAGCTGGTGCCGGTGCACGAGCCGCTGGTCGAGGAGTCGGCGAGGTTCCAGCCGTTGGCGACGGCGGTGGCGTCGACCGGCAGGCCGGGGTCGGTGGGCAGGTCGTCGAGGTAGGGCGAGACGTAGTCGGGGTCGCCACCGGCCCGGGCGATCTCGAGCACGTCGGCGGCCAGGTTGACCGGCACGATCAGGGCGGAGCCCTGGGTGATCGAGCCGGCGTCGACCGACGACGCGGTGATGACGCGAGTGTTGAGACCGATGATCTCGCCGGCCTGGTTGATCGACGGCCCGCCCGAGTTGCCCGAGCCGAGCCGGACGTCGCTGTCGATCGAGCCGCGCTCGGTGCCGACGACGGGGTCGGCCTGGAACGTCGAGACGACGCCCTCGGTGACGGTGAGCGGGCGGTCGCCCTGCGCCATCACGTTGCCGATGGCGGGGTAGCCGAGGGCGATGATGCGGTCTCCCGTGCGCAGCTCGTCGCTGTCGCCGATGGGCAGCGGCGCGGGCAGCTCGTCGGCCAGCGTGTCGGGCTCGACCTCGCCGCCCTCGATGTCGGAGACGATCTGCAGGACGGCGATGTCGAGGTAGCCGTCGGAGACGATCGGCTCGGCGCGGTAGGCCGCGGTGGCCGGCTCGTCGTCGTCGCCGCTGGTGAGCGAGACGGCCAGGAAGTCGGGCTCCTCCTCGCTCGAGCCCTGGCCGGGCGCGTTGGGGTCGCCGACGTGGGCGTTGGTGAGGATCAGCCCGGTGTCGCTGATGACCGAGCCGGAGCCCGACCACATCACGTTGCCGCTGGAGTCGACGGCCTGCAGGAGCACCGCCGCGGCCTTCGCCCGGTCGAGCGCCGCGGCGCGCTCGGCCTCGGTGTCGCCGCCCTGACCGCCCTGCGGCCCGGCGACCGGCTCGGTCTTCTCGTCGCCGGTGAGGGCGATCGCGGCGAACGTGATGCCGGTGGCGGCGACGAGGGTGGCGACGGCGGCCGCGACGACGCCGATCGTGCGGCGGCGCTTGCGACTGCGGATGCTGGCCGAGGCCTGGCCGGCCGCGACGACGGGCACGACCTCGAGCTCGTAGCCGGCCGTGGGGTGGCCGAGGCTGATCTCGGTGGGCTCGTCGATGCGGTAGGAGGTGACGCGCTCGCCGTCGACGAAGGTGCCGGACGTCGACCGGTCGACCCACCACCAGCCGTCGTGGCGGGGCTCGACGACGGCGTGCAGCCGCGAGACGGCCTGGTCGTCGGCGTGCACCTCGAGCGAGGGGTCGCGGCCCACGCGGACCGGCATGCCGCCGGGGAAGCGCAGGTCGCCGCCCACGCGCCGGCGGACCAGCAGGCCGGGGCCGCCGGGCGCGGGCAGGCCGCCGAAGGCGACGCCGTCGACGATGGTCTGGTCGAGCAGGGCGTTGACCGGCGGGTGCCCGGCGACCGGGCCGCCCATCTGGATCGGTGCGGTCGGGACGACGGGCGGGGGCGGCACCGCGGGCGCCCCGGTGACGGTGACGAAGACCTGGAAGGCCAGGCCCTGCGAGCCCAGGCCGACGGTGGTGGAGCCGGTGAGCGGGGCACGGTCGACGCGGCGTCCGTCGATCCAGGTGCCGAGGCTGCTGCCGACGTCGATGACCTCCCAGCCCTCGCCGAACGCCCGGATCTCGGCGTGCCGCCGCGAGACCGACGGGTCGCTCACCACGATGTCGGCGCCCTCGTCGCGGCCGATGCGGAAGACGCGTTGGCCGTCGGTGGGGCCGGCGGTCCAGGTGCGGTCGCCCGCCTGGATGCGGATGCTGGTCATGGAGGCTCCCGGGGGAGTAGGGCGTGGCCGGTCTGCCCGAGGCGGCGGCACAAGGTTAAGGGGTTCTGCCCGGCGGCGCAGGGCTCACACCCCTGGACGGCTCGTTGTCGGTGCCGGTTCCTACAGTGTCGCCATGAGCCCCAGCACGATCGCCATCGGCGCGCACGTCGAGCAGACCGACCCCCTCGCCGAGGCCGCCGCACGCCAGGCGCCGCTCGTGCAGTTCTTCCTCGGTGACCCGCAGGGCTACCGGGGCCCCGAGGTCCACTACGCCGGCGGCGCCGAGGGCCTCAGGGCCGATGCCGAGGCGGCGGGCGTCGACCTCTACGTGCACGCGCCCTACATCGTCAACGTGGCCACCACGAACAATCGCATCCGCATCCCCAGCCGCAAGCTGCTGCAGCAGCACGTCGACGCCGCCGCCTCGATCGGCGCCAAGGGCCTGATCGTGCACGGCGGTCACGTCAACAAGGCCGACGACCCCGAGAAGGGGTTCGACAACTGGCGCAAGGCGATCGACGCCACCGACCTCAAGCTGCCGCTGCTCATCGAGAACACCGCCGGCGGCGACAACGCCATGACCCGCTACCTCGAGCGCATCGGGCGGGTCTGGGACGCCATCTCCTCGTGCGAGCAGGCCGACCTGGTCGGCTTCTGCCTCGACACCTGCCACGCCCACGCCGGCGGCAACGCCCTCGAGACCGTCGTCGACGACGTCCGCGCGATCACGGGTCGCATCGACCTCGTGCACTGCAACGACAGCCGCGACGCGTTCGACTCCGGCGCCGACCGGCACGCCAACTTCGGCGCCGGCACGATCGACCCCGACCTGCTCGCCTCCGTCGTCCGCGACGCCGGCGCGCCCGTGGTGTGCGAGACGCCGGGCGGCGCCGAGGAGCACGCGGCCGACTTCGCCTGGTTGCAGGCTCGCCTCTGACGTCGTCGCCCCCACGCTGATCGAGGTGCGAGGTCGCCCGCGACCTCGCCTCGAGATCACCGGCCCTCCGTACCCAGGCCCATGGTCGGGGGGGGTCTCGAGGCTCCTCGCAGAGCTCGTCGCACCTCGACCAGCGTCAGGCGGCGCCGACGAGGGCGGCCCACAGGGCGCCGGTGGCCGCCATCGCGGCGAGCAGCAGGGCCACGATCACGATCGCAGCGGGGACCGGGTCGTGGTGGTTCGTGGTGTTCATGGCTCCAGCCTGGCTCGCGCGCGCCCGCGATCCATCAGCCTGCGGGACGGACCCGGGTGGAGATCGCCGGTACCCCGGGCTGACCCGGTCGGTACCCGGGGCCACCGGGTGGAGGGCCCGCCCGGGGGCCGCGGGGGTCCCGGCTAGCCTCGTGCGGGTGAGCTTCGACGTGCGCGTGACCTCGGCCGACGAGCACCTCGCGTTCATCGACTCGAGGCGCTCGGCCAGCTTCCTGCAGACCCCGGCATGGGGCGCGGTGAAGGCGGAGTGGCGCCACGAGTCGATCGGCTGGTTCGCCTCCGGGTCGTCGGACGGCGTCCAGGTCGGCGCGGCGCTGGTGCTCTACCGCCAGCTGCCGAAGGTCAAGCGCTACCTGGCCTACCTGCCCGAGGGCCCGCTGCTCGACTGGGCCAGCGACGACCTCGGGGCGCTCCTGCGACCCATGGCCGCCCACCTGAAGAAGCAGGGCGCGTTCGGCGTCCGCATCGGCCCGCCCGTCGTCACCCGCCGCTGGGACACCGCGAGCATCAAGGCCGGCCTCGCCGACGCTGATGTCAGGCGCCTCGACGAGGTCGCCCCCACCGAGCGCGACGCCACGGGCGCCCGCGTGGTGACCCAGCTGAGCGAGCTCGGCTGGCGTCCGCAGGTCGTCGAGGGCGGGTTCGCGGCCGGTCAGCCGCGCCACGTCTTCCAGGTGCCGCTCGCCGGCCGGGGCGAGGACGACGTGCTCAAGGGCATGAACCAGCTCTGGCGCCGCAACATCAAGAAGGCCGCCAAGGAGGGTGTCGAGGTCACCTGCGTCGACGGCGCCGACGTCACCGACGCCGAGCTGCGCGCCTTCCACGACCTCTACGTGCACACCGCCGAGCGCGACCGGTTCACCCCGCGGCCGCTGCCCTACTTCCGCACCATGGTCGACGCCCTCGGCGCCGAGTCGCCCGACCGCATCCGCCTGTGGTTCGCCCGACACGACGGCGACCTGGTCGCCGCGACGATCGCGATCCGCGTCGGCGCGCACTCCTGGTACTCCTACGGGGCGTCGTCCACGGCCAAACGCGAGGTGCGCGGCTCCAACGCCGTCCAGTGGGCGATGATGCGCGACGCGATCGCCGCGGGCGCCGACGTCTACGACCTGCGCGGCATCACCGACACGCTCGACACCGACGACGCCCACGCGGGCCTCATCCAGTTCAAGGTCGGCACCGGCGGCGAGGCCGTCGAGTACGCCGGCGAGTGGGACCTGCCGCTCAACCGCGCGGTCTACAAGGCGTTCACCCTCTACATGGGACGGCGGTGACCCCGCGATGAGCCTGACCCTCACCGTCGACGGCCCCCGCTGGCGCTCCCACCTGCGCGCGGTCGCCGACGCGACGCCGGGGCTGGTGCCCGTCGTCAAGGGCAACGGCTACGGGTTCACGCCGGGCCGCCTGGCCCGCAGGAGCGAGTGGCTCGGCGTCGACACCATCGCCGTCGGCACCTACGAGGAGCTGCCCGAGGTCGCCTCGCGCTTCGACGGGTCGTTGCTGGTGCTCACCCCGTGGCGGCCGTGGCAGCCCGACCTCGAGCCCGCGCTCGCCGCCCGGGTGATCCACACGATCGGCCGGGTCGACGACGTCGACGCGCTGCTCACCCGCCAGCCCGGCTCCCGCATCGTGCTCGAGCTGCTCACCTCGATGCAGCGCCACGGGTTCAGCGCTCGCGGGCTCTGGGACGCAGCCGAGCACCTGCGCGGGCGCCGCGCCCGCCTCGAGGGACTCGCGCTCCACCTGCCGCTCGCCCAGGGCTCCCACCTCGGCGAGGTGCGCCGGTTGCTCAACGACGCCGTCGGGGCCGGGCTCGACGGCCTCGACACGGTCTGGGTCAGCCACCTCACCGACACCGAGCTCGCCACGCTCCGCGCGCAGTACGCCGACTTCACCATCCGCCCGCGCACCGGCACCGGCCTGTGGCTCGGCGACCGCGGCGCGCTGTCGGTGACCGCGACCGTGCTCGACGTGCACGCCGTCGACCGGGGCGAGACGTTCGGCTACCGCGGTCGCAGCGCCCCGAAGTCCGGCCACCTGCTCGTCGTGAGCGGCGGCACGGCCCACGGCATCGGCCTCGAGGCGCCCACAGGGGACTCCTCGATGAAGGCCCGCGCCGCCACCCTGGCCCGGGGCGGCCTCGACGCCGTCGGCTTCGTGCGCTCGCCGTTCTCGATCGACGGCAAGCAGCGGCTGTTCGCCGAGCCGCCGCACATGCAGGCCTCGATGCTGTTCCTGCCGTCCGGCGCCCGGGTGCCCGACGTCGGCGAGACCGTCGACGTCCGGGTGCGCTACACCGCCACCCACTTCGACCGCATCGTGGTCACCTGAGGTCCGGCGACCCTCAGACCGGCATCGACTCCGGCGCCTCGCTCGCGTCGTCGGCGCGCTCGTCGGCCCGGACGACGTCGTCCTCGGGCCACCAGACGTCGCGCACGACCATGGCCACCAGCCACAGCGTGCCGACGAGGTGCACGGCGATCGCGATCCAGTAGAAGCCGGCCGGCCCGTCGCTCCGCGAGAGCAGGCCACCCTTCCACCACCAGGTCATCGCGAAGAAGACCAGCTCGCACGACTGCCACACCAGCAGGTCGCGCCACCGTGGCCGCGCGAGGGCGGCGAGCGGCAGCAGCCACAGGGCCTGCTGGGGCTCGTAGGTGAGGCCGAGGACGACGACGCCGGCGACCAGCAGCAGGGCGACCTGGCTCAGGCGCGGCCGGGCCGGGGCGGCGTGCACGAGGACCAGCACGGCCGCCCACCACAGGACGACCAGGGCCCACGAGATCGGCAGGCCGACCTCGCGCGAGAGCCCGGCCGACTGCGCGACGATCGCCCAGAGCGACCCCTCGTCGGGCGTGCGCTGCCACGCGGTGGAGAAGAAGACCTCCCACTGCTGGCGCCCGGTGAGGAAGGCGGGGGCGTTGAGCACCGCCCAGGTGGCCACGGCCGGCACGACCGCCGGCAGCACGAGCGCCGGACGCCGGTCGCGCACGCAGAGCGCGACGAAGGCCGCCAGCAGCAGCACCGGCCAGACGCCGGCCGCGACCCCCGCACCCACGAGGGCGCCGCCGAGCACGACCCGGCCCCGGGAGAACGCCCACAGGGCACCGGCGACCGCGGCGACCGGCAGCAGGTCCCACGACACGACGCCGGCCACGGCCAGCACCGGCGCGACCGCGAACCCGGCGGCGTCCCACGGACGACGCCGGCGCGCGGCCCGCAGCGCGGCGGTGGCGGCGAGGGCGAGCGCGGCGAAGCCGAGGCAGTTGAGCAGCATGAACAGGCGGCGCTCGTCGTCGACGGTGTCGCTGTCGGCCAGGACGCCGGCCGGCTCGCCGTAGCGCACGGAGACCTCGGGCGAGCCGCTGAGCACGTGGGTCACGCGGGCGACGGAGTAGCTCCACAGCCCGACGGCCGCCGGCTCGCTCGTGGGGGCGTAGCGCAGCCGGGTCTGCTCGTCGCCCGACCACGGCCAGGCGAGCTCGACGAGGCCGGTGCCGGTGTAGGCGTCGGGCACCTTCGAGACGCAGGCGTGGGTGTAGCGCGACGGGTCGGTGCTCGACCACCCGTCGGCGGCGCACGCCGTCTTCGACACCAGACCGAGCGCGAAGGTGAGCGCGGTCAGGGCGAGCAGGACGCCGAGCACGGTGACGCCGCGGCCGCGGCCGGCGTGCTCGCCGACGGGTCCGCCGACGACCTCGCTGAGCCCGGCGACGACCGGGTCGTCGCGGGTGGGGTGCACGTGCTCCGGCCCGGACGGCGCGCGCGACACCTCCGGCTCAGTCCTGCTCGCGACCAGCGACCTGCGCCCGGGGCGCCGGGGTCGGCTCGTCCGGGCTGGGGCAGCCCCCGAGCACGGTGCAGTCCTCCGGCGGCGGCGGGGTCGTGGCCGGCGGGGGCGGCGGCTCCGTCGTGGCGGGCGGCGGGGGCGGAGCCGTCGTCGTCGGCGGCGCCGAGGTCGGCGGGGCCGAGGTCTCCGGCGGCTTCGTCGGCGGCTTGGTGGTCTTGGTGGGCCGGTCGTCGGGCTCGTCGTCGTCGGAGGTCGACGGCGGCGCGGGCGGCGGGGTGTAGGGGGCGTGGCCCGTCGACGGCGCGTCGCCGTCGACGAAGGCCGGCTCGGGGAAGTCCTCCGGCTCGACGCCCTCCATCGCGCGGCTCATGATCGCGTTCCAGGTCTTGGCCGGGTAGTTGCCGCCGAAGTAGCCGGACTTGCCGTCGGAGGTCGCGGGCAGCCAGTCGTCGAGCTGGCCGTTGCCCTGGCCACGCACGTACATCACCGCGGTCGACAGCTGCGGCGTGTAGCCGATGAACCAGGACGACGACACCGCGCCGCCGGTCTTCGTGGCCGTGCCGGTCTTGCCGGCGATCGGGCGGTCGTCGAGCTGCGCCGACGTGCCGGAGCCGCTCTCGGTGACCTGCTGCAGGGCGTAGGACACGTCGGAGGCGAGGTCGGCGTCGAGCACGCGCTTCTCGGTGACCTTGTGCTGGTAGAGCACCTCGCCCTCGCGGTTGGTCACCTTGTCGATGAGGTAGACCGGCGCCGACATGCCCTCGGCGGCGATGGTGGCGTAGCCGTTGGCCATGTTGATCGGGCTCACGGTGGCCGAGCCGAGCGAGACGCCGGTCTCGGGGTTGAGCCCGCCGCTCGACGTCGGGATGCCGAACGGGTTCTTCTTGCGCGGCTTGTTGCCGGGCACGCCCATGTCCTCGGCCATCTTCACGATGGCCTCGGGGCCGTTGTCCATCGCCACGGTGAGGTCGATGAAGGCGGTGTTGATGGAGTCCTCGGTGGCCTGGGTGAGGCTGACGCGACCGTAGCTGCGGCCGCCGCCCTCGCCCTGGTTGCCGAACTCGGTGTCGCCGACCTCGTAGGGGGCGTTGCCGTCGAAGGTGTCCTTGAGCGCGAAGCCCTGCTTGAGGCCGGCCGCCACGGCGTAGGCCTTGAAGGTCGAGCCGGCCTGGCCGCCCGCGACCGCCCAGTTGAGCTGGGAGTCGAGGTAGTCCTGCCCGCCGTAGAAGCCGCGCAGCGCACCGGTGCCCGGCTCGACCGCCGCCGCGCCGACGTGCAGCTGCTTGGGCTTGAAGGTGTCGGTGGGCTCGCTCGGGCGGATCTCCTCGACGCCGTCCTCGATCGCCGACATCACCTTCGGGTCGAGCGTGGTGGTGATCCGCAGGCCGCCGCCGTCGATCTCGTCCTCGGTGAACGAGCTGCCGTCGTTCTTCTCCAGGCCCAGCAGCTGGTTCTTGATGAGGGTCAGCATGTGACCCTGCTGGCCGCCGTAGGTGCTCTGCTGCTCCTGCTTGGGGAACTTCGGCAGGCTCGTGCGGGCCTCGGCCGCCTCGGCGTCGGTGATGTCACCCATCTCGGCCATCGAGTCGAGCACGTACTGGTAGCGGCCCTTGAGGGCCTGGCGGGCCTGCTTGCCGTCGGCCGGGTCGAGGTCGTTGGGGTCGTTGAGGACCGAGGCGAGAACGGCGGACTGGCGCAGGTTGAGGTCCTTGGCCTGCTTGCCGAAGTAGACGTCGGCCGCGGCCTGGACGCCGTAGGCGCCGCGCCCGAAGTAGATGGTGTTCAGGTAGCCCGCGAGCACCTCGTCCTTCGACATCTGCCGCTGGATCTTCAGCGACAAGATCGCCTCCTTGACCTTGCGCTGGTAGCTGCGCTCCTGGGTCAGGTAGAGGATCTTCACGTACTGCTGGGTGATGGTCGAGGCGCCCTGCTGGCTACCGCCGCTGGCGTTGTTGAACATCGCGCGCGCGATGCCGCGGGTGTCGATGCCGTTGTTGTCGTAGAACGACTGGTCCTCGGCCGCGATCACCGCCTGCTGCAGCGTCTCGGGCATGTCGTCGAGCGGGATCGAGTCGCGGTACTGGGTCTCGTAGCGGCCGAGGTCGTCGCCGTTGTCGTAGTAGACGAACGAGGTGTCGGTGAGGAACTCGGGGTTGGCCGAGGGGATGTCGGTGGTCTTGTAGAGGTAGATGAAGCCGCCGACCCCGATCAGCATCAGGATCAGCGCGGTGATCGTGCCCCACTTGGCGACCTTGAGCAGGCGACGCCGCCAGGTCATCGGTGCCTTGTCCTCCTGCGTGCCCTGGCCGCCACCGGACCTCCGGCGCTTCAGCGGCGACCGTGAGGTGCCGTCGGTGGACGACGCCTCGTCGGCCTTGCGCTTGCCGCCCACGTGCTACCTCCATGCCGTCTCGCGTGCTCGGGTCCGGGACCGACCCGACTGTTCAGGGTACGCAGGACGACGAACGGGGGCCGAAATGCGGCGGACGCCGTCCGGGCCCGGCGCCGGTGGCCTTCGGTCCGAGAGATCGGCACGACCTATCGGGGATTTCGCATCCGCGGATATATCGCTACGATAGGTCGCATGGCACGCCGCGCAGAGTCCATCGAGCTGGCAGTCCTCGGACTGCTGCACGAGGGACCCATGCACGGCTACGAGCTGCGCAAGCGGCTCAACCTCATGCTCGGGTGGGGGCGCGTGCTCTCCTACGGCTCGCTCTACCCGACGTTGAAGAAGATGCTGAAGGGCAACCTCATCGAGGAGCTCGCTCCCACGATGACGCCCACCTCCCGTCGTCCGAAGATCACCTACCAGGTGACCGCGGCCGGCACCGCCGAGTTCGAGCGGCTCATGGCCGACATCGGGCCGGCGGCGTGGGAGGACGACAACTTCGGCATCCGGTTCGCCTTCTTCGGGCGCACCGACATGGAGATCCGGCTGCGGGTGCTCGAAGGGCGCCGCAGCCGCCTGCAGGAGCGGCTCGACCGCATCCAGCGGGAGCTGTCCATGACCGAGAAGGAGGTCGACCAGTACTCCGCCGAGCTCCAGCGGCACGGCATGGAGTCGACCGAGCGCGAGGTGCAGTGGCTCTCCGACCTCATCAACGCCGAGCGCAACCAGGCGGCGATCAAGCCGCCTGCGGCCCAGAACCCCTGAGCCACCCCACCCACCACCACAGCACCTCCACCTGAAGTCACCACGAAAGGGAATCCCGATGGGTTCGATCCGTGTAGCAATCGTGGGCGTCGGCAACTGCGCCACGTCCCTCATCCAGGGTGTCCACTTCTATCGTGACGCCGACCCGGCCGAGACGGTGCCGGGCCTCATGCACGTCGCCTTCGGCGACTACCACGTGCGCGACATCGAGTTCGTCGCCGCGTTCGACGTCGACGACAAGAAGGTCGGCAAGGACCTCTCCGAGGCCATCAACGCCTCCGAGAACAACACCATCAAGATCTGCGACGTCCCGACCCTCGGTGTCGAGGTGCAGCGCGGCCCGACGCTCGACGGCCTCGGCAAGTACTACCGCGCCACCATCGAGGAGTCCGCCAAGGACGCCGTCGACGTGACCCAGGTCCTCAAGGACGCCCAGGTCGACGTCCTCGTCTCCTACCTGCCCGTGGGCTCGGAGGAGGCCGACAAGTTCTACGCCCAGTGCGCCATCGACGCCGGCGTCGGCTTCGTCAACGCCCTGCCCGTCTTCATCGCCTCCGACCCCGAGTGGGCCGCGAAGTTCGAGGCCGCCGGCGTCCCGATCGTCGGTGACGACATCAAGAGCCAGATCGGCGCCACCATCACCCACCGCGTGATGGCGAAGCTGTTCGAGGACCGCGGCGTCGCGCTCGACCGCACCTACCAGCTCAACGTCGGCGGCAACATGGACTTCAAGAACATGCTCGAGCGTGAGCGTCTCGAGTCCAAGAAGGTCTCCAAGACCCAGGCCGTCACCTCCAACCTGCAGGGCGAGCTGGCCGGCAAGATCCACGACAAGAACGTGCACATCGGCCCGTCCGACTACGTCGCGTGGCTCGACGACCGCAAGTGGGCCTACGTCCGCCTCGAGGGCTCGGCCTTCGGCGGCGTGCCGCTCAACCTCGAGTACAAGCTCGAGGTGTGGGACTCGCCCAACTCGGCGGGCATCATCATCGACGCCCTGCGCGCCTGCAAGATCGCCAAGGACCGCGGCCTCGGTGGCCCGATCATCTCGGCGTCGTCCTACCTGATGAAGTCGCCGCCGGTGCAGCTGCCCGACGACGAGGGTCGCCGCCGCGTCGAGGCCTTCATCGCCGGTGCCGAGTGACCTCTGCGTGACCTGATCCACCGCTCGACGGCGGGCATCCTCCTCGGAGGGTGCCCGCCGTCCTGCATCCGGGTGCGGCCAGGCCACGCCGGCGCGGGTCAGGCGGACACGGACTCCGCCTCGGTCTTCACCTTCGCGAGCGTCTCGTGCATGCCGCGCTCGAGCCGGCGGGTGAACGGCTCGATGCCGCCCAGCGCCACCCGGGTGAGGGCGGTCGAGACCTTCGAGACCCCGTGCGGCAGCTCGCGACGCTGGACGACGCGCGTGCCGCCACGGCCGTCGTCGCTGAGCTCGAACGACCAGATGGTGCGGTTCTCGGCGACCCGGAAGGCGAAGTCGCGGTGCGGCTCGAAGCGCACGACCTTGGCCGTCGTGGGCCAGAACAGCAGGCCCTGGCGGTTGAGGTTGACGAACCGCGCACCCTTCTTCACCGTGCCGCCGCGCACCGTGGTGCGCACGACCTGCGGACTCCACGACGCCATCCGGGGCACGTCGGTAACCAGCGACCACACCTGTGCCGGCGTCGCGTCGATGTCGATGCTCGCCTCGAGCTCCTCGTACTGGGCCATGCGCCGGAGGCTACTGAACGATGTTCAACAAGCACTATGACGTCTGTCACACCGTTGGTACGTGACACATCAGCTAGCAGCAGCCCGGGATAGTTCGATACCAGGTCGACCTCATTGAGGCCGAAAAGGTCGACCTGGTATCGAACTATCCCGGCTCAGCCTCGCGCGCTAGCCACTAGCAAGCAGTGAGCTAGCGGTCGGCCCACCAGGCGAGGAGGGCGGCGCGGGCGGCGTCGGGCGACTGGGGGCCCTGGTCGAGCCGGAGGTCGAGGAGGAAGGCGTAGGCCTGGCCAACCTCGCGGCCGGGGCCGATGCCGAGGACCTCCATGATCTCGTTGCCGTCGAGGTCGGGGCGGATGGCGGCCAGCTCCTCCTCCTCCGAGAGCCGCTCGATGCGCGCCTCGAGCTCGTCGTAGGTGCGGCGGAGCCGGTCGGCCTTGCGCTGGTTGCGGGTGGTGCAGTCGGCGCGCGTGAGCACGTGCAGGCGGTCGAGCTCGGCGCCGGCGTCGCGCACGTAGCGGCGGACGGCGGAGTCGGTCCACTCGCCCGAGCCGTAGCCGTGGAAGCGCAGGTGCAGCTCGACGAGCCGGCTCACCGACTCGATCTCGTCGTTGCTGAACCGCAGCGCCTTCATCCTCTTGCGGGTCAGCTTGGCGCCGACGACGTCGTGGTGGTGGAAGGTCACGGTGCCGTCGTCGACCAGCCGGCGCGTGCGCGGCTTGCCGACGTCGTGCATGAGCGCGGCGAAGCGTGAGACGAAGTCGGGTGCGCCGTCGCCGTCGGGCCCGCCGGTGAGCCGCGGCTCGAGGTCGATGGCCTGCTCGAGCACGGTGAGCGTGTGCTCGTAGACGTCCTTGTGCCGGTGGTGCTCGTCGCGCTCGAGCCGCAGCGCCGGCAGCTCGGGCAGCACGAGGTCGGCCAGCCCGGTGTCGACGAGGAGCGTCAGGCCCAGGCGCGGGTAGGGGGCGCAGACCAGCTTGACCAGCTCGTCGCGCACCCGTTCGGCGCTGATGATCTCGATGCGCGCGGCCATGTCGGTCATCGCCTGCACGACCTCGGGCGCGACGGTGAACCCGAGCTGGGCGGCGAACCGGGCGGCGCGCAGCATGCGCAGGGGGTCGTCGCCGAACGAGTCCTCCGGACGCCCCGGCGTGCGGAGCACGCGGTGGGCGAGGTCGACGATGCCGCCGAACGGGTCCTCGAAGTCGCGCTGCGGCAGGCTCACCGCCATGGCGTTCACGGTGAAGTCGCGGCGTCCGAGGTCGCCGGCGAGCGAGTCGCCGTAGCGCACCGTCGGGTTGCGCGACGCCGGGTCGTAGCTCTCGGAGCGGTAGGTGGTCACCTCGACCTGCCACGCGCCCTTGCGTGCGCCGATCGTGCCGAAGTCGCGCCCCATGTCCCACAGCGCGTCGCCCCACCCCTTGAGCAGCCGCTCGGTCTCCTCGGGGCGGGCGGACGTCGTGAAGTCGAGGTCGTGGTGCGAGCGGCCGAGCATCGCGTCGCGCACCGGCCCGCCGACCAGGTGCAGCTCGTGCCCGGCGTCGGTGAACAGCGCCCCGAGGGGGTCGATCAGCGGGGCCAGCCGGTCGAGCTCGGCGCCGACGCGACGCTGCACCTCGACGATCGAGAGAGGCTGGGGAGTCGGGTCGGACACTCCGCGGAGTCTAGGGACGGTCGGGAACGCCAGGCGACCCGGATACCCTCGTCCGGTGGTCCGACCGTCGTACGTGCGCGCCCTCGTGGCCTCGTACGCCGTCCTCGCGGCCACCCTGACCGGGCTGGTCGGGCTGAGCGCCACGACGACGCCGGCGCAGGCCGCCACCGCCGCGGCACCGGTACCGGCCCCCGCCGAGGAGGACACCGCCCCGCTCGGCGTCACCATCTCGTCCATGACGCCGGCCTCGCTGCCGGCCTCGGGCACCATCGCCGTCACCGGCACGGTCACCAACCGCACCGACGAGACGTGGTCGAACATCAGCCTGCTCGCCTTCGTCGGCGACGGCGAGCTCGGCGCGCTCGACGAGCCGTTCCGCAACCAGGGCGAGCTCGAGGCCTCGATGGCCACGCCGTACGACGCCGTGGTCGGCCAGCGGCTCACCGTCGGCGGGCGACCCGGCGAGGTCGAGGAGCTCGCCCCCGGGGCGACGTCGATCTACCGGGTCACGGTGCCGGTCGACGCGATCGAGCCCAACGGGGCCGGCGTCTACTGGTTCGGGGTGCACGCCCTCGGCTCCAGCCCGTCGCGGCCCTACGACGGCACCGCCGTCGGCCGGGCGCGCACCTACCTGCCCGTCGTGCCCCGACGCTTCCACGACCGACCGCTCGACGTCGCCCTGGTGCTGCCGCTCACCGCGCCGGTGCGGTGGTCCGGCGACGGCAGGGTGGCCGACCCCGAGTCGTGGGCGAGCGCCCTCGGCCCCGAAGGCCGGCTCACCCGGCTCCTCGACTTCGCCGACCAGGCACCGGTGATCACCTGGCTGGTCGACCCCGCCCTCGTCGACGCCGTCGCCCACCTCGCGGCGGGCAACCCGCCCCGCACCCTCGGCCCGGGCACCGACGAGACGACGAGCGCCGACCCCTCGACCGCGCCGGCCGAGGACGACGACGTCCCGCCGACCCCCGAGGCCCAGCAGGCCGCGACCTGGCTCGACGACCTCGGTCGCACGCTGCGCGGCGACGAGGTGTACACGCTGCCCTACGGCAACCCCGACCTGCCGTCGACGCTCGAGCACGCCCCGCGCCTGCTCGACGTCGCCCGCGCCCAGCGCAGCGAGGCCCTCACCGAGCTCGGCGTCGAGCCCCGCCCGGTGATCACCTCACCGACGGGCTACCTCGACGCCGACAGCATCGCCGCCGCGGGCGACGACGCCCGCGTGCTCGTCACCGACCGGATGTTCGCCGACCTCGACGGACGGGAGCCGCCGCCGGCCGTGGCCGACGTCGACGGACGCCGCGTGCTGGTCACCTCGCACGGGGCCGTGCAGGGCAGCCCCGGGCCCGGCCCGTCGCTGACCCCGACCGGGTTGCGCCAGCGGGTGCTCGCCGAGGCCGCCGTCCGCGAGATCAAAGGCGACCGGCGGCCGATGGTCGTCGTCCTGCCGTCGTCGACCGCGCTCGACGACCCCGCCGCCTTCTTCGCCGGGCTCTCCGTGCCGTGGCTCGACCTCGGCACCCTCGACGACGTCGACCGCGCGGCGACGGCGACCCCGGTCGACGCCGCCGACCTCGGCTACCCGGCCCTGCAGGGCAACCGCGAGCTCGACGGCGCCAACGTCGCGGCCGTCGAGGAGCTCGTCGCGGGCGGCGACGCGCTGCAGAACGTGCTCGTCGACGACACCGGCATCGGCGGCACGATCACCGAGGAGGCGCTCACCGGGCTCTCCTACTTCGCCCGCTACGACGAGGCCGCCGCGCTCGCGGCCACCGACGGCGCCCGCGCGTGGGTCGACGAGCGCCTCGACGGCATCCAGATCAGCGACTCGCCCGGCATCACCCTCGCCAGCTCGAGCGGGACCTTCGCGGTCACGCTGACCAACAACCTCGACCACCGCGTCGCGGTGAGCGTGCGGGCCGAGTCCGACCGGGGCATCGAGGTCACCGCGCCCGAGCGCATCGTGCTCGAGGCCGACGGGCGCGCGACCGCCCAGCTGCGGGCCACGACCACGACCAACGCCGTGCACAACGTGCGGCTGCAGGTCACCGACCCCGCCGGCACGCCGCTCGGGGCCTCGGCCCAGGTGCCGATCCGGCCCACGCAGGTCAGCGACGTCATCTGGCTCATCATCGGCACCGGCGCCGGCCTGCTCTTCCTGGCGATCGCCGTCCGCCTGGTGCGTCGGGTGCGCGCCGCGCGCCGCGGCGAGCCCGGTGCCGGACGACGCGGCTCGTCCGCCGCCCCGCCGCCGGTCGAGGTCGGGTGAGCACCCGCGCGGTCGAGCCTGCCGAGCAGGACCGGACCGCCGACCAGGACTCCCAGAGCTCGGTGCTGGCCAACAGCGCCGTGATGGCCGCCGGCACCGTCGTGTCGCGGATGAGCGGGTTCATCCGCTCGACCCTGCTCGCGGCGGCCCTCGGCGCGTCGCTGCACGCCGACATCTTCACCATCGCCAACACCGTGCCGAACATGCTCTACATCCTGTTGGCCGGGGGCGTGTTCAACGCCGTCCTCGTGCCGCAGCTGGTGCGGGCGATGACGTCCGACCCCGACGGCGGCGAGGCCTACACCAACCGGATCATCACGCTCGCGGCGCTGTTCCTCGGCGCCGTCACGGTCGCGCTCGTCGTCTTCGCGCCGCAGCTGATGTCGCTCTACCTCGACGACCGGTTCTCCGACGCCGACCGGGTCGACCACCTGGCCTCGGTCGTCGACCTCGCGCGGTTCTGCCTGCCGCAGGTGTTCTTCTACGGCATGTTCGTGCTGGTCGGGCAGATCCTCAACGCCCGCGGCCGATTCGGACCGATGATGTGGGCGCCCATCGCCAACAACGTCATCTCGGTCGGCGTCCTGGTGGTCTACCTCGTCGCGTTCGGCCCGGCCCAGGGCGCCGAGCTCGTCGGCCCCTTCGACGCCGACCAGGAGATGCTGCTCGGCCTCGGCTCCACCGTCGGCATCGCCGCTCAGCTGCTGATCCTGGTGCCCTACCTCAAGCGCGCCGGGTTCACCTTCCGGCCGCGCTTCGACTTCCGCGGCGCCGGGCTCGGCCACACGCTGCGCCTCGGCCTCTGGACGGTGCTGTTCGTCGTCGTCAACCAGGTCGCCTACACGGTCGTGGTCAAGCTCGCCTCGGGCGGCACGGCCGACGGCGGCGACGGCACCGGCTACGCCGTCTACTCCTCGACGTTCCTGATCGTGATGGTCCCGCACTCGATCATCACCGTCTCGCTGGCCACGGCGATCCTGCCGCGCCTCTCACGGCACGCCGCGGCCGGCGACCTGCCACGGCTGGCCGAGACCCTCGGCACCAACCTGCGCACCGCGCTCGCGGTCGTCGTGCCGTTCGCGGCCGTGCTCCCGCTCGTCGCGACCGACGTCGCCAACGTCGTCTGGGGGCACGGCGCTGCGGCCGAGTCCTACGACTCCTACGCGCCCTCGCTGGCCCTTTTCGGCCCCGGCATCGTGATGTTCACCGTGCACTACCTCGTGCTGCGCGGGTTCTACGCCCTCGAGCAGACCCGCACCGTCTTCTACGTGCAGTGCGTCGTCGCCACCGTGAACATCGTCGCCGCCCTGCTCCTGGTGCGCGGTGCCGACGCCGTCGACACCTCCCCTGCCCTCGTCGTCGCCTACGGGACGTCGTACGCCGTGGGTGCCCTGGTGTCCTACCTCGTGCTCCGGCACCGGCTCGGCGGGCTCGCCACCCCGCGGCTGGTGCGCTTCGTCGTCCGGCTCGCGCTCGCCGTCGCGGCCGCCGTCCTCGCGGCGTTCGCGGCCCGGCTGGCGCTCGGCGGGCTCGGCGACGACCCCCACTGGACGCTCGCCGCCGTGCGGGGTGCCGTCGTGACCGGCGTGGGCGGCATCGTGTTCCTCCTCGGCGCCGAGCTCACCCGCCTGCGCGAGGTCACCTCGATCCTCGACCTCGTCCGCCGACGTCTCGGCTTCGTACCGAGTCGGCGCGGAGGCGCACATCGGCGCTACTAGCGGCCTAGGATGGGGCCCGTCCAACGTCCGTCCCGAGGAGACGAGTCAGGTGCCGCACGCCACCCGGCCCGGTGACGTCCTCGGCGACCGCTACCGGCTCGTCGACCTGCTCACCGAGACCGCCGGCGGCCGCTTCTGGCGGGCCTACGACCACGCGCTCGAGCGCCACGTCGCCATCCACGTCATCCGAGGCGACGACGACCGCGCGCCGGCCCTCATGGACGCCGCCCGCCGCTCGGCCGCGCTGCTCGACCGCCGCGTGCTGCGCGTGCTCGACGCCGACCGCACCGACGACGTCTGCTACGTGGTCAACGAGTGGGGCTGGGGCACCTCGCTCGACATCGTCGCCGCCAACGGCACGACCCTCGGCCCGCGTCGCGCCGCCTGGCTGGTCGCGGAGGTGGCCGACTCGGTCGCCTGCGCGCACGCCGCCGGCATCGCCCACGGCCGACTCAACCCCGAGAACGTCCTCGTCGACCGGGTCGGCAACGTGCGACTCATCGGCTTCTGCGTCGACGCCGCCCTGCACGGCGTCGGTGGTCGAGACGCCGAGGAGGCCCGCGACGTCGACGACCTCGCCGGGCTCCTCTACTGCGCCCTGACGGCTCGCTGGGCCGGGTCGTCGGGCTCGATCGTCGAGCCCGCGCCGCGCGGGCACGGCGACGTGCTGCGTCCGCGCCAGGTCCGCGCCGGCATCCCGCGCGCGCTCGACGTGCTCTGCGACGAGGTGCTGCACCCGGGCGCGCGCAGCCGCGAGCTCGGCGACGTCGCCACGACGGCACGCGGCATCGCCGACTACCTCGCCGAGTTCGTCGGCGAGGCCGACGGCATGCCCGAGTCGCTGCTCGAGAGCGTGCCCGACGTCCTGCCCGAGGAGGAGCAGGTCGTGCTGCCGCCGGTGCCCGAGATGCGGCCCTACCCGCCGCGCGAGCCCGAACCCGAACCTGAGCCCGAGCCCGAACCCGAGCCGGCCCCCGCGGTCGACGGGCCCGTCGAGCAGCCGACCGAGGCCGGGGTGCCGATCTTCGGTGACGACGACGACGTCTCGTGGCTCGAGCGGCGCGCCACGCCCGCGCCGCCACCGCCGCCGTTCGAGGCGCCGCCGGAGCGTCCGCTCTTCGCCCCCGACCCCGCCGACGGTCGTCCGGTCCGCCGACCACGGCAGCTGGCCGCGAGCGCGGCCGAGTCGAGCAGCGACGGCTTCTGGCCCTGGGACACCGCCTCCTCGTCCGCCGGTGCCGGCCCGGCCGACAGCTCGACGCTCGACCCCGTCGAGGTCACCGACGAGCGGGTCCCCGGCCGCGGGTTCCTGCGCCTGGCCACCGCCCTGGCGCTGGTGCTCGTCCTGGCCCTCGGCGTCGTCGTGGCCATCCAGGTCCGCGGCGGCGGCACCGACGACCCCGCGCCGTCCCCGTCGGGCCTCGGCGGCCCGGCTCGTGCGACGATCGTCGCCGTGGTCGGAGAACGCGGGTGAGCGAGCTGCCCTGGGGCGGCCGCACCGACGCCGAGCTCCTCGCGGCGCACGTCGCGGGCGACGTCCACGCCTTCGGTGAGCTCTTCGGCCGCCACCGCGACCGGCTGTGGGCGGTGGCGCTGCGCACGATGGGCAACCCCGACGACGCCGCCGACGGGCTGCAGGACGGCATGGTCGCGGCGTACCGCCGCGCCGCGTCGTTCCGCGGCGAGGCCCAGGTCACGACGTGGCTGCACCGCGTCGTCGTCAACGCCTGCCTGGACCGCCTCCGGGCCGCGAAGGTCCGGCGGGCCGAGGCGCTGCCCGACGACCTCGAGGAGTACGGCAACCGCGGCTCCCTCGTCTCGGCCACCGGCGAGGCCGCCGATCCCGCCGACCACGCCGTCGTCGGCGACCGGCGCCGTCAGGTGCTCGACGCGCTCGCGACGCTGCCGGAGGAGCAGCGCGCCGCGCTCGTGCTCGTCGACATGGAGGGCTACCCGGTGGCCGAGGTCGCCGAGATGCTCGACTGCGCCGTCGGCACGGTGAAGTCGCGCTGCTCGCGGGGCCGCTCGAAGCTCGCCGTGCTGCTCGCCGGCATGCTCGACGACGGAGGCGACGGTCACACCGCACCCGGGAACCCGCCGCCCGCCAGGCACGTCCCATCCACGCACCCGCCGCGGGGTCCGCCTGCCTGAGGGCGTGTGCGCCGCCGACCACGACCCGCTCCACCCGTCACGGAAGTGATCCCCGATGTCCCAGCACGAGCCCGAGGCGAGCCCTCAGCAGCAGGAGGCGATCCGCCGACTGCTCGCTCAGGCACGTCACGACGAGCCCGTGCCCGACGACGTCGCGCGGCGCCTCGACACCGTGCTCTCGCAGCTGGCCGCCGAGGGCACCCGCGCCGTCGACCCGCCCCCGCCGCCGCCCTACCAGGGCACGGTCGTCGACCTCGCCGCCCGACGCCGCCGACGGGTCACCGGCCTGCTCGGCGCCGCGGCGGCGGTCGTCGTCCTCGGGGTGGGGGCCACGCAGCTGATCGACACCACCGGCTCCGACGACAGCAGCAGCGGCGACAGCGCCGGCACCGCAGAGGACGGCGGGGGCGAGCTCGCCGAGTCGGCGCCGTCGCCGATGCCGAGTCGCGAGCCCAACAGCGCGGTCCCGGCGCCGTCCCAGGCCGCCCCCGACGTCCCCCCGATCAGCCGGCAGACGTTCGGCGACGCCGTCCTGGCACTGCGCGACCGCGGCATCCCCGAGGAGGACGTCAGCCGCGACGACGACCTCACCACCGCTCCCCTGTTCGTCTGCGACGTCGCCGACTTCGGCGAGGGCGACCTGGTCGCGGTGCGCTACGAGGGCAAGGAGGCGGTACTCGCCTACCGCCCGGTGCAGGGCACCACGCAGGTCGTCGACCTGTTGCAGTGCGGCAGCGGCGACGTGCTCCGCTCGAAGGTGATCCCCGCGCCGTAGCACGGTTCGGGCACCGGGCCCGGCCGGAACAAGGCTCGCCTACGATCGGTTGTGACGAGTGACCGCTCGCCACCGCCACCACGAGGAGACCTGTTCCGCATGTCCGAGCCCCGCAACGTCATCATCATCGGCTCTGGTCCCACGGGCTACACCGCCGCGGTCTACGCCGCGCGCGCGAGCCTGGAACCGCTGGTCTTCGAGGGCTCGGTCACCGCCGGTGGCGCTCTGATGAACACCACCGAGGTCGAGAACTTCCCCGGCTTCCGCGACGGCATCATGGGCCCGGCCCTCATGGACGAGATGCGCGCCCAGGCCGAGCGCTTCGGCGCCGAGCTCGTCCCCGACGACGTCGTTGCGGTCGACCTGACCGGCGAGGTCAAGACCGTGCGCACGGCCACCGAGACCTACACCGCCCGCGCGGTCATCCTGGCCACCGGCTCGGGCTACCGCAAGCTCGAGCTGCCCAACGAGGACACCCTGTCCGGACGCGGCGTGTCGTGGTGCGCCACCTGCGACGGGTTCTTCTTCCGCGACCAGCACATCGCCGTCGTCGGCGGCGGCGACTCCGCCATCGAGGAGGCCACCTTCTTGACCCGGTTCGGTTCGAAGGTCTCTCTCATCGTGCGCCGCGACGAGCTCCGCGCCTCCAAGATCATGCAGGAACGCGCCTTCGCCGACCCCAAGCTCGACATCGTGTGGAACAGCGTCGTCGAGACCATCAACGGCACCGACAAGCTCGAGTCGCTCACCCTCAAGGACACCGTCACCGGCCAGACCCGCGACCTCGACGCTACCGGCCTGTTCATCGCGATCGGCCACGACCCCCGCTCCGAGCTCTTCAAGGGCCAGGTCGACCTCGACGACAACGGCTACGTCATCGCCGCCCACCCCAACACCGGCACCAACATCCCCGGCGTCTTCGCCGCCGGCGACCTCGTCGACCACATCTACCGCCAAGCCATCACCGCCGCCGGCACCGGCTGCGCCGCCGCCCTCGACGCCGAGCGCTACCTCGCCGAGCTCGACCACACCGCCGTGAACGGTGCAGAGGCCCAGCAGCGCGCCGACGCCGAGGCGGCCCTCGACCTCTGAGGTCGGGAACACCCACACACCTCCGGCTGTTGAGCCGGGTACCAACACTTCTGAGAAGGGAATTCACGTGGGCAACATCGAAGCCGTCACCGACGCAGAGTTCGACACGCAGGTCCTCCAGTCCGAGCGCCCCGTGCTCGTGGACTTCTGGGCCGAGTGGTGCGGACCGTGCCGTCAGGTCGCGCCGATCCTCGACGAGATCGCCTCGCAGCACGGCGAGAAGATCAAGTTCCTCAAGATGAACGTCGACGAGAACCCCGTGACGCCGTCGTCCTACAAGGTCAACGGCATCCCGACGATCAACGTCTACCACGGTGGCGAGGTCGTCCGGTCCATCGTCGGTGCGCGCCCCAAGGCGGCGCTGCTCAAGGAGCTCGAGGAGTTCACCGCCTGATCATGACTTCAGGCGACTGAGTGTCTGATGAAGCCCCGGAGCCCTACGGCTCCGGGGCTTCGTCCATCCTGATCGGTGCCGGCACCGGCGTCGGCCGGACGACGCCCCGCAGCTTCTCCAGCGCCGCCTCGACCTCGTCGCGCCACGTCAGCGCCGAGCGCAGGTCCATCCGCATGCGTGGGGTCGTGGGGTGCCAGCGGTGGGTGCGGAAGCCGACGTGGGCCAGGAAGTCGCCCGGCGGCAGGCACGCGCGGCGTCCGCGCGGGTCGACGAACGCCTCGACCGCCCGGATGCCACCTCGCTTCACCAGGTCGCGCGCCATGTGCTGCACCAGCATCCGACCGAGACCTCCCCGCGCGTGGTCGGGGTGCACGTAGGCCATCGTCATCAGGACGGCGTCGGCCGAGACCGGTGCGGTCGGGTGCGAGTCGGCGCCCGGCACGAACGCCGGAGGTGCGTAGACGACATAGCCGACCGCGACGTCGTCGACCATCGCGACCCGGCCGCACGAGCCCCACTCGCGCAGCACGTGGGACAGCCAGGCGTCCTTCTCGTCGGCAGCCTCGGCTCCGGAGGAGAGGCGGCCGCGCCGCACGGGGTCGAGCTCCCAGCGCACGCACGAGCGGCAGGGCGTGCCGTGCTCGCCCAGCAGCTGGAGGAGGTCGGGAGTGAGCCGCTCGATCCGGCGGGTCATGAAACCCGAGGGTAGTCGACCCGGGTGACCTGTCAGGATGGATCGGTGCGCCAGATCCGCCAGAGCAAGAAGCTGCAGAACGTCCGCTACGACGTGCGAGGGCCGATCCTCGTCGAGGCCCAGCGCCTCGAGGCCGAGGGCCACGAGATCCTCAAGCTCAACATCGGCAACACCGCGCCGTTCGGCTTCCGAGCTCCCGAGGCGATCGTCGCCGACATGACCCACCACCTGACCGACTCGCAGGGCTACAGCGACTCGCGCGGGATCTTCTCGGCCCGCACCGCGGTCGCGCAGTTCTACCAGCAGCGCGGGCTCAAGGACACCTCCGTCGACGACGTCTACATCGGCAACGGCGTCTCCGAGCTGATCGGCATGGTGCTGCAGACGTTCCTCGACGACGGCAACGAGATCCTGGTCCCGGCGCCCGACTACCCACTGTGGACCGGGGCCGTCACGCTGTCCGGTGGCACGGCCGTCCACTACCTGTGCGACGAGGAGAACGACTGGAGTCCCGACCTCGCCGACATCGAGTCGAAGATCACCGAGCACACCCAGGGCATCGTCATCATCAACCCGAACAACCCGACGGGTGCCGTCTACAGCAAGCAGGTCGTCGACGCGCTCGTCGACATCGCCCGCCGGCACGAGCTCGTGGTGTTCGCCGACGAGATCTACGAGAAGATCCTGTTCGAGGACGCCGTGCACCACCACGCCGCGGCCTCGGCGGGCAACGACGTGCTGTGCCTGACCTTCAGCGGTCTGTCGAAGTCCTACCGCGTCTGCGGCTACCGGGCCGGCTGGTTGATGGTCTCGGGCCCGCAGGAGGTCGCCCAGGACTTCCTCGAGGGCCTCACGCTCATCGCGAACATGCGCATGTGCGCCAACGTGCCGGCCCAGCACGCCATCCAGACGGCGCTCGGCGGCTACCAGTCCGTCGAGGAGCTGATCGGCCCCGGTGGACGGTTCTACGAGCAGAGCATGCTCGCCCACCGGTTGCTCAACGAGATCCCCGGCGTCTCGTCGGTCAAGCCGCGCGGCGCGCTCTACTGCTTCCCGCGCCTCGACCCCGACGTCTACCAGGTCGACGACGACGAGGAGCTCGTCATCGACCTGCTCCGGGCCAAGAAGATCCTGGTCACGCACGGCACGGGCTTCAACTGGCCGCGCCCCGACCACTTCCGCCTGGTGACGCTGCCCGACGTCGTGATGCTCGAGGAGGCGATCGGCCGCATCGCCGACTTCCTGGCGACGCGTCGGTAGCGCGGGGCTGGGGGCACTAGGGTCGCCGTCATGCGCGACATCACCTACCCGCCGGTCATCGTGACCGCCAAGGTGCTCTTCCGGGCCCTCGGCCAGACGTTCCAGATGAGCGGTACCGAGCACGTGCCCCGCGAGGGCGGGGTGCTGCTCGCGGTCAACCACATCGGCTACACCGACTTCGTCTACGGTGGCCTCGCCGCGAACCCGTCGAAGCGGCTGGTGCGGTTCATGGCCAAGCGTGAGATCTTCGACCACCGCATCGGTGGGCCGGTCATGCGGTCCTTCCACCACATCGAGGTCGACCGTGGCGCCGGCCTGCAGTCGATGGCCACGGCCGTCGAGTACCTGCGGGCCGGCGAGGCCGTCGGCATCTTCCCCGAGGCCACGATCTCCCGCTCGTTCGAGCTGAAGGAGTTCAAGACCGGTGCCGTGCGCATCGCCGCCGACGCCGGGGTGCCGATCGTGCCGGTCATCCTCTGGGGCACGCAGCGCCTGATGACCAAGGACCACCCGCGCGACTTCTCCCGCGGCAAGACCATCGCCGTGCGGTGCGCGCCGCCGATGTATCCCACCGGCGACGACCCGGAGGCCGAGACGGTCGCACTGCGGCGGGTGATGGCCTCGCTGCTCGACGAGACCATCCGTACCTACCCGGCCGACGAGCAGCCGCCTGGCTCGTGGTGGCTGCCGGCGGCCTACGGGGGCAGCGCGCCGACGCCGGAGGAGGCGGAGCGCCTCGACCGCGAGGAGAAGCGCGCCCGCGCCGCCCGGCGGGCGGCCAAGCGCGCCGCCGACAAGAAGTAGACCCGTCGATAGGTCGACCAGACGCTATGTCGACATGTCGGCGCAGCGACTGTGCTCCTAGATGGGTCGGTCGCTCCGGTTGCGCGGGTCCATGATGTCGACGATGCGACGCAGGTCGTCGAGCGAGGCGAACTCGACGGTGATCTTGCCCTTGCGCTGACCCAGGTCGACCTTGACGCGTGTCTCGAGCCGGTCCGACAATCGCTCCGCCAGGTCGGCCAGGCCGGGTGCCACCGGCTTGCGGCGGGTCTGTCGCGGCGTCGGCTCGTCCCCCGCGTCGCCCACCGCGACGATCTCCTCCAGGGCCCGGACGCTGATGCCCTCGGCCACGACACGCTGAGCCAACCGGTCCTGCCGTGCCGGGTCGTCGACCCCGAGGAGGCTGCGGGCATGACCGGCCGAGAGCACTCCGGCCGCCACCCGGCGCTGGACGGCGGGGCTGAGCCGCAGCAGCCGGATGGTGTTGCTGATCTGGGGACGTGACCGCCCGATGCGACCGGCGAGCTCCTCGTGGGTGCAGCCGAAGTCCTCGAGCAGCTGGTTGTAGGCGGCCGCCTCCTCCAGCGGGTTCAGCTGGCTGCGGTGCAGGTTCTCCAGCAGGGCGTCGCGCAGCATGTCGACGTCGTCGGTACGGCGCACGATCGCCGGGATCGTCGTCATCCCCGCGAGCTGGGCGGCGCGCCAGCGGCGCTCACCCATGATCAGCTCGTAGCGGTCGTCGCCCTGGGGACGCACGACGATGGGCTGCAGCAGACCGACCTCACGCAGCGAGTGCACGAGCTCGGCCATGGCGTCCTCGTCGAAGACCTCACGCGGTTGAACGGCGTTCGGCGTGATCGCGCCGACGGGCAGCTCGGCGAACGAGGCGCCGGCCACCTCCTGCAGCTCCGGCGCGGCGGACGGCGTCGGGCTGACGCTGCCGGGGGGCGTCTGCGCCGACTCGGCCCCGCTCGGCGCCGTGCTCGGCGCCTCGGTCGGTGACGAGCCGGCGGCCGGGGCGTCGACCGGGGCGTCGACCGAGGTGGGCGCCGTCGGGATGAGCGACCCGAGACCACGCCCGAGCCCGCGCCGTGGGGCCTGGCCGGCCATCAGCGGGCTCCCTTCGTGGCGATCTCGCGCGCTGCCTCGAAGTACGACAGCGCACCGGGCGAGCCGGGGTCGTAGGTCATCACCGTCTGACCGTACGACGGTGCCTCGGAGACCCGCACCGACCGCGGAATGGCCGTCCGCAGGACCTGGTCGCCGAAGTGCCCCCGCACCTCCTCGGCGACGCCGGCCGCGAGCCGGGTGCGGGCGTCGTACATCGTGAGCAGGATGGTGCTGACCGCGAGGTCGGGGTTGAGGTGGGCGCGGACCATGTCGACGGTCTCGAGCAGCTGCCCCAGGCCCTCCAGCGCGTAGTACTCGGCCTGGATCGGGATCATCATCTCGTCGCCGGCGACCAGGGCGTTCAGCGTCAGCAGGCCCAGCGACGGCGGGCAGTCGATGAGCACGTAGTCGTAGCGGTCCTCCGGGGCGTCCGGCCGACCGTCGGTGACCACCCGCGGGTGGGCGTGGATCGCCTTGCGGAGCCGGCCCTCGCGGGCGACGACGCTCACGAGCTCGATCTCGGCGCCGGCCAGGTCGATGGTGGCCGGGACGACCTGGAGGTTGGGCAGGTCAGGACAGGGCTGGGCGATGTCGGCGAGAGCCTGGCCGTCGACCAACGCGTCGTAGGTCGATGGAACTCCCCGTCGGTGCTCGACACTCAGGGCGGTGGAGGCGTTGCCCTGGGGGTCGAGATCGATCACCAGCACGCGCATGCCCAGCTGAGCCAGCGCCGCCGCCACGTTGACGGTCGTCGTCGTCTTGCCGACGCCGCCCTTCTGGTTCGCCACCACCATCACCCGGGTGCCCCGTGGACGCTGGACACCTTCGGAGCGGGTCTGGGTCGTCTTCTGCTCCCGGGCCAGCAGGCTGTGCTGCACGGCTCGAGCCAGCGGAGTGGCCTCGGCGTCGTAGCGGTCGTCGAGCGACGCGAGGTCGCCGGCGGTCCGAGGACCGCTGTTCGCCGGCTGACTGCCGGGGGGGATCGTCACTGGGAAACTCCGTTTCACGTGAAACAAGGTGTGGGCATGCGCCAAACGCCCGTCAGGGATTGATTGTGGACAAGTCGCGCCCACCTGTGGAGAACTCGCTCATCTGAGCGTGGAACACCCGGTGGATAACTCACCGTCGCCGACGAGCCCTGCCACGCGGCGACGGTGCGACTGTGCGGACCGGAGGCCACGCTACCGACTCCGGCTGCGACCAGCGAAGCCGCACGGCATACGTCGGCGTCTCCAGGACAGCCGCGCCGAGCTCGACGATCTCGGGGGTCGTCACCGACCACCGGTGCAGCTCGGTCGAGGACCCGACCTCGGCGCTGGCACGATCACCCTTGAGAGCCAGGAACTCGCCGGCGGGCGCGACGAGCGGCAACGACCACGTCAGCAGGCGGTCGAGCGGGGCCACGGCACGCGAGGTGACGACGTCGAACCCCGGGCGGAACGACTCCTCGCCATGCAGGTCCTCGGCGCGGGCGCGCACCACACGCACGTTCGACAGGCCGAGGGTGTCCGCCGCCTCGGTGAGGAAGGTCGTGCGGCGGAGCAACGGCTCGATGAGCGTGACCTGGACGTCCGGCCGGGCGATCGCCAGCACGACACCGGGCAGACCCGCGCCCGACCCGATGTCGGCGACCCGAGCACCATCGGCGACCACGTTGGCCAGCACAGCGGAGTTCAGGATGTGGCGGTCCCACAGACGCGGCGTCTCGCGCGGGCCGATCAGGCCGCGCAGCACCCCGTCCCCGGCCAGCAGCTCCGCGAAGGCCTCAGCCGTCTCGATTCGCGAAGCAAACACCCCCCGCGCCACGGTGGGCGCAGGGGGTGCTGTTTCACGTGAAACATCTGCCACGGTGAGCCTCAGGCAGGCAGGACGATGACGTAGCGCCGCGGCTCGACGCCCTCGGACTCCGACGTCAGACCCGCGCCGGCCACGGCGTCGTGCACGACCTTGCGCTCGAACGGGCTCATGGGGGAGAGCGAGACCGGCTGTCCCGAGGCCCGGACCTCCTCGATCGTGGTCTGCGCCAGGGTGACCAGCTCGGCACGGCGATCGGCACGGTAGCCGGAGATGTCGAGCATCAGCCGCGACCGCTCGCCCGTCTCGCGGTACACCGCGAGGCGAGTCAGCTCCTGCAGGGCCTCGAGCACCTCGCCCTGACGACCCACCAGCTGCTGCAGGTCGGCGCCGACGATCGACACCGCGGCACGGTCGCCCTCGACGTCCATGTCGAGGTCGCCGTCGAGGTCGGCGATGTCGAGCAGTTCTTCGAGGTAGTCGGCGGCGATGTCGCCTTCCTGCTCCAGCAGGTCGACCTTGGACGTACGCGGCTCGGCACCGTCGTCCTCGCCGGCCTCGGTCACGGTCTCGCTCTCGGTGGGCTCGACGCTCATCGGCCTCCTCCTTGCTTCTTCTTCTTCAGGTTCGGGGTCTGGGTCGGCCGGCTACCGGACCCGGCACTGCCGGCAGACCCGGCGCCACCGGGGGAGCCGCCGGCCGCCTGGCGCTGCGCCTTGGTCTGCCGCTTCGGCTGCTGCCGCACCGCCGGACGCCGGTCGACCTCGGGCTCCGGCTCGGCCTCGACAGGCTCACCGGCCTTGATCTTGCCCTTCGCCCGGTCGCGCTCAACCTTGGCGTCGAACGCGGGGGTGCCAGGCGCGGGGTTGTTCCGGATCACGTAGAACTGCTGGCCCATGGTCCACAGGTTCGACGTCGTCCAGTACAGGAGCACGCCGATCGGGAAGGCGACGCCGGAGATGCCGAACACGAGGGGCAGCACGTAGAGCAGGATCTTCTGCTGTTGCGCGTAGGGCCCGGTGAGCGCGTCGGCCGGCATGTTCTTCGACATCAGCTGACGCTGCGTGGTGAAGGTGGTCGCCGTCATCGCGATCACCAGCACGATCGCGGTGAGCATCACCGTCCAGTCGCCGTCGGGCCCCCACACCCGGGCCTGCCAGAACGACTCCTTGATCGGGATGTGGCCGAAGATGAGCGAGTCGGCGAACACCGTGGCCCGCTCGTCGGTCAGGAATCCTCGACCCTGCTGGTTCTTCGAGGCCTGATCGAGGATGCGGAACAGCGCGAAGAAGATCGGCATCTGCAGGATCAGCGGCAGGCACGAGGCGAACGGGTTCGTGCCGGCGTCCTTGTAGAGCTTCATGGTCTCTTCGCCGAGCTTCTGGCGGTCGTGACCGTACTTCTTCTGCAGCTCCTTCACCTTCGGCTGGATGAGCTGCATGTTGCGCTGCGACTTGATCTGCTTGACGAACAGCGGGATCAGCAGGATGCGGATCACGATCGTCAGGCCGACGATCGACAGCGCCCACGACAGACCACCGTCGGGGTCGAGCACGAGGCCGAGCACCTCGTGCCAGGCGAGCATGATCGCCGAGATGACGTAGTACAGCGGCGTCATGATGAAGCCGCCGATGTCGGAGAAGAAACCCACGTGACTCAAGCTCCTAGCTGAGAGACGGTGCGGTCGGACGAGGTGGACGACGAGGACGAGCGGGACGAGCGGCGTGGTGCACGGGGCGGGACCTTGTCCACCCCGCCGGCCGCCCATGGGTGGCAGCGGGCCAGGCGACGCAGCGCCAGCCACGACCCCTTGATGCTCCCGTGCACCTGCACCGCCTCGAGGGCGTAGGCCGAGCACGACGGGTAGTAGCGACAGACCTCGCCGTAGAGCGGGCTGATCACCAAGCGGTACAACCGGAGCAACCCGATGAGGAGGTACTTCACGCCGGGCTCCGGTAGCGGGCCAGGCACGAGACGAGGTCGCGTCGCAGCCTCGCTGACGAGGCCTCGGCCGAGGCGGGCAGCGCCCGCACCACCAGCGAGCTGCCCGGTGGCAGGTGCGGCAGCTCGGTGCGCACCACGTGCCGCAGGCGCCGCTTCACCCGACCGCGGACCACCGAGCCGCCAACCGCCTTGCTCACCACGAAGCCCACCTTGACCGCAACGACCGACACCTCCGCGTCGGGGACGACGAGGAGGTGGGTCACCACGGTGTGGCTCGAGGCACGTCGACCGCGTCGCGTGACGTCGCGGAACGACGCCCCGTCGACGAGTCGGTGGGTGGCCGGCAGCACGATCGGGCCGGCGGACCGAGTCGGGGACTCAGACCGCGAGGCTCTTGCGGCCCTTGCGGCGACGGCTCGCCAGGATCGAACGGCCGGCGCGGGTGCGCATACGGAGGCGGAACCCGTGCGTCTTGTGACGGCGACGGTTGTTCGGCTGGTAGGTGCGCTTGCTCACGGAGAATTCCTTCGCTGGTGGGTGCCACGTCGAGGACGCGGAGTGTCATACAGTCGTGGTCTCGACGCCGCGTGCCAGGATGGCCCGCACACCGCACCGGCGTGGGGTCGAGCCCCGCACCGCAGCGACGACGAGCGCGCATCAGCACCTGTCGACGTCGTGTGACCAACCAACGGTACGCGGAGCCCGGAGACAGGGTCAAACCGCCGCGCTCCGCCGCCGACCGTCATCTACCGCGAGGCGGACCTGCCTGTGGATGACGGGTTGCCCGACCCCGCCCTACCGATTACGTTCAGGTGATGTCGGGCTTCCCCTCCGTCCTCGGCTCCCTCGGTCGCTGCGCCGCTCCTTCAGCGGTGCGAACCCCGAGCACCACCCCTCTGACCTGCGACGACGTGTCCCGGCGACGAGGTGGACGGGTCCCCGTCACGCCGGGTCAGCTGCGTCGTCCACACCGTGCACACCCTGTGGACAAACTTGTGGAAGACTCGCGCCGCCCATCCTCAGGGACCTCACCGAGCTGACGGAGCACCACGACGTGGACGACCAAGCACCCCCGACCGGCGACGACGTCACCGGCTCCGACGCCGACCAGCGCGAGGGCGGTCGCGAACCCCGTCCGGGGGACCTCGACGTCGCCTGGCACCGGGTGCTCGACGAGCTCGAGCCGCACCAGCAGGCCTGGCTCCGGGTCAGTCGACCGGTCCACCTGCACGAGACCACGGCGATCGTCGCGGTGCCCGACGACTTCACGCGCTCCCGCCTCGAGGGCCGCCTGCGCAACCAGCTCGAGACCTCGCTCAGCGACCAGTTCGGCCACGACATCCACATCGCCGTCACCGTCAACCCCGACCTCGGGCACGAGCCCGCGCCGGCGGCCGACGACGGCCCGGCGTCGGTCGAGCCGGAACCGCTGCGCACCGCGCCGGGACGCGGCGACGACGACCGCATGGCCACCGTCACCGACATCCGCGGCACCGACCCCGCCGTCCCGCGCGATCGCACCGACCACCCCGAACAGGCCAAGTCCGCGCTCGAGACCCGGCTCAACCCCAAGTACACGTTCGAGACGTTCGTCATCGGCTCCTCGAACCGCTTCCCCCACGCCGCCGCGGTCGCCGTGGCCGAGGCGCCGGGCAAGGCGTACAACCCGCTGCTCGTCTACGGCGAGTCCGGGCTCGGCAAGACCCACCTCCTGCACGCCATCGGGCACTACGTGCGCAGCCTCTACACCGGGGCGAAGGTGCGCTACGTCTCGAGCGAGGAGTTCACGAACGAGTTCATCAACGCCATCCGTGACGACCGGCTCGACCGGTTCAAGCGCCGCTACCGCGAGGTCGACGTCCTGCTCATCGACGACATCCAGTTCCTCGAGGGCAAGACCCAGACGCAGGAGGAGTTCTTCCACACCTTCAACGCGCTGCACAACGCCAACAAGCAGATCGTGCTGACCTCCGACCGTGCGCCCAAGCGGCTCGAGGCCCTCGAGGACCGCCTGCGCAACCGGTTCGAGTGGGGCCTGATCACCGACGTGCAGCCGCCCGACCTCGAGACCCGCATCGCCATCCTGCGCAAGAAGGCGGCGATGGACCGGCTCACCGCGCCGCCCGACGTGCTCGAGTTCATCGCCTCGAAGATCCAGACCAACATCCGCGAGCTCGAGGGGGCGCTCATCCGCGTCACGGCCTTCGCCAACCTCAACCGCCAGGAGGTCGACATGACCCTGGCCGAGATCGTGCTGAAGGACCTGATCCCCGAGGGCGGCGAGCCGGAGATCACCGCGCCGCTGATCATCGCCCAGACCGCGGCCTACTTCGGACTCAGCATCGAGGAGCTCACCGGGCCCAGCCGCGGGCGCCACCTCGTGATCGCGCGGCAGATCGCGATGTACCTGTGCCGCGAGCTCACCGAGCTCTCGCTGCCCAAGATCGGCGCGCAGTTCGGCAACCGCGACCACACGACCGTGATGTACGCCGAGCGCAAGATCAACCAGCTCCTCGGCGAGCGTCGGGCCGTGTTCAACCAGGTCAGCGAGCTCACCAACCGCGTCAAGATGCAGGCTCGCCAGGCCTGACCGCGCGGTCCCCCGGCCTGTGGACCAGCCCGCCCGTGTGGTTCGAACTACACGGGGAGGATCTGGGGACGAACCTCGCGCCTGCGCGCACAGGCCCGGCGTCGTCCACACCACCGCCCAGTCCGTGACCTGGTCGTCCACACCCCCTGTGCACGTGCGACACGCGACCCGAGCGGCCACGACGCGAGTTCTCCACAGTCTCCACAGCTCCTACGACTCCGACCGAACTCCAGACGATCGATCATCCGTGGAACTCCATCCGGCCCTCCCCCTGTGGACGACCTGCTGCGCGTGGCAGGATGCGAACCCGGCTCGACCGTCTCGGCGGCGCCCGCACCACGCCCGCACCACCCGCTCCTGACTCGAAGGACCTCTTCCGTGAAGTTCCGTGTCGAACGCGACGTCCTCGCCGACGCCGTCGCCTGGGCTGCGCGCAGCCTGCCGGTCCGTCCGAGTGCCCCGGTCCTGGCCGGCCTGCTCATCGACGCCAGCGACGACGGGCTCGTGCTGTCGACCTTCGACTACGAGACCTCCGCCCGCGCCACCCTCGGTGCCGAGGTGCACGACGAGGGTCGAGCGCTCGTCAGCGGCCGCCTGCTGTCCGACATCTGCCGCAGCCTGCCGGCCAAGCCGGTCGACGTCGTCACCGAGGGCGCCCGCGTCTCCCTCACGTGCGGCTCGGCGCGCTTCAGCCTCCAGACCATGCCGGTCGAGGACTACCCGACGATCCCGGACATGCCCACCGCCACCGGCACCGTGCCCAGCGACGTCTTCGCCCACGCCGTGGCCCAGGCCGTCACCGCCGCCGGGCGCGACGACATGCTGCCCGTGCTCACCGGTGTGCGCATCGAGATCGACGGCTCGACGATCTCGCTGCTGGCCACCGACCGCTTCCGGCTCTCCCAGCGCGAGCTCGCCTGGAACCCCCACACCCCCGACGAGTCGCTCGCCGCGCTGGTGCCGGCCCGGGTGCTCGGCGACACCGCCAAGGCGCTGACCTCCGGCAGCGACGTCACCATCGCCCTGTCGGCCGGCGGCAGCGGCGAGGGCATCATCGGCTTCCAGGGCGCCGGCCCCGGCGGCATCCGACGCACCACGACCCGTCTGCTCGACGGCGAGTTCCCCAAGGTCCGCAGCCTCTTCCCGACCGAGCAGCTCACCACGGCCACGGTCGAGAAGGCCGCGCTGGTCGAGTCGGTCAAGCGCGTCGCGCTCGTCGCCGAGCGCAACACCGCCGTCCAGCTCAAGTTCGGGGACGGCGTCCTGACCCTCGACGCGGGCTCGGGCGACGAGGCCCAGGCCTCCGAGTCGATCCCGGCCACGATCGAGGGTGACGACCTCACCACCGGCTTCAACCCGCAGTTCCTGCTCGACGGTCTCCAGGTCATCGACGAGGCCGTCGTCGAGCTGGCGTTCACGCAGGCCTCCAAGCCGGTCGTGATCAGCGGGGTGCCCGACGGCGACGTCGACCCGGGCTTCCGCTACCTGCTCATGCCACGACGCCTGCTGTCGTAGCCCACCCGCACCGACGCCGGACCCGCCCCACCAGGAGGAGCGCATGCACATCGGACTCGTCGGACTCGGCAAGATGGGTGGCAACATGCGCACCCGGATGCGCGAGGCCGGCCTCACGGTCATCGGTTACGACCGCAACCCCGACCTCGCCGACGTCGACAGCCTCGCCGGCCTCGTCGAGGCGCTGCCGTCCGACGGCCCGCGCGTCGTCTGGGTCATGGTGCCCGCCGGGGCGCCCACGAGCGCGACGATCGACGAGCTCGCCGGCCTGCTCGGCGAGGGCGACCTCGTCGTCGACGGCGGCAACTCCAAGTACACCGACGACCAGGCGCACGCCGAGGCGCTGGCCCAGCGTGGCATCGGCTTCGTCGACTGCGGCGTCTCGGGCGGTGTGTGGGGCCTGAAGAACGGCTACGCCCTGATGTGCGGCGGCTCCGACGCCGACGTCGAGAAGGTGCAGCCGGCGTTCGACGCCCTCAAGCCCGCCGACGGCGGCTTCGTGCACGCCGGCAAGAAACCCGGTGCCGGGCACTTCGCGAAGATGGTCCACAACGGCATCGAGTACGCGATGATGCAGTCCTACGCCGAGGGCTGGGAGCTGCTCGAGGCCGTCGACCTGGTCGACAACGTCACCGAGGTGTTCGACTCCTGGCGCACCGGCACCGTCATCCGCTCGTGGCTGCTCGACCTGCTGGTCGCCGCGCTCGAGGACGACGCCCACCTCAACCAGCTGCGCGGCTACGCCGACGACTCCGGCGAGGGTCGCTGGACCGTGCAGGCCGCCATTGACCACGCCGTGCCGATGCACGTCATCGCCGCGTCGCTGTTCGCCCGGTTCACCTCGCGCCAGGACGACAGCCCGGCGATGAAGGCGATCGCCGCGATGCGCAACCAGTTCGGCGGACACGCTGTCCACACGCCGCCCCCGGCCGGCGGCGACGCGTCGTCAGAGAGCTGACCCGAGCCGCACGACGCCGAACACCAGCCAGGCCGCGACGACCGCGAGCGCCCACGTTCGACGCAGGACCCGGTCGACGTCGGGCATCGGACGCCGGGTGACCAGGCCGAGCACCACGGCCGCGACCAACGCGACGGCCGCGGCCATCGCGACGATGCCGAACGGGTGGGCCGAGTAAGCGTCGTCCCAGCGCCCGTGCGCGAGGTAGACCCACGACCTGGTGAGGCCACAGCCCGGGCACGGCAGCCCGGTCAGCCGGCGGAACGGGCAGACGACCGGGCCGTCCTCGATCCCGTCGGGGGAGAGGACGACCGCGGCGCCGAGAGCGAGCACGGCTGCGCCGGCCCCGGCCGTCGCGATCGAGGCGGCGGCCGGGGTGCCGGTGAGGGGCTCAGCGGAGGGGGCGGCCCTGCGCATCGGGCACCTTGCGAAGGATGATGAGGATGAGGTCGACCAGCGCCCAGATGCCGCACCCGCCGCAGGTGAGCAGCTTCGCGACACCGAGACCGGTGTAGCCGAGGTAGAAGCGGTCGACGCCGAAGATGCCGACGAGCCAGGAGATGATGGCCGTGGTGACGAGCTCCTTGTCGGAGTAGAGACCCGGCACCTCCTTGGCCGGGAACCAGTTCTGCGTGGCGTCGGCGCGCACCATCGTGTCGGGCTTGAGCGCGCCGGACGTCGCCATCTGGGCGAGCTGCCCGATCTGGAGCGGCCCGGTCTCCTGGCCCATCTGGGAGATGAAGTAGGCGCCACCCGGGCCGCCGTAGCCACCGGGGCCGCCGTACCCGCCGTAGCCGCCGGGCGCGGGCGGGCCACCGTAGCCGCCGGGCTGGCCGCCGCCGGGTGCTGCGCCGTACGGGTTCTGCGACGGCGGGGGCGGCTGCTGGCCGGAGGGATCGTGTGGGGGCCGCTTGGCAAGCGGGTCTTCGCTCATGGCTGGCAGGATAGGCCCCTCGACACCGCACGCAGCCGCCACGTGGCCGGGCGGTCGGCCCAGACCTGACGAGGATCGGAGACCCGGGGTGCACGTGTCCCACCTGGCGCTGCACAACTTCCGTTCCTACGACCTCGTCGACGTCGAGCTCGGCCCCGGGGTGACGGCGTTCGTCGGTCGCAACGGCCAGGGCAAGACCAACCTCGTCGAGGCGATCGACTACCTCTCCCGCCTCTCCTCGCACCGGGTCGCGAGCGACGCCCCGCTGGTGCGGGCCGGCGCGCCGCAGGCCGTCGTCCGGGCCGCCGTGGTCAAGGACGGCCGCACCGCGGTGCTCGAGGTCGAGATCAATGTCGGCAAGTCGAACAAGGGACGAATCAACAAGTCGACATTGCCGCGCGTGCGCGACCTGGTCGGCCTCGTGCGCACCGTCGTGTTCTCGCCCGAGGACCTCACCCTCGTCAAGGGCGACCCGGGCGACCGGCGGCGCTTCCTCGACGATCTCCTGGTGCTGCGCGCCCCCCGGCTCGCCGGCACGATCGCCGACCTCGAACGGGTGCTCAAGCAGCGCGCGACCCTGCTCAAGACCGCCGGTCACGCGCGCCGCGGGTCGGCGAGCCAGGAGTCGGCCCTGTCGACGCTCGACGTCTGGGACACCCACCTCGCGAGGGTGGGTGCCGAGCTGCTCGTCGAGCGACTCCGCATGGTCGACGACCTGCGGCCCTACGTGGGCGACGCCTACGCCACCGTGGCCCGCGGCGCGGGGCGCACCGACGCCACCATCGACTACAAGCCGTCGTTCGACCTGCCGGCCTCCCGCGAGCACCACGACGTCGTCGAGGCGCTGCTCGCCGAGCTCCAGCGTCGGCGCAACGACGAGCTCGACCGCGGCGTGTGCCTGGTCGGTCCGCATCGTGACGACCTCCTGCTCGCGCTCGGCCGAGCCGACGACCCGACGGGCACCCGGCTGCCGGTCAAGGGCTACGCCTCGCACGGCGAGAGCTGGTCGTTCGCCCTCGCGCTGCGGCTGGCCTCCTACGACCTGCTGCGTGCCGAGGGCGACGACCCGATCCTCATCCTCGACGACGTCTTCGCCGAGCTCGACGCCGAACGACGCGACCAGCTCGCCGAGCTCGTCGCCGCGGCCGAGCAGGTGCTCGTCACGGCCGCCGTCCCCGACGACGTGCCGAAGGCGCTGGCCGGGGCCCGCTTCACGGTCGCCGGAGGCGAGGTGAGCCGTGCCGACGGATGAGACCCCGACCGGTCGGGCCGACGATGCCGACGACGCCGCCATCGCCGACCAGCCGCACCGCGACGACGGGCTCGACCTCGCCCGTCAGGTCACCCAGGCCACCGCCGGCAGCACGCCGGCGATGCGGCGCCGGCTGCGGCGTCGTCCACCGCCGGGTGAGGAGCGCACCGGCGGACGATCCGGCGCCCGCCCCGACGACCGCGACCCGCAGCTGCTCGCGGGCGAGGTCGATCGCATCGTCGGCCGCCACGGGTGGGAGCTGCAGCTGCGCGTGCGCGGGGTCTTCGGCCGCTGGCCCGAGCTGGTCGGCCCCGAGATCGCCGACCACTGCACGCCGGAGTCGTTCGCCGACGGGCGGCTCGTCGTCCGCACGGACTCGACGGCGTGGGCCACCCAGCTCAAGCTGCTCGCACCCCAGGTGCTCAAGCGGCTCAACGCCGACCTCGGCGACGGCACCGTGACGATCATCGAGGTGCTCGGCCCGCACGTGCCGTCGTGGAAGAAGGGCGGCCGGTCGGTCCGCGACGGTCGCGGGCCTCGCGACACCTACGGCTGAGGCTGCCGTCCGGCGTGGCTCAGATCGGACCGCGCCCGGCGCGGATCCGGGCCCAGAGCTCGTCCTGGTTGCGGTACTCCTCCTGGCGTCCGGACTCGGCGAGGTCGTGCTCGCTGGCCAGGGTGGTCATCGCGTCGCGAGCGGCCTGCTCCTGGCCGCGGAGCGCACCTGCGGCGGCGGCCAGCACCTCGCCGACGTCGATGAGGTCGAAGGAGGTCTCGCTGAGCAGTCGCTGGACCCGGCGCACGAAGGTGCCCAGCTCGGGCAGGTAGCCCGACGGGCCGATGCCGATGCTGCCGTCGCGGCCCCACTCACCCTCGCTGTAGTCGTCGAGCGCCGCCGCGGCCCGCGAGAAGTGACCGGCCAGGCCGAGCTTCACGTGCTCGTTGCCCAGCTTCTCGAGGATGTCGGGGTTGACGGCCAGGCCGAAGGTGATGTCGTTCGGGTTGGTCGTGTCGAGGAACTCCTCGACGTCGGAGACTCCGTTGCCTGATCCGTAACCGCCGGCGCCGGTGTCCTTGTCGACCATCTGGAGGTCGAACTCGGCCTTGCTGCCCGCCAGCAGGTCGCTGCCGGCGTTGAGCGCGCTCTTCACGTCGCTCTCGGTGGTGTCGACGTCGGCGTGCAGCTTGGTGAGCCGGTCCTGCACCTGGCTCCAGAGCCCGTCGGTGCTGTCGGCGTCGAAGCCTCCGGTGTCGTTGGTCTCCTTGTCGGAGCTCGACAGCAGCTGCCCCAGCACCCGGAAGACGGTGGAGGCCCCGCTGACGACGGCCTTCTGCGGGCCGGGAACGATGCCGACCACCGAGCCGATGGTGCCGATGACGGTGAGCACGTTGCCCAACGCCTGGAAATCGAGGCGGCCGTCGTTGATCTGCCCGGCGCGCCCGACAGCGTCGTGCATGATGCTCTGGAAGTCGGTGTTGGTCCGCTTCCACATCTCCTGCTCGGCGGCCACGGCCCGCTTGGCGAGCAGCACCGCGAGGAACAGGTTGTGGGCCTTGGTCGGGATCTCGGTGACGTAGTTGTCGTAGAAGGCGCGCACGGTGCTGCCCTCGTAGTTGCTGATCGTCGAGGCGACGGTGTTGAACGTCGTCGACAGCTGCCCCTGAGGGGCCGGCGAGAGCTGGAAGTCGACCATGTCGCCCTCGTTGTCGCCGCCCTGCCCGTTGGGGTTGATGGCCGGGCTGATCGCCAGCTCCTGCATCGCGGTGGTGAGCGCCGTCAGGGCGGGCTCGAAGGACGACGGCGACGGCAGCTCCTGCCACTGGGTCAGGATCGGGTTGTCCATCAGCGGCGTCCACTTGTCGTAGATGTCGCGTTGGGGGTTGAAGTAGTACTCCGGGTTGTCCTCTTGGGGCGGCACGTTGGGGTTGCCGGGCACGATCGGGAAGTCGGGCGTGCCACCCGAGAACGGGCCCGGCGCGTGGTCGGTCTCGGAGTACCCGCCGCCGACCGAACCCGGGTAGTAGTTGGTCCGGTAGTACCCCGAGGGCGCCGTGCTCGGCACGTACTGGGCGTCGCCGTAGCTGATCGGGTAGAAGCCGTACTCGCGCATGTCCGCATCGATCAGCGCGGTCACGAGCTCCGCGATGCGGGCGCGCGGGGAGTCACTGAAGTTGCCGTCGTCGGTCGTCATGGGATCTCTCTCGGGTGCGTCACGTCGTCTGCGGTTCCACGTGCCCGCGACTCGCGTGGGTCAAACCCGCCGACGCGGGTGGGATCAGCTCCGGGCCGGCGGCACCGGGTCGAGGCCCGGCGCCGACCCGCACCGTCGCACCCGTCGGAACGTGAGCCAGCCGCCGCGCACGAACCCGTGTCGCGACACGGCCTGGAGGCCGTAGCGCGAGCACGTCGGCGTCATGTGGCACACCGGTCGGCCGCGGGGGATCGAGACGTGGAGCTGGTAGGAGCGGATGAGTCGAGCGGCCGCGCGTCCGAGCACGCCGGCCGGCGCCTCGACGTACGGATCGACCGCCGAGGCGCGGAAGGCCCCCGGGACGACGTGCAGCAGCACGAGCAGCGGCGAGAGCAGGAACGGGCTGCAGTCGCCGCAGTCACCACAGTCGCCGCAGTCGGCCCAGTCGCGCTTGCGGCGGCGACGTCGTCGGTCTTCTGATCGGCCCATGACTCACATCCTGGCGTGCGAACGGCGTTCGACGCCACGGGCCGGCACCGGGTCGGCACCGGACGACGACCCGCACCGGCGGAGCCGGCGGACGACGAGCAGGCCGCCGGTCCACAGGCCGTGCCGGGACAGGGCCTGGAGACCGTAGCGCGAGCAGGTGGGTGTCATGGTGCAGACGGGTCGGGCGCGGGGGACCGAGACGTGGAGCTGGTAGGAGCGGATGAGTCGAGCGGCGACGCGGGCGAGCCGGCCGGCCGGCGGGTCGACGTAGGGGTCGACGGCCGAGGCCCGGAACGCGCCCGGCACCACCCGGAGCAGCAGCAGGAGCGGGGCGAGGCGCATCAGGTCGCAGCCGCACGAGGGCAGCTCGCACCCGTCGTTGCACCCGAGGTCGCACGAGTCGGTGCAGCCGCCGCTCTCCGCGGCGGCCTCACCGCCGTCGACCCCGTCGGCCTGGCGTCGACGCTGCTCGTCGTCGTCGCCCTCGGCGCTCAGGTTCCGCTGCCACGGCTGGTCGGACGGGCCGGGGTACGGGTAGGACATGCGGGCTCCTCGGGGTCGGAGCGCACATCATGGCCCGCCCGGCGGCCATCCACACCGCGTCGCAGGACGGCGCCGGTGCACGAGGGCCGCACAGGCGCCTGAACCGCCGACGAGCCGTACCGGGGCCACACCCGGACCCTGCCAAGCCCTCCTGGACCGGCCTATGGGGCGCTCACGCTGGTCCGGGCACATCGAACGACCCCCCGGCGGAACGGCGCGCGTGAAATGCGGCCCGTAGAGGGCTATCATGGCCGTCGAGGTCGCAGCCTGCGCGAGGCGCGACCTTCGTCATGTCCGGGGCCCCGAGTCCCGGACCCGTCCGCGAAGAGGTCACGCATGACAGACCAGCCGGTCCCCCAGCCCGACATCCAGCCCGAGGAGACGGCGGCCGCACTGCGGAGCAACACCGTCGAGGGCGACTACGGCGCCGCGTCGATCCAGGTCCTCGAGGGCCTCGAGGCCGTGCGCAAGCGCCCGGGCATGTACATCGGCTCGACCGGTGAGCGCGGTCTGCACCACCTGATCTGGGAGGTCGTCGACAACTCGGTCGACGAGTCCCTGGCCGGCCACTGCGACCGCATCGTGCTCACCCTGCTCGCCGACGGCGGCGTCCGCGTCGAGGACAACGGCCGCGGCATCCCCACCGACACCGCGCCCGGCCAGGACCTGCCCGCCCTCACGCTCGCCCTCACCGTGCTGCACGCCGGTGGCAAGTTCGGCGGCGGCGGCTACAAGGTCTCCGGTGGTCTGCACGGCGTCGGCATCTCGGTCGTCAACGCGCTGTCGAGCCGGGTGATCGCCGAGGTGCGCAACCGCGGGCGCCACTGGCGCCAGGAGTTCGAGGTCGGCGACCCGACGACCGGCCTCGACGAGGTCGGGACCATGGCCGACGGCGAGCGCACCGGCACCACGATCACGTTCTACCCCTCGCCCACGATCTTCGAGACCACGACCTTCAACCTCGAGACCATCACGACGCGCATCCGCGAGATGGCCTTCCTCAACAAGGGCCTCGAGATCGTCGTGCGCGACGAGCGGGTCGGCGCCGACGCCGTGGCCGAGGCCGTCTCCGACGACACCGTCGACAACGACCTCGACTCCGCCGGCCACGACGCGATCGTCGCCGGCGCCGGGGGCGGCACCGAGCAGGTCTTCAAGTACGACCGGGGCCTCGTCGACTACGTCGAGCACCTCAACCGCGCCAAGCAGCCGGCCAACCCGACGGTCATCAGCTTCGAGGCCGAGACGCCGGAGTCGGCCGAGTCGCACATGAGCCTCGAGATCGCGATGCAGTGGAACACGACCTACTCCGAGTCGGTGCACACCTTCGCCAACACGATCAACACCCACGAGGGAGGCACGCACGAGGAGGGCTTCCGGGCGGCGCTCACCTCGCTGATCAACAACGCCGGCTTCGACTGGGGCCTGATGAAGAAGCAGGAGGACCGCGTCTCCGGCGACGACATCCGCGAGGGCCTCACCGCGATCATCTCGATCAAGCTCGGCGAGCCGCAGTTCGAGGGCCAGACGAAGACCAAGCTCGGCAACACCGAGGCCAAGGGCTTCACCCAGCGCATCGTCAACGACCAGCTGAAGATGTGGCTCGAGCAGAACCCCGCCGAGGGCAAGGACATCGTCCGCAAGGCCCAGGCCGCGGCCCAGGCCCGCCAGGCCGCGAAGAAGGCGCGTGAGCTCGCCCGGTCGCGCAAGGGCCTGCTCGGCGGCGGCGGCCTGCCCGGCAAGCTGTCCGACTGCCAGTCGAACCGGCCCGAGGAGTGCGAGGTCTTCATCGTCGAGGGCGACTCGGCCGGCGGCTCGGCCCGGCAGGGCCGCGACCCGCGCATCCAGGCGATCCTGCCGATCCGCGGCAAGATCCTCAACGTCGAGAAGGCGCGCATCGACAAGGTCCTCGGCAACACCGAGGTCCAGTCGATCATCTCCGCGCTCGGCACCGGCATCCAGGACGAGTACAACGTCGAGAAGCTGCGCTACCACAAGGTCGTGCTGATGGCCGACGCCGACGTCGACGGCCACCACATCAACACCCTGCTGCTCACGCTGCTGTTCCGCTTCATGCGCCCGCTCATCGAGGGCGGCTACGTCTACATGGCCCAGCCGCCGCTCTACCGGCTGCGCTGGAACAAGCCGCACGAGCACGAGTTCGTCTACTCCGACGCCGAGCGCGACGCGCTCCTCGCGGCCGGCCAGCAGAGCGGCAAGAAGCTGCCGAAGGAGAACCCGGTCCAGCGCTACAAGGGTCTCGGCGAGATGAACGCCAAGGAGCTGTGGGAGACCACGATGGACCCCGACCACCGGCTGATGCTCCAGGTGACGCTCGACGACGCCGCTCACGCCGACGAGATCTTCTCGATCCTCATGGGCGAGGACGTCGAGCAGCGGCGCTCGTTCATCCAGCGCAACGCCAAGGACGTCAGGTTCTTGGACATCTAGCCGCGCGCGGCTGACCCGACCCGACGACAGACGCGACGAGAGAGACACCCGTGACCCAGACTCCCACCGACGGCGGCAGCGGCACCCCTCCCCTGGGCGGGCGCATCGAGCCGGTCGAGCTGCAGACCTCCATGCAGCGCGCCTACATCGACTACGCCATGGCGGTCATCGTCGGGCGCGCGCTGCCCGACGTCCGCGACGGTCTCAAGCCGGTGCACCGGCGCGTGCTCTACGCGATGTTCGACGGCGGCTACCGGCCCGACCGCGGCTTCAGCAAGTGCTCGCGCGTCGTCGGCGACGTCATGGGTCAGTACCACCCGCACGGCGACACCGCGATCTACGACACCCTCGTGCGTCTCGCCCAGGCGTGGGTCATGCGGGCGCCGCTGGTGCACGGCCAGGGCAACTTCGGCTCGCCGGGCAACGACTCGGCCGCGGCCATGCGGTACACCGAGTGCCGCATGGCGCCGCTGGCCCTCGAGATGGTCCGCGACATCAACGAGGACACCGTCGACTTCCAGCCCAACTACGACGGTCGCTCGCAGGAGCCCGTCGTCCTGCCGGCGCGGTTCCCCAACCTGCTGGTCAACGGCTCGGCCGGCATCGCCGTCGGCATGGCCACCAGCATCCCGCCGCACAACCTGCGCGAGGTCGCCGAGGGCGCCAAGTGGGCGCTCGACCACCCCGACGCCACGCGCGAGGAGCTCCTGGAGGCGCTCATCGAGCGGGTCAAGGGGCCCGACTTTCCCAACGGTGCGCTCATCGTCGGCCGTGCGGGCATCGAGCAGGCCTACCGCACCGGCCGCGGCTCGATCACGCAGCGGGCCGTCATCGAGGTCGACGAGGACAGCCGCGGTCGCACCTGCCTGGTGATCACCGAGCTGCCCTACATGGTCAACCCCGACAACCTCGCGCTCAAGATCGCCGAGCTCGCCGACTCCGGCAAGGTGCAGGGCATCGCCGACGTCCGCGACGACACCTCCGACCGTACCGGTCAGCGGCTCGTCGTCGTCCTCAAGCGCGACGGCGTCGCGCGCGTCGTGCTCAACAACCTGCTCAAGCACACCGAGCTGCAGACCAACTTCAGCGCCAACATGCTCGCGCTCGTCGACGGCGTGCCGCGCACCCTGTCGATCGACCAGTTCATCTCCAACTGGGTCGCCCACCAGATCGAGGTCATCCAGCGGCGCACGCGCTACCGCCTCCGCGAGGCCGAGGAGCGCGCTCACATCCTGCGCGGGCTCGTCAAGGCGCTCGACGCCCTCGACGAGGTGATCGCCCTGATCCGTCGCTCGCCCGAGGTCGACGACGCCCGCCAGGGCCTGATCGCGCTGCTCGAGATCGACGAGCTGCAGGCCAACGCCATCCTCGACATGCAGCTGCGCCGGCTCGCGGCGCTCGAGCGGCAGAAGATCATCGACCAGCTCGCCGAGATCGAGCTGCTGATCGCCGACCTCGAGGACATCCTGGCCAACGAGGCCCGCCAGCGGCAGATCGTCTCCGACGAGCTCACCGAGATCGTCGACAAGTACGGCGACGACCGCCGCACGCAGATCATCGCCGCCGACGGTGACCTGTCGATGGAGGACCTCATCCCCGACGAGGAACTCGTCGTCTCCATCACCCGCGGCGGCTACGCCAAGCGCACCCTGCGCCACCAGTACCGCACCCAGCGCCGGGGCGGGAAGGGCGTGCGCGGGGCCAGCCTGCGCGGCGACGACGTCGTCGAGCACTTCATCGCCACGACCAACCACCACTGGCTGCTGTTCTTCACCACCGCCGGCCGGGTCTACCGCACCAAGGCCTACAACCTGCCCGAGGCCTCGCGCGACGCCAAGGGCGGCCACGTCGCCGGGCTGCTCAGCTTCCAGCCCGACGAGTCGATCGCCCAGGTGCTCGCGATCCGCGACTACGAGCAGATGCCCTACCTCGTGCTCGCCACCCGCGCCGGCCTGGTCAAGAAGACCCGTCTGGGCGACTACAACTCCCCGCGTCAGGCCGGCGTCATCGCGATCAACTTCCGCGACGACGACGACGAGCTCATCGGCGCCGAGCTCGTCGGCCCCGACGACCAGATCCTGCTGGTCTCCCGGCGCGGCCAGGCCGTGCGCTTCCAGGCCGACGACGCCCAGCTGCGCCCGATGGGCCGGGCGACGTCCGGCGTGACCGGCATGGTCACCGCCGACGACGACTCGGTGCTCTCGATGTCGGTCATCCGGGCCGAGCAGGTCGCGGCCGAGGACGCCGAGGAGAGCGAGGAGGTCAAGGTGCAGTACGTCTTCACCATGACCGACGGCGGCTACGCCAAGCGCTCGCGCATCAACGAGTACCGCCTCACCAACCGCGGCACCAAGGGCGTGCGCGCCATGACCCTGACCAACGAGGACCGCGGCGGCCTCGTCGGCGCGTTCATCGTCGAGGACGGCGACGAGGTCCTCTCGATCACCGTCGGCGGGCAGGTGGTGCGCAGCCCCATCAACGCCGACTTCCGACCGACCGGCCGCTCCACGCAGGGCGTGAAGTTCGTGACCCCGAAGAAGGGCGACACCGTCGGCGTCGTCGCGCGCTCGGTCGAGGCGAAGGTCGTCGACGGCGACGCCGCCGACGAGCCCGACGCGGCCGTCCCGGAGGGTGTCGTTCCGGCTGAGGAATCGGCGGATGTGGTAGCGGATGCGACACTGGGTGACCAGGCGTCCGCGACCGAGGGCGCTCCCGACCCAGGTGAGGATGAAGCCTGATGAGTGATCGTCCCGCTCCGCCGGCCAAGCCGCCGGCGCCGCCCCGGACCCCCACCCAGGCCCGATCGCCCCAGACCAAGGGCAAGGCCGGCGGGGCCTCCACCGGCAGCAGCAACGGCAACGGTCAGGTGCCGTCCGCGCAGCCTGCGCGCGGGCCGCAGCCGACCGTCCCGCCGCCGGCCGAGCCGCCCGCAGCGCCGGTGGCCGACGCCGGCGACACCGTCGTCCGCCCCGGCCTCGCCGAGCGCATCCAGGCCAAGCTCGCCTCGGCCCGCAGCGGCAGCGACGAACGACCCGCCGACGAGGCGGACGCCGCCGTGCCCGCCACGGCGCCGACCAGGAAGCCGCGTCCCCGCGGCCCGCGACGCGCCCGCCTCCGGCTCACCCGCATCGACCCCTGGTCGGTCATGAAGACCTCGTTCCTGCTCTCCATCGCGTTCGGCATCGTCACGGTGATCGCCGTCGCCATGATCTGGCAGGTCATCGACGCCGCCGGCGTGTGGAAGTCGATCAACGACGCCATCAACGAGGTCGTCACCGAGCCCGGCAACGAGCCGTTCAACATCGAGGACTACGTGGGCACCGACCGCGTCCTCGGGTTCACCATGCTCGTCGCCGCCGTCGACGTCATCCTGATCACCGCCATCGCCACCCTCGGCGCGTTCCTCTACAACATGTCCGCCGCGCTCCTCGGCGGCATCGAGGTCACGCTGGCCGAGGACAACTGATCCACCGAACGCCTACCGATTGGGCCACAGCCGGTCCCCTGAGGTAGCGTTTCCCCGCTCGCACAGCGAGCATCCGGGCCTATAGCTCAGACGGTTAGAGCGCTTCCCTGATAAGGAAGAGGTCACAGGTTCAAGTCCTGTTAGGCCCACGCACCATCCCGGACCCATCCCGTACGGAGTCCCCATGAAGAAGCTGCTGCTGGTCGCGCTCGCCGCCGCCGGAGCCGTCGTCGCCCGCAAGAGGATCACCGAGGGCCGCGCCGAGCAGGCACTGTGGGCCGAGGCCACCGACGCGGTGACCAAGTCCCGCTGATCTCCACCTGATCACCCACCGGGGGCCTTGGCGCAATTGGTAGCGCACCTGCTTTGCAAGCAGGGGGTTAGGGGTTCGAGTCCCCTAGGCTCCACAGCGTTGCTGAATGGCGCCCTACGGGCGCCCGTCGCCGCGGGCGCGCCCGATCTGGTGCTAGCTGCCGCGGCTTTGGCGTCGCGCCCGACCGGCTCTGAGGGCGCCCGACGGCGCGTGCGCCTGGTGGTCGGGTGGTGCTGGGGTCGGGGCGCCTTGTGGGCGGTACCGTCATGGCGCCTTACGGGCGCCGGTCGAGACCCGGGTCAGTCGGACCGGGGGTCCACCGAGGGGTAGCCGGCGCGGGGCGGGAGTCCACTCGGGTTCTCCTCGACGCCGCCCGCGCTCTGCTCGGGCGGAGCGTCGTCAGCGGCGTCGGGGTCGGCCGGGCCGACGTCGCGGGTGCCGGTGGTGCCGACCTGGCCGGGGCCGGTCGGGCCGACCCGTTCGCTGCTGACGCCCATGTCGCCGTCGGTGGCCTGGTCGGACTCGGTGAGGTCGTGGTCGTCGGTGCCCATCGCCGTGCCTCAGCCGTCGCTGGTCGCGGTGGCCGGGCCGTCCGGCGTCGCTCCTCCCTCGTCCGCCCAGTCGTTGCCGGTGGTGTCGTCGAGGGCCGGGTCGGACTCGGCGTCCTGGTCGGTCTCGGGGGTGACGTCGTCGTGGCGCTGCTGCTCGGTCATGACTCCTTGCTACGCGGGGTGGGGGTCGTCGTCCCACACCCGCAGCGGTGATCCCCGCTCAGCGCAGCGACGAGGCCGGCCAGGACGGCAGCGTCGGGAGCACCTGGGCGTTGAAGGCGTGGTAGGCGTCGGGGCGTCCCGACCAGGTGCGCGACGACGGCCGCAGGTGCTCGTCGAGCTCGTGCGCCCACGAGCCACGGGCGTGGTCGACGAAGTGATCCTCGGCCAGGGCCCGCCAGCGGCCCTCGTCGTCGGCGTAGCGCCGGTCGCCCGTCGCGGCGTGCAGCGCCGACGCCGCGAGGACCGCCTCGGCGACCACCCAGTGGAAGCGCTCGGTGACGACCGGGCGGCCGGACCAGTCGGTGGTGTAGGCGAAGCCGGTCGTGCCGCCGTCGGTGTCGACGACGGCGCGGTCGTAGAGCCCGACCGCGCACTCGAGGAGCCAGGGCGGCGGGTCGGCGAGCGCGGCGGCGAGCTGGACGGCGAGGCGGGCCCACTCGAAGCCGTGACCGGGCGTGGCGCCGTAGGGTCGGAACGGGTCGTCGACGCGGTCGGCGTGATGGTCCGGCAGCGGCGTCCAGTGCTCGTCGAAGTGCTCGACGACGCGCCAGTCGTGGCGGCGGGCGACGTCGTGCACGAGCCGCTCGACGATGCGCACCGCGCGGTCGAGCCAGGCGGGCTCGCCGGTCACGTCGGCCGCGGCGAGGTAGGCCTCCACCGTGTGCATGTTGCTGTTGGCGCCCCGGTAGGACTCCCCCACGCCCCACTCGCGCGAGAACGACTCGCGGGCGAGCCCCGCGTCGTCGTCCCAGAACCGGGTCAGGTGCACCTCGAGCGCGTCGTCGAGCAGCCCGGGGCCGCCCGCGACGCCGGCGGCCGTGGCGGCACTCGCTGCGAGGACGACGAACGCGTGGTCGTAGCAGCTCTTCGTGCCGTCGACGACCGCGCCGTCGAGCGCCACCTCGTGCAGCCAACCTTCGTGCTCGTGGTCGGCCAGGGCGCCTCGCAGAGCCTGGACGCCGTGGGCCGCCAGCGCCTCGTGCTCGCGGTCGCCGAGCAGCAGCGCCACCGAGAACACGTAGGTCATCCGGGCGTTGATCCACAGCTGCAGCCCACGGGCGGGGACCGGGACGCCGTCGTCGTCCAGCCAGGCGAAACCGAGGTCGACCGCCGAGCCGGCGGCGACGGCGAGCAGCGCCCGGACCGGGCGTGTGGGTCCTGGTCTCACGAGCTGCTCCTCCGCGGCCGACTGCTCGGACGCCCGCCACGGTAGCCGCCGTCACGGATGCCTGCGCCGGACCACACCATCGACCGCCCGCCTCGTGTGAGGATGGGCCCGTGGGGAACCGGACGCTGGTCGCGCTCCTGGCGGCGTCGACGCTGGCGCTCGCGCTCACGGCGTGCAGCGACGACGCGCCGGTGGTCGTGCCGCCGCAGGACGCCGGCACCACGACCGCGCCGGCCTACGACCCCGACCTCGAGCCCGCGGCGGCGGTCATGGCCGTCGTCCCGGCCGACGCGACGCTGCTCGAGGTCACCGACTTCGTGCAGCTGCGGTTGCAGCTCGGGTTCGGTGAGCTGACGAGCCGGTCGCCGGCTGACGAGCGCCGTCGCTTCGAGCGCGAGGCGAGCACGACGGCGGCGATGCTCAGCCGCGGAGCGCTGCGCGGGACCGACTACCTCCAGCGCTACGGCTTCGGCCAGGACGACGTCGACTGGGAGGCCCGGTTCGAGGGGCCCTCGGGCGTCGGCTACGTGGTGGGCTTCCGAGACGACCTCGACATGGCCGGCGTCCAGCAGGCGGCCGCCGCCGACGACGGCCCCCTCGTCGGGGCCACCGTCGTGCCCGCGGCGCACCTCGTCGCGGTCGGCGCGACGCGCGAGCCCGCGCAGAGCTGGGCGGCCGATCCCGACCTGCTCGCCCTCGTCGGCCAGAAGGCCGGCGCGACCTACGTCTCGCGCGAGTGCGTGCCGGCCGACGAGGCCTTCGGGGAGGTGCGCGGCGAGCTGGCGCCCAGCCCGGCGGCCCTGGTCGGTGCGCTCGACCCGCTCGAGACCTTCTCGGTCTCGTTCGCCGGCCGGCTCGTGACCGCCCGGTTGGGCGCCCCCCGCGACGACGTCTTCGAGCGCGCGCGTCTCGGCGACCAGCTCCCGGCGACCGATCCCGACTTCGGGCAGGGTTACCTCGACCCCGTCGCCGACCCGCGCGACGGCCGCATCGGCTTCACCATCGGCGACGGCCCGCTCGCGGCGCGCCTCACGCAGGACCGCAGGCTGCCGTTCGCCGTCTGCAGCGCGTGATCCTCAGTCCGTGAGGGCCGCGAGCTCACCGCGGTCGTGCGCGCTGAACACCCGGACGCCGGGGTGGTCGGCGCGCACCAGCTCGGCCAGGCGGTCGCGGTTGGCGCGACGCAGCTCGTCGTCCTGGGCGAGGAGCCGCTGGGCGGTCCGCAGGATGCGCGGCGTCGAGAGGGGATCGGTGAGGTCGCCCGGGTGGAAGTAGGCGTCGCCGGCGTGCAGCAGCCAGCCCTCGCCGTCGCGCACGGCGACCATCGAGTGACCCCGGCTGTGACCGGCGAGCGGCACCAGGACGACGTCGTCGCCGAGCGCCGAGACGGCCTCGAAGCCGAACCAGTCGTCACCGGCGTCGGAGCGGTGGGTGGCGAACGTCGCGTCCTGCCACTGGACGGCGAGGTAGCGCCCGTGCTCCATGCCGCGCGGGTGGCGCGCGGCCTCGAGCTCGGCCTCGTGCACGTGCACCGTGGCGTGCGGGAAGTCGCCGACACCGCCCACGTGGTCGAGGTCGAGGTGGGTGAGCACGATGTCGGTGACGTCGGTGGCCTGGAAGCCCAGCGCCTCGACCTGCGCCAGCGCGGTCTCCTCGGTGCGGAGAAGTGGCCGCATGAGGGAGGTGAAGGCGCGACCGAGCCGCTGGGAGTCGGAGATGTCCGCCGTCCCGAACCCGCTGTCGACCAGCAGCAGGCCGTCGGCACGCTCGACCAGCAGCACGTGCGCGACCATCGGGCCGACCAGCCGGGGGGCGAACGAGCCGCAGTTGAGGTGGTGGATCACGCACGCATCGTGACAGATGTCGTGAGGGCGCCGGTCCCGGCGGGCCGGGCGCTGCGGGCCCTCCGTACATTGGACGACGTGCGCGACCTGCTCAGTCCGAGGATGCTCGGGGCGCACGTGCTCGCGCTGGTGGCGGTGGCGATCGCGGTCTCCCTGGGGCTGTGGCAGTACGGCTCCTGGCAGGACCGTCGCGCCGCGGAGGCCCTCGACCTCACCGAGGCGACGCCTCTGCCGCTCTCCGACGTCCTCGGCCCCGACGACCGGGTGCGCAGCGACCAGGTCGGCCAGCCCGTCGAGATCGACGGCACCTGGGTGCCCGGCAGCACGGTGCTGATCTCCGGTCGCGAGCGCGACGGCGACGACGGCTACTGGGTCGTCAGCGCCCTCGACTCCGGATCGGCGGCGATGCCCGTCGTCCGCGGCTGGACGGCGGACCCGACCACGGTGCCGGCCGAGCCCACCGGCAGGGCCAGCGTGACCGGGTGGCTGCAGTCGCCCGAGGGAGCCGGTCGTCCCGACGACGACCCCACCGACGACGTCTTCCCCGAGCTGCGGGTGGCCGACCTCGTCCAGCGCGTCGACGCCGACATGTACTACGCGTTCGCGGTCTCCCAGCAGGGCATCGGGGGCCTGGCCGCGGCCGACCTCGAGGAGCTGCCGCCGATCGAGAGCACGACGGCGCTCAAGAACCTGCTCTACGCCCTCGAGTGGTGGGCCTTCGGGTTGTTCGCCGCGTTCATCTGGTGGCGCTTCGTGCGCGACTCCCGGACGTCGTCGTCGCCGGTGCGCCCGGTACCGTCGAACGTGTGAGCCCCGACGTCGCGACCCCGCTCAAGGCCTACCGCGTGATGGCGACGATCGTCGGCGTCCTGCTGATCGTGCTGATCCTGGTCGGGGTGCCGCTGAAGTACCTGCTCGACGACGGGACGTCGTTGCAGCACGCGGGCGACTGGATCACCGAGTACCTCGGCGTCGCCCACGGCTGGCTCTACATGATCTTCCTGTTCGCCGCGTTCTGGCTCTCGCGTCGCGCCGACTGGGACATCCCGTTCACGGCCGTGACGCTGCTGTGCGGCACCGTGCCGGTGCTGTCGTTCTGGGCCGAGCACCGAGCGACGCGGCGGGTCCGCGAGGAGTTCTCGGACCACGCCGCGTCGGCGGAGGCGTAGCGGGCTACTTCTTCTCGGTCTCGGGGTCGACGTCGACGACCTCGACCGGCTCGTCGGGCGTGGAGACCGGGTGCGGCGCCTCGACGGCGTCAGCGAGGGCCTCGTCGGGGCCCGCGCCACCGGTGTCGGTGACGGCGGGGGACGCCGGCACGCTCGGCTTGGCCGCGGCCGGGGCGGGCTTCGGGGTGTAGGACGACTGCCAGTTGTCGCTCTTGGGCGACTGCAGCTTCTTCGCCACGACGGCGACACCGCCCGCGACCACGCCGAGGACCAGCAGGGTCTTGATCTTGCTGCGCTTCTTCGGCTTCTCGCCCTTGAGCTCGGCCACCTTCTCCTCGGCCAGCACCTTGACGGCGGTGGCGCGCTCACCGGCCACCGCGGCGCCGCCGGCGACGAGCGGCACAGCCTTGGCGCGAGCGTCGGCGATTAGGGGCGCCGCCTTGTCGCGGGCCTCGCTCACGAGCGGCACGGCCCGGTCGCGGGCCTCGGCCAGCACCGGAACCGCCTTCTCGCGGGCGTCGGCGAGCGCCGGGCCCGCCTTGTCCTTGGCGTCGTGCAGCGCCGGGATGGCGGTGTCCTGCACGAAGTCCTTGGCCTGGCCGTACGCGGACTCCACGTGGGGGCGGAGTGCGTCGACGTACTCACCGGCCTGGTCGATGGCCTGGTCGACCAGTGACTTCTTCTTGCGGAGTCCCATGGCGAGTCTCCCCTTTCTCAGGCCTTCGGCCCGCCGAGGTCGTAGGCCGCCTAGCCAACCACGCGAGCCTGAGGGGCGACCACCCCAGGGTGGGTGAGGGCTCGGGTGGCAGGATCGAGGCGATTCTCCGACCGCGACGACGCGAACGACGTGAAAGGCAGCCATGGCCGACCAGCAAGCCATCCTCAAGACCAACCACGGTGACATCACCATCACCCTGTTCCCGAACCACGCACCCGAGACGGTCGCGAACTTCACCGGTCTCGCCACCGGCGAGAAGGACTACTCGACCCCCAACGGTCGCACCGGCAAGTTCTACGACGGCCTCGGCTTCCACCGGATCATCCCCGGCTTCATGATCCAGGGCGGGTGCCCGCTCGGCACCGGCACCGGTGGCCCCGGCTACCAGTTCAAGGACGAGATCCACCCCGAGCTCGTCTTCGACAAGCCCTATCTGCTCGCCATGGCCAACGCCGGCCCGGGCACCAACGGCTCGCAGTTCTTCGTCACCGTCGGCGCGACGCCGTGGCTCAACCGCAAGCACACGATCTTCGGCGAGGTGGCCGACCAGGCCTCGCGCGACGTCGTCGACAAGATCGCCGCCGTGCCCACCGGCGCGATGGACCGCCCGGTCGAGCCGGTCGTCATCGAGACCGTCGAGATCGTCGGCGACAAGGCCTGACCCAGCATGTCCGAGCCCGCGCCCGGCGTCCCGGTCTGCTACCGGCACGCCGGGCGAGAGGCCAACATCCGCTGCCAGCGCTGCGAGCGGCCCATCTGCACCGAGTGCATGCGTGATGCCGCCGTCGGCTTCCAGTGCCCGTCGTGCATCAAGGAGGGTGCGCGCAGCACCCGCCAGGGCGTCGGCCCCTACGGCGGACGCCGATCGGCCCGGCCCCAGCTCACCTCCGCCGTGCTCGTCGGCATCAACGTCGCGGTGTGGCTGGCGGTGGTGGCCACCGGGTGGCACGCGAGCCGCCTGGTCTACCGGATCTCGCTGCTGCCCGTCGGGCTGTGCGAGTCGACCGCCGACCCCGAGAGCTACTTCCCCGCGGCCGACTCCGCCGCCCTGTGCGCCCAGACCGGCAGCCGGGGCGAGTGGGTGCCCGGTGTCGCCGACGGCGCGGTGTGGCAGCTGGTCACCAGCGCGTTCACCCACGTGGAGCTGTGGCACATCGGCGCCAACATGCTCGCGCTGTTCTTCCTCGGCCCGCAGGTCGAGGCCGCCCTCGGCCGCGCCCGCTTCCTCGCGGTCTACCTGCTGGCCGCCCTCGGTGGTTCGGTGGCCGCCTACTGGCTGTCGTCGGTCGACGGCTACTCCCTCGGCGCCTCCGGCGCGATCTACGGGCTGTTCGGCGCGCTCGGCGTGCTGATCCAGAAGGTCGGCGGCGACCTGCGCAGCATCGCGGGACTGCTGGTCGTCAACCTGGTGATCACCTTCGCCGTCCCCAACATCTCGTGGCAGGCCCACCTCGGCGGCCTCGCCGTCGGGGCGCTGGTGACCGCGATCATCGTCTACGCCCCGCGCGGGGTGCGGCGACCCGTCGTCCAGTGGTCGGCGCTGTTCGGCGTCACGGCGCTGCTGGCCCTGGCCGTCGTCCTGCGCTCCGCGGCCCTGGCCTGATCGATCCCGACCGGCTCGACCACCGCACGTCCGGGTGGTCGGGCCGGTCGTCGCGCGTCGTCCACAGCTGTGGAGCAACCGGTGGAGAACTACACGGCTGTCATTCTCCACAGCTGCGGACGAACCTGTGCACGACTTACACGCGTGTCATTCGCTCCACAGGTGTGCACAACCCTGTGGACAACCGGCGCGTGCCCCCGCGGCACGCCTGTGGACGACGGCGCGGCACCACGCACCGGAGCCGGCCCCCGCGGCCGCGGGGGCCGGCTCCAGGAGGACGGTGAGGCCGAGGCCTACTCCCAGCGGGTGGCGAAGGAGAACCCGACGGCCATGAACGCGATGCCGACGATGAGGTTCTTCTGGTCGAGGTCGTTGAAGACCGGCACGCTCGAGGTGTCCTGGGCGATCGCGTAGAACACGCAGATCCAGGCCAGGCCGATCAGGAAGCAGCCGAGCATGCCGACGACGACGCCGCGACCGCGACCCAGGGGCGTGGACGGGTGGGCCGAGACGATGAGGCCCAGGAAGAAGATGCCGAACCCGATGAGATAGTTCCAGCCCGCGAGGTCGCGCATGAAGCCCGGGCCGGTCATCGACGGGTCGGGCACCTCGGTCGTCGGGTCGGGCGCGCGGACCCCCACGTAGTAGAAGACGATCCACGCGATGCCCACCGCGATGAGGAGGAGGGAGATGCCGAAGCGCACGCTGAAGACGGGCCCCCGGTCGGGGTTGAACGTCTGCTGCTTCGCCTTGAGCTTGGCCACGGGTAGCAATCCTTCTCCGTCGACGGGTCCGGGCTACCTTAGTGGGCGTGACGTCCCCCGACCGAAATGCCCCCGACCCCGGGGCCGCGGACGGCGCCGACGACACCCGCGGCTGGCGGCGTGCGCTCGCCCGCGTGCCGGTGGCCCGCGACGTCGCCGCGCGGCTCCCGCACCGGCACGGTGGCGCGCAGACCCGCCGCGCCCACCTCGGTTGGCGCGTCGGCACGCCGGTCGTCGTCCTGATGTCGGGGGCGCTGTTCGCGGTCAGCGGCACCAACAGCGAGGGCACCGACCTCCGGCCGGGGCGCTACACCAGCCTCACCGACCTCACCGAGGCCGAGTCGCGGACCTACGAGCGCCTCGAGGCCCAGGCGCAGGCCCTCGAGGCCGAGGTCGAGACCCTGTCGAAGCAGGTCGACGACGACCAGGTGCGCCGCGTCGAGCGCAAGGCCGAGCGGCTCCGCGGCGCCGCCGGCCTCGACCCGGTCAGCGGACCGGGCCTGCGCATCGTGATGTCCGACGCGCCCACCGACAAGATCGAGGACAAGATCGCCGAGGGCGCGAGCGAGCAGGTGCAGAACCTGCTCGTCGTCCACCAGGAGGACATCCAGAACCTCGTCAACGCCCTGTGGGCCGGTGGCGCCCGGGCCGTGACGATCCAGGGTCAACGCGTCGTCACCACCACGGGCATCAAGTGCTCGGGCAGCGCCGTGCTGCTCGGGGGAGTCCCCTTCCCGCAGCCCTACACGATCGAGGCCGTGGGCGACGCCACCGACATGGTCGAGGCCATCGACGACAACGAGCGCATCACCGGCTTCCGCGCCGACGCCGACAACCCCGACATCGGGGTCGGCTTCGACCTCACCGAGGAGGCCGACGTGCAGGCCGCCGGCTACGACGGCCTGCTCGACATCGACGCCGCCACCCCGCGCACGACGAGCTGAGTCGTCAGTCGTCCTCGTCGTCGGTCCGGCCGGCCGGCGGCGGGGTGATCGGGTCGGTCGGCAGCGGCACCGCGGGGTCGGTGGTCGCCGGCGGCGTCGTGGGCGGGGCCGTGGTGGTCGGCGCCGGCGGCGTCGTGGGCGGCGGCACGTAGCGCGAGACGAAGATGACCACGGTGCTGCCCTGGTCGAGCTCCTGGCCGGCCTCGGGCACCTGGTCGACGACGGTGCCGCTCTTCTCGGTCGAGTCGGGGTCGACGCGGACGTCGGGCACGAACCCGGCGTCCTCGATCAGCCGGCGCGCCTGCTGCTCCGTGCGGCCGACGACGTCGGGCACCTGCACGGGGCCCTCGGAGAAGGTGAGGGTGATGGCGGTGTCGCGGTCGACCGCGGCGCCGGCCTCGGGGTTCTGCGCGAGCACCTCGCGGGCGGGGAGGTCGCTGGCCTCGCTCCGGCGCTCGAACTTCGTGAAGCCGGCCGCCCGCAGCTCGTCGATGGCCTCGTTGAGCGGCTTGCGGGTCACGTCGGGCACGGTGAGCTGGGCCTCGCCGAGCGAGACCACGAAGGTGACCTCGGTGTCGGGCGCCACGTAGTCCTCGGCCGCCGGCGACTGCCGGATCACCTGGCCGGTGGGCACGGTGTCACTGTTCTCGGTCTGCACCGGCTCGCCGACGGTGAGGCCGGCCTCGCCGATGGCGGCCCGGGCCTGGTCCTCGGTGAGCCCGACGACCTGGGGCACCTGCTCGCGCTCCGGGGCGGGTGGGAAGAGGGAGTCCTGCACCAGGAACCACCCGGCGACGAGCAGCGCGATGACGAGCAGGCCGAGCACGACCCACAGGCCGGTGCGGGGTGCGGGGTCGGACGCCGGCAGCCGGGCCGGCTCGGGGCGCTTGGGCGCGGTGGTGGCGGGTGCGGCGACCGGCACCGGGGCCGGCCGGACGGGCGTCGGCTCGGGCTCGGGCGGGGCCGCGGGGACGGCGGCCTCCACCGGCCGGCCGGCGAGGTAGCGCTCGATGTCGGTGCGCATGGCGCCGGCGGACTGGTAGCGGTCCTCCACGCGCTTCGCGAGCGACTTCATCACGATCGCGTCGACGGCCCGCGGCAGGTCGGTGTCGTGGTCGGACGGCGGCTTGGGCTGCTCGCGCACGTGCTGGTAGGCGACGGCGACCGGGCTGTCGCCGACGAAGGGCGGCCGGCCGGTGAGCAGCTCGTAGAGCAGGCAGCCGGCCGAGTAGACGTCGGAGCGGGAGTCGACGGACTCGCCGCGGGCCTGCTCGGGCGAGAGGTACTGCGCGGTGCCGACCACGGCCGCCGTCTGCGTCATCGAGCTCTGGGCGTCGCTCATCGCGCGGGCGATGCCGAAGTCCATGACCTTGACGTCGCCGCTCGGGGTGAGCATCACGTTGCCCGGCTTGATGTCGCGGTGGATGATCCCGGCGCGGTGGCTGTAGTCGAGGGCCGAGAGCACGCCGCTGGTGATCTCGAGGGCGCGCTCGGGCAGGATCTTGCGGCCCTCGCGCAGGATGTCGCGCAGCGTGCGGCCGGCGACGTACTCCATGACGATGTAGGGCTGGTCGACGCCGCTGCCGTCGGTGGCCGGCTCCTCGCCGGTGTCGTAGACGGCGACGATCGAGGGGTGGTTGAGCGAGGCCGACGACTGCGCCTCGCGGCGGAAGCGGGCCTGGAAGGTGGCGTCGCTGGCGAGGTCGGTGCGCAGCCGCTTGACCGCCACGATGCGACCGAGCCGCGAGTCGGTGCCCTTGCGCACCTCGGCCATGCCGCCGCGGCCGAGCAGCTCGCCCAGCTCGTAGCGGCCGCCGACCGTCGAGCGCTCGTCGTCGTTCACTGGGTCGGCTCTCCCTCGGTGGGTTCGGTGGGGGGCGGCGTCGTCTCGGTGGGCTCGGACGTCGGGGGCTCGGAGGTCGGCTCGTCGGACGTCGGCTCGGTCGTCGGCTCGGAGGTGGGGGGCTCCTCGGTCTCCTCCGGGGCGTCCTCGTAGTAGCTGACGTCGATCGTCGTGCCGACCGCGACCGAGCCGGTCGGGTTCAGCGAGGTGACCTGGCCGTCGCGACTGGGGTCGTCGTTGGCCACGCCGTCGCGCTGCACCTGCAGGTCGAGGGCCTCCAGGTCGGCGGCGACGTCGTCGATGTTGCGGTCGAGGTAGTCGGCCGGGTTGACCTGCACCCGCTCGGGCTCGTCGCTCGTCGGCTCCGAGGTCGGCTCGGTGGACGGCGCCGACGACGTCTGGCTCGACGGGGCGGGCTCCTCGGGCTCGTCGTCGTCGCCCCCGGTGAGCAGCAGCGCGATCACGACGGCAAGGGCGACGAGCAGCACGACCGCCAGGACGACGGGCCACGGGTTCCGCCGGGCCGGGGTCTGGCCGACCGGCTCGACCGGGGGAGCGACGGGCGCCGTGGCCGGCGTGGGGTCGGGGTCGAGCGGCACGGCGCCGAGCACCTGCGTGCGCGACTCGTCGACCGGCGGCACGGGGACCGGCGCGGCGGCGACGGCGGTGGCCTGCGTGGACGGGTCGCGCAGTGCCGCGGCGAACGCGGCGCCGTCGGGGTAGCGAGCGCTCGGCTCCTTGGCGAGCGAGCGGGTGACGACGGCCGCGAGCGCCGCGGGGATGCGGTCGGGCAGCGTCGGGACGGGCTCGCGGATGTGGGCCAGCGCCGTGGCGACGGGCGACTCGGCGTCGAAGGGACGGCGTCCGGTCAGGCACTCGTAGCCGACCACGCCGAGGGCGTAGACGTCGGAGGCGGCGGTGGCCGGGCGGCCCTCGGCCTGCTCGGGCGAGAGGTACTGGGGCGTGCCCATCACCGCGCCGGTGCGGGTGATGCCGACGCCGTCGGCCGCGCGGGCGATGCCGAAGTCGGTGACCTTGACGCGGCCGGCGGGGGTGACCATGAGGTTGGCGGGCTTGACGTCGCGGTGCACGATGCCGGCGCGGTGGGCCGCACCGAGCGCGTCGCCCACCTGGGCGAGCAGGTCGGCGACGGCCTCGGGGTCGAGGTCGCGGCCCTGCGCCTCGGTGGCGATCAGCTCGGAGAGCGGCTTGCCGTCGACGAGCTCCATCACCAAGAAGGGCACCGGGTGGTTGGAGCCGTCGGCCGACGGCTTCTCGCCGACGTCGTAGACGGCCGCGATGCCGGGGTGGTGCAGGGCGGCGGCGTGGCGGGCCTCGGTCTCGAAGCGCTGACGGAACGTCGCGTCGTCGGCGTACTCGGCCTTGAGCAGCTTGACCGCGACCTCGCGGCCCAGGCTGGTGTCGGTCGCCCGCCACACCTCGCCCATGCCGCCGGTGGCGATGCGGGAGTCGAGGCGGTAGCGGCCGGCGCCGTCGGCGAAGGTCTCGGTCATCGCGTGCTCCTCTCGGTCGGGGTGGTGGGCTGGACGGCGGCGATCACTGCAGGACCGCCTCCATCACGGCCTTGGCGATGGGACCGCCGAGGCGGCCGCCGGCGATCTCCTGGCCGGGGGCCTCCTCGATCATGACCGCCACCGCCACGTCGGCGTCGCGGGCGGGGGCGTAGGAGATGAACCAGCCGTAGGGTGGCTCGCCCTCGACCCCGCGCTGGGCGGTGCCGGTCTTGCCGGCGACGGCGACGCCGTCGATCTGGGCCGGCGAGGCGGTGCCCTCGTCGACGGTGGAGACCAGCACCTCGGTGAGCGCGTCGGCGGTCTCCTCCGAGACCGCGCGCGAGAGCTCCTCGGGGTCGGTGGTCTGGGCGTCGTAGTCGGCCTGCTGCACCTCGTCGACGAGGTAGGGCCGCATCACGACGCCCTTGTTGGCCAGGCCGGCGGCGACCATCGCCATCTGCAGCGGGGTGGCCTGCACCTCGTACTGGCCGAAGCCCGTGAGGGCGAGCTGGGCCTGGTCGGTCTCGGTCGGATAGACCGAGCGGGCCTGGCCGTCGAGGTCGTCGAGGTAGTCGGAGTTGAAGCCGAACCGCTCGGCCTGACGCAGCATCTCCTCCGAGCCGACCTCGATGGCGAGCTGGGCGAAGGTGGTGTTGCACGACTGCTCCATGGCCTGGCGCAGCGTGGTGTCGTCGGGGCAGTAGCGGCCCTCGTTGGTGACCGAGCGGCTGCTCTGCGGCAGGGGGAACGAGTCACCGCCCGGCACGCGGGCGTCGGGCCCGGAGTACTTGCCCGACTCGAGCGCGGCCGCGGCGGTGACCACCTTGAACGTCGAGCCCGGGAAGAGCCGCTTCTGGATGGCCCGGTTGAGCAGCGGCTCGCGCGGGTCGCTGTCGAGGCGCTGGTAGGTCTCGTCGCGCAGCTGGTCGTCGTGCGTGGCCAGGTTGTTGGGGTCGAAGGTCGGCAGCGAGACCATCGCGAGGATCTTGCCGGTGGACGGCTCGATCGCCACGACGGAGCCCTCGACCTCGTCGCCGAGGGCGCGCAGGCCGTCGAAGGCGGCGCGCTGGGCGTCGGGGTCCAACGTGAGCTCGACGTTGCCGCCCCGGGGGGTCTTGTTGGTGATCAGGTCGATGAAGCTGCCGATGAACAGGCGCGGGTCGTCGCCGGAGAGCACGTCGTTCTGCGACGACTCGATGCCGGTGCTGGCACCGAAGGAGAAGTAGCCGGTGACCGGCGCGTAGAGCAGCGGCGAGGTGTAGGTGCGCAGGAAGTTGTACTTGTCGTCGACCGGCTTGCTCTCGGCGATCGGGTCGCGACCGACCAGGATGGCGCCGCGCTCGCTCGAGTAGGCGGCCTCCTTGACGCGCCGGTTCTCGGCCCGGTCGTTGTAGGCGTCGGCCTTCACGAACTGGTACCAGGTCGCGTTGAGCATCAGCGCCAGGAACAGCAGCATGCAGAACACCGAGATGGTGCGGATCGGCTTGTTCATCGCACCTTCTCCAGCTTGATCACCTGCGTCGACTCCTCGGCCTGGGCCCGCTCGTCGGGCGGGGTCAGGTCGGGGGCCGGACGACGGGCCTGGTCGGAGATGCGCAGCAGCAGGGCGATGATCACCCAGCTGGCCACGAGCGACGACCCGCCGTAGGACAGGAACGACGTCGTCAGGCCCGTGAGCGGGATGAGTCGCGTGACGCCGCCGATGACGACGAACAGCTGGAGCGCGAAGATGCAGCCGAGGCCGGTGGCCATCAGCTTGCCGAAGTTGTCGCGCGAGATGATCGCCGTGCGCAGCGCCCGCTCGACCACCACGCCGTACATCAGCAGCACGGCGAGCACGCCGGTCAGGCCGAGCTCCTCGCCGATGGCGGCCATGATGAAGTCCGACTCGGCGTAGGGCACGCGACCGGGGTCGCCGTTGCCGAACCCGCGCCCGATGAGTCCGCCCCACGCCATGCCGAACAGGCCCTCGACGAGCTGGTCGCTGTTCTGACCGAGCGGGCCGCGGTAGTACTCGAACGGGTGCAGCCACGTGTCGACGCGGGTGCGCACGTGGCCGAAGAAGTGGTAGGCCGCGAACGCGCCGGCGAAGAACATCGCGGCACCGACGACGATCCAGCCGGGACGCTCGGTGGCGACGTAGAGCAGGATGAGGAAGAGGCCGAAGAACAGCAGGCTCGAGCCGAGGTCGCGCTGGAAGACCAGGATGCCGAAGCTGATGGCCCACATCGCCAGGATCGGGCCGAGGTCGCGCCCGCGGGGCAGGTCGACGAACAGGAACCGGCGTCCGGCGAGCGCCAGCGCGTCGCGGTGCAGCACCAGGTAGCCGGAGAAGGCGACGACGAGCATCACCTTCGCGACCTCGCCGGGCTGGAAGCTGAACGGGCCGACGTTGATCCAGATGCGCGCGCCGTTGATCGTGCGCCCGATCACCGGTGCCATCGGCAGCAGGAGCAGGACGATCGCGGCGAGGCCGAGGGTGTAGGTGAACCGGGCGAGCACGCGGTGGTCGCGCAGGACGACGAGCGTGCCGATGAACAGCACGACGCCGAGCGTCATCCAGGTCAGCTGCTGGGTCGCGAAGTCGGTGCCCTCGGTGAGGTCGAGGCGGTGGATCACGGCGAGACCGAGACCGTTGAGCGCCGCGACGACGGGCAGCAGCACGGGGTCGGCGTAGGGCGCGACGAGCCGGACGGCGACGTGGGCGGCCACCATGAGCGCGGCCAGCCAGCCGCCGTAGCCGACGATGTCGGGCGGCACCTCACCCTGCACGCCGAGACCGACCGCGGCGTAGCCGCCGACGCCGACGGCGAGCGCGAGGACGAGCAGGAACAGCTCCGCCCCCCGGCGGCGCCGGTGGACGAAGACCATGAGGGCAGAGGTGCCCGGAGCGGTGACCATGCTCGACTAGTTCCCGGTCGAGTCGCTGGTCTCGCTGCCGGTGCCGGTGCGCTTCGCGGCGAGCTGCTCGACCTGGTCGCGGGCGTCGGCGAGGTCGTCGACGGGGATGCCGTCGCGCACCATGTCGGCGTCGAACTCCTCGAGGTCGTCGACGCGCAGCGTGGTCTCGACGACGACCTCGGACAGGGTCAGACCCGGCAGGGAGGCGTCGACACCGTGGTTGATCACCACGACGCCGTCGCGCTCTCCGATGTAGTACTGGCGCTGCACGTAGGACCAGGCGGCGGCGACGCCGATCCACGCCAGGCCGAGCACGATGACCAGCACCATGATGCGACGCACCCAGGTGAACCGCGGACGGGGCCGCGGCGCGTAGCGCGCGGCCTCGGGGTCGACCGGGTGGAGCGGGTCGGACTGCACGGTCCAGGGCGGCAGGTCGTCGGGGATCTCGGCGTCGACGGGCTCGAGCTCGCCGGTGTCGCCCGAGCGGTGCCCGCGGAACAGGCCGCGGGGCAGCTTGCGCTTGAGCTCGGCCGCGGCCCCGACGAGCATCGGCTCGAGCTCGGCGTAGGTCGGGTCGGCGGTGGCGGTCGCGTCGGTGACGACGTCGGCCACGATGCACGTGACGTTGTCGGAGCTGCCGGCCTCGAGGCTGGCCCGCACCAGCTCGACGGCGGCGAAGTCGGGCGTGCCCATGGACAGCACGTCGGCGAGGCGCCCGTCGTCGAGGACGCCGCAGGCGCCGTCGCTGCACAGGAAGAGCCGGTCGCCGGCGACGAGCTCGAGCACGAACAGGTCGGGCTCGGCCTCGTGGACGCCGTCGAGTGCCTTGAGGATGAGGTTGCGGTGCGGGTGGACCCGCGCCTCCTCCTCGGTGATGCGGCCCTCGTCGATGAGGCTCTGGACGAAGGTGTGGTCGGTGGTGAGCTGGCTGATCTCGCCGTCGCGGAACAGGTAGGCACGGCTGTCGCCGACGTGACCGATGCCGATGCGGCGCCCGTCGAAGAGCGCGACGGTCGCGGTGGTGCTGGTGCCGTTGATGGTCGGGTCGTCGTCGACGAGTCGACCGATCTGCTCGTGGGCGGCGTGCAGCGCGTCGCTGACCCGGTCGAGCACGGGCGGTGTGCCGACGCGGGTACCGCCGGCCGTGGTGGGCGGGCCGACCGGACCGGCCGGCGCGGCGTCGAGGGCCCGCAGGGCCGAGACCGCCGTCGACGACGCGATGTCGCCCCGGGCGGCACCGCCGACGCCGTCGCACACGGTGAGCAGCCACGGGCCGGCGTAGCCGGAGTCCTGGTTGTCCTTGCGGACGCGACCGACGTCGGAGATGGCCGAGTAGTGCAGGCGCAGCGGCTCCTCGCCCTCGGTGACCACGTCGACGGGCTCACCGGTCTCGGCGGCCCCCGCCGGGTGCGTGACCGGGATGTGGGGCACGGTGTCGTCGGAGCGGGCCCGCCCGTCGGACGGATCGGGCACGGCGTCGTCGTGAGGTCCGTTCGGGGAGGTCACTTGCGCAGCTCCAGGATCGTCTTGCCGATGCGCACCTGGGTGCCCAGGGTGATCGTCGTGGGCTGGGTGATGCGCACGCTGCCGATGTAGGTGCCGTTGGTGGAGCCGAGGTCCTCGACGAACCACGCGTCGCCCGACGAGGCGATGCGGGCGTGCCGGGTGGAGACGTAGTCGTCGTCGAGGCGGATGGCGGCGTCGCTGCCGCGGCCGATGAGGATCGGGCCGCGGTCGAGGCTCGCGGTGATGCCGGAGTTGCTGCCCTGGGTGACCGCGACGTGGGTGGGCGTGCCGCGTCGACCCGCCTTCTTCTGCTTCGGCGGCTTGGGCGCGGCGGCACCCTTCGGGTTGCGCTGGCCCTCGGGCACCCGGGCGCCGAACATGTCGGAGCGGATGACCGAGAAGGCCGCGAGCACGAAGATCCACAGGATCGCCAGGTAGGCGACGCGGATCAGGAAGTAGGTCAGCTCAGACACCGTGGGCCTCCCCGAGCTGGCCGTGGTCGTCGCGCAGCACGCGCACCGTCATGGTCGTGGTGCCCACCTTGACCTGCGAGCCCTCGTGGAGCGTGGCCCGCGGCACCTTGCGCCCGTCGACGAGGATGCCGTTGGTGGAGCCGAGGTCGTGCACCTCGATGACGGGGTCCTGGCCGTCGCGGCCGGCGGTGACCATGAACTCGAGGTGGCGCCGGCTGATGCCGGGGTCGTTGATGCGCAGGTCGGCGTCGGTGCCGCGACCGACCACCATGCCCGGCGGCACCAGCGGGTGCTGCGAGCCGTTGACCTCGATGACGGCGAGGGCCCGGCGCACCTGGGTGTGGGTGGCGGTGCCGACGACCTTGGCCTGGGCCTCGCTGCGGATGCGGAACCGGCCCGTCGAGAGGTCGTCGGCGGCCTCGAAGCCGATGCGGATGGGGCCGGGGAACACGTAGCTCTGCTTCTGGGCGTGCTGCTGCAGCTGGTCGGAGAGCTCGCGCGCCAGCGTGGAGTCGTAGGGCGCCAGCCGGCCGAGGTCGGTCTGCGACAGCTCGACGTGGAAGTCGTTCGGCACCAGGCGCCGGTCGCGCGAGAGGATCTGGGAGTTGTTGTCGAGCTCGCGCTCGAGCGCGGCCGCGATCTCCACCGGCTGGACCGCACTGCGGAACGTCTTGGCGAAGATGCCCGAGATGGCCGACTCGAGGCGACGCTCGAAGCGCTGCAACCCGCCCATCGTCCACCTCCTCCGCCTGCGCCTCGGCGCACCCCGTCCGGGCGCGACAACCGCCGGTCGGTGACCGGAAGCTCCTGCGATCGTAGCGAGACGACGTGCGGCAACCTCGCAACCCCGCGCACGGGGGATCTCGTTTTGGGCGACGTCGCGTCGCTGCGCTAATCTTCCCGGGCTACTTGCGCGAGTGGCGGAACGGCAGACGCGCTGGCTTCAGGTGCCAGTGTCCGAAAGGGCGTGGGGGTTCAAATCCCCCCTCGCGCACAGATCCACGACAGGCTCCGGACCACGGTCCGGGGCCTGTCGTCGTCCCGGCCCCCGACGCGCTCAGGCCCAGGGGTCCTCGCCGCTGCCGACCGACAGGCGCTCGCGAATGGTGTCCATGTGCGTCTGGCTCGCGGTGTCGTTGTCCTGGAAGTCACGGATGACGGCCTGGTACATGGCGTTGCCCTCGCGCACGTCCCACTGCAGGTTGCGCAACGACGAGGCGTTGTTGTCGCTGAGGATGTACATGTAGATCGCGATGCCGCTGTACTGCAGGCCCACGGTGCGGTCGCTGAGCACGTTCGCGGTGTCGTCGCCGGCGACGACCTTCGGGGCGGCGTCGCCGATGCCGTGGGCGAGGTTGACCATGCCGCTGGAGAGGGAGTCGACGACCTCCTGGGCGGGGACGACGAAGCTGATGCCGGCGGCGTCCTGCACGTCGAAGATGCTCGTCTCGTCGTTCCAGTTGCCGTCGCCGTCGTCGGTGGCCCGGGGGGTGAGGTCGAAGAGCGGGCGGTTGGCCTCGAAGGTGGTCCAGGCGTTCTCGAGGCCGTCGGCGATGAGCTGCTCCTGCTTGGTGATGCCCTCGTCGATGTCGCCGAGGCCCTCGACGAAGGCGTCCATCAGCTCCTCGAAGTTGGCGCCGTTGCGCTCGACCTCGAGCTCGGCGGCGTAGTCGTTGATCGCCGAGAGGCTGGTGACACCGACGGTGGCCAGCGTGAACGGGAGCGCGATGCCTCCGGTGGCGATCGCCGAGGCGCCGGCGATGGCCGCACCGGTGAGGGCCAGCACGAACTTCACCTCGTTGGGCCCGCCGCTCTCGGCGTAGTTCTTGAACGCCGTCGTGCACGTCTCGACGTGGGTGTCGCGGTCCTCGCGGGCCTTGGTCCAGATCTCCTTCGACGCACCCCAGGCCTCGACGACCAGCGAGGCCAGGCAGCCGTGGTTGCTGATCACGGCGGGCAGCTGGTTGACGAAGCTGTTGTTGAAGGCGTCGGCGGTCTCGCCCCGGAAGAGGGGGGCGTTGTCGGAGACGGTCTTGAGGTAGCCGCCGAGCGCGCCCCCGAGAGCGGTGGAGTTGCCGACGTTGAGGGCCGTCACGGCGGCCGTGGCCTCGACGGCCTTGGCGTCGCACTGCGCCGCCGTCGGCATCTTGTCGTCCTGCCACTCCTCCAGGGCCGAGTCGATGTTCGACCGGATGGTCGAGAAGTGACCGGAGTAGTCGAGGTCGGTGGTCGTGGGCGGTGCGTAGGGAGACATCGAGGGATAGGTCGCGGTGCCATGACCGTCTCGGCCCACGTAGGCGCTGAACCCGAGCCCGTAGTCGAAGTAGTGGTCGTCCTTGACCGAGTAGCCCTCGGTGCGCATGTAGGCATCGATCGCTGCCTGCTTGAGTGCGTCGATGTCCATGTCGGGTCCTTCGATCGGTGCGGTGTCTGGTCCGTGTGTTCCTGCCCCGGTGGGGCCGAGCGAAACCCGGAGGGGTGTGGTGGGCGCCCTGGACGAGCTCGCGGGGCCGTGCGCGGTGGTTGCCGCCCGCGTGTCGCGGTCTTGCGGCAACCTTGCGGTTGCCCCCCTCGTGGCGACGCGGTGTCTCGGATAACGTCTGTCCGGCCGTCCCCCGCTCGACCGTGGGGGGAGAGCGGGGGGCGGTTTCACCCCTTCGGAGCCTTCTCGGGTCCAGCTCCTCCCTACCGTTGTCATCGTGTCTACTCGTCTCACGGCCGCCCTCGACACCCTGCTCGACCGCTCGCTCGTGCTCGGCTACACCCGCATCGGTCCCGCGGTCCGGCGCCGCTGGTGGCCGGCCGACCCGGCCCCGGGCTCGCTGTCCGGACGCCGGGTGGTGGTCACGGGCGCGACGTCCGGCATCGGGACGGCGATGGTCGTCTCGTTCGCCCGGCTCGGCGCCACCGTGCACGTGCTCGGCCGCAACCCCGACAAGGTGGCCGCGACCGTCGCCGACGTCCGCCGCCGGCAGCCGACGGCCGACCTCGTCGGGGAGGTCTGTGACGTCGGCGACCTCGACGCCGTGCGCGCCTGGTGCGACGACCTCGCCGGCCGCGTCGACGCGCTGCACGGTCTCGTGCACAACGCCGGGGTGATGGTGCGGGAGCGCACCGAGTCGGCCCAGGGCCACGAGCTCGCGCTCGCCGTCCACGTGCTCGGGCCGCAGCTGATGACCGAGCGCCTCCTGCCCCTGCTCGGGGGCGGGTCGGTGGTCTTCATGTCGTCGGGCGGCATGTACTCCGCCGGGCTGCGCACCACGCCCGACGAGATCGAGTACCGCGACGGCACCTACGACGGCGTGCGGGGCTACGCCCGCACCAAGCGCATGCAGGTCGAGCTGGCCGACGCCTGGAACGATCGCCTGCGCGGCGGCGACGTGCGGGTCGAGAGCTGCCACCCGGGCTGGGCGTCCACGCCCGGCGTCACCGACAGCCTGCCCGGCTTCGACAAGGTGATGGGCCCGCTGTTCCGCGACGCCGCCTCGGGCGCCGACACCGCCGTGTGGCTGGTGGCGACGCGGCCCGACTCGCGTGGCACCCACCACTTCTGGCACGACCGGGCGCCCCGGCCGACCACCTACCCCGTGCAGCGGCGCACCGACCCGGCCGCCCGCCGCGCCTTCCTCGACCACGTCGCCGAGGCGACCGGCTCGGCCTGGCCGGTCTGAGCGCACGGACGGGCAGGATGGGCGCGTGAGCCATGCCCCGATGCCCGACGCCGAGCGCCTTGCCGAGCCGATGCGGTCACGCTGGAGCCCCAGCGTGTTCGACGCCCGGCACGTCATCGGCGACGCCGACGTCGAGACGCTGCTGACGGCAGCCGTCTGGGCGCCGAGTGCCGGCAACAGCCAGCCGTGGCGCTTCGTCGTCGCGCCGCGCGGCAGCGCCGCCCACACCGCGTTCGTGCCGCACCTGAGCCGCGGCAACTCCGGATGGGTGCCGCGGGCCTCGCTCGTGCTCGTCGCCGGGTGCGAGGTCGTCGACGTCAAGGACGCCGACACCGCCCGCTACGACCTCGGCCAGGCCGCCGCCCACGTCACGCTCCAGGCCGTCGCGATGGGCCTGCACGCCCACCAGTTCGGCGGCTTCGACAAGGACGCCGCCGCCGTCGCCCTGGGCGTGCCCGCGCACGTGCGGCTGATGGCCGGCATCGCCGTCGGGGTCCGCGGCGACCCCGCCGAGGTGCCCGAGCGCGACCGCGAGCGCGAGCACCGCGAGCGGGCCCGTCGTCCGTTGGGCGAGGTGGCGATGGGGCTCGGGTGGCAACCGTGGCGGCCGTGACGCCCGGGCGCGCCGCCCGCACCCGGCGCCGGGCGCTCGCGCTCGTCGTCCTGCTGGTCGTGGTGGTGAACCTGCCGTTCGCGCACGGCTGGTGGGTCGGCCGCTCGATCGAGGCCGACGGCGTCGAGGTCACCGCCACCGTGACCGCCACGCGCGACAGCGGCGGCGGTCTCGTCGAGTTCCGCTACGACCGCGACGTCGACCCCGAGCAGCGCACGTGGACCGCCGCCGTCGACGGCCCCGGGTTCGAGCGGGCCGTGGACGACGAGACGATCCGCGTGCGGGTCGTGCCGGGCCGGCCCGAGCGCTACGAGGTGGTCGGCGAGTCGGGGTCCGGCGTGCTGGTCGTGCTCACGGTCGTCGCCGACGTGTTCCTCCTCCTCGCGCTGGCGCTGATCTGGCGCCGCCGTCCCGCCGGCGGGCTGCGGCTCGTCGCCCTCGAGGACGTCCGGCGCGCGCGCCCCGGCGGCCGTCTCGAGCAGCTCGACGCGACGACCTACCTCGTGGTCGGCGAGGTCGCCGGCGTCGAGTCCGACGCCGTCGTCCTCGACGTGGGCGAGCAGCAGGTGCGGGTGGCCCTCGGCGACTTCTCGAACCCGGTCGGGTGGGAACAACCCGCACAGGTGAGGGCCTGCCTGCCAGACTCTGCCCCATGACCTCCCTCCAGGACTTCAGCGCCACCACGCTCGACGGTCAGCCCGTCGACCTGGCCGACTACGCCGGCCAGGTGGTGCTGGTCGTCAACACCGCGTCGCAGTGCGGGTTCACCCCGCAGTACGAGGGCCTCCAGAAGCTGTGGGAGACCTACGGCGACCAGGGTTTCGTCATCCTCGGCTTCCCGTGCGACCAGTTCGGGCACCAGGAGCCCGGCGACGAGGCCGAGATCGGCGCCTTCTGCCAGAAGAACTACGGCGTGACGTTCCCGATGATGAGCAAGATCGAGGTCAACGGCGACAACGCCCACCCCCTCTACCAGTGGCTGCGCAGCGAGAAGAAGGGCCTGCTCGGTGGCAAGATCAAGTGGAACTTCACCAAGTACCTGCTCGGTCGCGACGGCCAGGTGATCGACCGCTACGGCTCGACCACCAAGCCCGAGAAGCTGAGCAAGGACATCGAGAAGGCCCTCGCGGCCGAGGCCTGATCCTTGGCCACCTTCTCCTCCGCCACGAAGGCGGAGGCCGTCGTCCCGGTCGAGCGGGAGCGCGTCTGGGCGGTGCTCACCGACCCCGACCTCGTCGCCCGGTTGACGCCGTTCATCTCCTCGATCACCACCGACGGCGGCGAGCACTGGATCTGGCACATGTCGGGCCTCACCGTGCTCGGCAAGGGCTTCGAGGCGACCTTCACCGAGCGCATGACGCTCGACGGCGGCCGGCGCCTCGAGTTCGACCACGACCCGCCGTCCGGCACTAAGGAGCGCGCCGGCGTGCACGGCTGGTACGCCCTCGCCGACCACGCCGACGGCGTGCTGCTCGAGACCTCGATGGAGATCTGCGTCGACCTGCCCCTGCCGCGGCTCTCCGGCGGCGCCGTCCGGACGGCGATGCGGGGCGTCATCGCCCAGATGGGCAACCGGTTCTCCAAGAACCTGCTCAACCACCTCGGCGTGTGACGACCGTTACGACCACAAGTCGCCGCTACTGGCTCGTAACGACCGACCGGTGACATGGTGAGCGTCGTGCCCCGGACCGCCACCACGTCGTCGTACTCGATCACCATGCGCCTGCACACGGCGCCCGACCACAGCGTCGTCGGCGCCGTCGCCACCGCGATCGCCGAGGCCGGCGGCATCGTCACCGCCATCGACGTCGCCGAGTCGGCCAACACCCGCCTGGTGCTCGACGTCACCTGCTCGGCCGGCGACGCCGACCACGCCAAGCTGCTCGAGCAGGCCGTCGACGCCGTCGAGGGCGTCGAGGTCTACAAGGTCTCCGACCGCACGTTCCTGCTGCACATCGGCGGCAAGATCGAGGTCAGCTCGAAGGTGCCGCTCAAGAACCGCGACGACCTGTCGATGGCCTACACGCCCGGCGTCGGACGGGTCTCCATGGCCATCCACGACAACCCCGACGACGTCCGGCGCCTCACCATCAAGGGCAACTCGGTCGCCGTCGTCACCGACGGCTCGGCGGTGCTCGGTCTCGGCAACATCGGCCCCGGTGCCGCGCTGCCGGTGATGGAGGGCAAGGCGGCGCTGTTCAAGCGGTTCGCCGACATCGACGCCTGGCCGATCTGCCTGGCCACCCAGGACACCGACGAGATCGTCAAGGCCGTCGAGATGATCGCCCCCGGCTTCGGCGGCATCAACCTGGAGGACATCGCCGCACCCCGGTGCTTCGAGATCGAAGCACGTCTGCGCGAGAGCCTCGACATCCCGGTCTTCCACGACGACCAGCACGGCACCGCGATCGTCGTCCTCGCCGCGCTCACCAACGCGATGCGCGTCGTGGGCAAGGAGCTGCCCGAGGCCCGCGTCGTCCTGGCGGGTGCCGGCGCCGCCGGCACCGCGATCGCCACGTTGCTGCTCGCCGCCGGCGTCACCGACATCGTCGTCTACGACCGCGTCGGCTGCCTCGTGCCCGACCTCGAGGGCCTCTCGCCCGCCCAGGTCGAGCTCGCCCGGGCCACCAACCCGCGCCACGTCACCGGCGACCTCCACGCCGCCCTGGCCTCCGACGGCGGCGCCGACGTGTTCGTCGGCGTCTCGGCCCCGAACATCCTCGACCCGCTCTGGATCAAGGACATGGCCGACGACGCCGTCGTGTTCGCGCTGGCCAACCCCGACCCCGAGGTCGACCCCGGCGAGGCCGGCAAGTACGCCGCCGTCGTGGCCTCGGGCCGCTCCGACTACCCCAACCAGATCAACAACGTGCTCGCCTTCCCCGGCGTCTTCCGTGGCCTGCTCGACGCCCGCGCGCACGAGGTCACCGTCGACATGCTGTTGCGCGCCGCCGAGGCGATCGCCCTCGTCGTCAAGGACGACGAGCTCAACCCGAGCTTCATCATCCCGACGGTCTTCCACCCCGACGTGCCCAAGGCCGTCGCCAACGCCATCCGGGGCTGACGACTCATCCCACGCTCGTCGAGGTGCGACGAGCTCGGCGAGGAGCCTCGAGGCCCCTCGGCCACGGGCCTGGGTACGCAGGGCCGGTGATCTCGAGGCTCGCTCCGCTCGCACCTCGATCAGCGTGGGGCCGCAGGCGGCCGCGCACCTCGATCAGCGCGACCGGACGACGACCTGGTCGGCCGGGCGGAACCGCACCAGCTCGTCGAGCGCGGTGTCGCGCAGCTCCTCGGTGGGCGCGCGGACGGTCACGGTGAACGGGTGCTCGGCGTAGGCCGCGGTGAGCTCGACGAAGCCGTCGTCGTCGACCACCGGGGAGCGGAAGACGAGCCGCTCGCCGTCGGCCTCCTCGTCGGGGGTGGCGTCGTAGGTGCGCCGGAGGAAGGCCAGGCCCTGGTCGAGGCTGGTGCGCGCGGTGTAGACGAGCACGACCCGGCGCTGGTCGAGGGTGCGGTCGCAGGTGAACTCGACCGGCCGCTTCTCGGTGCGGGCCGGACGCTCGATCTCCGCGCACCGGCTGTCGTCGAGCCTGAAGCTCGGGAAGACCCACTGCAGCCCCCGGCCGCCCTCCGGCTCGGTGCACTCGTCGAGCGGCGCCTCGGTGCCGTTCCAGCAGGTGACGGTCCGCGAGACGGCGTCGCGCTCGGGCGGGTCGGCCCACAGCTTGGACGCCCCGATGCCCGCCGCCACCAGCAGACCGACCAGGAGCGTGCCCAGCACGAGGAGCACCCGCACGCGCTTGAGGGTGCGGAACGCGACGTGGCGCTCGTCGAGGTCGTCGGCGTCGGGCGCCTCGGGGTCGAAGCGGGACATCGGGTCCGGGTCGGACATGGCCCCATTGTGGGGCCTGCGTGGTGAACGGCCGATTCCGAGACGTGCCCCCACCCAGCCACCCGACCGCCGCTGGTGTCACGTGCGGCTCGTGACCGGTTCGTGACGCACTCGTGACCGGCCGACCAGGAACCCGGGCCCGGACGGCGTCGTCCGAGCCCGCATGACCACACGACGCAGCACCACCACGAGCACGACCACCACGTTGGCGGCGCTGGCCGTCGCCACCACCCTGGCGCTGTCCGCCTGCAGCGGCTCGGACGACGCCGGCAGCGAGAGCAGCGACTCCGGCGCCCGGGACTACTACGAGTCCTACGAGGAGTCGCAGCAGGACTCCGCGGCGGGATCGATGCCGAACGCCGCGCCGTCGATGCCGGCACCCGAGCAGGGGCTGCCCGACGCACCGCCGCCCGACGTGCCCGCGCCCGACGAGGACAACACCTTCGTCGAGTCGGGCGTCAACGGGTTCGTGCCGACCGCCGAGGACCCGCTGTCGACGTTCGCGCTCGACGTCGACACCGGGTCGATCGGCGTCGCCCGGGCGCTGCTGAGCGACGGCTACGCCGTTCCGGCGGCGGCCGTGCGGCCCGAGGAGTGGGTCAACTCGTTCGCCTACGACGACGAGGCGCCGACCGAGACCGACCTGGCCGTGCGGGCCGAGACGGGCCTCGCCCCGACGCTGGACGACGGCACCCAGGTCGTGCGGGTCGGCGTCGCCGCCCGCGAGGTCGACCCCGACGACCGGCCGCGGGTGAACGTGACCCTCGTGGTCGACCGGTCGGGGTCGATGGACACGCGCGACCGGCTGGGCCTGGTGCAGTCGTCGCTGGCGGTGCTGGCCGACGAGCTCGAGCCCGACGACACGGTCTCGGTGGTCTCCTTCGAGGACCAGGCGGCGCCCATCCTCGAGCCGACCGAGGTGCGCGACCGCGACGCGATCATGGGGGCCGTCGACGAGCTCACGCCCGGCGGCGGCACCAACCTCGAGGGCGGTCTGCGGCTCGGTTACGAGCAGGCGCGCCAGGCCTTCGACCCGGACGCCGTCAACGTCGTCGTCCTGTGCTCCGACGGCGTCGCCAACGTCGGCGACACCGGCCCGGGCTCGATCAGCGACACCATCGCCGAGGAGGGGCGCAACGGCATCAGCCTCGTGACCGTCGGCTTCGGCATGGGCAACTACGACGACCACCTCATGGAGCAGCTCGCCGACCTCGGCGACGGCTTCTACGCCTACGTCGACGACTTCGCCGAGGCCGAGCGGCTCTTCGGCACCGACCTGACCACCACGCTCGTGCCGGTCGCGGCCGAGGCGCGGGCACAGGTGGCCTTCGACGACGAGCTGGTCACCTCGTACCGGCTGATCGGCTACGAGAACCGCGACATCGCCGACGAGGACTTCACCGACCTCGGCGTCGACGCCGGCGAGCTGGGCTCCGGCCACCGGGCCACGGCGCTCTACGAGGTCCGGCTGGCCGAGGGCGTCGAGCCGGGGACGACGATCGGGCGCGCCTCGGTGCTGTGGCGCCCGACCGGACCGGGGTCGGCCGAGGCCGAGCCCCGTGACGCGCAGGTCGACCTCGTGGCCGCCGACCCCGCGGCCGAGCCGTCGTCCGACCTCGCGCTCGCCACAACGGCCGCCGACCTCGCCCAGCTGGTCAAGGACGCCGAGCCGTTCGCCGAGCGTGGGGTCACCCTCGACGACCTCGACGAGCGCATCGCCGCCCTCGGCGACGTGGACGGCGCACGCGACCTGGCCGACCTGGCCGCGCTGGTGCGGGCGGCCGGCTGACCACGCGGTCACTTTACAAACAGCGGGCTCTTGTCAAACCGCTGTACATCTCCTACGGTTCTGTCAACCAGCGAGGCCGCAGGAGGCAGCGATGACCGACCAGATCCGCAACAGCACGGTGCCCGAGGGCTCGAGCGAGGCATGGCGCGACGGCAAGCGCTACCTGTGGCTGATCGGGCTCGTCGTCCCGTCGCTGGCCTTCGTCGCCTTCGGCGCCTGGGCGCTCACCGGGTGGGGGGTGTGGTTCTGGATCGGCCCGATCGTCATCCTCGGCATCGTGCCGGCGATCGACCTCGTGGCCGGGCTCGACCGCTCCAACCCGCCCGACGACGCCATCGAGGCGCTGGAGAAGGACCGGTACTACCGGTGGATCACCTACCTGTTCCTGCCGGTGCAGTACCTCGGCTTCCTCGCGGCGCTCTACGTGATCGCCGAGGGAGCACCGTTCGGGCCCGGTGAGCTCTCCACGCTCGACAAGGTCGGGCTGGCGATCACCATCGGCTGCATCGGCGGCATCGGCATCAACACCGCCCACGAGCTCGGCCACAAGCGCGAGGCCAACGAGCGCTGGCTGTCGAAGATCGCGTTGGCGCAGAGCTTCTACGGCCACTTCTACATCGAGCACAACCGCGGCCACCACGTGCGCGTCGCCACGCCGGAGGACCCCGCGTCGTCCCGGCTGGGGGAGACGTTCTACGCCTTCTGGCCGCGCACGGTCTGGGGCTCGCTGAAGAGCGCCTGGCGCCTGGAGAAGAGGCGCTACGCCCGCAAGAAGACCCACCCGTTCCACCTCGGCAACGACGTCCTCAACGCCTGGCTCATGTCGGCCGTGCTGTTCGGCGCGATGGTCGCCTGGCTCGGGGTCGGCGTCCTGCCCTACCTGGTGCTGCAGGCGGTGATCGGCTTCTCGCTGCTCGAGGTCGTCAACTACATGGAGCACTACGGGATGCTGCGCCAGAAGGTCGGCGTCGGCGAGCGGCAGCGCTACGAGCGGGTCGACCCGTCGCACTCGTGGAACTCCAACAACATCGCCACCAACGTGCTGCTCTACCACCTGCAGCGCCACAGCGACCACCACGCCAACCCCACCCGGCGCTACCAGACCCTGCGCGACTTCGAGGAGAGCCCGGTGCTGCCGACGGGCTATGCCGGCATGATCGTGCTCGCCCTGGTCCCGCCGCTCTACCGCCGGGCCATGGACCAGCGCGTCGTCGACCACTTCGGCGGCGACGTCACCCTCGCCAACGTGCACCCGAGCAAGCGGGCCCGCTACCTCGCCCGCTACGCCCCGCCGGCCGAGCCCGTCGTCCACGAGGCCGTCGACACCGCGCCCGAGCTCGCCGGTGAGGTGCTCGCGGCGCGGTGTCCGGGCTGCGGCTACACCTACGAGGTCGACGCCGGCAACGAGCTCGAGGGCTTCGCCGCGGGCACGGCCTGGACGGACATCCCCGACGACTGGTGCTGCCCCGACTGCGGGGTGCGCGAGAAGGTCGACTTCGTCGCCGTCGAGAAGGAGACCGCGTAGGCGCGCGGCCTCCGGCACGCCGGCTGAGGTGCCGTGCCTACGCTGGTCGTCATGAGCGGGACGGCGACGACGACGCGCGAGCGCATCGTCGACGCCGCCGTGCGGATGACCAGTGACGTCGGCTGGTCGCAGGTGACCATGGCCAAGCTCGCCGACCGCGCGGGCGTCAGCCGCCAGACCGTCTACAACGAGCTGGGCACCAAGAGCGGCCTCGCCGAGGCGATGATCCTGCGCGAGCTCGAGCGGTTCCTCGTCGTCGTCGAGGCGGCGTTCGACGACCACCCGGCCGACATCGTCGAGGCGATCCGGGCGGCCTCCCGCACGGTGCTCGAGCACGCCCAGGACAACCACCTGCTGCACGCCGTCGTCTCGGCCACCCACGGCGCCGACACCGAGCTGCTGCCGCTGCTCACCACCCACGCCGAGTCGTTGCTCGTCGTCGCCAAGTCGGTGATCGTCGGGCGCACGGTGCCCTACGGGCTCACCCTCGACGAGCGCCGTCTCGACGCCGCCATCGACATGGTCGTCCGGGTCGTGCTCAGCCACGTCATGCAGCCGAGTGCACCGCCCGCCGACACGGCCGACGACATCGCCTGGATCGCCCACCGCGTGCTGGCCTGATACCCGCGCAGCCGTTGGCGGGCCCACCTACCCTCGTGGGGTGAGGACGCTGAGGTCACGGCTGCTGGGTGCTGCCGCGGTGACCGCCGTCCTCGTCGTGACGGCGTGCGGGGGCGGACCCGAGGCGACCGACGACGAGCCGAGCGCCGCGCCGTCGTCGAGCGGCACGGCCACGTCGCCGGCCGGCGGCCCGACGCAGGCGGGGCTCGACCCGGCCTACGCCGTCGAGGCGCCGGGCAAGCGCACCGAGCCGATCGGCGTGGCCGACATCCTGGTCTCCGGCAAGACGACGCTCGACCCCGACCTCGTCGAGCAGGTCCGCGAGCTCGACGGCGTCGTCAACGTCACGACGATCTCGCTGGCCAACGTGGCGCTCGAGAACAAGGTCTACAACCTCGCGGCCGTCGACCCGGCCGCCTACCGCCTGTTCGTGCCCGGCCAGGAGCTGCCCGACGCGTGGAAGCGGGTCGCGGCCGGTGAGGTGGCGGCGTCGTCCAGGCTGATGAAGAGGCTGCCCGTCGACGAGCAGGGCTACCTGACCCTCAGCCCCGACGTCGAGGGCGGCACCGTGCACGTCGGCTCCTACAGCGACCAGCCCGAGAAGATCGACCTGGTCGTCAACCGCCTGCGGGGCGAGGCGCTCGGCATGGTGCCCGACAACGCCCTGCTGATCACGACGGGGCAGACCGCGCCCGAGACGCTGAAGGAGCCGATCACCGAGCTCGTCGGCCAGGACGCCGCCGTCCAGAACCTCGACGCCGTCGCCCGCTTCGGCCTCGACCCCGACGCCTTCGACACCGCGGTGCTGGTCGGCGACTTCGCCGACGCCGTCGGGGTGTTCAACTACACCCCGATCGGCGGTGGCCGCATCGCGCCCGACCCGGCCTGGGTGAGCTCGCACATCGTCACCGAGGTCGTGCCGATCCTCGGCTCGGTCACCTGCAACAAGTACCTCATGCCGCAGCTCAAGGCGGCGCTCGCCGAGGTCGTCACCCGCGGGCTGGAGTCGGAGATCAACGTCGGCGAGTACGCCGGGTGCTACTACCCGCGCTACATCGCGGGCTCGACCAACCTGTCCAACCACTCGTTCGGGCTCGCCCTCGACCTCAACGTGCCGGGCAACCAGCGCGGCACCGTCGGCGAGATGAACCGCGAGGTCGTCGCGATCTTCAAGTACTGGGGCTTCGCCTGGGGCGGCGACTGGGCCTTCACCGACCCGATGCACTTCGAGCTGGCGCAGCTCAAGGAGCCGGGCTAGGCACTAGATCTCGGGGCTCGCTCCGCTCGCACCTCGATCACCGTGCCACACCGACGCCGGTCGAGGTGCGAGGAGCGCTGGCGACGAGCCTCGAGACCACTCAGCCGAGCTTGCACGCCGCGGTGCCGCCCGGGAGCCGGTGACGGTTGGCCGCGACGAGCGCGTAGACCCGGGCGGCGACCGGCCGCAGCAGGCGAGCGCCGACGACGCGGCCGAGCACGCGCCAGTAGATCCGTCGGCACGAGCGCAGGGCCGCAGCCGCGGCCCCGGCTCCGCGGTGGGCGACGCGGCCGTCGGGGCCGAGCCAGTAGGCGGCGGTCGTGACGTCGTCGACCGTGAGGCCGAGGGCGTCGAGGTCGAGGTCCTGCCACGGACGGGCCTTGGCGTCGCTGCGGGCGCGGACCCAGTCGGCGCACCACGTGCAGAAGCCGCAGTCGGCGTCGTAGACGATCGTGCCGGTCGCGCTCATACCCCGAGTCTGGCACGCAGGTAGCTGGCGACCATGAGCGCCAGGTCGTCGACGACGGCGTCGCGCCCGGCGTCCCGCGGGGACCGCACGAGCGTGTGGCGCACCGTCTCGACGCAGAACCCCACGACGCGCCGCAGCTCGGCGTCGGGCACCGACGTGACGCCGGCCGAGCGCAACGCGTCGGCGAACAGGTCGACCACCTGCTCGCGCACCCGGTGCGCGGGCGAGTCGCCGCGCTCGGGCGGCAGCTCCTCGGTCAGTCGGTAGTAGCCGGGGTGGCTGAGCTGCAGCGCCGACGCCGAGCGCACCAGCTCGCCGACGACGGCCCCGACGTCGGTGCCGGGGGCGACGTCGGCGACCGTCGCGGCGTAGGCGGGCATGAGGTCGCCCAGGTAGCGCTCGGCCAGGGCGTCGGCGATCGCCGTCTTGTCGGGGAAGAACCGGTAGAGCGCGCCGACCGACAGCCCGGCGCGGGCGGCGATGCCGCGGGTGCCGGCGCCCGCCAGCCCCAGCTCGCCGATCTCGGCCTCGGCCGCGTCGAGCACGCGCTCGTAGGTCTCGCGCGACCGGCGCTGCCGGGGCAGGGCTGGGCCGGTGCTCACGAGGCGATGATGCTCCCGTCGCCCTGACGGCGGCAGTCGAGCGTCGCGGCCGCGCCGGTCCAGGCCCGGGTGAGGCACTGGCCGAGCACCTGATGGCCGGCCGCGCTGGGGTGCCACGACTCCTGGCAGGTCTGGTAGTAGTCGGCGCAGGTGTCGGTGACGCGCTTGATGTCGAGCTTGTCGAACGGCCCGAAGCTCTCGACCTTCACGCCGCTCGGGCCGTCCATCACCCGTAGCGGGGTCGCCAGCGCGCCCGCGGGGCTGCCGGGGTTCTCGCACAGCCGGGCGCCGTCGAAGGCGTGCTGCACGCTGAGGTAGGTCAGGTCGACGTCCGGGCGCTCGGCGCGCAGCGTGGCCGCGGCCCCGGCGACCATCGAGCCCAGGTTCTGGCTGAAGCGGTGCGCGGGGGCGAGGCTGGCGACGTCGGCCGGGCAGCCGGCGGCGTAGCGCTCGTCGACGAGCGCGCGGTACTTGTCGCGCTCGTCGTCACGGCCGTCCTCCTCGAGGTAGTCGGCGGCGTAGGCCTCGGGCAACGGGTTGGTGTAGTCCTGCAGGACGACGCGGTGCTCGCCGTCGGCGTCGACCTCGTCGAGCACGTCGAGCACCTGGCGCAGTGCGGCGGTGGTGTCGGCCTGGGCGGCGGCGAGCTGCTCGGCGCTCGCCAGGTCGGCGTCGGTGCAGGGGTCCTCGTCCAGCTCGGTGCCGCTGATCCAGTTGATCACGTCGATCCAGACCTCCCACCAGCCGGTGTAGCCGTCGCCGACGAAGCGTCCGGCGCACTCGGCGGCGACGGTGCCGAAGGTGAAGTGGGCGTTGTTGGAGCCGAGGCCGATCAGCACGAGGTCGATGTCGCCGGTCTGCGCGACCTCGCGCAGCTGGTCGAGCTGCGCGGCGACGGTGCGTCCGCCGTCGCGGGCGCTCGAGGCGTTCGCCATGTCCTGCGGCTGGGCGCCGCTGCAGGCGAGGTTGACCCGCTGGGTGATGCCGGGCAGGTCGGCGACGGCGATGCTCGCGTTCGGCGAGCGGTGGCAGAAGTAGGGGTTGGCGTTGTCGGCGTCCCACCCCGGGAAGCCCTGGGTGACCCCGGACTGGTCGGTGACGGCGCCGTAGTCGCCGGCGCCCTCGCCGCTGATGAACGAGTCGCCGAGCGCGACCGCGGTGGGTGGCAGCTCCGCCGACGACGGTGGCGGCTGGGCCACCGTGGTGACTGCGGTGAGTGCCGTGACACCCAGGGCCAGCGCGAGCGCGCGACGGACGACGTTCATGATTCCTCCCGAGAAACGCGAACAGTTGTTCGCACTCTGCTCCTCGGGAGGCGGCACGTCAACGCCTCAAGCGGTCAGCCGCCGCCGCACGTGGTCGGCGACCATCGCCATCGTGCGCCGGGCGCGGGCCGGGTCCTCGGTGAGGAAGTAGTGGTCGACCCCCGGTGTCACGTCGTGGACGACGTCGACGCCGGCCTCGCGCAGCCGTGCGGCGTAGGTGTCGCCGTCGCGGCGCAGGGTGTCGCGCTCGGCCGTCATCACCACGGCCGGGGGCAGGCCGGACAGGTCGGGGGCGAGCACCGGCGAGGCGTAGGGATCGGAGCGGGTGGCCGGGTCGGGGAAGTAGACGCGACGCACGAGCGCCCGCAACGACGGCGAGATCATCCCGGACCCGGCGGGCAGGTCGGAGGCGAGGTCGAGCGCAGGCACGCCGAGCACCTGCAGCCGGGGCGCGAACGAGCCGAGGTCGCGCGCCTGCAGGCACACCGACGCCGCCAGTCCGCCCCCGCTGGAGAACCCGCCGACCGCCACCGGCCCCTCCGCCGCCACCGCCTCGGCGACGTCGTGCGCCTGGTGCTGCGCGACGGGATAGGCCACGTAGGGACCGGTGCGGAAGTCGACGTTGACCACGCGCACCCCGGCGGTCGCGGCGACGTAGCGGCACCACCAGTCGTCCATCTGCGGGTAGCGCATCAACCACGCGCCGCCGTGCAGGTGCACCAGCGCCGGAGCGCCGGGCTCGCCGTACTCGTAGGAGGTGACGACCCCGTGCCGGGTGCGATCGCGGCGCTGGCGCGGACGGGGCAGGTCGCGCCCGGCGAACCGCAGGTCGGCGCCGTAGCGCACGGTGAACCGTGCGGTGGCGTGCATCGTCATCGCGCTGAGCCGGTCGGTGATCCGCACGCTGCGTGGTTCGGAGGCGCGCACCGGGCGGATGGGCCCGGGTGGCACCATGGAGCGGGTGAGCAGCCCGTACCAGCAGACCCCGCCCGAGGACGACGACGGCCAGCTCGGCGCCGACGTCATCGGCTACCTCGGTCTCGCGGCCGCCGCCGTGGGCGTGCTGGCCCTCGTCGCGATGGCGATCGTCTGCATCGTGATGGCCGTCAACTACTACGGCTGAGCCCGCCCGGCGCCCGGGGCTCTACGTTGGCACCATGCGTGCAGCCCAGGTCGTGACCACCACCGGACCCACCGACGTCGTCGTCACCGACGTCCCCGAGCCGGAGCCGGGCCCCGGCGACGTGCTCGTCGAGGTCCACCGGGTCGGGGTCAGCTTCCCCGACCTGCTGCTCAGCCGCGGGCAGTACCAGATGAAGCCCGAGACGCCGTTCAGCCTCGGCGTCGACGTCGCCGGCACCGTCGTCTCGGCTCCCGAGGCGTCCGGCTTCGCGCCGGGCCAGCGGGTGGCGGCCTGCGGTGGCTGGGGCGGCGCCCAGGAGTGGGTGGCGGTCCCGGCCGCCTGGACCTTCGCCCTGCCCGACGCGACCTCGTTCGACGAGGGCGCCGCACTTCCGATGAACTACCTGACCGCCGAATTCGCGCTCTACGAGCGGGGTGGCCTGCGCGAGGGCGAGACCGTGCTCGTGCACGGCGCCGCGGGCGGTCTCGGCACCGCCACCATCCAGGTCGCCAAGGGCATGGGCGCCCGGGTGATCGGCGTCGTCTCGACCGACGCCAAGCGCGCTACCGCCACGACGGCCGGCGCCGACCACGTCGTCCTGCTCGACGGGTTCAAGGACGCCGTCCAGGAGCTCACCGGGGGAGCCGGCGTCGACGTCGTCGCCGACATCGTGGGCGGCGACGCCTTCACCGACTCGCTCCGCTCGCTCTCGACCCAGGGCCGCCTGCTGGTGCTCGGCTTCGCCTCCGGCACCGGCATCCCCGAGGTCAAGGTCAACCGCCTGCTGCTCAACAACACCGACGTCCGCGGGGTCGGCTGGGGCGCCTTCGCGATGGTCCGCCCCGACTACATGGGCGAGCAGTGGACCCGGTTGGTGCCGATGATCGAGGCCGGCCACGTGAAGCCCACGGTCGGCAAGGTCTACGAGCTCGAGGGCTTCGGCCAGGCGCTCGTCGACATGGACGAGCGGCGCACGCTCGGCAAGTCCGTGGTGCGGGTGCGGGACTGACGCCGAGCACGTTGTCGTCATGTCGACAAAGCCATAGAGAGACACCGGAGGTCGGCACGCTCCCAGGGACTGCGCCCGCCTCTCAGGGGTTGCAACGCCTGGGAACGTCAGGAACACCCGGTGCACCGGGTGTTCCCCGCCCCGGGGCGGTCACGCGACCGGGTGCTCGTCGGTCGAGCGCGAGTCGGTGAGCGTGAGAGCGCCGAGGGTGGCGATGGCGCCGACGACGACGGCGAGCACGGCGTAGGTGATCCGCTCGCCGTGGAAGAACGACTGCACGAGCGACGACGACCAGGCGCCCTCGGGCAGCGTCGTGGTCACCAGGACGGCGATCATCGTGCCGACGACGGCGGTGCCGATGCTGGTGCCGACCTCCTGCGCGGTGTCGTTGAGGGCGGTGCCGATCGAGGTGCGGTTGGCGGGCATGGCGTCGACGAGAGCGATGGCGCAGATCGTCATCACGGTGCGCAGGCCGATCGTCATCGCGACCATCGAGACCGCGATCGCGAGGTAGCCGTGCTCGACGCCCCAGGCGAGGCCCGCGAGGGAGCCGCCGAGGAACGCGGCACCGACGAGGCAGGCGACGCGGTGGCCGAAGCGGGTGGCGAGCGACTCCGAGAGCGGCGTCGCCAGCACCATCGTCACGATGATCGGCAGGTTCGCGAGGCCGGCCCGCACGGGGCTCCAGCCGTAGGCGAGCTGGAAGTGCAGGATCAGGCCGAACAGCACCGAGGCCATGGCGATCGAGGTGCCGACCTGGGCGATCGCCGCGCCGCGCACGGTGCCGTTCGAGAACAGCGACAGGTCGAGCATCGGCGACGCCGTCCGGCGCTCGTGCGCGACGAACGCGACGGCGGCGAGCACCGCGCCGACGATCGCGCCGACGGTCAGCACCGAGCCCCACCCGTGCTCGACGCCGCTGGTCAGCGACCAGCAGCCGAGCCCGATGGTGGCGATGCTGAGCAGGGCGCCGGGCAGGTCGAGGCGGTCGGAGGTCAGGTCGTCGGGGTGGTCGGCCGGGACGCCGAGCCGGACGCCGACGAACGCCAGGAGCGCGATGGGTGCGTTGACGACGAGCAGCCACTCCCAGCGCACGTGCGCGAGTGCGGTGCCGCCGAGCACCGGGCCGAGCACGAAGCCCGACATGCCGACGATGATCATCAGCGTCATGGCCCGCATGCGCAGGGCCTGGTCGTCGAAGAGGCGGAAGACGAGCGCGTTGGTGATCGGGGCCATCGCGGCGGCGGCGACGCCGAGAGCGGCGCGCAACGCGATCAGCTCGCCCGCACTGGTGACCGCGACGACGAGCAGGCTGGTGAGCCCGAACGCGACGAGCCCGACCAACAAGACACGGCGTCGTCCGAAACGGTCGGCGATCGAGCCGGCCGTCAGCAGCAGGCCGCCGAAGGTCAGGGAGTAGGCGCCGGTCACCCACTGCAGGGCTGTCGTGCCGCTGCCGAGGTCGCGGCCGATCGTCGGCAGCGCGATCGAGAGCAGCGTGTTGTCGACCATCTCGACGAAGAAGGCGAGGCAGAGCGCGGCGAGCGGGATCCAGGCGGCGCGGAGCGAGGTGTAGGTGCGGGACGCGGACGACACGGTGGGCGCGTCGGGCGTGGTGGCGGTGTCGGTCATGGCGACCTCCTCTCGGACGGCGTCCGCGAGCCGGACGACGGGAGGGACGCTAGGAACCGCCGCTTTCACGGCGGCTTCACCGCGGTTTCACCGCCCGCCGCGGCTCCGGCGCGGGGGGCGGTCATGCTGTCCGGATGACCACCGCCCGCCTGGTGCCCGTCACCACCGAGATGGACGGCGACGAGCTCGACGCCGAGGACGCCTGGCACCTGCTGCGCCGGCACGGGCTCCGCACCGTGCTGCTCGGCTCGTTCGTGCGCTTCCGCTACGGCGACGGCTTCACCAACAGCCGCGCCCTGGCCCTGCAGACCTGCCTCGGCGTCGTGCCCTTCCTGCTCGCGACCACGGGCCTCGCCGCCGACGTCGACGACGCGCGCTGGGCGACGGTGGTCGCGCTCACCGTGCACGCCGTCTCGCCCGGCTCGGACGGCGACGCGCTGGCGGGCGCGGCGTCCGGCGGGTCGGAGTCGGCCGGCGAGGTGGCCCTCGTCCTCGGCCTGCTCCTCGCGATCGTCTCGATGACGACGGCGATGGCCCAGGTCGAGCGCGGCAGCAACCGCATCTACGGCATCCGCCGCGACCGCCCCGCGCTCGCGAAGTACGGCCGGGCCGCCGTGCTCACCGCCGTGCTCGCCGTCCCCGTGGGGGTCGGCTTCACCCTGCTCGTGGCCGGCGGCGCCTTCGGCGACGCCATGGTCTCCGAGTACGGCTGGTCGGACGGCGCCCACACCGCCTGGGAGGTGCTGCGCTGGCCGGCCGGCCTGCTGCTGCTGGTCACCACGATCGCCGTGCTGCTCGACCACGCGCCGCGACGACGCCAACCGGCGCTGTCGTGGCTGGCGCTCGGCGCCGTCGTCTCGGTGGCGCTCAGCATGGTCTCGGCCGCGGGCCTGGCCGCCTACGTCAACCTCAGCGGCGCGTTCGGCAGCACCTACGGCCCTCTCGCCGGCATCGTCGCGCTCCTCGTGTGGAGCCTGCTGTCGGCCATCGCGCTGTTCCTCGGCGTCGCCGTGTGCGCCCAGCTCGAGGCGCTGCGCGCCCAGCAGCCCGAGCCGGCCGACGACGACCCGGGGCGACCGCACCACACCGTCGTCGACGACTGAGCCGCCCGACGGCCGAAGGGGTCAGAGGTCGGCGAGCGGGTGGATCACGACCTCGCCGACGAGCAGGGGACCGGCCACCTCGAACGCCCGCGCGACGTGCGGCTGGCCCATGTGGGCGTCGAGGTCGTCCTGCGACTCCCACTCCTCGACCGTGACGAAGGTGCCCGGCACCGAGGTCGAGGCGTAGACGTCGTAGCGCAGGCACCCCTGGTCGGCGCGCGAGGCGGCCGCCAGCTCGGCCAGGGCGGGGGCCGCCTCGGCGGCGCGTGCGGCATCGAGCGGGATGGTGGCGACGACGGTCAGGGTCATGACCGGACTGTAGGCCTCAGCGGCCGGGAGCGGCACCCGCAGCGCAGGTAGTGTCGCGCGGGTGAGCATCCTCGACGACGCCCGTGCGGGCATGGACCTCGACATCCGCCCCCAGGACGACCTGTTCGGCCACGTCAACGGCCGCTGGCTCGAGACGGTGGAGATCCCGAGCGACCGCTCGAGCTGGGGTCCGTTCGTGCAGCTGGCCGATGCCGCCGAGACCCACGTCAAGGAGATCATCGAGACCCTCGCGGCCGACCCGTCGTCGGGGGCCGACGCCGACGACGCGACCAAGATCGGCGACCTGTACGCCTCGTTCATGGACACCGCGGCGATCGAGGCCCGCGGCACCACCTCGCTGCAGCCGCTGGTCGACGCCGTCGCCGCGCTGCGCGACGTCCGCGACCTCGCCGCGTTCCTCGGGGAGGTCGAGCGCATCGGCGGGCACGGTGTCTTCGGGTCCTACATCGACAACGACGACCGCGACTCCGACCGCTACGTCGTCAACCTCTACCAAGGCGGGCTGGGCCTGCCCGACGAGTCCTACTACCGCGACGAGAAGTTCGCCGCGCAGCGCGAGGCCTACATCGGCTACCTGACGACGCTCCTCGGCCTCGGCGGCCACGCCGACCCCGCCGCGGCGGCGCAGACGATCCTGGAGATCGACACCCGCATCGCCGCCGGCCACTGGGAGCGGTCCGAGACGCGCGACGTGCAGAAGACCTACAACCTCAAGACCTACGACGAGCTCGTCGCGCTCTGCCCGGCCTTCGACTGGGACGCCTACATCCGCAACCTCGGCGGCAGCCGCGACACCATCGCCGAGGTCTGCGTGCGGCAGCCGTCGTTCTTCGAGCACCTGTCGACCGTGCTCGAGGAGGTCCCGATCGAGCAGTGGCAGGACTGGCTGCTCAGCCACGTGCTGCGCTCGGCCGCCGCCTACCTCACCGACGACTTCGTCGAGGCCAACTTCGACTTCTACGGCCGCACCCTCAACGGCACCCCCGAGCTGCGCGCCCGCTGGAAGCGCGGGGTCGGCTTCGTCGAGGGCGCCATGGGCGAGGCCGTCGGCAAGGAGTACGTCGCACGCCACTTCCCGCCGACGTCCAAGGCGCTGATGGACGAGCTCGTCGCCGACCTGCTCGCCGCCTACCGCGTCTCGATCGAGAAGCTCGACTGGATGACCGACGCCACCAAGCAGCGGGCCTACGACAAGCTCGCGACGTTCCGCCCCAAGATCGGCTACCCCGAGACGTTCCGCGACTACAGCGGTCTGCGCGTGGTGCGCGACGACCTGCTCGCCAACGTGCACGCGGCCGCCGCGTTCGAGACCGATCGCCAGCTGGGCAAGATCGGCTCGCCCGTCGACCGTGACGAGTGGTTCATGCTGCCGCAGACGGTCAACGCCTACTACAACCCCGGCACCAACGAGATCTGCTTCCCCGCGGGCATCCTGCAGAAGCCGTTCTTCTCGCCCGACGCGCTGACGGCCGAGAACTACGGCGGCATCGGTGCCGTGATCGGGCACGAGGTCGGGCACGGCTTCGACGACCAGGGCGCGCAGTACGACGGCGCCGGCAACCTCAACGACTGGTGGACGCCGGAGGACAAGTCGGCGTTCGAGCTCAAGTCGAAGGCGCTCGTCGAGCAGTACAACGCCTTCGAGCCCCGGGCGCTGCCCGGCGAGCGCGTCAACGGCGCGCTCACGGTGGGCGAGAACATCGGCGACCTCGGCGGTCTCACCATCGCCCTCAAGGCCTACGCGATCGCCTGCGAGCGTCGGGGCGAGCCCCTCACGCCCGAGGGCCGCAGGACCCTCTTCATGAACTGGGCCTTCGTGTGGCGCACCAAGCGCCGCAAGGAGCAGGAGCAGCAGTTCCTCACCGTCGACCCCCACAGCCCGCCGGAGTTCCGCGCCAACATCGTGCGCAACCTCGACGAGTTCCACGAGGTGTTCGAGACGACGGCGGGCGACGGGCTGTGGATCGACCCCGAGGATCGCGTCCGCATCTGGTGACCGGACCCGGCGGGCCGGACGCTCATGCGAGCGGACCCGGTGTCCGATGGACGCCGACGTGGTCGTGCGTCAGGGGGCGATGGTGCCGCAGGTGATCCGGATCCGGAAGGTGTCGGCGTTCGGGACGCCGGGGCTCAGGCCGAGCACGCTGCCCCCGCCCTGAGCGATCGCCATCTGCGTCGGTGCGTTGGAGCTGACCCAGAACGCGCTCCCGCCGAGGACCCGCTTGCCGTCGGGACAGGTGAGGGAGTGGAACGCCGAGGTGTTCGCCGGCTTCGGCCACTCGTTCTGCACCACGACCCAGCCCGAGACGGCGCCCGAGGTCGTGGGGCCCTGCGGACCGGTGGGGCCGGTGGGCCCGGCCGGCCCGGCGGGCCCCGCGGGCCCGGTGGCTCCGCGCGCGCCCCTGAGCGCGGCGACCGCCGACGGCGCGAGGTCCTTCACCTGGATCGTGCGGTCCTTCAGGTCGGCCGAAGTGACGGTGCCGTCCTTGATCTGCTTGCCTGTGATCATCGACCCGGCGACCGCGCCCCCGGCGGAGCCGAGGGTGAGTCCGGCGGCGAGCAGGGCGACGGCGGTGAGACTGCGAACGGGCATCAGGGAACCTCTCGGTGGTGGGTCCTCATCGGACGACGGCGGCGAGGACCGGCCGGTGACGGTCGCCGTGCGACTCGCCGCGGGTGCGCAACCCGCCGCGGCGGCGGATCGCGTTGGTGACGAAGACGACGCGCTCGGTCTCGGCGACGGCGTCCGGGTGGTCGAGCTCGTGGAGCGTGACGGCGGGGGCGGCGGGCTGCGGCGTGCGCTTCATGGCGATGTCCTTCGCAACGACGGGGATCGGTCGTAGGGGAGGAGGGCGCCGGCGCCCGCGTGATACCGCCGGGGCCGTCGGTCTGCCGGCTAGCGGACGACGGCGGCGAGGACCGGGCGGTGCGCTCCCGGGTGGTGCTCGGCGCGGGAGCGGAGCCCGCCTCGGCGGCGGACGGCGTTGGTCACGAAGACCACCTGGTCGCGCTCGGGGAGCCCCGGGCCGGCCGTCGGCTCCGGGAGCTCACGCAGGGTCACGGTGGTGCGAGCTGTCGACTTGCGCATGCCGCCACTGTCCTCACCGGCCTTTCGGAATCCTTCGTGAACCGTGTGGAGAACGTGAGTGGTCCAGACAGGCTGATGGCCGAGCGGAGCTCGGCGTGCAGCAGACGGCCGAGCCGACCCCGGCCGAGTCGGGCGTGCCTGTGGATGAGCCTCCCGAGCTGTCGGCGGCCGCTGGTAGACAGTCAGGCATGCCCGCCCCGACCGCCACCGCCACCCGCGACGACGCCGAGCGCCACCTGCGCGCGCTCGTCGGCCCGCTGCCCGACGGCGGCGAGGCGCGCCTGCGCGACGACCAGTGGACGGCGATCGAGGCCCTCACCGTGCACCGGCGGCGGGCGCTCGTCGTCCAGAAGACCGGGTGGGGCAAGTCGGCGGTCTACTTCGTCGCCACCCTGCTGCTGCGGGCCCAGGGGGCCGGGCCCACCGTCATCGTCTCGCCGCTGCTGGCCCTCATGCGCAACCAGATCGCCGCGGCCGAGCGCGCCGGCATCCGCGCCGTCACCATCAACTCCACCAACCTCGAGCAGTGGGAGGACACCCACCGCGCCATCAACGCCGGCGAGGTCGACGTCTTGCTGGTCAGCCCCGAGCGCCTCAACAACCCCGGCTTCCGCGACGAGGTCCTGCCCCGGCTCGCCGCCACGTGCGGACTGCTCGTCGTCGACGAGGCGCACTGCATCAGCGACTGGGGCCACGACTTCCGTCCCGACTACCGCCGCATCCGCACCCTCCTGATGGAGCTGCCCGACGGCATCCCGGTGCTGGCCACCACCGCCACCGCCAACCAGCGGGTCACCGCCGACGTCGCCGAGCAGATGGGCAGCGAGACGTTGGTGCTGCGCGGCTCGCTCGACCGCGAGTCGCTGCGGCTGGGCGTCGTCCGGCTGCGCACCGCCCAGCAGCGCCTGGCCTGGCTGGCCGACCACCTCGCCGAGCAGCCCGGGTCGGGCATCATCTACTGCCTCACGGTCGCCGCCACCCGCGAGGTCGCCGACTACCTGCGCTCACGCGGCCACGAGGTCGCGGCCTACTCGGGCCAGACCGAGCAGACCGAGCGGCTCGCGCTCGAGCAGGCCCTCATCGACGGCGAGGTCAAGGCGCTGGTCGCCACCAGCGCCCTGGGCATGGGCTTCGACGCCCGCCTCGGGTTCGTGGTCAACCTCGGCGCGCCGCAGTCGCCCGTGGCCTACTACCAACAGGTCGGGCGCGCCGGACGCGGCGTGCCGGCCGAGCCGGGGGCGAGCGTCGTCCTGCTGCCGGCGACGGAGGACCGCGACATCTGGGCCTACTTCGGCTCCCTGTCGTTCCCGCCCGAGGCCCAAGTGCGCCAGACCCTCGAGGTGCTGGCGGCCGAGGCCCGGCCGATGTCGCTGCCGTCGCTCGAGACCCAGGTCGAGCTCAGCCGCAGCCGGCTCGAGCAGATGCTCAAGGTGCTCGACGTCGACGGCGCCGTCCGACGCGTGCGGGGCGGGTGGGAGGCCACCGGGCAGCCGTGGAGCTACGACGAAGACCGCTACCGCCGGGTGCGCGAGGCGCGTGAGCGCGAGCAGCAGGCGATGCTCGACTACCTCGCCACCGACGGCTGCCGCATGCGCTACCTGCGTGAGCAGCTCGACGACCCCGAGGCCGTCGACTGCGGCCGGTGCGACAACTGCGGCGGCCTGCGCCTCGACGCGACGGTCTCCGAGGCGGCGGTCGCCGAGGCGGGCGAGCGGCTGTCGCGTCCGGGCGTGCCGGTCGAGCCACGCAAGATCTGGCCCACCGGGCTGGCCGCCATGGGCATCGAGCTCAAGGGCAAGATCACCGGGGCCGACGAGGGCCGCGCCATCGCCCGGCTCACCGACCTCGGCCACGGCCAGGCCCTGCGCGAGCTGTTCAAGCCCGGCGCGGGCGACGGCCCGGTGCCACCCGGCCTGGCCCGTGCCCTCGTCGACGTGCTCATGCACTGGCGACCGCAGGTCGACGGCGTCGTCGTGGTCGAGTCGCTCTCGCGGCCCGCCCTCACCGACGACCTCGCCACCAACCTGTCGCGGTTCCTCAAGAAGCCCGTGCTCGGCCGCTACGCGATCGTCGACCACGACATCGAGCCCGGTCGCGGCGCGATGAACTCCGCGCAGCGGGTCGCCACCGTCGGACGCCGCTTCGCGCTCGAGGTCGACGAGCCCCTCGACGGGCGCTCGGTGCTGCTGGTCGACGACCTCCACGTCACCGGCTGGACCCTCACCCGGGCCGCCGTCGCCCTGCGCGCCCGGGGTGCCGACGCCGTCCTGCCGCTCGTGCTGGGGACCGAGCGTTGATGGCATCGGCCCTGCCGTTCGACCACGACGCCACGTCGCATAACGCCGTCCAGGTCGCCGGGCGCGTAGCGTCGCTCGAGTACGTCGTCCGGAGCAGGCAGGCCGCCAACCGGCCGAAGGACCAGCGAGTGCTGCCGGTCCTCCGCGAGATCCTCGCGACCCGACACCAACGAGGGGAGACGCAGCGGTGCGCTACGGCATCACGATCCTGACCGACCTGCCGTGGGCCGAGGCGAGGCCGCGGTGGCAGGCGGTGGAAGACATGGGCTTCGACCACGCCTGGACCTACGACCACCTCGTCTGGGGCGGTCTGCCCGACTCGCCGTGGACGACGGCGACCCCGGTGCTCGGGGCGGCGGCCCAGGTGACGAGCCGCATCGGCCTCGGCACGCTCGTCGCCTCGCCCAACTTCCGGCACCCCTACCTGCTCTTCCGCGACGCCCAGGCCCTGGAGGACCTCAGCGACGGCCGCTTCCTGCTCGGGGTCGGCACCGGCGGCAACCTCGACTCCACCGTGCTCGGGCTCGACGAGCTGAGCGTGAAGGAGCGCGTCGACCGGTTCCAGGAGCTCACCGACACGCTCGTGGCCCTGCGCGACGGCGACCACGTGACCCGCGAGGGCCGCTGGTTCTCCACCACCGACGCGCGCACCCTCCCGCCGCTGCGGCGCACCCCGCTCCTGGTCGCCGCCAACGGCCCCCGATCACTGCGCTACGCCGCCCGCGTCGGCGACGGGTGGGTCACCACCGGTCCGAGCGTCGAGACCGTCGGGCAGTGGTGGAGCGGGCTCGCGACCGCCGTCGCGACCTACGACGAGGCGCTCGCGGCGTCCGGGCGCGGGCCGTGCCCGCGCTACCTGCTCACCGACGCCGCCCCCCAGGTGGCGGGCACGCCGGGTCGGTTCGCGCTCAGCAGCCGGGCCTTCTTCGAGGAGGTCGCCGGTCGGGCGGGCGAGCTGGGGTTCACCGACCTCGTCACCCACTGGCCTCGCCCGAGCGAGCCCTACCCGGGCGACGTGGCGGTCCTGGAGGACGTCGCACGTGAGGTGGTCTCGCGGGGGTAGGCCCGGCCCGGCGACCGCGGACCCCTCCCGCGCGACCAGGCCCCGGGGTTTGGCCACGCCGTCGGCATGGGCACCGTGGGGTCTCGAACCGAGAGGACCCCGATGCCCCGCCGCGCCCCCCGCCTGCTCACCGCGCTTGCGCTGACCCTCGTCGGCGCGACGCTCGCCGCGTGCGGTGACGACGACCGCGCCGACCTCCCGGACCTGCCCGTGATCCAGCAGGCGTGGGAGCTGCGCGACGTCGACGTGTTCGTCGCCGGCACGTACTGGACGCGGCCGGCGGTCTGGTCGACCGCCGACCTGCTCGTGGCGACCTCGGCCGACCACGACGCGATGAGCACCACCCTGCGCAGCATCGACCGCGACGGCACCGTGCAGTGGACCACCGACCTCGAGGGCTTCCCGTGCTCGACGTCCGACCAGGTCGGCGACGACGGGACGGCGGCCCTGCGGCTGAGCAGCAGTCGCGACCAGCTGAGCTGCGACCAGCTGGTCGCCTTCGACACCGCGACCGGGACCGTGCGCTGGCAGGCCGAGCTCGGAGCCCTCGACGGACCGTACGAGCCCCGCACCACGGTCGGCGCCGTCGTCAGCACGTCGGGCGCGTGCGGACGGGTGCTCCGGTTCGCCCTCGCCGACGGCGCGCCGTTGCGCGAGGTCCAGACCTACGCCGGTGACCGGCCTTGCCGCGGCGTCGGCGCCTTCGCCGACGACCTGGTGCTCGCCCAGCCCCGCCGCGAGAACGCCGACGGCCGGCCGACCCGGTCGGTGCTGCTCGACGACTCGTTCGCCGAGCGGTGGAGCACGCCGCGTCCTGTGCAGGCCACCGACGTCGTCAGCACCGACCCCCTCGTGGTCGAGGCCGTCGAGGGACCGCACCGGTTCCTGCGCCGTTACGACGACGCGGGCCGGCCCGGGCCGCCGATCGGCTACGACCTCGGCTACACCGCGCACTTCCGCACCATCGCCCACGACGACCGCACCCTCGTCGGTGCCTACGACGACGCGGAGGTCGTGCACGCCTTCGACCTCGACACCGGCGAGCTGCTCTGGACCAGGTCGAACGACCGGTTCGGCTCGACACCACGCCTGCTCGGCGAGCACGACGGCCGGCTCGTCTGGGGGCAGCCCGCCGACGTCGACCAGGGCGAGGAGGGCTACCCGAGCGACCAGTACTGGATCACCCTCACCGACCTGCGCGACCCGACCCGGGGCAGCACCCTCGGCCGGCTGCAGACCGACGACGGGCAGTCGGGTCCCTCGCTCACGGTGGACGTCGACCTGGCCTACGTGGCCGGTGACCTCCTCCTGGTGCCCGGCTACCGGTTCCTGGCCTTCGACCTCACCGCCGACACCGAGGGCGGCTCGGCCCCGGACGGCGTCTCGCTGGTCCCGCCCGATCGCTGGGCCGGTGTCTCCGACACCGACCAGGACTGGGCCGGCGGCGACGTCCGACCCACCGAGGCGCTGCGCGCCTGCACGACGGTCGCGCCGACGACCCTCGACCTGCTCGGCCTCGACGGCGACCTGCCGGCGCCGATCTCCTGCTCCTGGTACGGCGGCGGCGCGGGAACGCTCGCGGTGCGGGTGACGGTCGCGGAGGGCGGCACGTTCGAGGACGGCGAGCGGACGGCGTCGGAGAACGCGGCCCGCTCGATGGACGGGCTCGACGACACGGAGGCGCGGGTCGTCGCCGTCGACGGGCTCGGCGACGCCGCGTTCGTGGCCGACGGCTCGTTGTCCGACCGGCTCGGCACGGCGGGTCCCGCGAGCGCGCCGACGGCAGGACGGTCGCGCGTCGTGGTCCGCAGGGCCAACGTGCTGGTCGACGTCGATGCCTCCGGCTTCACCGGCGTGGCGCCGTCGACGGTGCGACGCGCGGCCCTGCTCGCCGCCACCGACGTGCTCGCCGGCGTGGGGCTCGACGTGGCGCCGCCGGCCCCGGGCACCCCCGGACCGGTCACCGGCGTGGGCACGGCGTGCGCCGACCTGGCTCCCGCGCGCGGCCTGGCCGACGGCCCCGGCCGGGAGATCGGCCCCGGTGGTGAGGTAAACGGTTGCCGGTGGGGCACGACGAGCGACGGGGAGCTCGTGCTCGTCGCCGAGGCGGTCGAGCCGCGACCCACGGGTGGGGTCGACGCCGTCACGACCGCGAGCCAGCTGATGACGGCCGACGACGTCACCGAGGTGCCCGGTCTCGGCGACGAGGCGTGGGCGGCGCTCGACGAGAGCTACGGCGCCACGACGGTGCTGCTCGCGGCCCGGCGCGACAACCTGGTCGTCACCGCGCGCTACTCCGCCTACGACGACGCGTCGAGCGAGCGGCGTCAGCGCCAGGTCGAGGCACTCGTGCGTCAGGCGCTCGAGCCGGGCGTGCTCGGCTGACGGCCTCGGGTCGCTCTTGGTCCGGCGGCTAGCCTCGCCCGCGGCACCGGCCCGCCCCCGGACCGTGTGCGGGCCCGGCGCTGTCCCCGCCCGCGGCTACGGTCGTCGCCGAGAGCCCGAGAGGAGGTCGACCCGTGAGCTTCGTGCCCGTCACCGGCACCGCGACGTTCCGCGCTGCCGAGCCGCCGCGCGAGAGCGTGGTCGAGTTCAGCGACGAGCGCCGCACCGTCGCGCTGCCCATGCGGGCGGCGCTGCCGGTGCTCTCGCGGGTGCGGGGGCGCGACGACGTCCACCCGAGCGTCGGGCTGCTCTCGGGCGCGGCGCTGCTCGGGCTCCGCCTCGTCGCCTCGGGGCGGCTCGAGCCGGGGTCGGGGTCGTGGCGTGCGGCCCCGCTCGCCCCCGACGACGCCGAGCGGGTCGCGCTGCTGGCCGCCGCCCGGGCCCACGACGAGCTCGGGGCGAGCGACGCCGACGCGTTGGTGCGACGGGTGCTCGACGCCGTCGCCGACACCCTGCCGCGCAGCGCTCCGGCCAGCACCGCGGCCCGCCGTCCCGGGCCCGGGGCGCCGAGCACGGGGCCGGCGACGCCGTCCACGCCGTCCACGCCGTCCACGCCGTCGACGACGGGCGGGCCCGACTTCGCCGAGCGGCTGCAGGCGCGCATCGCGCGGCACCGCTCGCGCGCCTCGGTGCTGGCCGACCTGCCCCAGCTGGTGCGCCTCTCACTCCGCGTCGAGGCCGACGAGGAGGACCTCGCGGCCGGGTCGCTGCGCGTCGTCCTGCAGGTGCACGACGAGCTCGACCCGCTGCACGTGTGCGACGCAGCGGTGCTCTTCACCGCCGATCACGACACCCACGGCTTCGGTGAGCGCGCCCGCACTCATGCCAGCATCGCGCTGCGGGCCGCGGCCGAGGCGTGGCCCCCGCTCGAGCGGCTGCTCGCGCTCCGGGTGCCCGACGAGATCACCCTCGACGCCGACGAGATCGGCAGCCTTCTCGAGTCCGGGGTCTCCGCCCTCGGCGAGCGCGGTGTCGACGTCATGTGGCCCAAGGCGCTCGGCCGCGACCTCACGTCGTCGGCCGTGCTCGACGCCGCGCCCCGGCCGAGGGGCGCGGCCGGCGCCGCGCGCGAGGAGCCCCTCAACCAGCCGCTGCTGTCGACCGAGGCGCTGTTCAGCTTCCGGTGGCAGCTCGCCCTGCACGGCGACCCGCTCACCGACGACGAGATGGACCACCTCGCCGCCGCGGCCTCGCCGGTGCTCAAGCTGCGCGGCGCCTGGACCGTCGTCGACCCCGCCACCGCCCGGCGCGCCCGCAAGCGCCTCATCCGCACCGTCAAGCCCGCCCAGGCCGTCGCAGCCGCGCTCACCGGGGTCGTCGAGGTCGAGCCCGGCGCCGACACCTCGGTCGTGGTCGGCGCCTCGCTGCTGCGGGTGCGCGAGCGGCTCACCGCGGCCGCCACGCGCGAGCCGGTCGAGCCTCCGGCCGCGCTCCGGGCCACGCTCCGCGGCTACCAGCGCCACGGCCTCACGTGGCTGGCCGACCTCACCGGCCTGGGCCTCGGTGCGTGCCTTGCCGACGACATGGGCCTGGGCAAGACGATCACCCTCATCGCGCTGCACCTCCACCGGCGCGACGCGGGCCACAGCGCGCCGACCCTGGTCGTCTGCCCGACCAGCCTGCTCGGCAACTGGGAGGCCGAGATCCACCGGTTCGCGCCCGGCGTCGCCGTCCGGCGGTTCCACGGCGCGCAGCGCGACCTCGACGGCCTCGACGGGCCCGACGGCGCCGGCGGCTTCGTGCTCACGACCTACGGCACCATGCGGGTCTCGGCCGAGGCGCTCGGCGCCGTCGGGTGGGACCTCGTGGTCGCCGACGAGGCGCAGCACGTGAAGAACCCGGCGTCGTCGACGGCGCGTGCGCTGCGCTCGATCCCCAGCGTGGCGCGGGTGGCGCTCACCGGCACCCCGGTCGAGAACAACCTCACCGAGCTCTGGGCGGTGCTCGACTGGGCGATCCCCGGCCTGCTGGGCAGCCGCAACGCGTTCCGCAAGGCGTGGGCCGGGCCCATCGAGTCGGGCCAGGAGCCGAAGAAGGCCGCCCAGTTCGCCGACCTGGTCTCGCCCTTCCTGCTGCGCCGGCGCAAGTCCGACCCCGGCATCGCCCCCGAGCTGCCGCCCAAGACCGAGACCGACCACCCTCTCACGCTCACGCGCGAGCAGGTGGTGCTCTACGAGGCCTTCGTGCGCGAGACGATGGAGCGCATCGAGCGCTCCGACCCCGATGCCCGCCGCGGTCTCGTGCTCGCGCTGCTCACGGGGCTCAAGCAGATCTGCAACCACCCGGCCCAGTTCCTCAAGCAGTCGGGCGCCGTCCGGCTCGGGGGTCGCTCCGAGAAGCTCGACCTGCTCGACGAGCTCGTCTCCACCGCGGTCGCCGAAGACGGCTCGGTGCTCGTCTTCACCCAGTACGTCGCCATGGCCCGGCTGCTCGAGAGCCACCTGACGGCGGCGGGGCTGCGGCACCAGTTCCTGCACGGCGGCACGATGGTGCGTGAGCGCGAGCGCATGGTCGAGCGGTTCCAGGCCGGCGAGGTGCCCGTCTTCCTGCTCTCGCTGAAGGCCGGTGGCACCGGGCTCAACCTCACCCGCGCCGACCACGTCGTGCACGTCGACCGCTGGTGGAACCCGGCCGTCGAGGAGCAGGCGACCGACCGCGCCTACCGCATCGGCCAGACCCGCCCCGTCCAGGTGCACCGCATGCTCATGCGCGGCACCGTCGAGGAGCGCGTGGCCGAGCTGCTCACCCGCAAGCGGGCGCTCGCCGACGCCGTCCTCGGCCGCGGCGAGGCGGCGCTCACCGAGCTGAGCGACGCCGAGCTGCGCGACCTCGTCACCCTGCGGCAACCGTGACCGCCTCGGTCGTCAGCCACCCGCCGATCGCCGCCCGGCGCGGCGCCGCTCGCGCGCGCACCTGGTGGGGCAAGGCCTGGGTGCGCGCGCTCGAGGAGGCGGCCTACGCCGAGACCGACCTGCGCCGTGGCCGGTCGCTGTCGCGCGCGGGCGCCGTGGGCGGCATCTCGCTCACCGCCGGCCAGGTGGTCGCCGCCGTCGCCGACGACCGCGGCCTCCACACGGTCGACGCCCGCCTGCCGGTGCTCACCCCCGAGAGCCGGGCCACCCTGGTCGAGGTCGTGGCCGCCGAGGCCGGCCGCATCGGCTCGCTGCTTGCCGGCGACCTGCCCCACTCGCTCGTCGAGCACGCCGACGAGGCCGGCGTCGAGCTGCTGCCGTTCGGCACCGAGCTCGAGACCACCTGCACGTGCGTGGGTTGGCTCGACCCCTGCCCGCACGCCCTCGCGGTGCTCAGCCAGGTCGCCTGGCTCGTCGACGACGACCCGCTCGTGCTCCTGCACCTGCGCGGGCTCCCGCGCGACGAGCTGCTCGCCGGCCTGCACGCCCGCACCGCCGTCAGCTACACCAGCGACGGGGGCGAGGAGACCGACGCCGATCTCGACACCGCCCTCGACGCCGCCGCCCGGGCCGCGCGCATCCTCGAGCTCCTCGACGGCGACGCCGACGCCCGCGTCGACCACCTGTTCTGACCGTTCCGAGCTCACCGCGACAGTCGTGGACGTCTCGCACGAGCCGTTCGCCGGTGCGAGAGGTCCACGACTATCGCAGCAGGGCGCGCAGGGCCATGTCGGTGAGCAGGTCGGTCATCTCGTCGTCGGGCAGCTTGCCGCTGTGGGGCGTGGAGTTGATGAGCCCGAACGCCGCGTGGGCCTGGGCGCGGGCCGCGCCGCGCCCGAGGGCGGGGTCGAGCTGGCGCAGCTGGTCGGCCCACAGGTCGACGTAGGCCCGCTGCAGGCTGCGCACCCGCTCGCGGGCGTCGTCGGGCAGCGACGACCAGTCGCGGTCCTGGACGACGATCAGCGCGCGGCGTCCGAGGGCGAACGAGACGTGCCACGCCACCAGGCGCCGCACGGCGTCGGCGGGACCGGTGGCGGCCTCGACCCGCTCCTGACCGACCGCGAGCAGCTCCTCGCTGATGTTGACCAGCATCTCGGCGAGCACGGCGTCCTTGGAGGCGAAGTGTTTGTAGAGCGCCGGGCCGGAGATGCCGCACGCGGTGCCGAGCTCGGTGACGGAGACGCCGTGGAAGCCCCGTGCCGCGAACAACTCGGCCGCGGTCGCGAGGATCTGCTCGCGGCGGGTGGCCGCGGGGGCGGCGGTCTCGGTCACCCGCACGAGGTTACCGACCGTTAACGACCCACCTCGGCCGGCGTCTCGTCGGCGGGCACGTAGCCGCGGCCCGGGAGCGCGACGACGGCGGCCGCCGCGGCGGCGAGGCACAGCAGGCCGATGGCCACGCAGGCCACCGACAGCCCGTCGACGAAGGCGTCGTTCATGGCGGCGGTGACGCCGGGCACCCGGGCGCCGAGGGCGTCGGTGAAGCCGACCGACTCCTGCGCCCGGGCCAGGGTGGCGTCGTCCAGCTGCCCGGTGAGCAGGGTCGCGAGCCGGTCGGCGTAGAGCGAGGAGAACAGCGAGCCGACGACCGCGACGCCGAGCGTGCCGCCGAGCTCGCGGGTGGCGTCGTTGACGGCCGAGCCGACGCCGGCGCGCGCCGGCGGCAGCACCTGCAGGATCGACTCGGTGGCCGGGGTGCTGACCAGGCCGAGGCCGAGACCCATGAGCACCATCTGCGGCACGATCACCTGCGCGTAGGAGACCTCGACCGTGACCGTGGAGATCCACAGGAACGCCGAGCCGAGCAGCACCAGCCCGGTGGTGACGACCGCCTTCGTGCCCAGGCGCGGCGCGAGCGTGGCGCCGGCGATCGAGGCGATGGCGATGCAGGTGGCGACCGGCAGGATGCGCAGGCCGGTGCCGAGCGCGGAGTAGTCGCGGGTGAACTGGAAGAACTGCGTGATCAAGAAGATGAACCCGAACAGGGCGAAGAAGGCCACCGTGACGGCGCCGCAGGCCGCGCTGAAGCGACGGTCGAGGAACAGGGTGACGTCGAGCATCGGGTGTTCGACGGCGCGCTCGACGGCGACGAAGACGCCGACCAGCACGGCGGCGACGGCGAAGCCGGCGACGGTCGTGACGCTGGTCCAGCCGTGCTCGGGCGCCTCGATGATCGTCCACGTCAGCGTGCCGAGCGCCGCCACCGAGGCGAGCAGGCCGGGCCGGTCGAGCGCGGGCACGTGCGGGTCGCGCGACTCGGGCACGAACGCGAGCGTCATCGCGATCGCGACGAGGCCGACCGGCACCAGTGCCCAGAACACCGCGTGCCAGGTGAAGTGTTCGAGCAGGAAGCCGCCGGTGACCGGACCGAGCGCGACGCCCATGCCGGTGGCGGCGCCCCAGGCCCCGAGGGCGCCGGCACGCTCGCGCCGGTCGGGGAAGGCGTTGGCGATGATCGACAGCGTCGTCGGGAAGATCAGGGCGGCGCTCACGCCCATGACGAAGCGCAGGGCGACGAGGGCGCCGGCGCTGTCGACGAGCGCGGCCACGCCGCTGGCGGCGGCGAACGAGGCAAGACCGACGACGAGCGCGGGACGGCGTCCGACCTTGTCGGAGATGCTGCCCATCGCGAGCACCAGCGCGGCGAAGGCGAGGTTGTAGCCGTCGACGACCCACAGCAGCTCGCGGGTGCCGGCGTCGAGCTCGCGGGCGAGGCTGGGCAGCGCGACGTTGACGATCGTGGTGTCGAGGTTGATCGTCAGCGCGGCCAGGCAGACCGTGAGCAGGATCAGGGGCTTGCGGTGCGTGGGCATCAGGACTCCATGTGGACGGCGACAACATGGAGCATGCATGGTCATGTGGACGCTGTCAACATCGTCTAGTCTCGGCGGGGTGACGACGCAGCGCTACCACCACGGCAACCTGCGCGAGGCGCTCGCCGAGGCCGCGGTGCAGGCCGTGCGCGAGCACGGGCCCGACGGCCTGGCGGTCCGCGACCTCGCCCGTCGCGTCGGCGTCTCGCACAACGCCGCCTACCGACACTTCGCCGACCGCGACGCCCTCGTCGACGTCGTCGCCGAGCACGCCCTGGCCGGCCTGGTCGTCGCCATGCAACGGCGCCTGGCCGGCGTCACCGAGACCGAGCCGGTCGCGCGGGCCCGACGTCGACTGATCGAGATCGGCGTCGGCTACGTCGACTACGCCGTCGCCGAGCCCGGCCTCTTCCGCCTCCTCTTCACCGCCTACCCCGAGGCGCCCGAGCCAGACGGCAAGGCCGGCGACCCCTACGGCCTGCTCAACGCGGCCCTCGACGACCTGGTCGACGTCGGCTACCTCAGCCCGGCGGTGCGCCCGGGCGCCGAGATCGGCTGCTGGTCGGCCGTGCACGGCTTCTCGGTGCTCTGCACCGAGGGCCCCCTCCGGTCGATGCCCGACGACGAGCGTCAGGCCGCCCTCACGGCCATGCTGTCGAGCATCGACCTCGCCTACGGCGTCAGCTGAGCTCGCCGACGGCGCGGCAGACTGACGTCATGACCACCGAGCGACCGCTGCGCGCCCTCGTCCGTCGTCCTGGCCCGCTCCTCGCCGACGGCCTCGTGACCCACCTCCAGCGCACGCCCGTCGATCTCGACCTCGCCGCACGGCAGTGGGAGGCCTACGTGGGCGCACTGCTGGCCGAGGGGTGGGAGATCGTCGAGGTCGCGCCTGCCAACGCGTGTGCCGACGCGGTCTTCGTCGAGGACACCGTCGTCATGTACGCCGACCTGGCCGTCATCACCCGGCCCGGCGCCGACGAGCGCAAGCCCGAGACCGCCGGCACGGAGGCCGCTCTCCGCGCCCTCGGCTACCGCATCGCGCACATCGAGGCTCCCGGCACGATGGACGGCGGCGACGTGCTCAAGCACGACGGCACGGTGTGGGTCGGCCTGGGCGGGCGGACCAACCGGGCCGGGGTCGACCAGCTCGCCGCACTGCTCGAGCCCCTGGGCGCGCGCGTCGTGGCCGTACCGGTGTCGAAGGTCCTGCACCTGAAGTCGGCCGTCACCGCGTTGCCCGACGGGACGGTCGTCGGCTACCAGCCGCTGGTCGACGACCCGACCGTGTGGGACCCGTTCCTGCCCGTGCCCGAGGAGCCCGGCGCCCATGTCGTCCTCCTCGACGGCGAGACCGTGCTCATGGCGAGCAGTGCCCCGGAGACGGCGGCGCTCTACCGCGCGCGTGGCCTCCGCGTCGTCACGGTCGACATCAGCGAGTTCGAGTCGCTCGAGGGCTGCGTCACGTGTCTGTCGGTGCGTCTGCGCTGAGCGCTTCCGCCGACCTCGCCGACCGGTCGACCTGGTCGGTGGGTCTGCGCGCCGGCCCGCGACGCACATGACTATTCCTCCAGGGCCGCCCGGACCGCGTCGTGGTAGCCGGGCGGGTCGAGCAGGAACGAGTCGTGCCCCCACGGGAGACGATCTCGACGTGCTCGGAGTCGGCGGCGCGCAGGAGCTCGTGGGTGCGCACGGAGTGTGCCGTCGGGAAGCGCCACTCGGAGTCGACGGAGACGTGTCGGAACCGGGTCCCGCCGGAGGCCGCCCGGGCCGCGGCGCCGGGCTCGGCGAGCGGGTCGAAGCAGTCCATGACCCGCTCAGGTAGAGGTAGGACGGGGCGTCGAAGCGCTCGAGGAACATCGCCGCCCGGTGGACGACCGGGTTAACGATCGTTAACCTGGGGGCGTGCCCGAGATGAGAGACCTCGTCGCCGACCTGCGCGAGCGGTTGGCCGTCGTACGCCGGGGCGGCAGCGAGGCCGCCCGCACCAAGCACACCGACCGCGGCAAGCTCCTCGTCCGCGACCGGGTCGACCGGCTGCTCGACCCCGGCAGCCCGTTCCTCGAGCTGAGCCCGCTCGCCGCGACCGAGATGTACGGCGGCGCCGTGCCCAGCGCCGGCGTCGTCACCGGCATCGGGCGGGTGCACGGGCGCGAGGTCGTCGTCGTCGCCAACGACGCCACCGTCAAGGGCGGCACCTACTACCCGATGACGGTCAAGAAGCACCTGCGCGCCCAGCAGGTCGCCGCCGACAACCACCTGCCGTGCGTCTACCTCGTCGACTCCGGCGGCGCCTTCCTGCCCATGCAGGACGACGTGTTCCCCGACCGCGAGCACTTCGGCCGGATCTTCTTCAATCAGGCCAACCTCTCGGCGCGCGGCATCCCGCAGATCGCCTCGGTGATGGGCTCGTGCACCGCCGGCGGTGCCTACGTGCCGGCGATGAGCGACGAGACCGTCATCGTCAAGGAGCAGGGCACCATCTTCCTCGGCGGCCCGCCCCTGGTGAAGGCCGCGACCGGCGAGGTCGTCACGGCCGAGGACCTCGGCGGCGGCGACGTGCACGCACGCAAGAGCGGCGTGGTCGACCACCTCGCCGACGACGACGCCCACGCACTCGCACTCGTGCGCGGCATCGTCGACACGCTGCCCCGCTCCGGGGGTCTCGAGGCTCGCTCCGCTCGCACCTCGACCACCGGGGGCCGCACGTGGCAGGTGCGCGAGCCCGAGGAGCCTGCCGTCGACCCGGCCACGCTCTACGACGTCGTCCCGGCCGACACCCGCACGCCCTACGACGTGCGCGAGGTGATCCGTCGCGTCGTCGACGGCAGCCGGTTCCAGGAGTTCAAGCAGCTCTACGGCGAGACGCTCGTGACCGGGTTCGCCCACGTGTGGGGCCACCCGGTCGGCATCGTGGCCAACAACGGCATCCTGTTCAGCGAGTCGGCGCTCAAGGGCGCGCACTTCATCGAGCTGTGCAACCAGCGCGGCATCCCGCTGGTGTTCCTGCAGAACATCACCGGCTTCATGGTCGGCCGCGAGTACGAGAACCGGGGCATCGCTCGCGACGGCGCCAAGCTCGTCACGGCCGTCGCCTGCTCGGTCGTGCCGAAGTTCACCGTCGTCATCGGCGGCTCGTTCGGCGCCGGCAACTACGGCATGTGCGGGCGCGCCTACGACCCCCGGTTCCTGTGGATGTGGCCCAACGCGCGCATCTCCGTCATGGGCGGCGAGCAGGCGGCGTCCGTGCTCGCCACCGTCGCCGGCCGCCCCGACGACGACGAGTTCAAGGCCCCGATCCGCGAGCAGTACGAGACCCAGGGCTCGCCCTACTACGCCACGGCGCGGCTGTGGGACGACGGCGTCATCGACCCCGTCGACACCCGCCGGGTGCTCGGCATGGGTCTCGCGGCGGCCGCCAACGCGCCCGTGCCCGAGCCCTCCTACGGCATCTTCCGGATGTGATCGCGATGTCGTGTGGACCAGTCGGTACGACGCCGCTGAGGTCTCGAGGCTCGTCGCCACGGCTCCTCGCACCTCGACCAGCGTGTGAAAGGGACTTGAAGTGATCCGCCCCATCGCCCTCGACTCCGTCCTCGTCGCCAACCGCGGCGAGATCGCGCTCCGCATCATGCGCACCTGCCGGCGCTTCGGCATCCGCACGATCGCGGTCTACACCGCCGTCGACGCCGGCGCGCCGCACGTGCGGGCCGCCGACGAGTCGGTCGAGGTGGCCAGCTACCTCGACATCGACGCCGTCGTCGCCGCCGCGGTCGCCACCGGGGCCTCCGCCGTCCACCCCGGCTACGGGTTCTTGTCCGAGCGCGCGGCGTTCGCGCAGGCGCTCGCCGACGCCGGCGTCACCCTCGTCGGGCCGAGCGCCACGGTCATGGAGCAGATGGGCCGCAAGGACGCCGCCCGCGAGATCGCCGTCGCGGCCGGGGTGCCCGTCGTCCCGCGTGGTGAGGACGCCGGCTTCCCGGTGCTGGTCAAGGCCGCGGCGGGCGGTGGGGGCAAGGGCATGCGCGTCGTCCGCTCCGAGGCCGAGATGGCCGAGGCGGTCGCGGCCGCGAAGCGCGAGGCGGCGAGCGCCTTCGGCGACGACACGATGCTCGTCGAGAAGTACGTCGAGCGTGGGCGCCACATCGAGGTGCAGGTGCTCGGCGACACGCACGGCAACGTCGTGCACCTGTTCGAGCGCGACTGCTCGACCCAGCGCCGGCACCAGAAGGTGATCGAGGAGGCGCCGGCGCCGACGCTCACCGACGCCGTCCGCGAGACCGTGCTGAGCTCGGCCGTCGCACTGGCTCGGCACGTCGGCTACGTCTCGGCCGGCACGGTCGAGTTCCTGCTCGACGCCGACACCGACGAGGTCTACTTCCTCGAGATGAACACCCGCCTGCAGGTCGAGCACCCGGTCACCGAGTGCATCGCCGGGGTCGACCTGGTCGAGCAGCAGCTGCGCGTCGCCGCGGGCGAGGCGCTCTCGTTCACCTCGGGCGAGCCGGCCGGGCACGCGATCGAGGTGCGCGTCTACGCCGAGGACCCGTTCCACGACTTCCTGCCGCAGGCCGGCACCGCCTCGATCGTGCGCTGGCCCGCGACGTCGGCGGCACGCACCGACCACGCCCTCGAGAGCGGCCAGGTCGTCAGCACCTCGTTCGACCCGATGCTGGGCAAGGTGATCGTGCACGGCCGCGACCGCGACGACGCGCGCCGGCTCCTGGTCGAGGCGCTCGACCAGACCGCGATCCTCGGCCTGACCACCAACGTGGGGTTCCTGCGCCGGCTCGCCGCCTCCGACGAGTTCCGCGACGCCACCATCGACACGGCCTGGCTCGACCGCCACCACGTGCCGGCGCCGTCCTCCGACCTCGCCCGCACGGTCGCCGCCTGGACGTCGGCCATGCTCACCGCCGTGACGGCGCCGGGCGCGGGCGGTCCGTTCGGCTCCGACGGCTTCCGTCTCGGCGCCGACCCCGCGCCCACGCTCGTCGAGCTCGACCGCGAGGTGCTCGTCGACCGGCACGCGGGCACGGTCGGCGGCGTCCCCGTGCGCGAGGTCTCGGCCGCGAACCACGCCGTGCGCCTGGTGGTCGACGGCGTCACCGTCGACGCCGTCGTCAACGCCCAGCCCGGCTTCGTCGACGTCGCCCTGCACGGCCAGCGGTTCCTGTTCACCGCCCCCGACCGGCTCGCCGGAGCGGCCGCCGTCGGCGACGGCACCCTGCTCGCGCCCATGCCGGGCACCGTGCTCGACGTCCGGGTCGCGGTGGGCGACCGCGTCGAGGCGGGCCAGGTGCTCGGCGTCATGGAGGCGATGAAGATGGAGCTGGCGCTGAAGGCCCCGTTCGCCGGCGCCGTGAGCGCCGTCGACGCCGTCGCGGGCACCCAGGTGCCGATCGGCACCGCCCTGTTCGTCGTCGAGGACGTCGTCGAGGAGGCGGGCCGGTGACCGCGCTGCCGATGCTCGTGCCCGAGCCCGGGCTGCCCGCGGCCGTGACGATCTACGAGGTCGGGCCGCGCGACGGCCTGCAGAACGAGAAGGAGGTCGTGCCGCTCGAGGTCAAGGCCGAGTTCGTCCGTCGCCTCGTCGCGGCCGGCCTGCCGGTCGTCGAGGCCACCTCGTTCGTGCACCCGCGCTGGGTGCCGCAGCTCGCCGATGCCGCCGAGCTGATGACCGAGCTCGGGGAGGCCGGCCGCGACCTGCCCGTGCTGGTGCCCAACGAGCGCGGGCTCGACCGGGCCCTCGAGCTCGGCCTCCGTCACGTCGCCGTCTTCGCCTCGGCCACCGAGACCTTCGCGACCAAGAACCTCAACCGCTCCTACGACGACCAGTTCGCGATGTTCGAGCCCACGATCACCCGCGCGCTCGACGCCGGCCTCGACGTGCGCGGCTACCTGTCGATGTGCTTCGGCGACCCGTGGGAGGGCGCGGTGCCGCTCGACGCCGTCGTCACCGCCGGACGACGCCTGCTCGACCTCGGCGTCGGGCAGCTCAGCCTCGGCGACACCATCGGCACCGGCACCGCCGGCCACGTCACCGCCCTCGTGCAGGCCTTCGTCGACGCCGGCGTCGGGGTCGACCGGCTCGCGCTGCACTTCCACGACACCTACGGCCAGGCGCTCTCCAACGTCCAGGCGGGCCTGCGGGCCGGCGTCACCACCTTCGACGCCAGCGCCGGCGGCCTCGGCGGCTGCCCCTACGCGAAGTCGGCCACGGGCAACCTGGCCACCGAGGACGTCGTCTGGCTGCTCACCGGCCTCGGCATCGACCACGGGGTCGACCTCGACGCCGTCGTCGCGACCTCGGTGTGGATGGCCGGACACCTCGACCGGCCGAGTCCGTCGGCCGTCGTGCGGGCCCTGTCGAGCAGGTGACGGGCACCACGTCGACGTCGGGCACTCCGCCCGCCCGGTGACTCCGAACGACTCCTACGCCTACGTGAGCGGCAGATCGCCACAAAGGGGGATTCCCGCGATGCGGGATGATCTGGTGTCGTTTGACATCTCCTGCCGCTCAGGAGACGCCCCGAGCGAGACGAGGAGCAGCACGCATGACCATGGCCGAGAGGGTCGCGGCGGTCCGCGACGGCGGAGGTCGCACCGGTGCGGCCGCCGTCCTGATGGTCGAGCTCGCCTCGCGCCAGGTGGTGCACGTCAACGCCATCGCCGAGGAGCTCGCGCCCGGGGTGTCCCTGCCGGTCGGCCTCGACGTGTGGTCCGACGTCGCCGAGCTGCGCGACATCGACGGCACCGAGCTCTCCGCGACCGACCACCCGCTCTCGCGCGCGGCCCGCTCCGAGCCCGTCGACGGGCAGGCGGTGACCGCGGCCCGGCGCAGCGGGCTCGGCGAGCGCCGCGAGCCGCTGTGGCTGGTGGCCGTCCCCATGATCGGCGCGCCGATGCTCGAGGACCACGTGCTCGTCGTGCTCCTCCCGCACGTCGCCCCGAGCGACGACCGGCCCACCCCCGACGAGGTGCCTCCCCTCTCCGACGAGGTCGACGGCCTGGAGATGGCCCAGATCGGCGCGGCCACCGGCGTCGACGGTCTCGGCAACGGCGACGCCGGCCGCGAGCTGCGCGACCGGGCGCTGGCGGCCACCACCTTGTCCTTCACCGTGGCCGACGCCCTGGCGGACGACCAGCCGCTGGTGTGGGTCAATCCGGCCTTCACCGCGACGACGGGCTACGAGTTCGACGAGGTCGTCGGGCAGAACTGCCGCTTCCTGCAGGGAGACGACACCGACGAGATCGGCCCGGGCCAGCTGCGCCACGCCATCGAGCGCGGCGTGCCCACGCGCGTGACGCTGCTCAACTACCGCAAGGACGGCACGTCCTTCTGGAACCAGGTCGACCTCAGCCCGGTGCACGACGCCCAGGGCACCATCGCGCACATCGTCGGCATCCAGACCGACGTGACCGACCAGGTCGAGGCCGCGCAGGCCACGCGGGCGGCCCTCGAGGCCGAGCGTGAGGCCCGCGCCGACGCCGAGGCCACCCGGACCCGCCTCACCTTCCTCGTCGACGCCGTCAACCGCCTCAGCGGCTCGCTCGACGTCGCCGGGTGCGCCGACGAGCTGCTGAGCCTGGTCGTGCCCTACCTGGCCGACTGGGCGCTGCTGCTGCACGACGACGACGTCGCCCCGCTGTCGCTGATGCGGGCGCGTCACCGCGACCCCCGTCGTCAGGAGGAGGTCGACGCCTTCGCCGCGTTCCTGCCCCGGGCCCTGCGGCCCGGCCCCGTGGCCGACGTCCTGCTCGGCGACCGGCCCTACCGGGTGATCGACGACCTCGACAGCGCGTCGAGCCACGACGAGCGGGGTGGCTACCTGCGTGACGACGCGCTCATCGCACGCACCGCGGCCCTCGGCGGCCGCCAGGCCCTCGTCGTGGGTCTCGTCGGCCGCGCCGGGGTGCACGACGTCCTGGTGCTGGTCCGCGCCGTCGGACGCGCTGACTTCGACGACGACGACATCACCGCCGCGCTCGACCTCGGCCGTCGGGTGGGCCTCATCCTCGACAACGCCAGCCTCTACGAGGGCCAGGCCCGCATCGCGAAGGTCCTGCAGCGCAGCCTGCTCCCCGAGCTGCCCGACGTCCCCGGCATCGAGGCCGTCTCGCGCTACGTGGCCGACGAGACCCGGGCCGAGGTCGGAGGCGACTTCTACGAGCTGTTCGACTTCGCCGGCAACGACGACAGCGCCGCCGAGCTGCGCGGCCGCGGCGCCGGGTTCGCGATCGGCGACGTGATCGGTCACGACATCCTGGCCGCGGCCGCCATGGGGCGCATCCAGGGCATGCTCCGGGCGGCGGCGCGCGAGCGCCCCGACGAGCCGGCGCGGGTCCTGGAGAACGTCGACGCCCTCATGCTCGACATCGGCCACGCCTCGATGACGACCGCGGTCTTCGCCCACCTCGTGCCCTCCGGCCCCGGGTGGCGGTTGCGCTGGAGCAGCGCCGGGCACCCGCCGCTGGCCGTGCTCCGTCCCGACGGCGTGGCCGAGGTCCTGCACGTGCGCAACGACCTGCTCCTCGGCGTCAAGAACGTCGACCGCGTCGAGCACGAGGTCGACCTGCCGCACGGCACGATCGTCGTCGCCTACACCGACGGGCTGGTCGAGCGCCGCACGGAGGTGATCGACGTCGGTCTCGACCGCCTGCGCACGACGCTCCAGGACCTGCCCCGCGGGGTCGAGGGCCGACCCGACCTCGCGGCCGTCTCCGACGGCCTGATCGACGTCCTCTCGGGCCCCGGCCGCACCGACGACGACATCGCGTTGCTCGTGCTGCGCCTCGACGACCCGGAGCAGGTCACCGGGGCGTGACCCGCGTCGCTAGCCTGAGCACGTGAGTCGCACGGTCTACCTGCACGTCGGGGCACCCAAGACCGGCACCACGTACCTGCAGCACCGGCTCGCGCTCAACACCCGCACGCTCGCCCAGCACGACGTGCACTACCCCAGCCGGCACGCCCTCGCCGACGTCACGCTCAGCCAGTTCCGCGCGGCGCTCGACCTCATGGGTCAGGACTGGGGCGGGCCCAGCGGCCACGCCCAGGGCGCCTGGGACGCCACGATGCGCCGGGTCCGGCGGCTCGACGGCACCGTGGTCATCAGCCACGAGGTGCTCGCGACCGCGACCACCGACGACGTCCGCCGGGCGATGCGCGACCTCCGGGGCAGCGAGGTGCACGTCGTCTACTCCGCGCGCGACCTCGCGCGTCAGGTGCCGGCCGCGTGGCAGGAGCACGTCAAGCAGGGCGGCGGCACCGGCTACACCCGGTTCGCGCGGCGCATGACGCGCGGCAACATGTGGTTCGCCCGGGCCTTCAACCTGCCGCAGGTGCTCAGCACGTGGGGTGAGGGCCTGCCGCCCGAGCGCGTGCACGTCGTCACCGTGCCGCACGAGCGCGGCCCGAACGGCGACGAGCTGTGGCTGCGGTTCTGCCGGGCGCTCGGCATCGACCCCGCGTGGGCCCCGGTCGAGAGCGACGTCGTCAACGTCTCGATGGGCATCGCCGAGACCCAGGTGCTGCGGCGGATGAACCGCCGTCTCGAGCACGCCGACCGCAAGGACACCGCCTACGCGCGCATCGTCCGCGAGAAGCTCGCCCAGGGGCTGCTCGCCAACCGCCGCGGCTCGCGCGTGCAGCTGCCGCCCGAGCACCAGGCGTGGGCCACCGAGCAGGCCGAGCGGTGGATCGAGTGGATCGCGGGGTCCGGTGTCGACGTGGTCGGCGACGTCGCCGACCTGCGCCCCCGCGAGCTCGTCTCGGCCGACGAGTGGATCGACCCCAACCGCGCCCCGGCCAAGGCGCAGCTCGGTGCCGCGCTCGACGCCCTCGCCCTGATGACCCGGGAGGCCGCCCGGCGCGAGGACCCCGAGGCCAGGATCAGCGCCCGGGTGCGCCAGAAGTGGCGGGCCCGATGAGTGCCGAGATGGGCCGCGAGGCGATGGAGCGCCGCGCCTGGGGCTGGGTCGCGCACCTGCGCGACGGCGGGACGACGCCCTGGGCGGCCTGGGCGGGCGAGGCCGACCGCACCGGCCGGTTCCTGCCCGGCGCGCAGCAGCTCGAGCTGCTGCGCCGTCTCAACGTCTCGGGTCTCGCCGACCTCGACCTCCGGCGCCGCACCGACCTCGTCGAGCGCGTGCTCACCGCGAGCGCTCCCGGTCGCGGCCGCCCCGACCTCGAGCTCGTGGGCGCCGTCCCACCGGTCACCTACGGCCCCCAGCCGGTCGACCCCGCCGACCTGTCGGCCGACGAGCTGCTGCGCGTGGCGACCAACCTGCTCGCCGAGGACCTCGTCGCCGCCGGCGTCCCGCCCGTCGCGGCGCCGCGCTTCAACCGGCCGTGGCGCCCGTTCGAGGTCGCCGGCGTGCCCTGGCTCGCGATGCCGGTCGCCGACGAGATGACGCGCCGCGGACGCCGTCCGGGGGGCAAGGGCGTGACCGGCTTCCTGCTCGCTACCGACATGGCCACGATGATCGAGCTGGCGTTCGTCGCCCGCTCGTTCGACCAGGGCGGCGCCGCGTGGCGCGACTGGTCGGCCAGCGCCGCCGCGGGCCACCGTCTGCCGCCGCGCGCCGACCTCGCGCCCATGCTCGCGGCGTGGGTCAAGGGCATCGGCGCCGACCGTGTCCGGCTCGTGCTCGACCTCGACCAGCTGCCGCGCCTGCTCGGCACCCGCCGCCCGTTCGCACCGCCCCCGGTGCCGTCGGCCGACGCCACCGACCTCGCGCGGCGCGTCTCCGCCCCGCTGGGCCTCCTCGTGCTGCCCGCCGAGCGGGCCGAGCTGCTCCGTCGCCGGCTGCTGCCCCGCCTGCTCGACCACCCCGGCCCCCCGTCGCGCCTCGACGACGACCAGGTGGCCTGGGCGCGCGAGCAGGGTGAGCGGCTGCGCCGCACGGTGGCCGGCGCCGCCTACGAGGTCGTCGGCTCGCCCGACCGGCTCGTCCCGCCGCGCCGGCGCCCGCCCGGCGGCGAGGTCGACGACGACCGCGTGCTCCGGCTGGCGGCCCGGCTGCTGCTCGAGGGAGGCGCCCGATGAGACGGGTCTACCTCCACGTCGGCACGCCCAAGACCGGCACCTCCTACGTCCAGGACCTGCTGTTCCGCAACCGCGAGCGGCTCGCCGACGCCGGCGTGCGCTACCCGGCCGAGCACCCCGACGACCACTTCCGCGCGGCCCTCGACCTGATGCGCCTGCCGTGGGGCGGGCTCGAGGCCGAGGCCACCGGTGCCTGGGACCGGCTCGCCACCGAGGTCTGCGGCCACGACGGCCCCTCGATCATCAGCCACGAGATCCTCGCGACCGCGTCGCGCTCGCAGGTCGGCCGCGCGCTCGAGTCGCTCGGGCACGCGACCGGCGACGCCGGCGGCGAGGTGCACGTCGTCTTGTCGGTGCGCGACCTGTCCCGGCAGATCCCCGCCGAGTGGCAGGAGAACGTCAAGCACCGGCGCACGTTCACCTACGCCGAGTTCCTCGCCGAGATCCGCGACCCCGAGCGGGCCAGCCGCCTCGCGACCTGGTTCTGGGGCGTGCAGGAGGTGCCGGCGATCCTCGACCGCTGGGCGAACGACCTGCCGCCCGAGCACGTGCACCTCGTCACCGTGCCGCCCCGCGGCGGCCCGCCCGACGAGCTGTGGCGCCGGTTCAGCCGGGCGTTCGGCCTCGACGACGTCGAGCTCGACCTCGAGACCTCCCGCGCCAACCCCTCGCTCGGGGTGCCGGAGATCTCGCTTTTGCGGCGGATCAACCAGGCCACCAACCGACACCTCGCGCCGGCCGCCTACCGCCCGCTCGTGCGCGAGCTGATCGCCCACCAGACGCTGTCCGAGCGCACCGACTCGCCGCGGCTCGGCCTGCCGCCCGAGCTGCGCGCCTGGGCGGGCGAGCTCGAGCAGGCCTGGGCCGACGAGGTCGTGGCGCGCGGCTACGACGTCGTCGGCGACCTCGACGACCTGGTCAGCGAGAGGTCCGGCGCGCCGGGCGAGTGGGCCGACCCCGACCGGGCGCGCCAGCGGCACGTCGCCGCGGCCGCCCTCGACACCATCCAGGCCGTGCTGCTCGACAGCGCCCGCCTGCGCGACGAGACCGAGCGGCTGCGCACCGAGCTCCACGACGCCCGGGTCGCCCTCGAGCGTGCCTACCTGCGTCCCACCTACCGGGCCCGGGCCAAGGTCGTGCGCGGCCTCGAGTCCGGCGCGCCCGGTCGCGCCGTGATGCGCGGCTACCGCGCCTTGCGGGGCCGCAGCTCGCGCTCGGCGTAGCTGCCGACCTTGTAGGTCGCCCACCCGTCGGCGCCCATGCCGACGACGCCGCCCAGGCCGGGCACGCGTCGTCCGACGGTGGCGGCCAGACGGCGTCCGGTCACCCGGGCGACCATGCCGCGAGCGACCTCCCGAGAGACGACGTCGTCGAGTGCGCGGTCGTGCACGGGTGCCGTGGCCAGGGCCATGGGCGGGGCGGGCAGCACCAGGTCGGTGACCAGGCGGTGCACCGACTCCTCGCCCAGCGTGGTCACCAGGATCGCGTTGTGCACCCGCGGGTCGTCGAGGTCGTAGCCGCGCAGGTGGGCGACGGCGGCGACCATGCGGCACTGGACGACCGCGATGCCGCTGAGGTTGGCCGGCACCGTGAGCGCCATGGTGACGAGGCCGCCGAGGTTGGTGGCGAAGCCCGACGCGCCCGCGAAGCGGATGTGGGCGTCGACGGTCTCGCGGACCGCCTGCTGCACGGGGTCGCGCGCGTCGGCGTGGTCGGCGAGCTGCCGGGCCGCCGACTCGCGCACCGGCGCGAGCGGCCCGACGCCGTCGATGGCGCGGCGCAGGGCCTCACGCACGAAGGACGACGTGAGCCCCGGGGCGAGGTCGGTGATGCGGGGCGCGAGCTGCCGACCCACCTGCCTGCCGACCGACCTGCCCACACCCATGGCGTCGATCCTAGGCAGACCGGTACCGTCCCGCCCATGTCGCCGGTGGAGCCACCGCCCTCGCGGTGGAACATCGGCGAGGGCCTGGCCGACGGTGGTCGCGCCCTGCCCGACGACGACCTGGTCGCCGTCGGCGCCGACCTCGAGCCCGGCACCGTGCTCACCGCCTACCGCCACGGGCTGTTCCCCATGCCCGTCGAGCCCGGACGCCGCCGGCAGCCGATGGGCTGGTGGTCGCCGGTCGAGCGGGGGGTGCTGCCGCTCGACGGCCTCGTCGTCTCGCGCTCGCTGCGCCGCGCGTGCCGCGACTTCGAGATCCGCGTCGACTCGGCGTTCGAGGACGTGATCGCGGCCTGCGCCGACCCGCGTCGTCCCCACGGGTGGATCGACTCCGCGATCCGCGAGGCCTACTGCCGCCTGCACGACCTCGGGTGGGCGCACTCGGTCGAGGCGTGGCGCGACGGCCGGCTCGCCGGCGGCCTGTACGGCCTGGCGATCGGCGGGCTCTTCGCGGGGGAGTCGATGTTCCACCGTGAGCGCGACGCCTCCAAGGTCGCCCTCGTCGGACTCGTCGACCTCCTGCGCGACGAGCACGCCGCCGAGCGGCTGGTCGACGTCCAGTGGGTCACGCCGCACCTGGCGAGCCTCGGGGTGCGCGAGCTCGACCGCGACGACTACCTCGACCGGCTGCCGGCCCTGCTCGACGTGCCGCTGCCCGCCCCGTGGCGCTGACGGGGCCGCGGCACCACCCGGGGGTGAGCCTCCACCCCGCCGTGCACGCGAGGGTGTCGGCCATGACCCGCTCCCGGATGTCTCGTCTCGCCGCCCTCGCCGCGCCCGCCGTCCTGCTCGCCTCGCTGACCGCGTGCGGGGGCGACGACGGGTCCGACGCACCGGACGGTGCCTCGAAGGAGGACTTCTGCGAGGCCTACCAGGCCGAGCCCGCCCTCGACGACATCGACCCCGACGCCTCGCCGCGAGAGCAGGCCGAGGCGATCGTCGGCGCCGTCCAGGAGGCGACCGACCGGCTGGCCGAGGTCGGCACGCCGGACGACATCCCGGACGACGCCCGCGAGGGCTTCGAGACGATCATCGACGTCGCGAACGACCTCGACGTCGACGAGGCCGAGCAGGCCATCGAGGAGCAGGACTCGGAGTACTTCGACAACCTCGTCACCGGGGACGACCGGGACAAGAGCGACGCCTTCGACGAGTGGGGCGACGACTACTGCGGCGACGCGGAGGCCCCCACCGACGGCGAGAGCACCGAGTAGCGCTCAGACCACCTGGGGCGGCGCGTCGCCCTCGGCGACCATCGGCCGACCGGCGGCCTGCCACTCGAGCATGCCGCCGTCGAGGTTGACGACGTCGTAGCCCTGCTGCGCCAGCCAGGCCACGGCCTGCCCCGAGCGGCCGCCGACCTTGCAGACCACCAGGGTCTGGCCCTCGGGCAGGTCGCCGAGGCGACCGGCGAGCTCGCCGAGCGGCACGTGCACGGCGCCGTCGATGTGGCCGGCCCGCCACTCGACGTCTTCGCGGACGTCGAGCACGGCCAGCCCCTCGGGCAGGGGGTCGGGCACGCCGGAGACGGCGACGGTGGGCACGGTCACGGTGGGGTCCTCACTTCAAGAACTTGCTGGTGCGGCGGTCGGCGAGCGGCTTGCCGCCGGTCTGGCAGGTGGCGCAGTACTGCAGGCTGGAGTCGGCGAACGACACCTCGCGCACGACGTCGCCGCACACCGGGCACGCCAGGCCGGTGCGGCCGTGCACCGCGAGGTTGCTCTTCTTCTCGCCCTTCAGCTCGCTCGCCGCGAGCCCGCGCGAGCGGTCGACGGCGGCGCCGACGGTCTCGCGGATGGCGCGGTGGAGCAGGTCGAGCTCGTCGTCGACGATCGCGCTGGCCGGGCGGTAGGGCGACATCTTCGCCGCGTGCAGGATCTCGTCGGAGTAGGCGTTGCCGATGCCGGCGATCGTGCCCTGGTGCCGCAGCACGCCCTTGACCTGCTTGCGGCCCTCGCGCTGCAGGATCTCGCCGAGCACCTCGCGGGTGAAGTCGTCGGTGAGCGGGTCGGGGCCGAGGCTGGCGATGCCCGGCACCTCCTGCGGGTCGCGGACGACGTACATCGCCAGGCTCTTCTTGGTGCCGGCCTCGGTGATGTCGAGCCCCGACCCGTCGTCGAGCACGATGCGGACGGCGAGCCCGCTCTTGCTGCTCGGGCGAGGCGGCAGCGTGGGCACCTCGTCCTTCCAGCGGATCCAGCCGGCGCGGGCGAGGTGGAGGACGACGTGCAGGCCGGAGACGTCGATGTCGAGGAACTTGCCGTGGCGCCCGACGCCGTCGACGAACAGCCCGCTGAGCGCGCTCACGGGCGGGTCGTAGGTCTTCAGCGCGCTGAACGCCGCGAGGTACACGGTGTCGATGGCGCGGCCGTCGAGCCGGCCCTGCAGATCGAGGGCCAGCGCCTCCACCTCGGGCAGCTCCGGCATGGGACCGAGTCTAGGGACAGGCACGGACACAGGTATCGACACTGGTGCTGACAAAGGGCTCCGGTCAGAGCATGATGACCGGATGACGGCACCGCGCGCGCTCGCCTCGCCGGGGGCGATCTTCCTCGACCCCCGCGGCTCCGACCGCGCGCTGCGCGTCTCGTGGCACCAGGAGGCCGACGTCGTCGTGCTGTCGCTGTGGCGCGACACCGTGTGCTCGGCGACCTTCCGCCTCGGCATCGACGAGGTGCCCGACCTCATCGACCTGCTGCGCGACGGCCTCGACCTCGCCTACGTCAGGGCCCGGGCCGACCGCACCGCCTGAGCGGCTAGCGCAGCACGCTCGGGCCGGACTGCTGGTCGTCGAGCCAGTCCTCGCCGTCGTCGAAGAGCTCGCGGTCGCCCTGCGGGCGCTGCCCGGTGCGCCGGCGTGAGCCACGGCCACCGGTGCCGGCGGCACCCGTGCCGCGTCCGGCGGCGCCACCGGCGCCACCGGCACCGCCGGCACCCGCGCCGCCACCCACGACGCCCGAGCCACCGAGCACACCGCTCGAGCCTCCGACCGCGCCGCCGAGGGGGCGGGGCGCGGGGGCCGGCGCGCCCGGACCGGAGCCGCCCGCGGGGCCGCGCACGGCGGCCGCGGTGAGTCCGCCGGCACCGAGCGCGCCCGCGCCGGCGGGCGAGACCGCGGACGGTGGGGCCGAGGGGCCGCCGATCGTCGCCGCGGACGACGGGGCACCGGCCACGTGGCCGGCGGTGGACGGGCCCTCCGCGCGCACGAGCGGCAGGTCGTCGGGGTCGGGCAGGACGTCGTCGGGGTCGTCGGTCAGGTCGACCGGGGGCTCGGGCCGCTCGGTGGGCGGCCACCAGGTCGGCCAGGTCGTCGGCGGTCGCTCGACGACGATCGTGGTCGGGGTGGTCGTCACGACGGTGCCGTCGTCGTCGGCGGGGTCGATGCTCTTCATCACCTTGATGCCGTGGCGCAGCGCGGCCTCCTGGTCGTCGGCCGCCCAGCGCGAGCCGTCCTCGCGGACGACGGCCTGCAGGACGTCGCCCTCGGGGTGGTCGCGGTCGATGCGCCGGCGCCGCTCCTGAGTGACCTCGGTGGCCTCGGCGACCATCCTCAGGGCGTCGCCCCCGCGCCGCAGCTCGGCGGCGCGCTCGCGCAGCGTGGTGGCCGAGGCCCGGAAGGCCCGGCCCATCGACGAACCGGTCGCGCCGCGGATCTCGCTCTCGTAGCCGGCGAGCCGCTCCATCTGCTCGGCGGCCTCCTCGAGCACGCGCGAGGCCTCCAGCCACTCGTCGCCGTGCTTGGCGATGCGGCGGGGCTGGGCCCGCTCGACCAGCTGGACCAGGCGTCCGTGCTCGCTCACAGGGTCGCCTCCGTCGTGCCGCGCAGCTCGGTGAGCCGGGCGTCCATCTCGTCCTCGAGCGCACGGATCTCGTCGGTGAACTGCACCAGGGACCCGTGGTGCCGGGCGAGCGTGGCGAGCGCGCCGTCGAGCGCGTCGTAGACGCGGGCCTGCGCACGCAGGGTGTGCCGGGCCATGCGCTCGCCCTTCACGGTGCCGCCGAACATGTCCGGGTCGACCCACCGGGGCTGGCCGGCCGCGACGAGCCGGGCGGCCTCCTCGAGCAGCTCGAGGATGCGGGCGACGGTGGACTCCTGCACCTCCAGGTCGGAGATCGGGTCGGGCTCGGTGCTCATGGCGGGCCTTCTACCCCGCCGGACGTCGGTCAATCCTGCGGGCTCCGTCGTCCACAGCCCGGGGCGACCTGAGAACCCGCTGAACACTCCCGGCGGCAGAGCATCGTCACCCGAGCGATCGGGCACGATGAGCCCATGAAGACTCGCCTGGCGCGCCTGACCTCCACCGTCGCCCCCGCCGTCGCCGTGCCCGCCCTCGTGCTCGCGCTGACCGCCTGCAGCGGCGACGACGGCGACGAGGGCTCGGGCGACGAGCCCAGCTCCACACCGCCGTCGTCCGAGGCCACCACGGCGAGCGGGACCACCACCTCGCCCCCGGACATCGAGCCCCTGCCGGTCGTCAACCAGGCCCAGGGTGCCCGCGACGACATCACCTTCGACGAGACCACGTGCAAGACCGACGCCGGCGAGCAGACCGTCTCGGGCACGTTGACGAACCCGACCGACAAGGCCCAGGGCTACCTGGTCGCGATCAGCTGGACCAACGCCACCAACGACACGCTGGGCCAGGGCTTCACCGTCGTGCGCGGGGTGAAGCCGGGGGCCGAGGCCGAGTGGACCGTCGAGGCCAACGTGGCCGAGGGCGCCGTCCAGTGCGTGCCGTTCGCGCAGCGGGGCTCGATCCCGAAGTAGGTCGTCGGAGGGACACCGCGCGTCCGTCACCCGGGGTTCACCCGGCTCGGGCAGACTTGTCCTCGTGACCGGGCCCGTGACCCCGCAGGTCGTGGCCCACCGGGGGGCCAGCCACGACAAGGCCGAGCACACCCTCGGCGCCTACGTGGCCGCGCTCGAGGCCGGGGCCGACGGGCTCGAGTGCGACGTCCGGCTCACCGCCGACGGGCACCTGGTCTGCGTGCACGACCGCGACCTGCGCCGCACGGCGCAGCAGCGCGGGCTGGTCTCCACCATGGACCTCGCCGAGCTCAACGAGCTCGACTTCGCGGCGTGGAAGAACCCGTGGGCCGACCTCGACGACGAGGCCCCCGAGCGCGACGACGAGCTCGACCGCGTGCTCACGCTGCGCAAGCTGCTCGAGACGGTCGCCGACTACGACCGTCGCATCGAGGTGGCGATCGAGACCAAGCACCCCACCCGCTACGGCGGCCTCGTCGAGCGCCGCCTCGTCGAGATGCTCGGCGACTTCGGCTGGGACCAGCCCGGCGCACCGGTGCGGGTGATGAGCTTCTCGTTCACCGCGCTGCAGCGCGTCGAGCGCGCCGCGCCCGGCATCCGGCTCGTGCAGCTGGTCGACAAGTACCAGTACTGGCAGATGCTGCGCCGGGTGATCGGCCCCGACTGGGTGGTGGGCGCCGGCGTCAACCTGCTGCGCGAGCACAAGAAGCTGGCCCGCAAGGTCGCCGCTGGCGGGCGCGACCTCCACGTCTGGACGGTCAACACCGCCCAGGACCTCCAGCTGTGCGTCGACGCCGGCGTCGAGGCCGTCATCACCGACCGCCCGGCCTACGTGCTGGAGCAGCTCGGTCGGTAGGTTCGTCCCATGGCGAAGAAGTCCCGCACCAAGGCCCGCGAGTCCGCACCCGCCCCCGGCGAGGTCGGCCCCCGTCAGCCCTGCCCGTGCGGGTCGGGCAAGCGCTATAAGGCCTGCCACGGTGCCGAGGGCGGTGACGTCTACGTCGCCCGCCCCTTCGAGGGCCTGCCGGGCGAGTGCGACCTGGTCGCGATGCGCGAGCTGGTCCCCTCGGCCACGGCCCCGCTGACGATCAAGGGCCACGACGACCGCACGGTCCAGCTGTGCTCGCTGCTGCCCGCCGCCTCGCCGGCCATGCACCGCGAGAGCGGCCAGGTCTGGCTCGGCCTGCAGGTGCAGCACTCGTTCGGCGACCCGTCGCGCGACCTCGCCGCCGTCCTCGAGGCCGCCCTGGCCTCCACCGAGCCCGAGGTGATCGGCCTGACGACGCCGCCCGGGCCCGGCCCCCGGCTGCAGGACCTCGTGACCAGCGAGACCCTCGACGTCACCGTGCACGAGGGCTTCGACTTCTGGCTCGCCGACCTCGACGACAGCGACGAGCTGTCCGCCGCCATGGAGCAGGCCAACGAGGGCGCGATCCCGACCAGGCGCCTGTCGTCGGTCGAGGCCGCCTACTGGTGCGACGTCAGCACCAAGGAGCACCTGCGCTGGGTGATGCCCGAGCCCGAGGACGCCCTGCTCACCGCGCTCGCCCGCCTGCACGTGGCCGGGGCCGACGTGATCGTGCCCGACGCCCGCTTCGTCGGCATGTTCCGCGCCCACGGCCTGCTGGCCCCGGTCTGGGACCTCCCGCTCGGCACCGGTGCCGAGGTGCTCGACGAGCCGGCCGCGGCGTTCAAGGCCGCCCTCGACGAGGCTCTCGCCGACACCTCCGACCTCACGTCCGAGCAGCGCTCGGCCCGCAGCGGCCTCGCCAACCGCCAGGTCACCATCCGCTAGCCGCTTCGCCCGCCGACGGGCGCGTTTGCCCGGCCGGGGCCGGGGGCACGGTCGAGCCGTGCTCCCGACCGCGCCACCCCCGCCTCCTGGGCGCTCGCCTCCTCGACGTCGGCTCTGGCTCTGGCCGCTCGTCGCCGTGCTCGCGCTGACGGTCGTCGCGCTGAGCGCCGTCCTCGCGGTGCGGGGTCAGGACGACGACCGCCCGTTCGCGGCACCCGGCGACCTCTACGACTACCCGTTCCAGCAGGACGACCTCGCCCACTACGGCGAGATCTAACTGCCCTGGACGCGGTTGCGGGTGGCGGTCGGCGACGTCAGCACCGAGCTGCCCGACGTGCTGGGCGCGCGCGCCACCGTGCAGGCCCCCGAGGGTGGCAGCTTCGTGCGGGTCGACCTCGACATCCCGGACGACGGGCTGATCCCCCTCGCCGCGGTCGCCGCACCCTTCCAGCAGGAGACCGAGGTCGTGCTGCGCGCCGACGGTCGCGAGTACCCGCTCCTGGGGCCCGGTGGCCCGGTGCTCGACCCCAACGGACTGGTGGGCCAGGGCGGCAGCAGGTGGGTCGCCGTCGAGGGCGAGCCCGACGAGCTCGAGGTGGCCGTGACCGTCGACGGCCTCACGCAGACGGTCGACGCGGCCGACGGCTCGGTCGACAACGGTCGCGCGGCCGAGCTCGCCGACGTGCGCGACCGGGCCGGTGCTGCCGGTGGGGCCGGCCAGCGGGAAGGCACGCCGTGCGGCACGCCGGAGCGCCTCGACGACACGGCCCTCCGGGTCTCCTACGGCCGCTCGCTCGAGTGCCGGGTGCGGCTCGCGCTCCGCACGCCCTACGTCGACGGGCTGGGCTGGGCCGACGAGGGTCGGGAGTTCGTCGCCGTCCAGCTGGTGCAGCCCGTGCGGGTGCAGCTGGTCACCGGCCGCGACGACGCACAGGTCTACTGGGACACCACGACCCGGCTCGACGTGCGGCTCGGCGACGCCGCGCCGCTCGGCCCCGAGGTCGCGGTCAACAGCCTCGACCGGGGCCTGCTCGCGTTCGCCGACCCGAGCGACCCGGGGCAGCTCGTCTTCGACGTCCCCGCCGACGAGCCCCTCGGCGACCTGGTCGCCACCCTGACCGCCGACGCGACGCTCGGCGAGCCGTTCCCGACGGAGCGCCGGAGCGCGGTGTTCCGCTGGATCGTCGCCGGGGAGGACCTGTCATGACCCGCTCCCACCGCATCGCCACGGTCTGCGCCGTCGTGCTCGTCGTCACCGCGCTGGTGCTCGCGGCGCTCGCGTGGCGCGCCGGCGGCGACGACGTCGAGCGGCGCATCGCGATCGGCGAGAGCGAGCCGCTGCGCAGCGCGCTCTACGGCCACGAGGTCGTCGTCCGGGTGCCCGGCGCCGAGGTCGTCGTGCTCGTCGGCGACCCGGCCGAGCACCTCGACTCGCCCGTCTTCGAGCGCAGCTCGGGCCTCTACGACCCCGACGCCCCCGTCGTCGTCGAGGCCGACGACGACGGCCTGCTCGTCCCGGTCTCGACGGTCGCCCGCGGCACCGGCGACGGGCTCCTCCAAGACGATCCGGGCCGGCCGCCGGTCGTCGCCCGGCTCGTCGCCGGCGACCGCACGGTCGAGCTGGTCACCTACCGGCTCGGCAGCTCGAGCGAGCGCAGCGACGCCTTCAGGGGCGCAGCACAGGCGGTGGCGGTCGACGGCGGTCTCGGACTCGACGACCTCCGCGTCGAGGTCGAGTACGACGGGGTCGTCCAGACCGCCGAGGTCGCGACGGGGGAGGTCGACGCCGGCGTCGCGCAGCCGCTCTACGACGACGCGGTCGTCTACGCGACCGGCTGCACCTCGGTACCCAGCCGGTGCGCGCTGCAATCGCCCGAGAGCTCACGCTGGCGGGCCGACGACGACTCGTTCACCGCCAGCGACGTGTCGGTCTACGCCTACGACGGCGAGCACGGGTGGGCCGCCGAGGGGTACCGCTGGGCCTCGGTACGGCTGCAGCTCTTCGGCGCCTACGACGTCGTCGACGCGACCGGCCGCCGTCGCGCCGTGACGGCGGTCGAGGCGCCCGTGGTCACGCTCGACGGCGCCGAGCCCGCCCACGCCGACGACCTGACCGGCGACCGGGGCGACGCCTACGGGCGCGTGGTCTTCCAGGTCGCGGACGACGCCGTCCCGCGGGAGCTCAGGCTCGCGCAGCGGGTCACGCTCGCCGGCGACCAGGCGCCGCGCACGCTCGATCTCAGCGCCCGCGTCGCCCTGCAGCCACCGGGCTGAGCCGGCGGCGGATCACAGCCCGACGCGCAGGGTGGGCCTGGTGCGCACGGCGTGCCGACGGGAGTCCTCGTCCGGAGTCCGGGGCACGGTCGGCCAGCGCCGCATCAGGCGGTTGCGCAGCTCGAGGCCCCGGGCGTCGACGACCATGTCGACGACGACCGCCCCGACCAGCAGCGTGATCGAGACGGCGAGGCCGACGACGCCGTGCACCCGGAGGTCGGCGAACAGGGTCGAGGCGTCGACGAAGGTGTCGTTGTCGGTACCGGCGAGCACCAGCACGGCCGCCGAGGGCACCACGAGCAGCCCGCCGAGCACCCCGGCCAGGCGGGAGACGTCGGCGGTGCGCGGCTCGGAGTAGCGGACCAGCACGTCCTTCTCCGGGCGGGAGGCGGTCGGGTCGTCGAGCCGCGCGGCGAGGTCGCGTCGGGCGGCGAGGGACGTCGTCCGCTCGACCAGGCCGCCGGCCGCTGCGGCCAGGAGCCCGAGGGCGGCGAGCCCGGCCGAGACCCAGATGCCGAGGTCGAGCACCGTCTCGCCGGCGGCGGAGTACTCCTGGCGTTCGGCGAGCCGGGCGCCCGGCGAGCTGTCGGTGCCCGGGTGGCGGACGTAGAGGTAGGTCTGGAGCACGAACGCGCTGAGCGAGCCGAGCACGGCGGCGAGGCCGAGCAGGGCGGGCCCGCCGGCCTGGCCGCGCGGTCGGAACCGGGGCTTGTCGCCGCGGTCGGAGGCGCGCGCCCGGCCCCACGCGGTCTGCTCGGCGTGCGCGCTGACGTGCTCGGCGACGACGCGGCGCACCCGGTCGGAGGGCAGGCGCACCAGGGCGACGCAGCCACCGACGCACCCGGCGAGCACGGCGGTCGCCAGGGCGAGCACCGGCAGGTCGCCCTCGACGAGACCGAAGACCACCATGAGCAGGGCGGCGGCCCCGGTCGCCCCGAGGAAGCCGACGAGCAGCAGGTGCTGCCGCAGGACGAGCGTCTCGACCTGGTGCGGGTGGGGCGCGGCGAGCCGGTCGGTGCTCGCCGTGACCGCCGCGGCCAGGGCGCGCCGGGTGGCGACGGCGCGCAGCGAGTCGGCCACGGCGGCGACGCCGAACCCGGCGTAGGCGAAGGTGATGATCATCCCCAGGGTCATCCGGGAGAGCAGGTCGATCGGCGTCGCGAGCTCGGGCAGCAGGCCCTCCTCGCCGACGATCCCGGCGAGCAGCACGACGACGAACGCCACGGCGATCCCGATGCCGGCGAACGGCAGCACGTGCGCGAGGGCCCGGGCCAGGCGGCCGAGCGGGCCGATGTCGTACTCGCGCCAGTAGCCGGTGTTGTCGTCGGTGCCGTGGTCGTCCACGCGGCCACCCTTCCCGCTCACCGCTCGCGCACACGCACCGCCCAGGCCGCGAGCCGCGCGTAGCCCTTGACCGACAGGCGCCGTAGCCGGCGGAAGACGAGGTCGGGGTGGGCGTCGTGGGTGTCCGCGGCGTCGTGCCCGTCGCGACCGGTGAGCGCCTCGAAGGCGCCCCGGTCGACGAGCACGGTCCCGGGCCGCGCGACCGAGGTCAGCCGCGCGGCGATGTTGACGGTCTCGCCGTAGACGTCGCCGAGGCGCCGGACGACGTCGCCGTGGGCGAGCCCGGCCCGCACCTGCGGGAACCCGTCGTCGGGGTCGTCGCCGCGCCGACACAGCTCGAGGGCGACGTCGAGGGCCGAGCCGGCGCCGTCGGCCACGAAGAGGACCTCGTCGCCGATGTTCTTGATGATCCGGCCGCCGTGGGCGGCGACGAGCTCGCTCGTGCGGTCCTCGAAGCCCTCGATCCAGGCGACGAGCTCGTCCTCGGTGAGCTCCTTGCTGCGCGAGGTGTAGCCGACGATGTCGACGAAGCCCACCGTGAGCGGGGCGGCCGCGAGGTCGGTCGGGTCGGTGGTGGCGAGCCGGCGCGCACCGGCGCTGACCAGGTGACGGCGCCACACGTAGCTCTGCAGCGCCTCGACGCGGGGGATCACCTCCGTGGCCAGCGCAGCGACCGTCTCGTCGGGGTCGGCGCCGCTCTCGACGGCGACCGTGGCGAGCAGGCTCGTCTGCCAGTCGGCGAGCCGGGCGTAGCTGCGGCCCCACGTGCGCACGAGCGCGGCCTGCCGCTCGGGCGAGAGGACGCCGAGCTCGACGAGCTCCTGGGCACCACGGAGCGCGTCGACGTCGGCCTGGGTGAACACGACCTCGTCGTCGCCGACGTGGGCGAAGCCCAGCAGGGACCACAGCCGGACGGCGTCGTCGAGCGGCACGCCGGAGCGCTCGACGACGTCGAGCCGGGTCAGGCCGGGCGGCTCGCCGAGCAGGTAGGCGTCGAGCCGGTCGAGGGACTCGCTCAGGATCAGCCCTTCACGCGCGACTCGACGACGGCGACGAGCTTCTCGCGGAAGCTCGGCATCTCCTCGAGCAGCTCCTTGACGTCGGTGTCGGTGAAGTGGATCGCGACCAGCGGGGTGAGCGCCACGATGGAGGCGGTGCGCAGCGTGTTGCCGACGATCGCGGCCTCGCCGACGATGTCGCCCGGGCCGAGCTGGGCGATCTCGGTGCCGTCGCGGCGCACCGACACGGACCCCTCGAGCAGGATGTAGGCCTTGTCGGCCGGGGTGTCCTCCCAGATCGGCGACCAGCCCTCGGGCAGCTTCACGCGGCGTCCGTGCGCGCTGATCTGCGCGACCTCGCGGGGGGTGAACGAGTCGAAGAACGTTGCCATGTCTCAGCCTTCCTGGCCGGGGTGCTGCGGGAGAGGGAGCGGGACGATCCTGGCCGAGGTGGTCGGGGGTGTCCAGAGAACCCGCGACACCGACTGCGCCGCAGAGCGCCCCGGCAGCGGGGATCGGGACATGATGACCGTGCAGGCGCGACCGTCGGGGCGCGCGAGGCGCGCGGGGGAGGCGACGGTGGGCGGTGGCGGACCGGCCTCGTTCGAGGCCTTCGTCGAGGCTCGCTCGGCGGCTCTCTACCGCCGGGCCTACGTGCTCACCGGCCACCGGGCCGACGCCGAGGACCTCCTGCAGGTCGCGCTGGTCGACCTCCACCTCGCGTGGCGCCGGGCGAGCCGGGCGCCCTCGGTCGAGGCCTCCGCGTTCGCGGTGCTGGTCGACGCCTTCGTCTCCGGACGACGCCCGGCCCGGTTCACCCGCGAGCGGCTGGTCTCGCAGCTGCCCGCGCCGGACGCCGTCCACCGCGACGTCGAGGACCGGCTGGTGCTCTGGCCGCTCGTGCGCCGGCTGCCGCCGCGGCAGCGCGCCGTCCTCGTCCTGCGCCACCTCGACGGCCTGGGCGAGGCCGAGGTCGCCGAGGTGCTCGGCGTCGCGCCCGGCACGGTCTCCTCGACCGTCTCGGCGGCCCTGACGAGCCTGCGGGCGATGACGGCCGGGACGGAGGAGGAGGCGGTGACCGCGCCCGACGACCTCGAGCGGGTGCTGGCCGACGAGCTGGCCGCCCTCGACCGCGCGGTGCGCGTGCCCGCGGTCGACGTGGCCGGCCTGGAGGAGGTCGGACGCCGGGAGCGGCGTCGGCGCGTCCGCGCGGCCGGCACGGTGGCCGCGGTCGTCGTGACGGTCGGCGCGTTGGTCGCCGTGCCGGTGCTGGTGGGCGGGTCGGGCGGCGAGCCGGCCGCGCCCCCGACGCGGGCGGCGTCGGTGGCCGAGCTGCCGGTCGGCGCGGCGAGCCCGGCGCCGTGGGTGGACGGACGCCGGCTGCGGGCCGGTGACGTCGTGCTCGACGTCGACGAGGTCGAGGCCTCGCCGGGCCCGGGCTTCGCGGGCGAGACGAGCGCGGTGGTCGTGCGCCGCGGCGGGCGGTGGATGGGCCTGGTGGCCCGCGACGGCGTGGTGCAGGAGGTGGTGTCGTCGTCGGGCGCGCAGGCCCGGTTCCGGCTGCTGCTGTCGGCCGACGGTCGGCGGGTCGCCGTCCTGCAGGCGGTCGACCGCACGACGACCGACCTGTACCTGGTCGACGTCGAGTCCGGGCTCGAGATCGGCCGCCACACCTTCACCGGCCAGGACGACCGCAGCCGCATCGGCCTGCTCAACGTCGACGTCGACGGCCGGGTGGTGGTCGCCCTCGACCGCTTCTACGTGTGGCCGTTCGGGTTCGACCCGGTGGCGGTCACCGGGCCGGTCGTGGGCGCCGCCGACGACCCGTGGTCCTACCCGCGGGGCGCGACCTTCGAGACCGCCGACGACGGCACCGTCTACGGCACGGTGTCCGAGGCCGGCCGGTTCGAGCCGGCCGGCGAGCTGCCCGACGACGAGGTCGCCTGGGCGCCCGACGGCAACGCCTGGGTGCACGTCGACGTCGACGCCGGCGTCGCGGAGGTCTCCGGACCCGCCCGGGTGACGAGGTCGCTGCTGGTGCCGGCCGACGTCGGCGACCTCGCCGTCGTGGGCTGGGAGTCCGAGACCGACGTGGTGCTCGACGGCGTCGCGGGCGGCGACGACGTGCGCCTGCGGTGCGACGTCGACGAGCTCACCTGCGAGCGGGTGCCTCTGGGCGAGTGATCGGTGCTGCGCTCAGCGCGCGGGCGAGGCGCACAGCTGGTCGACGGTGGCGGCGGCGATGCGATCGAGGACATCGGGCCCGACGCCTGCCTTGGCGAGGGCCTCGAGTCCGCGATGCGTGGCTACCACGACCCCGCCGAGCACGGTCGCGTCGGCGGCCGGATCGACGTGTCCGGCCTCCTGGGCCAGCTCGACGAGCTGACGGCAGCTGACGAGCAACGCCTGGTGGGTCGCCAGCGAGCGCGCGGCGACGTCGTCGTTCTCCCAGGCCAGCTCGGCCGTGCCCTTGGCCACGAGGCACCCGCGCGGGTCGACGCCGCCCTGGGGGGAGGTCAGCCAGGCCCGGATGCGGTCGAGCGCCTCGTCGGCCGGGCCCTCGACGAGGGCGGCAACGCCTGCGGCGGAGTCTGCGCAGACGTCCTCGAAGACCCGGAGGAACAGGGCCTGCTTGTCGCCGAACGCGCCGTACAGGCTGCCCTTGCTGAGGCCGGTGACCCGGGAGAGGTCGTCGACGGAGGTGCCGTGGTAGCCGGTCTCGCTGAACTGCCGGCGCGCAGCCTCGAGCACGGTCTGCTCGTCGAACTTCCGCGGCCGGGCCATGGCTGCATCCTACCGTTGCTGAACGATCGGTCCAGTACTTCTGGACGATCGGTCCAGAACAAGGCTATTATGGACCGTATGTTCAGAACACTGAGTCCTGCGGACCCCACCGAGTTCTCCGGCAAGCGCGCGATCGTCACGGGCGGCTCCCGCGGCATCGGCGCCGCCATCGTGCAGCGCCTCGTCGACGGAGGCGCCAGCGTCGTCACGACGGCGCGCACCGCCACCGACGAGACGCCGAAGGCCGCCACCTTCGTCCAGGGCGACGTCGGCACCACCGGCGGCGTGCGTGCGTTCGCCGCAGCCGCACTCGACCGGCTCGGCGGCGTCGACATCGTCGTCAACAACGCCGCAGCCGCTCGGAGTCATCTCGGCGGCATCGGCACGATCCCCGACGAGGAGTGGCTCGACGCCCTCGACCTCAACTACCTCTCCGCCGTCCGGGTCACGAACGCGCTGCTGCCGGCGCTCCACGAGGCCGGCGCGGGCAGCGCCATCGTCAACATCTCCTCCGGCTCCTCGCTCCTGCCCAACGGCCCGATGGCGCACTACGCCGCTGCCAAGGCCGCGCTGAACGCCTACGGCAAGGCGCTGGCCGGCGAGCTGGCTCCTGCCGGGATCCGCGTCGCCACGGTCCTGCCGGGCAACGTGCTCACGCCCGGGGCCGACCGCATCCGGCAGACCTTCGCCGACGCCGGAGGCGTGTCCCTCGCCGACACGACCGCTGCCGTCCCACTGGGCCGCCCCGGAGACCCGCGCGACATCGCCGAGGCAGTCGCCTACCTCGTCTCCGACCGCGCCCAGTGGGTCACGGGTGCGACACTCGTCGTCGACGGAGGCGAGCTCCCGATCGTCTAGGAGGCCGCCGGGTGGAGCGGCTCGCGCTCGATCGGGCAGCTCATGCACCGCGGCCCGCCGCGGCCGGAGCCGAGCTCGGAGCCGGCGATGGCGACGACCTCGATGCCGGCCTGCTCGAGGCGGGCGTTGGTGCCGTGGTTGCGCTCGTAGGCGACGGCGACGCGGGCGTCGAGCGCGAGGGTGTTGTTGCCGTCGTCCCACTGCTCGCGCTCGGCCTCGACGGGGTCGAGGCCGGTGGCGATGCGGTGCAGCTTGTCGATGCCCATGGCGTCGGCGGCGGCCTCGAGGAACGGGCGCGGGCCGGCGACCTCGAGCAGCAGCGACCCGTCGCCGTCGACGCCGGCCGGCGTGACGGCGTGGGCCACGAGCGAGTCGGCGACGTTCTCGTAGACGATCATCTGGTCGCCGTCGACCATCGTGCAGATGGTGTCGAGGTGCATGGTCGCCCGCTCCTGGGCGATCGGGACGGCGAGCACGGTGTGCGCGAGGTCCTGGTCGAACATCTGCCGGGCGATGCGCTCGACGCCCGCGGGCGTCGTCCGCTCACCGACGCCGACGGCGACGACGCCGGGCGAGAGCAGCAGCACGTCGCCGCCCTCGACGTGCTCGTAGTGCGAGCCGTGGATGCGCGGGGTGCCGACGAACCGCGGGTGGTGGGTGTAGATCAGCTCGGTCAGCTGGGTCTCGCGCTTGCGGGCCGGCATCGCGAGCGAGGTGATCGCGACGCGGTCGCGGATCCACACCGAGGAGTCGCGGGTGAACAGCAGGTTGGGCAGCGGGTCGACGAGGAAGTCGTCGCCGGCGAGCATTGAGGTGACGAGGCCGAAGCCGCCGCGCACCTCGTCGTTGCGGATGCCCGCGGTGAGGTGGGTGGTCAGCTCGGCCGGCGTGACGTCGCTGAGGAAGTCGCGCAGGAAGTGGCGCAGGGTGTCGCCGAGGTCGAGGCCGGCCAGCGCCGTCTCGACGGCGGTCGCGCGGGCCTCAGGCACCGAGAGGGTCTCGGTGAGCAGCTCGGTCAGGTAGAGCACCTCGACGTCGCGGTCGCGCAGCGCCTGGGCGAAGGCGTCGTGCTCCTCCTGCGCGCGGGCGACCCAGGGGATGCCGTCGAAGAGCATCCGGTCGTTGTTGCGGGGGGTGAGCCGGGTCAGCTCGGGTCCGGGTCGGTGGAGGAGCACCGTCCGCAGTCGTCCGACCTCGCTGTCCGCACCATGGCTCATGGGCCGAGCCTAGTGAACGAAAGGATTGTCGGACAATCCTCGCGTCGCGTCGGGTTCAGGCCGTCACGAAGGTGCGCAGCAGTGCGCCGAGACGGCGGGTGTCGCGGACGCCGAGCGGGCCGAGGTGCTGGTTGAGGTCGTCGGCGACCGCGCGAGCCCGGGCGAGCACCTCCTCGGCCCCGGGCTGGAGGTGCAGCAGCCGGGCCCGCCGGTCGGCGGGGTCACGACGACGCTCGACGAGCCCGCGCGCCTCCAGGGCGTCGGCGATCTGGACGACGCGCGGGCCGCTCACGCCCAGCAGCCGGGCCAGGTCGGCCTGGGCGAGCGGGCCGGCCGTCGCGATCGCGGTGAGCGCACCGAACAGGCGCGGCTCGAGGTCGAGGGGGTCGAGGCCGACCTGGAACTCGCGGTACAGGCTGGCGTGCGCGCGGCTGACCAGGAAGCCGATGCTGCCGCGCAGCACCGACGGCGCGTCGGGGGCGATCTCGGCGTCGACGAGGCGGTGCAGCAGGTCGACGAGCTCGGCTCCCTCGGCGGCGTCGAAGGGGGCGAGCAGCCGCTCCTGGACGGCGTCGGCGTGCTGGCGCCAGTCGCTCGCGGCGGCCGCGCCGGCGTCGGTGCGGGTGAGGGCGTAGGAGCGTCGGTCGTCGGGGTTGCGCACCCGCTCGACCAGACCGCGGGCGGACAGGTCGGCGGCGACGCGGGCGAGCGTCGTCCGGCTGACGCTGACGGTGTCGGCCAGCGACTGCTGCGAGCGTGGGACGTCGGCCTCGGCGAGCGCGAGCAGCACGGCGTAGGCGTGGATGTCGACGCCGTCGGGCAGCTCCTCGGCGAGCGCGAGCGCGACCCGGGCGTGCGCGCGCCACAGGACGTGGCCCGGCAGCTCGGCCAGCGCGGGCAGCAGCTCACGGCTGTCGACGACGCCCTCGCGGACGAGGTTCCTGCCTGTCGTGTCCGGGTGGCCCACATCTCTCCTCGGGTGACTTGACCGGTCCACGATCGAGCGTATCGTCAAGCGAGTAATCATTCACCCTGTGACGATTAACCTCGTGAGGAACCCATGACCGACAGCACCGCGCCCGCCGCCGCGCGCGACCCGAAGTGGTGGACGCTCGTCGCCGTCTGCACCGGCGTCTTCATGCTGCTGCTCGACATCACGATCGTGAACGTCGCGCTGCCCGACATCCAGAGCGAGCTCGACGCCTCGCTCTCCGACCTGCAGTGGGTGATCGACGCCTACGCCCTGAGCCTCGCCTCGCTGCTGCTGACCGCGGGCTCGCTCGCCGACCTCTACGGACGCCGTCGTGTGTTCGCGATCGGCACCGTGCTGTTCACGATCGGCTCGGTGGCGTGCGGGCTCGCGGGCGACGTCGCGCTGCTCACCGCCGCCCGTGCCTTCCAGGGCATCGGCGGCGCCGCGATGTTCGCCACCGCCCTCGCGCTGCTCGCCTCCGCGTTCACGGGCAAGGACCGCGGCGTCGCCTTCGGCGCGTTCGGTGCGACCACCGGCGTCGCCGTCGCCATCGGCCCGGTGCTCGGCGGCGTCCTGACCAGCGGCCTCAGCTGGCGCTGGATCTTCTTCGTCAACATCCCCATCTGCGCGGTCGCGCTCGCCATCACGTTCCTCAAGGTGCGTGAGTCGCACAACCCGCGCGCCGGGGCGCCCGACTGGGCCGGCTTCCTGTCGTTCTCCGGCGCGCTCGGCCTGCTCGTCTACGGCCTCATCCGCGCCGGCGAGGACGGCTTCGGCGAGTCCTGGGTCGTGGCCTGCCTGGGCGCGTCCGGCTTCCTGCTGCTGGTCTTCCTCGCCGTCGAGCTCGGTGCCCGGCACCCGATGTTCGACCTCTCCCTGCTGCGCAAGCCGACCTTCGTCGGTGGCCTCGTCGCCGCCTTCGGCGTCTCGGCCTCGATCTTTTCGCTGCTGGCCTACCTGGTCATCTACGTGCAGAACGTGCTTGGCTACTCGGCGGTGCAGACCGGCGTCCGGTTCCTGTTCCTGTCCGGGACGTCGTTCTTCGCCGCCGCCCTCGCCGGCCGGCTGAGCGAGCGCGTCCCGGTCAAGTGGCTCATCGGCCCCGGCTTCACCGTGCTCGGTGTCGGGCTGCTGCTCCTGCTCGGCGTCGCCGAGTCGAGCGACCCCGGCGAGTGGACCCACCTGATCCCCGGCCTGCTCGTGTGCGGCGTCGGCATCGGCATGATCAACCCGCCGCTCGCCTCCACCGCCGTCGGCGTCGTCGAGGTCGCCCGCTCGGGCATGGCGTCCGGGGTGAACTCGACCTTCCGCCAGGTCGGCATCGCCACCGGCATCGCCGCCCTGGGCTCGATCTTCGCCCACCAGGTCGCCGACACCGTGCGCGACCAGCTCGCCGGCACCCCGGTCGCCGGGCGGTCCGACGCCATCGCCGCCGCCGTCACCGGCGGACAGGTGCAGGCCGTCGCCCAGGCCGCGCCGGCCGAGGCCCGCCCACAGATCCTCGACGCCGCCACCACCGCGTTCGTCGACTCGCTCAACCACATCATCGCCATCGGTGCCGTCATCGCGTTCGTGGCCGCCGTGGTCTCGTTCGTGCTCATCCGGCAGAAGGACTTCGTCGCCCGGGGCGAGGCGCCCGAGGCACCGCCGGAGGGCGAGGACTCGGCCGTGGGTGAGGGCGAGCCGGTGCCGGCCGGGGCGCACGTGCGCACCGGGGAGCCGGGCAAGCACCTGGCCTGACCCACGCTGATCGAGGTGCGAGCGGAGCGAGCCTCGAGATCACCGGCCCCACGCACCCGGCCCCACGCACCCGGGCCCACGGTCAAGGGGTCTCGAGGCTTTCTCGCCAGGGCTCGTCGCACCTCGACCAGCGACGTCGCCCCGGCGCTGCGCCGCCGCGCACGCCGTCCGGCCCCGTACGGTCGGGGCATGGCACTGGCGCTGGCGATCGTGGCTCTCGTGCTCGCGGCGGCGGCGCTCGCCGTCGCGGTCCAGGTGCTGCGCCGCACCCGGGCCCGGGCCGACGGCTCCGACCTGCCGGGCGACGTCGTCGGGCTGCGTCGTGAGGTGGCGGCCTTGCGGGCCGAGGCCGGGCTGGGGTTCCGCCACCTCGCCGTCGTCCGCTACGACGCGCACGCCGACACCGGCGGCCACCTCTCGTGGAGCCTCGCGCTGCTCGACGACCGCGGTGACGGCGTCGTCGTCAGCTCGATCCACGGGCGCAGCGAGGCTCGCACGTACGCCAAGAGCGTCGCGACCTGGAAGTCCGAGCAGCAGCTCTCACCGGAGGAGTCCGAGGCGATCGGCGCCGCGCGCGCCTGAGCTCGCCGTGGCACCATCGAGCGGTGCGTGCCCGTCTCGGCGCCCTTGTGGCCGCCCTCGCCGTCCTGGCCCTCGCGGCCCCCGTGACACCCGTCGCCTCGGCGTCGGGGCCGCCGGCCCTCGATCGGGCAGCACCGGTCAGCGTCCGGTGGCAGGTGCCCGCCCGCGCCCGCGTCGGGACGACGGTCACCACCCGGCTGCGTCTCGACCGGGCCAGCGACCTCGACGTCCGCGTCGACGTGCTGGTCAACGGCCGGTGGCAGCTCGCCGGGCGCTCCCTCCTCTCGGGCCGCCGCGGCGTCGTCCGGTTCACCCAGCTCGCCGGTGGACCGACCCGCTACCGCCTGTCCGGGGTCGGTCGTGGCGAGCTCCGCACCCAGGAGCGCACCGTGCGCGGCACGGGCACGGCGCCGGCGCTGAGCACGCGACGCCTGTCGGTCACCGCCCGCGGCGCGCAGGTCAACGGCAGCTCGTACGACGGCACGGCGAGCAGCGACGGCCGTTACGTCGCCTTCACCTCGCTCGCCCAGAACCTGTTGCCGCGGCCCGCCGCGACCAGGCGCGCGAACGTGTACCTCAAGGACACCCGCACCGGCGCCGTCCGCCGCGTCTCGCACACGCGCGGCGGGGATGCCGCGACCGGACCGTCGACCCAGCCGGCGATCAGCGGCGACGGTCGCGTCGTCGCGTTCGTCTCGCGCGCCGGCAACCTCGTGAAGGGCGACCGCAACCGCAAGCCCGACGTCTTCGTGTGGAACCGGAGCACCGACCTGGTCACCCGGGTCGGCACGGACGCGACGGCGCCGTCGATCAGCGACGACGGACGGTTCGTCGCCTTCACCGCCCGCGGCGCGGGGACGACAAGGGTCGAGGTGCGCGACCGTCGCACCGGCCGGGTCTCACGCCTGGGCCGCGGCGCGTCGCCGTCCATCAGCGGCAACGGCCGCCTGGTGGTCTTCGCCGACGCCGGACGGGTCCTGCTCCGCGACCGCACGAGCGGGACGACGCGGGTCGTGGCGGCGTCCGGGCAGCACCCGCAGGTCAGCGCCGACGGCTCGACCGTCGCCTACGAGGCCGCGGCGGGCGGCCACCGCCAGGTCTTCCGTCACCGCCTCGCCACCGGCACGACCACCCTGCTGTCCGCGCGTGACGGCCGGCCGGGGTCGGCGCCGTCCACCCTCGAGGCGCTGAGCGCCGACGGCTCGCGCGTGCTGCTCACCAGCGAGGCCCCGCTGACCGCCGACGACGTCGACGGCGAGCGCTGCGAGTCCGAGGCGGAGTGCTACTCCGACCGCAGCCGCTTCGACGCCTTCCTCGCCCTCGCCTCCGGCGCGGTCTCCCTGGTCTCGCGCAGCTACCGGGGCGCGGTCAGCGAGTACGAGTCGCACGGCGACGACCTGCTGGCCGACGGCAGTGCCGTCGTGTTCAGCTCGCACGACACGCTCGTGCCCGGCCAGACGGCCCGCGGCACGTTCCTCGAGGTCTACTCGTTCTCCGAGGTGTTCCTGCGCCGGCTCCGCTGACGGTCGGAGCTCCTCAGGGACTGCGCACCGTTCTCAGGTGTTGCAACCCCTGGGAACGTCGGGAGTACCGGTGCACCGGGTACGCCCCGGCGCCCCGGCGCCCCGGCGCCCCGGCGCCCCGGCGCCCCGGCGCCCCGGGAGCAGCGCACGCCGTCACGGCTCGAGCGTGTAGCCCAGACCCGCGCTGGTGATCAGGTGGCGCGGGGCCGAGGCGTCGTCCTCGAGCTTGCGGCGCAGCTGGGCGGCGTAGACGCGCAGGTAGTGGGTCTCGTGCTCGTAGGCGGGTCCCCAGACCTCGCGCAGCACCTGCTCGCGCGGCACCAGCCGGCCGAGGTTGCGCGTGAGCAGCTCGAGGAAGGCCCACTCCGTCGGCGTCAGCCGGACGTCGACGCCCGCCTTGGCCACGCGCTTGCGGGCCAGGTCGATGGCCAGGTCGCCGACGACGACCACCGACTCGGTCGGTCCGGCCACCTCCTGCGAGCGCCGGACGGCGGCCCGCAGCCGGGCCATCAGCTCGTTCATCGCGAACGGCTTGGTCACGTAGTCGTCGGCACCGAGGTCGAGCGCCTCGACCTTGTCCTCGCCGTGCTGGCGCGCCGAGAGCACGACGATCGGCACCGTCGTCCAGCCGCGGAGGCCCGCGATGACCTCGGTGCCGTCCATGTCGGGCAGGCCGAGGTCGAGGACGACGACGTCGGGGTGGGTGGTCGCGGCGGCGTCGAGGGCGCTGCGGCCGTCGGCGGCGGTCACGACCTCCCAGCCGTGCGCACGCAGGTTGATGGCCAGGGCGCGCGCCAGGGCCGGCTCGTCGTCGACGACGAGCACCTTGTGGGCCGCGGTGCCGCTCACGCGCCCACCCCGACGTCCGCCTCGGTGTCGGCGCCCGGGTCGGCGCCCGCGTCGGCACCGCGCGGCAGCGAGAGCACCATCGTCAGGCCTCCGCCGGGGGTGTCCTCGGCGCTGAGGCGGCCGTCGACCGCCTCGGCGAGCCCGCGGGCGACCGCGAGGCCGAGACCGATGCCGCCGGGGGAGGTGTCGCCCAGGCGCTGGAAGGCGTCGAACATGCGCTCGCGCTGCTCGGGCGGCACGCCGGGCCCCTGGTCGACGATCATCACCTCGACCCGGTCGGGCAGCACGTGGGCGAGCACCCGCACCGGCACCCCGCGCGAGACCCGGACGGCGTTGTCGACCAGGTTGGCCACCACCCGCTCGAGCAGCCCCGCGTCGGTGCTGACGACGGGCGCCGGCTCGTCGACGTCGAGCACGACGGTGCCCGGCAGCTGGCCGGCGAGGGCCAGCGGCAGCACCTCGTCGAGGCTGCGGTCGCGCAGCACCGGCTTGACCAGTCCGGTCTGCAGGCGCGAGAGGTCGAGCAGGTTGTCGATGAGGGTCTCGAGCTGGTCGGTCGAGGCCTCGAGCGACTCGTGTAGCAGCTCGCGGTCGGCGTCGTCGACCTCGCTGCCGATCAGGCCGTCCACGGCGGCGCGCATGGTGGCGAGCGGAGTGCGCAGGTCGTGCGAGACGGCGCGCAGCAGGGCCGTCGACGTCGCCTCGGCCCCCTCGAGCGCGGCGGCCCGCTGCTCGCGCTCGCGCAGGCGGCGGTACTCCAGCACCAGCGAGGTCTGCACGGCGAACGCCTCGATCACCTTCTGGTCGCTGGCCCGCAGCGGCTCGCCGCGCAGGCACAGGACGTGCTCGTCGTCGACCCGCACCCGGGTGTCGCCCGCGTCGGGCGTGCACGCGTGGTCGGGCCCGGCCGAGGCCGTCACCTCCCACCCGGACGTGCCGAGCGTCAGCAGCGAGACCGACTGCTGCCCGAACACCTCGCGCACCCGCTCGACGATCGCCTCGGCCGTGTCCTGCCCGTGCAGCACCGAGCGCGACAGCGAGCTCATCGTCGCCGCCTCGGTGCGGGCGCGGACGGCGTCGGCACCGCGTCGCGAGGCGAGGTCGACGACGACGGCGACGCCGGCCGCGACGGCGACGTAGACCAGGAGGGAGAGCACGTTGGCGCCGTCGTTGATCGTGAGCCGGCCCGTCGGCGGGGTGAAGTACCAGTTCAGCGCCACGAAGCTGACGAGGGCGGCGAGCAGTGCGGGCAGCAGCCCGCCGACGAGGGCCACCACGACGGCGCCGGCGAGCAGGAGCATCTCGGCGAGCGGCAGCTGGTCGGTGTCCTCGAAGGCCTGCAGCACGAGGGTGAGCAGCACCGGCAGGACGACCGCCAGCGCCCAGCCCGACACCTGGCGTCGCGGGCTCAACGAGGACAGCATCGCCCGGCGTCGGATGCCGCGGGCCGCCTGGTCGTGCGTGACCAGGTGGACGTCGATCGTGCCCGCCAGCGAGGCGATGCGGTCGCCCGTCGTCCCGGTGAACAGCTTGCGCAGGCGCCCGTGCCGGGAGACGCCGACGACGACCATCGTGGCGTTGGACGCCGTCGCGAAGTCGACCACGGCGGCCGCGACGTCGTCGCCGGCGACCGAGTGGAACGTGCCGCCGAGCGAGGCGACGAGCTGTTGGGCGCGGGCGATGCGGGCCTCGTCGGGGTTGCGCAGCCCGTCGGAGGCGATCACGTGCACCGCGAGCAGCTCCGAGCCCGACGCGCGCTGCGCCAGCCGCGCCCCGCGACGCAGCAGCGTCTCGGACTCCGCGCCGCCGGTGACCGCGACGACGATGCGCTCCTTGGTCGGCCAGGGGTGCTCGATGTCGTGGGCGCGGCGGTAGTCGCCGAGGGCGTCGTCGACCCGGTCGGCGAGCCACAGCAGCGCCAGCTCGCGCAGCGCGGTCAGGTTGCCGACGCGGAAGTAGGAGGTGAGCGAGGCGTCGATGCGGTCGGCCCGGTAGATGTTGCCGTGGGCCATGCGTCGCCGCAGGGCGTCGGGCGACATGTCGACGAGGTGGATGTCGTCGGCGGTGCGGACGAGGTCGTCCGGCACGGTCTCGCGCTGCCGGACGCCGGTGATCCGCTCGACTTCGTCGTTGAGCGACTCCAGGTGCTGGATGTTGACGGTCGTGACGACGTCGATGCCGGCCGCGCGCAGCTCCTCGACGTCGCCGGCGCGCTTGGCGTGCCGCCCCCCGGGCGCGTTGGTGTGCGCGAGCTCGTCGACCAGCACCACGGCGGGACGACGCTCGAGGATGGCGTCGGTGTCCATCTCCTCGATCGTCGTCCCGCGGTGCTCGATGCGCCGCCGGGGCACGACCTCCAGGTCGCCGACCATCTCCTCGGTCTTCGCCCGTCCGTGGGTCTCGACGTAGCCGACGACGACGTCGGTGCCGCGGGCCACGCGCCGCTCGGCCTCGCCGAGCATGGCGTAGGTCTTGCCCACGCCGGGCGCAGCACCGAGGTAGACCGTCAACCGGCCGCGCCGCGACTCCACAGGACCCACTATCGCGCAGCCCGCACGGCGATGTTCAGCAGCAGCACGTTGACGGTCGGCTCACCGAGCACGCCGAGGGGGCGACCGTGGGTGGCGTCGGCGACCATCTGGGTCACCTCGTCCTCGCTCAGCCCGTTCTCCCGGGCCACGCGCGGCACCTGCAGCGCGGCGTAGGCCGGCGAGATGTCCGGGTCGAGGCCGGACCCGGACGCCGTGACGGCGTCCGGCGGCACCGCGCTCTCGGCCACGCCCTCGCGCTCGGCCACCTCGGCCTTGCGCTCCTTGATCGCGGCGATCAGGTCCGGGCTCTCGGGTCCGTAGTTGGAGCCGTAGGAGGAGAGCATGTCGTAGCCGTCGCCCGCGGCCGAGGGCCGTGGCTGGAACAGCGTGGGGTCGTCGACGAGCTGCCCGATCAGCTGCGAGCCGACGGCGTCGCCGACGTCGGTCGTGTGTTCGCCGGACTCGGTGAGCAGCGAACCGTTGGCCCGCCACGGCACGACCGCCTGGGCGAACCCGGTGACGACGAGCGGGTAGACGACGCCGAGCAGCACGGTCATGGCGATGAGCACCCGCAGCCCGGCGAGGCTGTAGCGGCCGAGGGCGTAGATCTCTTTCAACATCGGATGGTCCTTAGAGGCCGGGGATCAGCGAGACGAGGAGGTCGATGAGCTTGATCCCGACGAACGGGGCGACGAGCCCACCGACGCCGTAGATCAACAGGTTGCGCTGCAGCAGCGACGAGGCCGACGACGGCTTGTAGCTCACGCCCTTGAGCGACAGCGGGATGAGGGCGACGATGACGAGGGCGTTGAAGATGACCGCCGACACGATCGCCGACTCCGGTGAGCTGAGCTGCATCACGTTGAGCTTGTCGAGCGCCGGGAACGCGGTCACGAACAGCGCGGGCAGTATCGCGAAGTACTTCGCGACGTCGTTGGCCACCGAGAACGTGGTCAGCGCCCCGCGAGTGATGAGCAGCTGCTTGCCGATCTCGACGACGTCGATGAGCTTCGTCGGGTCGGAGTCGAGGTCGACCATGTTCCCGGCCTCCTTGGCCGCGGTCGTGCCCGTGTTCATCGCGACGCCGACGTCGGCCTGGGCCAGGGCCGGGGCGTCGTTGGTGCCGTCGCCGCACATGGCGACCATGCGTCCACCCTGCTGCTCCTTCTTGATGAGGGCGAGCTTGTCCTCGGGGGTGGCCTCGGCGAGCACGTCGTCGACGCCGGCCTCCTTCGCGATGGCCTCGGCGGTGATCCTGTTGTCACCGGTGATCATCACCGTGCGGATGCCCATGGCGCGCATCTCGTCGAAGCGCTCGCGCATGCCCTCCTTCACGACGTCCTTGAGGTGGATGACGCCGAGCAGGCGGGCCTGCCCGCCGCGCTTCTCCGCGACGACGAGCGGGGTTCCGCCGGTGCCGCTGACCTGGGCGACCAGGTCGTCGAGCTGGCGGTCGGTGGTGCCGACCCACTCCGCGACGGCGGAGGCGGCGCCCTTGCGGACCTCGCGGTCGCCGACGTCGACGCCGCTCATGCGGGTCGTCGCCGAGAACTCGACGAAGCTGGCGCCGGCCGGGACGTCGGGCTTGCTGCCGATGAGGTCGATGATCGAGCGACCCTCGGGCGTCTCGTCGGCGAGCGAGGAGAGCAGCGTGGCCTCGGCGAGCTCGTCGTCCGGGACGCCGTCGAGGGCGAGCAGCTCGGAGGCGCGGCGGTTGCCGTAGGTGATGGTGCCGGTCTTGTCGAGCAGCAGGACGTCGACGTCGCCGGCGGCCTCGACCGCTCGTCCCGACATCGCCAGCACGTTGCGCCGGACCAACCGGTCCATGCCGGCGATGCCGATGGCCGAGAGCAGCGCTCCGATCGTCGTCGGGATGAGACAGACGAGCAGCGCGACGAGCACCAGGATCGACACGTCGGCGTTGCTGTAGTCGGCGTAGAACCACAGCGTCGCGCACACGACGACGAAGACGACGGTCAGCGCCGACAGCAGCACGTTGAGCGCGATCTCGTTGGGGGTGCGCTGGCGCTCGGAGCCCTCGACGAGGGAGATCATCCGGTCGACGAAGCCCTGGCCGGGCTCGGAGGTGATCCGGACGACGATCTGGTCCGACAGCACCACGGTGCCGCCGGTGACGGCGCTGCGGTCGCCGCCGGACTCGCGGATGACCGGGGCCGACTCGCCGGTGACGGCCGACTCGTCGACCGAGGCGACACCCTCGATGACGTCACCGTCACCGGGGATCCGCTCGCCGACCACGACCACGACGACGTCCCCGGCGCGGAGCGAGGTCGAGGCGACCGACTCGATGGTGCCGTCGGGACGGCGTCGGTTGGCCGGGGTCTCGGTCTGCAGCTCGCGCAGGCTGGCCGCCTGGGCCTTGCCGCGACCCTCGGCGACGGACTCGGCCAGGGTGCCGAACAGCACGGTCAGCCAGAGCCAGACGGTGACGATCCAGCCCATGGTGCTGGGCTCGACGATCGACAGCACCGTGGTGGCGACCGCGCCGACCTCGACGACCAGCATCACCGGGGTGGCGAGCAGCTCACGGGGATCGAGCTTCTTGAACGCGCCGGGCAGCGCCTCGGCGACCTGGGCGCCGGTGAGGACGCCCGAGGAGGGAGTAGGGGTGGTGACCGTCATGAGAGCGACTCCGCGATGGGACCGAGGGCGAGCACGGGCACGAAGGTCAGACCGACCACGACGAGTGCGACGCCCGAGAGGAGGAGGACGAACAGGGGCTTGTGCGTGGGCAGCGTGCCGCTGCCGACCGGGCGGACACCCTGGCTCGCGTAACGACCCGCGAGCCCGAGCACCAGGATCATCGGCACGAACCGGCCGAGCAGCATGAGCAGTCCGAGCAGCGTGTTCCAGAACGGGGTGCCCGACGTCAGTCCGCCGAAGGCGGAGCCGTTGTTGTTCGCGGCCGAGGTGACGGCGTACATGACCTCGGACAGGCCGTGCGGGCCGGTCTCCTGCAGGCCGGCCAGGCCGTCGCTGGCGGTGATGGCGATCGCGCCACCGACCAGGACGAGCAGCGGGGTCGTCAGCACGTAGCCGGCGACGAGCACGATCTCCTTCTGCCCGATGCGCTTGCCGAGGTACTCCGGCGTGCGGCCGACCATGAGGCCGGAGAGGAACACGGTGACGACGGCCAGCATCAACATGCCGTAGAGGCCGGAACCGACGCCGCCGGGGATGATCTCGCCGAGCATCATGTTGAACAACGCCACGCCGCCACCGGGCGCCGTCAGCGAGTCGTGCATCGAGTTGACCGCGCCCGTCGACGTCGCCGTCGTGACGGCCGCCCACAGTGCGGAGCCCGCCGTCCCGAACCGGGTCTCCTTGCCCTCCATCGCACCACCCGCGAGCTGGGGAGCGGTGCCGGGACCGGCCATCTCGGCCCAGGTGAGCAGGGCGATCGAGATCGACAGCAGGAGCGCCATCACGGCGAGCACCGCGGCGCCCTGGCGCCGGTCGCCGACGATGATGCCGAAGGCCCACGCCATGGCGAACGGGATCAGCAGGATGGTGTAGATGCCGATCATGTTGCTCACGGCGTTCGGGTTCTCGAAGGGGTGCGCGGAGTTGGCGTTGAAGAAGCCGCCACCGTTGGTGCCCAGCTGCTTGATCGCCTCCTGGCTGGCGACCGGCCCGGTGGTGAGGGTCTGGTCGCCACCGGTGAGCGTGGTGAGCACGTGGTGGTCGGCGAGGTTCTGCACGACGCCCGTGAGCACGAGCAGGACGGCGGCGACGACCGAGAGCGGGAGCAGCACCCGGTAGGTGCCGCGGACCAGGTCGGCCCAGAAGTTGCCGACCCGGCCGGCGCCGGCGGGGTCGATCTTGCGCTTCGCCAGGGCTCGGGCGAAGGCGGCGGCGACGGCCATGCCGACGGCGGCCGAGACGAAGTTCTGCACCGTCAACCCGGTCATCTGCATGAGGTTGCCGACGGTGACCTCGCCGGAGTACCACTGCCAGTTGGTGTTGGTCACGAACGAGATGGCGGTGTTGAAGGCGCCGTCGGCGGGCAGTGCGGAGAAGCCGAGTGACAGGGGCAGGTGCTGCTGCAGGCGGCCGAGCGCGTAGAGCGCGAGCACGCCGACGAGCGAGAAGCCGAGCACCGAGCCGGCGTAGGAGCGCCAGTGCTGGTCGGCGTCGGCGTCCACCCGCAGCAGGCGGTAGGTCACGCGCTCGACGGCGAGGTGCTTGTCGGAGGTGTAGAGGTGGGCCAGCCAGCGCCCGAGCAGTGGCACGGTCAGGGCGAGGAGGGCGACCAGGACGAGGATCTGGCCGAGGGCCGGGGCGAGCTCGCTCACTCGTCACCCGCCCGGTCGAGCCGGCCGGCGAGGAGGCCGACGAGGAGGGCGAGCAGCACGAAGACCGCCACCGTCGTCAGCACGTAGATGACATCGTTCACGTGCTCCATGGCACCGCTGCCCGCCGGTCGTGGAGCGGGTCCTTGACGGTTCCTTGACGGCGTCCGGCCCGCTCCTGACGCCACTCTTCCGGGTCGATGACCTGCGTCACTGATCACCGGGGTCGCGTCCGGACGGGCGCGACGAGCGCCCTCGATGCCGCGCGTCAGGATCTGGCCGTGCGGCGTCAGGAACGCGTCAGGACTCGTGACGGCAGGCACCGCCCGGCGCACGATGAGTCCATGAAGAGCATCTCGCCGTCGTCCCGTCCCCGGTCGGTGGCCGTCGAGTCCGGCGGTCCCTGGCTCCTGCTCCTGGCCGTGGTGCTGACCGCGATCATCTCCGGCTGCGCCCGGCTCGCCCTCGTCTGACGTCTGTCGGGCCCCGGGTCGGTCTGGGCCGACCGGGGAGTCGACCGGGCGCGCCGTCGGGCCGGCGGACGCCGTCCCTATCCTCGAGGCGTGGAGGAGGCCGACGCGTACCGGACGGCGTTCCGGCGAGGGCTGCGACTGGGGCTGCCCTACGCGACCGTCAGCGGGGTCCTGTCGTTGTCGTTCGGCGTCGTCGCGGTGCAGGCGGGGTTCACCGTGCTCCAGGCGGTCGTGACCTCGGCGCTCGTCTTCGCCGGGTCCGCGCAGTTCGCGGCACTGTCGGTGCTGACGGCGGGCGGCGGCGTGCCGGCGGCCCTCGGTGCGGCCACCCTCATGCACTCGCGCTTCCTCGCCATGGGTATCGCCGTCGCGCCCTCGATCCCGGGCGGCCCGCTCCGGCGCGCCGTCGAGGGGCAGGCGATGGTCGACTCGTCGTGGGCGCTCGCCAACCGCGGCGACGGCACCTTCGACCGCGGCCTCCTCCTCGGGACGACGGTCCCGCAGTACGTCGCCTGGGTGATCGGCAGCATCGTGGGCGCGCTCGCCGGAGACCTGCTCGGCGACATCGAGCGCTACGGGCTCGACGCGCTCTTCCCCACGTTCTTCGTCGGCATCCTGCTCGCCGAGCTCGGCCGGCCGCGCGGTCGGGTCGCCGCCGCACTCGGTGCCGCGATCGCCCTGGCCCTGGTGCCCTTCACGCCTCCGGGCGTGCCCGTGCTGGCGGCCGCGGTCGCGGCCCTGGTCGGGCTCGGTGCCGACCCGACACCGACCGAGGCGGCATGACGCTCGGCGAGGGCCAGCTCTGGCTCGTCATCGGCGCGCTGGCCCTCATCACCGCCGCGCTCAAGGCCGCCGGCCCGGCCCTCGTGGGTGGCCGCGACCTGCCGCGGTGGGCGAACGGTGTCATCGCGGCGATGGCGCCGGCCCTCCTGGCCGCGCTCGTCGCCACCGCCGTCCTCTCCGACGGAGACCGCTGGAGCGCCGGGGCCGACACGGTCGGGGTGGGGGTCGCCGCCGCGCTGCTTCTCCTGCGCGTGCCGCTGGTGGTGTGCGCCGGCGTCGCCGTCGTCGTCACCGCGGTGCTGCGGGCCCTCTTCTGAGCCGACTGGGGATCCCCGCCGGGTCGACCGCCTCGCCGACCGATCGGCTCAGTCGGTGACCTCGACGCCCTTCCAGAACGCCACGCGGTCGGTGATCGACGAAGCGGCCGGGAGGGGGTCGGGGTAGAACCACGCGGCGTCGGCGTTGGTCTCGCCGTCGACCTCGAGCGAGTAGTACGAGGCGTCGCCCTTCCACGGGCAGTGCGTCGTCGTGCTCGACGGTCGCAGCACCGAGCCGTCGACCGAGCCGATCGGGAAGTAGTGGTTGCCCTCGACGACGACCGTGTCGTCGGACTCGGCGATGACTATGTCGTGCCAGATCGCGCGCATGCTGCGATCGTAGTTCGTAGGGCGTGAAGCCTTGACAGAGATTTGTTAGTGCGTTGGACTAACAAACGTGACCCACGCCACGCAAGGCCGCCAGCTCAGGCCGAGCGGCAAGCTCCTGCAAGAGGATGCTCGTCGCCACCACCGGGCGCTGCTGCTCCAGCGCCTCTTCCGTGACGGCGCGGCCAGCCGGGCCGACCTGGCCCGCACGACCGGCCTCACCCGGGTGACGGTGTCCGACCTGATCGCCGAGCTGATGACCGAGGGCCTCGTGACCGAGCTCGGGGCACCGGCCGAGGCGCGGGTGGGCAAGCCGCCCATGCTCGTCGGCATCGCGAACCAGGCCGCCCACGTCGTGGCCCTCGACCTCTCGCCCGACGATCGCGTCTCGGGTGCGCTCGTCGACCTCTCCGGCACCGTGGTCACGCGTGACGACCGCCCGCTCGACTCCCGCGTCGGAGCAGACGCGACGGCGCTGGTGCGGAGCCTGGTCGACGACCTCGTCGCCGCCGCCACCGTCCCCGTGCTCGGTGTCGGCATCGGCAGCCCGGGTGTCGTCGACGCCCTCGGCGCCGTGCTCGAGGCCCCGAACCTGGGCTGGGAGGCCGAGCCGCTCGCCGCCGACCTGGGCGAGCGCACGGGTCTGCCGGTCCACGTCGCCAACGACGCCAACGCCGCGGCCCTCGGCGAGCACACCTTCGGCGGTGCCGAGGGCGGTGGCCTCATGGTGCTCCGGGTCGGCACCGGTGTGGGTGCCGGGTTGATCCTCGAAGGCACCCTCCTCCACGGCCACCGCGCCGCCGCGGGCGAGATCGGCCACGTCGTCGTCGACCCCAGCGGCCAACCCTGCGCGTGCGGACGCCGCGGCTGCCTCGAGACCCTGCTCGCCGTCCCGCACCTGCGCCGTCGCCTCGCCGAGGCCGAGAGCGACGCCCGCCGTGAGCGGCGAGTCCTCGAGTCGACCGGCCGCCGCCTCGGCGCGGCGCTCGCCCCGGTCGTCGCCACGCTCAACCTGCACGAGCTGGTGCTCTCCGGCCCGCCGGAGCTGCTCGACGGCCCGCTGCGCTCCGCCGTCGAGACGACGATCCATGCCCGCACCATGCCCGTCACCGCCGACGAGCTGCGGGTACGCACCTCGACCCTGGGCGACGACGTCGTCCTCGCCGGGGCGACCGTCCTGGTCCTGGCCGGCGTGCTCGGCGTCTCCTGACCCGCCCCTGGCCCACCCTCTCGCGGTCCTGCCGCGCTCCCACCGTGCTCCACCCTCCCGTCCCGCAAGAGCAAGAGAAAGAAGTCCCGAGGTGCGCACTTCACACACCCGATCGCTGCGGCGGTCTCTGGCTGGCATCAGTACGGCGGCCCTGGTCGTCCTCTCCCTCGCCGCATGCGGATCCGACGACGGCGACGGCGAGGGAGGCGAGGCCGACGGCGGCCCGGCCACGGCCGACATCCGCGTCTGGCTCAACGGCGCCGACACCCCGCAGGCTGCGCGTGACTACCTCAAGACCGAGTTCGAGAAGGAGAACCCCGGCTCGACCCTCACCATCGAGGAGCAGCAGTGGGAGGGCCTCGTCGAGCGCCTGACCACCACGTTGTCGAGCAAGACCGAGACCCCCGACGTGGTCGAGATCGGCAACACCCAGGCCGCGACCTTCGCCGCTGCCGGTGCGTTCTCCGACCTGAGCGACCAGCTCGACGAGCTCGGCGGCGACGACCTGCTGCCGGGGTTCGTCGATGCCGGGAGCTACGAGGGCAAGACCTACGCCGTGCCCTACTACGCCGGTGGCAAGTACGTCTTCTACCGCAAGGACCTCTTCGACAAGGCCGGCCTCGCGGTGCCGACCACCACGCAGGAGTTCGTCGACGCCGCCGCGACGCTCAAGGAGGACAACCCGAAGCCGGCCAACTTCAGCGGCTTCTGGTTCCCGGGCCAGGACTGGCGCAACGCGGTCACCTTCGTGTGGAACGCCGGCGGCGAGATCGCCACCGAGGACGGCGGCTCGTGGTCGGGCCAGCTCGAGACCGCGGAGTCACAGGAAGGCCTCCAACAGGTCCAAGACCTCATGCAGCAGGCCTCCGGAGCCGCCAAGGACGGCAACGAGACCGACCCGCAGATCCCGTTCTGTGCGGGCGAGGTCGGCATGATGTCCGCCCCCGGCTGGGTCAACGGCCTGATCGAGGACGCCGAGGCCGGCTGCCCCGAGCTCGCGGACAAGATCGGCGTCTTCGCCCTGCCCGGTAGCGACGGCCAGCCCGCACCGGTCCTCCTCGGCGGCTCGAACATCGCCGTCGCCAAGAACTCGCCCAACCAGGACCTCGCCGACGAGGCCGTCGCGATCATGCTGAGTGACGGCTACCAGACCATCCTCGCCGAGAACGGCCTCACCCCGGCCCGCACCTCGCTCGCCGACCTCCTCGGTGACGACCAGTTCGCCACCGCCACCATCGCGGCGGCCAGCAACGCCAAGCTCACCCCGGCCGCACCGGGCTGGGCCAAGGTCGAAGGTGCCCGGATCCTCGAGGACCTGTTCGTCGAGATCGCCAACGGTGGCGACGTCGCCGAGCTCGCGAAGGAAGCCGACGACGCCATGGAGGAGCAGCTGAACAGCTGACCCCCACCGTCAGACACCACCCGGGCGCCGGGGCCGAGACGCCCGGTCCCGGCCGACGACCGAGCAGGACGAGAGAGGAAGGGGAGGGATCGTGGCCCTCGTCGTGACCCCGGAGGCGCCAGTGGTGCCGCTACCCGAGGCGCCCGGCGGCGCACCGCGTCGCCGACGGCCTCGTGGACTGCGTGGACTGACGCCGTACGTGCTGATGGTCCCGGCCCTCGCCGCGCTCGCCCTGGCGCTGGGCTATCCCCTCGTCCGGCAGGTCGCCCTGTCGTTCCAGGACTTCGGCCTCGAGCAGCAGTTCGGCGCCCCGGCCGAGCAGGTCGGGCTCGACAACTACCGGGCGCTGCTCGCCGACTCCTACTTGTGGACGCTCGTCTTCCGCACGGTCGCGTTCTGTCTCGTCAACGCCGGTCTGACCCTGGTCATCGGTCTGGCGATCGCGCTGCTCCTCCGTTCCATGTCCCGGTCGGTGCGGCTCATGGTGCAGTCGGCGCTCCTGCTGGCCTGGGCGATGCCGGTGATCTCGGCCGTCACGGTCTGGGAGTGGCTCTTCGACAGCCAGTACGGCGTCGTGAACTGGCTGCTCACCCGGCTCGGTGGCGACTACCAGGGCCACTCCTGGCTCATCGACCCGCTGTCGTTCTTCCTGGTCGCCACCCTCGTGGTGGTCTGGATGAGCGTGCCGTTCGTCGCGTTCACGCTGCACGCAGCCCTGCTCGGCGTCGCGGACGACGTCGTCGAGGCCGCCGAGGTCGACGGCGCGGGGGCCTGGCAGCGTCTTCGCCACGTGCTCCTCCCGGGCATCCGCCCGGTCCTGCTCGTCGTCGCGCTCCTGCAGATCGTGTGGGACCTGCGCGTGTTCACCCAGATCTACAAGCTGCAAGGAGCCGGCGGCGTGACCCGCGAGACCAACCTGCTCGGTACCTACATCTATCGCTCGGGCATCAGCGAGGGGGAGTTCGGGACGGCGGCCACGGCCGCGATCTTCATGCTCGCCCTGACCGTCGTGCTCACCGCGCCCTACGTCGTGCGCATGCTGCGAGAGGAGCGTGAGTCATGAGCGCCACCACCACCTCGCGGCCCTTGGGCCGCGACGGCTCGGCGACCGGCCGCGCGACCGCGACGAAGCGTCGCTCGAAGCGTGGCGGCAAGCCGGGCTCGACGTCCGGCGGCGCGGCCTCGCGCGGGTCCCGTTCGTCGCGGGTCGCGAGCAACGTGGTCGGCCTCGGACTCGTCGTGCTGTTCGTCTTCCCGGTCTACTGGATGATCTCCACCTCGTTCCGCCCGCGCCGGGACATCAACGGTCCGGAGCCGGTCTGGCACCCGTTCGGGGGCACCCTCGACAACTACCGCCGCATCTTCGAGGACGGGCGCTTCCTCGACTCCATGCGGATCAGCCTCACGGTCACCGTCGCGACCGTCGCGATCGCCATCGTGTTCGCCTTCCTCGCCGCGGTCGCGCTGTCCCGCTTCCGGTTCCGGGGGCGCACGAGCTTCGTCGTCGCGCTCCTGGTCGTGCAGATGGTCCCGGCGGAGGGCTTGTTCATCAGCCAGTACAAGATGCTCGACGGCGCCGGGTTCACCAACACCGTCGGCGGCCTCACCCTCCTCTACGTGGCCGCGGTCCTGCCGTTCACCATCTGGGTCCTCCGCGGCTTCGTGAACGGCCTCCCGGCCGAGCTCGAGGAGGCCGCGATGATCGACGGTTGCAGCCGCTTGGGCGCTTTCTTCCGCATCACCTTCCCGCTGCTCGCCCCGGGACTGGTGGCGACCGGCGTCTTCGCCTTCATCCAGTCGTGGAACGAGTTCACCCTCGCGCTGGTCACCATGACCAGCGACGAGAAGAAGACCCTGCCGGTGTGGCTCACCACGTTCTCCGACGTCAACCGCGGCACCGACTGGGGAGCGATCATGGCCGGCTCCACCCTGATCGCGATCCCGGTGATCATCTTCTTCATGATCGTCCAGGGCCGCATGGTCGCCGGCCTCACATCCGGAGCGGTGAAGGGATGAGCCTGCACCGAGAGGCCCTGGCCGTGCTCATGCCCGGTTTCGCGACGCTCGACGCCGAGGTCGCCGAGCTGGTCGGGGAGGGCCTCGGGGGCCTGTGCCTGTTCGGCGCCAACACCTCTGGCGACGTGCGCGCGGTCCTGGCGGGCTTGCGCGCGGTCGACCCCGGCCTCGTCGTCGCCGTCGACGAGGAAGGTGGTGACGTGACCCGCCTGCATGCCCACGACCCGAGTGGTTCGCCCGTGCTCGGCGCAGCGAGCCTGGGCGCCGTCGACGACGTCGTCCTCACCCGCACCTGCGCCGCCGGCGTCGGCTCCGAGCTGCGAGCGCTCGACATCGACCTGTGTCTCGGGCCCGTGGCCGACATCAACTCCGACGTCGACAACCCCGTCATCGGCACCCGCAGCTTCGGCACCGCGCCCGGGGCGGTCGCCGAGCACGTCGCGGCCTGGGTCACCGGGCTCCGCGAGTCCGGTGCCGCCGCCTGTGCCAAGCACTTCCCCGGTCACGGCGACACCCACGTCGACAGTCACCTCGCGCTGCCGGTCCTCCCGGTCGACGCCGAGACCCTCGCCGGCCGTGAGCTGGTGCCCTTCGCGGCAGCGATCGAGGCCGGCTGCGACGCGGTCATGACGGGTCACCTCGTCGTCCCCAGCATCGACCCCGACCGCCCGGCGACCCTGAGCCCGGCAGTCAATGCGCTCCTGCGCGAGCGGATCGGTCCCGACCGGGTCATCGTCACCGACGCCCTCGACATGGCCGGCGCCTCGGTCGACGGCGGCATCCCCGAGGCAGCCGTGGAGGCACTCGTCGCCGGAGCCGACCTGCTCTGCCTGGGCGCCGACCTCGCGCCTGATCTCGTCCGCGCGACGGCCACCGCTATCGTCGCCGCCGTCGACTCGGGTCGTCTGCCGGCGGAGCGCCTGAGCGAGGCGGCGCGACGCGCGGCATCGTTGCGCCGACACGGCACGAGCGACCTGCAGGTCGACGCCGACGCCCTGGTGGCCGGGGCACGACGCGCGATCAGCATCGAGGGCGACCTGCCCGACCTGACCGATGCCTTCCTGATCCGCGTGACCACTCCCGCCACGATCGCCGTCGGCGACGTGCCGTGGGGCCTGCCCGCCGACCTCGACGTCGAGCCCGGGGCCGACGCCGGAGTCGTGCTCGCCGCTGCTGCCGGTCGACCCCTCGTGGCCCAGGTCCGCGACGCCCACCGTCAACCCGCCGTGCTCGACCTGCTCGACCGGCTCGGCTCGCCCGTGGTCGTCGAGCTCGGCTGGCCCGGACCCTGGAACCGGGGGCCACGCGTCGTCACGCACGGCTGCTCCCGCCCGGTCTACGCCGTCCTCACGGAGCTGCTCCGATGAACCGGGTCGGACTCGACATCGGCGCGACCAAGGTGCTGGGCGTCGTCCTCGACGACTCCGGCCGAGTCATCGCCCAGGTCCGCGAACCGTCGGCCCAGGGGGTGGACGGCGTCGTGGCCACGGCGGCGAAGGTCGTCGACGCGCTCCGCGACGCGACCGGGGCGTCACCGCGCGGCCCCATCGGGGTCGGCGTGCCGGGACTCGTCGACGTGGCGTCCGGCAGCGTCCAGCACGCCGTGAACCTCGGCCTCGACGACCAGGCTCCGTTGCGCGACCTGCTGGCCGATCGTCTCGACCACCCGGTCGTGCTCGAGAACGACGTCAACGCCGCCACCCTCGGCGCCGCCGAGGCCACGGGTGCCCGTGACCTCGCGCTCATCAGTGTCGGCACCGGGCTCGCGGCCGGCCTGGTCCTCGACGGCGTCCTGCGTCGCGGGGTGCACGCTGCCGCCGGCGAGATCGGACACGTGCCCGTCGACCCGGCCGGTCGACGCTGCGAGTGCGGGCAGGTCGGGTGCCTCGAGACCATCGCCTCCGGCTCGGCCGTTGCCCGAGCCTGGCCCAGCGCGGTGCGCCCTCCGGCTGTGGCACTCTTCGCCGCCGCAGAGGCCGGGGACACCGACGCCCTCGCCGTGCGCGACGCGCTGGCCGGCGGCATCGCCGCCGCCGTCCGGATGCTGTGCCTGGCCGTCGACGTCGACCACGTCGTCCTCGGCGGTGGCGTGGCCCAGCTCGGCGAACCCCTGGCCGAGGTGGTGCGCCGAGCCCTGCGCGACCAGGCTCGGGACTCGGCGTTCCTCTCGGTACTCGGTCTGGCCGAGCGCATCTCGGTCGTTCCCAGCGACATCCCGGTCGCCGCCGTCGGCGCCGCCCTGCTCGGAAGGGTCGACCGATGACGCTGGTCGACCTCCAGGTCAACGGTGCCGGTGGCATCGACCTGACCAGCGAGCCCGAGCGGCTGTGGGAGGTCGGGGCGCTGCTGCCGGCCTTCGGCGTCGAGGCCTGGCTCCCGACGGTCATCACCGCTGATCCGACCGTCCCCGCGCGGGCGCTGGCCGCCCTCGCGGCCGGACCACCGCCCGGGTACGTCGGCGCCGAGCCATGGGGGCTCCACCTGGAGGGGCCCTTCATCGCAACTCGTCGTCGTGGTGCCCATCCGTCGCGCTGGCTGGCCGACCCACGGGTGGTCGAGGGATGGACGAGGTCGGCGGGCGTCGCCATGGTGACCCTGGCGCCGGAGCTGCCAGGGGCCATCGAGCTCATCGAGCACCTCACGGGGGCGGGGGTCGTCGTGGCCATCGGGCACACCGATGCGGACGCCGTCGACGTGCGGCGCGCGGCCGCGGCGGGCGCCACCGCGGCGACGCACCTGTTCAACGCGATGTCGTTCGGCACCCCTCGCCACCCCGGGGCTGCGCTGGCCGCGCTCGACCTGGGGCTCGTTTGCGGCGTCATCGTCGACGGCCACCACCTGGCTCCCGAGCTGGTGCGACTGGCCTGGCGGGTGCTCGGGCCGGAGCGCTTCGTGTCGGTGACCGACGCGACGGCGGCCCTCGGGCTTCCCGACGGCCGCACCCGTCTCGGTGACCAGGAGGTCGTGCACACCGACGGCGCGGTGCGGCTCGACGACGGGACCCTCGCCGGCGCCGCCTCGTCGCTGCCGCGCAACCTCGCCCTGCTCGAGCAGCTCACCGGATGCACGCCGCACGAGGCCACGGCGACGGCGACCTCGACCCCACGGCGACTGATGGAACGCGTGATGGAGGTGAGCGTCTGATGGAGGTCGTTCCCCTGAAGGACCCGGCCGCCGTCGCGTCCGTCGCCGCCGACGTGATCGAGGCGCAGGTTCGTGCGAAGCCGGCCACGGTGCTGGGGCTCGCGACCGGCTCGAGCCCTGTGCCCACCTACGACGAGCTGGTGGGTCGGCGCGCCGTCTCGTACGGCCGGGTCACGGTGTTCCTCCTCGACGAGTACGTCGGCATCCCGGCCGATCATCCGCAGTCGTACCGCGCGACGATCCGCCGGGAGGTCACCGACGCGCTCGGCATCGACCCGGGTCGGGTGCACGGCCCCGACCCGTCGTTGCTGCCCGCTGCCGGCGGTTCGTACGAGGACCGGCTCCGCGCGGCCGGAGGGGTGGACCTGCAGCTGCTCGGCATCGGATCGGATGGTCACGTCGCCTTCAACGAGCCCGGCTCGTCGTTGGCGTCGCGAACCCGGATCAAGACCTTGACCGAGGAGACCCGCCGCGACAACGCCCGGTTCTTCGCCTCGATCGACGAGGTGCCGCGCCACGCACTGACCCAGGGCCTGGCCACGCTGCTCGATGCCGGCCACCTCCTGCTCGTCGCCACCGGTGAGGGCAAGGCGGCGGCGATCGCGGCAGCGGTCGAGGGACCCTTGAGCGCCGGCTGTCCGGCCTCCGTGCTCCAGCTGCACCCGCACGCGACGGTGCTCGTCGACCGAGCAGCCGGTTCGCAGCTGGCCCGGTGGGAGCACTACGCGGAGGTCTACGCCGGGAAGCCCGACTGGCAGGGCCTGTGACTACGCCGCGGGTGCGGGCCGGCGTCGACGATCGCGCAGTCGCCTCGGCGCGTCCAGCAGGTCGCTCACCCGCCTGCTCCTGATGGAGCCCTCGAGCAGCTGGACGAAGGCCCGGCCGAGGCTTTCGGCGTCCGGCGTGCGTTGTGCCTCGGTATCGGTGGCGGCACGGCCCGGCTCGACGAGGCTCTCGAGGGCCGCGCGGAGCTGGTGGCCCTTCTCGACCGGCAGGATGAAGCGGCCGTGGGTGCGTCCGTCGTCGTCGTACATCGACAACCGGGTCGTGCCCGTGGCTCGATGCTGCCGTGCATGGTGCTCGGCCGCGCGCCGCGCCGCGGCACCCGCCGGGTCGGCGTCGTCGAGCGCCTGCCGGGCCAGGTCGCGGAGCGCCCCGACGTTGCACAGCGACGCCTGCTCGACCAGGTGGCGCTCCACGACCGCTGGGTCGATCGAGGCCCGCTCGAACGTGCGCAGTGACGCGCGGATCGCGACAGCCTGGTCGAGGTTGACGGCGCCGACGCACATCGCGTGGCGCAGGTCGGGGCGCGCTCGCAACGAGTCGGCGAGCCTCGTGGTGCGCCGAGCCACTGCCGGCTCGATGCGGGTGTGCCGGGCCAGCCACACCGCGGTGGACCGGGTGCCCGATGCGCGGGGGAGTCCGAGATCTCGCGCTCGGCCGACCGCGCGGGCCTTCAGCTCGGCGACCTGGTTCTCGAGCGCGGCGACGGAGGCGACGAGCGACTCGGTGGCCGCGGCATCGAGCGAGTCGAGGTCGACGTCGGCGAGGGTGGCTGCCCGGACCCGGGTGGCGTGCACGAAGGTCACGACGGCGTTGCGCTCGGGCGACCGAGCTGAGAGGGATCTGGCGTGGGATGTCGTCGAAGTAGTCATGCCGCCATGGCAGCACCGGCCCCGGACATCTCGCGTGCTCCTCGGAGGAGCCTGTGGACAACGTCGTCGAAACGCGTCCTGTGGACGGTTCGTGGACGTTTCCACAGGTCTCCCCGGCGGGCGGCGACCTGGCGCGACGACGGGTCAGCTGACCTCGAACTCGCCCAAGCGGTGCCACTCCTCCGGCTGGTCCTGCCAGTTGCGGATCTCAGGCGTCTCCTGCACGTACTGCGGCAGCTCGGCCTGTGCCTTCTTGAAGTGGTCGGAATTGACGTGCGTTCCGGCCGCGTCGTCGTCGAACGCCTCGATGAGCACGTACTGGTTCGGGTCGTCGAGGCTGCGCGACCACTCGAAGAACTTGTTGCCGGGCTCGGCTCGCGAGGCCTCGGTGAACTCGCGCGACAGCTCGGGCCAGGCGTCAGCGTGCTCGGGCTTGATCTTCCACTTCACGACGATGAGGATCATGGCCGCGACTCTGCCAGCGACGACGTGACGGCCACCACCCCGTCCTCTCGCCGGTTGATAACCCGGGGGTTACATTCGGCCTCATGTCCGGCTCCGTGGCCCGCACCTTCGACATCCTCGAGGCCGTCTCGGCGCGCGGAGGGGCCACGGCGAAGGAGATCGCCGACGCCACCGGTCTCCCGCTGGCGACGGTGTACCGGCTCGTGCGCGAGCTCCTCGACGGCGACTACCTCGTCCACATCCGCGAGGACAAGCGGTTCGAGCTCGGCTACAAGCTGCACTCGCTCGGCGTCAGCCTGCACGAGCAGATCGGGGTCAGCCGCCAGGTCCGGGCCGAGGTCGTCGCGCTGCACCAGCAGCTCGGCACGGCGGCCTACCTGGCCGTGCACCGCGGGTCGCAGATCGTCGTGGTCTTCACCGCGGACAGCCCGGAGTGCCCGCGGCTCGAACCCCTCGACTTCGGGTTCCACGAGGCGGCCCACGCCACCGCGTTCGGCAAGATCCTGCTGGCGTGGATGGACGACGTCGAGCGCTGCCGGATGCTCGACCCCGAGCCGATGCCGCGCTTCGGGCCCGGCACGATCACGACCCACGCCGACCTGTTCGAGCAGCTGGGCACCGTGGCCGAGCGCGGCGTCGCCTGGGAGTTCGGCGAGTTCCAGGACGGCGCCACCTGCGCCGCTGCCGCGGTGCGCGGAACGGCCGGACAGCTCGTCGGCTCGGTCGCGATCAGCGCACCGGAGGCGCGACTGTCGCACGGACGGAGCGAGGTCGAACGGGCGCTACGTGACACGGCGGCCCGCATCGGGCGGCACTTCCAGAACGCGGTTCTCGCCCGCCGATAACGACCCTGCGCCTGGTCGGCCGACCGGTGGCAACGTGACCGCCGTCACTACCGACCACCGGAGGCTCCGTTGACCGATCCGTCCCGCCCCGACCTCAAACCGGCCCTCGTCCAGCTGCTGCGTGCTGCCTACCCGCACCCCTCGTTCCCGGACGGGCCGTACGAGCGGACCGCCGACACGATCCTGGCCCAGCTCGACGAGGACCTCTGGCACCGGCTCGCCCTCGAGAGCGGGCTGGCGACCCTCGACCTGACCGGCGACCCCGAGACCGACGAGAAGCAGCTGCGCGAGCTTGCCGACGCCGAGTTCTTCGTCTTCGTCCGTGGCGTCGCCGTGACCACCCTCTACGACGACCACGAGGTCTGGGACCTGCTCGGCTACGAGGGCTCGTCGTTCGAGAAGGGCGGCTACCTCGAGCGCGGCTTCGACGACCTCGACTGGCTCCCGGATCCCCGGATCGAGGAGTACGACGGCCCCGAGCCCTTCCAGCCCGTCGCCGACGCCGACCAGCCCGCCTCGGCCTGAGAGGAGCACGAGATGACCACGCAGCAGCACGGCAACCCGATCGCCCAGGACGAGGCGGTCGTCGTCATCGTCGGTTCCGGGGCCGGTGGCGGGACGACGGCCTACGAGCTCGCCCAGAAGGGCATCAAGTCCGTCGTCCTCGAGGCCGGGCCCTGGCTCAAGCCCGACGACTACGAGAACGACGAGTGGGCGGCCTTCAACCAGATGGCCTGGCTCGACAAGCGCACGACGTCCGGCGGCTACCGGATCACCAAGGACTTCCCCAACCTGCCGGCCTGGATCGTCAAGGCGGTCGGCGGCTCGACCACCCACTGGAGCGGCGCGACGCCGCGGTTCAACGAGCACGAGTTCAAGACCCGGACCTACTACGGGGAGGTCGAGGGCGCCAACCTGCTCGACTGGCCGATCGAGCTCGCCGACCTCGCGCCGTACTACGACCGCGCCGAGAAGGCGATCGGCTCGACCCACCGCCACGGTCGGCCGGCGCTGCCGGCCAACAACAACTACAAGGTCTTCGCCAACGGCGCCGAGAAGGTCGGCTACCGCTACTACGCCACCGGTCCCTACGGCACCAACGCCGAGCCGTACGACGGTCGACCGGCCTCGGTCCAGGACGGGTTCAACTTCCAGGGCGACAAGTCGACGGCGAAGTGGAGCACCGCCGTCCGGGAGGTGCCGCGTGCCGTCGAGTCGGGCAACTGCGACCTGCGGACCGAGTGCCAGGCCGTGCAGGTCACCCACGACGCCGCCGGCCGTGCGAACGGCGTGCTCTACCTCGACAGCGACGGCAACCTGCACCGGCAGGCCGCCTCGGTCGTCGTCGTGGCCGGCAACTCGATCGAGACGCCGCGCCTGCTGCTGATGAGCGCCACCTCGCTGCACCCCGACGGTCTCGCGAACTCCTCGGGTCAGCTGGGTCGCAACTACATGCGTCACCTGACCGGCTCGGTCTACGGCCGGTTCGACCGAGAGGTGCGCATGTACCGCGGGGAGACGATGGCCGGCATCATCGCCGACGAGTCACGCCTCGACACCAGCCGCGGGTTCGTCGGCGGCTACTACATGGAGACGCTGTCGCTCGGACCGGCCTTCCTGGCCGCCTTCGTCGACCCGGGGCTGTGGGGTCGGGAGTTCACCGAGGTGATGGAGGCCTACGCCAACACGGCGGGCATGTGGATCGTCGGCGAGGACATGCCGCAGGAGACCAACCGGATCACGCTCAACACCGCGGTGCTCGACCAGTGGGGCCTGCCCGTGCCCGACGTGCACTTCGACGACCACGCCAACGACGTCGCGATGCGCACGCACGGCTACGAGCGCGCCGACATGCTCTACGAGGCGGTCGGCGCGTCCGGCACCCACCACACGCCGCCCTACCCGGCGACCCACAACCTCGGCACGTGCCGGATGAGTGCCCGCCCCGAGGACGGCGTCCTCGGCGCGTTCGGCGAGGCGCACGACGTGCCTGGTCTGTTCGTCAGCGACGGCTCGGTCATGACCACCGGTGCGGCCGCCAACCCGACCCTGACGATCGTCGCCCTGGCGATCCGCCAGGCCGAGCACATCGCCGAGCGGCTCGCGAAGGGCGATCTCTGAGCGACCCGGCCGCAGCAGGACGCCGTCCGGGGACTTCGCCGGCCCCCGGACGGCGTCCGACTCAGCGAGCCAGTAGGCGCTGGTCGACGTCGAGGCGACGCGGCAGGTCGATCTCCAGGTACTCGTTGACGTCCTTCACGTCGGCGCCGCGGCCGCCGGTGCCCGGGTAGTTGTTGTCGTTGAGCACCGCGATCGTGTCGGCGTCGACGAGCTCGACGTCCTCGATCGTCACGTAGGGGAAGGTGAACGGGTCCGTGGCGGCCACCGGGCCGCCGAGCTGCTTCGGGTTGGCGAGGTCCATCAGGTCGACCAGGAGCTTCTTGTCGAGGCGGCCGTCGCGGTTGCGGTCGCGGTCGTCGACGAGGTAGATCCGCTTGAACGCTGCCGTGGCGCCGCTGCCGTTGTCGCGCTCGATGGTGAGGAACTGGTGGTCGTTGACCGCGATGTGGTCGCCGATCGCGTGCGTCGGCGACTCGAGCCGGTAGACGTCGTGGTCGCCGGTGAACCGCGTCGGCGTGCCACCGCGGCCGAGCCGGACGTCGTAGACGCGGAGATCGGTCGGGGGATCACCCGCGACCGGGCCCTCGAGCATCGCACGGAGCGAGCGGCCGTCGGGCGAGATCGCCAGGCCCTCGTAGCCCTTGCTGTTCGCCAGGTTCGCGGTCTCGCCCGGCAGGAGCGTGGGGTTGGACGGCGACTTCACGCCGGGAGTGGGGATCGGCGCCTCGAGCAGGCGCCCGCGTGCGTCGGTGTGCAGGAGGTAGGGCCCGAATTCCTCCCCGAACCAGAACGTCCCGTCCGGCGCCACCTGCATGGACTCGACGTCGAAGTCCCACCCGGTGAGCAGCCGGTCGCGCGGCGGACAGGTGTAGCCGGCCGGCAGCCCGGTCGTCGCGGCGGCCGCCTGGCAGCCTCCGTCGCGCCAGGTGGTGGCCGCGACCCGGTAGTAGGGGTCGGACAGGTCGAACCCGCCCTCGACCGCGATGGTGCCGCGCCGGGTGCTGGGGGCGATGCGGTGCACGCGGAGCACGAAGTCCTGGCTGTTGGCCTTGGTGCCGAAGCCGTTGTCGCTCATCGCGAGGTAGACGCCGTCGCGCAGACGGTGGACGGCCGAGAAGCCCTGGACGGGCTGGCCGGGGTACGGCGCGACGGCGTTGCCGGTGAAGAAGCCGGACGCCTCGCTCCCGGGCACGAATGTGTCGGCGGGCAGGACGGCCCAGCCGGACAGCTCGGGCTCGGCGCGGTGACCGGTCCCGTGGCCCGGTCCGGGGCCGGGTCCGGGACCTCGGGTGTCGTCGCGGCCGGCGACGGCGGGCCCGGTGAGGGCGGTGGCGAGGGATGCGGCGGCCGCGAGAGCCACGCCGCTGAGGACGAGTCGACGCATGGGGCCATGCCACCACCCGCGACCGGGGAGCGGAGCGACGTCCGGGCGACCAACGGCCGAACAGTCGGCGCCGAGCCGTCGGTGGGAGGATCGGGGTCGTGACAGTGGTGATGGGGATCGAGACGTCGTGCGACGAGACGGGCGTCGGGTTCGTGAGGGACGGCGTCCTGCTGGGGGACGCGCTGGCCTCGAGCATCGACGAGCACGTCCGGTTCGGCGGCGTCGTCCCCGAGATCGCGGCGCGGGCCCACGTGCAGGCGATGGTGCCGACGATGCGGGCCGCGCTGGACGACGCCGGTCTCGTGTGGCACGACGTCGGTGCGGTCGCGGTGACGGCCGGTCCGGGGCTGGCGACCGCGCTGCACGTCGGCGTCGCCGCCGGCAAGGCGACGGCGCTGGCGCTCGGCGTCCCGCTGTACGGCGTGCACCACCTCGCCGGCCACGCAGCCGCCGACACGCTCGTGCACGGGCCGCTGCCGGACCGCAGCATCGTGCTCATCGTCAGTGGTGGCCACACCAGCCTGCTGCTCGTCGACGACCTCGTGCGCACGCCGATCGTGCACCTGTCCGACACCCTCGACGACGCCGCGGGCGAGGCCTTCGACAAGGTCGCCCGGCTGCTGGGGCTGCCGTACCCGGGTGGGCCGTCCATCGACCGGACGGCGCGCGAGGGCGACCCGACCGCGATCCGCTTCACCCGACCGCTCATGGGCCAGCGCGATCCCGCCCTGGGGTTCTCGTTCTCGGGCCTGAAGAGCGCCGTGGCGAGGTACGTCGCGGGCCCGCAGGACCCCGGCATCACGACCGCCGACGTGGCCGCCTCGTTCCAGGAGTGCGTCGCGGACACCGTCGTCACCAAGGCGATCCGGGCCTGCCGGCAGGAGGGCGTCGACACGCTGGTCATCGTCGGCGGCGTCGCCGCGAACTCACGGGTGCGCTCGCTCGCCGAGGAGCGGTGCGCCGAGGCCGGCATCGAGCTGCGGGTCCCGCCGATGCGCCTGTGCACCGACAACGGGGCGATGATCGCCGCGATCGGCGACCTCCTGGTCCGCGACGGCGCCCACCCGTCGGTGCCCGACCTCGGTGCGCGGTCGTCGGTGCCGCTGGAGCTCGCCCAGCTCGCCGCCGGGTGAGCGGCGCCGCTCGAGGCTGACGCCGGACCGACGCGACCGCGGAGGGAAGCCTCACCTTTCTGGAATCAGTCCAGAAAAGGTGTCATGGTCGTCCCATGACCGAGACGATGGACCGCCACCAGACCGTGCACAGCTCCCACCCGCCGTTCCGTGCCTCCGAGCAGCTCGCCGCGCACCTGCAGGCCCTGCTCGTCGACCTCACGGACCTGCACCTCCAGGGCAAGCAGGCCCACTGGAACGTCGTGGGCAAGAACTTCCGCGACCTGCACCTGCAGCTCGACGAGATCATCGACGACGCCCGCACCTTCGCCGACACGGTCGCCGAGCGCATGCGCGCCCTGTACGTCACGCCCGACGCCCGCGCCGCGACCGTGGCCCACCAATCGAGCCTGCCGGCCTTCCCGGCCACCGAGGTCGACACGGCCGCGACCGTCGACCTCACGGTGAGCGCTCTCTACGCCGTCTCCGCGACCGCGCGCCGCATCCACGACGACGTCGACGCCGAGGACCCCACGAGCGCCGACATCCTGCACGGCATCATCGAGCGCATCGAGCAGCTGGCCTGGATGGTCGACGCGGAGAACCGCACCGCCGACCGGAGCGTGCCCGCCAACGTGAACGTCTCGAGCCGCTAGGGCTCCGGCGACGCGGCCGGCCGGCCCGGCCGGCCCGGCCGGCCCGGCCGGCCCTGAAAGACCCCAGGGACGACTCGGGGCACGTCCCGAGGCCGGGGCCGCGTCGCGTCTGATCCAATACACCCATGCAGATGATGGGTGCCCTCAAGCAGCGCGTGGGCAAGTGGCTCCTCGAGCGCACCATGAAGGACGGGATCGACCTCCGCAAGCTCCGGTTCCTGCCGGACCCGATCACCATGCCGCTCAAGCGTGACGGGCTCGACCCGCTGCCGGCCATGGCCGAGGTCCGCAGCGAGGCGCCGGTCACCAAGCTCGCCACCCTGTTCGGCAAGGGCGTGTGGCTGGTCAGCGGCTACGACGAGGCTCGGACGGCGCTGGCCGACCCGACGTCGTACAGCAACGACATCGGGCAGTTCGTCAGCCAGGAGGGGCGCTCCGACGAGGAGCAGATCGGCGGCCTCGGCATGACCGACCCGCCGCTGCACACGGCGCTGCGGCGCTACCTGACCCCCGAGTTCACGATGCGGCGCCTGGCCCGGCTCGAGCCGGAGATCGAGCGCGTCGTGACCGAGCGCCTCGACGCCATGGAGGCCGCCGGCCCGCAGGTCGACCTGGTGAAGGAGTTCGCCTTCCCCGTGCCGTTCCAGGTGATCTGCGAGCTGCTCGGGCTCCCGGTCGAGGACCGCGAGCGGTTCTACGAGCTCGGGGTCGCCCGGTTCGACCTGGCCGAGGGGGGCGCCGGGGTGTTCGGGGCCGCGGCGCACACGCGCGAGTTCCTCATCAAGGCGGTGGCCGCCCAGCGGGCCGAGCCCGGCGACGGTCTCATCGGCGGCCTGCTCAAGGAGCACGGCGACCACCTCGACGACCTCACGCTCGGCGGCATCGCCGACGGCGTCTTCCTCGGCGGCTACGAGACCTCGGCCTCGATGCTCGCCCTCAGCGCCTACCTGCTCGCCGAGAACCCCGACGCGATGACGATGCTGCGCGACGACCCCGCCTCCGTCGACCGCGTCGTCGAGGAGCTGCTGCGGCACCTGACCGTCGTCCAGCTCGCCTTCGTGCGCTTCGCCAAGGTCGACGTCGAGCTCGGCGGCCAGCACATCAAGGCCGGCGACGCCGTCGGCATCTCGTTGCTCGGGGCCAACCGTGACCCGCGGCTCGCCGGCGACCGGCCCGACGACTTCGACCCGCACCGCGACCCGACGCGCCACCTCGCGTTCGGGCACGGCATGCACCGTTGCGTCGGCGCCGAGCTCGCCCGCATGGAGCTGCGCATCGCGCTGCGCGCCCTCGCGAACCGGTTCCCCGACCTCCAGGTCACGGCCCGGCGCTCCGACCTGGAGTTCCGCAAGCTCTCCGCGGTCTACGGGGTCGAGGAGCTGCCGGTCGACCTCTACGGCGCGCGCGACCGGGCTCAGCTCACGTCGTGAGCGCGCGGAGGTGAGCCTCGGCCGCGTCGAGGTCGTCGCAGGCCCATGACCGGCACCAGCGTCGGGCGGCGTCGAGGTCGCCGGCGTCGCCCCACAGCCGGGCGGTGACGGCGAGCGCCGCGACGGCGTCGTCGACGCCGCCCCCGCGCAGCGAGAACGGCACCTCACGGTCGAGCGCCGCGTCGATCCAGCCCGCGAGCCCGTCGGATGACGTCGAGGCGAGGTCGAGGCAGAGCGCCCCGTCGACGGCGGCGACCTCGTCGGCCGCGGCCAGCCAGGAGGGGGTGGGTTCGCCCCACACGCCGACGTGCAGCCGGACGTCGGCGGGCAGGCCGCCCGCGTCGCAGGCCGCCACGACCCGGCGGGCGTTGGCGGCCGGGTCGGCGTCGTCGCGCAGCGACGTCTCGAGAGCGACCAGCCGGAGCTCTCGCCGAGCAGCGAGCGCGAGCGGGCCGGCCACCTGCCCGGCACCGCCGGTGACGACCACGCGGAGCGCCACGTCGGACGGCGCGCCCGGCAGGTCGGTGTCCGGCAGCCGCAGTGTGCCGACGAACGGTGAGGCGCTGGTGCTCGGAGCGTCGAGGAATCCGTCGTAGGGCGTGCTCACCCGCACCACTGTGCCAAAGGGCGACGGCAGCGGAGCCGGTCCGGTCAGCCGGCGATGCGTGCCACCTGGGCGGCCGTGGCGAGGACGGCGGCCGCGAGCCGGTCCTGCTCCTCGAGGTCGAAGACCGAGATGCCCACGGAGAGCGGGGCGCCCTCGCGGTGCCCGGGCACCGGTGCCGAGATGCCGTGGACGGACGGGATGACCTCGGAGAACGTGACGGCGTAGCCGCGCTCGCGCGCCTCGGTGACCTCCGGCCGCTCGCCGGGCACGGGAGGTCGCGCGGACAGGATCGCCAGGCCGGCTGACCCGCGGTCGATGTGGTCGAGCTGGCCGGCACGGAAGGCGACGTGCACGGAGGCGTTGCGCGGCTCGACGACGAGGAGCGCACGCACGCGCTCGGCGTCCTCCTGGGCCACGAGGTGGGCCGTGGCCGAGACGCGACTCGCCAGCTCCTCCAGCAGGGGCAGGGCCGAGGAGCGCAGGTCGCGCTCGACCGGCTCTGCCAACGAGACCAGGCCGGCGCCGGGGTGGAACCGCTTGCCGCGGTCGCGCCGGACGAGTCGATGGGCCTCGAGCGTGCGCAGGAACCGGTGCGCGACGGTGCGGTGCACGCCGATCGCGTCGGCGACCTCGGTGATCGTCATGCCCTCGCCCCGCGCGGCGAGCACCTCGAGCACCCGCAGGCCCGAGTGGAGCGTCTTCGACATCGAGCCGTCGACGACGACGTCGTCCCCCTCGCTCATGAGCCTCATCCTGCCGCCTCCCGGGTGCCGCACGTGTGGTGGGTCACGCCGGGGGCTTGACCGGCCGCGTGTGACCTGCTTAACCTTCCGTGCAGTTATAGCACGGGCCGTGCGAATATCGCACGTTACGGAAGGAGGGGTCATGTCGGAGCTCGAGCGCTTCTACGCGCGCCAGTCCCGTCTCATCGACGACGGCAACGCGGTGGGCTGGGCGGCCACGTTCACCGCCGACGGGGTCTTCGACTCGCCCTCCTACCCCCGGCCGGCACGCGGCACCGACGAGCTCGTGGCCTTCGCCCGCGGGTTCCACGACTCGTGCGTCGAGCAGGCCACCCGCCTGCGGCACGTCGTGACCAACGTCGACGTCGTCGGCTACGACGCGACCGCTGACCCGGCCCCCGACCTCGCCCCCGACCAGATCGCCGACGAGGTCGAGGTCCGCGCCTACCTGCAGATCGTGGCCACGCCGGCCGGGCAGGACAGCCGCCTGGTCCGACTCACCACGATCACCGACCGCCTCGTCCGGCGCGCCGACGGCGCTCCCGGGTGGCAGGTCGCCCACCGCGCCGTCCGGCGCGACGACGTCGCACCCGAGCCCGTCCGAGAAGGAGCACCCGCATGACCACCACCGTCCAGCCCACCGAGCACCCCGGCCGCGTCCAGGGAGACCTGATGCAGGTCGAGCACCCCGAGCTGCGCGGCAAGGTCGCCGTCGTGACCGGTGCCGGTCGCGGCATGGGCCTGCGGTTCGCCGCCGCCCTCGCCCGCCGCGGCGTGCAGGTCGTCGGTGCCGACCTCGACCCGGCCGCGATGGACGAGGCCGCTCGGTCCGTCGTCCTCGAGCACGACGGGATCGAGGGGGCCGGCGAGGTCGTCGGCACCGGTGTCGACGTCCGCGACCGCGATGCGCAGCAGCAGGTCGCCGAGCTCGCCGTCGAGCGCTTCGGCCGCGTCGACATCTGGATCAACAACGCCGGGATCTTCCCCGAGTCGCCCGCGCTCGACATCCCCGTGTCGCAGATCCAGGCCAGCTTGTCGGTCAACGTCGAGGGCGTGCTGTACGGCGCCCAGGCGGCCGCGTCGGTGATGGAGCCGGGCGGCGCGATCGTCAACATGGCCTCCGTCGCGGCCGTGCGCGTCCGTCGCGGCCGCGCCGCCTACTGCTCGTCGAAGGCCGCGGTCGCGCACCTGACCGAGTGCCTCGCCGTCGAGTGGGGCGACCTCGGCATCCGGGTCAACGCGATCGCCCCGGGGTTCGTCGACACCGAGATGACCCGGTGGGTCCAGGACGACCCCGAGCTGCTGCAGAAGAACCTCGACAACATCCCGCTGCACCGCCTCGGCTCGCCCGAGGAGATCGTCGGCCCGATGCTGTTCCTGCTCTCCGACAGCGCCCGCTACGTGACCGGCCACATCCTGGCCGTCGACGGTGGCTCCCGGCATGTCTGAGTCACCCGAGCAGCGCGTCGTCCTGGTCACCGGCGCCGCCGGCGGCATGGGCGCGGGGCACGCCCGCACCCTGGCCGCCGCCGGGTGGTCGGTCGTCCTCGCGGACGTCGCCGACTGCACGCCGGTGCTCGACGAGATCGTCGCAGCCGGCGCAACGGCGAGCGCCGTCTCGCTCGACGTCACCGACCGCACCCAGTGGGACGACGCCCTCGAGCACGTGCGCGCCACCCACGGCGCCCTGCACGGCCTGGTCAACAACGCCGGCATCTCGCGCCGCCTGCGGTTCATGGACACCACGCCCGACGTGTGGCGCCAGGTGCTCGCGATCAACCTCGACGGCCCCTTCCACGGCACCCAGGTGTGCGCGCCCCTCATGCGCGACTCCGGTGGCGGGTCGATCGTCAACATCAGCTCGATCGCCGGGCAGATCGGCTACTTCTCGCCGTCGTACTCGACGAGCAAGTGGGCCCTGCGCGGGCTCACGAAGTCGGCCGCCGGCGAGCTCGCGGCCTGGGGCATCCGGGTCAACTCCGTGCACCCGGGCCTCGTCGAGACGCCGCTGCTCTCCGGGTCGGACGGATTCGTCGCCAGCGCGACGGCGTCCATCCCGGCCGGCCGCCTGGGGCGCCCGCAGGAGGTCAGCGACGTCGTCGCGTTCCTGCTCGGGCACGGGTCGTCGTACATGACCGGCGCCGAGCTCACCGTCGACGGAGGCCTGGTCTCCAACGGCACCTACCACCGCATCATCGAGGACATGGAGGGCACGCTCTGATGGGCGCCGCCGGAACGAGCAACGACACCGACTACGACGTCATCGTGATCGGCGGCGGAGGCGCGGGCCTCGCCGCCGCCATCGCCGCGGCCGAGCGGGGCAGGAGCGTCATCCTGTTCGAGTCCGAAGGTGAGATCGGTGGCTCGACCCAGCTCTCGGCCGGCATGTTCACCGCCGCCGGGACGACGGTGCAGAAGGCCCTCGGCATCGAGGACAGCGCCGAGCGGTTCTACCAGCACTACATGGACCTCAACCAGTGGCTGCTCAAGCCGGGCCTGGTCCGCCGCTTCACCGAGCTCGCCGCACCGACCCTGGAGTGGCTGCTCGGCTTCGGCCTCGAGGTGCCGGCGCAGGTCTCGACCAACGCCCACATGCCCGGCCTGACCCGCGCCGGCGTCGAGGACGTCTGGCGCGCCCACGTGCCGAAGGACCAGGGCTACGGCCTGGTCCAGGTGCTCGACAAGGCCCGCAAGGCCCTGGGGGTCGAGGTCGTGCTGCACACCCGGGTCGAGTCGCTCGTGGTCCGCGACGACGACGGCCGGCCCCGTGTCGGCGGCATCGTCGCCGACGGCATCGAGCTCACCGCCTCGGCGGTCGTCGTCGCCTCGGGCGGCCTCGCCCAGGACCGCGAGCTCGTCCGGCGCTGGTTCCCCGAGGCGCTGCGGGCGGGCGACTCGCTGTTCGTCGTCGCCGCCCCGGGCTCGCGCGGCGACCACCTCGCCTTCGGCGAGCAGGTCTCGGCCTCCGTTGCCGGCGACGGGTGGGGCCTCATGCTCCCCACCGCGGAGTTCGTGCGCTACCACCACTGGCAGGCCGGCTTCCCGCCCGTCTCCCGCGTGCACGTCAACGCCGACGGTCGCCGCTTCATGGACGAGGACGCCTCCTACGCCGTCTCGGGCGGCCAGATCGACGCCACCCACGCACCGGCCTGGATGGTCTTCGACGACGCCGCCCGCCAGGGCCTGCCCGAGGGCTACGCCGACTGGGACGCCGCCCGCGTCAGCGAGCTCGTCGAGACCGGAGCCGTCGTCCGGGCCGACTCGGTGGCCGAGCTCGCGACCGCGATCGGCGTCCCGCCCGAGACCCTCGCCGCCACCGTCGAGCGCTGGAACGACCAGCTGCCCCACGGCAGCGACGCCGACTTCCTGCGTCACGAGACCCTGGCCGCCAAGGGCGTCACCACGCCGCCGGCCCCCATCGCGACCGCGCCGTTCCACGCCACCCGCGTGCTCCCGGCCGAGCTCGTGTGCACCCACGCCGGCCTCGAGATCGACGGCAACGCCGCGGTCCTCGACGCGCAGGCCCGGCCGATCCCGGGCCTGTTCGCGGCCGGGGAGGCCGGCGGCGGCGTCCTCGGCAACCGCTACGTCGGAGGCGGCAACGCCATCGCCAACGCCCTCACCTTCGGACGGCTGGCCGGCCACAACGCCGCCGGCGACTGACCCGGAGACCCCCACCCCACATCGCCCCGCTGCCGGATCCGCCCCGTCCGGCACAGATCACACCCACGAGCAATCGCTCGGTCCACCCTGCCCATCGCATCCTGGGAGAACCATGTCCACCAGCACACCCGCGGCACGCTCGGGCGCGTCCAACACGCCGGCCGACCTCGGCCCCACCGTCCTGCGGAAGGTCCAGCGCTACGTGCTGCCCGCCGCGTTCCTGCTCTACATGTTCAACTACATGGACCGGGCCGCGATCGGCTACGCCCAGCTGCAGATGTCGGAGTCCCTCGGCATCAGCCTGGCCACCTACGGCACCGTCGCGGCGATCTTCTTCGTCGCCTACACCGTGCTCGAGGTGCCGAGCAACATCGTGATGAAGAAGGTCGGCGCCCGCATCTGGCTGGCCCGCATCGCCATCACGTGGGGCATCGTGACCATCCTGACCGGGTTCGTGCAGAACACCACGCAGCTCTACATCGCGCGGATCGCGCTCGGTGTCGCCGAGGCCGGACTCTTCCCGGGCCTGCTGCTCTACATGACCTACTGGTTCCGCACCCAGGACCGCAGCCGCGGCATCGCCGGCTTCTCGCTCGCCCAGCCGTTCGCGCTGCTGATCGGCTCGGCCACCGCCGGCGTCATCCTCGACCACGCCCGCTGGTTCGGCCTCGAGGGCTGGCAGTGGGTCTTCATCCTGCAGGGCCTGCCGCCCGTGCTGCTCGGCATCTGGGTGCTGCTCTACCTCGCCGACCGCCCCTCGAAGGCACGCTGGCTGACCCAGGACGAGTCCGCGTGGCTCGAGGGTGAGATCAGCCGCGAGTACGACGCCGTCGACGACGAGCACATGGAGATCTCGCTCGACGCCGTCAAGAACCCCAAGATCCTCTACCTGGCCTTCATCAACCTGCTCTACGCGGTGGGCCTGTACGGCATGACGTTCTTCCTCCCGCAGATCGTCAAGCAGCTCAACCCCGAGTACTCCTCGACCAACATCGGCCTCGTCGGCGCGATCCCCTACGTGTGCGGTGCGATCGCCATGCTCCTCGTCGCCCGCTACTCCGACCAGCTCGGCAACCGCAAGCCGGTCGTGATGGTCTGCCTCGGCACCGCCGTGCTCGGCCTGGTCATCACCATGGTCTTCAAGGAGACCCCGACGCTCGGCATGATCGGCCTCTGCTTCCTGGCCGTGGGCGTGTTCTCCTACCTGGGCCCGTTCTGGGCCCTGGCCTCGGAGGCCCTCACCCGCGCGCAGACCGCCGTCGGCCTGGCCACCATCAACGCCATCGCGGCCGCGGGTGGCTTCTTCGGCCCGTACGTGATCGGCAAGACCGCCGCCGCGGACGACGTCATCTTCAGCCTGCTGTTCCCGGCGGCCTGCATGTCGTTGGCGATCGTGCTGCTGATCTTCGTCAAGCCGGCCAAGAACACCCCGGCCGCCGTCACCGAGACGATCTGACGCCGTCCGGCGCAGCCGTCTCCCCACCGGCCAGGCCGGTCCACCGTGCGGGGCGCACGGTGGGCCGGCCTGTTCCACGTCCCACCCACGTCCCACCCACCGCTGACAAATGTCATCGACACCCGGTGAGCCACCGGACTGAGTGACCGCCGGATCCGGCGGGAAGGTGGAGTCATGAACACCGACACCCACTCCACCGCCTACGCGATCCGGGTCCGCGGTCTGCGTCGGACCTACGGCCAGGGCGCCAGCGCCTACGAGGCCGTGCGGGGCGTCGACCTCGACGTGCCGACCGGCACCATCACCGCCCTGCTCGGCACCAACGGCGCGGGCAAGACCTCCACCCTCGAGGTGATCGAGGGTCTCGCCGCCCCGACGGCCGGCGCCGTCCGCGTGCTCGGCCTGGACCCGGTCGCCGACCGTGCCGCCGTGCGCCGCCGCGTCGGCGTCCTGCTGCAGAAGAGCGGCTTCTCCGGCGACCTCACCGTGCGCGAGACGCTCCGGCTCTGGCACGGCACGCTGAGCGACCCGAGGCCGGTCGAGGAGATGATCGAGCGCCTCGACCTCGCCCACCGCGCCGACACGCGCATGCTCTCGCTTTCCGGCGGCGAGACCCGCCGCGTCGACCTCGCCTGCACGCTGATGGGCAACCCGGAGGTGGTCGTCCTCGACGAGCCGACGACCGGCCTCGACCCCGAGAGCCGCCGCGACGTGTGGCGCCTGGTCGAGGAGCTGCGCGACGCCGGCTCGACCGTCCTCATCACCACCCACTACCTCGACGAGGCCGAGGCGCTCGCCGACCGGCTCGAGATCATGCACGGGGGCGAGATCGTCCGCTCCGGCACCGCGACCGAGATCGCGGCCGGCCACCCCTCGCAGATCAGCTTCGACCAGCTGCCCGACGACTCCGCCCCGCGCGACGTCCTCGCCGTCACGCAGGTCCGCCACGACCGGGGCCGGACGACGCTCGAGACCTCCGACCTGCAGACCTCGCTGGCCCACCTGCTCGCGTGGGCCGAGCGCCACGACGTCCGCTTCGGGGGCCTCGACGCGCACAGCCCGAGCCTGGAGACGGTGTTCCTCTCCATCGCCGACGGTCGCGACCCCCGACCCGACCAGGCCCCGCAGCCGGGCGCCGACCAGCCCACGCCGGCCGCCACCGACCAGCCCGCCACGACCCGCGAGGAGATCCTCCGATGAGCACCGCCACCACCGCCCCGAACCCCTCGAAGCCCTCGACCTCGCGCGCCCCGTCGTTCTCACCGCAGCGCATGCTGCACCTGGCCCGCTGGAACGCGGTGCTGCTCGGGCGCAACAAGCTGTCCCTGCTCTACGCCGTGGTGCTGCCGCTCGCGCCGCTGGCCCTGCTGCTCGCCGGCGACCAGGGCGACGAGTCCATCGGCGCGCAGGCCGCGACGACGATGCTGCTCGTGACCGTGCTGTTCCCCGTCTACTACAACGTGCTGTCGCAGTTCGTGAGCCGCCGCGACGAGCTCGTCCTCAAGCGCATGCGCACCGGCGAGACCCGCGACGCCGAGCTGTTGGTCGGCATCGCGCTCCCTGGTGTCGTCATCGCGGCCGGCATCATGGTCGTGGGCGTGATCGCCGCGTGGGCGGCCGGTCAGATGCTGCCCGTCGTCCCGCTGCTGCTCGCCGCCGGCGTGCTGCTCGCCCTGGTCATGTTCGCCGCCTTCGCCTACTGGACCGCCGCGTGGACCCGCAGCGCCGAGTCGGCCCAGATGACCAGCCTGCCGATCATCCTCATCGCCTCCGTCGGCCCGCTCGGCGCCGCGATGACCAACCTGCCCGACGTCGTCAGCCAGGTCATCGAGCGCACCCCGGGCGCGGCGATGGGCGAGCTGATCCGCGTGGCGTGGTTCGGCCTCGACGGCGTCACGGCGACCGAGTCGACGCTCTCGACCGCCGACGCCTGGAGCGCCGCCGGCTCGCCGCTGCTGGTGATGGCCGCCTGGACCCTGCTCGCCGTGGGCCTCGCCCAGCACTCGATGCGCTGGGAGCCGCGCTCCTGATGCCGACCTCCGTCGCCCCGCACCCCGGGACCGATGCCCACCGGGCACGGACCCGGGGTGCGTCGCCTGCTCGTAGGGTGGACGCCGTGAAGCTCAGCCGGCCGCGTCGTTGGTCCGACCTGAGCCGGGTCGAGCGCGTCGACCGCTACACGCGCCAGTCGCTGCACCTGCTGCTGTGGGTCTTCGCCGCCGCGGTCGTCGTGCCGGTGCTGGTCGACGGCGACGGCAGCGACGCGCGCGAGGCCTGGCTGGCCGCGGGCGCGATCGTCTTGACCGCCCTCGGCACCTGGACGCTGGCCGGCACCATCAACACCTACCCGCGCGTGCACCTGCCGCGTGACCGGCTCGCCCTGCTCGTCGTCGCCGCGGCCGTGTTCCTCGGCGCGGTCGGCCTGACCACCGACGGCGACGTGCGGGGGGCGGCCACCATGATCGCCGTCGTCACCGTGATCGTCGCGCTGGCCGCCGTGCCCGACAACCGGGTCTCGGTCGGGCTCATCGTCGGTTCCACGATCGTGTTCGGTCTCGTGGGTCGCGACCCGGTCACCTTCGCGGCCGGCGCGTTCATCGGCGCCACGATCGTCTTCTCGGTGCGGGTCACGCTCTGGCTCTACGGCGTGGTCGCCGAGCTCGACGAGGCGCGCACCGCGCAGTCGCAGCTCGCGGTCGCCGAGGAGCGCCTGCGGTTCTCGCGCGACGTCCACGACGTCCTCGGGCGCCGGCTGTCGACCATCGCGGTCCAGGCCGAGCTCGCCGCGACCCTCGCGGCCAGAGGCGACGAGCGCGCGGCGGCGAAGATGCTCGAGGTCCGCGGCGTCGCCCACGACGCCCTCGCCGAGGCACGCGAGCTGGCCCGCGGCTACCGGCCCACCGACCTCGCGACCGAGCTCGAGGGTGCCCGCTCGCTGCTGCGCTCGGCCGGCATCGACGTCGACCTCGCCGCCGACGTCGTGCCGCGTGGGTGGCACGAGGCGGCCGGCTGGGTCGTGCGCGAGTCGGTGACCAACGTGCTGCGGCACTCCTCGGCACGCCGGGTGCGCATCTCCTTCGCCGACGGCGAGCTCCGCGTCGACAACGACGGCTCGCGCGCCGCGGAGGTCGTCGAGGGCAGCGGGCTGCGGGGGCTGCGCGAGCGGCTCGGCGCCCTGGGCGCGACGCTCGTCGTCCGCGCCGACGACGACCGGTGGTCGGTCGCGGTCGGGTTGCCGGGCTCCGGACCGCTCAGCGCCTCGACGGCGGGTGCGTCGTGAGCGCGGCCATCCGGGTGCTCCTCGCCGACGACGAGCACCTCATCCGCACCGCCCTCGCGCAGATGCTCGACCTCGAGGACGACGTCGAGGTGGTCGCCCAGGCCGCCAGCGGCGACGAGGCCGTCGCGATGGCCGTCAAGCACCAGGTCGACGTCGCGGTGCTCGACCTGCAGATGCCCGGGCTCGACGGCACCGCCGCGGCCGAGGCGATCGTGCGGCAGCTGCCGGGGTGCGGCTGCATCATCGTGACCAGCCACGGCCGGCCCGGCCACCTCAAGCGCGCGCTCGCCGCCGGCGTGCGGGGGTTCCTGCCGAAGACGACGTCGGCCGTCACGCTCGCCGAGGTCGTGCGCACGGTGCACGGCGGCGGCCGGCACGTCGACCCGCAGCTGGCCGCCGAGGCGATCGCGGCCGGCGACAGCCCGCTCACGCCGCGCGAGTCCGACGTGCTCGAGCTCGCCGCGACCGGCGCCCCGATCGACGAGATCGCCGAACGGGCGTCGCTGTCGTCGGGCACGGTGCGCAACTACCTGTCGAACGCGATGACCAAGCTCGGCGCGGCGAACCGGCACGACGCGGTCGCGATCGCGCAGCGCATGGGCTGGATCTGAGCCGAGATCAGGTCAGTGCGGCGCGGATCTCCTGGGCCGCCCGGCGCACCGGCGCCAGGGCCTCGGTGAGCAGCTCCTCACGAGAGCCCACGACGTTGACCGCGGCCAGCACCGGCCAGCCCGGCAACGGCGCCGCGACGGCGTAGGCGCCCGGGTTCAGCTCGGCCGCCGTGCTCACGTGCCCGGCGGCCCGGACGTCGGCCACCCGGGCCGGCTCGTCCGGCCGCGCCGGCCCCGAGGCGAGGGCGGCGAGCCCGCCCGCGCCGCGGTCGAGCGGGTCGCGGTTGCCGAGCCGGTAGGAGAACCGCGGGCCGTGCGTCGCCGGCTCGGCCACGTAGGTCGTCACCGCGGCGCCGCCGACGACCTCGACGAGCGAGGCCGTGGCGTCGACGTCGCGGGCGAGGGCGTCGAGCACCGGGGCGGCGACGTCGCGCAGCCGCGGTCGCGCGTGATCGGCCAGCTCGGCCGCGGTCGGCCCGACCCGCCACCGGCCGGCGTCGTCGCGGACGGCGAAGGCGGTGCGCTGCAGCGAGACCAGCAACCGGTGCGTGATCGAGCGGTGCAGCCCGCACGCCGTCGCCACCTCGCTCGTCGTCAGCCCGGCCGGGTGCCGGCCGAGCTCGACGAGGACGGCGAGCCCGCGCTCGAGCGTCTGCGACCCGCCCTCGGCGTCAGGCACCGTCGGTCGCGGGGGAGGGGACGATCCGGCCACGGACCTCACCCAACCCGATCCGTCCGCCGGCCGCACCCGGCGCGCTGTAGCGCAGGACGACCTCGTCGCCGTCCTCGAGGAACGTGCGGGTCTCGTCGCCGACGGTGAACGGCGCGGTGCCGCCCCACGAGAGCTCGAGGAACGAGCCGCGCTGCTCGGGCTCGGGCCCGCTGATCGTGCCCGAGCCGTAGAGGTCACCGACGCGCAGCGAGGCTCCGTTCACGGTCATGTGGGCCAGCATCTGGGCCGGTGACCAGTACATGGTCCGGTACGGCGGCCGGGCCACGACGACGCCGTTGAGCTCGACCTCGACCTCGATGTCGTAGCCCGAGGGGCCCGCCTCGCGCAGGTAGGGCAGCACCGGGACGGCGTCCTGGCCCGGCAGGTCGACGAGCGCGGGCTCGAGCGCGGCGAGGGGGGTGACCCACGCCGAGACCGTCGTGGCGAACGACTTGCCGAGGTTGGGGCCGAGCGGCACGTACTCCCAGGCCTGCAGGTCGCGGGCCGACCAGTCGTTGAGGCCGGTCACGCCGAAGACGGTCGTGGCGAAGTCGCTGGTGGCGACCGGCGTGCCGAGCGGCAGGGTGCGGCCGACGACGAAGCCGAGCTCGGCCTCGATGTCGAGGCGCACGCTGGGTCCGAAGGTCGGGGTGGCGGCGTCGGGGGCCTTGCGCTGACCGGCCGGGCGCTGGACGTCGGTGCCGGAGACGACGACCGACCCGGACCGGCCGTGGTAGCCGACCGGCAGGTGCTTCCAGTTGGGCAGGAGCGGCTCCTGGTCGGGGCGGAAGATGCGCCCTACGTTGGAGGCGTGGTGCTCGGAGGCGTAGTAGTCGACGTAGTCGGCGACGTCGAACGGCAGCCGCAGCTCGAGCCCGTCGAGGGGCAGCAGCGTCACCGCGTCGCGGTGCGCCTCGTCGGTGAGCAGGTCGACGACCCAGGAGCGGACGGCGTCCCAGGTGTCGGGGCCGGCGGCCATCAGCGGGTTGAGCGAGCCGGTGTCGAGCAGCGGGGCCCACTCGGGGCGCAGGTCGCGCGCCGCCGCGCCGAGGTCGAGCGCCTGATCGCCGATGCGGACGACGACCCGCGACGGGTCGGCGGTGACCGCGTAGGGCAGGTTGTCGACGTCGTGGAGCGAGCCGGCGGCTCCCTCGACCCAGGTGGGGGTGGTCATGCGATCTCCTTGGTCTGGGGGATGAGGTGCAGCGAGGTGAGGTCGTCGAGCGGCTCGGCGATGCTGCACGAGCCGTAGGAGGTGAAGGCGGTGCGGGCGCGGACGAGGTCGTCGGCGGGCAGACCACCCACGACCGCGGCCAGGGTGACCGGGTCGCGCTCGGCCAGGGCGGCGCGGACGGCGGACCCGTCGCCCGAGGCGGCACGGACCGCGGCGAGCAGCACGTTGAGGTAGCCGTGGTGCTCGAAGCCGGTCGTCGCGCCGGTGTGCCGGGTCGCGTGGTGCAGCCCGGCGGTGCACTTGAACGGGACGCCGTGCGCGACGGCGGCCTCGATCCAGGCCGCGACCTCGTCCTCCGAGGGGAACGCGGCGGCCTCGGTGCCGCCGGTGCGGAACTTGAGCCGGAGCCCGTGCGTGACGACGGCGTCGAGCACGGCCGGCCAGGCGGGCGAGGTCGGCCGGGGCACCTCGACGTAGGCCGGGACGCCGTCGGGGGTCGCGCCGGCGACGACCGCCACGCCCGCGACGGGGTCGCCGTCGCCGAGCTTGACCTCGAGCGAGGCGAGCACCAGCCCGGCCGCGTCGGCGCGGGCGACGACGTCGGCGACGTCGGCGGGCGTGGGGAGCACGACGCTGACCCGCAGCCCGGGGGCGCCGTGGTCGGCGAGCGCGTCGAGCCGGGCGGCGTCGACGACGAACGGCCCGACGAGGTCGGCGTGGGCGGAGGCGAGGTGGTCGAGGTGGGCGGTGACGGCGTCGGGCAGCGGGGCGAGCCCCGGCGGGAAGATCGCGGCGTCGTCGACCAGGTGCTGGAAGGCCGTCGGGATGGACACGCTCACACCCTAGCCGGTAGCGTCCTGAATCAGAACACACGGTGTTCGTTTATCGAACAGGAGCACGCGATGGCGCACTACCGGCAGATCGGCGACGTCCCGCAGAAGCGGCACACCCAGTTCCGCGATCCCGAGGGCCGCCTCTACTACGAGGAGCTCATGGGCGAGGAGGGGTTCTCCTCCGACTCCTCGCTGCTCTACCACCGCGGCGTGCCGTCGGCGATCACCTCGGCCGAGACCTGGGAGCTGCCCGACCAGACCCGGGTGCCCAACCACCCGCTGAAGCCGCGCCACCTCAAGCTGCACGACCTCGTCACCGGCACCGACGCCGTGACCGATCGCCGGCTGGTGCTCGGCAACGGCGACGTGCGCATCTCCTACGTCACCACCGGCGGCAGCGAGGCCGGTCCGAGCCCGCTCTACCGCAACGCCATCGGCGACGAGTGCGTCTACGTCGAGTCCGGCTCCGGCACGGTCGAGACCGTGTTCGGCGTGCTCGCCTACCGCGCCGGCGACTACGTGGTCATCCCGCGTGCGACCACGCACCGGTGGGTGCCCGCCGAGCCGTCACAGCTCTACCCGATCGAGGCCAACAGCCACGTCGCGCCGCCGAAGCGCTACCTGTCGCGCTACGGCCAGCTGCTCGAGCACGCGCCCTACTGCGAGCGCGACCTCCACGGCCCCACCGGCGTCCTGCTCGACGAGTCGGGCGCGACCGACGTCGAGGTGCTGGTCAAGCACCGGGTCGGCGGCGCGATCGTCGGCACCCGCTACACCTACGCGACGCACCCGTTCGACGTCGTCGGTTGGGACGGCTGTCTCTACCCCTACACGTTCAACATCGACGACTACATGCCCATCACCGGCAAGGTGCACCAGCCGCCGCCGGTGCACCAGGTCTTCGAGGGCCACAACTTCGTGATCTGCAACTTCCTGCCGCGCAAGGTCGACTACCACGAGCTGTCGGTGCCGGTGCCGTACTACCACTCCAACGTCGACAGCGACGAGGTCATGTTCTACGTCGGCGGCGACTACGAGGCCCGCAAGGGCTCCGGCATCGGGCTGGGCTCGATCTCGCTCCACCCGGGCGGGCACGCCCACGGCCCGCAGCCGTCGGCCATCGAGGCCTCGCTCGGCGCGGAGTACTTCGAGGAGTCGGCGGTCATGGTCGACACGTTCGCCCCCCTCGAGCTCGGTGAGGGCGGCGTCGCCGTCGAGGACCCCGACTACGCCTGGACCTGGGCCCGCTCGCTCGGCTGAGACGCGCCGCGGTTGGCCCGCCCGGGCAGGCTGGCCGCATGCGCGTCACCCTCGCCCTCGCGACCGCCGGCCTCGCCGCGTCCCTCCTCACCGCCTGCGGCGACGACCCCGCCAACGAGGCCGACCCCGACCGGCCCACCGGAACGGCCACCGCCGACCCGGGCGGACTGCGCACCACCGAGATCGCCACCGGGCTCGACACGCCGTGGGGGCTCGCCCCGCTCGTCGGCGGCGGGCTGCTCATCGGCTCGCGCGACTCCGCCGAGATCCTGCACCTGCCGGCGGGTGGGGCCGAGGCGCCACGGGTCGTCGGCACTGTCGACGGCGTGCGCGCCTCCGGCGAGAGCGGCCTGCTCGGGCTGACCCTGTCGCGCGACCAGACCACGCTGTACGCCTACCGCACCGGCGAGACCGAGAACGGCATCGTCGCGATGAGCTGGGACGGCGAGCGTCTCGGGGCGCCGGAGGAGATCGTCGGCGGCATCCCGGGCGGTGCGTCGTTCCACCAGGGCGGCGCGCTCGCACTCGGCCCCGACGGCAACCTGTGGGTCGGCACCGGCGACAACGGCGTGCCCGAGGACGCCCAGGACCCGGACTCGCTCTCGGGCAAGGTGCTGCGCTACACGACCCAGGGCGAGCCGTCCCCCGACAACGAGTCGGGGACCGCGGTCTACTCGTCGGGGCACCGCAACGTCGAGGGGCTGGTCTTCCAGGGCGACCTGCTGTGGGCCTCGGAGTTCGGCCAGGACCAGTACGACGAGCTCAACCTGATCGACCAGGGCTCCAACTACGGGTGGCCGGAGGTCGAGGGAACCGGCGGCGGCGACCAGTACGTCGACCCGGCCGTCGTCTGGAGCACCGACGATGCCTCGCCGTCGGGCATCGCCTCGTGGGACGGCTCGCTGTGGCTCGCGGCCCTCCAAGGGGAGCGGTTGTGGGAGGTCGTGGCGTCCACGGACCCGAACGGGGCTGTGTCGGTCGAGGAGCCGGTCGCCCACTTCGTGGGCACCTACGGCCGGATCCGCAACACGGTCTCAACCGCCGACGGCTCGGTGCTGTGGGTCGTCACGTCCAACACCGACGGTCGTGGCGACCCGGACGACGGCGACGACCGGCTCATCGCCGTCACCCGGTAGCGCGCCCCGAAGAAGCAGCAGCGCGGGCGCCGCCAGCGCCGCCGGCGCTACTTGCTCGAGGCCTTGCGGAACTGGCGGGTCGAGAGCGGCACGAACACCGCGACGAAGATCGCCGACCAGATGAGCGTGTAGAGCGCCGGGTGCTGCATCGAGAACGCGTCGGACGGCGGCGGCGCGCCCCCGGTGTTGCCGAACAGCTCGCGTGAGGCCTGCGTGAGCGAGGAGACCGGGTTCCACTCGACGATGGTCTTCAGGACGCCGTCGAAGCTCTCGAGCGGTACGAACGCGTTGGACAGGAACGTCAGCGGGAAGATGACCACGAACGAGGCGTTGTTGACGACGTCGACGCTCGGCACCAGCAGGCCGACGTAGGCCATGATCCAGCTGATCGCGTAGGCGAAGACCAGCAGCAGCAGGAAGCCGAGCAGCGCGTCGACCGCTCCCTCGCGGATGCGCCAGCCGACGAGCAGGCCGGTGAGGGCCATGATGATCAGCGACAGCACGTTGTAGACGACGTCGGACGTCGTGCGCCCGATGAGCACGGCCGAGCGCGACATCGGCAGCGAGCGGAAGCGGTCGATGATGCCCTTCTGCATGTCCTCGGCGAGTCCGGCGCCGGTGAAGGTGGCGCCGAACACGACGGTCTGGGCGAAGATGCCGGCGACCAGGAACTCCTTGTAGTCGACGCCGGCCGGCACGTTGATGGCGCCGGCGAAGACGTAGGCGAAGAGCAGCACGAACATGATCGGGCTGATCAGCACGAAGACGAGCACCTCGGGCACCCGCTTGATCTTGATCACGTTGCGCTGGGCGACCACCCAGCCGTCGGTCAGGGCCTGGGTCATGCTGCTCATGCCGGCACCTCCTGGTTCGTCTGGTCGGCCTCGGCGCCGTCGTCGGCCACGCGACCGGTGAGGGTCAGGAACACGTCGTCGAGCGTGGGGCGACGCAGGCCGACGTCGAGCACCCGCAGGCGGTCGGCCTCGAGACCCTCGAGCACCTGGCGCAGGTCGGCCACGCCGTCGTGCACGCCGGCGGTGACGGTGCGCTCGTCGACCTGGACCTCGCCGGCCGCCACCCGGGCGACCACCGCACGGACGGCCTCGACGTCGCCGGCCTCGGCGACCACGACCTCGACGCGCTCGCCGCCCGACTGGCTCTTGAGGTCGTCGGCGCTGCCCTGGGCGATGGCCTGGCCGTGGTCGATGACGATGATGTCGTCGGCCAGCTTGTCGGCCTCCTCGAGGTACTGCGTGGTGAGCAGCAAGGTCGCGCCACCGGCCACGAGCTCACGGATGACGTCCCACATCTGCTGGCGCGCACGGACGTCGAGACCGGTTGTGGGCTCGTCGAGCACGAGCACCGGCGGGGCGGCGACGAGCGCGCCGGCGAGGTCGAGGCGGCGGCGCATGCCGCCGGAGTAGGTCTTGGAGGGCCGGTCGCCGGCGTCGGCGAGGTCGAAGCGGTCGAGCAGCTCGCGGGCGCGGGCCTGCGCCTGCTTCTTGCCCATGCCGTAGAGCCGCCCGACCATCGTGAGGTTCTCGTAGCCGGTCAGGTGCTCGTCGACGGCGGCGTACTGCCCCGAGAGGCCGAGGTGACGGCGCGCCTGCTGCGGGTCGCGGACGACGTCGATGCCGGCGACCTCGGCGTAGCCCTCGTCGGGCACCAGCAGCGTGGTGAGGCACCGCACCGCCGTGGTCTTGCCGGCGCCGTTGGGCCCCAGCAGGGCCAGCACGGTGCCCTCGGGCACCGCGAGGTCGAGCCCGCGCAGGGCCTCGACCGCCTTGTACCTCTTGACCAGACCCTCGGCCCGGATCATGTCGCCCATCTGGTGCAGCACCTCTCGTCGCACGGTCACTGGTCGGTCGGCACCCGACCCTAGGGGAGCCCACCGACAACCTTCGACCGGTTTGGATGGGACGATTCATCGGTGCCCGCCCCGTCCCGTCCCCGCGCCGTCGTCGTGGGTGGGGCGAACGCCGACGTCGTCGCCCGCCCGACGCGCACGGCCCGCCCGGCCACGAGCAACCCGGGACGGGTGAGCGTCACCGCGGGCGGCGTCGCGCGCAACATCGCCGAGGTGCTCGCCCGGCTCGGCACGCCGACGACGCTCGTCAGCGCCGTCGGGCGCGACGCGCACGGCGACCTCGTCGTCGAGGCGAGCAGCGACGCCGGCGTCGACCTCACCCACGTGCACCAGGTCGACGGCGCGACGGGCGCCTACGTCGCCCTGCTCGACGCCGACGGCGAGCTCGTGGGCGCGGTCTCCGACATGGCCGACGTCGCCCTTGAGCCGGCCGACCTCGACGCCGACCTGCTGCGCTCGGCCGACGTCGTCGTCCTCGACGGCAACCTGCCCACCGCCACGCTGGCCGCGGCGATCGACCTCGCGGGCGACGTCCCCGTCGCCGTCGACCCGGTGAGCGTGCCGAAGGCGGCCCGCATCCGCGAGACGTTGGCCGCGCGCCGGCTGTTCCTGCTCTCGGCCGGCGCCGCCGAGCTCGCCGAGCTGTCCGGCGTCGAGGCCGACGTGGTCTGGGAACGGCGCGGACCGGCCGGCTCGACCCTCACCGGGCCCGAGGGCGTCGTCGACCTGCCGGCGCTGCTCGGCGGCCCTGTCGTCGACGTCACCGGTGCCGGCGACGCCATGCTCGGCGCGTTCCTGCACGCGTGGCTGGGTGGCGCGACCCCGGCCGAGGCGGCCGCCTACGGCCACGCCGCGGCGGCGCTGACCGTCGGGTCCGCCCACACCGTCCGACCCGACCTGACCGACGAGCTCGTGAGGAGCCTGCTGTGACCACCCGAACCGATTCACCGGTCGCCATGACCGACGAAGTGCGCGACGCCGTGGCCGAGGGCCACCCCGTCGTGGCGCTCGAGAGCACCATCATCAGCCACGGCATGCCCTACCCCGACAACGTCGCGATGGCCACCGAGGTCGAGGCGATCGTGCGCGACGGCGGCGCCGTCCCCGCCACCATCGCGGTGCTCGACGGCGTCCCGCGGGCCGGGCTGACCGAGGCCGACCTCGACCTGCTCGCCAGCGACCCGGGCGTCACGAAGGCGAGCGTGCGCGACCTGCCGCACGTCGTCGCGCGGGGCGCCCACGGCGCCACCACCGTCGCCGCCACGATGCGCCTGGCCGCGCTCGCCGGCATCGACGTGTTCGTCACCGGCGGGCTCGGCGGGGTGCACCGTGGCGCCGCCGAGTCGTTCGACGTCTCGGCCGACCTCACCGAGCTGGCGACGACGCCGGTCACGGTCGTCTGCGCGGGCGTCAAGAGCATCCTCGACATCGGCCTGACCCTCGAGGTGCTCGAGACCAACGGCGTGCCGCTGCTCGTGCACGGCAGCGACGACTTCCCGGCGTTCTACTCCCGGGTCAGCGGCTTCCGGGCCCCGCAGCGCACCGACACCGTCGACGAGCTGGCGGCCACGGTGCGCGCCGCCCGCGACCTCGGCCTCAGCAGCGGGATCGTGGTCGCCAACCCGGTGCCGGCCGACGACGAGATCCCGGCCGCCGAGATCGACGCCGTCATCACCCGCGCGCTCGCCGACCTCGACGAGCGCGGCATCACCGGCAAGGACGTCACGCCCTACCTGCTGGGCCGCATCGTCGAGCTCACCGACGGCGCCAGCCTGGTCACCAACATCGCGCTCGTGCGCCACAACGCGCGCCTGGGTGCGGCGCTCGCGGTGGCGCTCGCCGGCTGACGGCGTCCGGCAGCCGCGCTGCGTAGCCGGCCACTAGGTTGGACTCGTGCACTACGTCGGGATCGACCTCGCCTGGGGCGAGAAGCGCCCGACCGGCATCGCCGTCCTCGACGCCGACGCCCGGCTGCTGCACGTCGACGCCGTCCAGGACGACGACGAGATCGTGGCCGGGCTGGCCGCCTACGTCGAGGGCGAGTGCGTGGTCGGCATCGACGCCCCGCTCGTCGTCACGAACCCCACCGGGTCACGCCCGGCCGAGCAGCAGCTGAGCGCCGACTTCCGCCGGCACGACGCCGGCACCCACCCGAGCAACACCGGCAAGCGCGAGTTCGAGGGCGGCCGCACCCGGGGGGCCCGGGTCGCCAAGCGGATGAAGCTCGACCTCGACCCGCGCTCCGGACGCCGCCGCCGGGCGATCGAGGTCTACCCGCACGCCGCGACGATCGTGCTGTTCGGTCTCGACAAGGTCCTCAAGTACAAGCAGAAGACCGGCCGCGACCTCGAGCTGCTGCGCAGCGAGCTGCTGGCCCTGATGACCCACGTCGAGACCATCGTGACCGTCAGCGAGCAGTGGGTCGTGCTCCGCACGGCGGTCGAGGACGCCGTCCGCAAGGCCCAGCTGCGCCGCGTCGAGGACCAGGTCGACGCCGTCGTGTGCGCCTACGTCGCGCTGTTCGCCGACCGGCACCCCGAGCGCACCACGATCTACGGCGACGCGGCCACCGGGGCGATCGTCACCCCGACCAAGCAGGGCACGCCGTCGGCCCGCAGCCACGCCGACGTCGTCCGCGACGCCGTGCGCGCCTACGGTGCCGCGCACGCCGACCTGGTGCGCGCGGGCGACGACGCCGTCCGGCTCGTGCAGGGCTTCCTCGACGAGGCGGGCATCAACTACCTCTCGGTCACCGGCCGCACGAAGTCGGTCGCCTCTTTCGCCGAGAAGGCGGCCCGCACCGCGGGTGGTCGTCCCCTCTACGACGAGCCGCTGAGGATGATCACCGACCAGGTGGGGGTGCGGGTGATCACCTACGTCGCCCACGATGTCGCCGCCGTGGCCGACGTGCTCGCCGAGCAGGTGACGATCACCGACGACCGCGACCTCGGCCGCGAGACCGCCAGCGAGGGCCGGTTCGGCTACGCCAGCCGGCACCTGATGCTCGACCTCGACGGACAGGTCGTGCAGGTGCAGGTGCGCACGGTGCTGCAGCACGCGTGGGCCGAGTTCGAGCACGACATCCGCTACAAGGGCAGCGTGCCCGACGAGCACGCCAGCGAGTTCGACCGCCGCTTCACCCTGGCTGCCGGCCTGCTCGAGCTCGCCGACCGCGAGTTCGGCGAGATCCGCGACCGGCTGCGCGGCATCGCGCCGATGACGATCACCGGCACCGTCACCGACACGGTCGGCGGCGACGACCCCCGCCTCGACACCCGCGAGCTCGCCGCGTTCCTGGCCGGGCAGTTCTCCGACGCCGAGTGGTCGCGCACCGACCACTACGGCTGGATCGGCGGGCTGCTCCTCGAGCTCGGCATCACCTCGCTCGACGAGCTCGGCGACGTGCTGCGCGAGGCCGACGAGCCGGCCATCGCCGAGCGCATGGGCTACCGGCACCCGCCGGGCGCCGTCCGGCGTCTCGACGACGCGCTGCTGTGGGTCTTCGGCGCGCGCTACGTCGCGCTGCACGGCAACGCGCACCGGCGGCCGCTGCTCGAGCAGCGGCGCGAGCGCATGCAGGCTCAGGCGGGCAGCGCCGGCTCGCTCGACCCGACCGGCGGGGCCGCGTAGGCGCACTCGGTGAGCGTGAAGTCCTTGAACCGCAGGAACTCCGGCGACGACACCGAGGCCTCCAGGTAGTCCTCGACGGGTAGCTCGGCGTAGTAGCGGACGGCGTCGAGCAGCGCCTCGGTGTCGGACGACGGCTGGTCGTCGGCCAGCGCCTCGGCCTCCGGGACGGCGGTCTCGAAGCGCTCGACCGTGCCGTCGAGGTCGCCGAGGTTGAACGCGTCGATGCCCTGGCGCACCAGGTCGCAGACCTCGGTCTCGGCGAGCACGACGTCGCTGGTCTCGGACGGCGAGGACGAGGGCCCGTCGCCGTCGCCGCCGTCGTCGTCGGTGCCGCCGCAGGCGGACAGCACGAGCACGAGCGCCAGCGGGGCCAGGATCCTCACGCCATCGACGGTACGCCGCCGGGATCGCCTCGGCGCCACCCCTGAGCGTGCGCGTACGGTCGGGTCATGACTCCAGCCCAGCTGTTGGCCGACGCGTTCGGCCGTGTGCACGAGGGTGTCGTCGCGGTGCTCGACGACCTCACCGACGACGAGCTGCGCCACCGCCCCGGCCCCGACGCCAACCCGATCGGCTGGTTGGTGTGGCACCTGGTGCGGGTCGAGGACGACCACCTCGCCGGCGTCGGCGGGCACGACCAGGTCTACGGCGACTTCGTCGACCGCTTCGACCTGCCCTACGACGACGACGCCATCGGCTACGGCCAGAGCAGCGACGACGTCGCGGCGTTCACCGCGCCGGCCGACCTGCTCGCGGCCTACGCGAGCGCCGTCCACGAGCGCACGCTCGCCTACCTCGAGACCGTCGACGCGGCCGACCTCGACCGCGTGGTCGACGAGCGCTGGGACCCGCCGGTCACCCTCGCCGTCCGGCTCGTGAGCGTCGTCAACGACACCACCCAGCACGTCGGCCAGGCCGCCTACGTGCGCGGGCTGCTCGGGCGCTGACGGTCACCAGGCGGTGGGCTGGAAGTCCTTGAGGAAGTGGCCGTGCAGGTCGTCGCCGGCTTCGCCGCGCACCACCGGGTCGTAGACCCGGGCGGCGCCGTCGACGAGGTCGAGCGGGGCGTGCCAGCCCTCGGCGGCGATGCGCAGCTTGTCGTGGTGCGGCCGCTCGTCGGTGATCCAGCCGGTGTCGACGGCGTTCATCAGGATGCGATCGGTCTCGAACATCTCGCTCGCCGAGGTGCGGGTCAGCATGTTCAGGGCGGCCTTGGCCATGTTGGTGTGCGGATGACCGGACCCCTTGTAGCGCCGACCTCCAAACTGGCCCTCCATCGCCGAGACGTTGACGACGTGCGACCGGCCGGACGGCGCCGCCGCGGCCGCCGCGGCGAGCGCTGGCCGCAGGCGTGAGACCAGCAGGAACGGCGCGACCGAGTTGCACAGCTGCACCTCGAGCAGCTCGAGCGGGTCGACCTCGTCGACGGTCTGGGTCCACGAGTTCGAGGTGACGACGTCGGGCAGCAGCCCGCCGGCGTCGACCGCGGTGCCGGCGAGGTGCGCGTCGAGCGAGGCGTGCCCGGCCCTGAGCGCGAGAGCCGTGAGGGTGGCTGCGGTGTGGGCGGCTCGGGCGTGCTCGGGCGCCTCGCCCTCGTGGTGGGCCACCGGCGCCGCGGCGAGCGCCCCCGAGATCGAGGCCGGGTGCAGCTCGGAGATGCGGTCGAAGCTGACCATCTCGGGCAGTGCGATGCCCTCGGGCAGCGGCTCCTTCTCGGCCTCGACCAGCGGCGCGTAGGAGCCGGGCTGGCGACGGACCGTCTGGCAGGCGTTGTTGATCAGGACGTCGAGCGGCCCCGCGGCCGCGACGTCGTCGGCGAGGGCGACGACCTGCGTGGGGTCGCGCAGGTCGATGCCGACGACCTTGAGGCGGTGCAGCCACTCCCCGCTGTCGTCGAGGGCCGCGAAGCGGCGCACGGCGTCGTGCGGGAACCGCGTCGTGATGGTCAGGTGGGCGCCGTCGCGCAGCAGGCGCAGGGCGATGTACATGCCGATCTTGGCCCGGCCGCCGGTCAGCAGCGCACGTCGTCCGGTGAGGTCGGTGCCCTGGTCGCGCTTGGCGTGCGACATCGCGGCGCACGAGGGGCAGAGCCAGTGGTAGAACGCGTCGACGAGCGTGTAGTCGTTCTTGCAGATGTAGCAGCCGCGGGGGTTGAGCAGCTCGCCGGCGAACTCGCGCCCGGCCGACTCGGCCGCCGAGGTGAGCAGGATGCCCTCGGTCTCGTCGTCGATGCGCAGCGGGCTGCCGGTCGCCGTCGCCTCGGTGATCGCCCGGTCGTGGGCCAGCTCGGCGTCGCGCTTGGCGCGCCGCCGCTCGTGCTTGAGCGCCTTGTACATGTGCGACGCCGCCCGCTTGACCGCGATGTGGTCGGGGTCGTCCTCCGGCACGGTGTGGAGCGCGCCGAGGACGCGCAGCGTCGCCTCGAGGTCGTCGGGGTCGATCACCGACCCAGGGTAGGAGCGGGCCGAGCCCGGCGGCGAACTCGCGCCGCCGTGACGCGTCCGCGGCCGACGTGGCCGGCGGTCAGATGGTCGTCGGGCGGGTGATCCGGTAGCGCACGAACGCCGGGACGGCGAGCGCGGCCACGACCGTGCCCACGACGACGAGCACGCCGCCGCCGGCCGCGGCGGCGGCGGTGCCGACCGAGGCGGCGGCCGCGCCGTGGGCGACGTCGGCGATGCGCGGGCCGCCGGCGACGACGACGATGAAGATGCCCTGGAGGCGTCCGCGCACCTCGTCGGACGCCGCGGCCTGCAGCATCGAGCTGCGGAACGCGGCCGAGGCCATGTCGGCCGCGCCGCCGAGCATCAGCATCACGACCGCGACGGCGAGCATCGTCGTCCGCAGGTCGGCGTGCGAGGCCGCGACGCCGACCGCGAGGCCGAACCCGACCATCGCCGCGCCCCACAGCAGGATGCACACGATGACCGCGCGACCCTGCGCCTCGACCTTCGAGACCCAGCCCGACAGCACGCCGCCGAGCACGGCGCCGGCGGGGATCGCGGCGAACAGCAGCGCGAACGCCAGCCCGCCCTCGGGGTCGCCGGCGAAGCTCTTGTCGGCGATTTCCGGGAAGAGCGCGCGCGGCATGCCGAAGACCATCGCGATGATGTCGACGACGAACGACATCATCAGCACCGGCTGGCCGCGCAGGTAGGTGAACCCCTCGACCACCGAGCGGAGCCCGGGCGCCTTGGCGGCCACGCCCTCGATCGCCAGCGACGGCAGCCGGACGACGGCCGACAGCGTCGCGAGGAGGGTGAGGGTGTCGATGAGGTAGAGCCACTCGAGCCCGAAGACGGGGATCAGCGCCCCGGCGACGAGCGGGCCGGCGATGCCGCCGGCCTGGAAGACGGTCATGTTGAGCGAGTTGGCCGCCGGCAGCAGGTCGGGCGTCAGCAGCCGCGGCAGGACGGCGGAGCGGGTGGGCTGGTTGACGGCGAAGAAGGCCTGCTGCACCGAGAACAGACACAGCAGCAGCCACACGTTCGTGTTGCCGAGTGCGGCCTGCACCCAGAACAGGGCGCTGGTGACGATGAGGCCGACGGTCGTGCAGATGAGGATCGTGCGCCGGTCGAAGACGTCGGCGAGCGCGCCGCCCCACAGCCCGAACACGACGAGCGGCACCAGGCCGAACACGCCGGTCAGGCCCACGTAGGCCGACGAGCCGGTGTCGGCGTAGATCTGGGCGGGCACGGCGACGACCGTCAGCTGGGCGCCGATCACGGTGACGATGTTGGCGAGCCACAGCCGCCGGAAGTGGTCGTTCTGCAGCGGCCGGGTGTCGGCGACCAGGCCGCGCAGCCGGCTCACGGGCGTTCGTCGGGGCCGGGGTCGACGACCTCGACCACGACGGCGCCGGCGGCGTGGCGTCCGGCGAGCTCGCGGTAGTAGGCGGCGTTGGTCTCGACCCAGAACTCCGACGACGTGCCGCCGATCGGCTTGGTCGGTCGGCACGGCACCCCGGCCGCGACCATGCCGCCGGGGATCTGGGTGCCGGGGGTGACCACCGAGCCGGCCGCGACGAGCGTGCCGGGGCCGACCACCGACCCGTCGAGCAGGGTGCTGCCGTTGCCGACCAGCGCCTTCTCCTCCACCGCCCGGCCGTGGACGACGCACCCGTGGCCGATGGTCGCGTCGGGCCCGACCTCGACCGTCTCACCGGGCGCGGCGTGCAGCACCGAGTTGTCCTGGACGTTCGAGCCGGCACGCACGACGATCGTGCAGATGTCGGCGCGCAGCACCGCGCCGTACCAGACGCTGGCGCCGGCCTCGACGGTCACGTCGCCGATCAGCGTGGCGGTGTCCGCCACGAAAGCGTCGGGGTGGACGACGGGGCGCTTGCCCTCGAACTCGATCAGGGTCACCTGTGCACGGTAGGACCAGCCCGATCCGGTCGGGTGATGGGGTCCACGGGAACCGGACGGGTGAAATCTCGTGAAACTCCACCGGGTACGGCTCCTGGGTGCTTCCCTGAGCAGTCGCCACCCTCCGGGCGACCACACACGAAGAGAAGCCGATGCCCCCCACCGACGACGACGTCGACCTCGACCACGCGTACCTGTCCGCGCGTGCCGGCACCCCCGCGACCCTGCTGGGGCCCGAGGGCGAGCCCGTGCTCGCGCTGACCCTCGGCGAGCCGAGCCAGGAGCGGGTCGCCGGCGGCTGGGCCTCCTGGTCGGTCGACCTCGTCGGTCCGGCCGACCCGCGCCTCGACCAGAGCACCTACCGCGTCCGCTTCGACGACGGCGAGGCCTGGCTCTTCCTCGTCCCGGTCGCCGGCGACGACGCCACCACGACCTACCAGTCCACCTTCACCCGGGAGGCCGAGACGCCATGACCGACCACCTCGACACCCTCGCTGACCCCGAGGCGACCGGCCGCCCCGTCGCGGCGACCAGACGCAGCGTCATCACCGCGGCCGGCGTCGTCGGCGCGGCCGTCGCCGTCCCGGTCGGACTCCGGTTCGGCCCCGAGCTGTTCCAGGGCGCGGCCGCTGCGGCGCCGGTGCTCGACCGGGCCAGCTTCACCCCGCACCTCGGACGCCGGTTCACCGCCCGCCTCGGCGACACCACGGCCGGCCTCGAGCTGGTCGAGGTGCTCGACCTGAACGGGGCGCCGGCCGGCGACACCGACAGCTTCGTGCTGCGCTTCACGCCCGACCGCGACCTCCCCCAGGACAGCTACGAGATCTCGCGGACCGGCCTCGACGCCGGTCCGGTGTTCCTCGTGCCGGAGGGCCCGGAGCCGGGCGACGCCCTGGTCGCGGTGTTCAACCGCACCGTCGACCGTCGGGGGGTGGCTCGATGAGCGAGCCCCACATCGGCGAGATCCGGCTCTTCGGCGGCAACTTCGCGCCCGTCGGCTGGGCCCTGTGCGACGGCTCGCTGCTGCCGATCGCCGAGTACGACGCCCTCTACAACCTCCTCGGCACGAGGTACGGCGGCGACGGCCAGCAGACCTTCGCCGTGCCCGACCTGCGGGGCCGGATGCCCGTGCACCGTGGGCAGGGTCCGGGCCTGTCCGACCGGGTCGCGGGGCAGGCGTTCGGCACCGAGACCGTGACCCTCACGGTCGCGCAGCTGCCGCCCCACGACCACCGGCTGGCGGCCAGCAGCGGCCTGGCGACGTCGTCGTCCCCGGTCGGTGCGGTGCCCGCCCAGGTGCTCGAGGACGCCGCCTACAGCACCGGGGGAGCGGGGGTGGGCCTGCAGGCCGACGCCGTCAGCCCGGCCGGCTCCGGCCTGCCCCACGCCAACGTGCAACCGGTGCTGGCGGTCACCTACATCATCAGCCTCTTCGGCATCTACCCGTTCGCGAGCTGAGGAGCGACATGGACTTCGAGCCGTTCGTGGGCGAGATCGCCCCGTGCCCCTACGACTTCGCGCCGCGCGGCTGGGCCCTGTGCCAGGGCCAGCTCCTGAGCATCAACCAGAACGTCGCGCTCTTCAGCATCCTCGGTATCACCTACGGCGGCAACGGCACCACCACCTTCGCCCTGCCGAACCTCAGCGGCCGCGTCGCCGTGAACCGGGGCCAGGGCCCCGGCCTGTCGCGCTACGAGCTGGGTCAACCGTCGGGCAGCGAGTCCGTCACCCTCACCGCCGCCACGATGCCGCCCCACCGGCACCGGGTCCTCGCCTCGGCAGGCCCCGGGAACGCGAGCAGCCCCGCGGGGACGGCGTTCGCGGCCGGCTCCGCACCGGCGTTCCGCGCCGGGGGCGAGGGCCGGTTCACCTTCGCGACCCTGCCGGGCGCGGGCGGGAGCCAGCCGCACGAGAACCGGCAGCCCTTCGTCGTCCTGAACTACGTCATCGCCCTGCAGGGCGTGTTCCCACCACGTCCCTGAGCAGGAGACCACCTCGTGAGCGACGAACCCTTCCTCGGCAGCCTGATGCTGACCGCCTTCGACTTCGCCCCCCGCGGCTGGGCCCCCTGTGACGGCCAGCTCCTGCCGGTGGCGCAGAACCAGGCGCTGTTCTCCCTGCTCGGCAACCGCTACGGCGGCGACGGTGTGACCACCTTCGCCCTGCCCGACCTGCGCGGCCGGGTGCCGGTCGGGGCCGGGCCGCTGCCCGGCGGGAGCACCTACACCCTCGCCTCGTCCGGTGGTGCCGAGGAGGTCGTGCTCACCGCGGCACAGCTCCCGCTGCACGACCACCGTCTGGACGCCTCCGGTCGACAGGCCAACACCGCAAACCCCGACGGGGCCCTGATCGCCGCGGGTGGTCCTCTCCGCTTCGCCACCCGAGCCACGTCGGCCGGTGTGGCGATGGGGCCGGGCACGCCCGACGGCGGTGGGGGCGGTCAGGCCCACCCCAACCTCGGACCCTCCCTCGTCCTCAACTGGGTGATCGCCCTCGCCGGCCTCTACCCGAGCCGCAGCTAGAAGGTCACCACGTGAACCGCACCCTGTCCCTGTCCCTCGTCGGCGCCCTCGCCGGAGGACTCCTCGCCGCAGTGCCGCTGGGCGCCCCGACGGCCACGGCCTCGTCGGCACTGGTCCAGGCACCGACGACCGAGGCGCCGCTGGTCCGCGCCCCGGCCGGCTCGGCCGAGACCCGACTCAACACCCAGGACGCCCTCGGCGGTGTCGGTGAGACCGACGTCGCCTTCGACCCGGTCGCCAACCGCTACCTGGTCGTCTGGTCGGCCTCCACCGTCGTCGACGCCGCCCGCGGCTCGGCCGGCACGCGCCAGTCGGTCGTCGGCCAGTACGTCGACGCCACCAGCGGCGCCGTCGTCGGCGACCAGCTCGCCATCGCCTCGGGCGCGACGGGCCGGGGCGACCTCGACGCCGTCGAGCCGTCGGTGGCCTGGGACGCCGGGCGCGCCCGCTTCGTCGTCGTCTACGCCCAGGACACCCTGGCCGACATCGGGCCGGTCGACCGCACGGCCTTCCAGGTGCGCGCGGTGACCGTCGCCGATCGGACGGTCGGTGACTCGGTCGCGGTCAGTGCCGACCCGGTCGGTGAGCGTGACGCCCGTCAGCCCGACGTCGCCGTCGCCGCGAGCACCCCGGCGCCCGATGCGCTGGTGGTGGCGTGGCAGTCGGCCGAGGAGAACGGTCTCCGGCAGACCCGGCTGACCCGGCTGCGCGGCACCGACCTGACCCCGGTGGGTGACTCGTTGGTCGCCAACGACTTCGGCCTGACCGTCGGCGACCAGAGCGCGCCGTCGGTCGCCGTCCAGCGAGGTGGGTCCGCCGTCGTGACGTGGACCGCCACCATCGACGACGCGCCGCAGGCGCGGCTGTTCATCGGGTTCACGACGTCGGACTTCACGCCGTTGCGCACGAGCATCACGTCGAACGTCACCGACGGGGGCCCGACGTCGGTCACGGCCGAGGTGGGCGCTGACGGCGCCCTGGTCGCCTGGTCGGCGTTCCCGAGCGGCGGGCCGGCCCGCGTCACGGCCGGCCGGGTCGGCGTCGTCACGGCGGCCAACCCGTCCTTCCGGGTCCTGGGCCCGGTGGGTCCGTCCGCGAACGACCAGCTGTCGCCGGCGATCAGCGCGAACCGTGACGGCGAGGCCGTCGTGTCGTGGATCGAGCGTCAGGGTGTCGACCACCAGGTGCGCACGGCCCGTCTCACGACCGGCGACACCCCGGTGACGACCGGGCCCTTCACGCTCAGCACCCTGCGCGGCTCGATCAGCACTGAGCCGACCGCCCCGGCGGTGGCCTGGAGCAAGGGCACCGTCGGCACCTCGTTCACGACCTGGTCCGGCGAGGCCTCGGGACTGCTGGCCCCCGGCGAGTCGGAGGCGTGGGGACGCATCGAGCAGGGTCCGCGCCGGCTCGAGGCCGACCTCGGCACGACGCTGACCGTCTCGCCGAGCAACCCCGCCGCGCCGGTCGCCGGCGTCGAGACCGGCGACGTGATCACCTGGACGCTCGGCTTCTCCAACGCCGCCGTCAGCGCGACCGAGGTCGACGGCGCCACCTTGACGTTGAGCAACGACGTCGGCGCCGACCTCACCGACCTCGTCGGCAGCATCACGTACGACACCCCGGGGGTCGTCGTCTCCCAGACGTCGGCCGACCCGCTCCGCTGGACGCTGTTCGGGCTCGACCCGGGCGAGTCCGGCACGATCACCGTGCAGAGCCGGGTGGTCACGGGCCGTCCGTCCGGCACGGTCCTCCAGCGGACGTCGTCGATCTCGGCGCCCGCCAACACCGACGCCAACGCCGCGAACGACGCCGCGAGCGCGACCGCGACGAGCGACGACAAGCCCTCCGTCGTCTCCGTGACGGCCGGCCCCTCGCCGGTGCGGACGACGGCCACGGCGACCGTCCGGTTCAGCGAGGCGGTCACCGGGTTCACCACCGCCGACGTCGCGGTCGGCGCCACCACCGGCACGGCGAGCGCCACCGTGACCGGCGTGAGCTGCTCGGGCCAGGACTGCACGGTCTCGCTCGCGACGACCGGCGACGGCACCGTGCGCGTCGTCGTCCCGGCCTCCGCCACGGCCACCGACGCCTCCGGCAAGACGCTCTCGACGGGCAACCTGCCGCTCTCCAGCGGGACGGTGCTGGTCGACACCACGCGCCCGACGATCGCCTTCGACGCCCCCGCCGGCCCCGTCCGGGGCTCCTTCGGGGTCTCGATCATCGCCAGCGAGGCGGTCACCGGGCTCGAGGCCGGCGACTTCGTGGTCACCAACGCCACCTTCGGCAGCCTGGCCGGCAGCGGTGCGGTCTACACGCTCGTCGTCACCCCCACCGCCGACGGCCCCGTCACGGTCTCGCTGCCCGCCGGCGCGGTCGCCGACGCGGCAGGCAACCCGAACCTGGCCTCGCCCGTGCTGTCGGTCGACTACGACGGCACCGCCCCGACCGTGTCGCTCGACGCCGCCCCCGGGCCGTTCCGCGCGCCCTACCGCGTGACGGCCACGTTCAGCGAGTCCGTCACCGGCGTCCAGGCCGGGGACTTCTCGGTCACCGCCGGCTCTGCCACCATCGGCGACCTGCAGGGCTCGGGCACGACGTGGTCGGTGCTCGTGTCGCCGACGGCGCAGGGCCCGGTCACCGTCGCGTTCCCCGCGGGCGGAGCGGTTGACCGGGCCGGCAACGCCAACACCGCGGCGACGCCTGTGGTGCGCACCTTCGACTCCCTCGCACCGACCGCGACGCTGTCGACGACGTCGTCGGCGACCGTGCCGGTCAACGGCGCGTTCCCGGTGACGCTGACGTTCTCCGAGTCGGTGAGCGGCGTCGTCGCCGGCGACGTCACCGTCGTCAACGGCACCGTCGAGGGCTTCGCGGGCTCCGGCGACACCTACACCTTCTCCGTGCGTCCCACCGCCGACGGCGAGGTGTCGGTCTCGGTCGCCGACGGCGCGGGTGCCGACACCGCCGCCAACCCGAGCGCGGCCAGCAACACGATCACCCGGACAGCGGACCTGACCCGGCCGAGCGTCGTCCTGACGGCGCCGGCGGAGCCGGTCAGCTCGGCCTTCGCGGTCACCGCGACGTTCTCCGAGACGGTCACCGGCCTCGAGGCCGCCGACTTCTCGGTCACGAACGGCACCGTCACCGCGGTCACCGGCTCGGGCACCACCTGGACGGTGAGCGTCCGGCCGACGGCGGACGGCGACGTCGTCGTCGCCCTGCCGGCCGGAGCCGCCTCCGACGCCGCCGGCAACACCAGCCTGGCCGGTGCGCCCGTCACCACCGTCTTCGACGGCACCCGGCCCTCGGTCGTGCTCGACGCCGCACCCGGGCCTTTCCGCGCGGCCTACCGCGTGACGGCGACGTTCAGCGAGTCGGTCACCGGCGTCCAGGTCGGGGACTTCGCCGTCACCGGCGGCACGGCCGAGCTCGACGACCTCCAGGGGTCGGGCACGACGTGGTCGGTGCGGGTCTCGCCGTCGTCGCAGGGCGCGGTCACCGTCGCCTTCGCCGCGAACAGGGCCACCGACGCGGCCGGCAACGGCAACACCGCGGCGACGCCGCTGGTGCGCACCTTCGACTCCGTCGCCCCGACGGCGACGCTGACGTCGGAATCCGGGCCGGTCAACGGTGCGTTCGCGGTGACGCTGACGTTCTCCGAGTCGGTCGCCGGCGTCGTCGCGAGCGACGTCACCGTCGTCAACGGCACCGTCGAGGGCTTCGCCGGCTCCGGCACGACGTACACCTTCGACGTGCGTCCCACCGCCGACGGCGAGGTCTCGGTCTCGGTCACCGGTGGCGCGGCCACCGACGCCGCCGGCAACCCGAGCGCGGCCAGCAACACGATCACTCGCGCCGCGGACCTGACCCGACCGACCGTCGAGCTGACGGCGCCGGCCGGGCCGCTCAACGCCGCCTTCACGGTGACCGCGACGTTCTCCGAGGCCGTCACCGGCCTCACGCTCGACGACGTCGAGGTCGCCGGCGGCACGCCGTCGGCACTCGAGACCGTCAGCGCGTCGGTCTACCGGTTCACGGTCACGCCCGCCGTCGACGGCACCGTCACGGTCGGCCTGCCCGCGAACGCGGCGACCGACGTCGCCGGCAACGGCAACGAAGCGGCGACCCCGCTCCCGCGCGACTACGACGCCACCCGGCCCACGGTCACGCTGACGGCCCCCGACGGGCCGCTCAACGCACCGTTCATGGTGACCGGCACGTTCTCCGAGCCGGTCACCGGCCTCCAGGTCGGCGACCTCCAGGTCACGGGCGCCGGGCTCACCGACCTGGTGGTCACGGCCTCGGGCTTCACGGTGCGGGTCGTCCCGACGGCCCAGGGCGAGGCGAGCCTCCTCGTCGTCGACGGCGCGGTGCGCGACGCGGCCGGCAACCCCAGCACCGCCTCCGACGTGCTGCGGCGCGCCTTCGACTCCGTGCGTCCCGACGTGACGCTCACGGCGCCTGCCGGCCCGGTCGACGGCGCGTTCACGGTCACCGCCACGTTCTCCGAGACCGTCACCGGCGTCACGCTCGACGACGTCGCGATCACCAACGGCGTGGCGCGCGACCTCGCCGGCTCCGGCGCTACTTACACCTTCACGGTCGAGCCGTCCGCCGACGGCGACGTCACGGTCACCGTCATCGACGGCGCGGCCACCGATGCGGCGGGCAACACCAGCACCGCGTCGACGACGCTGACCCGGCTCGCCGACGCGACCGCCCCGACGGCGACGATCACCAGCTCGGCGGCCGACCCGACCTCGTCGACGTCGATCACCCTCGACGTCGTCTTCTCCGAGCCGGTCACCGGCCTCGCGCTCGGCGACCTGACGGTCACCGGCGGCGTGCTGTCCGACCTCGTCGGCTCGGCCGACACCTACGGCGTCACCCTCACCTTCGACCCGGCCGGTGACGGCGCCACCGTCGGCCTCCCCGCCGACGCAGCGGATGACGCGGCGGGCAACGGCAACGCCGCGGCCACGCCCTTCAGCACCGGGTACGACGCCACCGCGCCGACCGTGGTCGTGACCCGTGGCCCCGGACAGGCGGACCCGGCCCGCGGCAGCACGGTCGTCTTCACCGTGACCGCGAGCGAGCCGGTCGGCGACCTCGCCGCCGCCGACCTGGTGGTCACCGGCACGGCCGGCGCCCGGACGGCGACGGTGACCCGTCGCGGCGCGGCGACCTTCCAGGTCAGCGTGACCGGCATGCGCACCAGCGGCGGCGTCGGGCTCGGCCTCGCCGCCGGCGCCCTGCGCGACCGGGCCGGCAATGGCTCCGCCGCGGTGCCCGGCGTCGTCGTCACGTGGCTCGCCGTCCCGGCACCGCAGGTCGGCATCCTCTTCGACCACCGGTGCCTGCCCGGCAACGGGCTCGACGGCGGGCAGGTCGGGATCCGACTCACGCCCGCCACCGCGACGACGCTGCGGATCCTGTCCACCAACGCGGCGCTGGTGCCGCCGTCCCGCGTCCGGGTCGTCGGCCGCGGCGCCGGCGACCCTCGCCACCGCCTCGTCGTGCGCCCGGTCCCCGGTCGCTCCGGCGTCGCGATCGTGACGGTGGTGGCCACCAACGCCGCCGGCACCGCCCGACGCAGCGTGCGTGTGGTCGTCGGTACGAACGGGCCCGACCGGCTCGTCGGCACCGCGGGCGTCGACCTGATGTTCGGCCGCCATGGCGACGACGTGATCCGCGGTGGGGCCGAGCGCGACCTGCTGTGCGGCGGCCCCGGCCGCGACCGGCTCGACGGTCAGGAGGGCCGCGACGCCCTGTACGGCGGCGCGGGCGACGACGTACTGTTCGGCGGACGACGCAGCGACGTGCTCGTCGGCGGTCGAGGTCGCGACGTCCTCAAGGGCGGGCGCAACGTCAACGTGGTCGTCCCGCGGCTGTTCTGATCCCACGCGCCGTCGCCACGTCTGCCCGATCGGGCATGCACGGCCCAGCCCGTCGTCCTACCGTGGACGGATGGTGGACCGGGCCCGCCGTGGGCCGACGACGGGCCCCGAGCGTGACGAGCGGGGCGGCGCGCCCCGGCGCGCGCCCGACCACCGGGTGACGGTGCTCCAGCGCCAGGTCGGCAACAAGGTGGCCGGGCAGCTCGTGCAGGCGCTCGCCGTCCAGCGGCTCAAGGAGGGCGACGGGCCGAACCACGACGTCGGCGTCATCCAGCAGCAGCTCAACCACGTCGGTGCGAAGCCCCGGGTCGCGATCACCGGCCGCTTCGACGCCGAGACGACGACCGCGGCGAAGGCGTTCCAGAAGCAGCTGATCGCCGAGGGCGCGAAGGGCGTCGTCGAGAACGGTGTGGTCGACGGCACGACCCACGACCAGCTCAAGCTGCGGGCGCCCTCGGTCGCCATCAGCAACAACGACACCGTCGTCGACGGGCCGGGCAACACCCAACAGCTGCTCAACCCCGCCCTCGGCACGCACGCCGCGCTCGCGGTCGGCGCCAAGGGCGTGGCGGTCAAGGAGCTGCAGGAACGCCTCAACAGCTCGAAGGCGGCGGGCGCGCCGCTCACCGTCGACGGCGTCTTCGGCCCGCTCACCGACGGGGGCCTCAAGGCGTTCCAGGCCGGTGTGCCGCTGCCCGCGACCGGGCTGGCCGACCCGGCGACGTGGGCCAAGCTCGAGGTCGCCGGCGCCGCGACGCAGGGTCACGTCGAGTTCGACTGGCGCGAGGAGGTCGAGGGCGTCACGAACGTCGGGCTGCGCGCCGCCTACGACTGGCGGCTGTCGAAGACGGCGATGACGGTCACCGTCAACATCGACTTCAAGAAGAAGCAGCCGGGTGTCGACGCGAAGATCGGCACCTGGCTGTCCGACATCAAGCAGATCTGGAGCACGTTCCGCGCGGTCAACGAGAGCGACCCGAAGAAGAAGACGATGAACCTCGACTTCGAGGCCAAGCGGGGCGCCGGCCACGTCGTCGAGGTCTACCGCGCCGACCCGTCGCTGCCGAAGGCGAACGCGAAGCAGAGCCGGTCGAACTCCGGCACCTGGTACACGATCGACGACCGGCGCTCGATGGCGCCGCACGAGTTCGGTCACCTCATCGGCCTCGCCGACGAGTACAACCGCACCGAGGAGCACTACGTCGACGTGACCGGGGAGGAGCCGGCCGTCGGCGACACCGCGGGCCTCGCCGCCGACGGCGTCCAGCTGGCCAAGGACATCAAGACCAACCTGCCGCTGAGCGACGTCGTCGCGGCACCCGTGGCGAACGACGACCCGGCCTGGGGCGCCGTGCTCAAGGGCGTCATCGCGCCCAAGCTCGGCACCAAGCAGGGCGGGTTCTCGCGCTTCGTGGCCCAGCAGTACGCCCAGCAGAACGGCGGGTCGTCGGTGTACGGCGACATCCAGGCCGCCTTCAACGCCAAGGGCGTCACCGGGTTCCAGGCCAACTTCGGCGCCTGCGTGACGCCGTTCCTCTACTCGAACAACAGCCTGATGGGCAACATGCTCACGACCCCGAAGAAGGGCGGTGGGGGCAAGGGTGCCCCGCCGCACGAGCACCCGATCGAGCCGCGGCACGTGCAACCGTTCGTCAGCCTGCTCGCTCGCGAGTGGGCGCTGCAGACGGGCAAGGCCGACGTGTGGAAGCCCGAACGCCGATGACCGACCTGACCGACCCCACGAGGAGCCTGGTGCGCTACACCCGCTACACGCCCGGACCCTCCCCGCTGTCGTCGTCCCTCACGGTCGCAGGCGACACGGTGTCCGCCCGCACCGACCACGGCGTCGCCGTGGGCCGCTTCACCCGCCGGCTGGACGACGCCGAGCAGGCCCGGCTCGCCGAGGCCGTCGCGGCGGCCGGTGGCCTCGGCGCCGTCGTCCAGCCCGCCGGCACGGGCACGGTCGAGCGGCTCATCGCCGACGGCGTCGACCTCGCGCTGGCGCCGCCGGCCGACCCGCCGGCCGCGGCCGCCGACCTGGTCGGCGTCGTCCGCGACCTCGACCGGTCGCTGGCGTCGCACCCGGTGGCCGGACTCCGGCTCGCCGTGCGCCCGGCCGTCGACGACGCCGACGGCCACGCCCTGCTCGAGCACATCGGCACGGAGGCCGTGCTGGTGCGGCTCGGCACCCTCGCCCTCGAGGCCACCGCCTACGACGCCGACCACGCCGTCGTCGACAGCCTTGAGGCCACCGTCGACGTCGGCATCGACGGCCCGGTCGAGCCGGGGTGGTCGGTGCGGCTCGCCGACCTGCCGATCGCGGTGCCCGACGGTGGCTACGTCGTCGTCAGCGTCGGCCCCACCGAGGTCGACGTCGACGGCAGCGGCGTCGTCCAGGCCACCCACCTCGCCTGGACGACGCCGTGACCACCACGCCCGCGCCGCCCCGTGTGGGCAAGACGATCTCCTCGGTGCTCGGACACGCTGTCTCGTCGACGTCGTCCTCGGGGTCGACCGGTCGGGAGCCGGTCCGGCTGGCCGACTCCGGGCTGTGGGACCGACAACGGTCCTTCTACGACGGCGACGTCGCCGGCCTCTGGGGCAGCGGCGCGGTGCCGCACCACATCACGGGCAACCCCGTGATCGCCCACTGCTACGCCCGCCTGGTCGTCGAGTTCCTGCGCGCGCTGCCCGACGACGAGGCGGCGCGGCCGTTGCTGCTCGTCGAGCTCGGTGGCGGCTCGGGACGCTTCGCCTACCTGTGCGTGCAGGCCCTGCGCGAGCTCGCCCCCACCCTCCGCTTCACCTACGTGGTCACCGACTTCAGCGCCGAGCGCGTCGACGCCTGGGCGGCCCACCCGTCGTACGCGCCGCTGCTCGCCGGCGGCTACCTCGACGTCGCCGTGCTCGACGCCGACGACCCGGGGCCGACCACGACCCGGGTGTCCGGACGACGTCTCGCCCCGGGGGAGTGGGATGGGCCGGTCGTCGGGATCGCCAACTACGTCTTCGACACGCTCGTGCACGACGCCTACGTCGTGCGGGCCGGCGAGCTGCGGGAGGCGCGGGTGACCGTGCCGGCCGACCTCCACGCCGACCGTCCCGCCGGTGGCGTCGTCTGGTCGAGCGTGCCGTGCGACGCCCTGCCCGCCGGCGGTCCCGAGGGCCTCGCGCCCGTGCTCGAGCACTACCGCGAGGTGCTCGACGACACCGCCGTGCTCGTGCCGACCGGCGGCCTGCGTTGGCTCGACCTCGTCGCCGGGCTCACCGCCGGCTCGAGCTGCTCGCTCGTCGCGGACAAGGGCCACGGCTCGCTGCTCGAGCTGTGCTCGCAGCCCGAGCCCTCGGTGGTGCTGCACGGCGCCGGGTTCTCGCTCATGGTCAACTTCGACCTGCTCGCGCGCCGCACGCGCGCCTGCGGCGGGGTCGCCGTCCTGCCGCGCGACCGGTCGCCGCACCTCGTCGTGGGCGCCTTCGCGCAGGGCGCCGTCGCCGACCCCGAGTCGTTCGCGGCCGCCGTCCGCGACGAGCTGGTCGACACCGGGCCCGACAACTACTACCTGCTGCGCTCGCTGCTCGCGCCCGGCGCCGACACCGGCGTCGGGTCGCTGCTCGCCGCGCTGCGGCTCTCGAGGTACGACCCGACGCTGCTCGTCGAGCTGCTCCCGCGGCTGCTCGACGTGCTGCCCGACGTGCCCGACGTGCAGCGCGCCGACGTCGAGCGGGCGCTCCTGCGCGTGTGGGACCAGTGGTTCCCCATCGGTGAGCGCCTCGACCTCGCGCTGTGCGTCGGGCTGGCCCTGTCGGCGATGGACCGCTTCGCCCGCGCGCTCCCGTTCCTCGAGGACTCCGTGGCCGCGCACCCCGACAGCGCGCCGGCCCTGTTCTCGCTGGCCGTCGCGCACCGCGGCGCGGGCGACCTCGAGGCGGCGCGCCGCTGGGTCGACCGGGCGCTGGACGCCGACCCCGGCATGGCCCAGGCGCGGGCGCTGCGGGCCGTCGTCGACGACGAGCTCGGGGTCACGGGCTGATGTTCGACCAGGTGCTGCGCTTCCTCTCCGACGACGGGTGGCCGGTCGAGCCCGGTGAGCACGACGGCGTGCCCTGCATCGAGACCCACTTCGTCGGCACGCGCCGGGAGTGGTCGTGCCGAGCGCGGCCCTACGACCCGTTCGGCCAGCTCGCCTTCGAGTCGGTGCTCCCCTTCGTGGTCGACCACGATCGTCGCGCGGCGTTCGCCGAGCTGGTGCTGCGCAGCAACTGGCGCCTGCTCACCGGGGCGTTCCAGCTCGACCTCGACTCCGGGCGGGCGGCCTTTCGGACCATGCTCTTCCTCTCCCACGGCGGCGAGCCGACGGAGGGGCTGTTGCGCGGGCTCGTCTACGGCAACGTGCTCACCGTCGACCGATGCCTGACCGAGCTGCAGGCCGTCGCCGAGGGCGCCGACACCGCCGGCGCGTTCGCGCGCCTCGCGCTCTGAGGCTCCTCAGCGCGACGCGGCGCGGCTGCGCCCGACCAGGAACCACACGGGCACGATCACCAGGAGCAGGAACCCGGCCGCCAGGTCGACGTCGTCGTCGGTGGCCCGGCTCCGCCCGCTCCCGGCGTCGGTGAGCACGAGGAGGGTGAACGCGCAGGCGAGGGTGACCACGGCCGCGGCCACCATGGCCCACCCGGCCCACGGCTCACGCCCGCCGGTCACGATCGGCGTGAGCGCCAGGCACGCGACGACCATGAGGAACGCCACGAGGGCGACCAGCGCGATCGCTCCCGCCCGGTCGCTCTCCCCGGGCTCGCCGACCAGCCCCAGCAGGGTCGACTGGCCGTCGGCGGGGTCCCACTTGCCGTCGTCGCCCTCGACGTAGGAGAACATCGGCACGAACATCGACACCAGCGCCAGCACGCAGCCCAGACCCAGCACGAGTGCCGCCCAGAGTCGGTCGAGCTCCTCGCGCATCATGCGATGCCTGCGCTCCAGTGCGTCGGTCATGGGTCCCGCCTCTCGTCGTCGTCGGGGCCACCGTGCCCCGGGACGGCGTCGGCGAACCCCACGCGGACTCGGACGCCGCCGACCGCCGCGGCGCCCCCGGCCCATGTCGATCCATATTTCCGACTGTGACATCGGAGATACCGAAGAATAGTGACTTTATAATCTTTGGGTGTAGGGTCGCCCGACACCACCTCGTGAGGAGAGCGCACCGTGGAGAAGTTCCTGATCTTCGTCGTCGTCGGACTGGCGGCCCAGGCCGTCGACGGCTCGCTCGGCATGGCCTACGGGGTCACGTCGAACTCCCTGCTGGTGGCCACCGGGGTCTCGGTCGCGGTCGCATCGGCGTCCGTGCACTTCGCCGAGGTCGGCACGACCCTCGTCTCCGGCCTCTCGCACTGGCGCTTCGGCAACGTCGACTGGCGCGTGGTCGGCATGCTCGCCGTTCCCGGCGGCATCGGTGCGTTCGTCGGCGCCACCGCGCTGTCGAACGCCTCGACCGAGGCGGCCGTGCCGTGGGTGGCCGGCCTGCTCATCGTGCTCGGGGTCTACATCATCGCCCGGTTCGTCTTCAGCCAGCCGAAGGTCCCCAGCGCGGGCCGGCGCCCGGGGCCGTGGCTGCTCGGTCCGCTCGGCCTCGTCGGCGGCTTCATCGACTCCACCGGCGGCGGTGGCTGGGGACCGGTCACCACCCCGACCCTCATCTCCAGCGGCACGCTCGACCCGCGCAAGGTGATCGGCTCGGTCTCAACGTCGGAGTTCGTGGTCGCGCTCTCGGCCAGCATCGGCTTCCTCGTCGGGCTCTCCGACGAGGCCATCGACTGGCGCATCGTCGGCGGTCTGCTCGCCGGCGGCGTCGTCGCGGCCCCCTTCGCGGCCTACCTGGTCCGGCACCTGTCCCTGCCGGTGCTCGGCGCCCTGGTCGGCAGCCTGATCCTCGTCACGAACTACCGCACCCTGCTGCGCTCGCAGGACGCCGAGTCGCTGCCGGCCTACGTGCCGGTGGTGCTGGTCGCCGTCGTCGTGCTGACCATCGCCCTGCGCAAGGTCGGCGGCCGGCTCACCGACACCGACGGCGCCGACGACGACCGCGAGCCCGCCCGCGTGGGGTGAGGGCACACTGGGAGTCGTGAGACACCCACGCCCCGACCAGCGCATCAAGCCCGGCCCCGGGCAGGAGTCGTGCTGGGACTATCCCCGCCCGCCGGCCCTCGTGGCGTCGTCCGAGACCGTCGAGGTGGTGCTCGGCGGCGTGGTCGTCGCCAGCACGACCCGGTCGTGGCGCGTGCTCGAGACCAGCCACCCGCCGACGTACTACCTGCCCCGCGAGGCCTTCGTCGACGGCGCCCTGCGCGAGACGGACGGCTCGTCGTCGTGCGAGTGGAAGGGCGTGGCGGCCTACTTCGACGTCGTCGGAGGCGGGGTCGTGGCGCCCCGTGCGGCCTGGACCTACCCGGACCCGACCGCGCGCTTCGCCGACCTCGCCGGCGCGGTCTCGGTGATGCCCGGCCAGGTCGAGGCCTGCCTCGTCGACGGCGAGGTCGTCGTGCCCCAGGCCGGCGGCTTCTACGGCGGCTGGATCACCTCCCGCGTCGTCGGACCGTTCAAGGGGGAGCCCGGCACCTGGGGCTGGTGAGAGACTGGCGTCATGGCCGTCCTGCACCGCGCCTCGATCAGCCCCACCAAGGCCGAGCTGCTGCAAGCCTGGGTGCCCCACCGGTCGTGGTACGCCGGCAGCGGCCCGCTGACGACGCTCGGCGCCTACCGACTGGACGACCCCGACGGCGAGGTCGGCACCGAGACCTTCCTGCTCCGCGCGGGTGACGGCCCGGTGCTGCAGGCGCCGCTGACCTACCGGGCCGCGCCGCTCGAGGGCGCCGAGCGCGACCTCGTCTGCGAGATGACGCACTCGGTGCTCGGCCCACGGTGGGTCTACGACGGGCTCGCCGACCCGGTCTACCGCTCTGCCCTCGTCTCGACGGTGCTGGGCGGCGGACGCCAGGCCGACCTGCAGGTCGACGTCGACGGCGTCCTGACCCCCCGCGAGACCACCACGTTCGTGCAGGGCAGCGGCAGCCCGGGCGTCGTGCTGCCGTCGTCGGAGGTGATCGACGCGCTCGAGCGGCACGAGGTCGTCGGCTGCACGGTGCTTGCCGGCCCCGGGCTCGAGGTCACCCTGTGCCGCGTCGTGACGACCGAGCCCGGCTTCGACGTCGCCGGGCAGCACACGCTCACCGGGCGCTGGCCCGACCACAGCACCCCCACCGTGCTCGCCGCCGTGCGGGCGGGCTGATCGCGGGCGCTGCCTACTCGATGCCGGCGGTCCGGTCCAGCTCCTGCAGCAGGTCGTGAGCGGCCAGCTCGACCTGCTTGTGGCGCCACTCGGCGGCGCGGTAGGCGCAGGCGATGAGGCCCGAGCGGTGCACGCGACGGAGGTCGCCGACCACGAAGGCGTAGCGGGCCTTGGTCTCGTCGGTGGCACCCTCGGTCAGGCCGAGGTGCCACGAGGCGTACTCGGCCCACGAGTGCCGGTCGAGGTAGGCGTTCTGGACGACCGCCGCGGGCTGGGCGTCACCCCAGTCGCTCTCGAGGACGTACTGCCGCTTGGCGATCAGGTCGCGGACGTGCGCGACGGCGGCGCCGTTGACCGAGTAGCGAGCCATGCCAGCACTGTAGGTCCGCCGGCGGGGGGCCGACAGGGCCGAGGCATCTCAGGCGGGGACGGGCTGGTCGTCGTCGCGCGGGCCGAAGATGCCCAGCCCCTCGACGGCGTCGTCGTCGAGCCCCCAGCTGCGCAGCTGCGCCCGTGAGCGCCGCGAGAACAGCCCGCGGAAGAGCTCGTAGTCGTCGACGCCCTCGGGCACGACGGGCTTGCGCATGAGCACGACGGTCTCGAGCACGGGCCGCCAGTAGCGCTCGGGCAGGCGACCGAGGCCGAGGGCCTCGTGCAGGTCGGCATGGTGGACGGCGATGTCCCACACGATCGCCGGGCGCGGGTTGTCGACCGTGGAGTGGCCGATCGCCTCGGCTTTGGTCTCGAGCTCCTCGACCAGGACGGCGACCGGCAGCACCGCTCGCTCGGCGACGTGGCGCGCCGTCCACTCGGGCCCCGGGGCGCCGTCCGTGCGGCCGGTGACGGCATCGGCCGCTCCGCCGGCCAGGTGGGCGAGGACGTCGTGCACGGTCCAGGCCGGCGCGCCGGGCACCTCGCGGGCCAGGTCGTCGTCGGAGAGCCCGGAGACGAGGGCGGTCACCGCGGTCACGTGGTCGCGGTAGAGCGCCGCCCAGTCGGTCATGGACCGACGGTAGTGGTCGTCGATCCGCCGTGCCCGGGCCGGACCGCGCACGGTAGGAAAAGTTCTCAGAAGATTCCCGCCGGTCTGTCGTATCGCCGTCACCTCGTTCGTGGAGAGGGTGAGAGGCAGCCAGCGAGGCCGCCCCGAACCGAGGAGAACGCCATGCCGAACTACTTCCTGGCCGTCAACCACGACGAGAACGGCGCCGCCGAGATGGCCGAGATGACGATGGAGCAGATGCAGCCGATCTTCGAGGCGGTCGACGCCTTCAACACCGAGCTGCAGGAGCAGGGTGCCTGGGTGTTCGCCGGCGGGCTGCAGACCCACGACGCCACCACGGTCGTCGACAACACCGGCGACGCGGCCGTGGTCACCGACGGCCCTTTCTCGGAGTCGAAGGAGTACCTCGGCGGCTTCTGGATCATCGAGGCCGCCGACCTCGACGCCGCGCTCGAGTGGGCCAAGTTGGGCTCGAAGGCCTGCCAGGGCAAGGTCGAGGTCCGACCGTTCCAGGCCGAGGGCTGAGCGGCCCGCGGGGGAGCCGGCCGTGGAGCAGGTCGAGCGGGTCTACCGCGAGGAGTTCGGCCGGGTGGTCGCCTCGTTGACGCGGCGCTTCGGCGACATCGACGTCGCCGAGGACGCCGCCGGCGAGGCGCTCCTGGTGGCCCTCGAGCGCTGGCCGGTCGACGGCGTCCCGCCGAACCCGGGCGCGTGGCTCACCACGACCGCAGCCCGCAAGGCGATCGACCGGATCCGCCGCGAGTCCCACCGCGACGCCAAGCACCAGGCAGCCCTGATGCTCGACGACGATACACCGCACGAGCCCACCGGCCCGGTCGACGACGACCGGCTGCGGATGGTCTTCACCTGCTGCCACCCGGCCCTGGCGCCCGAGGCGCGGGTCGCCCTCACCCTGCGGCTCCTCGGCGGCCTCACCGTCGGCGAGATCGCGCAGGCGTTCTTCGTGCCCGAGACGACCATGGCCCAGCGCATCACGCGCGCCAAGAAGAAGATCGCCGGCGCCGGCATCCCGTTCCGGGTGCCGTCGCTCGCCGACCTGCCCGAACGCCTCTCCGGCGTGCTGGCCGTCGTCTACCTCGTCTTCAACGAGGGCTACCTGTCGACGTCGGGGGCCGACGGGCAGTCGGTGCGTGACGACCTCACCGGCGAGGCGATCCGGCTCGGCCGGATCCTGCACGACCTGCTGCCCGACGAGCCGGAGGTCACGGGATTGCTGGCGCTGATGTTGCTCACCGAGTCGCGGCGTCCGGCGCGGGTGGCCGCCGACGGCGTCCTGGTGCCGATGCCCGAGCAGGACCGCTCGGCGTGGTCACGCCCGCTGATCGTCGAGGGACATGCGCTCGTGCGCGAGTGCCTGGCGATCAACCGACCCGGGCGCTACCAGCTGATGGCGGCCGTCAACGCCGTGCACACCGACGCTCGCACGGCCGACGCCACCGACTGGTCGCAGGTCGTCGCGCTCTACGGCCAGCTCGCCGCGCTCGACCCGAGCCCGGTGGTCGCGCTCAACCGGGCGGTCGCGGTCGCCGAGCTCGACGGACCCGAGGTCGCTCTGGCCCTCGTCGACCGCCTGCCGCTCGAGGGCTACCACGCCTTCCACGCCACCCGGGCCGACCTGCTGCGCCGGCTCGGCCGCTCCGCCGAGGCCCGCGCCGCCTACGACGCCGCGCTGTCGCTCATCGACAACCCGGCCGAGACCGCCTACCTCACGCGCCGGCGCGACCAGCTGGGCGGCTAGTACCACCGCAACGGGTCGAGCAGAGCGATTCTCAGCCCGCTCAGCCGTGCACGCGGTCGACCTGGTCGGGAATGACCGAGCCGTCGCGCCGGCGCACGGGCCGCTCGTCGCCGAACCGGTCGACGTAGCCGGTGGTCGAGCACGGGTAGGGCTCGGCCTGCTGCGGCAGCGGCTGGATGAACATCGGCTGCACGGCCCAGCGGCCGTCGGCGTCGTCGTAGGCGCGACACATCACCTCGGCGCCGTTGCGGTTGAGCACCACGTGCACGCCGGTGGCGTCGCGGAGCATCGAGACGTCGGTGTTGGCGTCGCCGCCGGCGACGACCGGGCGGAGCCGCCAGGGCGCGGGTCGCAGGGCCTTCGGCCCGCGCATGCCGAGCACCCGCTTGTTGATGAAGCAGCGCTTGCCGTCGACGTAGGTCATGATCCCGTCGCGCCGCACGCCGCCGCACGGCTCGAGGTGGCCGCTCAGCCGGCCGTCGACGAGGCGCTGCGAGACGCCGATCGTGTGCGCGCGGTCGATGCCGGCGGCGCGGCCCCAGACGTCGGCGAACTCCTGCGGCGACGCCGAGACGATCCACGGCTCGATGCCGGCCCGCTTCAGCGTGCGGACCAGGTCGCGCATCGCCGGGTAGTAGCGGATCCAGGCCGTCTGCGTCGTCGTCCCGACCCGCTGCGTCGCGCCGACCGGCGCCCGCAGGGCCGCGCGCCGCGCCTTCTTCGCGATACGGCGCACCTCGGCCGGGGTGTAGCCCTGCAGCACCTGGCCGACCCAGGCGTACATCGCCTCGGTGCGGCGGTGGTGGTAGCCGGCGAAGACCTCCTCGCCCGACGTCGTCTCCTGCTCCTTGCGCACCGAGACGATCTCGTCGGCGCAGCGGGTGTTCGTCGACGTCGGCAACGGCCGTCCGGGCCGGGCCAGCCGTCCGCACGCCGCCCGTAGCGCCCGCGCGCCGGCGTCGGTCATGAACCGGCTCGTCGTGCGCCAGTCGCGACCGGGGGGCTGGCGGATCAGGTCGTGGCGCAGCATCCAGAAGATCGTCTGGTCGGAGATGTCGTTCTTGATCATCGTGTTGTCCCAGTCGAAGACCGCGTAGGGCTTGATCTTCGGGGCCTTGCCGCCGGGCCACGAGCACCGGCCGCGCTCGTCGATCGCGCGCTGGATGCGCTGCGCGTTGTCGCCGTACCAGAGCCCGGGTCGCTGCAGCTGCGGGCACCGGGCCGCGCGGTCCCTCGTGGAGTCGGTCGTGGAGTCGGGCGGTGCTGCTGGAGAAGGGGCCGGGACGACGCCGAGCGACGCGACGAGGGCGAGGACGAGGGCGGACGCGAGACGACGCATGATGGACCTCCGAAACGGCGACGTTGCCTCTCGTGACACTGCCACAGTGAGCGCCTCGCGCGCCCCCTCCTAGGGTGAAAGCGTGACCCCCGAGACCCTCGAGCCGCTGACCCTGCCCGCCACCGCCGACGCCGCGGGGTGGGAGTCCTGGATGCGCGAGCGGGCCGAGTCCGGCCTGGCGCGGGCGCGCGAGCTGGTCGACGGGCTGCGCACGTCGCCCCCCGACGACGCGGTCGAGGTGCTGCGCCGCTGGGACGACGCCATGCTGCAGCTCGGCAACGTCGCCGCGGCCGGCTCGCTGCTGGGCAACGTGCACCCCGACGAGGCCGTGCGGACGACGGCCGAGCGCGCCGAGCAGGACGTCAGCCGGCTGAGCACCGAGTGGTCGCTCGACAGCGTGCTGTTCGACGTCTTCGCCGGTCTCGACGACAGCGGCCTCGACGACGAGGCCCGGCGGCTGCTGGCCAAGGTGCGCCGCGACTTCCGGCGGGCCGGCGTCGACCGCGATGACGCCACGCGGGCCCGGATCACCGCGATCAACGAGCGGCTCACCGAGCTCGACCAGGACTTCAGCCGCGCGGTCCGCGACGACGTCCGCACGATCCGCGTCACGCCCGAGCAGCTCGCCGGGCTGCCGGCCGACTGGCTCGAGGCCCACCAGCCGACGGGGTCGGCGGACGACGACGGCCTCGTCACGGTCACGACCGACTACCCCGACGCCGTCCCGGTGCGGCAGTTCGCGCACGACCCGCAGGTCCGCGCCGACATGGTCGATGCGTTCCTCAACCGCGGCTACCCCGCGACCGAGCCGATGCTGCAGGAGATCTTCGCCCTGCGGCACGAGCTGGCCGGGCTCGTCGGCTACCCCGACTGGGCCAGCTACGACGCCGAGGTCAAGATGATCGGCGAGGGCGCGGCGATCCCCGCGTTCATCGACAAGATCGCGGCGGCGGCCGCCGAGCCGGCCGAGCGCGACCTCGCCGTCCTGCTCGAGCGCTACCGCCGCGACCGGCCCGACGCCGAGCGGGTGCCGATCGCCGACGCGCTCTACTACGAGGAGCTCGTGCGCAAGGAGCAGCTCGAGGTCGACTCGCAGCGGGTCCGCACCTACTTCGCCTTCGACAAGGTCCGCCGCGGCCTGCTCGAGGTCACCGGCCGGCTGTTCGGGCTCCGCTACGACGAGGTGCCCGACGCCGCCGTGTGGCACCCCGACGTCACGGCCTACGACGTCGTCGACGTCGGGTCGGGCGACGGCCTCGGCCGCATCTACCTCGACCTGCACCCGCGCGAGGGCAAGTACAAGCACGCCGCGCAGTTCACGCTCACCGACGGCGTCGCCGGCCGGCAGCTGCCCGAGGGCGTGCTGGTCTGCAACTTCTCGCGCGGCCTCATGGAGCACGACCACGTCGTCACGCTGTTCCACGAGTTCGGCCACCTCGTGCACCACGTGCTCGGCGGCCACGTGGCGTGGGCGCGCTTCGCCGGCGTCGCGACGGAGTGGGACTTCGTCGAGGCGCCGAGCCAGATGCTCGAGGAGTGGGCGTGGGACGCCGACATCCTCCGCTTGTTCGCCACCGACGACGCCGGCGAGCCGATCCCGGCCGACCTGGTGCGGGCGATGCGGGCCAGCGACGACTTCGGCAAGGGCGCCCACGCGCGCACGCAGATGTTCTACGCCGCGATGTCGTACTACTTCCATGTCGAACGACCTGGCGACCTCACCGCGCGCATGGTCGAGCTGCAGGAGACCTACTCCGCGTGGCCCTACCGCGAGGGCACGCACATGTTCGCCTCGTTCGGTCACCTCGGCGGCTACAGCTCGGCCTACTACACCTACATGTGGTCGCTCGTCATCGCGAAGGACCTCTTCTCGGCGTTCGACGACGACGACCTGTTCGCCCCTGACGTCGCCCGCCGCTACCGCGACCGCGTGCTCGCCCCGGGTGGCTCGAAGGACGCCGCCGACCTCGTCGCCGACTTCCTCGGCCGGCCGTACACCTTCGACGCCTACGCGGCCTGGCTCAGCAGCTGACGCCGGCGTCAGCGACGGCGCAGCACCGTGATCGTGCGCAGCTCGTTGCCGTAGCGCACCTCGGTGCCCTCGACGAGGTAGCGGGCCGACAGGCTCTCGATGCGGCCCGGGCGGTCGTCGCCGACCCGGTCGCCCGCTGCGTCGAGGAACACGGTCGGCCCCTCGAGCACGTCGTCGGCCACCACCACGCCGTCGACGACGCGGTCGGGCGTGCTGGTCAGGGGCTCGGCGGAGAGTGACATCGAGCCGGTCGCGTCGAGGGTGAGCAGCCGCTTCGCCGAGGGCTCGTCGGGCGCGCTCCACTCACAGGCGAGGTCGAGCGACCCGCTGACCCACGCGGCACAGAACCGGACCACGCCCGGCGGCTGCGCCGCCAGCGGGACGCCGGTCCGCGTGTCGAGGAGCGTGATCGCGTCGGAGTCCTCGGCCTCCACCGCGATCACCCGTGGGCTGACGCTCTGCAGGGCCAGGAACGGCGAGGTCACCGGGCTGCGCCAGCGCTGCTCGCCGGTGCGTGCGTCGAGGCCGACCAGGAACGGGGCCGCCTCGTCGTTGACCCGGACGACGACCAGGTCGGCGACGACGGCCTCGGGCACGACGCCGCGCCGGGCCCACAGCCGCTCACCGGAGACGGGGTCGAGGGCGACGGCGTAGACGGGGAGGTCGGCGTCGACCTGCCCGCTGACGACGATGTCGCCGTGGCCAACGCTGGTCACCACCGCCCGTGGTGAGGACAGCACGCCGGCGACGACGAGGTCGAGGTCACGGTCGCGCGGGCGGAGGTAGTCGGCCTGTGCCGAGCCGACGAGGCCGCGGCCCCAGGCGACGTCGCCGGTCGTCGCGTCGAGGGCGACGATGCCCTTCTGCTCGCTGTGGTACTGCTCGGGCACCGGGCAGCCGAACGCGCAGCCGTTGGCGTAGAAGCTCGAGACCGCCCGCGGTCCGTCGGCAGACGGGGCGAGCACGAGACCGGCCGCCGACGTCGTGCCGGGCAGCGGCAGGTCCTCGTCGTCGCCGAGGGTCCAGAGCACCTCGCCCGAGCGCAGGTCGACGCCACGCTGGTCGCGCGGCGTGGCGACGACGGCGAGGTCGCCGTCCACCTGGATCGTCTTCGGGCCGCGGATCCCGCTGGAGGTCCAGGCCGGGCGCGCTGCCGTCGTGACGTCGACCGGGGCGGAGGTCGTGGTGAGCTCGGGCAGCGGCAGCCCGGGCGCGGACGGCGACGGCGACGGCGACGGCGACGGCGTCTGCGTCTCGCTCGTCGACGAGGCGTCCGGTCGGGTCGCCGGGTCTCCCGGCTCGTCGGTGCAGGCCGCCAGTGGCAGGACGGCGAGGGCGAGGGTCGAGACGACGAGGCGGCGCACGGTGGCGGTGTGCCCGCGGAGCGACCCCGGCCAAACGCTCCCGGACGCTCCCGGACTCTCGCTTGCCCACCCGGAACGATCGGCGTACAGTCGCGATATATCGCGAACGTATTCAGAAGAGTCGCGATACAACTGACACGAGAGGGGGTCCCGTCATGGGACACCGAGGACGCACCAGATGGACCGAGGGTGAGAACCCGTGGCAGGCACACGGCGGCGGACGTCGTCGGCACGGCTGGGCCGGCGGCCCCGAGTGGGGCGGCCCGTTCGGCGGCCCCGGCGGTGCCGGCCCGGGCGGACCGGGAGGCCCGCCGCCGTGGGTGGCCGGCCTGTTCGGCATGGGCCAGCCCGAGCGCGGGCGAGGGCCGCGGGTGCGCCGCGGCGACGTCCGCGTCGCCATCCTCGACGTGCTGGCGGCCGCGGCCCGAGCCGAGGAGTCGGTCAACGGCTACCAGGTCATCCAGCAGATCGCCGACCGCAGCGAGGGCGGCTGGCGCCCGAGCCCCGGCTCGGTCTACCCGACGATCCAGCAGCTGCAGGACGAGGGGCTCGTCGAGACCGACGACGAGCGCGGCCGCCGGGCGCTGCGACTCACCGAGGCCGGGCACGCCTACGTCAACGACCACGCCGACGAGCTCGCCGGCGTCTGGGCGCCGTTCGAGCGCTCGGCCGAGGCCGGCAAGGTAGCGGCCAAGGGCGAGCAGGTCGACCTCAAGAGCGAGCTCGGCCAGGTGATGCCCGCCGTGTGGCAGATCGTCACGCAGGGCTCGGAGGCCCAGCGCCGGGCGGCGCTCGAGATCCTCGCCGACACCCGGCGCCGGCTCTACGGCGTGCTGGCCGACGGGCCGGACGCCGTCCGCGACGACCTCGACGAGGAGCCCGGGTCGTGAACGACGGCCTGCGCATCGGCGACGTCGAGCGCGAGCGGGCCGCGGCCGCCCTGGCCGAGCACGCCGGCCAGGGTCGGCTCGACCCCGACGAGCACGCCGAGCGGCTCGACGCCGTCTGGTCGGCGCGCACGCGCGGCGACCTCGACGTGCTGTTCCACGACCTGCCGGCGCAGGTCGTGGAACGCGACCGCCGGGCCTACCCGCCCGGCCGACCGGGCTGGCGCCCGGTGCCGTTCGTGCCGATCGCGGTCGCGCTCGTCGTGCTCTCGGTCGTGACCGGGCTGCCGTTCTGGATCGCGATCCTGTTCGTCGGGTGCGGCCTGTTCAGGCGTGCCCGCCGGTCTTCAGCCGCACGACGTCGTACGTCGTCTCCGGCGTCGCCGGCGTGGTGAAGCGCGCGTTAGGCAGGTAGAGCGCACCGCGCCACCGGGCCACGGTGGTGGGCACGTCGAAGCGCTTCGAGGTGAGGACCCGCACCAGCCGGCCGGCGCGCGCGTGGTCGGCGATGCGCAGCACGGCCACCTGGTCGAGGCGGTTGCGCACGACGTAGAGCCGGCGGCCCTCGAGCAGCATGCCGTCGCCGTTGGTGAGCGAGACGCCGCCGAGCTTCACCCGCGTGGCGATGCCGGCCCGCTTGCCCGACCGCGGCACCTTGAACAGGGTGCCGTCGGTGGAGTTGACGACCAGCAGGGCCGTGCCCCGCGGCGTCGCGGTGATGCCGTTGGCGCCGAACTCGCCCGGCGCCGGCTGCTCCCAGTCGCCGCGCAGCCGGATGGCGCGCACGTCGCGCTGGCGGGGCAGGGTGCCGTCGGCGAAGATCGGCACGCGGTAGATCCTGGCGGCGGCCGAGTCGGTGAACCACGCGGCCGACCTCGTGAGCACGACGTCGTTGACGAACGAGCTGCGCCCGGCCGGGGCGAGGCGCACGGACTTGAGGATGCGGCCGGTCCGGGCGCTGACGACCCGCATCGTGCCGGTGTCGCCGCCGGCGACGTAGAGCCGCTGGCGCGGACCCACCTTGAGCCCGACGGACGCCGTCCCGGGGCCCTCGCTGAACACCCTGCCCTTGCCGGTGCGCAGGTCGACGCGGTAGAGGTCGCCGTCGACCCGCGAGCCGAAGTAGCCGCGGTGACCGTCGATCGCGACCCCCTCGGGCTGGAAGCCGTCGGGCAGGGCGATCGTGCGCGGTGGTGCACCGGCGGCCCGCTCGGCGGACGCTGGGGTGTCGGCAGGGGCGGCGCCGGCGGGGCCGGCGAGCGCGACCGAGAGAGCGGCGATCGTCGCCAGGGCGCGCAGGGAGCGGGGTCCGAGAGGCATCTGTTCACCCTAGCGAGGCTCCACCGTGACATCGTGTCGCGGTATCTTCCGTGCGTGAGCACCCCGTCGTTCGACCTCACCCCCGACCACCTCGAGCTGAAGGACTGGCTGCACGGCTTCGCCGCCGACGTCATCCGCCCGGCCGCCTCGGAGTGGGACGAGCGCGAGGAGTTCCCGTGGCCCGTCGTCGAGGAGGCGGCGAAGGCCGGCATCTACTCGATGGACTTCTTCGCCACGCAGGGCTTCGACCCCACCGGCCTCGGGATCCCGGTCTCGATGGAGGAGCTGTGCTGGGGCGACGCCGGCATCGGGCTCGCGATCGTCGGCACGGCGCTCGCGGCCGCCGGCGTCAGCTCGAACGGCACGCAGGAGCAGGTGCTCGAGTGGGTGCCGCAGATGTTCGGCTCGCCCGGCGACCTCAAGCTCGGCGCGTTCTGCTCCTCCGAGCCTGACGCCGGCAGCGACGTCGGCGCGATGCGCACCCGGGCGCGCTACGACGAGGCCACCGACGAGTGGGTCGTCAACGGCACCAAGACGTGGGCGACCAACGGCGGCATCGCCGACGTCCACGTCGTCACCGCCGTCGTCGACCCCGACCTCAAGACCCGCGGGCAGGCCTCGTTCGTCGTCCCGCCGGGTACGAAGGGGCTCAGCCAGGGGCAGAAGTTCCACAAGCACGGCATCCGCGCCAGCCACACCGCCGAGGTGGTGCTCGACAACGTCCGCGTCCCTGGGCGCTGCCTGCTCGGGGGCAAGGACAAGCTCGACGCCCGTCTCGCCCGGGCCCGCGAGGGCGCGGGCGCGCGCGGCAACGCCAGCATGGCCACCTTCGAGCGCACCCGCCCCGCCGTCGGCGCGATGGCGGTCGGCATCGCGCGCGCGGCCTACGAGGTCGCGCTCGACTACGCCAAGACCCGCGAGCAGTTCGGCAAGGCCATCATCGAGAACCAGGGCGTCGCCTTCGCGCTGGCCGACATGGCGGTCTCCATCGATGCCAGCCGCCTCCTCGTGCACCGCGCGGCGTGGATGGCCAGCCAGGGCAAGTCGTTCGAGGCGGCCGAAGGTTCGATGTCGAAGCTGATGGCGGCCGAGACCGCCGTCAAGGTGACCGGCCAGGCCATGCAGATCCTCGGCGGCAACGGCTTCACGCGCGAGTACCCGGTCGAGCGGTGGGCCCGTGACGCCAGGATCTACACCATCTTCGAGGGCACCTCCGAGATCCAGCGGCTCGTCATCGCCCGCACCGTCTCGGGAGCGCCGATCCGGTAGCGCCGGTCCCGGGTCAGCCGCCCACGCCGTCGGCCGCAGGCCGCCCCAGCGGGTCGGCGGGGACCTCGACCCGGGCGCGAGTGCCGGTGCCCGGCGCGCTGTCGATGTGCAGTAGACCACCGTGGGCCCGCACGATCGCGTCGACGATGCCGAGGCCGAGCCCGAGGCCCGGTGAGTGACGGGCGCGGGCCTGCTGGCCCCGGAAGAAGGGGCTCCGGATGCGAGCCAGGTCGTCGCGGTCGATCCCGATGCCGTCGTCGGCCACGGTGATCAGCACGGTCCGGTGGCCCCGGGCCAAGCGCTGCTCGCAGGAGACGGTGATCCGTCCGCCGTCGTCGGAGTACTTGATCGCGTTGCCGATCAGGTTGTCGAGCACCCGACGCAGGCGCTCGGCGTCCACGAAGCAGCGGTCGGTGCCGGCCAGGTCGGCCTCGATCGTCAGGCAGTGCTGGGTCGCGGCCGGCCCGGCCGACTCGATCGCCTCGGCGACCAGCGCGTCGATGTCGACGTCCTGGCGGTCCAGCGCGACGCTGCCGGTTCGCAGGTGGTTCTCGTCGAGGATGTCGCCGACAAGATGGAGGAGCCGATGGGCGTTGCGCCGGACGACGGCGAGGGGCTTGGTCAGCGCCTCGGGGAGGTCGACCTCGCCCTCGGCCACCATCTCGAGGTGGCCGACGATCGAGGTCAGCGGGGTGCGCAGCTCGTGGGAGACGGTGTTGGCGAAGTTCGCCTGCAAGTGGAGGGCGGTCAGCAGGACGGTGATGTCGACCATCGCCAGCGCTCGCGCGACCGGCCGCCCCTCGGAGTCGCGGACCGATCGCGCCGAGACCGACACGGCCCTCCGGGTCAGCGGGTCGTCCCCGACCCAGATGCGGTAGTCGTCGAACTCCTCCCCGGCGATCGCCCGCACCGACGGGAGCCCGGCCACGCTGAGGGGCGTCGTCCCGTCGGCGGCGAAGGTCAGTCCCGGGTCGGTGCTCGTGAGGTCGCCGTCGGGGTGGGCGAGCGCCAGGAAGGCCCGGTACCGGTCGTTCATCCGCTCGATCGCGCCGTCGCCGTCGAGGAGGGTCAGGCCGACGTCGACCGTGTCGAGGATCGCGTCGCCCACGAGCCGCTCGTGCTCGGCGCGTGCGGTCGCCCGGGCCAGCGCCAGCTGGTCGTCGTGCTGGGCCGTGACGTCGACGACCTGGGAGAACACGTACTCGGGCCGGCCGTCGCCGTCCCGCACGAGCGCGACGGACAGGTCGACCCACACGTCGGTGCCGTCGGCACGCACGTAGCGCTTGCGCAGCCGGTAGTCGTCGAGGCCGCCGTCGGCGACCCTCGCGAACTGCGCCTGGCTGTCGGCGAGGTCGTCGGGATGGGTGAATGTCACGTAGTTGGTCGACACCAGGTCGTCGTGGCTCCGCCCGAGCATCCGGCAGAACGCGTCGTTGACCAGGACCAGGTCGCCGGCGGCGTCGGCGATTGTCATGCCGACGGGCGAGCGGCTCATCACCAGCTGCCACAGGTCGTCGGGGAGGGGGCCGCGCGTCATGACCGTCCGTCCGTCCGAGCGGCGCCGTCTCTGGGGGGTGGAAGGCCCGCACAGCCACTATGGCCCCGGACCGGGGGTCGTGGCGGCGTCCGGACCGATCCTTTACCCGCTCGGTTCCGCGCCGTCGCCGTGCACCGGCGGCGCGACCGTCAGCTCTGAGCGGCCGGCGTGCGGTCGGTCGTCGCGGCCAGCTGGGCCATGGCGCCGGCGCAGGTGTCGGCCGGCTGAGCCTGCGGTGGCGGTGCGTGAGCCACCGAACCGACGGCGGGATGGGCCCGGAACGGTTGCTTACCTACCGCCAGGCCGGGCGGGGCCGGCTGAGCCCGTGGTGGCGGTGCGTGAGCCACCGAACGGGCGGTGGAAGGACACCGGAACGGTGGCTCACCTACCGCCACCGCCGCTGTCAGGCCGACGCCTCCGAGAGCTGCAGGTCGATGCGGGTCGGGTCGAAGATGTGGTCGCTGAGCAGCAGCGCCAGCCCGACCGACGCGGCACGGCCGTCGAGTCGGCCGCGGCGCAGCTCGAGGCGGCGGGTGGCGAGCGGGAGCGAGCGCGAGTAGACCATCTCGCGCAGCCCGGCGAAGATCTGCTCCTCGGCCTCGGCGAGCTGGCCGTCGACGACGACGACGCGCGGGTTGACGATGTTGACCATCTCCGAGAGCGCGAGGCCGAGCACGCGCCCCGCCGCGCGGGCCAGCCGGACGGCGACCGGGTCGGAGGTGCGCACGAGCTGCACCACGCCGTCGACGGTGTCGACCTCGCGGCCCTCGGCGGCGAGGTCGCGCATCATCGCCCACCCGCCGGCGCGGGCCTCGACGCAGCCGAGGTTGCCGCAGCGGCACAGCGGCGCGTTGGTGGGGGAGGGGTCGAGCAGCTGGGTGTGGCCGATGTCGCCGGCGGCGCCGTCGGCCCCCCGGTGGATGCGGCCGTGGCTGATGATGCCCGAGCCCACGCCCGTGCCGAGCTTGAGCAGCACGATCGTGTCGGCGTCGGGGTAGTGGGTGCGGTACTCGCCCCACGCCATGGCCGTCGCGTCCTTCTCGAGCAGCAGCGGGCAGCGGTAGTCGGTGGCGAACCAGCCGCGGACGTCGAACTGGTCCCAGCCGGACATGATCGGCGGCGAGATCACCGTCGCCTGCTCGTGGTCGACGGGTCCGGGCACCGACAGCGCGAGGCCGTGCACCTCGGTGCGCGCCCGGCCGACGGTCTCGAGCAGCGCGGCGAACATGGACTCCACGCGCGGCAGCACCTCGAGCGGTCCCTCGGTGACGTCGCTGCGCAGGGTGGTCTCGGTGAGGATCCGGCCGGACAGGTCGCAGGCCGCGGCCCGCATGGCCGTGGCGCCGATGTCGCAGACCAGCAGGACGCCGCGGTCGACGTCGAGGGCGAACGAGCCGGCCGGTCGCCCGCGCCCACGACCGGGGACGACGTCCGGCTCGCGCTCGGCGAGCAGGCCCGCCTCGAGGAGCAGGTCGATGCGCTGGTTGACCGTGGAGCGCGACAGGCCGGTGACGCGCATGACGTCGGCGCGGGTCAGCGGCGGCCGGGCGCGGAACAGCGCCAGCACCTCCCCCGGTCCGGGCGAGCCCAGCGCCTGTGTCGTCATGGCGGCCACCCTATATTGACGAGACCTCAGACGAAAAGACCCCGCATTTTGCTTGACAGAAGACATAATTGAGCGCTTCCATGAGAGGGCCGTCACAGCGACGCGCCAGCAGCACCCGAACTCGTAGGAGAACTCGCATGATCCGCACCACCGGCTCCCGCAAGGTGGCCCTCCTCGCTGTCGCCGCCGTCACGGCGCTCTCCGTCGCCGCGTGCGGTGACGACGCCGGCTCGGGTGCCGGCGGCAACGGCGACGGCGAGATCGCCGCCGTCATCAAGGGCCTCGACAACCCGTTCTTCCAGGGCATGGAGGACGGCATCGACGCCGCCGCGACGGCCGGCGACGTGAAGGTCGACGTGCAGGCCGCGGCCGACATCACCGACACCACGGGGCAGCTCGACAAGCTGACCCAGGCCGCGACCAAGGACCTCGGCTGCGCGATCGTCAACCCGATCGACGGCACCAACCTCATCACCGGCCTCGCCCAGCTCGCCGCCAAGGACGTGCCGATCGTCAACATCGACAGCCCGGTCGACGCCGACGCCGCCGCCGAGGTCAAGGCCACGCCGACCACCTACATCGGCACCGACAACACCGAGGCCGGCCAGATGGCCGGCGAGCACATGCTCGAGCTGCTGCCCGACGGCGGCGACGTCGCGCTCATCGGCGGCATCGCCGGCGACGTCACCAGCAACGCGCGCCTCGACGGCTTCACCGCCGGCGTCGGCGACGGCGTCACCATCACCCAGACCGTCGCGGCCAACTGGAACCGCGAGGAGGCGCTCAACCAGGCCACCACGCTGCTGCGCGCCGACACCGACCTGGCCGGCTTCTTCGTCGCCAACGACGACATGGCGCTCGGCGTCGCCCGCGCCGTCTCCGACGTCGGCCGCGAGGGCCAGGTCAAGATCATCAGCGTCGACGGCGTCGCCGACGGCCTCAACGGCGTCAAGGACGGCCAGATCTCGGCCGTCGTCGCCCAGTACCCCTACGCGATCGGCGAGATGGGCGTCAACGCCTGCCGCGCCGCGATGGCCGGCGACGACATCCCCGACAACGTGACCGCGCCGATCGCGCTCGTCACCCCCGAGAACGTCGACGACGCCCTCGCCGCGGCCCCCGCGCCGTTCCAGGAGTACACCGACCCGTTCGCCGACCTCGTCAAGTAACCAGCCACCACCACTGGCCACCCGGCTCCAGGAGCAGTGAGATGACCACCATGACCGCACCTGCGTCGACCACCGTCGACACGGATCCCGCCCGCCGCGGACGTCGGGTCTTCGACGTCTCGCTGTGGGCCGACTGGGCCGCCCTGATCGGGCTGGTCGCCCTGCTCGTCCTGTTCACCGCGCTCGACCCGTCGTTCCTGAGCGCCGGCAACATCACCGGCATGCTCGCCGCGGCGGCCGCGCTCCTGGTGCTGACGGTGGCCCAGACGTTCGTCGTCGCGACGGCCGGCATCGACTTGTCGATCGCCTCGGTGATGACCCTGGGCATCGTCGTGCTCGGCCAGCTCTACGAGGCCGGGGCCCCGCTGTCGCTGGCCATGCTCGGCGCCCTGAGCGCCGGGCTGGCCGCCGGCGTCGTCAACGGCATCCTGGTGGCCTGGGGGAGGATCACCGACTTCGTCGTCACCCTCGGCATGCTGTCGGCGGCGTCCGGCCTGGCGCTCATCCTCTCCGACGGCCAGCCGGTCACCGTGACCGAGAGCTTCTTCTTCACCCTGGCCCTCGACGGCCCGGTCTCGTTCGTGCCGTGGATCGTCGTCATCGCCGCGGTCGTCGCGGTGGTCGCCCACGTGGTCCTGTTCCACACCCGGCTCGGCACCCACGTGCTCGCCACCGGCGGCTCCGACGAGGCGGCCCGCGCCACCGGCATCAACACCGCGCGGGTCAAGCTCTTCGTCTACTCCTTCGCCGGCCTGCTCGCCGGCCTGGCTGCGATCATCGTCGTCACGCGCCTCGGCGCGACGCCGCCCGCGGCCAACACGACCTACCTGCTCAACTCGGTCGCGGCCGTCGTCCTCGGCGGCGTGAGCCTCTTCGGCGGCCGGGCCACGATCCTCGGCCCGGTCTTCGGCGCGATGCTGCTCACCGTCCTGCTCAACGGCCTGACGACGCTCGGCGTCAGCCAGTACTACCAGCCGCTGTCGGTGGGCGTGGTCGTCGTGGCCGCCGCCTTCCTGATGCGATTCCAGAAGTGAGGACCGACATGTCCGAGACCACCCTCGTCAAGGGCAAGGGCACCGAGCTCGCCCCCGAGCCGATCCTCGAGGCGCGCAACGTCTCCCTCTCCTTCGGCAGCGTGCGCGCGCTCGTCGACGTCTCGGTCACCCTCGCCCCGGGCGAGGTGACCGCGATCGTCGGCGACAACGGTGCCGGCAAGTCGACCCTGGTGCGCTGCTTCTCCGGCATCCACCGCCCCGACAGCGGCGACGTGGTCTTCGAGGGCGAGACCGTGCGGTTCTCCTCGCCCGAGGCCGCCCGCGAGGCCGGCATCGAGACCGTGCACCAGAACCTCGCCCTCGTCGAGGACCTCACCGTCTGGCAGAACCTCTTCCTCAACCGCGAGCTGACCCGCCTCGGGTTCCTCGACCGGCGCCGGATGAAGCGCGAGGCGGCCGACATGGTCAAGACGCTCGCGGTCAACGTGCCCGAAGTGACCTCCCGCGTGCGCCGCCTCTCCGGCGGGCAGCGCCAGGCCGTCTCGATCTGCCGGGCCGCGGGGTTCTCCTCGCGCCTGGTGATCATGGACGAGCCCACCGCCGCGCTCGGCGTCCAGGAGACCGCGCGGGTCGAGGAGCTCATCAACCGCCTGCGCGGCGAGGGCCACGCGATCCTCCTCATCAGCCACAACTTCGAGCAGGTCCTGCGCCTGAGCCAGCAGGTCTGGGTCATGCGCGCCGGCCGCTGTGTCGCCGGACGACGCACCGCCGAGACCACCGGCCAGGAGATCGTCGGCCTCATCACCGGCGCCATCACGTCCTGACCCCGCTCACGCCCCCCCCCGACCCACCAGTCCAGGAGACACCCCATGAACGACGCCACTGCGGCGCGCCCGAACGCCCCGACCAACCCCCTCGGTGTCCACGCCCTCGTCTGGGTCGGCGGCACCACGCCCCAGCAGGTCGCGACCGCCGTCCGGCAGACCGCCGACGCCGGGTACGACCTGCTCGAGATCTCCCTCCACGACGCGGTCAACCTCGACACGGCCGCCGCCCGGGCCGAGCTGGAGAAGGCCGGCATCGCCGTCGCCTGCTCGCGCGGCCTGGCCTTCGACGCCGACGTCTCGAGCGACGACCCCGCCGTCGTCGAGCGCGGCGAGAAGCTGCTGCACGACTCGCTGCGGATGACGCAGGAGCTCGGCGGCAGCCACTTCACCGGCGCGCTCTACAGCGCGCTCGGCAAGTACGGCGCGCCCCTGTCGCCGCAGGGGCGCGCCAACGTCGTGCAGGTCCTCAAGGGCCTCGCCGCGAGCGCGGCCGAGAAGGAGATGACGCTCGGCCTGGAGATCTGCAACCGCTACGAGACCAACGTCATCAACACCGCGGCCGACGCGCTGCGCCTGGCCGACGACATCGGTGCTGACAACGTCACCATCCACCTCGACACCTACCACATGAACATCGAGGAGGACTCGCTCGTCGCGCCGGTGCACCTGGTCGGCGACCGCCTCGGCTACGTGCACATCGGTGAGAACCACCGCGGCTACCTCGGCTCGGGCCACATCGACTTCTCCGGCTTCTTCGGCGCCCTCGGCGAGATCGGCTACACCGGCCCGATCACCTTCGAGTCGTTCTCCTCGGCCGTGGTGTCGCCGACCCTGTCGAACGACCTCGCCGTGTGGCGCAACCTGTGGACCGACGGCGTCGACCTCGCCGTCCACGCCCGCTCGTTCATGCAGGCCGAGCTCGACAAGAACGCGGCGTGAGCCAGCCCCCCGCGCCGCAGCAGGTCGCGAGCCTGGACGACGTCGTCGCCCGCGCCCGCGACCTCGCGGCCCGACCCGGGCGCACGGTGCTCGGCATCACCGGCCCGCCCGGCGCCGGCAAGTCGACGCTGACCGACCTGGTCCTGCCGGCCCTCGGCGAGGTCGCCGGCCACCTGCCGATGGACGGCTTCCACCTCGCCGACGTGCAGCTCGACCGCCTCGGCAACCGCGACCGCAAGGGCGCTCCCGACACCTTCGACGTCGGCGGCTACGTCGCCGCGCTGCGACGCCTGGGCGAGGCGCCGGACGACGTGCTCTACGCGCCCGGCTTCGAGCGTGAGCTCGAGCAGCCGATCGCCGCGGCCATCGCGATCGAGCCGACGGCGAGGTTCGTCGTCACCGAGGGCAACTACCTGCTCCACGACCGCGACGGGTGGGAGCACGTCGCGCCGCTCCTCGCCGAGACCTGGTACGTCGACGTCGACCCCACGGTCCGTGTCGAGCGCCTGGTCGCGCGGCACGTGCGGTTCGGCAAGTCGCCCGACGAGGCCCGTGCGTGGGTCGAGCGCAGCGACGAGGCCAACGCCCGGCTGGTCGCGACCACCCGCGCGCGGGCCGACGTCGTCGTCGAGCTCGGCTGAGCGCGGGTGGCCCGCCGGCCCGCTACTGGGGCGCCTCGTCGACCTGGATGTCGAACTTCACGTTGTCGCCGTCGACCGAGGTGACCTCGACCTGCACACCGAGCTCGTCCTCGCCGGCGGTGAGCGTGCACTCCATGGTCTCGCCCTCCTCGGCGTCGAGGTCGCCCGGGCAGCTGATGTCGTCGGGGGCCTGGCCGACCTCCTCCTCGAGCTGGGTGGAGATCTGGTCCTCCAGGTCGCTCTGGTCGACGGAGCCTCCCGACGAGCAGCCGGCGAGGGCGAGGGCGAGCACGACGGCGGGGCCGGCGACGAGGGTGCGGACGGGGTGACGCATGGGGGACCTCCAGGGTCTCGTGGACGTGGAGGGTTGACTGCCCGTCGGGCGGGCCGCCAAACGACCCGAAGGGGTGGTCAGCCGACGACGCCGGAGTCGCGCAACCACCCCCACAGCCGGTCGGCGTCGACGACGGTGACGCCGAGCTTCTCGGCCTTGTCGGTCTTGGCCGCGCCGACGTTGGCGCCGGTGAGCAGGTAGTCGGTGGTCGACGAGACCGAGGACGACGCCGTGGCACCGGCCTGCTCGACGAGGCGGGTGAGGTCGGGGCGGCTGATCTTCGCGCCGGTGACGCCGTGGGTGAAGGCGCCGGTGACGACGACCGTGGCGCCCTTGAGCGGGGAGTCGCCGGCGGCGGCGACGTCGACCGGCCGGTCTTCGTCGAGCACGTCGAGATGCACGCCGAGCGCGCGGAGGTCGGTGATCTCGGTCTGCACCGACTCGCGCTCGAAGAAGGCGACGACCGACTCGGCCACGAAGGTGCCGATGTCGCGGATGGCGGTCAGCTCGTCGACCGTGGCGGCCGCGACCGCCTCGATCGAGGTGTAGCCGGCCAGGCACAGTCTCTTGGCGGTGCCGTCGGAGGCCCGGGGGATCGCCAGCCCGATGAGGGCCCGGCGCAGGCCGAGACCCTTCGACCGCTCGATCGCGGCGATCATGTTGCCGGCGGACGTCGACCCCATGCGCTCGTAGGACATCAGCTGCTCGGCGGTGAGCCGGTAGAAGTCGGCCCGCGAGGCGAGGATGCCGTCGTCGGCGAGCTTCTCGATCCAGGTGTCGCCGACGCCCTCCATGTCGGCGGCCGGTCGCGAGGCCCAGTGCATGAGCCGGCGGGTGAGCTGGGCGGGGCACTGCAGGTTGACGCACCAGCGCTCCTCGCCGGCGCCGCGCACCTCGAGCTCGGCCTGGCACGACGGGCAGTGGGTGGGTGGCTCGACGACCTGCTCGGAGCCGTCGCGCAGCTCGGGCAGCGAGCGGCCCACGAACGGGATGACGTCGCCGCGCCGGACGACGGCGACGGTGTCGCCGATGCGCAGGTCGCGCTCGCGGATCATCTTGGGGTTGTGCATCGTGACGTTCTCGACGGTCACGCCGCCGACGAAGACCGGGGCGACCCGCGCCCGCGGGGCGATGCGCCCCACCTTGCCGACCTGCCACTCGATCGCCAGCAGCGTGGTCGTGCGCTCCTCGGGCGGGTACTTGAAGGCGATGGCCCCCCGGGGCTCGGCGGAGTTGTAGCCGGCCGCGTCGAACTCCGCCGGGTCGTGCAGCCGGACGACGGCCCCGTCGATGTCGTAGTCGAGCGAGTCGCGCCGCGCCCCGATGGCCTCGATGGCGGCGATGACCTCGTCGGCGTCGGCGCACACGAAGGTGGCGGCGTCGACGATGCCGCCACCGAGGGCGTCGACGTCGACCGCGGCGCCGTCGCGGTCGGCCCCGAACGCGAAGAACGACAGCACGCGCCCGGCGGCGGCCGCCGCCGCGGGGTCCTTCTGCATGAGCGTGCCGGCGGCGCCGTTGCGCGGATTGGTGAGCGGCTTGTCGGGGTGGGCCTCGTTGTAGGCCGACCACACCGAGCGCAGCATCACGGCCTCGCCGCGCACCTCGATGCGGCCCGGCTCGGCGACCGTGTCGGGCAGGTCGGGCAGCACGTGCGCGACCTTGTCGGTGACGATCTCGCCGACCTCGCCGGTGCCGCGGGTGGCGGCGTGGTCGAAGCGGCCGTCGACGTAGACCATGCTCAACGACAGGCCGTCGAGCTTCTCCGAGACCCGGAACACCTTGCCGGGGAAGCGCGCGCAGAAGGTGCGGATCGCCTCCTCGGTGTTGGCCTTGGCCAGCGACAGCATGGGCCGTGCGTGCCGGATCGTGTCGCCGACCAGCTGCGAGGGCTGGTTGACCTTGTCGAGCGGGTTGTCGGCCGGAGCGAGGTCGGGGTGCTCGGCGACGAGCGCGGCGAGCTCGTCCTTGAGGGCGTCGAACTCGGCGTCGGGCACGGTGGAGTCGCCGGTGCCGTAGTAGAGGTCGTTGAGGCGCTGGACCTCGGCGGCGAGCTCGGCGATGCGAACGGCGGGGTCGGGGGTCTCGGGCACGGGCCCATCCTCGCCCACGCCACCGACACCCGGCCCCGGCAGTGGGCGGCCTGACGACCTCGCGGCGGTGCGCATCGGGTCGCCCGACGACGTGGTGCCCGGGTGCGGAGCCACCGAGGCGCGGACGCCGTGATGTGCGCCGAACCGCCCCGTAGCGGGCTGTGTACTCCCTAGAGTGCCCTGCATGTCCCAGCCGCCGGTCACGCCGCCGGGGTCGGCCGACGCCGCGGCTCGGCTCGTGGCGCAGCTGACCGAGGTCGCCGTCATCGAGCTAGACCCCGACGGGGTCATCGTCAGCTGGAACGAGGGGGCGCGGCGACTCAAGGGCTACGAGGCCGTCGACGCCGTCGGGCGCAGCTTCGAGATGTTCTACGGCCCCGACGACCGGGCCACCGGCCTGCCGCAGGCCCTCCTGCTGCAGGCGCGCACCACCGGCAGCGCCCAGCACTCCGGGTTCCGGGTGCGGCGCGACGGCAGTCGGTTCTGGGCCGACGTGCTCATCACCGCGCTCCACCACGACGACGGCACGCTGGCCGGCTACGCGAAGGTGACGCGCGACCTCACCGATCGCCACGAGCTGGAGGTCGAGCTGCGACGCAGCGAGGAGCGCTTCCGCAGCCTGGTCGAGCAGGTCGTCGACTACGCGATCATCGGTCTCGACCGGGCGGGCGAGGTCGTCAGCTGGAACGCCGGCGCCGAGCGGCTCAAGGAGTACCCGACGGCCGAGGCACTCGGTCAGCACTTCTCGATCTTCTACACCGCCGACGACCGCGCCGACGGGCTCCCGCAGCGACTCCTGCAGCGCGCGCTCGACGACGGCCACGTCGAGCACACCGGATGGCGCGTGCGGCGCGGCGGCACCCAGTTCTGGGGCAACGTGGTGATCACCGCGCTGCGCGACGACGACGGCCGGGTCACGGGCTTCGCCAAGGTGATCCGCGACCTGACCGCCCAGAAGCGGTTCGAGGAGGCGCGCGAGTCGTTCTTCCACGCCTTCGCCCACGACTTCCGGGCTCCGGTGGCGGCGATCGCCGGGTTCGCCGAGGTCTTCCACGACGCCGACCCCGAGCTCGCGGCCGACCTGGTCGACCGCATCGGCACCAACGCGCGCCGGCTCGTCGACATGACCAACGACCTCGTCGAGCACAGCCGCCTCGCGGCCCGGTCCACGGCCGCGCCGACCCGGCTGCGCCTGCACGACGTCGTCGACGGCGTTGCCCGCGGGCTCGGCGACGGGGCGGCCGGGCGCATCGACGTCGCGGTGGGCGACGTGGTGCTCCACGCCGACCGTTCGGCCCTCGAGCGGGTGCTGGTCAACCTGCTCTCCAACGCGCTGAAGTACTCGGCCGCAGAGACCACGGTCGGCGTCGCGGCCGCCGTGCTGCGCGACCGGGTGATGCTCGTGGTCGCCGACCGCGGCCGTGGCATCGACGCGCTCGACCTGCCGCACATCTTCGACGAGTTCCAGCGCGGCCGCCTCTCCGAGGACGACGGCGGCCACGGCATCGGGCTGGCCAGCGTGCGCCGCCTCGTCGAGGCGATGGAGGGCACCGTGTCGATCTCGAGCCGGGTCGGTGTCGGCACCACCGTCACCGTCGACCTGCCGGTGGCCGGCCCCGCTCGCTGACGCCCCCGGCGACCCTGCGCGGTGGTCGTGGTCGATCGATCGCGCGGAAATGGCACGAGGCCGACACCCCGCGGGGGTGCCGGCCTCGTGGTCGAGCCGTGGAGCGCGGATCAGTGGATCGTCAGCGCACCGTGATGGAGCGGGTGAGGCCCGCCGGGGCGACGAGGGCGGTGCCGGCGAAGCGCACCGTCAGCTTGCGCGACCCCTTCGGCACCCAGAGCGTCACGGTCTTCGGCGTACCGGCCTTGACCGTCACGGTCTTGGTGACCCCGCCGGCGGTGACGGTGACCCGACCGGTCGTCGGCACGCCGGGCACCCGCAGGTTGACGGCCACGACGACCTTGCCCTTCTTCGCTTTCGGCTTCGAGGCCGGCGTCTTGACCGACGTCCGGAGCACCGGCGTGGCCTTGGTGACCACGATCGACACCGGGGCGCTGGTCGAGCCGGTGTAGCCGGCCGCGCTCGGCGTGAACCGGGCGACCACGCGGGTCGTGCCCGGTCGCAGGCCGGGGACGGCGAGGGTCGCCGCACCGTTGGTCGACGTGCCGCGCGCCAGGACGGTGCTGCCCGCGACGAGCTCGACGGTGCCGGGGACGCTCGCGTCGCCGCCGGCCGAGGTGAGCACCGAGACCCGCGCGACGGCCGGGTAGGCGACGCGCGCCGGCGTCAGCGCGACGACGGCGGTGGCCGTCGGCTCCTCGGGAGCCTCCGGAGCCACGACGGGCTCGCCCTCCGGGCCGGCCCAGAACAGCGCCCGTGCCGCCTGGCTCATCCCGCCCTTGGGGTGGGTGCGGAAGAACACCGAGGTGCCGAACACGAGCGACTTGGTGTCGGTGGTCGTGTTCTCGGACGAGACGACCGAGGCCTTGCCGGCCGCGACCTCGGGGCCGTTGGTGGCGTTCGTCGAGCGCCAGTGACCGGCGAGGAACGGGTCCTCGGCGTCGTAGGTCTGCTCGGTCTTGACGCCCGTGCCGGGCACGAACGAGTAGGCCGGGTAGATGAACGAGGAGTCCTGGGCGTACGGCGCGAGCACCGAGTCGGCCGGGGTGTCGACGGCGACGATGCCGTTGCCACCACCGTTGCCGGCGGTGACGGTGCCGCTCATCAGGCCGGCGGCGACCGCGGCGTTGAACGCGGCGTTGGTGCGACCGAGGATGTCACCGCCACGGGCGGTGAAGGCGGTGACGGCGGCCCGTGCGGTGGCGAAGCTCGTGCCGCTCGGGTTGCTCGTGCTGGGCGGCACGTCGGCGGTGTTGAACGTCGAGCCGATCCAGAGCACGTCGATGCCGTCGAGCAGCGACGGGTTGGCGTTGAGCCCGGCCGCGGTGATCTGGCGCAGGCCGCCGAAGCCGAGCTCGGTGAGCGAGAGCCGGTCGTCCTGCGTGCCCACGTAGGCGATCGACATGTCGCGCAGCGGCTTGGTGGAGGCGTCGTCGAGCGCGTCGAGGTCGGCCGCGGAGGCCTCCTCGAGCTCGACGCCGGCCGCGGACGCCGCGGCGACGGCGGTGTCGAAGCCGGCCTGGTCGACGACGGCCGAGCCGTCGGCGAGCATAGAGACCTTGACGTCGGCGTCGAGCAGCGTGTTGAGCACCTGGTAGTCGGAGACGCCGGCCAGGTCGAACGTGGTGAACGTCGAGCTCGCCGGGGCGGTGGGCACGTCGACCGAGGTGACGGGGGTGGTCGCGCCGATGGCGGCGTCGGTGGTCAGGCCGACCTTGTCGACCGTCGCGCCCCAGGTGTAGCTGTACGACCAGGCGGAGATGTCGTACATCGACGGCACCTTGGCCGAGATGTCCTCACCGAGGTCGAGCAGCGCGTTGGCCAGGCCGCGCAGCGGCTGGTGCATGTCGACGACGTAGGAGCCGGCGGCGTAGGTCGTCTCGCCGACGACGGCCGGGGCGGTCAGGCGCGAGACCTCGATGTCGTGCTGCAGGAGCTTGGCGACCAGGTCGGTCGCGTCGCTGCTCGAGCGCTGGTCGGCCCCGACCGGGATGACGTAGGCACGCGGCAGCGTGATGGGCTCCTGGTTGTCGACGACGTCCCAGAGCGGCTTCCACTGGGTCGGGCCGGGGACCGAGGCGACGTCGGCGACGGTCAGGTTCTTCTTGACCTCGCCGGCGACACCGCGGCGGAAGACCTCGATCTGGTTGGCCAGCATCTCGCGCGCAGGGCCGGCCTGGTTGAGGTAGCCGATCGTGCTCTTCATGGTCTGCAGGGCGACGGTGGTGTTGATCCGGGCGCGGTCGGGCGAGATGCGCGAGGTGCCGTTGACGCTCAGGTTGCGACCGAGGGGCAGCTCGACGGTGGCCGAGGCGGCGCCGTAGAACGCGGCGTACTGCGCGGTGAAGATCGGCGGGAAGTCGTCCCAGCCGTCGGGGGTGTCGCGGTAGGGGATCTTGATGTTGCCCGTGTTGGTCGTGCTGACGGTCCCGGTGGTGGTGTTGTAGTAGGTGTTGCCCGGGATGTTGGCGGCGACGACGTCGCGCTCGACCTTGAGGGCCAGCGCGTAGTTGTGCGGCACGTACAGGTCGTACTCGTAGTTCGAGCCGTGCGGCGGACCGGTGGGCTCCATCTGCAGCACGCTGGTGTAGCCGTGGAAGTCGGCGGCGTAGATCGGCTGGATGGCCTGGACCTGACGGATGAACGACTTCGTCTCGGGCGTGGTGTTGGTGATCATGTCGCGGTTGGGGTCGAGGCCCAGCGCGGTCGCCCGGGTGGCGTTGGTGCGGCCGTCGGGGTTGAGTGACGGCGAGAAGTAGATGCGGTTGTTCTCCAGGATCGAGCGGACCTCGAGCAGCGGCGCGGTGGCGAGGTACTCGATGTACTGCATCGCAGCGTCGGTGCCCTCCCACTCGTTGCCGTGGATGTTGTTGCTGATCCAGATGGGCGTCTTGTAGCCGGCCTTGAGCGCCGTGTCGGCAGCGGCCGCGACCGGGTCGGTCTTGATCTCGTTCTTCCAGGCGGCCTGCTGCGCGGTCTCGGCCTCGTCCTCCGGCGCGGTGATCGTGACCAGGTAGAGGTCACGCCCCTCGGTGGACTGCCCGACGACCTGCGCGGAGACGCGGTCGCTGCGCGACATCAGGTCCATGAGGCGCGGCGCGATCTGCGGGTGCGTGATGAGCTCACCCGTGACGGCGGCGTCGTCGACGTTGTCGCGGTAGACCTTCAGCGTCGGCTGGTACGGGTAGGACGTCGGCATCACGATCGGGTCGCCGGCGACGGCGGTCTCGGCCGCGCGACGCAGCACCTGCGCCCGCTCGACCGGGTCGACGCTCCGCTCGGTGGCGGCCCCGCGGCCCTTGCCCGCCGGCGACGTGGGGGTCGCGGTGGCCGGCGTGACGCCGGGAGAGGTCGGGTCGGCCGAGGCCGTCGGCGTGAACGCCAACGTCGCGGCCGCGAGGGCCAGACTGGTCACGCCGATGCCGGCGCGTGTGCGCTTCAAGTGATCCAACTCCGATTCGCTGCTTGGTCGTGCGTGGAGCGACCACCCGGGCGGATGGCCGACGGCCCCGAGACCGGTGGGCTCACATTGCCTGACAATCGGCGGGCGGGGTAGGGATCGGTGCCGACATTTCACATGTCGGTTACACAAGGGGTCTTGTCGAGCCGACTACCACGCTCGTGTGACGTCACCGTGGCGGCGTCCGAGGTGCGGGCGGTCGGACCGTCCCGACGGCCGACTCTTGCAGCTCGGCCAACCGGGGGAACCGGGGGACGCCGGCCAGCAGCGCGCCGACCAGCGACACGAGCAGGCCACCGGCGGCGACGCGCAGGGCCCACTCGGTGCCCGCGACGCCGGCGACGACGCCGCCGAGGGCCGCCCCCAGCGGAGAACCGCCCCAGGCGATCAGCCGGGCGGTGGTGCCGACGCGCGCCTGGAGGTGGTCGGGGGTGACCACCTGTCGGGTGACGATGCCGTTGAAGATGAGCGAGGTCGCGGCGAAGTTGAGCACCGCCAGCAGCGGCAGCGCGACCAAGACCGACGTCGTCAGCGACAGCGTCAGCACGACCGCCAGCCCGACGGCGTAGCCGGTCGTCGTGATCACGCCGACCCCCACACTCCGCTGCAGCCGGGGCAACGACAGGCCGGCGGCGAACGTGCCGGTCGCGCCGGCGGCGAAGAGCCAGCCCAGCGCGGGGGAGTCGTCGGCGAGGCCGAGCTGCTCGACCCCGACCACGACGAGCAGCCCGGTCACGGCACCACCGGCGAGGCTGTTGCCGGTGCCCAGGACGGTCAGCCAGCGGACGACGGGCGTCGTCCAGATGTACGTCAGGCCCTCGGCGACCTCGGCCCGCAGCCGTCGTCCGCTCGGCCCGCGCACGGTCTCGCTGCCCTCCCAGCGCAGCCGGGCGGTCACCGCGGCCGCGGCCAGGTAGGCGAGGCCGTCGACGCCGAGCACCAGCGCCGGGGACGTCACGGTGACCAGGAGCCCCGCCACGACGGGGCCGGCGAGACCGATCGTCGTCCCGACCGTGACGAGCGTCGACGTCGCCGACGCGACCCGCTCGCGCCCGACCATCTGCGGGACGACGCCGAACGTGGCCGCGTCGGCGAACACGAACAGCGTCGACACGGTGGCCGCGACGACGAGCAGGTGCGCGAAGGTGAGCACCCCGAGCTGGTCGGACACCGGCACCGTGAGCATCGCGAGCCCGCTCGCCGTGCTGCATCCCACGAGCACGCGGCGCCGGTTCCACCGGTCGACGAGGGCGCCCGCCGGCAGGCCGACGACCAGGTAGGGCGCCGTCTCGACCGCGGTCACGAGCGCGGTGAGCGTGGCGCTGCCGGTGAGCCGGTAGACCAGGATCGGCAAGGCGACCAGCGTGAGCGCGTTGCCGGCCATCGCCACCGTGCGGGCCGCCAGGTAGCGGCGGTAGGTCGGGTCCTCGAGCGCGCTCACAGGCTGGGTGGCGGGAGCAGGAGCAGGCTGTCGGGCGTCGGCTCGCGGCCGGCGACCTCGGCCCAGCGCGGCAGGCCGTAGTACGGGAAGCCGGCCGGGGCGTTGGGCACCAGCCCCCGCGCGCAGACCCGGACGACGCGGAGCGGGGTGAGCGCGACGTCGGGCGTGGTCAGGTCGCACACGACGACGTCGTGCCCGCCCGCGGCCAGCGCTGCCCGCAGGCCCGCCTCGGTCCCGGTCGGCAGCTCGTCGAGCGGCACGGTCGACGGCGGCGCGGTGAAGCGCGGCAGCAGGCGCCGCTGCACCTCCGGGTCGAGCCACACCTGGGCCTGGGCGCCGAGGTCGCGCACCCGCGAGCAGTGCTCTCCGACGTCGGCGAGATAGTCGCGCCCGGCCCGATGGGGCAGGTAGAGCCCCTCAGAGAGGATGCCGGCCCGCACGGCCTCGAACACCCAGCCGTCGGCGTCGAGCAGTCCGAGGCTGAACACCCAGCTGTGGATGGCCTCGAGCGTCGCCTTGACGGCGGTCTCGGCCGGGTCGAGCTTGGCCGAGAACCCGCCGGCGACGATCCCGGTCACCGGGTCGTGGACGACGGCGGCCACCACCGGCACGCCGAACCAGGCCGGCAGGGCCAGCAGGTGCAGCTCGAGGCGCGAGCCCGAGAGGTGGTCGAGGAGTCCGGGCACCGTGGCGGGGTCGATGCCGCTCGCGGGCAGGCCGAGGTGCCACCACAGCGACAGCGAGTCGCGCTCGACCAGCTCGAGGAGGCCGCGTCGGGTGGCGTCGTCGACCGACTGCCCGGTCGCGATGCCCGCGTAGTTGACCGGGTGCAGGAACGGTTCGCTGCGCCGCGCGCCGGTGCGCCAGTTGAGGTGGGCCCACGACGCCGGGACGAGCACCTCGTCGCCGGCCTGGTCGAGGCCCTCGACCCACGCGACGTCGAGGTCGTCGGCGAACCGGGCGAACGGGAAGCCGCCCCGCGCGTGCTGCCAGTCGGCGAAGAACCGCAGGTCGTCGGGCCCGAGCACCCGACGTCCCTCGGCCCGCAGGTCGCGTGCGGTGGCCCGGCGCAGTCCGGCGGGCACGTAGTTGCCGCAGTAGCGCTCCACGGCCTCGCCGATCGCGGCGATGCGCGCGCCGTCCGGGTCGTCGAACGTGGTGCCGAGCGAGACCCGGTCGCTGGGCCAGTTGCCGTGCACGCGGGCGTCGGCCACCTCGGCGGTGATCCCGACGTACGACGGCGGCAGGCCCTCGAGCCGCTCGACCGGGTGCAGGCCGGTGACCAGGCCGAAGTCGGGGTCGACGAGGTCGGCGGTCTCGGCGTTCATGCGATCTCCAGGTGGTGGTCGGGCACGGGGCGCGGGGCGTGCGGGGCGCGGGCGTAGCGCGGGAAGTCGTCGGTGGCGAGCCGCAGCTCGAACGGTCCGTCGTCGAGCACCGGGCCGAGCGTGATGCGACGTCCGACCGCGGCGCCGTGGGCGACCTCGCGGCCGTCGACGAGCAGCGAGGCGCACCACTGCTCGTGGGCTGCGGCGTCGACGTGCACGGTCGCCGTCAGCGGTCGGCCGGTGCTGGACGGCGGCGACCCGTCGAGCACCAGGTCGAGCCAGGCCAGGGTGCGACCGGCGCGCCGGGCGCCGGACAGGGCGTGGTCCCACGGGCCGAACGCCAGCTCGGCCGGGCCGCCCCAGTGGGCGCAGAGGTCGGTCGTGTCGTGCGCGAAGTGGTCGTAGGCGCCGCCGATCGCCAGCAACGGGCAGCGGATCGAGGCGACGTCCAGGGCCCGCTCGGCGTCGCGTCGTCGGGCGGACAGCACGTCCGACCAGGGCCGAGGCACGTCGTGGGCGAGCCACCAGCCGAGGCGTGAGGCCAGCTGCAGCACCCCGCCGCGGGTGCGAGCGGTCTCGCCGAGCCCTAGCGCCGGCACGGCGACGACGACGCCGTCGGGCTCGACCTGCGTGGCGGTGGCGAGCGCGGCGTGGGCGCCGTAGGAGGTGCCCAGCAGCACGACCGGGGCCTCGGTCCACGAGCGGACCCAGGCCGTCAGGGCCGGACCGTCCGGGCCGCCGTCCTCGGCGTAGGGGCGGAACGTGCCGGGTGACTCGTGGCGCCCCCGCACGTCCTGGACGACGAGCCCCACGTCGTGCGCGGTCCACCCCCGGGCCTCGGCGGCGTGACCGGCGGCACCGTAGGGCGTGCGGGCGACGAGGACGGCGCGCGGCGGGCCGTCGGGCAGCCAGGCGTAGGTGACGAGGCCGCGGACCGCGGCACGCAGCGACCTCATCGGGGCGCCGGTGGCACCGGCAGCACGCGGTGGCGGGAGACGACGAGGGTGTCGAGGTCGACGACCACGGCCTCGAGCGGGTGGCGGTCGGGCCGGCGGAGATCGGCGACGACGGTCACCGCCGCGAGCTCGAGCCCGGCGCGCTCGTCGCCGGTGCCGACGACGCCGCGACCGCCGGTGCGCACGACGACGCCGCGGTGCCGCGTGGCCGCCCGGTGGCGGGCCTCCACGTCACCGGCCGGTACCGCCGGCGGTCTCAGCACGACGCGATGTCCGCTCATCCAGCAGGTGGCGTCGTCGGTGGGGGCGTCGTCCGCCCGGACGACGAGGTCGTCGCCGGCGGCGCCCATGCGTCCTGCGGCGGCGCGCAGGGCGCCGGCGAGGCGCCCGTCACCGACGACGGACACGCGGGTGGGTGCGGCGTCGGCCAGGCCGGCGTCGACGAGGGCAGCGAGTGCGCCGCGGGCGGGGGCGGTCGCGGGCGGTCCGCCGTCGAGCAGGGCGTCGAGGAGGGCGGTCGCGTCGGCGTCGTCGAGGTGCACGTGGTGGTCGGCGCCGTCGACCCGCAGCAGGTGGCCGCCGTCGGCGGCGTACAGGGCGACGCCGGCCCTGAGGCGCGGGGAGGTGAGCATCGGTTCTCCTAAGGAGTGCGGACGGCCCCCGCCTGCCGGAGCCAGGCGGGGGCCGACGGTGCCGGTGCGGTCAGTCGGCCTCGGTGGCCTCGACCTCGTCGAAGGGGTTCTCGACGAGGGCGTTGCTGTGCCCGGGGGTGTGGGTGGCCAGCTGGACGCGGCCGGCGGCGGGGCTGAAGAACTCGTTCATCACTTCTCCTCGATGGGGGATCGCGGCCCCGGTCGGGACCGCCGTCGGCACGCTAGCATTTATCGAGAATCATTCTCAATAAGGATCCGTCGCGGAGTGTCAGCCCAGCTCCGCCTCGACGGTGTCGAGCACGATGCCGAGCGAGATCGTGCCGCGCCCCGTCGCCCACACCGCCGCCTCGACCTCGACCACCCGGCCCTTCCGGGCGGCCGTGAGGCCGGCCCAGGTCGGGTCGGTGGCGAGGCGCTCCGAGAGCGCCTCGGTGTCGTCGGAGGCCGAGAACGCCTGGGCGAAGACGACGTCGGGGTCGACCTGCGCCACCTGCTCGACGGCGATCGGTGCGAACGGGTCGGCGGCGGCCGGCCAGGGGTAGTCGCTGACGGCGTCGAGCAGGGAGCCGACGGGCGTCTCGACCGAGTCGACGCCGAGGCTCCCGGGCTCGCCGAACATCGACAGTGTGGTCAGCTCCGACGGGGTCGCGGCGGCGTCCTCGACCCGCTCGGTGAACGCCTGCGCCCTGGCCTCGGCCTCGTCCTCGGTGCCGGTGAGCTCGCCGATCGTGCGCAGGACGTCGACCGAGTCCTCCCACGAGCGCGGGTCGACGAGGTAGAGCGGGGCGGACTCCTCGACGGCGGCGCGCAGGCCGTCCTGGGCGCCGGCGAGCCCGATCACCAGGTCCGGGCGGGCGAGCGCGACGTCCTCGGTGTTCTCCTCGCCGAAGCCGCCGGTGATCTCGCGCATGTCGGCGTCGGGTCCGGCGTAGCGCTCGTCGAGGGCCAGGGGGTCGCGGTAGGCGACGGGGGTGATGCCGACCTCGGTGAGCGCGTCGACGCAGATCATCGTCAGGCACGCGACCCGCGTGGCCGGGCCGGGGATCGTGATCTCGGCGCCCGTGGCGTCGGTGACGGTGATCGGGGTGGTGCCGGTCGCGGCGTCGGGCCCGGTGTCGGCGTCGGCGCCGCCGCAGGCGGTGAGGCCGCCGGCGAGGGCGACCGCGAGGGTGGCCGCGAGCAACGGGACGGCGAGGGCTGGCTTGCGCATGGGTTCTCCTGTGGGGTTCGATGAGAACGAAATGATAATCATTCTCAATCTGATGGCGATGGCCGTGGGGTGCGTGGTCGCCGCCCTGTGCCTCGGCGAGCCGGACGTGACGCCCACGACCGCGGTCGCCGCGCTGGTCGAGGCGGGCCACCCGCTGCACGTCGCGATGGTCGACGTCCGGCTGCCCCGGGCGCTGCTCGGACTGGCCGGCGGAGCGGCGCTCGGCGTCGCCGGCCTCCTGCTCCAGGACGTGCTGCGCAACCCCATCGCCGGGCCCGAGCTGCTCGGGGTGTCGTCCGGCGCCGCGGTGGTCGTCGCGACGGTCACCGTGCTCGGCCTCGGCGTGCCGCTGGTGCTCCTGCCGTACGCCGCCCTCGCCGGGGCTCTGGTCGCGGGCGCCCTCGTCCTGCTGGCGATCGGCCGCACGCGCTCGCCCGACCACGTCGCGCTCGTCGGCGCCGCCGTCGCCGCCGCCTGCGGCGGGCTGGTGGTCGCCGTCGTCGGCCTGGGCACCCAGGGCAACGTCGTCATGCTGTTCCGCTACCTGCTCGGCAGCCTCGCCGGTCGCGGCTGGCCGCACCTCGAGGTGGTCGCCCCGTGGCTCGGCCTCGGCCTGGTCGTCGCCGCGCTGCTGGCCCGTCGCGTCGAGACGCTCACCCTCGGCGACGAGGCGGCCGCCGGGCTCGGCGTCCCGGTCGTGGCCACGCGGGTCGGCGCGGTGGCCGTCGCCGCCGTGCTGGCCGCCGCGGTCGCGGCCGTGTGCGGGCCGATCGCGTTCGTGGCCCTGCTCGCACCGCACGCGGCCCGGCTGCTGCTCGGCTCCGTGAGCACGAGGCGCGTGCTGGTGCCGACCGCCCTCGTCGGTGCGGTGCTCCTCGCGCTGGCCGACCTCGCCGCCCGCACGGTGCAGTACCCGGTCGAGCTCCCGGTCGGCATCGCGACGACGGTCGTCGGCGTCCCCGCGCTGCTGCTGGTGCTGCGCCGGCGGACGACGCGCGGGGTCAAGACCGGCCCGGCCGCCGGGAGCGCGGCGTGAGACGCGCCGTCGTGCCGGCCCTGGCGGCGGTCGTCGCCGGCGTCGGGCTCGTGCTCGCGCACCTGTTCGTCGGCCGCTCCGACGTGCCCGGTGCCGCCGTCGTGCGGGTGCTCACCGGGCGCGAGACCGACCCGGTCTTCGAGATCATCGTGCTGCGCTACCGCCTGCCCCGCGTGCTCGTCGGACTCGCCGCCGGCGCCCTGCTCGCCGTGGCCGGGGTGCTCGTGCAGGCCGTCGTCCGCAACCCGCTCGCCGAGCCGTCGACCACCGGGGTCGGGGCCGGCGCGGCGCTGGCCGTCGTCGCCTCGACGGTGCTGTGGCCCGGCCACCAGCTCGTCAACCTGGCCGCGCTGGTCGGCGCCCTGGCGACCGGCGGCGTGCTCTGGGCGGTCGGCCGGCGCTCGTTCGCGCTGGCCGGGGTGCTCCTCGGCGCGGTGCTGGCCGCCGTGACGTCGCTGCTGCTCGTCGTCGACTCGGCGCCCATGGCCACGGTGCTGCGCTGGCTCGTCGGCTCGCTCAACGCCCGCACGCCGCACGACTGGGCGTTGCTGTGGCCGTGGCTGGTGCTGGTGCCGCTCGCCTGGCTGCTGGCCCCGCGCCTCAACGTCTGGGCGCTGGGCGAGCCCGCCGCGATCGGGCTCGGGGTCCGCGCCGGGGCGCTCGTCGCCGTCGTGCTCCTCCTCGCCGTCGCCGCGGCCGCGGCCGCGATCGCCGCCGCCGGTGCGGTCGCCTTCGTCGGGCTCGTCGCACCCCACGTCGCCCGCCTGCTCGCCGGCGCCGACCACCGGGTGCTCGTGCCGGTCGCCGCCGCGCTCGGCGCCCTGCTGCTCAGTGGCGCCGACCTGATCGCCTTCTCCGTCACGGTGCGCCTGCCCGGCGTCGCCGACGACGTCGCCGGCGTCCCGGTCGGCGCGGTGACGGCGCTGCTCGGCGCACCCGTGCTCGTCAGCCTGGTCCGGAGGGAGAACCGTGCCTGACCCACCCACCCCACCCGTTCTCGCGGCACGGTCGCTCGACGCCGGTCACGGACGACGCGTCGTCGTCCCCGACCTGACGTGGGCCGTCGAGCCGCGCACGATCACCGCGCTGGTCGGGCCGAACGGCTCGGGCAAGTCGACGTTGCTGATGACGCTCGCCCGCGTGCTCAAGCCGGCCGGCGGCAGCGTGCTGCTCGACGGCGAGCCGATCGGCTCGCGCTCCTCGGTCGACGTCGCGCGCCGGCTCGCCGTCCTGCCGCAGACCGCCGTCGTCCCCACCGGTGCGACCGTGCGCGAGGTCGTCGAGCAGGGCCGCTACCCGCAGCTCGGCCCGTGGGCGATGCTCCGGCGGCGCGACGACGGCGCCATGCGGCGGGCGCTCGAGCTGACCGGGCTCGGCGACCACGCCGACCGGCGGCTCGACACGCTCTCGGGCGGCGAGCGGCAACGGGCCTGGATTGCGATGGCACTCGCGCAGGAGACGGGGGTGCTGCTGCTCGACGAGCCGACGACCTACCTCGACGTCCGGCACCAGGTCGACCTGATGCGGCTCGTCGAGCACCTGCGCGACGACCACGGCATGACCGTGGTGATGGTGCTCCACGATCTCAACCAGGCGGCCCGGCACGCCGACCGCATCGTCGCGCTCCGCGACGGCCGGGTCGTCGTCGACGGCCCGCCGGCCGAGGCGATGACCGCGGAGACGCTGCGGGCGGTCTTCGACCTCGACGCCGTGGTCATCGACGACCCGGTCTCGGGCCGACCGTTGTTCGTGGCGCGATGACCGACCTCGCCCGCGCCGTCCACGACGCACTCAACCGGACGGCGACGTCCCACACCCCCGAGGCCGCCCCACCGCCCCACGCCGACGGCACCCGGCCGCTGCCCGCGCCCGGACCGCTCGAGCCGGCCGACCTCGGCGCGACGATGGGTAGGCGCCGGTCGACCTACCGTTTCGCGCACGGCTCGCCGAGTCGGGCCCAGCTCGCCGCGCTGCTGCACCACGGGGTCGGCACCGCGCCGCGGGCCGGCGGGCTGGCCTCGATCACGCCGTACGTCGTCACCCGCGACGGCGTCCGGTGGGCCGACCTGCGCCGGCCCGTGCCGAGCCTGGTGACCGTCCGCGCGGGCGACCCGACGGAGTACGTGCGTCAGTCGATCGACCAGCCGCCGTTCGCCGACCGGGTGCCCACGTGGATCGCGCTGGTCGCCGACCTCGCGCCGTCCCGGGACCGCTACCCGGCGCGGCACTACCGCACCGTCCACCTCGACGCCGGCGCCGCCCTGCAGAACGTGCTGCTCGTGGCCGCCGCGCTCGGCCTGGCGACCTGCCCGGTCTCCGGCTTCGACGACCGGGCGTGGGCCCGGCTCCTCGACCTGCACGACGACGCGTTCGTGGCGGTGCTCGTCGCCGCGGGAGGAGCCGCGACGCCGCCGTCGCTACAGTCGAGGAGGTGACCGTTCCCCCGCACCGGCACCGGATCCGGTTCCGCGGCCAGATCGCCGGCGTCGGCACCACCAGCGGCACGCGCGTCGTCGTCGGGCGCTGGCTCGACAGCCCGCTCGGCTCGTTCTCCGACGCCATGGTCGAGCGGCCCGACGGCCACCGGCTCCTGCTCGCGCCGTCGCCCGAGGTGGCCCGGTTCGTCGCCGCGACCTACGAGTTCGACGAGATCCGGGTCGAGACGTTCGCGACGACGGCGCAGCCGCACGGCTGGCAGGTGCGCAGCCCCTCGCTCCGCCTCGACGTCACCGTCGGCGGCACGACGGCGCTCGGCCGGCTGCTCGCCGTCGTCCCGGCGTCGGTCGCGGAGGCGCCGTGGTGGTGCGAGGTGACCGACCAGGTCGCGCGTCGGGTGCTGGACGGCGTCCGCACGCGCGGGGAGACCCGCGACCGGCGCGAGTGGTACGGCGCCTCGGGCAACCGGCACGTCGTGGCGGCGTCCGGCTCGTTCGACGGCGACGACCTCGGCCGCCTCGCCCCGGTCGAGCCGGCGCCGCGGTTCGGCTTCTCGTCGACGCCGCCGCGGCCCTCGGTCACCGACGTCGTCACGACGATCGAGCTCGACCGGTCCGAGGTGCTGGTCGGGCCCTCCGTCGGCCGGTCCTAGTAGCCGTCGCCGTTGTCAGGGCTCGGTTCGTCGACGATCCCGACCCGGGCGGCACGGACGACGCGGGCGCCGGGCTTGCCGCCGATGACGACCTTGCGCAGCGCGACGTTGTCGGTGGTCGACGACTCGACGAGCCGCTGGCGCGGGTTCGCGATGGTGGCGATGTAGTAGGTGCCGTTGGGCAGGCCCCGCAGGTCGAACGACTGGCCGGCGCGGAACTGGGCGTAGGTGTCGCCCCACCCGGCGGCCAGCACCTGGCGCAGCGAGCGCGAGTCGGGCTCGCCGCAGTCGGTCGACAGGTCGGTGTTGTCCGGCTGCCAGTCGGCGCCCGGCACGGTCAGGTCGACCGCGTCGGTGTTGGCCAGGCAGAACGCCTCCTTGCGCGAGACGACCGCGGTGCTCTTGTCGGCGCGGAGCAGCGTGTAGGTCGCGAAGTCGGTGAAGTGCCAGTGCTGGTGGGTCTGCTTGTGGTCGAACTCGAACTGGCCGACCGGCTGATAGCCGGTCTGGTTGCCGTCGGTGTCGAAGAAGTACTGGTAGGCCTTCATGCGGTCCTGGCGCGTCTCGTCGACGAAGCCGTCGACGACGAGCGGGCTGTCGCCGGCGTTCCAGACGGTGGCCGAGAAGCGCAGGTAGTTGCCGCTCTCGTCGACGTCGATGCCCCACGCCGGCAGCGAGCGCAGGTTCGGCACCGGGCCCTCGACGGCGCGGCGGCCGAGCGGGCGCCCGGTCGGAGGGGAGGTCGGGGGAGCGGCGTCGGGCGCCGCGCCGGCGCGGTGCGCGTGCCCCTCTCCTTCGTCGTGCCCGTGGTCGTGGCCGCGGTGCCCCTTGGTCACGGTCGCGCCGAACGACGTCGTCGCCTCCGCGGGCGTGAGCCCGAGCGCCTGCGCGACCACCGGGCGCAACGAGACCTGGATCGTGTACGAGCCGCGGGGCAGCCAGATCCCGCCGTCGTAGCCGACGAGGGGCGTCGACCACCCGGCCTGCACGCCCTGCACCGAGCCGAGCGTGTAGGGCATCGGTGAGCCACCGGACGTCGAACCGGCACAGTCCATCGGGTACGGCGACCGCGGCTCGGCGTCGGGCCGCGCGCGCTGGGTGCCCCACTGGTTGAGGCACCCGCTGCGCGTCCTGGTCGCGACGAGCCTGCCGGTCTTGCGGTGCACCGCCCTGATCGTGAGCAGCCGGTCGACGCCGCGGAAGCCGGACACCACGGTGCCGGGCAGCGGCACCGTGCGGTCGCCGACGGTGAGGACGGCGCGCACGGGCTCGGCGTACGACGTCCGCGTCGTGCGGATCTCGATGCTCTCGGACCCCGCGGTGAGGCGCACGGGCAGCGGCACCAGGCCCTTGCGCTTCGTGCCGGGCTTCGTGCGGCCCACCACCTCGGTCGTGACCGACCGCGGACCCCACAGGGCCGGCTTCACGGGGTCGACCGCGGCCCGGACGACGGCGCCCGGCTCGGCGTGGGCGGGGGTGAGCGAGGCGAGGCCCGAAACGGCGGTCAGCGGGGCCAGGGTGGTGATGGTCGCGACGACGACGGCGCGACGGGTGCGACGGGGCATGGGTGTTCTCTCTCCCGTGAGGTGACGACGACCGGTGTTCGGGAGGGTGACGCGCTCACGGACGGAAAGGTTGCGTGCCGTCGCGTCGCGCGCCGGTCAGCGCACCGGCGCACCCGGGCCGAGCGGGATGCCGAGCGCCCACCAGGCGAAGAACAGCAGCGTCCAGAAGAACGTCATGGCCAGCGCCAGGGGCAGCGTGTACGAGGCGAGGGTGCCGATGCCGGCGCTCTTGCGGTAGCGCTGGAGGAACCCGAGCGCCATGACGAAGTAGGGGCTCATCGGCGTGATCGCGGTCGAGCCGGAGTCGGCGATGCGGAACAGCGCCTGCGTGGTCTCGGCGGGCACCGAGAGCAGCATCAGCATCGGCACGAGGACGGGCGCGGCGATCGACCACATGGCCGAACCACTGGTCACCATCACGTTCACGATCGTCAGCAGCACCAGCACCATGAGGAAGATGACCGGCACCGGCACGTCGTTCTGGTCGAGCAGGTCGGCCGACTCGACGGCGAGCACGTCGCCGATGCGGGTCCAGTCGAAGTAGGCCAGGAACTGCGCGATCGCGAAGAACAGCACGAGCACGGGCGCCATCTGCTTGATGCCCTCGCCCATCAGCTTGGGGATGTCGCCGGCCGCCTTGATCGCGCCGGTGCGGACGCCGTACAGGGCTCCGGTGGCACCGAAGAGGACGGCGACGATCATCGCGATGCCCTCGATGAGGGGCGACTCGGCGAGGTCACCGCCCTCGCCGCGCAGGGGCGAGCTCTCCGGCAGCACGATCGCGGTGATGGCGACCAGCATCGCGACGAGCAGCAGGCACGCGGCGCGGAGCGCGCCGCGCTCGCGGTCGCTGAGGTGGAGGCTCCCGATGTCGTCGAGGTCGACGTCGGGGTCGGCGTCGAGGTCGGGCCGCTTGGAGAGCACGAGCTTGACCATCACCGTGATGACGGTGGCGAGCAGCACCGACGAGGCGATGTTGAAGTACCAGTTGCTGACCGGCGAGACGTAGGCGTCGTCGTCGATGATGCGTGCCGCCGCGGTGGTGATGCCGGCGAAGATCGCGTCGTTGGGCGTGGGCACGGGGCTGGCGTCGTAGCCGCTGGCGATCGAGGTGTAGGCGACGACGATGCCGAGGATCGGCGAGCGCCCGACGGCGCGGAACGCGAGCCCGCCGAGCGGCACCAGGATGATGTAGGCCGCCGCCGAGGCGACGTGGGAGACGGTGCCGAGGAAGGCCACCGCGAACACCACCCACGACGCCGGCACCCGCGAGACGCCGACCTTCATGGCCGCGGCGAGGAAGCCGGTGCGCTCGGCGATCGCGACGCCCATGATGACCACGACGATGGTGGCCATCGGCGGGAAGGTGGCGAAGTTGGTGATCGCCGTCGAGACCGCCATCGCGAGGCCGTCGCCGCTGAACAGGTTCTGCACGGCCACCGTCTCGCCGTCGCTCGGCGAGACGACGGTGACGTCGAAGCCGGCGAGCACCGCGCTGATGACCCCGAGGATCAGCGCCAGGATCCAGAACAGCCAGAACGGGTGGGGCAGGGCGTTGCCGACGCGCTCGACGACGGCCATCGCCCGGATGATCCGGGGCAGCTTCTCCTGCCCGTGCCTCTGGGTCTCGGGAGTCTTCTCGGCGGTGCTCATCGACCGTTCCTCTCGAAGAAGCGCCAGATGACGCGGGACGTCTCGATCGACCGGGTGGTGTACCCGCCGCCGGAGTAGATGTCGGAGCCGGGCCACACGTGGCCGCCGCCGGTGACGGCGACGTGCTCGACGGCGGCGGCGCAGTCGCGGTAGCGGTAGGTCGTCACCTCGCGCGTCGTCCGCTCGGTGCGCACCGGGCCGCGGCAGTCGTTGCGAGCCGCCCAGGTGGCGACCTGGTCGCGGACGGCGGGCAGGTCGCGGTCGGCGTCGCCGGCGTAGGGGATCGTGGCGTCGCCGGTGCCGTGAATGGCGATCACCGGCACGGGCGGGGCGTCGTCGCAGCCCTCGCGGGTGCCGGGGTAGTAGGCCGCGGCCACGGGCGCGACGGCGGCGAAGCGGTCGGGCAGGCGGCAGGCGAGGAGCGCGACCAGGCCGCCGCCGTTCGACTTGCCGGTGGCGAACGTCTGCGACTCGGCCACACAGTGTGTCGCCTGGATGTCGTCGAGCAGCGCTTCGGTGAAGGCGACGTCGTCGACCCCGGGCGGCTGGTAGGGCGCGCCCTGCCAGGCCTGCCGGTACCCGCTGCCGGTGCCGATGGCGCCGTCGGGGTAGGCGACGACGGCCGGCAGGCGCGACAGCTCGGAGTAGCCCTCGACCTCGACGCCGGTGCTGCCGCGGCCGTGGAAGGCGACGATCAGCGGCCAGTCGTCGCGCTGCTCGTAGCCGTCGGGCAGCCGGAGGATGTAGGTGCGCTCGAGGCCACCGACCTCGATCTCGTGCAGCGCCGAGGTGCCGCCGGCCTGCTCGACCGGCCGGTCGCACGTCGTGGGCCGGGGCTTCGGCGGCGGGCGGTCGGCGGCCGGCGTCCCGGAGACGGGGACGGCGGGCGCGAGCAGGAGCAGCGGCGCCAGGACGGCGGGCAGGGCATGACGGATCAGCACGGGTACCTCCGAGCAGGGGTCGTGGACGGTGATCGAGGTGCGAGCGGAGCGAGCCTCGAGATCGGGCGACGGTGATCGAGGTGCGAGCGGAGCGAGCCTCGAGATCGGGAAGGGGGCGACGCCTACGCGTCGCGCCACTCCTTGAGGAACGACACGAGGCGCTGGGTGGCCTCGTCGTAGATCGCGCGGCCGGCGTCGGCGGTGGCGGTGCGGGGGTCGCCGAGCACCCCGTTGGCCGAGAGGCGGTCGTAGGTGACGGCCAGCGTGGGTGGCCCGGCGTGGCGGGCGAGGCGGGGGACCGGGTCGAGCTGGTCGAGCGTGGTGGTGCCGGGCTCGAGCAGGTCGGAGCGCACGAGGTGGGGTGCCACGTGCAGCATCTGCGCGGTCTCGGCCTCGCCGCTGTGGCCGGTGACCTCGGCGCGGTCGAGGTCGGCGACGGCGCCGGGGGCGGACGCCGTGACGGGTGCCCACGCGAGCTCGAGCTCGGGGCGGTCGGCCATGAGCTCCTGGGCCAGGACGCCGAGCGCGGCGTTGTTGCCGCCGTGGCCGGTGACGACGAGGAAGCGCCGCCAGCCGTGGTGGGCGAGGCTGTCGACGTACTCGCGCAGCACGGCGACGAACGTCGCGGGGCGCAGCGTGACGGTGCCGGCGAAGGCGGTGTGGTGCGGCGAGACGCCGACGGGCACCGGCGGGCCGATCACGACGGCGTCGGGCAGCTCGGCCGCGACGCGCTCGACCAGCGCGTCGGCGCGGATCTGGTCGGTGCCCAGCGGCAGGCCGGGGCCGTGCTGCTCGAGCGCCCCGACCGGCAGCAGGACGACGGTGCCGCGCGCGACGGCCGCGGCGGCGTCGTCGGTGGTCATCTCCGAGAGTCGGTAGGTCACGCCGGTCATGACAGGGCCTCGCTGATCGAGTCGTGGATGGCGGTGAGGTGCGTGCGGGTGAGGTCGCGCGCGGCCGCGGTGTCGCGACCGCGGACGGCGTCGAGGATGAGCAGGTGCTCGGCGTGGTCGCGCTCGCGGTCGGCGTACTGCCGGCGGATGGCGACCTGGTCGCTCGAGCGGGTGCGCAGCAGTGCCTCGACGGTCTCGCACACCAGCGCGTTGCCCGTGGCCGCGGCCAGCGCGACGTGGAAGTGCACGGCCGGCCGCTCGTCGCCGCGCTGGGGCTGGAGGGCGTTGGCCGTGGCGGCGTCGAGCGCGGCGAGGTGGTCGTCGTCGCGGCGGGCGGCGGCCTGCGCGGCGATCGGCGGCTCGAGCAGCAGGCGCGCCTCGACGAGCTCGAGCACCGAGCGGGCGTCGGGGGCCGCGCCGTGCGGGTTGGCCATCAGCCGGCGGACGACGCCCTCGCCGACGTAGGTGCCGGATCCGTGGCGGAAGACGATGACGTCGGTGGCCTCGAGGCGGCGCAGCGCCTCGCGCAGCGTGGGGGTGGTGACGTCGAACCGCTTGGCGAGCTCGCGCGAGGACAGCAACGGGTCGCCCGGGCGCAGCCCGTCGGCACGGATGAGGTCGACGATGCCGTCGGCGATGCGCTCGGAGGTCGAGGGTGTGGTCGCGGTCACGCAAGTGATCTAATCACTTAGTCAATTGATGAGTCAAGGGTCACACCGTCGGGCTCGCAGCGTGCGGCGGCCCGGCGCTGGGTAAGGTCCGCCCGTGATGTGGCGCAGGATAGCGATGGTGCTCGCGGGGACGCTGGCCCTGGCGCCGGTGGCCGCCGCGGCCGACGCCACCGACGCCGGCGACACCGCGCCCGGCAGCACGTCGTCCACCACCCTGGGCGGCACCCCGGCCGCGACGAGCAACAACCCGGCCGAGCCGACGCCGCTCACCGCCGGGTTGTGGTCCAACACGCTGTCGGGCCCGGGAGCGCCGAAGGCCAACGCCCACCAGTACAGCTACGCGCGGCGCATCGAGAACAGCACGGTGCTGGTCTCGGTGACCGGGGTGTCCGAGGAGACCTCGAGCGACACGATCCAGGTCGTCGCCGCGACGTCCGCCGGCGACGCCTGTGGCTCCGACGCGGTCGGCTCCGACTCCACGACGCCCGGCACGGCGTTCGGCGCGATCGTCCTGGTCGCGTCGAGCACCTTCGGCGAGACCAGCCCGTGCCAGACCGCGCCCGTGCTCGCGATCGAGGTCAACCGCTCCTCGAGCAGCCTCGAGGGCGATCTGCCCTACACGTTGCGCATCGTCGAGGAGGCTCCGGTCGTCAGCCCCGAGGGCGACCTCCCCGCCTACGACGGCGCCCCAGTGCCCGTGGTGCCCGAGCCGGGCGAGCCGGAGGAGCTCTCCGGCGCTGCGTCGTTCGAGGACGCCCCGACCGTCGGCACGGGCACCTACGCCGGCACGGTCCCCGAAGGCACCGAGCGCCTCTACCGCGTGCGGCTGGGCTGGGGCCAGCGCTTCTCGGTGCGCGTCGACCTGCCCCCGCAGGACGACCTCGACAGCTCCCCGTCGGTCGACCTCGGCACCTTCGACCCCATGCACAACACGTTCAGTGGCGGCGTCGGCGACGTCGACGAGAGCGGCTACTACGGCAGCGAGGGCGACACCCTCTACACCGGTCTCCCGGCCGTCGCCTACCTCGCCCGCTTCGACGGCGCCCTCGCGGTCACGGTGCCGGGCGACTACTTCTTCTCGATCGTCGCCCAGCCCGCGCCCGACGACCGCGAGGCGGTCGAGATCCCGGTCGAGGTGAGCGTCGAGGTGACCGGCGAGCCCGGTCCCGCTCCGGAGTTCCGCCGCATCGTCTCCGCCCCCGGCGGCAACGAGGAGGCGCCCGCCGGCTACGACCCGTCGACGCCCTACCTCGTCGGCGACGACGAGCTCTCCGCCGTCGTCGGCGACGCCCCGGTGGCGGCCGAGGGCGGTTCGGGCGGCGGCTCCAGCGGCGACGCGACCCGTCGGACGTCGGGCCTGGTCGTCGGTGCGCTCAGCCTGGTCTCCCTCGCGGCGGGCGTCGTCCTGCTGAGGCGACGACGCCCGGCCTGAGGCCTACCCGACCAGCAGCCAGGCCGCCACGACGAGGCCGAGCACGCCCAGCGCCACCAGCACCACCCCGGGCACGGCCGACGGGCGCGACCATGCGACCTCGGCGCGCGGCGCCGCCGCGCCCGGCGCGAACGCCACGGTGCGCGGGGCCGGCCCGGTCGTGGCCGGCAGGTCGGCGACCGTCGGCGCCTCGATGGCGGTGAACCGGTCGGGCACCGAGACCCCCGGCTCGCCGGGCACGGGCGGCAGCGAGAGCAGGCCCGACGCGGTGAGCCGTTGCCGCAGGGCTGTCGCGTCGGCGGGTCGATCGGCCGGCGCCGCGCGAGTGGCCTCGGCGACGACGTCGAGCAGCAGGCCGCGCGCCGGGTCGTCGGTGCGCAGGGCGGCGAGGTCCTCGTCGCCCGGTTGCCGACCGAGCAGCATCGCCAGCGCCACCCGGCCGACGGCGTAGACGTCGGCGCGCGGGTCGGGGTCGGCCCCGTGCCACTGCTCGGGCGGCATGTAGCCGGGCGTGCCGATGGCCTCCGAGCCCCGCGTCATGCGCGGCTCGTCGACCGGCGCGGCGATGCCGAAGTCGGTCAGGCGCAGGTGCGGGCGGCCGGTGCCGGTCGGCTCGAGGAGCAGGTTGCCGGGCTTGACGTCGCGGTGCACGATGCCGGCCGCGTGCACGGCCTCGAGGGCCCGCAGCAGCTGGTCGGTCAGCTCGACGACCCAGCGCACCGGCAGGGCGCCGCGCTCGCGCAGCAGGTCGGCGACCGACCCGCCCCGCACCAGGGGCATGGTGAACAGCACGCGGTCGTCCATGCCGGCCCACGACATCGGCGTCACCACGTGGGTGTGGTCGATGCGCATCGACTGCTCGCGCACGAAGCGCAGCAGCGAGGCGGCGTCGGACTGCCGCAGGATCTTGGCCGCCTTGACCTCGCCGTCGTGACGGTCGTGCACCCGCCAGATCGTCCCCATGCCGCCGGTGGCCACGGGGTCGAACAGCTCGTAACGCCCCGCGAAGACCTCACCCATGGGCCCAGTCTCCCTCAGGTTTCCGTCACGGTTCCCGAAGGGCCGAGCGCGACGATGCCGGCATGACCCGCCGAAGCCCGTTGCTCGTCGTCCCCGCGCTGCTGCTCGCCCTCTCGCTGACCGGTTGCGGTGGCGACGACGGTGACGGGGGAGACAGCAGCGGCGGGGGAGGCGGGGACACCGTCGACGGCGGCGACCTGCCGGCGCTGCAGGGCGAGGACTGCGACGCCGAGGTCACCCTCTCCGGTGCGGTCGAGGCCTCGTGGTCGGGCAACGGCACCGTCAGCACCGCCGAGTCCGGTGGCGTCGCGCCGCCGGCGAGCTACCAGACCAGCAAGGACGGGATGGTGCTCACGCTGCTCTCGACCGGCAACGGCTTCGACGCGCCGTCGGTGCTGCTGCTGATCAGCGACACCGAGTCGTACACCGTCACGCCCGGCGAGGGCTCGGTCGAGGTCGCCGAGGACGGCAGCGGCGCAACGGTCGACGCGCCCGCCGGCATGATCGGCACCACCGACTCGGTCGACGTGCAGGCGACGTTCGACTGCTGAGGCCACCTCAGCGCGGTTCGTCGTCGCGCCGCCCGTAGAGGTCAAGCACCACCAGCACCGACGTGACGACGATTAGGATGCCGGCCAGGTCGGCGAACCGTCCGAACAGCCCGGCCTGGAAGACCACGACGGTGCCGGCGATGCCCGGGAGGACTCCGAACGGCCCGCGGAGGCCGAGGGCGGCCACGAACAGCGCCACGCCCACGACGCACGCCAGTGCGCCCAGGAGGCGGCCGTGGACGAGTGCGACGCCGGCGAGGCAGACGCCGGTCAGGCACAGCCCGGCCAGAGCGGCGTAGACCCGATTGGGTCGACGTCGGTACCGCGCGACCGACCACGAGCGGGCCCGCACCTCCGACCGGCGCCCGGCCGGTCGGCGACTGCTGCGCGCCACCTCGTGCTCCTGGACCCGTCGGCGCGCGGGCAGCGGGCGCGGCTCGCGGGCCGGCCGCAGCTGCAACGCGTACAGGAGGAGCCCGACGGGCGCCACCAGGCCCCAGCGCCGGACGTCGTCGGGGAAGTCGAGCAGGGCCCCGTTGACGAGCGCGGAGGTGCCGAGCCAGTGGCCGGCCACCGCGAGCCAAGACCGTCGCTGCGCGGCGGCGAAGGCGAGCAGCCCGCCCGCGACGACCAGGGCGGCGCCGGGCCACGACCCGCGTCCCACCGTGACCGCGAGGCCCAGCAGCGCGACGACGAGCGCGTCGCCGCCGCGGGCCAGTGCGCTCGTGGGTGACGCGTCCGTCATGCCGCTCCGTCCTGCGGGGCGTGGGTCGCCACCGCGCGAGGAGCCTAGGGGCGGCCGGCGCCCGCCCCGCGGGGAGGTTCAGAGCGCGATCGCCCGGTTGACCCAGGTCGACGTCGCCCGCATGCCGACCTTCTCGTAGAGCCCGAGGGCGCCGGTGCGGCTGTCGGTCGACAGCCCGCAGGTGACGGCGCCGCGGGCGCGCGCGGTTGCGAACGTGTCGACCATGAGCGCCTGGGCGAGTCCGCGACCGCGCTGGTCGCGGCGGGTGGCGAGGCGCGAGATGTAGGCCTCGGTGTCGGCGGCGGAGTCGGTGAAGAACATCTGCACCACGGCCACGGCGACCACGGCGCCGTCCGGGTCGAGCACGACCCGCAGGTGCCAGGGCTCGAACCCGGGGCGCTCGAGCACGACGGCGGTGAAGTCGGCGAACGTCTCGCGCTCGCGCCTCGACCACTCCAGAAAGGCGTCCTCGAGCACGGTGTGCGCCGCGGGCAGCTCGTCGGACGTCGCCTCGCGCACGACGTAGCCGTCGGGCAGCGGGCGTTCGGTGATGCTCGCCCCGGCCGGCAGCTTGAGCACCCACGACGTCCAGCGCACGTGGTAGCCGAGCTCGGTCAGCAGCCGGTCGCCGGGCGAGCCCTCGGGCACGGCGGCGCCGACCTCGGTGGCCCCGCGGGAGCGGGCGAGGTCGCGCACCCAGGCCGAGAGCCAGGTGCCGATGCCGCGACCGCGCGCGGCGGGGACGACGGCGACGTCGCTGCGGTCGGGCGCCGAGAACTCGGCGTAGCCGACCATCGTGTCGCCGTCGAAGACCCCGACGGTCTGGGCGGCGACGTCGAAGCCGGGCCGCGCCCACTCGCCGACGATGTCGGCGGCCTCGATCTCGACCGTGCCGATGTCGGCGCGCTCCTGCGCCGCGATCGTCTCGTAGACCGCTGTCGCGTCGCTCTCGGCGAGGGGACGGTGGGTCAGGCCGTCAGGCAGGTGCACGTCGTCCACGCCGTGGATGGTGGCACCGACGCACGAGGGGCCGCGATGTTTTATCGCGGCCCCTCGTGGTGTGGCCGGCGGTCAGGCGTTGCGGATCGCCGAGATGTCGAACTCGAGCTTGACCTTCTCCGAGACCAGCACGCCGCCGGTCTCGAGGGCGGCGTTGAAGTTCAGGTTCCAGTCGCTGCGCTTGACGGTGACGCCACCCTCGAAGCCCACGCGGGTGTTGCCGAACGGGTCCTGCGAGGAGCCGATCTCCTCGAAGACCACGGTGACCGGGTTGGTGGTGCCCTTGATGGTCAGGTCGCCGGTGATGGTCCACTCGGAGCCGTCGCGCTCGACCTCGGTGGAGACGAAGGTGATCTGCGGGTTCTCCTCGGCGCCGAAGAAGTCGTTGCTCTGCAGGTGGCCGTCGCGGTCGGGGCTGCCGGTCTTCACGCTGGCGGCGGTGATGGTCAGGTCGACCTTGGAGTTGGCCGGGGTGGCGGTGTCGATGTGCGCGGTGCCGCTGAACTCGTCGAAGTTGCCGCGGACCTTGGTGACCATCGCGTGGCGGGCCTGGAAGCCGATGCGGCTGTGCGACGGGTCGATGGTGTAGTCGCCGGTGATGTCGGCGATGGCGGTGGTGGCGGCGTCGAACTCGGACATGGGGTGCTCCTCGCGGAAGTAGGTGGTTGAACTCTCAAGCACCATAACGGACCGCGGTCCGTTTTGTTCCCGGGCGAGGTGTGCGAATTGGCAGGAGCCGCCGTCCGGGTCGGACGGCGGCTCCCGCGCAGGTCGTGAGGGTCGGTCAGGCGGCGTGGCTGATGCCCGCGGACTCGGTCGGGACGATCCAGACCGCCTCCATGCGCGTGCGTCCTGCCTCGTCGCTCACCGGGACCCAGCGCATCTCCAGCTGGTTGGTTCGATCGTCGGTCATGGGACACCTCCTGTTCACCTTCTGTTCACCAAAGATAGCCCACCCCCACTCGAAATGCCAGTGAGCCCCATTCAGGGTGCTCGCGCCCCACCCGACCACCCCTGTGGGTGGTCAGGACCGTGGTGGCGCTCCACCCGCGATCTGCAGGCGGACCCGAGCGGCCACGTCCCGCGGGTCGTCGACGTACACACGCACCTCGTCGACCTCGTGCGTCACATCGCCGACCACGACCGCGAGCGGTCGGCGGAGCACCAGGTCGAGGCTCGTGCGCTTGCCGACGGCGATGGAGGCGGTGCGGTCGTCGACCTGCACGGCCCCGCCCGAATCGAGGCTCCTCTCCCGGGTGCGGACGGCGTCGATCGCCTCCCATGGGACGACGAGCGCGGGCTCGCGACGCTGGGCCCGCAGGCGGAGCCCGTCGTCGGTCGCGAGGTGCGGGTAGACGTAGTGGCAGCCGGTGAACCCGAGGCACCAGACCACGCCCCAGACGCCGAGGACGTCGGCGCCGACGCGCACCGCGTGCCACGGGATGACGAGGTGCAACGCCACCAGCTCGACCGCCGAGACCACGGTGAACGCCCACAGCAGCACCGACACGGCGCCGACGTAGCGCAGCGGCTCGGCGCCGTGGGGCACGTCGGGGCGTCGTCCGAGCAGGCGCACGAGGCCGCCGTAGACCCGCAGCTCGGTGGCGACGGCGAGGCGCACGAGCCGCCGGACGCGCGTCACGACGACTCCTCGACCAACGTCTGGACCCGGGAGAGGACGGCGTCGAGGCCGGCGGTCAGGCGCTCGACGTCGTCCGGGCGCCAGTCGGCGAACAGGGCCCGGGCGAGCTCGACCCGGCCCTCGGCCAGGGCCCGCGCTGCGGCCGCGCCGGCCGGGGTGGGCGTGACCAGGGTGGCTCGGCGGTCGGTCGGGTGCGGTTCGCGGGTGATGTGGCCGCTCGCCTCGAGGCCGTCGACCAGGCCGGTGACGGTGCGCGGCGTGACGTCGAGGGCGTCGGCCAGGGCGCGCTGCGTGGTCGGCCCGGTGCCGTGCAGCACGAAGAGCAGGTGGGCGCGCGACTCGGTGAGCCCCTGGCCGGCCAGGTGGCCGGACATGTCCCGGCCGAGCACGACGGTGAGCTCGAGCAGGCGGTCGAGGGCGGCGGTGGCGACGTCGACCGGCATGTAGTGAGTTTACTTCACTATGTGCGTTGCATCTCGCGCCTGCGGCAGTCTCTTTCCTGCCCGGATTCGGGCAGGAACTTGCGATTCGCTGGCCGCAGAACGACGATCGCAGCCGTGCCTGCCGATCCCGACCTCGTGGCCCATCTGGTCGCGACGACCGGGTTGACGGCGTCCGAGGCGGCCCGGGTGGTCGACGACGTCGTCGCCTTCCACGCCGAGCCGGTGGAGGCCTACGTGCGTCGTCGGCACGGCGAGCTGAAGACCTACGGCGCCAAGAACCCCGAGATCTTCGCCCGGATCGCCGACGAGCTCGCCGAGCGCGTCGTCGCGGCACCACCCCTCTCCGAGCGGCAGTTGCGCCGCCTGGTCTACGGATAGAAGAAGGCTGATCACATGTGCGGCATCGTCGGATACATCGGACGGCTCGACGCGGCCCCGCTGCTGCTCGAGGGCCTGAGCCGCCTCGAGCACCGCGGCTACGACTCCGCAGGCGTCGCGGTGCTGGCACCGTCCGGCCTCAAGGTGGCGCGGCGCGCCGGACGGGTCCGCGACCTGCAGGAGGCGATGCCCAGGCGGTTCGGCGGCCGGGCCGGCATCGGCCACACGCGGTGGGCGACCCACGGCCCGGCCACCGACGCCAACGCCCACCCGCACGTCGACGCGACGGGCCGGGTCGCCGTCGTCCACAACGGCATCCTCGACAACGCCGCCGCACTGCGCGCCGAGCTGACGGCCGACGGCGTCGAGCTGGCCTCCGACACCGACACCGAGGTGGTCGCCCACCTCATCGGCCGCTCCGGGGCCGAGACCCTCGAGGAGAAGGTCGCCGAGGCCCTGGCCCGCATCGACGGCACCTACGGCCTGGCGGTCGTGCACGCCGACGTCCCCGACCGGATCGTCGTCGCGCGTCACGGCAGCCCGCTCATCATCGGCGTCGGCGACCACGAGATGCACGTGGCCTCCGACCTCGCGGCGCTGGTGCGCTACACCACGACGGTCGCGCACCTCGAGGACGGCGAGATCGCGACCGTCACGGCGGCCGGGTTCACCACCTACCGCGCCGACCTCACCCACGCCCCGCGGGCGGCCACCGAGGTCGACGTCGACCCGTCGTCCTACGACGTCGACGGCGACGACCACATGCACCGCGAGCTCCTCGACCAGCCGGCCGCCGCCGAGCGCGTGCTGCGCGGCCGCCTCGACGAGCGGTTCGGCACCGCCCACCTCGGCGGGCTCAACCTCGAGCCGCGCGAGACGCGGGCGATCCGGCGGGTCAAGGTCCTCGGCTGCGGGTCGGCGTTCTACGTCGGCCAGATGGGCGCCTCGCTCGTCGAGGAGCTCGCCCGCATCCCCGCCGACGCCGAAGCCGCCTCGGAGTTCCGCTACCGCAACCCGGTCATCGAGCCCGACACCCTCTACGTGGCCGTCAGCCAGTCGGGCGAGACCATCGACACCCTGCTCGCCGTCCAGGAGATCCGCCGCAAGGGCGGTCGCGTCGTCGGGCTGGTCAACGTCGTCGGCAGCGCTATCGCCCGCGAGGTCGACGGCGGCATCTACCTGCACGCCGGCCCCGAGGTCGCCGTCGCCTCGACCAAGGCCCTGACCACCATGTACCTCGGCTTCGTGCTGCTCGCCCTGCAGCTCGGCCGCGTGCGCGACCTGTCGGTGGCCGAGGGCAAGCGGCTCGTCGCCGGCCTGCAGGCCCTGCCCGGCCTCGTGCAGCAGGTGCTCGACGACTCCGACGCCCTCGTCGACGTCGCCCACCGGCTCGCCGCCGCCGACAGCCTGTTCTTCGTCGGACGCGTGCGTGGCTACCCGGTCGCGCGCGAGGGTGCGCAGAAGTTCAAGGAGGTCACCTACCGCCACGCCGAGGCGTACCCGACCTCCGAGCTCAAGCACGGCCCGCTCGCGCTCGTCTCGCCCGACGTCCCCACGGTCGCGATCGTGCCGGCCGACGAGCTGACCGAGCGCAACGTCGCCGCCCTGCACGAGATCAGCGCCCGCGGCGGGCCGCTCGTCGTCGTCACGCACGCCGAGGTCGACCTCGGCGAGCTCGAGCGCGGCGCGTGCACGCGCATCGACGTCCCACGCTCGGAGCGCGAGCTCGACCCGATCCTGATGACGATCCCGCTGCAGCTGCTGGCCCTGCACGCCGCCACCCACCTCGGCCTCGACGTCGACAAGCCGCGCAACCTGGCCAAGTCGGTCACGGTGGAGTGAGGGCGCGAAACCCCTATCGGGCCGGCACGATCTCGCGTCCGAGCGGCAGCAGCGAGATCGGGATCATCTTGAAGCTGGCGATGCCGAGCGGGACGCCGATGATCGTGAGGCACAGGGCGATGCCGGTGACCACGTGCCCGATCGCGAGCCACAGCCCGGCGAAGACGAACCAGATCACGTTGCCGACGGCCGACGGAGCCCCGGCGTCGGGGCGCTCGACGACGTCGCGCCCGAACGGCCACAGGGCGTAGTTGGCGATGCGGAACGAGGCCAGCCCGAACGGGATCGTGACGATCAGGATGCAGCAGACGATGCCCGCGATCGCGTAGCCGACGGCCATCCAGAAGCCGCAGAGCACCAGCCAGATGATGTTGAGGATCGTCCGCACGTAGCCAGCGTACGGAGGGCGTGCCGGATCGTGACCCACCCCACCGCGTCGCGCATTGGGGTGGTACAAGCCACAACCACTACCGTTGTCGGGTGAATGACGAGCAGGACCAGACCGACGTGACCGACGCGCCCCCCACCTTCGCCGCCCTCGGGCTCGGCGACGCCGTGCTCAAGGCCCTCAAGGACGTCGGGTACGAGAGTCCGTCGTCCATCCAGGCCGAGACCATCCCGACCCTGCTGCAGGGCCGCGACGTCGTCGGCCTCGCGCAGACCGGCACCGGCAAGACGGCGGCGTTCGCGCTGCCGATCCTCGACCGGCTCGACGTGAAGCAGAAGACGCCGCAGGCGCTGGTGCTGGCGCCCACGCGTGAGCTCGCACTGCAGGTGTGCGAGGCGTTCCAGAAGTACGCCTCCGGCACCCGCGGCGTGCACGTGCTGCCCGTCTACGGCGGCCAGGCCTACGGCGTCCAGCTGAGCGCGCTGCGCCGCGGCGTGCACATCGTCGTTGGCACGCCCGGCCGCATCATGGACCACCTCGACAAGGGCACGCTCGACCTGTCGGAGCTGCGGTTCCTCGTGCTCGACGAGGCCGACGAGATGCTCAACATGGGCTTCGCCGAGGACGTCGAGACGATCCTCGCCGACACCCCCGACGACAAGCAGGTCGCGCTGTTCAGCGCCACGATGCCGGCGCAGATCCGCCGGCTGTCGAAGAAGTACCTGAACGACCCGGTCGAGATCACCGTCAAGAACAAGACGGCGACGGCCTCGAACATCACCCAGCGCTACCTGATCGTCGGCTACCCGCAGAAGGCCGACGCCCTCACGCGCATCCTCGAGGTCGAGAACTTCGAGGGCATGATCGTCTTCGTCCGCACCAAGAACGAGACCGAGACCCTCGCCGAGAAGCTCCGCGCCCGCGGGTTCTCGGCGATGGCGATCAACGGCGACGTCGCCCAGGCGCAACGCGAGCGCACGGTCAACCAGCTCAAGTCGGGCAAGCTCGACATCCTCGTGGCCACCGACGTCGCCGCGCGCGGCCTCGACGTCGAGCGCATCAGCCACGTCGTCAACTTCGACATCCCCACCGACACCGAGTCCTACGTGCACCGCATCGGCCGCACGGGCCGGGCGGGTCGCTCGGGCGACGCGATCTCGTTCGTCACCCCGCGCGAGCGCTACCTGCTCAAGCACATCGAGAAGGCCACCCGGCAGTCGCTCACCGAGATGCGCCTGCCCGACGTCGACGCCGTCAACGCCACCCGCCTCGCCCGCTTCGACGACGCCATCACCGCCGCCCTCGGCCAGGGCGAGCGCGTCGAGGCCTTCCGCGACATCATCGGCCACTACGTGCGCAACCACGACGTGCCCGAGGTCGACGTCGCCGCCGCGCTGGCCATCGTCGCCCAGGGCGACACCCCGCTGCTGCTCGACCCCGCCGCCGAGCGGGCCCGTCCGACCTTCACCGACAAGGCCGCGCGCACCGAGCGCCCCGGCCGCGGCGAGGACCGCTTCGACCGTGGCCAGCGTCGTCCGCGGCACGCCAGCGACAAGGCGATGAAGGCCTACAAGATCCAGGTCGGCAAGCGTCACAAGGTCGAGCCGCGCCAGATCGTCGGAGCCATCGCCAACGAGGGCGGCCTGTCGCGCGGCGATTTCGGCGCCATCAAGATCAACCCCGACTTCTCGATCGTCGAGCTGCCCGCCGACCTCAGCCCCGACGTCTGGAAGCGGCTCGAGAACACCCGCATCAGCGGCAAGCTGATCGAGCTCTCCGAGGACCGCGGCCCCCGCGGCGGCGGCGCGCGGGCACCGCGCTCCGGCGCCGACGACGGCCCGCCGGCCCGCGAGAAGAAGCCGCGGCACAAGAAGAACCGCGACGACGACTGAGGTCTCGAGGCTCGCTGCGCGCGCACCTCGACCGCTCTCGACGCCGGTCGAGGTGCGAGGAGCCCCGGCGACGAGCCTCGAGACCGCCGTCGACCTACGCCGGCGCGAGGACGCCGTGGTCGAGCTCGAGCAGGTCGGCGACACAGGCGATGGCGGCCGACTGACCGGCCGCCGCCGCGCCGAGCACCGAGGCCATCGGCATCGGGAGCTGGGCGGTGTGGGCCAGGTCGCCGGCGGCGTAGACGCCGGGCCGCGACGTGCGGGCGAAGGCGTCGACCTCGATGCAGCCCGAGGCGAGCAGCGTGAGTCCGAGGTCGGCGGCGAACGGCGCCGACTGCTCGAAGGTGGTGCCGACCATCACGCCGCCGAGCTCGACGTCCGGACCGTCGGCGAAGGTGGCCCGGGCGCCGAGCGACGTCGGGCAGAACCCGGCCACGACCTCGTCGCGCACCGACGCCCCGATCGAGGCGAGCTGGGCGCGGTTGGCGTCGTCGAGCTCGCCGCCGTCGGCGAGCACCACGATCTCGGAGGCGATCGGCGCGAGCATCGCCGCGACGCGACCGACGTGGGCGTGGCTGCCGAGGACGCCGACCGGGGTGCCGGCGTACTCGTGGCCGTGGCAGAACGGGCAGTGCGCCGCGACGGTGCCGAAGAGCCCGGCGAGCCCGGGCTTGTCGGGCAGGGTGTCGCGGACGCCGGTGGCCAGCACGACGCGTCGGGCGCCGACCGGCCCGGTCTCGGTGCCGACCGAGTAGTGCTCGCCGTCCGGCTGCACCGACAGGGCGGCGCTGTCGCGGACCTCGACGGTCGCGTACGTCGCGAGCTCGGCACGGGCCATCGCGCGCAGCTCGGCCGGCGGCCGGCCGTCGTGGGTGATGAAGTTGTGCATCAGGTCGGCCGGGTCGTTGCGGTAGCAACCGGCGTCGAGCAGCAGCACGCTCCGGTGCATGCGGCCCAGCGTGAGGGCGGCCTGCAGGCCGGCGGGTCCGCCGCCGACGACCACCACGTCGTACTCGTCCATGAGTTCTCTCCTTCTTGCGACTTGTTCTCAACATCAGGATGTGAGTTCATGTGGACATGAAGTCAAGTCCCATGAGCATCGGAGACCTGGCGAGCCGGTTCGGACTCGCGACGCACGTGCTGCGGCACTGGGAGGACGTCGGCCTGCTGGCCCCCGAGCGCGACGGTGGCGGACGCCGTCGCTACGGCCGCGACGAGCTCGTGCGCGTCGCGATCATCCTGCGGAGCCAGGCGGCCGGCATGTCGCTGGAGCAGATCGGGGTGCTGCTCGACGCCGAGGCGCCGGAACGGCACCTGGTGCTCGAGGCGCACATCGCCGACCTCGACCGACGCATGACCGAGATGCAGCGCAGCCGGGAGATGACGCTGCACGCGCTCTCGTGCCGCGCGCACGACGTCGCCAACTGCCCCGGGTTCAAGAAGGGGGTGCAGGACATGCTCGACGGCGACCCGTCGACCCTCGTCCAGGGTTTGCCCGCTACCGCACGGCGCACGGCGGTGCTTGGCTGAGCAGCGCCCCTCAATCCCGCTCAGACCCGTTCTCGGAGGTCATCGGTGCTCGTCCGTCGTCTCGCTCTCGCCCTCACCGCCGTCGCCGCCACAGTGGCGCCCGCCGTGGTCTCGGCCGCGCCCGCCCAGGCCGCGGCGCCGTCCTACGTCGCCCTCGGCGACTCCTATGCCTCGGGGCTCGGCACCCGTGGCTACGTCGACGACTCGTCGTGCAAGCGGTCCGACGCCGCCTACCCGCGGCTCGTCGCGAACCAGCTCGGCTACGCCCTGAGCTTCCAGGCCTGCGCCGGCGCGACGATCCCCACCGTGAGCAGCGGCCAGCTCGGCGCGCTGGACGCCTCGACGTCGTACGTGTCGGTCTCGGTCGGCGGCAACGACGCCGGCTTCGCCGACGTGCTCACCGAGTGCGCCACGCCCGTGTGGGCCGGCGACTGCGACGGCGCGATCGACGGCGCGCAGGCCTTCATCGCCACCACCCTGCGTGGCCGGCTCGACGGTCTCTACGCCGACATCGCCTCCCGTGCGCCGTCCGCCGAGGTGGTCGTCGTCGGCTACCCGCGGGTGTTCATGGGCGAGGACTGCAACGCGCTCACCTGGTTCTCGCCGGAGGAGCAGGCGCGGCTCAACGCCACCGCCGACCAGCTCAACGGCGTGCTCGCCGCAGCCGCGGCCTCCCGTGGCTTCTCGTTCGCCGACCCGACCAACGCTTTCGTCGGACATGCTGTCTGCGACAGCCCGGAGTGGCTCAACGGGCTCTCGAACCCGATCGACGAGAGCTACCACCCCAACGCCGCCGGCCACGCCTCCGGCTACGCGCCGCTGGTGGCCGCTCTTCTCTGACCGTTCGTCCACAGGTCGCCGCCGGCCCCTACCGGATGTCGGCGGCGGCTGCTTGAGTGTGAGACGTGGGTCACATCGGGTGCCCCGCACGCGGAACATCTCTCGGAGGTCGCAGGTGCTCGTCCGTCGTCTCGCTCTCGCTCTCGCCGCCGTCGCCGCCGTGGTGGCGCCGGCCCTCGTGTCCGTCGCCCCGGCCCAGGCCGCCGCGCCGTCCTACGTCGCCCTCGGCGACTCCTACGCCTCCGGGCTCGGCACCCGCAGCTACGTCGACGGCTCGTCGTGCAAGCGGTCCAACCTCGCCTACCCGCGCCTGGTCGCCAACCAGCGCGGCTACGCGCTGAGCTTCAAGGCCTGTGCCGGGGCCACTGTCGGCACCGTCACCAGCAGCCAGCTGAGCGCGCTGTCGTCGTCCACCCGCTACGTGACGATCTCGGTCGGCGGCAACGACGCCGGCTTCACCAGCGTGCTCACCGAGTGCGCCCAGCCGGGCTGGGCGAGCGACTGCGACGCCGCCGTCGACCGGGCCAACTCGTTCATCAACAACACCCTCCCGGGCCGCCTCGCCACGCTCTACTCCGCCATCCGGTCCCGAGCGCCCCAGGCCAAGGTCGTGGTGGTCGGCTACCCGAGACTCTTCATGGGCGAGGACTGCAACGCCCTCACCTGGTTCTCGCCGGCCGAGCAGGCCCGGCTCAACGCGACGGCCAACCTGCTCAACTCCAAGCTGTCGAGCGCCGCGTCGGCCCGGTCGTTCTCGTTCGCCAACCCGACCAGCCGGTTCGTCGGACACGCTGTCTGCGACAGCCCCGAGTGGCTCAACGGCCTCTCCAACCCGATCGACGAGAGCTACCACCCCAACCGTGCGGGGCACGCGTCCGGGCTCGCGCCGCTGGTCTCCGGCCTGCTCCGCTGACCCGCCGACGCTCGATCGCCGGCGTCGATCGTCCCACCCGGCTGGTAGAACCGACGGCATGCGCCGCCCCCTGATCGCCGCCTCCGCCGTGCTGCTGGCCGCCAGCCTGGTCGCCTGCACGGGCGACGACGACCCCGCCGATGCCGGCGACGACGCCGAGGCCACGGCCGCCGCCCTCGTCGAAGGCCTCGGGTCGGGTCGCTTCGACGACCTCGTCTTCGTCGACGCCACCCCGGCCGACGTCGCCACCGACTACGCCTCCGTCGTCGAGGGGATGGGCGACCTCGAACCCGCCGTCGAGCTCGGCGGGGTGGAGGCCGACGGCGACACGGCCGCCGCCACGATCTCGTGGTCGTGGCCCCTGGTCTCCGACGACGACGAGGGCGACGCCGAGCCGTGGGCCTACGAGACCGAGGTCGCCCTCGAGCAGGTCGACGACGAGTGGCAGGTCGCGTGGGGGCACCAGGTCGTCGAGCCCACGCTCAACGCCAACTCGGTGCTCGACACCACCAGCGTCGCGGCGACCCGCGGCGACATCCTCGGTGCCAACGGCGTCGCCCTCGTGACCGAGCGGCCCGTCGTCCGGGTCGGCATCGACCGCAGCCAGGTGCCGGCCGCACAGGCCGGTGCGTCCGCCGCGGCCCTCGCCCGGCTGGTCGGCGTCGACGTCGGGCCCTACCGCACGCAGGTCGAGGGCGCCGGACCCAAGGCCTTCGTCGAGGCCATCACGTTCCGCCGCGACGACGTGCCGCGCGGGGTACCGGCGGGCGTGCGCGGCATCGCGGGCGCCATCACGATCTCCGGCGAGGCCCCGCTCGCCCCCACCCGCGACTTCGCGGCCCCGATCCTCGGCACCGTCGGCCCGGTCACGGCTGAGATGATCGCCGACGAGCCCGACCGCTACGAGGCGGGCGACGTCGCGGGCCTCTCGGGCCTCCAGGCCCGCTACGACGAGCAGCTGCAGGGCGAGCAGGGCGTCGTCGTCAACGCGGTGGGCAGCGACGGCCGCGAGCGCGAGCTCTACCGTGCCGGCGGTGGCGAGGGCGCTGCGCTGCAGCTCACCCTCGACGAGCGCCTGCAGTCGGAGGCCGAGTCGCTGCTCGCCGACGTCGGCCCGGCCAGCGCGGTCGTCGCCGTCCGGCCGAGCGACGGTGCGATCCTGGCCGCCGCCAACGGCCCCGGCAACGGCGGGCAGAACCTCGCGACCTTCGGCCAGTACGCACCCGGCTCGACCTTCAAGAGCGTCAGCGGGCTCGCGCTGCTGCGCCGCGGTCTCACGCCCGACAGCCCGGTCGACTGCACCACCACGATCGACGTCGACGGTCGCGACTTCAAGAACTACGACGACTACCCCGCAGGCGGCACCGGCACCATCCCGTTCCGCACGGCCATGGCCAACTCGTGCAACACCGCCTTCATCGCCGAGCGCGGCCGTCTGCGCGACGGCGACCTGGCCGCCGCCGCGGCGACGCTCGGGCTCGGCATCGACCACGACCTCGGCTTCCCGGCCTACTTCGGCCAGGTCGACCCGCCCACCACCGAGACCGGTCGGGCCGCCGACATGATCGGCCAGGGCACGATCCTGGCCTCGCCGATGGTGATGGCCACCGTCATCGCCTCGATCCAGCAGGGCAGCACCGTCGTCCCGAGGCTCGTGCAGAGCGTCGACGTCGCCGTGCCCGCCGAGGCGACGCCCCTGACCGCGGGCGAGGCCGAGCAGCTGCGCTCCCTGCTGCGCGGCGTCGTCACCGACGGCAGCGGCCGGGCACTGGCCGGCCTGCCCGGCCCCGAGGTGATCGCCAAGACCGGCACCGCCGAGTTCGACGACGGCGGTCAGATCCGCACCCACGCCTGGATGATCGCCGCGCAGGGCGACCTCGCCGTCGCGGTGTTCGTCGGTGAGGGGGCGTCGGGCTCGCGCACCGCGGGACCGATCATCGAGGCGTTCCTCCGGGCCGCGCGGTGACCGGCCATCCGCCCCGAAGCGCGGGCGAGGGGAACCTTCCCGTTCCGCGGGACTGTCCGCGCCTGGTGAGCGCCCCCTAACCTGAAGACCATGTCTCGGATGGTCGGACGCAGCGCGCTGCTGGCGGAGGTCCACGACCTCCTCGCCCGCGGCGAGTCCGTCGCGCTCCACGGTACCCGGGGCGTGGGCAAGAGCGCGCTGCTCGACGTCGTCGAGCACCGGGCCCGCACCGAGCAGCGGGCCGAGGTGCTGCGGGCCAACGGCGCGGCCGACGAGACCGCCCTGCCGTTCGCGGCCCTGCGCGACCTCCTGGCCCAGTGCCCGGAGCCGCTGCTCGAGGGCATGCCGCCGCAGGTGCGCGAGGTCGTCGCCTCGGGTCTGGTCGGCCTCGAGCGCACCCATGACGTCCGCTCCGACCTCGCCGCCGCGGTGCACACCCTGCTCGACGAGTGGTCGCGCGAGCACCCGGTGCTGCTCCTCCTCGACGACGTCCAGTGGCTCGACGCCGACTCCTCGGCCATCGTGGGCTACGCCCGACGTCGCCTCGGCGGCCGGGTCTCGGTGGTCGCGACGGTCGGCCTGACCCCCGACGACGAGACGTCCGCCGCCGGTCTCGACGGTCCGGTCGGGTCCGGCGACCCCGGCGACCCCGCGGTCGACGTCAGCGAGCTCCACCCCGTCGACGTGCCGCCGCTCGACGCCGTCGACATGATCGAGCTGCTCTGCTCGCACGACCTCTCGCCCGACGTCGCGCAGCGCGTGCACGTCGAGTCGGGCGGCATCCCCTCGCTCGCCCTCTCGCTCGCGGGTCTCATCGGTGAGCGCCCCGTCGTCATGGGTGGTCCGACGCCCCGGCCGGCCAGCATCGAGCGGGTGCTGCGCGACCGGTACCGCGCGCAGCCCCCCGAGGTGCGCGAGACGCTCCTGTACGCCGCGCTGCTGCACCGCCCGACCGTGCGCGACCTCGAGCGGGCCGGTCGCATCTCCGCCGACGACGACGTGCGGCGCGCCGAGACGTCCGGACTGCTGGCGCCGTCCGACGGCGGGGTCCGGTTCATCCCCTCGGCGCTGCGCGAGGTCATCGTCGACCTCTACCCGGCCGCGGCCCGCGGGGCGCTGCACGAGCGCCTGGCCGAGTCGTCGCCGTCCGCCGCCGGCCGGCTCCGGCACCTGGCCCTGGCCGACCCCCGGCCCAGCGCCGACCTCGCCCACGAGCTCGGACGGGTCGCCCGCGAGAGCGCCACCGCCGGTGCGCGCGAGATCGCGGCCGAGCTGTACGTGCTCGCCGCCGACCGCGCCCCGGTCGAGCTCGCCGCCGAACGGGTCGAGTGGCTGGTGAGCGCGATCGAGACCGCCGCCCCCGGCAACCACGTCGACCTCGTGCAGCGCGCCCTCGCCGACGTGCTCGAGGCGCCGACGACGCCGGCGCAGGCGGTGCGCGTGCGCCTCGCCATCCCCGAGCTGGCCGGGCACGGCGTCACGGTCCTCGACGAGGTGCTCACCGCGGCCCTCGCCGACGCCGGTGACGACGACCTGCTGGTGGCCAAGGTGCTGCTCCAGCGCGCCCGCATCGCCCTGATGGAGTCGCGCCCGCACGCCGCCCACCGCGCGTGCGAGCGCGCCGTCGCCCTGCTCGAGCGGCACGGCAACCCGGTCGAGCTGGCGCTCGGCCTCACCACGCTCTCGGTGGCGCGACGCTGGACCGGGGCCGACCACGTCTCGGCGATCGAGCGCGCCGTCGAGCTGTCGGGGCCCACGCCCACCGGCTTCCTGCACACCTCGCCGGAGTACATGGCGGCCCGGTTCGCCTTCTACGACGACCGGCTCGACGAGGCCTGGTCGGCCAACCTGTCGATGCTCGCGCACGTCGAGCGGGGGGCGGGCATGGACCACCTGCACGTGCTGCGCTGCCTCGTCGAGGTCGCCGCCCGCACCGGACGGTGCGCCGAGGCGCTCGAGTACGCCGCCCGCGCGGCACGGATCGGGGAGCAGTTCGACCTCGAGGCCTACAGCGGCTGGTTCGTCACCGCGACGGCCGAGCTCGTCGCCGGCGACCTCACCCGCGCCCGCACCCTGGCCGCGCGGGGCGCCGAGGCGGCCGAGGAGCGCGGCGACGTCCGCTACCTGCAACGCAACCTGATCGTGCTGGGTCAGGCGCTGCTGCGCTCGGGAGACGCGCAGGGCGCCCACGACGCGCTCGACCGGGTGCGCGAGATCGAGCGTGAGGGCGGCTTCAGCGATCCCACCGTCAACCGCTGGCAGGCCGACCTCGTCTCGGCGCTCACCGCGCTCGGTCGCACCGCCGAGGCGCAGGAGGTGCTGGCCCAGGCCCGCTACGAGATCTCCCGTCGCGAGGAGCGCGGCGGCACCGACGGCGTCTCGGCCCAGCTCGACCGGGCCGAGGCCGAGCTGCTCGTGGCCCGCGGCGAGCTCGACGCCGCCGAGCAGGTGCTCGACCGTGCGGCCAAGGTCTCCGCCGACCTCGGTCTGCGCGTCGACGTCGGGCGCGTGCAGGTCACCCGCGCCCACCTGGCGCGGCGCCGTCGTCGCGTCGCCGCCGCGCGCACCTCGCTGCAGGAGGCGCTCGACACCTTCACGTCGCTGCGGGCCGAGGCCTGGGCCACCCAGGTGCGCGGCGAGCTCGACCCCGACCGGGCCCCCGACACCGGCGACCCGCTGCTCGACCAGCTCACCGACACCGAGGCCCGCATCGCGCGGGCCGTCGCCGAGGGCGCCAGCAACCGCGAGATCGCCGAGCGCACCTTCGTCAGCGTCAAGACCGTCGAGGCGACGCTGACCCGGATCTACCGCAAGCTCGACCTGCGCTCGCGCACCCAGCTGGCCACGCTCCTGGTGCCGGCGCCGCCCGAGTAGCGCGGAGCCCCGGGAAGCCACGGTTCCGGACAAGTGCGGTCCGCGGACGCCGATCGTCCGTGATCGCTGACAGGCTCGGCCCATGAGCTCGCCGCAGTTCTCCGTGACGTGGCCGCAGGCGCTGGGCTTCCGGCTCGGGCGCCACCTGCTCGACCCGATCGGGGTGGGGTCGGTCGCCGACGTCGTCGGCCGGCTGGGCGCCGTCCCGGCGATGGACGACGCGCTGGCCGAGCTCGCCGTGGCCACCCGCCGGACGGCGTCGCGGCCCGGCGCGCTGGCGCGGGCGCTGGCCGACGGCACCGTCGTCTCGGTGTTCGCCTACCGCGGCGCGGTGCACCACCTGGCTCCCGCCGACGCCGGCACCTACCTCGCGCTGCGCTGTGCCGGGCGCCAGTGGGAGCTGAAGAGCTGGGTCGACTTCTACCGACTGCGGCCCGACGACTGGCCGGACTTCCGCGCCGCCGTCCGCGAGGCGCTCGACGACGGGCCGCTCACCATCGCCGAGCTCGGGGCGGCGCTGACCGCCCAGCGCCGCTACCGGCACCTGCGCGCGGTCTTCGACGACGGCGCGGGCACGCTGGTCAAGCCGCTGACCTGGCAGGGCGACATCTGCTTCGGGCCGCGCCGCGACGGCCGCGCGACCTTCCAGCGGCTCGACCGCAACCCGCGCTGGACCGGCCTGCCCGACCTCGACGCCGCGGGTCCGCGGGCGATCACGGCCTACCTGCGCACCTACGGCCCCGCGACGCCCGACCACGTGCACCACTGGTTCGGGCGCGGCCTCAGCGCCGGACGCCGTCGCCTCGACCGCTGGCTCACCGAGCTGGCGCCCGACCTCGTCGAGGTCGACGTCGAGGGCACCGCCGCGCTCGTCGTCCGCGACGACGCCGACGCACTGCAGGCGGCCGTGGCGTCGCCTGCCGTGCGTCTGCTGCCCGGTCACGACCAGTGGGTCATGGGCGTCGGCACCCAGGACCGGCACGTCGTCCCGCCGGCCGTGCGCGACGTCGTGACGCGCAAGGCGAACCTCGTGCTCGAGGGCGGCGTGGTCGCCGGCACCTGGGCCCGCCGCGAGGGCACCGTCACGATCACGTGGCTCGCCGACACGCCACGCCCCGACCGCGCGATGCGCGACGAGGTGCGCCGGCTCGGTGCCCTCCTCGACCGCGAGCTCACGACGGCCTGGGACTGATCGGAAAACAGGCGGACCCCCCGCCGCATGGGGTCGGCGAGGGGTCCTCGTCGTCTTCTTGGTGCTCCCTCCGAAGGACGACTGAGAAGAGAATACGCCCGCGACTCAAGGTGTGTCCCCCCTTTGGCGGGAGATCTTTGGGTGGAAGGCTGTTTGACATGAGCGGACAAGACCGGATCGATTCCCTGCTGTCGCCCGAGCACCGCAACCTCTACGTCGGCGGCACCTGGCGCGAGGCCGACGACGGACGCCGCTTCGACGTCGTCGACCCGGCCGACGGGTCGGTGCTCGCCACCGTCGCCGACGCCTCGGCGGGGGAGGCGGTCGAGGCGCTCGACGCCGCGGTCGCCGTCCAGGCCGAGTGGGCGGCGACGCCGCCGCGCGAGCGCGGCGAGGTGCTGCGCCGGGCGTGGCAGCTGCTGCAGGACCGCGCCGACGACGTCGCGCTGCTGATGAGCCTCGAGATGGGCAAGCCGGTCGCCGAGGCCAAGGGCGAGGTCACCTACGGCTCGGAGTTCTTCCGGTGGTACGCAGAGGAGGCCGTGCGCATCCACGGCCGCTGGATGCAGGCGCCGGCGGGCGGGTCGCGGCTGCTGACGATCCGCAAGCCCGTGGGCCCGTGCCTGTTCGTCACGCCGTGGAACTTCCCGCTGGCGATGGGCACCCGCAAGATCGGCCCGGCCGTGGCGGCCGGGTGCACGATGGTGGTGAAGCCGGCGTCGAGCACGCCGCTGACGATGCTCTACCTCGCCGACCTGCTGGCCGAGGCGGGCCTGCCCGACGGCGTCCTCAACGTGGTCACGACCACCCGCGACAAGGAGCTGAGCGAGACGCTGCAGGCCGACGACCGGCTCCGCAAGGTGAGCTTCACCGGCTCGACCGCGGTCGGCCGGGTGCTGGTGCGCCAGAGCGCCGACGTGCTCCAGCGGGTGAGCATGGAGCTCGGCGGCAACGCGCCCTTCCTGGTGTTCGCCGACGCCGACCTCGACGCCGCCGTCGACGGCGCGATGGTCGCCAAGATGCGCAACATGGGCGAGGCCTGCACGTCGGCCAACCGGTTCCTGGTGCACGCCGACGTCGCGGAGGAGTTCGGGCGCAAGCTGGCCGAGCGCATGGGTGCGCTCACGGTCGGCCGGGGTCAGGACGACGGCGTCGACGTCGGACCGCTGATCGACGAGAAGGCGGTCGAATCGGTCTCGCAGCTGGTCACCGACGCCGTCCACGACGGCGCGCGGGTGCTGGTGGGCGGCCCCGACGGCACGGTGCCCGACGGTCCCGGCTACTTCTACGCCCCGACGGTGCTGGTCGACGTCCCGGCCGACTCGGCGATCAACACCGAGGAGATCTTCGGGCCGGTGGCGCCGATCTCGACGTTCACCACCGACGAGGAGGCGATCGCCGCGGCCAACGACACCGAGTACGGCCTGGCCTCCTACGTCTACACGCGCGACCTGGCGCGCACCATCCGGGTCGCCGAGGCGCTCGAGTTCGGCATGGTCGGCGTCAACACCGGCCTGGTGTCGAACCCGGCGGCGCCGTTCGGCGGCATGAAGGCCAGCGGCTTCGGCCGCGAGGGCGGCTTCGAGGGCATCGAGGAGTACCTGGAGACGACCTACGTCGCGCTGCCCGGCTGAGAACCGGGTCCCTGGTCGGCTCCGTACCCTGGGGCCCATGAGGTGGGCGGTCGGGGCGCTGGTGCTGTGCCTCGTCGCGGCCTGCTCGGCCACGTCGGACGACGAGACGGCCGCGACGGCCGCGACGGCCACCCCGTCCGGCTCGGCGACGGCCACGCCCGACCCGCCCTCGCCGACCCACGTCGACACGCCGGCGGCGACCGAGGCGCCCCCGCCGTCGCCCGAGCCGAGCCGCAACCCGCTCGCCGACCTCGTCGAGGGCATCGAGATCACCGACGAGCCGCTGCTCGGGGCCGACATCAGCTGGCCGCAGTGCCCGCCGGGCCTCGGCATCGCGCAGAAGCGGTCGTCGGGCCAGCCGATGCCGGTGCCCGAGGCGCGCTACGTGATCATCGGGCTGACCAACGGCCCCGGGTTCTACCCGAACCCGTGCCTGCGCGACCAGGTCTCGTGGGCCCGCCAGAACGGCCTGATGGCCGCCGGCTACGCGGTCGCGTCCTTCCCCGAGCCGCGCTTCGTCGAGCAGTACGGCCAGGACGGGCCGTTCGACGGCGGCAGCGAGCAGGGCGCCCTGGCCAACGCCGGCTACCAGCAGGCGCTGTTCAACGTCCGCACCATGCGCGAGGCCGGCCTGCCGAGCCCGGCGGTGTGGATCGACGTCGAGCCCGTGCCCGACTTCGCGTGGAGCGGCGACCTGTCGGCCAACGCCGCCGTCGTCACCGGCATCGCCCGCGGCTACACCGACGCCGGCTTCCGGATCGGCGTCTACTCCACGCCGGCACTGTGGGCCGGCGTCGTCGGCGACCTCGAGCTCGGCGTCCCGGAGTGGCGCGCGGCCGGGCAGACGTCGTCCGACGAGGCGCTCGCACGCTGCGGCGCCGACTGGGTGATCCAGGGCGGCGACGCGATCATCGGGCAGTGGGTCGAGCGCGACCGCGACATGAACCTGACGTGCCCAGGGGTCACGGACCTCAGCGTCTGGTTCCACCAGTTCTGAGCGCGATCGACGGCGAGTCGCATGGGAGGGTGGGGAGATGGACGTCTCCGACCTGATCGTCGCGGTGCTGGTCGTGGTCGGCGTCGTGTTCGTGCTCGGGGTCGCGGTCATCGTGTTCGTGATGTGGCGCTACCGGGTGCCGCCGCGCGGCCTGGTGGCCATGGTGGGGGCGCTGGTCTACCTGGTGAGCCCGGTCGACGTGCTGCCCGAGGTGGTGCTCGGTCCGTTCGGCTTGGTCGACGACGCCGGCGTGATCACGGTCGTGGCCGTGTGGGTCTACAAGCTGGTCCAGGCGCGCCGGATCCTGCGCGAGGGCGGGGTGCGCGACAACCGGAGGCCGAGTCGGCAGGAGCGGCCCTGACCCGGGGTCGCTACGCCTGGCGCGGCCCGACCGAGGCCACCAGTGCCGAGCGCGAGCCGACGCCGAGCTTGCGGTAGACCTTCGACAGATGTCCCTCGACGGCCTTGACCGACACGACGAGACGGTCGGCGACCTCGCGGTTGGTGAGCCCGTCGAGCACCAGGACGGCGACGCGGCGCTCGGCCGCGGTGAGCACCGACAGCGTCTCGGACTCCGCGCGGTGCGGCGCCTCGCCGAGCCGGTCGAGCAGTCGCCGCACCCGGCTCTGGAGCGGCCAGAGGCCCTCGCGGCCGGCGTAGAGCTCGGCCGGGCGGAGGAGCGCGAGGGCCTCGCCGGTGGCGCCCCCGAGCACGAGCAGGCCGGCGAGGTCGGTCTGGAGCTGGGCCCGCAGGCGGTCCGGGCCGTCGGTCTCGGTCAGCAGCGCCAGCCCCTCGCGCAGGCGCGCGACACCGGTGCCGGGATCGGCCGTGGCGAGCACCCGGAGCGCGAGCGCGACGTCGTCGGGTGATCCCGTCGCGAGGGCGAGGGCGTGCTGGTCGCGTGCGAGCTCGAGCGCCTCGGCGCGCCGTCCGATGCGGATGAGGGCGAGGGCGGCGCCGGCGCGCCACGCGAGGTCGAGGCCGTGGACGTCGTGGGCCCGCCCGGCCGCGAGGAACCGCTCGACGGCGAGCTCGGGCTCGCCGATCGCCGAGGCGAGCTCGGCCCGGGCGTGGTGGGCCGCCGCCGTGTCGGCGTGCTCGAGCAGCGTGCCGAGGGTCAGCGCCGCACCGAGGTCGCCCTGCGCGAGGTGGCACTCGAGGAGCAGGGCCGCGGCGTCGACGTGCTCGGGGTGGACGGCGTGGAGCTGGCGCAGCTCGGCCACGGCGGCCTCGATGCGGCCGCGACGGACCAGGACACGCGCCTCGTCGAGGCGGGTGTCGTCGGGGGCCTCGAGGTCGTGAGGCGTGGCGGCGACCATGACCCACAGGTTAGGAAGCGTCGAGGTCCCGCGTCCGCCGAACGGCGTAACTGTGACGTAGTGGACCAGTCAGGTCGGGCACGCCGGCGGCCGGGTCGCGGCCGAGGAAGGCCAGCAGCCGCTCGGCCGGCGCGGGATCGCTGCCCGGGTGACGGGGGAAGGCGAACCGGTGGCCGCGGTCGGCGTCGTCGACGAGCGCGGCCGCGACGGGGTGCAGCATCAGCGCGAGGTCGGGCGGCAGCGGGCTGCGGTGGCCGGTGGCCTGGGCGACGTCCCAGCCGTGCACCGTGATCTCGAGCGCGGCCGCCCGCACGACGACGGACGTCGGCACCGGCATGCCACCGACGCGGACGAGCGTCGTCCGGGCCCCGCTCCAGGCGCCGAGCAGGTCGCAGGCCTTGGCCTGCAGGGTCGCGACGCGGACGTCGAGCGCGTGGGGCGGGGGCTCGGGCGCTACCTCGCCGGCGGCGCCCTCCTCGAAGGCGACGAGGGCGTCGTGCATGTGGTCGAGCAGTCGGTCGAGGTCCCAGTCGGCGCACGGCGTGGGGCGGAACAGGTGAACGGGACGGACGTACAGCAGTGCCGCGCGCGTGTAGACCAGGGCCCGTTCGAGCAGCTCGACCCCGCGGTCGGGGTGGTCCACGACGCGCTCAGTCGGCGGCGGGGGTCGTGGCGGGCACGGCGGCCGGCGCGGCCGGCACGTAGTCGGCCGGCAGCCGGTCGGGCAGCCCGAACGTCTCGAAGAGCCGCGGCTCGAAGAACGCCGTCACGTGGCGGACCTTGTCGCCCTCGAGGTGCAGCACCTGGAGGTGGAAGGGCACGAAGTCGCCCTGCGGCGAGCGCATGTACAGCGCGAACGCCGGCTGGCCGTTGGCGACGGTGGGGATCATCGGCATGTCCTGGACGCCGCCGGGGCACTTGGTGCCGATGAGGTCGCCGATGTTGGCCGAGCCGCGGTACCAGTTGGTGAAGGGCGGCATGTCCCACGTCGCGTCGTGCTTGAGCAGGCTGACGATGGTGTCGATGTCCTTGGCCCAGAACGCCTCGAGGTAGCGGTCGAGCAGCATCTGCTGGCGCTCGTCGAGGTCCTCGACGACGGTGTCCTCGGTCAGCGCCCGCTCGCCGAGCTGGGCGTGCGCCCGCTGCAGGGCCGAGTTGACGGCAGCGACGGTGGTCTCGAGGGCCTCGGCGGTCTCCTTGGCGCTCCACCGCAGCACGTCGCGGAGCACGAGCACCGCGCGCTGGCGGGCCGGCAGGTGCTGGAGCGCGGCGACGAACGCCAGACGCAGCGTGTCGCGCTCGGCGACGACGACGGCGGCGTCGGGCACCGGCTCGAGCCAGGCGATCTCGTGGTTCTCCTCGAGGGCGTCGCCGGCCATCTGGTCGGAGGTGCCGAGCCCGGCCGGGAGCGGCCGGCGGGGCTTGCCCTCGAGATTGGTCAGGCAGACGTTGGTGGCGATGCGGTAGAGCCAGGTGCGCACCGAGCTGCGGCCCTGGAAGGTCGCGCTCGCCTTCCACGCCCGCAGGAAGGTCTCCTGCACGAGGTCCTCGGCCTCGTGCACCGATCCGCTCATGCGGTAGCAGTGGGCCATCAGCTCGCGCTGGTAGCGCGCCGTCAGCCCGTCGAAGTCCTCGAGCTCTGCCCCCGGCGCCACGCCGGTCGCCGTCGTCGTGCCGCTCTCGGTCGTGGTCATCTCGTCCCCGATGGTCGAAGTCATCGTCTGCTCCCGATCTCGCGTGCCAGTCTGCCTCTCCGCTACAGACCGGGTCGACCCGCAAATGTCATCGGTCGGGGCGCGCGAGCGAGAGCGCGCGCCGGGCGGCCGGGACGGCGAGGGCCCGGTCGGCGGGCACCAGCCCGGTGCGGGTGCGGCGGTCGAGGAGGTCGTCGACGTCGTGGGCGCCCTCGTGGGTGACGGCGAAGACGAGCTCGGCGAGGGTCGTCGGCACGGTGTCGGCGACGGGGGCGAGCAGGTCGTCGTCGGGCAGGCCGGTGACCTCGCGGGCGGTGTCGAGCACGAGGGCGGCGTCGGTGCCGAAGCGACGCACGAGGCGCTCGGGCTGCTCGAGCAGCGCCAGCTCGGCACGGGGTGCGGCGCCGAGCAGCGGCGTCGTCGCGGTGACGCACGGGCCGCCGAGGCCGACCGCGTCGAGGGTGTCCTGGGCCATGCGGCGATACGTCGTCAGCTTGCCGCCGACGATGGTCGTGACGCCGCTGCGGCTCGTCAGGACGGCGTGTCGGCGCGACAGGTCGGCGGTCGAGCCCTCGCCGTCGGTCGTGGCCGTGTCGAGCAGCGGGCGCAGGCCGGCGAAGGCGCCCACGACGTCGGAGCGGTGCAGCGGGCGGTCGAAGGCGGCCGCGACGACGTCGAGGAGGAACCCGATCTCGGGCTCGGACGGCGTGGGCACGTCGGGGACGGCGCCCTCGACCGGCTCGTCGGTGAGACCGACGTACAGGGTGTCGTCGGGCTGCGGCAGCACCATCACGAACCGGTTGAGCGCGCCCGGCACCGGCGCGAACACGGCCGTGCGCAGGCCCGGCAGGGTGCTGGCCCGCAGCACGAGGTGGGTGCCGCGGCTGGGCCGCAGCGTGACCTCGTCGACGAGGTCGCCGGCCCAGACACCGGTGGCGTTGACGACGGCCCGCGCCCGCACCTCGGACGTCGCGCCGGTGAGCTCGTCGCGCAGCGTGACCGAGCGTCCGGTGGCGGCCAGCACGCGGGCGCGGGTGCGCACGTGGGCGCCGTACGACGCCGCCGTGCGGGCGAGAGTGGTGACCAGGCGGGCGTCGTCCTCGAGCCGGCCGTCCCACGAGAGCCAGCCGCCCGCCGACCCGGCCGTGCGCAGGCCGGGGGCCAGCGACCGGATCTCGGTGGCCGACAGGCGTCGTGGCTTGGGCAGCGTGTCGGGCGAGGTGTGGGCGCCGCGGCGCAGGAGGTCGCCGGCGCGCAGGCCGCTGCCGGTGAGCGCGCGCTGCGTGCGCGTGGTCGTGGCGGTGAACGGCACGACGTAGGGCATCGCGTGCGTGAGGTGCGGCGCGGTGACCTCCATGAGGACGCCGCGCTCGGTCGCGCTCTCGTGGGCGACGCCGACCTGGCCGTTGGCGAGGTAGCGCAGCCCGCCGTGCACCAGCTTCGACGACCAGCGCGAGGTGCCGAAGGCGAGGTCGTGGGCGTCGACGGCGAGCACGGACAGGCCCCGGGTAACGGCGTCGAGCGCCACGCCGGCGCCCGTGACGCCGAGGCCGACGACGACGAGGTCGACGTCGACCGGCGCGCCCGCCAGGCCGGGCGTGATCGTCACGGCGCGAGCGCCCGGCTGAGCACGAGGGCCAGCTCGGCGTCGAGCTCGGCCTCGCTGGCGGCGTCGTCGACCATCGTGTGGGCCGAGAGCACGAACCCGTGGGCGGCCAGCACGAGGCCGCGGGCGATCGCGGTGGCGTTGCCGGCGCGCACCGTGCCGTCGGCCTGGCCGGCGGTGATGGCCTCGGTGGCGATGGCGAGGATCAGGTCCTGCGAGCGACCGCGCCGGGCGAGCAGGTAGGGCAGCACGAGCTCGGGGTCGACCTCGACGATGCGCACGAAGAGCTCGTTGACCCGCAGGGCCCGGATGGTGGCGACCATGCGCTCGACGAGGCCCGCGCCCTCGAGGGACGACGTGCCGGCCACGATCGCCGTCCACTCGCGCGCCATCAGGTCGCCGAGCAGCGTGGGCATGTCGGCCCAGGTGCGGTAGATCGTCATGCGCGAGACGCCGGCGCGTCGGGCCACCTCGGTGAGCGTGGTGCGCCTCCAGCCGACGTCGAGGAGGCAGGCGCGCGCGGCGTCGAGGTAGGCGTCGCGGGGCGAGTCCGCCGACTCGTTGTGACGAAGTGACGTCATGTGTAACACTGTAACACGTGACCCGACCCACGCCGTCCGAGATGCACCCGTCGCGCTGGGGCGACCCGGCCCGCGCCACCGCCCTGCCCGACAGCGCCCGCGGGCTGGTCGAGCTGGCCTTCGGGCCCCGGCCGTGGCACGAGCGACCCGCGCTCGACGACGCACCGCTGCCGCCCTCCGGTCTGGCCGACGCCCTGCTCGCTCCGTTGCGCGCCACGCTCGGCGACGAGCACGTGCGCACCGACGACGACACCCGCCGGCTGCGCACCCGCGGCAAGTCGACGCCCGACCTGCTGCGCGCCCGCGCCGGCGACCTCGCCGACGCCCCCGACGCCGTCGTCCGGCCCGGCTCGCACGACGAGGTCGCCGCCGTGCTGGCCTGGGCCGTCGAGCACCACGTGGCCGTCGTGCCCTTCGGCGGCGGCACGTCGGTCACCGGCGGTCTCGTGGCCCGCCGCGAGGGCTTCGCCGGACTCGTCTCGCTCGACCTGGTGCGGCTCAAGCGCCTGATCAGCGTCGACCGGGTCTCCATGACCGCCGTCCTCGAGCCCGGCCTGCGCGGGCCGGAGGCCGAGGCCCTGCTCGGCGCCGAGGGACTGACGCTCGGGCACTTCCCGCAGTCGTTCGAGTACGCCACCATCGGCGGCTTCGCCGCCACCCGGTCCTCGGGCCAGAGCTCGGCCGGCTACGGCCGCTTCGACGCGCTGGTCGTCGGGTTGCGGGTCGCGACGCCGCGCGGGGAGTGGCGCCTCGGGTCGGCGCCGGCCAACGCCGCCGGTCCCGACCTGCGTCAGCTCGTGCTCGGCTCCGAGGGGGCGTTCGGCGTCATCACCGAGGTCACGGTGCGGGTGCGCCGGCGGCCCGCCGTCACGACCTACGAGGGCTGGCGGTGGCCCTCGTTCGACGCCGGCGCCGACGCCATGCGCACGCTCGCGCAGGCCGGGCTGCTGCCCACCGTCATCCGGCTCTCCGACGAGTCCGAGACGGCGATCAACCTGGCCCGCCCCGACGCCATCGGGCCGTCCGGACAGGCCGAGCCGGGCTGCCTGATGATCACCGGCCACGAGGGCGAGCCGGACGCCGTCGAGGCCGGGCGGCTCGCCGCCACCGCCGTGCTCGAGGGGCTCGGTGGCACGCCGCTCGGCACCGAGCCGGGCGAGGCGTGGGTGCACGGACGCTTCGACGCGCCCTACCTGCGCGACTCCATGCTCGACGTCGGCGTGCTCGTCGAGACCATGGAGACCGCCACCTGGTGGAGCAACCGCGCGCGCCTCTACACCGAGGTGAAGGCCGCGCTGACGGCCTCGCTCGGCGAGGGCGCTCTCGTGCTGTGCCACATCAGCCACGTCTACGAGACGGGCTGCTCGCTCTACTTCACCGTCGCCGCCCAGGCCGCCGGCGACGAGAGCGCCACCCTCGACCAGTGGCTCGCCGCCAAGGCCGCCGCCTCCGACGCGATGACCGACGCCGGCGCCACGATCACTCACCACCACGCGGTCGGCACCGACCACCGGCCGTGGCTCACCCGCGAGATCGGCGAGCTCGGCGGGTCGGTGCTGCGCGCCGTCAAGGCCGACCTCGACCCGACCGGGGTGCTCAACCCCGGGATCATGGTGCCGGTGGCCTGATGGCCCGCTCGTTCACGTTCCTGGTCAACCCGGCGTCGGGCGGCGGGGCCACGCCGGAGGCCGTCGTCCCGGTCGCCCGGCTGCTGCGCGACGCCGGCGCCACCGTCGACGTCACGTACTCGCCGGGCCCGCGGGCGATGGCCGGCCTCGTGCGCGCCGCGGTCGAGCGCGACGACGTCGTCGTCTCCGTCGGCGGCGACGGCATGCTCTCCTCGCTCGCCGGGGCGGTCTCCGAGCTCGACGGCACGCTCGCCGTCCTGCCGGCCGGGCGCGGCAACGACTTCGCCCGCATGCTCGGCCTGCCCGACGACCGCGCGGCCCTGGCGCGGCTGCTGCTCGACGGCGACGTCCGCCGCGTCGACCTGATCTCCTGGACCCTGCCCGGCGCCGCCCCGCGCCGGGTCGCCGGCTCGGTCTACGCCGGCATCGACGCCCGCGCCGGTGAGGTCGTCGACCGCGCCCACCGGCTGCCCCGCCGGTTGCAGTACCCCTACGCCGCCGTCCGGGCGATCGCCGGCTACCGGCCCGGCCGGTTCCGGGTCACGGTCGACGACGTCACCGGCGAGTACGCCGCCGCGTCGGTCGTGGTCGCCAACTCGGCCTACTACGGCAAGGGCATGAGGATCGCGCCCGGCGCCGTCGTCGACGACGGCCTGCTCGACGTCGTCGTCATCGAGGCGGCGTCCAAGCCGGCTTTGCTGCGCTCGCTGCCGAAGGTCTACGCCGGTGCCCACGTCGACCTCGACGAGGTGACCGTGCTGCGGGGCCGTCGGGTCGAGGTGGCCGCCGACGCCCGACCGCCGGTGCCCGTGGGCGGCGACGGCGAGCCGCTCGGCGTCCTGCCCGGACTCGCCCTCGAGCCGGCCGTCGTCGAGGTGCTGCCCGGCGCCCTCGCGGTGGTCGGCCCGCCGTCCTAGCCCGCGAAGGTCCAGACGAGGAGCGTGGACGCGACGGCGGCCGCGAGGTCGCGGGCGGGCTCGTCGACGAAGCGGAACGCGTCGCCCTCCTGCATCGGCTCGGCGAGCGAGGAGCGCAGGAGCGCGCCACGGACGACGTAGACGTGCGCACGGGCCGCGGGCGGCACCGTGCAGGTCTCGCCGTCGGCGAGCCGGACGACGTCGAACCGGGCACCCGGCAGCGGCTCGACCGTGCTCACGCCCTCGGGCAGGACGTCGTACGTGGGCTCGGCCGTCGGCTGCTCGTCGCTCAGCCAGACCTGCACGAAGCGCGTCTGCGGCGCCGCCGCCACCTCGCTGTGCTCGACGCCGGCGCCGGTGCGCAGGACGGCGATCGAGCCGGCCGGCACGGTGGTCTCGCCGGCGGGGCCGGTGTGCGCGAGCGCGCCGGTCGCGACGTAGGTGACGATGACCAGGCCGCTGTGGCGGTGGGTCTCGAAGCCTCGGCCGTCGGCCAGGAAGTGGTCGTCGTGGCAGACCATCGGCCCGAAACGCAGGTTGTCGGCGTCGTAGGAGTCGCCGAACGCGAACGAGTGACGGGTCACTCGTCCGGGCTGCTTGTCGACGAAGCGGTCGGTTCCTCGGCGGATCTCAGCACTCACGGGCATGATTGTGCAGGTGTCACCCCCGCCCGGTGGACCTCGGTCCGCCCCTCCCGTCCTGCCACCGGGCTTCGTGCTCGGCACGGCGACGGCGGCCTACCAGGTCGAGGGTGCGGTGGCCGACGACGGGCGCGGGCCGAGCATCTGGGACACCTTCACCCGTCGTCCCGGCGCGATCGCCGACGGCAGTGACGGCGCCGTGGCCGCCGACCACTACCACCGGCTCGAGGAGGACCTCGACCTCCTCGCCCGTCTCGGCGTGCGCGGCTACCGCTTCTCGGTGTCGTGGTCGCGGGTGCTGCCGTCGGGCCGTGGGCCGGTGAACCCCGCCGGTCTCGACTTCTACGACCGGCTCGTCGACGGCCTCCTGGCCCGCGACATCGAGCCGATGGCCACGCTCTACCACCACGACCTGCCGCAGTCGCTCGAGGACGACGGCGGGTGGATCAACCCCGCGACCGCCGTCGCGTTCGGCGACTACGCCACGGTCGTCGGCACGCGCCTGGCCGACCGCGTGGCGCGCTGGGTGCCGCTGAGCGAGCCCAACGTCGCCTCCCTCCAGGGCTACGGCGAGGGCACCCAGGCGCCCGGCGTCCGGTTGTACTTCGAGGCCCTCCACGTGAGCCACCAGATCCTGCTCGGCCACGGCCACGGCGTCGCTGCGCTGCGTGCCGCCGGGGCCCGCGAGGTCGGCTGCGCCAACAACCACGCACCGATCTGGCCGGCCAGCGACGACCCCGCCGACAGCGGCGCCGCCAAGCTCTTCGACTCGCTGTGGAACGGCATGTTCATCGAGTCGATGCTGCTGGGGCGCTACCCCGTCGACCTCGCCCCGCTGATGGACGAGCTGGTGCAGCCGGGCGACCTCGCGGTCATCCGCCAGCCGCTCGACTTCTACGGCGTCAACTACTACAGCCCCATCCGCGTCGCGGCCGCACCGCCCGAGGCGCAGCTGCCCTTCGAGTTCCTGCAGCTGCTCGGCTACCCGACCACCGACCGCGGCTGGACCGTCGTCCCCGACGCCCTGCGCGAGTGGCTGATCACGTTCCGGGCGCGGTTCCGCGCGGCGCTGCCGCCGATCGTCGTCACCGAGTGCGGGGCGTCGTACGCCGTCGCGCCCGACGCCGACGGCGTCGTCGACGACCAGCCCCGCATCGACTACCTCGACGCCCACCTGCGGGCCGTGGCCATGGCCTGCGAGCGCGGCGTCGACGTGCGTGGCTTCTACGCCTGGTCGCTCCTCGACGGGTTCGAGTGGGCGGCCGGCCTGCGCGAGCGCTACGGGCTCGTGCACGTCGACCGCGACACCCTCGACCGGACGCCGAAGACCTCGTTCGAGTGGTACGCCGGCGTCATCGCGGCGCAGACGAGGTCGGTCGGCTGACGCTGCGGCGGCTCCCGGGCTTCCTCGGGCTCCGCGGGCTCCCTCGGCCGGGGGACTGCCACGTGCAGCAAGCAGACTGCAACCCCGACGCGGCAGGGTCCGCTGCATGTCGAAGCCCCTCTCGCGCCGGCCGGGCTCTCCCGCCCCCGCCGTCGTGCCCGCCGTCGTGCCCGCCGTCGTGTCCGTCGTGTCCGTCGTCGTCACCGTGCTGGCCACCCTCGCCGGCACGTCGGCGATCACGCCGGCCCACGGCGCGGCGGCGCGCCCCGACCTGGTCGTCACCGCCGGCACGGTCGCGCCCCGCGTCGTCACCGCCGGCGCCTCGCTGCGGGTCGTGGCGACCGTGCGCAACACCCAGCGCCGGGCCGCCCGGGCCTCCGTCGTGCGGGCCGACCTGGTCGTCCGCGGCCGGTCGGTGGCCGGGGCGCACGTCGCGACGCCCGCCCTGCGGGGCCGCGCCCGCGTGACCCGGCCCGTCGTCGTCCGGGTACCTGCCACCACACCGGCCGGCGTGCTCACGCTCCGCGTGTGCGCCGACGTCACGCGTCGCGTGGTCGAGCGCGACGAGCGCAACAACTGCCGGGTGCTGGGCACGGTCCGCGTGGTGGCCCGTCCGGCCACGCCCCCGGCACCGGGGACGCCGGTGCCGACCCTGCCCGTGATGGACCCCGGCGCGACGACCATCGACAGCTTCTCGGCCACGAGCACGGCCACCGACGAGACCTTCGCCGTCCAGATGATGAAGGCGCGGTGCGCCCAGGTGCACCCGGTGCGTCCCCTCACCCTGCCGGCGGCCCGGGCCTCGCTCGACGCTCGGCTGCAGCGCGACGCCGCCGACGGCGTGCGCCGCCTGCGGGCCTCGAGCGCCTACGGCGACCCGGTCGCGCTGCAGCACCTGGCCGCGACCGGCGTGATCGAGGGCGTGCCCGGGCTCGCCCTGGCCGCGCTGCTGCGCGCCGCCGACCTCGAGCCCACCGTGGCGACGCACCTGGTCAACGCGGCCGCCGTCGCGACCACCCTGGGCCTGCCCAACGAGGCGATCGCCCTGCTCGACGCCGCCCGCACGCGCCGTGCCCGCACCCCGGCGATGGGCGTGCCGGTCGAGGCCGTCGCGGCCACGGTCCGAGGCCAGGCCCTGGTCATGACCGGACGCCTCGAGGAGGCGCGTCGGTGGTTCACCGCCGTCCGCGCCTCGAGCCCGGTGCTGACCGAGGCCGACACGGGGCTCGCCACCGTCGAGGCGTGCGCCGGCGGCAGCCTGCCGCGCGCCGCCCGCCTGGCGGGGAGGTCGCGGGTACGCACCCATGTCGCCTCGACCCCCGACCAGCCGCCGGTCGTCATCGACCCCGCCACCCGCGTCGACCTGCGCCGCGGCCGGCCCACGGCGCTGCGGGTGCTCCCCCTCGCCCAGTCGCCGGCGCAGCTCGTCGCGATGCAGGACCGCTACCAGGCCGCCACCGTCGACCTCGCGAACGAGCTCGTGGCCCACGAGCGCCGGCTCGACGACGCCCTCGGTCGTCTCGACGCCGCCGACGCCCGGGCCTCGCAGGCCGAGCTCGTCCGTCGAGCGGGCCTGCTCGACCTCGGCCAGCGCATCGACACCCCCGACCTCGACGACCTCGAGCGTGACGTCGCCGGCGTCCGTGACCGGCTGCAGGCCTGGTGGGACGAGTTCTGGGGCGGCGGGACGGACGGCACGTTCGGCCGCATCGTCCGAGAGGCCGACGCCGCCTGCGCCGGGCGGGAGCAGGGCGGGTGCTCGTTCCGCTACATCAACGACCACTGCCGCCCGGCCCTCGCCGAGGCGCACCGGCACTGGGTGCAGGAGATGAACGACCTCCAGAGCGCGTCGGCACGACGTCTGCGTGCCACCTCGACGCTGCGCAGCGCGGTGGCGGCCAACCTGGCCGAGGAGTCGGCCCACGAGGTCGTGCTGCTCTCGATCGCCCAGGTCGAGCGCGAGCTGTACCACGTCGTCCTCGACGAGGCGCGGCGGTGGATGACCTCGGCCGCCCAGTTCGCGCAGTTCTGCGTCGAGCCGTTGCCGGCCGACCTGCTCGACGTCCCCGCCGAGCCGGCCGTCGCGACCGAGGGGCCGTGCCCGTCGGACCTGGCCCGCATCAGCTTCAAGCTCGGCTGGGAGGGACACGAGATGAAGGTCAACTGCGAGAAGATCTCGGGTGAGGTCTCGGTCGAGACGCTGCCGATGCTCTTCGCCTTCGCCGAGCTCACCGCCGACTACCGCGCCGGCACCGTCACGCTCGTGGCCGGCAGCAAGGGCAAGGTGCCCGGCGGACCCACCGAGGTCAGCTTCAAGTCCGGTGCCTACCTCACCATCGACGCCGCGACGGGCTCGGTGAAGGACGTCGGCTGGCAGGTCGGGCCCGAGATCACCGCGACGGCCGCCGGGATCGAGCTCTCGGTCTACAAGGACGAGATGGACTTCTCCTTCGTCTCCGGGCTCACCGGCGGCTAGCGGCGGCTAGCGGCGGCGCAGCACGTAGACCGACTGCCCGTCGGTCTCCTTGCCGTGGACGAACTCGGAGACCGCGAGGCCGGCGTCCCACATGAGCTGCTCGAAGAAGTGCCGCTCGTAGCGCACGCAGTGCAGGGCGCCGTCCCAGCGCAGGTCGAGGTAGTCGTCGGGGTTCTCGACGCAGTCGGGAACCTCCTCCTCCACGAACGCGGTCAGCCAGGCGCGGCCCTCGGGGGCCAGGATGCGGCGGATCGTGGCGGCGTAGCCCGCGACGTCGTCGGCGAGCATGTGGCTGAAGACCGAGTAGCCGTGGACGACGTCGACGCTGCCGTCGTCGGCCGGGATGTCGAACGACGGCCGGCCCCGGGGGTTGTAGCGGGCGTTGTGGGCGTCGACGAGGGTGAAGCGGTGGTGCTCGTCGGCCAGGTGGGCCTGCGCCCACCCGATCAGCGCCGGCTGGACGTCGACGCCGTGGTAGTCCTCGACGTGGCCGAGCAGGTGCTTGATGCCGACCGCGAGCCGGCCCGCGCCGCAGCCCCAGTCGAGCACGCGCTTGCGGCGGCCGAGGCCGGCGCGCTGGCGCAGCTGCCGGACGTCGCGCACGCCGGCGTTCACGAACGCAGGGTCCTTCTTGAAGTGCCGACCGCCCATGCGCAGCTCGTAGGGCGGCAGCGGGATGGTCGGGTCGGGGACGATCTCGGGGGCCGGGCCGTTCACGCCGGGGAGTCTACGAGCGACCGCGCAGCCGCCGAGTGGCGCTCCGGGCAGCGTTCAGCAGCGTGGCCGCGCGGGCGTCGAACGAGTGCTCGCGGACGACGCGCTCGGCCAGAGCCCGGCGCTCGTCGGCCCCGGGCCAGGCGGCCCAGGGCGCGACGGCGAGACGCGCGACGTCGTCGGGGGAGCGCCAGACGGGCAGGTCCGCCAGGGGGGCGAGGGTGTCGAGGCCCGCGACCGGGTCGGTGAGCAGGCGGCCGCCGACGGCGAGCACGTCGAAGACCCGGTTCGACACGAAGCCCTCGCGGGCCATGTCGGCGTGGTGGTCGGTCAGCACCACGCCGGCGCTCGCGTAGGCCGCGGGCAGGTCGGCGTTGTCGATCGACTCGGCGGCGACCTCGACCCCGTGCTCCGCCCAGCCGGATCCGACGACGGCGAGCGGCACGCCCGCCTCGCGGGCCGCCGCCACGGCCGGCCGGGGGCCGCCGCGGGCGTTGCCGACGAACCGCACGGGGCCGTCGGGCTCGCCGACCGTCAAGTCGGGGCGGAACCGCGTCGCGTCGGTGCACTGGAGCAGCGGCTCGACCCCGTGGCTGGCCGCCCACGACGTGCTCGCCGCGTAGGCGACGTCGAAGCCGGCCAGCTCGTCGTCGCTCACCTCGTCGGGGTGGCTGATCACCCAGAGCAGGTTGACGGCGCCCGGGTGCGGCTCGACGCGCTCGAGCCCGCGCAGCGTCAGCACGACGTCGGTCTCGGCACGCGTCGTCCGCCCCCGGGTCTCGGGGTGGTCGATCTCGACCCACTGGCCCCGGCGCTCGAGCGCGTCGGCCAGCGAGCGCGCGAAGTGCCAGTCGCCCCACCGACGCCCGAGCGGGGCCGCCGGGGCCGCCACGTCGATCGCCCACCGCAGCCCGCCGTCGGGGACGGCGCGCGCGACCGCGTCGAGCGCGCGGACGACGTGCGCCGGCCCGGGCACCCACGCCGCCGTGGTCAGCACCCGCGGACCGTCGACACCGTCGCGGCGCGCCTCGACGCCGGGGACCCGCTCGGGCAGCGGGGTCAGGTCGAGGCGGTCGAGCGCCGAGACCGGGTGGCCGGCGAGCGCGGGCGCGGTGAGGGTCTGGTCGTCGCCGACGAGCACGGGCTGCACCGCGCCGGCCTCCGACCGCTCGAGCACGTCGAGCAGCGCGGGCAGCCAGCGCCAGCGTGGCACCGCGACGTCGTCGTCGATCGTCACCTCGGCCTTGCCCCACGACGTCGACCACGACGCCGGGTCGACGTGCACCCGGGGGAGGTCGGCGGCCACCGACCGCACCACCCGCGCCGTCGCGCCCTCGAGGTGGTCGAGGTCGACGACGACCTCGGGGGCCGTGTGCGTCAGGTGTCGGACCCAGGCCACCAGCTCGCCGAGCCGTCGCGTGCCGAGCCGGACCGTGACCGCGCCGTGCTCGCGCTCCGCCTCCTCGGGCAGCAGCTCGGCCGGGTCGTGATCGACCAGCCACCGCTCCAGCGGACCCAGCTCGGCCTGCGGGTAGCGCGGGTGCGGCGACCGCGGGCCCCGCCGGTCGGCGTCCTGCGAGAGGTAGAACGACAGCGGGTCGGGTGCGTGCCGTCGCCACCGGCCCCCGGGGTAGAGCCACGCCGGCTCGAACAGGGGGTGCGGCGAGGCCTCGTCGGGTCCCGCGCCCGGCGCGGCGACCCAGTGCGCCACGGCCTCGGCCCGGTCGGCGAAGCGCTCGAGCACGAGGTCGGCGTACCAGAGCTCGTCGAAGAGCGGGCTGGCGAGCACGAGCGCCGTGGCGTCGTCGCGGCTCAGCACGGGCTCTACCGTAGGCGCATGTCTGCAGCCGCCGTCGCGCGTGCCCTCGACGGCGCCCGCCTGCCGGCGCTGGTGGTCACCGACGAGCCGCTGGTGCTCGAGGCCGACGTCGCCACGGTGGTCGCGCCCGGTGATGCGAAGCCCGACGGCCACTTCCGCACGGTCCTGCTCGCCGTCAGCGACGTCGACGACCTGCGTCGCGCGGTCGCCCGCCTGGCCCCGGCCGGGTGGGCCCGCATGGTCGCGGTCGTGGTGGCCGACCACGACCGTGCGCTCACCCTGCGCCCCGACCCGACGTGGCCCGCCCTGACCGCGGTCGTCGCGACGGCCGGCCACACCCGGCTCGAGTTCGACGCCCGGCTCGAGGCCCTCCCCGTGCTGCGCGCGCTGGCCCGCTCGGCGGCCGCGCCCGTGGTCGGCGGCGACGGGGGTCTACGCACGGGCCGGCCGGGCCAGCCGGTCGACGACCCGGCCGTGAAGCACCCGGTCGACATCGCGGTCGACCCGCCCACGCCGCCGGTGGTCAGTGAGGTGACCGGACGCGCGCCCGTCACGCTCGCCGCGCGCGACCTGCCCCTGGCGGTCGACGAGGCGGTCTACCACCCGATCGGCTGGCGCCGCACCTGGACCCGACCGGTCGTCGACCTCGACCCCACGACGAGGCTCACGCCCGCACTGGTCCGCGACCTCCGCGACGCCCAGGGCGTCCGGCTAGCGCCGGGACACGACCCACGGGTGGCCGCCGGCCTGGCGATGAGCGGCATCCCGCTCCTCGGTGCCACCACCCTGGTGGGCGCGCTCGGCGCCGAGGTCTCCCTCGTCGACGACGCAGGTCTCCTGGCGGACCCGGTGCGTCGCGAGGACCGGTCGGTGCGTCTGCGGCGGGCCGCGCTCACCCACCACTCGAGCCTCGCCGTGCGCCACCGCCTCGCCACGGCGGCCGGCGTGCGCGCCACCACCTACCCCTGCGTCACCCTCGTGCTCCACGCCCGGCGGCCCGACCTGCTCGACGCCGCCATCGACCGGGTCGCGCGCCAGCACCCCACGCTCCCCGGCGCCGAGGTCGAGATCGTCGTCGCCGCACACGGGTTCACCCCCGATCCTGCTGTCGTGGCCGCCGCCCCCGAGCGGAGCGGGGTGCCGGTCACCTTCCTACCCGCCGCCACCGACACCGTGTTCGAATCGATGCGCGCCGCGGCGGCCGCGGCCCGCGGCGACGTCGTGGTCGGCGTCGACGACACCCACGACGTGGGGCCGCACCTGGTGACCGACCTGCTCCTCGCCCGTCGCTACAGCGGCGCCGACACGGTGGCCGCGGTCGACGGCGACGACGCCGAGACCTACGGCCGCGACACCACCGGCGCCCCCCGCCTCGTCGACCGCGCGGTGCTGCGCGAGCCCGCGCGCGCCGTCCGGGCCTACCGCACCCACGCGAGCCGGACGTGACCCGGCCGTGACCCAGCCCCGCATCCGCCGCAACGAGTGGCAGGTCCTCGTGGCGCCCGCCCTCGGCTCCTGGACGCCGACCCTGAGCGTCAGCGTCGTCGTCCCGGCCTACGACGCCGGTCGCCTGCTGCCCACGGTGCTCGCCGGCCTGGCCGCGCAGACCTACCCCGACCACCTGCTCGAGGTGGTCGTCGTCGACGACGGCCCGGGCGCGCTGGTGCTGCCCGACGTCCGCCCGGAGAACACGCGCCTCGTGCGACCGCGGCAGGGCTGGGGGCGCGCCAACGCGTGCCACGCCGGGGCGCTGGCGGCCGACGGCGACGTGCTGCACTGGCTCGACGCCGACATGCTCGTCGAGCGCCACGAGGTCGAGGCGCAGGCCCGCTGGCACCACCTGCTCGACCACGTCGTGGTGCTCGGCGACAAGTGGTTCGTCGACCCCGGCCCGGTGCTGGCGCTCACCCCGCAGCACGTCTACGACGCCGTCGGGCGCGACGGTCTCGACGAGCTCTTCGGCGACCGCGAGCCGCACGCCTGGGTCGAGGAGGTCTACGACCGCACCGACCGCCTGCGCCTGGCCGGGTGGAACGCGCTGCGCACCCACACCGGCGCGACGGCGTCGGTCGGCGCCGGACTCTACCGCGAGTCCGGCGGGCTCGACGTCGACCTCCGCCTCGGCGAGGACATCGCGCTCGGCTCGCGCCTGGCCCACCAGGGCGCCGTGTTCGTGCCCGACGCCGAGGCGCGCAGCTGGCACCTCGGCCGCACGCACGTGATGGAGCGCCGCGACCGCGTCAACGCCTACAACGACCCGTTCCTCGCCGAACGGGCGCCGAGCCTGCGCGCGAAGCGCCACCCCGGCCGCACCTACCGGACGCCGTACCTCGAGGTCGTGCTCGACGCCCACGGCCACGCCGCCGACGCCGTCACCGCCGCCGTCGACGCCGTGCTGGCCAGCACGTTGCACGACCTCGCCGTCACCCTCGTCGGGCCGTGGTCGACGCTGCACGACGACCGCGACGACGTGCTCGGTGACGCCGCCTACGACGTCCGCGTCGTGCACACGACCTACGCCGACGAGCCACGCGCGCGCCTGGTCGAGGCGGCCCCGACGACGCCGTCCGACGCGGCGTTCCGCCTGGTGCTGCCCGGCCCGCACGTCGCGCCGCGCCCGCCCGCGCTCGAGAAGGCGCTGCTCCACCTCGAGCACACCCACGAGGGGCTGCGCCTCGTCGAGCTGGACGACGGCACGCAGGTCCGCATCGAGCGCACGGCCGCCGTCAACCGCGCCCGCCGCCTGGTGGCCCCGGGGGAGCACCTCGACGACGTCGTCCACGAGGTCGCCGGGGCCCGCACGATGCCGGCCAAGCGGGCGGGGTTCGGGCCGAGTGCCGACGTCCGGCCGCGGCACTACCCGCGCACGGGCGGTCCGCCGGTCGACGGCGAGGAGGCCTGGGCGCGGATCAGGAAGACCTTCGACGCCCGCTAGCCTGACCCCCGTGCCAGAGCCCCATCAGGAGAAGCGCCGCGTCGTCTTCGTCGCCGGCTCCGGCCGCAGCGGCACCAGCACGATGGCGGGTGCGCTGCGCACGCTGGGCATGCACGTGCCGCAGCCCGAGGTGCAGGCCGACGACACCAACCCCAAGGGGTTCGGCGAGCCGCAGTGGGTCGTCGACTTCCACACCGAGCTGCTGCAGCGCTGCCACGTGCAGGTCTCCGACGCGCGCCCGCAGGCGTGGTTCGAGGCCGGCAAGCTCGCCGGGCTCGAGCCGTTGCGCGAGCGGCTCTTCGAGTGGCTGGAGGGCCAGCTCGCCGACAACCGCCGGCCCGAGGGCGGCAGCGAGCTGGTCGTGAAGGACCCGCGACTGGCCTGGTTCATGGGCCTGTGGCGCTCGGCCGCCCTGCGGTGCGACGCACAGCCGGCCTTCGTGACGATGCTCCGCCCGCCCGCCGAGGTGGTCGGCAGCAAGCAGAAGTACTACGCCGGCGGTGGCCAGGGCGCCCGGGGTCGCGCGCAGGGCGAGGTGCAGCGCACGGCCGCGTGGGTGAACATGATGCTGCACACCGAGCGGGCCACCCGCGGCGAGCTGCGCACCTTCGTCCGCTACGCCGACCTGCTCGACGACTGGACGATCCCGCTGTTCGACATCGGTCGTCGTTTCGACCTCACCACCGTGCAGGAGGCCAACGCCAACGACGTCCGCGCGGTGCACGCCTTCGTCGACCCGTCGCTGCGGCGCGTGCAGGCCACCTGGGACGACGTCCGCGTGCCCGCCCGCTTGCAGGACCTCGCCCAGCAGACCTGGGACCAGCTCGACCTGCTCGCCGAGCCCGACGGCGACGTGCCCGCCGTCCACGGGCGGCTCGACGCGCTACGGGCGGAGTACGCCGAGATGTACGCCGAGGCCGAGGCGATCGCGTCGTCCACCACGCTCGCGGCGCACCGCGAGGGCCTGCAGACGATGCCGGCGCCGGTCAACGCGGTCGTGAAGCGCGGGGCCGACCGGGTGCCGCACGCCGTGCGCTCGATCGTGCCGCCGAAGGCCCGCGCCGCCGTGCGCAAGGCCATCGGCCGGGAGCGCTGAGCCGCATGGTCATGCCGCCGCGCGGCGCCGACATCCCCTGCCTCGAAGGCGATCCGGCCTACGACGTCCGGTGGGCGTGGAACACCGACGAGCCGCTGCGGCCGGGCCTCACCTGCGTGTTCCGGGTCAAGGACGAGGCCCGCAACCTGCCCTGGGTGCTGCCGCAGATGCTCGACGCCGTCGACCACGTCGTGCTCGTCGACAACGGCTCCACCGACGGCACCGCCGAGCTCGCTCAGCAGATCGCCGACGACGCCGGGGCCACCGACCGCTACACGGGCGTGGCCTACCCGCACCGCGTCAGCCGCGCGGGCTCGGAGCACCTCGCCACGCCGCCCGACTCGGTGCACTCGCTCACGCACTTCTACAACTGGGCGTTCTCGCACGTGCGCACCACCTACTCGATGAAGTGGGACGGCGACATGGCGCTCACCCGCGAGGGCGTCGGCGTGCTGCGCGACCTGTCGTGGCAGCTGCAGGGCTCGGGCGCCGTCGTCGCCGTGCCGCGGCACCCGATCGTCGTCGAGCACGACCGGTTGGCCTGGATCGACCTCGGGTCGCGGTTCCTCGAGCCGTGGATCTACCCCATGGGACCTGCGTTCACCTACGTCAAGGCGTTCGAGTGGGAGGTGCGCGAGTTCCCACCGTCGTCCGAGCGGGTGGTCGCGCCCGAGGGCATGACCATCGAGGTCAAGTGGCTCGAGGACGACGAGCTGGCCCACTGGAGCCCGATCGAGGACTTCCCGCCGTCGCGGGTGCAGCGCAAGCGGCGCGAGCAGGAGGTCGACCGCGCGATCCGCGCCGGCCGCGCCGAGGAGGTCGAGGGCATCCACCGGGTCGAGTCGCCCGACGGCGTGCACGTCGTCGACCACCTGCTCACCACGTGGCTGCGCGAGCGCGAGCGGCCGCTGGTCCGTCGCGCCGCGCGGTTCGATGTCTGAGCTGCCACCACCCGCCCGCCGGTTCTCTGAGCGACGCGCCGCGGTCGTCATCTCGCGCGACACCATGCCCGGCGAGTACCCGGCTGTCGTGGTGGGGTCGGGAGAGCCGGTGCCGCAAGGCGTGCTGGCGACCGCTATCGGTCTCCACGGCGGCGACCGCGTCGTCGTGCTGCTCGCCCGCCCCGACTGGCCCGCTCTCGTCGAGCTGCGGTCGCGCCGGGCCGGCGGTGGCTGGTGGACGGTGCTCGGCTTCGCCGGGCCGGTCGACGTCGCCGACGTGCTGGCCGAGGTCGAGCGCCAGCCGGTGTGGCGGAGCGACGACCGGCCGCGCGAGCCCTACGACGTGCGCACGATCAACCCGACCGGCTTCGTGCCCACCGCCGACGGCCCCGTGGTCGGCCTCGACGACGTCCCCGAGGTCACGCCGTCCGCGATCGACGCGCTGCGGGGCAACGCTGCCGTCCGCGTCGACCGCTGGGACGACGCCGCCGCGCACCGGGTGCTGGGCCTCGCCCTCGCTGGTGTGCCCGTCGTCGCCGACGACGCCCCGGCGCCCTGGTCGGCGACGACGACTGCCGTCGACCTCGCCGACCCGACCGCCCGCGAGGAGCGCAGCGTCGTCCTGCGCCGGACGGCGTTCGCGATGCTCGCGCCCGTCCGGCAGCCGGCCGTGAGCATCCTGCTCGCCACCCGACGCGCAGAGATGCTCGACTTCGCCCTGAGCCAGGTCGCGCGCCAGCGCGGGGTCGACGACCTCGAGCTCGTGCTGGCCCCGCACGGCTTCGACGTCGACCCGGCCCGCGTGCGCGAGCTGCTCGGGCCGACGATCGGTCTGCAGGTGCGTCCACATCCGTCGGACACCCTGTTCGGCGACGTGCTGCACGACGCCGCGCAGGCCGCCGGCGGCGACGTGCTGCTGAAGATGGACGACGACGACTGGTACGCCCCCGACGTCGTCACCGACCTGATGCTCGCGCGCCGGTGGTCGGGCGCGGAGATGGTCGGCATGCCCGCCGAGCTGCACTACGTCGCCGAGCGCGACCTCACCGTCAAGCGCGGCCACCCGGTCGAGCTCTACGCCGCGTTCGTGGCCGGTGGCACGATGCTCGTCGACCGCGACGCGCTCCGCGAGGCCGGTGGGTTCCGCGCGGTGCGCAAGTGGGTCGACGCCCAGCTCATCGACGCCTTCCAGCAGATGGGCGCCGCGATCTACCGTACGCACGGGCTCGGCTACGTGCTGCGCCGCAACCCCACCGGTCACACGTGGGACGTCGACCTCGACTACCTGCTCGACCCGAGCCGCACCGTCGCCACGTGGCCGGGCTTCCGCCCGAGCCGGCTCTTGGAGGCCGAAGCCCTACGGTGACGTCACCGCCGCGGCCAGCCGCTCGAGGATCGCGGTCAACCGGGCGGGGCTCGTCGCGAAGTTCAGCCGCACGTGGCCGTCGAGCCCGGGCTGGTAGTCGTGCCCGGCGGCGAGCTTGACCCGCTGGCGCTCGAGCGCGACCGCGGCCGGGTCGTCGTGACCGTAGGCCCGCAGGTCGAGCCACGCCAGGTAGGTCGCCTCGACCGGGCGCATCCGGGCCAGCGGCAGGTGCTCGGCGAGCAGCGAGCCGAGCAGGTCGCGCTGCGCGGCCAGCCGGACGAGGAGCGCGTCGAGCCAGGCGTCGCCGTGGGTGTAGGCCGCGATCGAGGCCTCGACGCCGATGGTCGACCACGAGTCGTTGCGCGCCATCGGCGCCTCGGCGAGCGCCGTGTGCAGACGCCGGGAGCCGGTGACGAGCTGCGCGCACTTGAGGCCGGCGATGTTGAAGCCCTTGGACGCCGCCACCACGGCCACCGTGTGGTCGGCGGTGCCCTCGACCGAGAGGTACGGCACGTGCTCGCGGCCGTCGAGCACGAGCGGCGCGTGGATCTCGTCGGAGACGACGAACCCGCCGTGCCGCAGGACGACGTCGCGCACTCCCTCGAGCTCGGCCCGGGTGAACACGCGCCCCCACGGGTTGTGCGGCTGGGTCAGCAGCAGCACGCGCGCCCCGTTCTCGAAGTGGTGCGCGAGCTGGTCGAGGTCGAGCTCTGCCCGCTCGGCGTCGGGGTCGACGACGAGGTCGTGCCGGCGGCGTCCGGTGATCTCGGCCATCGCCAGCTGCGGCGAGTACCCCGGCACCGGGAACACCAGACCACCGGACGGCGCCGCGACGTCGAGCGCCAACCGGACGCCGGCCGTGACGTCGGCCGTGGCGAGCACGCGACCGGCGTCGACCGCGTGGCCGAAGCGCCGGTCGGCCCAGCCGGCGTACGCCGTCCCGAGACCGGGTGAGTCTGCCGGCCGCGGGTAGCCCGTCATGCCGATCGCGACGGCGCGCTGCACCGCCTCGATGATCGGCTCGGCGACGGCGTAGTCCATCTCGGCCACCCAGGCCGGCAGGACGTCGTCGGGCACCTCGCCCCACTTGCACACCAGGGCCGCCCGGGCCTCGGCGTCGGTCAGGTCGCGGATCTCGGCACTCACGCCCCGAGCGTAGGCACCGCCTACGAGGCCGCGGTCAACCACCCGGTCACCGCGGCGATGCCGTTGGTGGCCGGCTCGACGTCGGCCCCGGAGAACGGGCCCTCGCCGGTGCCCTCCGCCGCGCCGCACGAGAACTCGACGGTGGTGCTCGCCGCCGACATGCCCATGAGGAGCAGGCTGCAGCCGGAGTAGATCGGGAAGTAGTCGCCCTCGGCCTGGATGCCGAAGAAGTAGTCGCTGGTGCCCAGGCTGCCGGGCGCGAGCGGCAAGACGTCGGGGGTGTAGGTCAGCACGACGCCGGCCTCGGCGTCGCCGATCGTGAGCGAGACCTCCGGTTCCTCGGGGTCGACGTAGGAGCCCAGGATCGAGTCGGCGGAGAGCCCGTCGGCGGTGAGGCAGGTCGACGTCCCGTCGGCGCGGGTGACGACGAACGCGGCCGAGGCGGAGGAGTACATCGTGCGACCGCCGCTGGTGTCGACGCCCCCGCCCGCCGGGGCCGGCGGGCACTCGACGGTCGCGGCCCCGGTCTCCGGGGCCTCGGGCTCCTCGGTCACGTCGACCGCGGGCTCGGACGTCGGCGATCGGTCAGCGTCACCGGTGTCGCCGGTGTCGCCGGTGTCGGCGGCGTCGCCGTCGTCGCCGCACGCGGCCAGGGTCAGGGTCAGCAGGACGGCGGCGAGGAGCCTCGGGGCACGGGTCACGCCACGACGATCGACCGCCGCGCGACCGGCTGTCGAGGGTCGCCGGCAAAGATCGGGGTCGGACCCCTACGCGGGAGCGATCGCCGTCACAGACGCGATCCGAGGGCGGCGGCCTGGCCGGGACAGCTCGACCCCGCAGACCGTGACAGCATCACTGGCACGGTTCGTGGCAGGATCGCGGGCATGAGCGAGCACAGAGTCGAGCTGGGGCAGGGGACCGGGCCGCTGAGGGGGGTCAAGGTCGTCGAGATCGCCGGGATCGGACCGGGGCCGCACGCGTGCATGATCCTGGCCGACCTCGGCGCCGACGTGATCCGCGTCGAGCGCCCCGGCGGCCAGCCCCTCGCCGGCGGCCCGACGATGCTGCTCAACCGCGGCCGGCCGAGCGTCGCGCTCGACCTCAAGAACCCCGAGGCACGTGCCGTCGTCCTCGACCTCGTGAAGGACGCCGACGTGCTCGTGGAGGGCATGCGTCCCGGCGTCACCGAGCGGCTGGGACTCGGCCCCGACGACTGCCACGCCGTCAACCCGCGGCTGGTCTACGGTCGCATGACCGGTTGGGGCCAGGACGGTCCGCTCGCGCAGAGTGCCGGCCACGACATGAACTACATCGCCATCACCGGCGCCCTGTTCGGGCTCGGGCAGGACAAGGCGCGCCCGCACTTCCCGGCCAACCTGGTCGGCGACTTCGGCGGTGGGTCGACCTACCTCGTCATCGGCATCCTCGCGGCGCTGCTCGAGTCGAGGATCTCCAGCGAGGGCCAGGTGGTCGACGCCGCCATCGTCGACGGCACCGCGCACCTCAACGCGATGACCAACGCCTTCGCCAACGCCGGCGGCTACCGTGAGGAGCGCGCGGCCAACCTGCTCGACGGCGGCGTGCCGTTCTACGACGTCTACGAGACCTCCGACGGGCGGCACCTCAGCGTCGGCTCACTCGAGCCGCAGTTCTTCGACGCCCTCGTCACCACCCTCGGCGTCAAGGAGACCTGCCCGGGCCAGGCCGACCTCGACCGCTACGACGAGATGCGCGCGGTGTTCACCGAGACGTTCCGGTCGCGGACCCAGGCCGAGTGGATCGAGGTCTTCGAGGGCACCGACGCCTGCGTCGCCGGGATCGTCCCGATCAGCGAGGCGGTCGAGCACCCGCACCTCGTGGCGCGAGGCACCTTCGTGGTCAAGGACGACATGCCGCAGCCGGCGCCCGCGCCGCGGTTCAGCCGCACCGAGCCGAGCCTGACCCTGCCGCCGTCGTCGCCCGGCGAGCACACCCGCGCCGCCCTCGAGGCCTGGGGTGTCGCGGACGTCGACGGCCTGCTCGAGCGCGGGGTCGCCGTCCAGGCCTGACCACCGCCCCGGGCAGTGACGCGCCACCCTATTGAACATCTGTCAACAAGGGCTTACCGTGAGGGCATGAGCACTCCTGAGCACGTCGACGTCCTCATCGTCGGCGCCGGCCTGAGCGGCATCGGCGCCGCGTGCCAGCTGAAGACGGCCCACCCCGACCGCTCGATCGCGCTGCTCGAGGCGCGCGAGGGCAGCGGCGGCACGTGGGACCTGTTCCGATACCCCGGCATCCGCTCCGACTCCGACATGTTCACGTTCGGCTACAAGTGGCGGCCGTGGCCGAGCGAGACCGCTCTGGCCGACGGCGCGCTCATCCTCGACTACCTGCGCACGGTGGCCGAGGAGCACGGCGTCGACAAGCTCATCCGCTACCGCTACCGGGTGACCGCCGCGTCGTGGGACTCCGCCACGTCGCGCTGGACCGTGACCATCGACCACGACGGTGCGCCGCTGACCATGACGGCCGGCTTCCTGTGGGGTGCCACCGGCTACTACGACTACGAGCAGGGCCACGCGCCCGCCTTCCCGGGCCGCGAGACGTTCGAGGAGGCCGGCGGCCAGGTCGTGCACCCGCAGTTCTGGCCCGACGACCTCGACTACGCCGGCAAGGACGTCGTCGTCATCGGCTCCGGTGCCACCGCGGTGACCCTGGTGCCCTCGATGGCGCCCACGGCCGGCAAGGTCACCATGCTCCAGCGCACGCCCACCTACATCCTCCCGCAGCCCGGCAAGGACCCCCTCGCCGTCGCGCTCCGGCGCCTGCCGACGAAGATCAGCTACCCGATCGTGCGTGGGTCCAACATCGCCAAGCTGGTGGCCAACTACCAGCTCGCCCAGCGGCTGCCCGCGGTGTCGAAGCGGCTGGTGCGCCGCTTCACCGAGCGGCAGCTGCCGGAGGGCATGTCGTACGACGAGCACTTCCAGCCGCCGTACAACGTGTGGGACCAGCGGCTGTGCGTCGTCCCCAACTCCGACCTGTTCCGCGCGCTGCGCTCGGGCCAGGCCGACGTCGTCACCGACACCATCGAGACCTTCACCGAGAAGGGCATCCGGCTCACCTCGGGCCGCGAGCTCGAGGCCGACATCATCGTCAGCGCCACGGGCCTGAAGCTCAAGCTCTTCGGCGGCATCGACGTCACCGTCGACGGCGAGCCGTTCGAGCCGAGCGAGACCATGACCTACAAGGGGCTCATGGTCAGCGGCATTCCGAACTTCGTCTTCACCATCGGCTACACCAACGCCTCCTGGACCCTCAAGGCCGACCTGGTCGGCGACTACGTCGTCCGGCTCCTCGCCCACATGGACGAGCGCGGCCTCACCTCGGTGGTGCCCGTCAAGGACCCCACGGTCGGCGAGCGACCGTTCATGGACCTCGCCTCCGGCTACGTGCAGCGTGCCCTCGACGGCCTGCCGAAGCAGGGCGACCGGGCGCCGTGGGCCCTCAAGCAGAACTACTACGTCGACGTGCGATCGATCCGCCGGGGCCGCATCGACGACGGTGTGCTCCAGTTCACCTGACCCCCACACGGAGGGGTGAAAGGGTGTCGCAGACACCGTGGAACTCTTGATGTAGAGCCGGTGCACCAGGCACCGCCCGACGTAGGGAGTTCCGATGGGACTGGGCGACAAGATCAGCAACAAGGCCGAGGACCTCAAGGGTCAGGGCAAGGAAACCACCGGCAAGGCGACCGGCGACGAGCAGCTCGAGGCCGAGGGCAAGAGCGACCAGGCCTCGGCCTCCATCAAGGACGGCATCGAGAAGGTCAAGGACGCCGCGAAGGACCTCAAGGACGGGCTGACGAAGTAATCGTCCGACCCGCCTCCTCACCCCTCGTCCCTGTGCTCCGAGACGAGGGGTGAGTCGCGTGGTCAAGAGCTGGGTCCGCCGCTCGCTGTGGGACGTCGTCCCGCGCGACCACCGGATGAGCGCCGCCGAGCTGCGACGCCGGCAGCTCGTCACCGCCGCCTTCGTCGTGCTGGGCGCCATCGTGCTCGGCGTGCTGCTGCGGCTCCAGCAGGGCAGCGCCATGTTCGTGGTGATGTCCTTCGTGCTCGCCGGCGTGTGGACCGTAGGCGCGTTCGCCAGCGGACCCATCCACCTGGGCCGCATCACGGTCAAGGACATCGAGGTCCGGCCCGTCGTGCAGCCGATCCTCATCGGCGCCGCCCTCGCCGGTGTCTTCGTCGCCGGCGCCCTGGTCGTGCGCGAGATCGGGCCCCTGGCCGACCAGATCCGCAACGTGCTCGGCTTCGCCAGCGAGGGCTACCTGCCCGTGCTCGTCGTCGTCACCGCAGTCAACGGCATCGCCGAGGAGCTGTTCTTCCGGGGCGCGGCCTACGCCGCCATCACCAAGTACCCCGTCGCCTGGACGACCGTGGCCTACACGATCGCCACCGCGGCCACCGGCAACGTCATGCTGGCCTTCGCCGCGATCCTGCTCGGCGTGATCGCCGGGCTTCAACGCCGGGCGTCCGGCGGCATCCTCGCGCCGATCCTCACCCACTGCACGTGGTCGCTCACGATGCTGTTCGCCCTCCCTGCGATCTTCGGCGTCTGAGCCGGAGCCGGGAGCCGGGCTCAGCCCTTCGGCGTCTCACCGCTCTCGGTCAGCGCCTGCCGCACGGCGTCCATGTACGACGTCGGCTCGAACGGCACCAGCTCGCGGATGGTGTGGTCGGTGACGACGACCTCGGTGGCCATCGAGTCGATGAGGTTCTTGGCCGTGGTCGTGTCGACGTCGGTGACGAGCGAGATCCAGCGCGACGACAGCGACGGCGAGAGCAGGGGCACCGTGACGATCGGCAGGCGGCGGCCCATCATCACCTCGGCGGCCTGCTGCATCATGACCAGGTAGGTCAGCTCCTCCGGGCCGCCGATCTCGAGCACCTTGCCGATCGCGTCGTCGTTGCCGACGACGCCGTCGAGGTAGCGCACGACGTCGTCGATGGCGATCGGCTGGGTCTTGGTCCTGACCCACCTCGGCACCACCATCGCCGGCAGGTTCTTGACCAGCTGGCGGGTGATCTCCCAGGAGATGCCGCCGGCCCCGACCACGATCGCGGCCCGCAGCACGGTGACCGGCACTCCGCCCTCGGCGAGCTTGCCCTCGACCTCGCGGCGCGAGCGAAGGTGAGGCGAGAGGTCGTCGTCGTCGGCGCCCAGTCCGCCCAGGTAGACGATCTGCCGGACGCCGGCGTGTGCGGCGGCCTTGCCGAAGGCCAGGGCCGCCTCGGCGTCCTTGCGCTCGAAGTCGTCGTCGTCGAGGGAGTGGACCAGGTAGACGGCCACCTCGACGCCGTCGAGGGCGTCGGTGAGCGTGTCGGGGTCGCCGACGTCGCCGTGGACCGCCTGGCCGGGTCCGTCGTAGTCGTCGGGGTGCCGGGTCATGGCGCGCACGTCGAGGCCGCGATCGACCAGTACCGGTGCGAGACGACGGCCGACGAACCCCGTGGCGCCGGTCAGCAGGACACTCATTTTCCCAGGCTAGGAGCGTCACGGCGCTCCGCGCTCACCCCGCAGGTCCTTCGGCGCGCCCTATGGGCAACGTCACCTCCTGTCGATGCCGGTGTTGCCGGTGGGGCTCGGTAGGGTGGAGCCACAGGCCCGTCCAGTCTTGCCTCGGGCTCCCGCACCGGCTTCTCGCCGGTGCCCCTCCTTCGTGAGGCCGCTAACTCGTCCCGCCGACCGGCGGGGCAGCGTGGTGAGACACACCAACGCGAGAGATTTCTTCGTGACTTCGTTCCACGACCTGTCCGTCCCTGCCGACCTGGTCGCCGTCCTGGCCGACCGCGGCATCACCACCCCCACGCCCATCCAGGCCGCCACCCTGCCCGACTCGCTCGCCGGGCGCGACGTGCTCGGCCGCGGCCGCACCGGCTCGGGCAAGACCTACGCCTTCCTGCTGCCCCTCGTCGCCCGCCTCTCCGGCGGACGCAGGGCGGCCGCGCGCAAGCCGCGCGCGCTCATCCTCGCCCCGACCCGCGAGCTCGTCGGCCAGATCCAGGAGTCGCTGGCCCCGCTGGCCGCCTCGGCCGGCCTGACCACGCAGACCGTGTTCGGCGGCGTCGGCCAGAACCCGCAGGTCAACGGCCTGCGCAAGGGTGCCGACATCGTGCTCGCCTGCCCCGGCCGGCTCGAGGACCTCATGGGCCAGGGGCATTGCCTCCTCGACGACGTCGAGGTCACCGTGCTCGACGAGGCCGACCACATGGCCGACCTCGGCTTCCTGCCCGCCGTGCGGCGCATCCTCGACAAGACCCCGGCCGACAGCCAGCGTCTGCTGTTCTCCGCCACGCTCGACAACGCCATCGACGTGCTGGTCAAGCGCTACCTGGCCAAGCCCGTCGTCCACCAGGCCGACTCGGCGCAGTCACCGGTGGCGAAGATGGACCACCACGTGCTGCACCTCGGTCGCGAGCACCGCGTGCCCGTGCTCGTCGACCTCGCCTCGGCTCCCGGTCGCACGGTCGTCTTCACGCGCACCAAGCACGGCGCCAAGGCGCTGGCCCGCCAGCTCAACAAGAGCGGCGTGCCCACCGTCGACCTGCACGGCAACCTCAGCCAGAACGCGCGCACCCGCAACATGGAGGCCTTCCACTCCGGTCGGGCCACCACGCTGGTGGCCACCGACATCGCGGCCCGCGGCATCCACGTCGACGACGTCGCCCTCGTCGTGCACGCCGACCCGCCCACCGAGCACAAGGCCTACCTGCACCGCTCGGGCCGGACGGCGCGCGCGGGCGCGGCCGGCACCGTCATCACGCTGATGACCGACGACCAGGTGCGTGACGTCCGTCAGCTCACGCGCGCGGCCGGCATCAAGCCCACCACGACGAAGATCGCCGACGCCCGGCACCCGGTGCTCACGCAGCTCGCCCCGGGCGAGCGGACCTTCGTCCCCGGTGGTCTCGTGGTCGAGGCCCCCGCCGAGCGCACCGCCCAGCCGAAGGCGAAGAAGCCGCAGGGCGCCGGCACGTCCGGTGGCGGCAACGGTGGCGGCGGACGCGGACGCGGTCGCGGTCGCGGGCGCGGTCAGGGTGCCGGCGCCTCGTCGAGCGCCCCGGGCACGTCCGGCGGCGGCAACCGCAACCGCAACCGTCGCCGCGGCGGCGCGGGCGGGGGTGCCGGCTCCAACGCAAACGGAAACGCATCGGGTGCTCGGCGCGCGGGCGGCCACTCGGCCGCCTCGTTCTCCTCGAGTCGTTAACCCCATAGCAGCAAGGGATTTCCCGGTAACGGGTCCTCTCTCATAGCGAGGTTCGGCCAGACCGGCAAGGGCTGAAGCCACCCAAACAAATGTTGTTTTGGTGTGGCTTTGCCCTTGACCGCCGTCGTCGTCGACTGTGATTCTCGACAACATGGTTCGGGCCATCACAGGGATCGACGGCGTCCAGCGCACGCGCTGCACGCCCACGACGCCGACGTCGGGCACCGCGCTCGACCGATGCGGCTCCCCGACCTCGTCGGCGTGCTGAGCCGGCCGAGCTCGCTCGCGGTCGCCGTCCTGACTCCCGAGTCCATCGAGCCGTCGAGCACCCCGGACGGCGCCGCGCCCTGGGGCGGTTGGGGCCTCCACCCGCTCGACGACGCCGCCGTCCTGGCGACCGACGCGACGGTGCTCGACCCGGCCACGACCCACGTGCTCGTGCTCGCTGCCGACAGCCACGCGCCGGCGGCGCACGTCGTGGCGTCCACCATCGCTGCGGCCCGCCCCGACCTGCCGGTGCGGGTGCTCACGGCGCCCGTGTCGCTCACCGTGCTCGTGCGGGCGCTCGAGCTGGTGCCCGCCGACGCCGGCTCGCCGAACCGCGTGCACGACGCCGTGGTCGCCGCACTCGACTCGCTCACCTGGGCGGCTTGGCTCCCGTCGGTGGCCAAGCTCTCCGCGCCGCCGCCTTCGGTGGGACAGCACGTCCGATCATGGTTCGCCGACCGCAAGCGCGGCTTCCTCGCCGTGCAGGGCGATCCCGGCTGGGTGGCCCAGCTGCCCGTCGCCGACCTCGCCGCCGAGCGCCGGCTGACCCGGCTCGCCCGCGGCGGGGCGCCCTATGAGTGCCACGTCTTCGGCGAGGTGCCCGAGACGGCGGTCGCCACGTTGTTCGACATGGGCCTGAACGCCCGGCCCGTCCGCCGCGACCCGATCGCGTCGCCGGCGACGTCGTGGGGGAGCGCGAAGGCCGTCGAGCTCGTGCTGTCCACCCCGGTCGTCCTGCCCGCGCCCGAGCTCGACCGGTGCTGCCCGGCCTGCGCCGAGCCGGTCGCCGGTGCGTCCTGCCCCTTCTGCCGCGTGGCGCCGGTGCGCGGTGGGTCCCTCGACCCGGGGGCACCGCTCGCCCCGGGTCCCGTCCCGGAGGTCGCCTCGTGAACGCCCGTCAACGGCGCGGAGTCCTGTTCCTGGTCGCCGCGGCCGCGCTCGCCGTCGCCGTCTTCGTCGCGGTGAGCAACTACGTCTCGCAGGTCGAGAGCCAGGTCGGTCCGCGCGTCACCGTCTACGAGGTCACCGAGCCCGTCGACGCCTACCTGCCGCTCAGCGCCGACAACGTCAAGGCCGTCGAGGTCCCGGAGCGATGGGCCTCGCCGACCTCGGTCACCCGCCTGCGCGACCTCGAGGGACGCCGCGTCGGCTTCCAGCTGGCCGCGGGCACCGTCATCACCTCCGACATGCTCATCCCCTCCACCGACCTCAGCCCGAGCGAGCGCGAGATCGCGATCAACGTCGACAGCGTCACCGGTGTCGCCGGACGCGTCCGGCCGGGCGACCGCGTCGACATCATCACGGTCTTCGCCGAGGTGCCCGGACTGCCCAAACAGGCAAGGGTGCTGGTGCGCGACGTCCGCATCGTCTCGATCGGCGGCCAGCAGTCGGTGCAGGTCGACAGCGAGGACTCCGTCGGCCGCTCGCGCGAGGTCGTGCCGGTCACGCTCGCGCTCGAGCCCAAGGACTCGTTGTCGGTGACCTACGCGGCCGCGTTCGCCGAGGAGGTGCGCCTGGTGGCCCTGCCGGGCGACGTCGGCGCCAACCGCTCGGAGGAGATCGACGACTTCGACGCCTCCGACCTCGGCGGCCAGGCCGTGCCCGAGGAGGGGTCGCGATGAGCCGGCCCGCCAAGGTGCTCGTCGGCGCCGCCGAGCAGGGCGTCGTCACCGCCGTCCGCAACCTCGTCGGCGAGATCGACGGCGCCGAGCTGGCCTCGTTCCAGGAGACCACCCACGAGCTGTCGGCGATGGTCGCCCGGACGAAGCCCGACGTGGTGATCCTGCACGACGCCCTCGGGCCGCAGAGCGCCGCCGACGCCGTCCGCGAGCTGGTGCTGCGCTCGCCCACGACCGGCGTCCTGCTGGTCAACTCGAGCCTCGACACCACGGCCGCGCTGGCCGCGATGGAGGCGGGCGCCAAGGGCGTGCTGCCCTACCCCCTCACCTTCGACGACCTCGCGGGTCGCTTCGAGATCGCCCGCCAGTGGTCGGAGCGCATGTCGGGCCTGATCTCCGGCGCGGTGGCCGACACTGCGCGCGACCTCGGCCGGCACGGCCGCATCACGCTGCTCGCCGGGGCCAAGGGCGGCGTCGGCACCACCACGATCGCCACCCACCTCGCGATCGACCTGCACCGCAAGGTCGAGGGCACGAGGGTCTGCCTCGTCGACCTCGACCTGCTCGCGGGCGACGTCTCGGGCGTCGTGGAGGCTCGGCAACGCGTCTCGATCGCCGACGTCGCCAAGGTCGCCGAGGACCTCTCCGCCTCGACCATCCTCGACGCGCTGGTGCACCACGAGTCCGGCATCTCGCTGCTGCTCGCGCCGCTGCAGCCGCACGAGAGCGAGTACGTCACCGCCAACGCCGTGCGCGCCATCCTCGGCCTGCTGCGCCAGGAGTTCGACGTCATCCTGGTCGACGGCGGCTCGCACGCGACGCCGGCGCAGGCGGCCGCGGTCGAGGTGAGCGACGCCGTCGCCGTGCTGGTCACGCCCGACGTGCTCGCCATGCGCTCGTTCCGGCGCACGGTGCAGGCGTGGGAGGCGCTCGGCGTCCGCTCCGAGTCGGAGCTGCACGTGATCGTCAACCGGGTCGCCCGCGACGACACCCTCAACGTGGAGGCGCTCGGGCGCCTGACGTCGGCCACCGTCGTCTCGACCCGGCTGCCGACCGCGCTGCGCACCCTCGAGCGCGGCGTCAACGCCCGCAACCCCGACGAGGTGCGCGAGGCGTCGTGGTGGGCCGCGATCGAGCGGATCGGCACCGAGGTCGGCGTCCGCGACCTGCCCTCCGGACCGCTGGGCACGGCGCCCGCGCGGCGTCCGCGACGTCAGCCGAAGGCGAAGACGAAGACGAAGACGACGAAGTCCACGTCCAAGGCGAAGGCCGGCGCCGAGGCCGGCCAGATCGCCGTCGAGACCGTGGCGCTGGTGCCGCTCGTGCTCCTCGTCTGCCTGCTCGCCTGGCAGCTCGGCCTCACGGCGTTCGCCATGGTCTGGAACGGGCACGCCTCCAACGCCGCCACCCGGGCCGCTGCCGTCGGCAACGACCCCGAGGAGGCCGCGCGCGACGCCGTCCCCGACTCGATGCGCGACAGCGTGCACGTCGTGGTGCGCGAGGACGGCTCGGTCGAGGTGAGCACCGACGTGCCGGTGATGTGCCCCGGCTGCGGGTCGTTGCCGACCTCGATCTCGAAGACCACCGACGTGGTGTACGAGCCGTGAGGGCGACGCGTCGGGCCGAGCGGGCCGAGCGGGCTCAGCGGGGGAGCGTGTCGATCGAGGTCGTCGCGCTCGTGCCGCTGCTCGTGCTCGTGGCGCTGCTGGTGCTCCAGCTCGGGGCGGCCGGGTGGACGGCGTCGCAGACCTCGGAGGCCGCACGGGTCGCGGCGCGCGCCCAGAGCCTCGGCCAGGACCCCCGGGCCGCGGCGGAACGGGTGCTACCCGACGCGATGGAGCTCGTCGAGGTGCGCAGCGACGGGGGTGCCGTCGAGATCGAGGTGCGGGTGCCCCGTGTCTCGCCCCTGCCCGCGTTCACGGTGACCCGCGACGTCGTCATGCCGGAGCGGCCATGAGCGGCTACCGGGGCTTCGCCGGCATCGACCCCGCCGGCCCCGAGCCGGTCGCGGGGGAGACCTCCGACGAGCTGCTCGTGCGGCGGCTGAAGCGGCTGCTGCTCGAGGAGGTCGACCTCTCCGAGCTCGGTCGGCTCGACGAGTCGCAGCGCCGCACGCGCCTCGAGCGCGTGCTCAACCACCTCGTCTCCACCGAGGGCATCATCCTCAGCACGCGCGAGCGCACCAACCTCGTGCGTCGCGTGGTCGACGAGGCCGTGGGCCTCGGCGTGCTCGAGCCGATCCTCGCCGACCCCGCCGTCAGCGAGATCATGATCAACGGCCACGACACGGTCTACGTCGAGCGCTACGGCGTGGTCGAGCGCATCCCGTCGGGGTTCACCAACAACGAGCAGCTGCTGCAGACCATCGACCGCATCGTCTCCACGGTCAACCGTCGCGTCGACGAGTCGAGCCCGATGGTCGACGCCCGGCTGCCACCCGACAGCCGCCTGCCGCGCGGGGCCCGCGTCAACGTCGTCCTGCCGCCGCTGGCGCTGCGGGGGCCGACGGTGACCATCCGGCTGTTCCCGCGGCGCTACGGCATGGACGAGCTCGTCCAGCGCGGCAGCATCGACCGGCCCACCGCCGAGCTGCTCGAGGCCGCCGTCCACGCGCGGCTCAACGTGGTCGTCTCGGGCGGCACGGCGTCGGGCAAGACGACGATGCTCAACGCCCTGTCGGCGTTCCTGCCCGACCACGAGCGCATCGTGACCATCGAGGACGCCGCCGAGCTCTCCCTCGACCAGGAGCACGTCGTGCAGCTCGAGACCCGCCCGGCCAACGTCGAGGGCCGTGGCGAGGTGACGATCCGCGACCTGGTGCGCAACGCGCTGCGCATGCGGCCCGACCGCATCGTCGTCGGTGAGTGCCGTGGCGGCGAGGCCCTCGACATGCTCCAGGCGATGAACACCGGCCACGAGGGCTCGCTGACCACCGTGCACGCCAACACCACCGACGACGCCCTCGCGCGGCTCGAGACGATGGCCTCGATGTCGGAGGTCGACGTCCCCTTCCACGCCCTGCGCGAGCAGGTCAACTCCTCGATCGACCTGGTGCTGCAGCTCATCCGCTCGCCCGACGGCACCCGTCGGCTCGTCGAGGTCAGCTACCTGTCGTCGCGCCGGCGCGACGACTTCGTGCTGCACCGGCTCGTGCACTGGGATCCTCGTGCCGCCGGCCCCTCGGGCACGACCGGCAACTTCGTCAGACATCCTGTCCACCCAGCGCTCGCCGACCGGCTCGAGGAGCGGGGCGAGAGGGTGCCGGACGGCTTCGTGCGCGCCGAGTCGGCCAGCGGTGCCGACGTCGGAGGTGGCGTCTCGTGGTCCTGACGATGGTGCTCGGCACGCTCGGGGTGCTGGCCCTCGCGGCGCTCGGCGCCGCGCAGCTGATCGCAGTCGCCGGCGACCGCCGCCGGCTCTACGCCGCGGTCGCCGACGTCGACGGCATCGACGACCAGCCGCTGCTCGACCGCGCCAACCAGCGCTTCCGGCGCACCCGGCTCGGGCAGTTCGTCGAGCGCGAGCTGACCCTGGCCGGCATGGACCAGCGGCCGCTGCTGGTGGTGCTGGCCGCCGTCGGCATCGGCCTCGTCTCCGCCTACGTGCTCTGGACGTCGCTCGCGCCCGTCTTCGGCGTGCTCGGCGTGAGCATCGGTGGCATCGCGGCCCGCGCCTACGTGCGACGCGCCCGGACGCGGCGACTCGAGGCCTTCATCGTGCAGATGCCCGAGCTGGCGCGGGTGCTGGCCAATGCCACCAACGCCGGGCTCTCCATCGCCACCGCGCTCGCGATCGCCGCCGACGAGCTCGCGGCGCCGGCCGGGGTCGAGCTGCGCGTCGTCGCGAACTCGATGCGCTTCGGCACCGACCTCGAGACCGCCCTCGACACGATGGGCGAGCGCCTGCCCTCGCGCGAGGTCGGCGTGCTGCTCTCGACGCTCGTCGTGTGCTCGCGCAGCGGCGGCTCGCTCGTGACGTCGCTGCGCGACATCGCCGACACGCTCGAGTCTCGTAAGGAGACCCGCCGCGAGATCCGCACGACCCTGGCCCAGGCGGTCGCCACCGGCTACCTGGTGATCGGGCTCGGGCTGTCGATGCTGTTCGTGCTCAACACGATCCAGCCCGGCTCGGTCGAGGCGATGACCGGACACATCGTCGGACAGATCGCGCTGGTCATCTCCGGCTCGCTGTTCTTCCTCGGCTTCGTGCTGATCCGCCGCATGACGAGGTTCGACCTGTGAACCCCGCGGTGTTCCTGCCGGGCGCCGCGCTCGCGCTCGCCCTCGTGATCGCGCTGCGCGGCTACCACCTGCTGCGCGCCGACCCCGCCGACGGGCTGGGCCTCGACGACCTGACGATCCTGCGGCCCGAGCAGCGCCGCTCGGCGACGGGCGAGGGCCCGCTCGGCCGGCTCGCGACGCGGCTGGCGCCCGCCGTCCGACGGCGCCTGCACCCGCGCGTGATCCGGTGGCTGCAGACCCAGGTCGAGTACGCCGGTCGGCCCGACGGCCTCGGGGTCGACGGCGTCATCCGCATCGGTCTGGTCTGGGCGCTCATCGTGTCGCCGGCCGTGCTGCTGTTCGTCGTCGGCGGCAACCTGGTCGGGCTCGCGCTGTGCCTCACGGCGCCGGTGATCATGCCGCTCGCGCGCCTGTCGAGGTTCCGGCGGATCCGCACCGAGGCCATCGAGCGCGACCTGCCCGACTTCCTCGACGTCCTCGCCGTCACCGTGACCGCCGGCGTCGGGTTCCGGCCCGCGCTGCTGCGGGTCTCCGAGCGCTTCGGCGGACCGCTCGCCGGCGAGATGCAGCTCGCGCTCGGGCAGGTCCAGCACGGCGCCACGCTGCGCGGGGCGTTCGAGCAGCTGCGCGAGCGCAGCGACTCCGAGGCGCTGCGCCAGTTCGTGACGGCGTTCCTGCAGTCCGACGAGCTCGGCGCGCCGCTCGTCGAGGCCCTCAGCCAGATCGCCGTCGACCAGCGCCGCGACCACGCCCAGCGTCAGCGCCGCAAGGCCGCCCAGGTGGCGCCGCGGGTCACGCTCGTGACCACCGTCGTGCTCGTGCCCGCCACGCTGATCCTGCTGCTCGTGGGCATCGTGCTCGGCGCCGACCTCGACTTCAGCAGCCTGTTCGGCGGGTTCTCCCAGTGAGCGGCGAGGCCCTGGTCGCCGCCGAGATCCGCACGCTCGTGCGGGTCTCCTGCCTGCTGCGCATGCTCACCCTGCTCGCGAGCCTCGTCGGCTTCGTCGACCAGACGCTCACGCTGAAGGCGATCGTGGCCATCGTCTTCCTCACCTCCACCAGCATGGTCGGCGTCTCCGACCCGCAGGTGCCGGCGCTGCTGCAGCGCCACCCGATCCTCGTCGTGTGCGACAGCCTGGTGATGACGGCGCTGATGGTCGCCCTGGGCACCGACAACCCGCTCGTGCTGGTCGGGCTGAGCAGCTGCATCATCATCGGCGTCGTCCTGCGGCCGCTGCCCGCGGCGCTGTCGACGGTGACGATGGTCTGCGGCTACCTCGCCGCCAGCCTGACGACCGGCGCCGAGGGCACCTTCCTCGCCGACTTCGGCTTCCCGGTCACCTTCGTCTGCGTCGTCGTCCTCGGCCAGGTGTTCCGCCGGCTCGCCGAGCAGAAGCGGCAGTCGGAACGGGCGGTGGCCGACCTGATCTCCGGCACGGTCACCGCCGAGGAGCGCGCCCGTCTGGCTCGCGAGCTGCACGACGGCACGGCCAAGACCCTCCAGGGCCTCGTGCTCAGCGCGCAGTCGCTGCCGGTGTGGATCGACCGCGACCCCGATCGCGCGCGCGTCGAGGCGAGCAGCATCGCGGCGGCCGCCGACGACGCCGTCGTCCGGCTGCGCGGCCTGCTCTCGACGCTGAGGCAGGACGACCTCTCGCAGCCGTTCCACGAGTCCCTCGCGGCGATCGCCCGCGACCGGACCCACGACCACCCGCAGATCAAGCTGCGCCTCAACCTCAACCCGGTCGAGCTGACGGCGCCGTCGGTGCGCTACGAGCTGCTCGCCGCGGCCCGCGAGGCGCTCGACAACGCCGTCGCCCACTCCGGCACCGACCGCATCGCCGTGCACCTGACCAGCGGCGACGACGGCGAGGTGTTCGTCGAGGTCACCGACGCCGGGTGCGGCTTCACCTCCGACATCCTCCCCGAGCGCGAGCGCGCCGGACACTTCGGCGTCCGGGGCTACTCCGAGCGGCTGACGACGATCGGCGGCCGCGCCGACGTCGACAGCCAGCCGGGGAGAGGGACCAGGGTGCGCTTCGTCGCACCACGCATGGGACTGAGGGAGACCACCGATGCCTGACCTGCCCGACCTCACCAACCTGACGATCGCGTCGCTCGACGTCGCCGCCGGACCGGTGCGCACGCTGATCGTCGACGACAACCCGGTCGTGCGCACGGGCCTGCGCAGCCTGCTCGACGCCTCACCGGACGTCGAGGTCGTCGGCGAGGCCGGCGACGGCATCCTGGCCGAGTCGATGGTGCGCAACCTGAGCCCCGACGTCGTGCTGCTCGACGTGCGCATGCCGCGACGCGACGGCGTGCAGACCGCCCGGGTCATCGCGCCGCTGACCACGGTGGTGATGCTGACCTTCACCGACGAGCCCGAGCACATCCGCGCCGCGCTCGACGCCGGCGCGGCCGGCTACCTCGTGCACGGCTCGTTCGACGCCTCGACGCTCGTGCACACCGTGCGCCAGGCGGCGCAGGGCGCCGGCGCCTTCTCCCGCCAGGCGCTGGAGGTGATCCGCGAGGGTCGCGCCTCGGCCGACCACGCCGTCGAGCACGAGGACCGCCAGCGCCAGTTCGACCTCAGCGAGCGCCAGCGCGAGCTGATGGAGCTCATCTCGCGCGGGCTCACCAACGCCGAGATCGCCGCCGAGCTCTACCTGGCCGAGAAGACCGTCAAGAACCACGTGAACGCGATCTTCGGCAAGCTCGTGGTCACCAACCGCAGCGAGGCGATCGCGGTGTGGCTCGGACGCCGTCCGGTCGGCTGACGGGCCTGGGGATCGGGTCTGCGAGTGGGTCTGGGAATGGGTCTGGGCCTGGGTCCCCGGGCCCCCGTCGTACGGCCCGCACGAGCCTAGATTTCCAGGTGTCGGAGCGGCTCGGAAACCACTCCACAGGCTTGCGGCCCGCATCTCGGGGCGTGGCCGCCACCTACTCGGCCCAGGAAGAGGAAGTCCATCATGATCAAGGTTCTCGTGGCACTGATGATGCACCGCATGCAGCTGCTCTCCGACTCGCACGACGACGAGCGCGGGCAGGGCACGCTCGAGTACGTCGGCATGATCATCGTCGCCGCCGGCATCGTCGTCGCGGTCCTGCAGGCCGCCGGCGCGATCGACCTCGGCGCGGTCTTCACCGAGGCCGTCGGCACGGTCACCGACGGCGGCGGTGGCGGCGGCGAGTGACCCACCTGCGGCGCCAGCCGAAGCCGGTCCGGGACGACGTCCCGGGCCGGCTTCGGCGCGCTCGCGCCACCCGGGTGCGTGACGAGCGCGGACAGGTGGCGACGGCGCTCGTCGTCTGCTGCGTGCTCGGCCTGGTGGCCGTGGCGGTCTGGGGCGTGGCGCTGCTCGCCCGCGGCGCCGACCAGAAGACCCAGGCGCAGAGCGCGGCCGACGCCGCCGCGCTGGCCGGCGCCGGCGTGCTGAGCGACGCGCTGCCGCAGCTGCTCGCGCTGCTGGCCGACAAGGACGGGCTGTCGGGCACGGCCGGCTGCGCCCTCGGTGAGGACCGTGCGCGCGACTACGCCGCCCGCAACGACGCCGAGCTCATCGACTACTGCTTCGACCTCGGCAGCGGCCGGGTCTCGGTGACGGTGCGGATGCTCGAGCCCGTCAACGACGAGCTCGACGGCGCCGTCGCCGACGCCACCGCCTCGATCGGCCTCGACCTCGCCGACTGCGACTGGCAGGACGACGACCCGCCGGAGCCCGAGGCCGAGCCGGTCGAGCCGCCGTCCGGCGGCCCGACCCCGGACGCCGAGCCGGCCCCGCCGCCCACCCTCGGGACGACGCTCAGCTGCGGCGCGTTCTCGGCCGAGTTCGAGATCGACGGTGACGGCGGCGGCCTGTCGTTCGTCGAGCTCGACGTCGACGCGCTCGAGCCGGCGTTGGTCGAGTAGAGCGTCGTCCCACCCGCCCACGGGTGTTCCCCACCCGCGCTCCCCGGCCAGATTCGCGCTCCCGCTCCACCCCGCCGCTACCGTCGGCGTCATGGATCTCGTCGACGTCCCCGTCCCGGCCGGCACCGCCCAGGCCTACGTCGCCCGACCGCCGTCGGGCTCGGGGCCGGGCGTGCTGTTCTTCATGGACGCCATCGGCGTCCGCCCGCAGATCGCCGAGATGTGCGACCGCATCGCGTCGTGGGGCTACGTCTTGGTCGCGCCCAACGTGTTCTACCGCGACGGCGACGTCGACGCCGTGCGGCCGCACGCCGACCTGCGCGAGCCGGGGGAGCGCGAGGCGTTCTTCGAGCAGGCGATGCCGCGGGTGCACGGCCTGACGAGCGACCTCGCGGTGCCCGACATCGCGGCCTACGTCGCCTTCGTGCGCGGCCTCGACGGCGTCGACAGTGGCCCCATCGGCGTCACCGGCTACTGCATGGGCGCGCGGCTCGCGATGCGCGCGGCCACCGGCCATCCCGACGACGTCGCCGCGTGCGGCGGCTTCCACGGCGGCGGGCTGGTCACCGATGCGTCCGACAGCCCGCACCTCGGGCTGGCGTCCGCGCGGGCCGAGTTCGTGTTCGGCCACGCCGACCAGGACCCGTCGATGCCGGCCGAGGCCGTCGACGCGCTGGGCGCCGCGCTCGCCGAGCACGGCCTGGTCGCCGACAACGCGGTCTACCCCGACGCCCCGCACGGCTACTCGATGGCCGACACCTCGATGTACCAGGAAGCGGGCGCCGAGCGGCACTTCACCGAGCTGAAGGCGTTGCTCGAGCGCACGCTGTGACGCGGGTCAGCCCCGCCAGCCCCCGCGGTGCACGACGTCGCCGGCCGGGGTACGGCGGCGCGTGGCCGGGGAGCCCTGGGCGCCGCCCTCGGCGGCGTGCCCGATGCTGATGACGCCGATCGGGTCGTGCGAGTCGGGGATGCCGAACTCGCTGCGCAGGGCGCCCTCGCGGCCCGGGGCGACGCCGAAGAAGCAGGCGCCGAGGCCGGCGTCGGTGACGGTCTGGAGCACCAGCAGGCTGGCCATCGCGGTGTCCATGTGCCAGTAGGGCATCGGCCAGCGCGCCTCGTCGCGGTCGGTCCAGCCCTTGTCGGACTCGGCGTAACGGTCGAGGTAGGCCGCCTTGCTGCTGCACGGCAGCACGATGACGGGCGCGCTCATCATGCCGCGGCGCCACCGGTCGGGCACGCCCTCGGCGCTGACCTCCCAGAACCGGGCGACGTCGGCCGGGGTGTCGAGGACGACGAACGCCCACCCCTGGCTGAAGCCGGCGCTGGGTGCGCGGGTGGCGTTGTCGAGGGCCCGGTCGATGATCGCTGGGTCGACCGGCCGGTCGTCGTACTTGCGGACCATGCGGCGTCGCTGCACGACGTCCTGGAACTCCATGGCCCCACCCTAGGGTGGTCCCCGTGGCGGACGACTTCGAGCGCATGTGGGCCGACCTCGAGCCGATCGGGCTGTCGGCGTCGTCCGGCGGCTACTTCCGCCAGCCGTTCGAGTCGGCCGAGCGCGAGCTCGCCGCCTGGTTCGCCGAGCAGGCCGCCGCCCGGGGCCTCGACGTCGAGACCGACGGGTTCGGCAACGCGGTCGCCTGGTGGTCCCCCACGGCCGCCGACGACGAGCCCGCGCTGCTCACCGGCAGCCACCTCGACTCCGTGCTCGACGGCGGCGCGTTCGACGGCCCCCTCGGCGTCGTCTCGGCGTTCGCCGCGGTCGACGTGCTGCGCGAGCGGGGCGTCGTCCCCCGGCGGCGCATCGGCGTCGCGGCGTTCGTGGAGGAGGAGGGCTCCCGCTTCGGCCAGGCCTGCCTCGGCTCGCGCCTGGCCACCGGCGCCGTGTCGTGGGACGACGCCCGCGGGCTCCGCGACCGCGCCGGCGTCGCGCTGGGCGACGTCGTCGACGGCGACGCCGGGTCGCTGCTGCTCGACGCCGTCAGCACCTACGTCGAGCTGCACGTCGAGCAGGGCCGCGACCTGGTCGACCAGGGGTCGGCGGTCGGGGTCGCGAGCGGCATCTGGCCGCACGGTCGCTACCGCTTCGACTTCGAAGGAGAGGCCAACCACGCCGGCAGTACCCGCATGGACGACCGCGCCGACCCGATGCTCACCTACGCCATGACGGCGCTCGCGGCCAACAAGCAGGCGCGCCTGGCCGACCAGCGGGCGACGTTCGGACGGGTCGAGGTGGCGCCCAACGGCACCAACGCCGTGCCGTCGCGCGTCGCGGCCTGGCTCGACGCGCGCGGCGACGGCGAGCAGGCCGTCGCCGACCTGGTCGCCGCGGTCGAGCGCCAGGCTCGCGAGCGGGCCGAGCGCGACGGCACCACGGTCACGGTGACCGCCGAGTCGGTCTCGCCGGCCGTGTGGTTCGACGAGGAGCTGATCGAGAGCCTGCGCCGCGACCACGCGGTCGGCGACTGGCCGGTGCTGTCCACGGCGGCCGGTCACGACGCGGGGGTGCTGCACGGGCGCGGCATCCGCAGCGCGATGCTGTTCGTCCGCAACCCCACCGGCGTCTCGCACTCGCCCGCCGAGCACGCCGAGGCCGACGACTGCCTCGCCGGCGTCGAGGCGCTCGCGACCACGCTCGAGCGGCTCTGCGGCTGATGACGGCGTTCCTGCTCGAGCGCGCGTGGGTCGACGGGGCCGTGCACGACGACGTGCTGGTCGACGTCGTCGACGGGCGGTTCGCGCAGGTGACGCCGGGCGGCAGCGGGGGCGAGCGGGTCGCGGGGCTCACCCTCCCCGGCCTCGCCAACGCCCACAGCCACGCCTTCCACCGGGCGCTGCGCGGGCGCACCCAGCGCGGGCAGGGCACGTTCTGGACCTGGCGCGAGCAGATGTACGCCGTCGCCGAGCGCCTCGACCCCGACTCCTACCATCGCCTGGCCCGCGCGGCCTACCGCGAGATGGTCGCGGCCGGCTACACGAGCGTGGGCGAGTTCCACTACCTGCACCACCGGCCCGACGGCACCCGCTACCCCGAGGAGGACGCGATGGGCTCGGCCCTGCAGCACGCGGCCGACGACGCCGGCATCCGGGTCCGGGTGCTCGACACCTGCTACCTCAGCGGCGGGTTCGGCGAGCCGCTCGCCGGCGCCCAGGTGCGCTTCGGCGACGGCACCGCCGAGCAGTGGGCCGACCGCGCCGACGGCGGCCCGGCCGCGATCCACTCCGTGCGCGCGGTGCCGCGCGACCAGCTGCACGTCTTCCGCGACTGGGCTCCCCTGCACGTGCACCTGTCGGAGCAGCCGGCCGAGAACGAGGCCTGCCTGGCGGCGTACGGCATCACGCCCACGCGCCTGCTGCACGAGGAGGGCCTGCTCGGCCCCGGCACCACGGTCGTGCACGCCACGCACCTCACCGACGACGACGTCCGGCTGCTCGGCGACTCCCGCACCCAGGTCTGCGTCACCCCGACCACCGAGCGCGACCTCGCCGACGGCATCGGGCCCGCCCGCCGGCTCCACGACGCCGGCTGCCGCGTGAGCATCGGCAGCGACAGCCACGCCGTCGTCGACCCGTGGGAGGAGCTGCGGGCGCTCGAGATGCACGAGCGCCTCGCGACCCACCGCCGCGGCCACTGGACGGCGGCCGAGCTGCTCGCCGTCGGCACGGCCCACCCGGCCCTCGGCATCGACGACGTCGGCGCGATCGCCGTCGGGCAGCGGGCCGACCTGGTCACCCTCGACACCCGCTCGCCGCGCACCGCCGGCACCGGCGCCGACGAGCACACGGCCGTGTTCGCCGCAACGGCCGCCGACGTCGTGCGGGTCGTGGTGGGTGGCGAGCTGGCCTACACGCCCGACGACGACGAGGAGATCGGGCGCGAGCTCGACGAGGCGATCGGAGCCCTGTGGCCAGCACCCTGATCACCGGCATCGCCGAGCTCACCACCTATGACGACGTCCGCCCGGTCGTCGACGACGCCGCCCTCGTCGTCGACGGCGACCGCGTCGCCTGGGTCGGGCCGGCCCACGAGGCGCCCGCCGCCGACGCCGCGGTCGACGTCGGCGGGCGTGCCGTCGTCCCCGGGTTCGTCGACTCGCACTCCCACCTGGTCTTCGCCGGCGACCGCGCGGCCGAGTTCGAGGCCCGGATGTCCGGCACGCCCTACGCCGCCGGCGGCATCCGGACGACGGTCGCGGCCACCCGCGCCGCCACCGACGAGCAGCTCACCGCCCAGGTCGCCCGGCTGTTCGCCGAGATGCGCCGGCAGGGCACGACCACGGTCGAGGTCAAGAGCGGCTACGGGCTCACGGTGGCCGACGAGGCCCGCGCGCTCGCGGTCGCGCGCCAGTTCACCGACGAGACCACGTTCCTCGGCGCGCACGTCGTCCCGGCCGAGCACGCCGACGACCCCGCCGGCTACGTCGACCTCGTCACCGGCCCGATGCTCGAGGCCGCGGCGCCGTACGCGCGCTGGATCGACGTCTTCTGCGAGCGCGGGGCCTTCGACGCCGACCAGGCCCGCACGATCCTCGCCGCGGGCGCGGCCGCCGGCCTCCGCGGTCGCCTGCACGCCAACCAGCTCGGCCCAGGCCCCGGCGTCGCGCTGGCGTGCGAGCTCGGCCTCGTCGCGGTCGACCACTGCACCTACCTCACCGACGACGACGTCGACGCGCTCGCCGGCTCGGGCACGGTCGCGACGCTGCTGCCCGGCGTCGAGTTCTCGACCCGTCAGCCCTACCCCGACGCGCGCCGGCTGCTCGACGCCGGCGTCCGGGTCGCCATCGCGAGCGACTGCAACCCGGGCTCGTGCTTCACCTCCTCGATCCCGTTCTGCATCGCGCTCGCCGTCCGGGAGATGGGCCTGACGCCGGCCGAGGCGCTGCACGCGGCCACGGCCGGGGGTGCCGCCGCGCTCGGCCGCGACGACGTCGGCCGGCTCACCGTGGGGGCGCGCGCCGACCTCGTCGTCCTCGACGCGCCGTCGTACCGCCACCTGGCCTACCGGCCCGGGGTGCCGCTCGTGGCCGCGACGTGGGTGGGCGGCCGGCCGGTCTGAGGCACGCCCCGCGGCCGGAGTGCCTGTCTGAGGTAGGCGCGCCCGGAGGATAGGACGCTTGCCCGATGCCCGGCCCTACCTCAGACGGCGAACCTCGTCCTACGTGACCGGCACCGTGCCGGTCCTGAGGTAGGCAGGAGAGCCACCATGTACGACTACGCATCCATCCAGGCCGAGATCGACTACCGCCGCGACCGGCTCACCCTGGCCCCGGACCGACGCGGCAAGGCCGTGCGCCGGACGCGCACCCCGTTCGTCGGAATCCGCGAGTCCCTCAACCGGCGCGTCCGCTGACGCCGGTCACGACGGCCGGGGCGCGCCCCGAGCGACCCGCGCCGTCCGAGCCCCCGAGCGCCGAGTCTCCCGACCTCCCCGAGGTCCGAGGCTCGGCGTTCGTCGTTGCGGCCCGGGAACGGTGAGGGAGGACAGAATGGAGACCATGCCCGCGATCCAGTCCAGCACGATGATCGGCCGCGACGCCGAGCTGGCCGAGATCGCCGCCTCGCTCGGCGTGCGGCCGGCGCGGGCCGCCGCCGACCTGACCGACGTGCTGCTCTCGGGCGACGCCGGCGTCGGCAAGACCCGGTTGCTGCGGGCGCTGCGCGACGTCGCCGTCGGCGAGGGGTGGCAGGTCCACGCCGGGCACTGCCTCGACTTCGGCGACAGCGCCCTGCCCTACCTGCCGTTCTCCGAGGTGCTCGGCCGGCTCGTGGTCGAGCAGCCGGACGTCGTCACCGAGGTCGGTGCGGCGCACCCGGCCCTCGCGCGGCTGCTGCCCAACCGGCGCCAGATGAGTGGCCCGGCGGCCGAGCAGGTCGACGCCGAGGCGTCCGCGCTCGACCGGGCCGACCTGTTCCGGGCGATGGCCGCCGTCCTCGAGGCCGCGGCCCGCCGCGCGCCGCTGCTGCTCGTCATCGAGGACACCCACTGGGCCGACCGGTCGACGCGCGACATGCTCAGCTTCCTGCTCTCGCGGCTCGACCCCGGCGGGTTCGCCGTCGTGGCCTCCTACCGCACCGACGACCTGCACCGCCGTCACCCGCTGCGCCGCCAGGTGGCCGAGTGGTCGCGGCTGCGCGGGGTCGACCGCATCACGCTGTCGCCGCTCGACGACGACGACGTCCGCTCGCTCGTGCGCGAGCTCGTGCCCGACGGCCTGCCCGACGCCGAGGTCGCCGACGTCGTCGCGCGGGCCGAGGGCAACGCGTTCTTCGTCGAGGAGCTCGTCAGCGCGGCGGCCGACCCGGGCAGCGTCGTGCCGGCCGACCTCGCCGACGTGCTGCTCGTGCGCCTCGACCGCCTCGACGACGACGCGCGGCAGGTGGTGCGCACCGCCAGCGCGAGCGGACGCCGGGTCACCCACGAGCTGCTCGAGGCGACGTCCGGCCAGACGCCCGCGGCGCTCGAGGCCGGCCTGCGCGGCGCCGTCGAGATGAACGTGCTGGTCGCCGACCGGGGCGCCTACGCCTTCCGGCACGCGCTGCTGGGCGAGGCGGTCTACGACGACCTGCTGCCCGGCGAGCGGGCGCGGCTGCACGCTCGCTACGTGTCGGCCCTCAGCGAGGGCACCGCGCGCGGCACCGCGGCCGAGCTGGCCCGCCACGCCCGCCTCGCGATGGACAAGACGACGGCGTTGCTGGCCAGCGTGCGCGCGGGCAACGAGGCGAGCGCCGTCGGGGGCCCCGACGAGGCGGCCTACCACTTCCAGCAGGCGCTGGAGATCCTGAGTGGCGACACCGAACGAGCCGGCCGCGCGGGCGGCGGCGAGCTCGGCGACCACGGCGTCGACCTGTCGAAGCTGGTGGTCAAGGCCGCGGCGGCCCTGGTGCAGTCGGGCGACCCCGAGCGGGCGATCGGTGTCATCGGCGAGCAGCTCGAGCGGCTGCCGGCGTCGGCGTCCGACGCGTGGCGCTCGCGCATGCTGAGTGCCCAGGCCGAGGCGCTCTACATCACCGAGGAGATCGAGACCGACGCGCTCGCGGTCTCGAGCCGCGCGGTCGAGCTGGCGCCCGAGGGCGACAGCGGGCTGCGGGCCCAGGTGCTGGCCAACCACGCCAAGATCCTGGCCGCCTACGGCCGCTACCTCGAGGCCGAGACGGTGGGGCTCGACGCCCTCGAGCTCGCCGAGCGGCTCGACCTGCACCAGCTCGTGGTCGACGTCATCACCACGCTGTCGGGGCTGAAGAAGGCCGGGCCGAAGGAGGGGTTGCGCGCCTCGCTGGAGGAGGCGGTCGGGCGGGCCGTGGCCGCCGACGCCATCCACGCCGAGCTGCGCGGCCGGTTCCTGCTCGGCCGCTCGTTCGAGGACTGGGGCGAGTTCGACGCCGCCGAGCGGTGGTTCGCCAGCGGCATCGAGCGCGCCGTCGACGCGGGCCTGCCCTGGGCGCCCTACGGGTTCGAGGCCCGCTGGCAGCTGGCGTGGATCTGCATCGTGCGCGGCGAGTGGGAGCGCGCCCTCGACCTCATGGTCGTCGAGGGGCCGTTCCCGCCGCCGATCCCGCGGGCCATGCTGACCTCGATGCGCCTGCAGGTGCTGCAGCACCGCGGCGACGACGTCGGCGCGCGCGTGCTCGGCCTCCGGCCGTTCTGGCGGCGCGAGGGCGCGGTCGCCATCCACGCCGCGCCGGTCGAGATGGTCGCCGCCGGACGCCGCGACGACCCCGAGGCCGCCGTGGCGGTCTACGACGACGCGGTCGCGGTGCTCTCCCGCATCTGGCACGAGTGGTTCTCGGCCCGCATCCGGCTCGCCGCGGTCGCCGTCGGGGTGGTCGCCGACGCGCTCGAGAGGCGCGGCACGGCCGAGCGCGAGTCGATGGTGCGGCACGTCGAGCGTCTGCACGGCGACGGGCACACGGTGCTCGACCGCTACCAGGACCCCTCGGGCTACTGGGGCCCCGAGGGCCGGGCCTGGGTGAAGCGACTCGACGCCGAGACGCTGCGGGCCCGGTGGCGATCCGGCATCGAGGCGCCCCCGCTCGACGTCCTGGTCGAGACCTGGCGCGAGACCGAGACGCTGTTCGCCGACTTCGGCCACGTGCACGAGCAGGCGATCGTGCAGACCAGGCTCGCCGGCATCCTGCGCGCGACGGGCGACGTCGCCGGGGCCCGCGAGCTCGGCGACCGGGCCCGCGAGACCGCGCGCCGGCTCGGCGCGCAGCCGCTGCTCGACGAGCTGCGGGCGATCGGCTCGGCCGCGGCGCCGCGCTCCCCCGAGGGGGCGGGCACCGTCACGCTCACCACGCGCGAGCGCGAGATCCTCGACCACGTGGCCCAGGGCCGGACCAACGGCGAGATCGCCAAGCTGCTCTACATCAGCACCAAGACGGTCTCGGTGCACGTGTCGAACATCCTCGGCAAGCTCGGCGCCTCCGGCCGCACCGAGGCCGCCGCGATCGCGCGTCGCACCGGGTTGCTCGACTGAGCCGGCAGGCCCCGGGGGCCCGGGCGGGGAACACCCGGTACACCGGGTACTCATGACGTTCTCAACGGTTGCAACACCTGAGAACCCGCAGAACACCCGGTGCACCGGGTGTTCCGCACCCGCTCAGCCCTGGACTGTTGACGAATGTTCAGTAGCCTGACGAGGGTGACGGCGCTCGACGACGTACCCCTCCTGACCGCCCAGCGGTTCCGCGCGACGAGCTCGGTCGGCGGCAGCACCCCGGTGCCGCCGCGCGGCGCCGTCCTGCCACCCGGGCCGCGGTGGCCGGCCCTGGCGCAGACTGTCGCGCTGATGCGCTTCCGCCACTGGTTCCACCCCTACCTGCACCGGCGCTACGGCGACGTCTTCACCGTCCGCCTCGTCCCGGGCGCCCGTCCGCTGGTGATGCTCACCCGGCCCGAGCACACCAAGGAGGTCTTCGCCGGCGACCCGGAGGTCTTCCACGCCGGTAAGGCCAACTCGATCCTCGGCCCGGTCATGGGCCGGCACTCGCTGCTGCTGCAGGACTCGACCGAGCACCAGCGGGCCCGCAAGCTGCTGATGCCGGCGTTCAACGGCCAGGCGCTCAAGGGCTACGCCGACCTGGTCGCCGACCTCGCCCGCGACGAGGTCGCTTACTGGCCGGACGACGCCCGCTTCCGCTCGCTCGACCGGATGAACGTGCTCACGCTCGAGGTGATCCTGCGGGTCGTCTTCGGCGTCACCGACGAGCGCCGCCTGGCGCTGATGCGCCCGCGGGTCAACGCGACGGTCGACATCGAGCCCGTCGTCCTGCTCGGCTGGACCTACCCGCGCCTGCAGAAGGTCGGCGTCTGGCGGCGCGCCGTCGACAACCAGTACGAGCTCGACCGGCTCATCCACGCCGAGATCCGCGAGCGGCGCGTGGCGCCCGACCTCGCCGAGCGCACCGACGTGCTCTCGCGGCTCATCCGGGTCGGCCACGAGCCCGGTGCCGACCCCGCCGACCGGCTGAGCGACGTCGAGCTGCGCGACCAGCTGGTCACGCTCCTGCTCGCCGGTCACGAGACGACGGCGACCGCGCTCGCCTGGTCGCTCCACGAGCTCGGCCGCCACCCGGAGCTGCACGCCCGCACGGTCGACGCCGTCCGCGAGGGAGACGACGCCTGGCTCGAGGCCGTGCTCAAGGAGGCCATGCGGCTGCACCCGGTCATCCCGATGGTGGTGCGCACCCTGCTCGAGCCGACCACGGTCGCCGGCCACGACCTGCCCGCCGGCACCACCGTGGGCCCCTCGATCGTGGTCACCCACCAGCGCGACGACCTCCACCCCGACCCCGAGGTCTTCCGGCCCGAGCGCTTCCTGGGCCAGAACCCGCCGGCCAACACCTGGATCCCGTTCGGCGGCGGCGTCCGACGCTGCATCGGTGCCGGGTTCTCGGTGATGGAAGGTGTCGCGGTGCTGCGTGAGGTCTTCCGGTCGTTCGACGTCGAAGCGGTCGGCGACGACGTCCCGAAGGTCCGCAACATCACCTCGGTGCCGCGCGGGGGCGCCGTCGTCCGGGCGGTGCGTCGTCCCCGGCCCGAGGGATAGTCCCGGACGGAATCGCCCCTTTCCGCCCGGGGGAGCGACAGGTTCGTCCGGGACTACCCCCGGCCGCGCCCTCAGGAGGGGTCGCGCCCCACGAAGCCCATGAGGCGCGAGACGGCGTCGGCGTCGTCGGGGACGTCGACCCGCGGGCCGTACTGACCGCTGGCGCGGAGCATCTCCTCGATGGGCTCCATGCCGGCGAGCATCGCGCCGGCGAGCTCGTCGTCGAGGCCGTGCGGCTGGCCGGTCGCGCGGGCGAGGTCCCAGGTGTGCATGAAGACGTCTCCGGTGTAGAACCGCGAGATCGCGACCTCGACGGGCATCTCGCCGGTGTGCGGGTTGCTGAACGCCGTCGCCGACGCGACGGGGTCGTCGAGCACCGCCTGGACGCCGTCGGCCTGGGCCCGCCACGCGGCCACGGGGTCGGCGTCCACGCCCGGGCCAGCGGGCACCGCGACGCCCGACCCACCCTCGAGGAAGCCGGGGAACCAGGTCACCAGGTGCCGGACGACGTCGCGCGCCGTCCAGCCCTCGACGGGCGCGGGCGCGTCCCAGTCGCCCGGGGCGGTGCCCTCGACGATCGAGGTGAAGCCGCCGGCGACGGCGCGGTGCAGGTCGGCGGGGGAGTCGTCGGGTCTCATGCCACTGAGACTCGCACGCCGACCGGGAGTCATCGCGCCATCGCCACCGCCAGGCAGCCCAGCGCCCCGGTCGAGGTCAGGGTCCGCACGACGTTCCACCGCACCCACGGTCCCTCGAAGGCCTCGCGGACGCCTGCGAGGTCGGTGATCCCGTCGACCGGCCCGGCCGCCGCGAGCGCGTCGTTGAGCGGGACGTTGCCGGCCACCGTCACCACCACGGTGGCGACGGCGAGCACCAGGCCGGCGACGGCCCACGCCCGTGCGGACCCGTCGACGGCGAGCACGCCGAGCCCGGCGAGGAGGGGCGCCCCGACGAAGGTCGCCAGGAACACCGGGTTCACGATCGCGGCGTTGGTCTGCTGGAGCGCGTGCACGAACGTGCGGTCGTCGGTGCGCGCGAGGCCGGGCAGCACGCCGCTGGCCCAGGTGTAGTAGGTGCCGGCCTGGAGGCCGTTGGCGAGAACGGCCAGCAGCAGGAGCGGCGTGCGGAGGTTCTCGAGCGCTTCGACCATGGTGCCACTCCAGCACCGACCGGCGAGACGATCCATGGCGCAGGAGGCTGCGGACATGTCCGTGCGTCTACAGTCACTGTCATGGACGACCTGGCCGCGCTGCTCGACGGGCCGCGGGCCCGCGGGGCCTTCCTGCTCCGGTGCCTCCTCGACCCGCCGTGGTCGGTGGCCCTGCGCGACGACGCGCCGCTGTCGGTCACCGCCGTCGTCCGCGGGCACGCCTGGCTGGTGCCCGACGACGGCGTCCCGGTGCGGCTCGAGCCGGGCGACCTCGCGGTGCTGCGCGGCCGGCCCGGCACGGTCTACGCCGTCGTCGCCGACGATCCCGCCACGCCCGTGCAGGCCGTCATCCACCCGGGCCAGGTGTGCCGCACGCCCGACGGGCGCGAGCTGGCCGAGGAGATGCATCAGGGCGTGCGCAGCTGGGGCAACGCCGCCGTCGGCGAGACGGTCCTGCTCACCGGGGCGTACGCCGTCGACGGGGAGGTCGGCACCCGGCTGCTGCGCGTGCTCCCGGACGTCGTCGTGGTGCGCCGGCACGAGCTGGACGGGCCGCTGATCGACCTGCTCGCCGTCGAGATGGTCCGCGACGCACCCGGCCAGCAGGCCGTGCTCGACCGCCTGCTCGACCTGCTGCTGATCGCCGTGCTGCGGGCCTGGTTCGACCGACCGGAGGCCGTGCCCCCGTCGTGGTGGACGGCGCAGTCAGACCCGGTCGTGGGCCCGGCGCTGCGCCTCATGCAGCACCACCCCGACCACCCGTGGACGGTGGCGGCGCTGGCCGACGCCGCCCGCGTCTCGCGCGCGGCCTTCGCCCGACGCTTCCGCGAGCAGGTCGGGTGCCCGCCGATGGTGTGGCTGACCGAGCGGCGACTCGAGCTGGCCGCCGATCTGCTGCTCGAGCCCGGGACCACCGTCGCGGCCGTGGCGCGCCGGGTCGGCTACGGCTCGCCGTTCGCGCTCAGTGCGGCCTTCGCCCGGGAGCGCGGCGAGTCGCCGCGCGACTGGCGCTCGCGGCACACGGCTCAGGCGGGCGACACCGTGGCCGCGACGGCCTCGAAGACCTCGGAGTAGTCGAGGTAGTCGTCGCGCGCGGCCGAGCACGTGAGCGTGGTGCCGACGCCGTGGGTGAGCCACGACCATTGATCGCACAGTACGTCCGCCGAACCTACGCGGTGGGCGAAGCGGTGGTAGACGACGTCGCGACCGTCGAGGTCGTAGGCGTCGTCGTCCTCGACCGCGAGGTCGTCGAGCAGGCCGGCGAGCTCGACGAGGGCCTGCTCGCGCCAGCGGACGTGGTCGTCGTGCCCGACGGCCGTGCGGTGCAGGGTGAGCTCGGGCCGCACGCCGCTCGGCGGCAGCGACGGCGCTCGAGCCGCGACCACGACGCCGGGCGCGGGCTCGGTGCGACGGCGCCAGCGCGACGGTACGGACAGGGTCGGTTGACGGGTGGGCTGCCGGGTGGGCTGCTGGGTCGGGTTCACGACCCAGGCATGCTCCGGGGCGCCCTGGGGACAAACCGCGCGCACCGCCGCCTGTGGACGACCGGCGGCCCGACCGGGTTTGGCCGGTCAGGTCCGGTCACTCACAATGGCCGCATGAGCGACATCGGCGACCACGACGAGCAGGAGTCCGACCGGCCCGGGTTCGCGGTCCTGTGGGGTCTGCTCGCCCTCGTCGCGGTGGCCGTCCTGGTCGGTGGCATCGTCGCCGGTGGCGCGCTCTTCGCCAGCCGCGCCACCGGGCTCGCCGACGACGGCAGCGCCTCGGAGCAGTCGACGACGCGGGGCGAGACGCTCTTCCTGCCCGAGCCGAGCGAGACCGGCACGCCGGAGCAGTACGTCACGCTCACCGACACTGCGGTCCCCGAGCCGCAGAAGACGGTCACCGAGGAGCCCGAGCCGGAGGACGAGATCACGCTCTCGACCCAGCAGTCGGCCGTCGGCCCCATGGACACCATCGACCTCAGCGGCAGCTACCCCGGCGGCGACGGCGCCGTCCTGCTGGTGCAGCGTCTCGAGAACGACGTGTGGAGCGACTTCCCGGTCACCGTGCCGGTCAACGGCGAGGAGTTCTCGACCTTCGTCCAGACCGGCTCGCCCGGCGAGAACCAGTTCCGGGTGATCGACACCGACAGCGGCATCTTCTCCAACCCGGTCAGCGTGCGGGTCGGCTGAGCCCGCGCTCGGCGGCCAGCCGCCGGTCCTCGCGGCCGACCTGGCGCGCCGTCCACGCGGTGCCGGCGAGGCCGAGGGCGCCGATCGCCAGGCACGCGGTCGCGAGCGGGGCGACGGCGGCGACCGCGCTGACCAGGAACGGTCCGCCCGAGAGCCCGATGTCGCCGCACAGGCGCCAGCCGCCGAGGAACTGGGCGCGCCCCTCCTCGGGTGCTGAGTCGGCGCCGAGCACCATGACGATGCCCGAGCCGAGCCCGTTGCCGGCAGCCATGAGGGCCACGGCGGCCGCCACCGACCAGGTCGACGTGGCCAGCGGCAGGAGCAGGGTCGCGACCGCCACGGTGAGCACGACGGGGACGGCGACGATGGTGCGCCCGCGGCGGTCCATGAGCCAGCCGCCGGGGTAGGAGAAGAGGATGTCGACCAGGCCGGCGAGCGCGAACACGAGCGAGGTGGTGCTGGCCGACAGGCCGACGTGGTCGGCCCACAGCGGCAGGAGTCCGTTGCGCACCGAGCGCGACGCCGAGATCACCATGACGACCGAGCCCAGGGTCAGCAGCACGCGGCGGTGTTCGACCAGCACGCGCCACACGCTGAGGTGACCGCGCTCGCGCTGAGCGCCGCGGCGCTCGGTGCCGACGTCGGGCATGGTCCACGCCAGTGCCGCCGAGGCCAGGGCGGAGGCGGCGGCGAACCAGAACACGGTGGTCAACCCGCCCAGGGTGATGAGGCCCGCGCCGATGAGGGGCCCGACGAACACGCCCACCCGGTGTGAGCCGCCGAGCAGCGACAGCGACCGGGCGCGGTGGCTGAGCGGGACGACGTCGATCATGAAGCCCTGGCGGGCCATGAGGAACGTCGTCCAGGTCATGCCGCTGACGACGACCGCCGCCGACAGCACCGCCACCGACGTGGCGAGCGCGCCCACCGCCATCGCCACGGACTCGAGCACGCCGGCGTAGACGAGGGCCCGCCGCTCGCCGATGCGGGCCACGACCGCGCTGGCCGGCAGCGACGCGACGAGCATGCCGAGCCCCAGCAGGGCCACGACGACCGCCGCCGTGGCGACGTCGGCGCCCAGGTCGCGGGCCCGCAGCGCGAGGATCGGCGTCACCGCGCCGAACCCGGTAGAGCTGACGACGGTGGGCCCGTAGGCACTCAGGGCGACGTCGCGCAGCCGGAACCCCGGGTCGGGGTCGGCCGACGTCATCCGAGAGCACCCATGGGCACGACGCTACCGAGCGCCCGCCATCTCCGGTCGCGGTGTCGGCGCCGGCGGGGGCACGGGGGCGGACGGCGTCCGCCGCTGACCGGCGAGCACGCCGCCGAGCACGAGGGCCATGCCGAGGGCCTGGACCCAGCCGAACGCCTCGGCCGCGAACAGCACGCCGAGCGCGGTGCCCGTGACCGGGTTGAGCAGGCCGACCATGGAGACGGCGCCCGCGGGCATGCGGCTCAGGCCGTGGAACCAGCAGGTGTAGGCGAGGATCGTGCCGACGCCGCCGATCCACAGGAAGCCGAGCGCGGCCGGTGCGTCGATGGCCGGGGGAGCGCCCTCGACGAGCAGCGCGAGCGGCAGGAGCAGCAGGCCGCCGGCGACCAGCTGCCACGAGACCATGGTGAGCATGCCGACGCCCTCGGGCCGGCCCCACTTCTTGACCAGCACGAAGCCGAGCGCCGAGACGGCCACCGAGCCGAACGCGCCGGCGAGGCCGAGCGCCGTGACGCCGTCGGGCGAGCGCAGCACGAGCAGGCCGACGCCCGTGAGCCCGACGAGCGCGGCCGCGACGCGGACGGCGCCGGGACGCTCGCGTAGCAACGGGAACGCGATGGCCATGACCGCGAGCGGTGACGCCGCCTGCACGGTGGCGGCGAGACCGCCGGGCAGGTGGTAGGCGGCGAGGAAGACCAGGGGGAAGAACAGTCCGATGTTGCAGACACCGAGGACTGCGGCGCGCCACCACCACTCGCCCTGCGGCAGCCGCCGGACGACGAGCAGCAGCAGGAGCCCAGCCGGCAGTGCGCGCATCAAGGCGGCGAACAGCGGCCGGTCGGGCGGGAGGAGCTGCTCGGTGACGAGGTAGGTCGTGCCCCACGCGAGCGGAGCGACGGCGGCGATCGCGGCGGTGCGAGCCTGGTTGTCTTCCATGGAAGACAAATTATCTTCCGGGTAAGATAATGTCCAGTGCATGGGAACGGACGACGACCTCGACCACGTCGGACGGATCCTCGAGCAGTGGCGCCACGAACGCCCCGACCTCGACCCGTCGCCGATGGGCATCATCGGCCGGCTGCACCGGCTGGCCGCCCGCCTCGACGAGGAGCTGCGACCGGTCTTCGCCGAGGCCGGGCTCGGTGACGGAGACTTCGACGTGCTCGCCTCGCTGCGACGCTCCGGCGCGCCCTACGAGCTCACCCCCGGCCAGCTCGGCGCGACGACGATGGTCAGCTCGGGCGCGGTCACCAAGCGGGTCGACCGACTGGTCGCGGCCGGGTGGGTCGAGCGCAACGTGTGCGCCGACGACGCCCGCTCGCGGCGGGTCCGACTCACCGACGCCGGGCTTGCCCTCGTCGACGACCTCGTCGGCCGGCACGTCGCCAACGAGCGCCGGCTCGTGGCGTCGTTCACGCCGTCCGAGCGCGCCGAGCTCTCGCGGCTGCTCGAGGCGTGGGGGCGGGCGCTGGGTTGAGGCTGCATGAACACCCGGTGCACCGGGTGCTCATGCGGCCCGGGGGCGAGGAGTACCCGGTGCACCCGGGTACTCCTGACGTTCCCACGGGTTGCACAGCCGAGAAGCGCAAGCAGTCCCTGCGGAGCTCGGACGGCGGGCGCGAGCCTTTCGGGCCCGCCCCGCCGTCCTGGGGTCCGCCGTCCCGGGGTCCGACGTCCTGGGTCCGGACTCAGGCCGGGACGTAGTCGAACGTGTCCGGGTTCGGGCCGGTGCGGCCGTCCTCGCCGCGGTCGAGCCCGGAGATCTTCGCGACCTCGTCGTCGGTCAGCTCGAAGTCGAAGATCGCGAAGTTCTCGGCCATGCGCTCGGGCGACATCGTCTTCGGGAACACGATGTCCCCGCGCTGCACGTGCCAGCGCAGCGTCACCTGCGACGGCGTCTTGTCGTGGGCGGCGGCGATCTCGGCGATCGTCTCGTCGTCGAGCACCGCGCCCTGCGCGATCGGCGACCACGCCTCGACGAGCGCGCCGTGGCGGTGGGTCGCGGCGCGGGCCTCGTCGTTGAGGAAGAAGGGGTGCGCCTCGATCTGGTTGACCGCCGGCACGACGCCGGTCTCGGCGACGATCCGGTCGAGGTGGGCGGGCTGGAAGTTCGACACGCCGACCGCACGGGCCCGGCCGTCGGCGACGAACTCCAGCAGGGTGCGCCAGGTGCCGGCGTAGTCGCCGTCGTACAGCGTCGGCAGCGGCCAGTGGATGAGGAACAGGTCGATGTGGTCGAGCCCGAGCTTGGCCAGCGTCTCGTCGAACGTGCGCCGCGCGTCGTCGGGGCCGTGGAAGCCGTTGTTGAGCTTGCTGGTCACGAACAGCTCGTCGCGCGGGATGCCGGACGCCGAGAGCGCGACGCCGGTCTCCTGCTCGTTGCCGTACATCTGGGCGGTGTCGATGTGGCGGTAGCCGACCTCGAGCGCCTTCGTCACGGTGTCGGCGGTCTGCGCGGGCGGCACCTGGAAGACGCCGAACCCGAGCTGCGGGATCGTGGTGCCGTTGTTCAGGGACAGGGAAGGAACGGTCGTAGCCATGTCTATGACCACACCACGCGGCGGCGCTTTGTTCCCACGCCCCTGGGGATGTGATCTGACCTACGTCAGCGCCGCGACGACGCCCTCGGCGACCTCGGGGGTGAGGTCGCCGCCGGAGATCTGCAGCGCGCCGTCGTCGATGGTCGAGGCGAAGACTGGCGCCGAGACGACCCGGCCCGCGACGAAGATCGCGACCTGCTGGTCGCCGCCCGCGTACTGCGTCGACAGCACCTCGAGGTCCTCGGCGGCGGGGTCGGGCAGGGTCACCAGGACGACGACGTCGCCCGTGCCCGGCTCGGTGCTCGCCTCGGCCGACGCGGCCGGGGTCTCGAACGCGGCGGCGTCGAGCAGGTAGGCCCGGCCGGAGGGGTCGCAGCCCGACGCCGGCGCGTCGGCCGCTGTCGGCGCAGGGGCGTCGCAGTCGACCGCGTCGAGCCGGGGAGAAGGCTGCGCGGCGCTCGCCGTCACGAGGCGGAACTGGATCGTCGCCGGCTCGCCGAGGTCGCCGAGGAAGTCGGCGTCGTCCGCGGCCGCGCCGGGCCCGTCGTCGCCGTCACCGTCGTCGCCGTCGGAGCAACCGGCGAGCACGGCGATCGACAGGACGGACGCCGCCAGGGTGGAAGTCCTCATGCCTCCACCCTGGCAGCGGCCTACCAGGTGCCGGACGGCGCGTCGGCGAGGTCGACGAAGCAGTACCCGTCGCGCTGCAGGCGATGGACCTCGCGCGGCAGCGCCGCGAGCGTGGCGGGGGAGTTGGCGACGCCGTCGTGGTGCAGGACGACGCTGCCGCGGCGTCCGCGGTCACGCACCTGGGCGACCGTCGTCCGCCGGATGTCGCGCTTCGACAGCCCGTCCCAGTCGCGCGAGTCGACCGTCCAGAACGCCGGCGTGAGCCCCATGCCGCGGATGAGGTCACGCACGCGGGTGTCCGCAGCGCCGTACGGCGGCCGCACGAAGCGCGACGGCGTCACGCCCGCGGATTCGAGTGCACGACGTGTCCGACGGATCTCGCGCTTGACCGCGTGGTCGCCGAGGGAGGTGAGGTCGGCGTGGTCCCAGGTGTGGTTGCCGATCGTGAAGCCGGCGTCGGCGACCTGCCGGGCCACGTCGGGGTAGGCCGCGACCCGGTTGCCGACCATGAAGAACGTCGCCGGCACGTCGAGCCGGGCCAGCAGGGCCACGAGCCGCGGCGTCACCGTCGGCGACGGGCCGTCGTCGAACGTCAGCGCGACGCGTCCGGCGCGGCACGACCGCGGTGCCGCCCGGTGGGTCGGCGGGTGGGTCAGTCGGTGGGTCGGTTGACGGACGGCGTGGAGGGCCGCGACGGCACGCGACGACGACCCGGACGACGCCGTGGGCACGGTGAGCGCGACGAGGCCGATCGTGACGACGGCCAGCAGGGCAAGGGTCTTGGTGGTGCGCATGCCTGTGTGACGCGCCTGGTCGTCGACGAGTTGTCAGCCGAGTCGTCAGCCGCTGCAGGTACGGTCGGCGCGTGCGGCAGCGACTCCTCGAGACGGTCGGTCGGCGCGTGTCGTCGACCCACCTCCCCGGGGCAACCCCGGGGGCCACCGGTACGTCCGGGCACCGCACCGCGCGCGTCAGGCTGCGCTCCGCGGCAGGTCCACGCGCGCACGACGGGACAGGTCGAGCGTCGCTGCCGCACCCCGACCGCACGAGACCATGAGCGAGGTGCTGGCCCGTGCTCTCGCTGCCGCCTTCCTCAGTGGCGACTGGACCCGCCCCGGCCTGGTGGCGAGCGGCGCCACGGTCGTCGGACGACGCCCACGGTGGCTCGGGCGCCTCGCGACGCAGGCGCTCGAGCTCTACCCACGACCACCGCACGACCGCCCGCGCGAGCTCGCCCGGGTGCTGCAGCAGCTGCCGGCGGCCGAGAAGGCCCACGGCGTCGTCCCCCTGGCGCAACCGGTCGCCCCGGCGCGGATGCTCGGCAACCGGTGGCACCTCCCGCCGCTGGACGACGCCGGCGACCTCGGCCGGTTCCTCGGCCTGACGTGGTCCGAGCTCGGGTGGTTCGCCGACCCACGTCGGCTCGCCCGCGCCACGAGCGAGATCAGGCTGCAGCACTACCGGGTGAGCCACCGGGTCGCGGCGAGCGGTGCGATCCGGGTGCTGGAGGCGCCGAAGCTCGAGCTGCGCACGATGCAGCGCCGGCTGCTCGACGAGGTCGTCGGCGCGATCCCGCCGCACGACGCCGCGCGCGGGTTCCGGCCCGGCGGGTCGGTGCGCTCCTACGCCGCCCCGCACGCCGGCCGGCCGGTCGTCGTCCGGCTCGACCTCGAGTCGTTCTTCGCCAGCGTGAGCGTCGGGCGGGTCTACGGGGTGTTCCGCACGGCCGGCTACCCCGAGCCGGTCGCGCACCTGCTGGCCGGGCTCACCACCACCGTGCTGCCACGCTCGGCGTGGGCCGCCGTGCCGCGTCCGGCCGACGACGCGCTGCTCGAGGCGCACTGGAGACTCGGACGACGCCTCGCCGCCCCGCACCTGCCGCAGGGCGCCCCGACGTCGCCCGCGCTGGCCAACCTGGCCGCGTTCCGGCTCGACGTCCGGCTCACCGCCCTGGCCCGCTCGTGGGGCGGGCGCTACACCCGCTACGCCGACGACCTCACGTTCTCGGGCGACCGCGGCTGGGGCACCGGCACCTCGCGCCTGCTCGACGCGATCGACGACGTCGTCCGCGACGAGGGGTTCCGGCTCAACCCGCGCAAGACCGGGGTGATGCCGCGCGCCGGCCGACAGGTGCTCGGCGGTCTCGTCGTCAACGAGCGACCGCGCGTGGCCCGCGCCGAGGTCGACGTGCTCCGCGCGGTGCTGCACAACTGCCGTCGCCACGGCGCCGCGAGCCAGAACCGCGACGGCCACCCGGCCTTCGGCGAGCACCTGCGCGGACGGATCGCCTGGGTCGCCCAGCACGACCACCACCGTGGTGCGCGCCTGCTCGAGGCGTGGCGCGCGATCGACTTCTCAGAAGCCGGCGCAGGACCGTAGCGACGCGATCTCGGCGTCGAACCCGGCCCGCGGGACCGCCGTGGGCAGCCCGTCGGGCCCGGTGCGCGCCGGCTCCCACGCCGCCCGCGTGACCCGCGCCCGGCCGGACGGCGTCGCGGGCGGGCGCACCGTCAGGGTCAGCACGGCGGTGTCGGACCCGGTGTACCAGGCGTAGTTGCCCAGCCCGTAGGCCACGTAGCCCGGCCCCAGCCGCCCGTCGCCCTGCAAGCCGTGGGTGTGGCTGCCGACCACGACGTCGGCGCCCGCCTCGACCAGGCGTCGGGCCAACGAGCGCTGCCGGTCGTCGGGGCAGCGCTCGCCCTGCACGCCCCAGTGCAGGTAGGCGACGACGACGTCGGCTCCGCGGTCGGCGTCGCGGACGGCGGCCAGCAGCCGGGCCGGGTCGAGCGCGTCGGCCGTGCCGGGCCGGTCGTCGGTGGCGGCCCACTGGCCGGTGGGGTCGGCCGTCGGGTCGGCGCCGGCGGTCGTGGCGCCGAGCACCGCGACGCTGGTGCCGTCGACGTCGAGCACCGCGGGGGCGAACGCCTCGTCGGCGTCGCGCCCGATGCCGACGACGTCGACCGGCCCGGCCGAGATCGCCGCGAAGGTCGACCGCAGCCGACCACGGCCGAAGTCGAGGACGTGGTTGTTGGCCATCGTGACGACGTCGACCCCCGCCGCGCCGAGCGCCGCGAACGCCGACGCCGGGGCCTCGAACAGGAAGCGCTTGCCCGGCTCGGGCGCGCCACCGGTGCCCACCGACGTCTCGAGGTTGACCATGGCGACGTCGGCCGCGGCCAGGGCACGGGTCGCGGGGGCGAGGGCGGTGGCCGGGTCGTCGAGCCGCGCGCGCAGCGGCCCCTCGAAGTGGACGTCGCCCGCCACCGCGAGCGTGAACGGTCGGGGCCGCGGTGCGGAGGGCGGCGGTGCGGACGTGGTGGGAGCCGGGGTCGCCGGGGTCGCGGACGGCGTGCTCGTCGACGTCGAGGGGTCGTCGGGAGCGGGCGCCTCGGCTGCGCACGCGGTGACGGCGGCGAGCGCCAGCAGCGTCAGCGCCCGCCGCCTCATCGCAGCCAGGCCAGCACGATCCGACCGACCCGGGCGAGCTGGTCGCGCTCGATGACGGAGGCGACGTCGTCGGCGGAGTGGTAGCCCGCGTAGGGCGTGCTGCCGAGCCGGGCCGCGGGCAGGCCCTCGTCGGCGAACGACTCGTGGTCGCTCGAGGTCTCGCCGGGTTGCTCCTCGACCGGGACGCCGACCCGTCGCGCAGCGGCGACGAGCTCACCGCTCACCCGGTTGGGCTCGCCGACGGTCTGCACCGGCACCACGGAGCCGACGCCGACCCGGTCGAGCGAGACCATGCCGCGCAGCCCGCGACGCTGGGCCGGGGTGAGGTCGGCGACGAACGCCTTGGACCCGTAGTGGTGGGCCTCGCCCGGGCCGCGTGGCTCCTCGGAGCCGAAGAGCACGAGCACGACCGGCAGCCGGGCCCGGCGGTCCTGGAGGGCCTCGGCGAGGGCGAGCACGACGCCGACGCCCGACGCGTTGTCCTCGGCGCCGGGCGCCTGCGGCACGGTGTCGAGGTGGGCGCCGACCAGCAGCCACTCGTCGTCGGGCTCGAGGCGGCCCTGCGTGGCGACGAGGTTGACCGACGGGCCACCGGGCACCGCGACACCCCACGAGTCGCCCGGCGGCGACGGGAACCGCTGGCGCGAGACGGTCCAGCCGTACGACGTCAGCTCGCCCTGGGCCCACCGGGCGGCCCGGAAGAAGGCGTCGCTCTCGCCCGGACGCGGCCCGATCGTGCCGGCCAGGTGCTCGACGGCGGCGACCGCCGTCGCGCGGCGGAGGTCGGACGGCGCCACCCGCGCCGGCGGCGTCGGTGCGGGTGCCGCGGGCCCGCCGGTCGGCGTGCCCGGAGGTGGGGTGGTCTGCGGTGCCGTGGTCGTGGCCGTGGAGGTGCGCTCGGGCTCGGTCGTGGTGTCGTCGTCGGTGCAGCCGGCGAGCAGGGCGGCCACCACCGGAACCGTCACGAGCCAGCGCATGCGCCCAGCATCCGTCACCCGGTCAAGACCGGCCGCCACGGATGCCGGGTCAGGAGGCGGCGACGGTCTCGCGCTCGAGGGCCAGGTCGGCGAGCAGCTCGGCGTGGGCGACCGCCGAGTCGACGACCGGCAGCGGCGCCTGGTCGGCGGTGACGAGCAGGCCGATCTCGGTGCAGGCGAGCACGACGGCGTCGGCCCCCCGCGCGGCGAGGTCACGCATCACGTCGACGTAGCCGGCGCGCGACTCGTCGCGGAAGACACCCTGGGTGATCTCGTCGAAGACGACCCGGTCGACCAGGTCGCGACCCGCGGCGTCGGGCACGACCACGGAGATGCCGTGGGCGGCGAGGCGCTCGGCGTAGAACGTCTCCTCCATGACCCAGCGGGCGCCGAGCAGGCCGAGCGTCGTCCACCCGTTGGCGCGGGCCACCGCGGCGACGGCGTCGGCGATGTGGACGGCGGGCACGCCCTGCTCGGCGGCGGCGGCCTCGAGCGCGGCGAAGTTCTTGTGCATCAGGTTGGTGCAGAGCGCGACGACGTCGGCGCCGCCGGCGACGCAGCGGTGGGTCGCGTCGGCGAGGAGGGCGGCCGAGCCGGCCCAGTCGCCGCGCACCTGGCAGTCGCGCACCTCGGCGAAGTCGAGCGACTGCAGCGACACCTTCGCCGAGGCGTGGCCGCCCAGGTGCTGGGCGACGCGCTCGTTGACGATGCGGTAGTAGGTCGCGGTCGAGTGCCAGGACATGCCGCCGACGAGGCCGATGGTCTTCATGCCGTTCATGGTGCCGGTCGGCGAGGGTCAAAGGAATCCGTCATCTCCTAGGACGAGGCATAACCTGGACCTATGGCTCTCGACGCCCGACGGCTCCTCATCCTGCGCGACGTCGCGCGGGCCGGCTCGATCAGCGCCGCGGCCCGCGAGCTCGGCTGGACCCAGCCGGCGGTGAGCCAGCAGCTCGCCCGCCTCGAGCGTGAGGCCGGTGGGCCGCTGCTGCTGCGAGGCCCCGCCGGCGTCACCCCCACCGAGGCGGGGGAGGCCCTGCTGCGTCGCGCCGACGTGGTCGCGGCCGAGCTGCACGCGGCGTCGGAGGAGGCGGCGGCGCTCACCGAGCTGCGGGCCGGGCGCGTGCGGCTCGTGGCGTTCCCGTCGGCGGCCGCGACCGTCGTCCCGGAGGCCCTGGCCGCGCTGGCCGGCGACCACCCCGACGTCGAGGTCCTGCTCGAGGAGGCCGAGCCGCCGGAGGCGTTGGCCGCGGTCTCGTCCGGCGACGCCGACCTCGCCGTCGCGTTCGGCTACGACGGTCCGCCCGCGGGTCTCGGCCCGTTGACCTGGCGCCGGCTGCGGGTCGAGCCGGTGCACCTCGTGCTCCCGCCCGGCCGCCGCGGTCCGGGACGACGCGGCCTCGCCGCGCTCGCCGACGAGAGCTGGATCGGCGGCTGCGTCCGCTGCCGCACGCACCTGGTCGACTGCTGCGCCGCGGCCGGCTTCACGCCCACCATCCGCCACACGACCGACGACTACGTGGTGGTGCAGAACCTGGTCGCCCGGGGCCTCGGCGTCACGGTGCTGCCCGCCTCGGCCCTCGCCGCCTACCGCCACCCGGAGGTGCGCGTCGTCCCGCTCGCCTCGCTCGGACGACGCCACGTCGGCCTGGCCTTCCGCCTCGGCGCCGACGCGGTGCCGGCCACGGCGGCCCTGGTAGGCGAGGTCGTCCGCGCGGCACGGGGCACGAGCGTCTAGACCTGCCCGGCGGACGACCCGGCCGGTGGCACTCTCCGCGCAATCGCGCTCGTAGTGCCAGCAGATCGGTCGGTTGGTGGCACTCTCCGCGCGATCGCGCTCGTGATACCAGCAGATCGGTCGGTGGATGGCACTCTCCGCGCGATGGCGCTCGTCGTGCCGGTGGAGGGCCGGCCGCGACCGAGGGGTCAGGCCCCGGGCGAGTCGAGCGACTGCACCTCGGCGCGCAGCCGGCCCATCTGCTCGTCGAGGTCGCTCGCGGTGGTCGCGACGGCGCGCAGGGTCTCGCTCAGGTGGTCGGGCACGGTGCCCTCGTACTTGTAGTAGATCTGGTGCTCGACCGAGGCCCAGAAGTCCATGGCGATCGTGCGGATCTGCAGCTCGACCGGCACGTCGACCGTGCGGTCGGACAGGAAGACCGGCACCGAGACGATCAGGTGCAGGCTCTGGTAGCCGTTGGGCTTGGGCGTGCGGATGTAGTCCTTCGTGGCGAGCACGGTCAGGTCCGGTTGCCGGGTGAGCATCTCGGCGAAGCGGTAGGTGTCGTCGACGAACGCGCAGGTGACCCGGATGCCGGCGATGTCGCGGATGGTGTCGCGGACGGCGGCGAGGTCGGCCGGCACGCCGTAGCGGCCCATCTTGTCGACGAGGCTGTCGACGGTCTTGAGGCGTGTCTTGACGTGCTCGATCGGGCCGTAGGTGTGCGTGCCCTCGAACTCCTCGCGCAGGATCGTGATCTTGGTGAGCACCTCGTCGATGCCGAACTTGTACTCCTGGAAGAAGCCCTCGAGGCGCCGGCCGATGTCGCGCAGCAGCTGCTCCGGCGTGCGGCCGCCCGGGTCGCCGACGAGGCCGCGGAAGAAGTCGAGGTAGGTGCTCCCGGTGCTGGTCGGGAGGGCCGGGGTCGTCACGGCGCGAGCGTAGCCAGGTGGGTAGCGTCGGGCCCGTGGCGCGAGTGGGCTGGGTGTCGGCGGAGACGTCGTCGGGCGCCTGGCGCCGGCTGTCGGTCTTCGACGACGGGTGGGTCGAGCTGCCCGGCTTCGCCCGGGCGATGTCCGACGTGCGCCGCAACAGCCGCAACGTGCTGCGCACCACCGGGGTCGCGGTGCTCGCCGGCGTCCTGACGCTGCTCTCGAGCGCGCTCGGCGGGCCGACGTGGCTGACCGCGATCGGGGCGCTGGTGGTCGTCGCCGCGCTCGTGCGCAACGCGTGGCAGGGCACCGCCGCGTCGATGCGCAACGCGACGCAGCTGCAGCAGGACGCCGAGGAGCGGCGTCGCGAGGCGGCGGCCGGCCACGTCGTCCGGATGCGACCGGGTGCGCCGCGGTGGCGGCGGGCGTCGTCGGCGGCCGAGCTGCACGGCTGGCTCGAGGGCGGCGAGCTCGTGGCGGCGTCCGACATCGTCGAGGTCGTGGTCGAGCCCGGCGACGACACGACCCGGGTGCGGGTGCTGCTGACCGACGGCTCGCGGCGCACCTACACCTCGCCCGACGACGCTCTCGGGCGGCTCCTCGGCACCTTCGTCGATCACTCCGCCTGAGCGGGAACAACCCCCGGCGGTCCGCGGTTGTGCCCTGTGTCAGACTTGAGCCATTCGGACTCAACTTGTCTGACACCCCGAACATCACAGCAACGGAGGAACACCACCATGGCACGAGCTGTCGGCATCGACCTCGGCACGACCAACAGCGTCGTCGCCGTCCTGGAGGGCGGCGAGCCCACCGTCATCGCCAACGCCGAGGGCGCCCGCACCACCCCGTCGGTGGTCGCGTTCGCCAAGTCCGGCGAGGTGCTGGTCGGCGAGGTCGCCAAGCGCCAGGCCGTCACCAACGTCGACCGCACCATCCGCTCGGTCAAGCGCCACATGGGCGAGAGCTGGAAGGTCGACATCGACGACAAGTCCTTCACGCCCCAGCAGATCAGCGCGTTCGTCCTGCAGAAGCTCAAGCGCGACGCCGAGGCCTACCTCGGCGAGACGGTGACCGACGCGGTCATCACCGTGCCCGCCTACTTCTCCGACGCCCAGCGCCAGGCGACCAAGGAGGCCGGCGAGATCGCGGGCCTCAACGTCAGCCGCATCGTCAACGAGCCCACCGCGGCCGCGCTCGCCTACGGCCTCGACAAGGGCGAGGGCACCGACCAGACCATCCTCGTCTTCGACCTCGGTGGCGGCACCTTCGACGTGTCCCTCCTCGAGGTCGGCAAGGACGACGAGGGATTCTCCACCATCGAGGTCAAGGCCACCTCGGGTGACAACCACCTCGGTGGCGACGACTGGGACAACCGCATCGTCGAGTGGATGGTCAAGAAGTTCAAGGACGCCAACGGCGTCGACCTCGCGGCCGACAAGATCGCCAAGCAGCGCCTGCAGGAGTCGGCCGAGAAGGCCAAGATCGAGCTGTCGTCGTCCAGCGAGACCACGATCCACCTGCCCTACATCACCCACGGCGAGTCCGGCCCGCTCCACTTCGAGGAGAAGCTGACCCGCAGCGAGTTCCAGAAGATGACCTCCGACCTGCTCGACCGCACCAAGAAGCCCTTTGAGGACGTCCTCAAGGACGGCGGCGTCAGCGTCTCGGCCATCGACCACGTCGTGCTCGTCGGCGGCTCCACCCGCATGCCGGCCGTGACCGACGCCGTCAAGGGCCTCCTCGGCGGCAAGGAGCCCAACAAGGGTGTCAACCCCGACGAGGTCGTCGCCCTCGGTGCCGCGCTGCAGGCCGGCGTGCTCAAGGGCGAGGTCAAGGACGTCCTGCTCCTCGACGTCACCCCGCTCTCCCTGGGCATCGAGACCAAGGGCGGCGTGATGACCAACCTCATCGAGCGCAACACCACCATCCCGACCAAGCGGTCCGAGACGTTCACGACCGCCGACGACAACCAGCCCTCGGTCGAGATCAAGGTCGCCCAGGGCGAGCGCCAGATGTGGTCGCAGAACCAGCCGCTCGGTAACTTCGAGCTCACCGGCCTGCCGCCGGCCCCGCGCGGCGTTCCGAAGATCGAGGTCACCTTCGACATCGACGCCAACGGCATCGTGCACGTCACCGCGAAGGACCAGGGCTCCGGCAAGGAGCAGTCGATGACGATCTCCGGCGGCTCCGCGCTGTCGAAGGACGAGATCGACCGCATGGTCAAGGACGCCGAGAAGTACGCCGAGGAGGACGCCAAGCGTCGCGAGGCCGTCGAGGCCCGCAACCAGGCCGACCAGCTCGTCTACACGACCGAGAAGTTCCTCGCCGACAACGCCGAGAAGATCCCGGAGGACGTCCGCACCGAGGTGCAGACCGACGTCGACGCCCTCAAGGCCACCCTCGACGACGCCGAGGCGTCGTCCGAGACCATCACCGCGGGCGTGACGAAGCTCAACGAGTCGAGCCAGAAGATGGGCGCGGCGATGTACGCCGCCGCCGAGGCCGACCAGGCTGCGGCCGGTGGCTCCACCGGCGCCACCGGTGAGGCCGACGACGACATCGTCGACGCCGACGTGGTCGACGCCGAGGTCGTCGACGACGAGAAGTCGGGCGACGACAAGTGAGCCAGCACCCCGACCAGCAGCCCACCGGGGACGTGCAGCCGGGGTCGCTCGAGGACGAGGCTGCGGCCGCCGCGGAGGCGGCGGCCGCGGCCCCCGGGCCGGCCGACGGCGAGATGGCCAACGAGACCGAGGTCGAGGCGCCCCTCGACCCCCCGGCGGCCGCCGACGAGGTGCCCGAGTCGCCGGGTGACCGGCTCGTCGTCGCCGAGCGTGAGCGCGACGAGCTGCGCAACGACCTGCAGCGCCTGCAGGCCGAGTTCGTCAACTACAAGCGCCGAGTCGAGCGCGACCGCGAGCTCGTCGTCCAGAACGCCGGGTTCAAGGTGCTCGCGCCGATCGTCGACGTGCTCGACAACATCGACCGGGCCCGCGAGCACGGCGAGGTCGAGGGCGGCTTCAAGTCCGTCGCCGAGCAGCTCGAGCGGGTCGTCGCGGCGGCCGGTCTCGCCAAGTTCGGCGAGGTCGGCGACGCCTTCGACCCGACGGTGCACGAGGCCCTGAGCCACATCGGCCAGGACCCCGACGTCACCGTCACCACCTGCAAGGTCATCGCCAAGGCCGGCTACAAGATCGGCGACCGGGTCGTGCGCGCGGCGCAGGTGCTCGTGGTAGACCCGGCCGACGGCTGATCAGCATCACGACCAGGGAGAGGAGGAGGGATGGCTGACGACGGCTTCCGCCCCGAGTGGGCGCAGAAGGATTTCTACGCCGTGCTCGGGGTGGGCAAGGACGCGAGCGTCGCCGACATCAAGAAGGCGTACCGCAAGCTGGCGCGGGAGAACCATCCCGACTCCAACCCCGGCGACACCGCCAAGCACGACCGGTTCAAGGCGGTGGCGGAGGCCTACGACGTCGTGGGCGACGCCGAGAAGCGCGCCAAGTACGACGAGATGCGCCAGCTCTACGGCTCCGGCGGCGGCTTCCGTGGCGGCTTCGGCGGCGGGGGTGGCGGCGGGTTCAGCGTCGACGACCTCCTCGGCGACCGTGCTCGCTCCGGCGGGTTCGGCGACATGTTCGGTGACCTGTTCGGCGGCGGTGGCGGGGGTGGCGCCGGGCGTCGCACCCAGCAGGCACGGCGCGCGACCAAGGGCCACGACGTCGAGACGTCGGCGACCATCTCGTTCCTCGACGCGCTCGAGGGCGTCACGATCTCGCTGCGGCTCGCCTCCGACGCCGCGTGCCCGACCTGCTCGGGCACCGGTGGCAAGCCGGGCACGAAGCCGCACATCTGCCGCGAGTGCGACGGCGCCGGCTACGTCGTCTCCAGCGTGGGCGGCGCGTTCTCCATGAACGAGACCTGCCCTGCCTGCGGCGGCCGACAGCTCGTGTACGACGAGTTGTGCCCCACCTGCCACGGCAGCGGCCGCGGCACGTCGTCGCGCACGATCCAGGCCCGCATCCCGGCCGGGGTGCGCGACGGCCAGCGCATCCGGCTGCGCGGCAAGGGTGCGGCGGGGGAGAACGGCGGGCCCGCCGGCGACCTCTACGTCGCGGTCACCGTCGCCCCGCACCGCGTCTTCGCCCGCAGCGGCGACAACCTCACGCTCGACGTCCCGGTGTCGTTCGACGAGGCCGCCCTGGGCGCCGAGATCAAGGTGCCCACGCTCGGCGGGACGCCGGTCACGCTGCGCATCCCCGCGGGCACGCCCAACGGCCGCACGTTCCGGGTTCGGGGTCGCGGAGCCACGAAGTCCGACGGCACCAAGGGCGACCTGTTGGCCACCGTGCAGGTGCAGGTGCCCGCCGTCCTCGACCAGGCCGCGCGCGAGGCGGTCGAGGCCTACCGGGCCGCCACCGCCGGCAAGCCGCTGCGGGCCGGGCTGTTCGAGGACGCGCAGGGCTGAGGGAGGTCATGAGATGTCGACTCCGGCGCCCGACGCTCCGATCTACGTCATCAGCGTCGCCGCCCAGCTGACGGGGCTGCACCCGCAGACGCTGCGCACCTACGAGCGCATGGGGCTGATCACGCCCGGGCGCACCGGCGGTGGCGGACGCCGCTACTCCGCCCGCGACATCGAGCAGCTGCGCGACATCGCCGAGCTCACCTCGGCCGGCATCGGCATCGAGGGCGTGCGCCGCATCCTCGAGCTCGAGCACCGGGTGTCCGCACTCGCCGCGCGCAACCAGGAGCTGCAGGCCGAGCTCGACGCCACTCGCGAGGCCCTGCGCCTCGCCGCGACCGCCCGCGTCGTCGACGCGCCGCCGTCGCGTCTGCCGGCCCTGCGTCGTCCCGACCCCGAGCAGTCCGTGGTCGTCTGGCGGCGCGGGCGCTGAGCCCTCGTCGGCCGGATCGGCGGTCCTGGTCGAGCGATCGCGCGGGGACGACCACGCGACCCGCGCGACCGAGGTCACCGCGCCGGCGAATCGGGGGCCGCGCCGCGCCGTCGTTACAGTGACGGGTCCCCAGCAGGCGTACGGAGGAACGGCAGATGACCATCGAGGACTACCGCGTGGCGGTGATCGTCCCGTGCCACAACGAGGAGCTCACCGTCGCCACCGTGGTGCGCGACCTCAAGGACGCCGTCCCGCACGCCGAGGTCTACGTCTACGACAACAACTCGACCGACAAGACCAGCCAGGTCGCGGCCGAGGCCGGCGCGATCGTGCGCACCGAGCGGCGCAAGGGCAAGGGCAACGTCGTCCGGCGCGCGTTCGCCGACATCGAGGCCGACGTCTACCTCATGATCGACGGCGACGACACCTACGACGCCTCGGCCGCGCCGCGGCTCATCGAGGCGCTCGTCAGCGGCCCGCTCGACCACGTGCTCGGCGTCCGGGAGGACACCAACGCCGACGGCAGCTACCGGCCCGGGCACGCCACCGGCAACAAGGTCTTCAACAAGCTCACCACCGCGCTGTTCGGCGAGCAGGTGAGTGACATGCTCTCCGGCTATCGCGCGTTCTCGCGCCGGTTCATCAAGTCGTTCCCGGCCAACTCCTACGAGTTCGAGATCGAGACCGAGCTCACCATCCACGCCGCCAACCTGCGGGTGCCGCAGGCCGAGGTGCCGGTCGGGTTCAAGGACCGGCCGGAGGGCTCGGAGTCGAAGCTGCGCACGTTCCGCGACGGGTTCAAGATCCTCGGCCTGCTCGCCCACCTGATGCTGCACGAGCGGCCGTTCCTGGTGCTCGGCGGGCTCGGCCTGCTCAGCAGCCTGCTCGGTCTCGCCCTCGGCCTGCCGGTCGTCGTCGACTACGCCGACACCGGTCTGGTGCCCCGTTTCCCGACGGCGATCCTGGCCTCGTCGCTCGTGCTGCTCGGCGTGCTTCTGGTCGGCGTCGGCATGATCATGAGCAGCGTGCTGCGCAGCACGCGCGAGCAGCGCCGCCTGTTCTACCTGCAGTTCCCGGCCTTCCCGTCGCAGCGGTAGGCGTGGTCACCCTCGACCGCAGCGCCGTCCGCTACGTCGTGGTCGGCCTGGCCAACACCGGTCTCGACCTCGCGCTCTTCACCGCGCTCGCCGTCGGCCTCGACGCGCGGCCGGTGGTGGCGAACGTCGTCTCCACCGTGGTCGTCATGACGATCAGCTTCTTCGTCAACCGCTCGTGGGTCTTCGGGGCCGACGACGCCGGCGCCCGGGCCTACGCCGGCTTCGTGGCCGTCACGCTGTTCTCGGGCCTGGTGCTGCAGTCGCTCGTCATCCTCGGCGTCCTGCAGCTGGCCGGCGCCGTCGCGCCCGAGGTGCCGCACGACCTCGCGGCGCCCGCGGCGAAGGTGGTCGCGATGGGCGTCGGGATGGTGTCGAACTTCCTCGGCTACCGCTACGTCTTCGCCCGCTTCGGGTCCGGGACGGCGAGCAGCAGCAGCACGACCGCCAACCCGTAGGTGAAGGCGAGCACGTAGCGGCCACCCGCGCTCAGCGGCGACACCCCGGCGATCGCCAGCTGGAGCGCGAACGGCAGCGCCCACAACCACGCGAACCGCCGCCGGACGGCGACCGCCGCGGCCAGCAGCAGCACCACGACCACGGTCTTGACGCCGTGGGAGACGACGGGGCGACACCACGAGCTGCCGTAGCACTGGTTCGCGGCCGCCCGGGTCTCGCCCCGGAACCGCTCGTTCACGGGCATCGGGGCCACCGGGTGGCCCTCCACCGAGCGCTCGTAGGCCGGCGACCACGGCGGGTACCAGTCGGTGCCGACGTCGAACGGGTCGAGGTAGCGGTAGGACTTGAGGAACAACGCGTCGAGCGCGGTGCCCGGGTGCTGCGCCACGACGTCGGCGACGATGCCGTCGAACGGCTCCCAGTCGTCGGGCTGCACCGTCTCGTAGCGGAAGCTGGCGCTCTTGCGGTCGAGCGGTCCGGTCGACTTCAGCGGGTCGGACGACGACGGGTCGAAGCTGGCGACGAACGCGTCGAGGTCGAAGAGCCGGTCGAGCTGGTCGAGCTGCTCGTCGCTCAGCTCGTCGGTCAGCAGGTCCGGGTGCTCGTTGAGCATCAGGCCCAGCACCTGCAGCTGCACGCCCTTGGTCTCGACCGGGTCGGAGGGGATGAGCACCCCACCGGCCTGCAGTGCCGCGATGCTGCCGTGCACGATCACCGCCGGCACCGCGAGCGCGACCAGCGCCGGAACCCGTTCGCGCCGGAGCCACAGCAGCGCCAGCGCCTGGGCGACGAGCAGGATCCAGCCGAACTGCACGGTCGTGGCCATGAGCAGCGAGACGGCGAACGTCTCGACGTACCACCGCCGGCCGGGGCGGGCGTCGTCCGGGCGGTGCAGGAGCCGGGCCAGCAGGGCGAGCCACCACACGAACGCGGCGCAGAACAGCTGGTTCTTGTGCTGCGCCATGCTCCACAACGGGATCAGCGGGGTGAGGGCGAGCACGAGCAGTGCCAGCGCGCGGTGCCGCCAGGCCGGCACCAGTGCGCCGAGGACGGCGAGGGCCCGCCCGAACGCGACCAGGGTGAGCCCGGCCGACGCCGCCGACAGCAGCACCAGGCCCGGGACCAGGCTGTCGAAGACGGCGATGCTCGCCGCGCCGACCCCGCCGTAGCCGAGCATCAGGAAGAACGGGTGGTGGTTCGACCACAGGCTGTCGCCGTCGGTCATCAGGTAGCTCGACGTCGGGTAGTCGATGGCCGGCGAGGTCCAGTCGGCGTCGGCGAGCGGGGGTGCCCCGGCGAAGTCGGCGCGCGTCGAGACGAACTCGGTGATCATGTTGGTCGGGTCGGGGCTCGGCTGGCCGGGGAACGAGCTGACGTACCACGGCAGCCACACGAGGGCGAGCACCAGCGAGATGCGCCACCAGTGGGCGTAGGCCCACGCCGTCAGACGCTCGACCCGCACCCACGCGCCGGTCGCGGCCCCGGACGGCGACCCGTCGTGCCAGGCCGCGACCAGCCGCCGGGCCCCGGTGAACAGGATCGCGTAGGCCGCCAGCGACAGGACCAGGAAGAGCGCCGCGCGCACCGGGTGGTCGCCGACGTCACGGGTCAGCAGCAGGTAGGGCGCGTCGTGGGGCGTGAGGTAACGGTGCACGAGCCCGGCCGTCGTGGCCAAGGACACCACGACGACGACCGCCCACCCGACGGTCGGCGCGACGAGGCGAGCCGCACGGTCGAGCATGTGCGGACCTTATCGGCCGGGGCCGCCACGGCCGCGATCAGCGGCGACCGTCAGGTGGCCAGGAGGGTGATGGAGAACACCGAGCCGCCGTCGGGGCCGGGCGTGTGGACGACGTCGCCGTTCTGGGCCCGGGCCAGCGTGCGCACGACGTAGAGCCCGAGGCCGGTGCCGGTCGCGACCGCGCCGTGGGCGCGCGCGAACTCGCGGAACAGGTGCTCGCGGAACTCCGACGGCACGCCGGGGCCGTGGTCGACCACGTCGATCGCGACGTGGGCGCCCTCGGGGCGCACGTGCACCCGGAACGGCGCCGCGCCGTACTTGTGGGCGTTGCTGAGCAGGTTGGTCAGCATCTGCTCGAGCCGCAGCGGGTCGGCCCGCACGGGGCGGGGGTCGTCGATGACGACCTCGACGTCGCCGCGGCCCTCGACCACGCCGAGGATGACCGGGCGCAGGTCGACGACCTGGTGGTCGATGCGGAGGGTGCCCCGTTGGATCTGCGCGGCCGTGAGCAGGTCGGCGGTGATCCGGTCGAGGATGCGGGCCTGGCGGGCGACGGAGTCCATCAGCCGCCGGGTCTGGTCGTAGGCCATGGTGTCGCCGTCCCAGGCCAGGGTCTCGGCGATGCCGCACAGCACCGCGACCGGGCCGCGGACCTCGTGGGCGGTGGTCGCGATCGCGCGGCGCAGGCGGCCGACGTCCTCACCGGTGGAGTCGAGGTAGACCAGCACCGACCAGCCCGTGCGGCGCAGCGTCGCCTTGACGCGCCCGCCCTCGAGCTCGGTCTCGAACGAGGCGTCGGTGTCGAGGCGGTGGAAGGAGACGAGGGCGGCCAGGTCGGGGGCCGCGACCGCCAGCGGCGTGCCGGTGCGGTCGATGCCGAGCAGGCGGACGGCGACCGGGTTGGCGTGCACGATGCGGAAGAGCGGCTCGTCGGCCAGCTCGAGCACGCCGTACGGCGCCAGGTCGAGCGCCTCTCGGGTCGAGGCGCGGGCGGCGTCGCGCTCGGCGGTCTCGGCCCCGGCGGTCTGCGCGGCAGGCGCCTGAGCGGGCGGCTCGGCGGCCGGCTCGACCGGCCGGGCGGGCGTGGCCGGTGGATCGGCGACCGGGTCGGCGACCGGCACCACGGCGAGGCTCCGCAATGGCTTGCGCTCGCCCGGCGTCGACGTGACGCCGCGGACGTAGTCGAGGATCGTGGTGAGCGGGGCGCCCTTCTGCACGTAGCCGTCGGCCCCCGCCGCGACCGCCCGGGCCGACATCTGCTGCGCGCCGAACCCGGAGAGCACGACGATCTTGGCCGCCGGGCACAGGCGGCGGATCGAGGGCAGCGCCTCGATGCCGTCCATGACCGGCATGGCGAGGTCGAGCAGCACGACGTCGGGGCGGTGGTGGCGGACCACCTCGATGCCGCTGCTGCCGTCGCCGGCCTCGCCCACGACGTCGAAGCCGCCGCGGGTGAGCGCGATGCGGAGCAGGTCGCGCAGGTCGGCGGTGTCGTCGATGATCACGACGCGCTGGGGTCGGGGGGTCGCCAGGGCGCTCACTGCTGGTTCTCCTCGGGGTCGGCGTGGGGTCCGGCCTGCCCGGTGACCTTCTCGGCCCGGTCGGTGTCGACCGGGTCGATGGACGCCGGAGCACTGCGGAGCAGCTTGATGCTGAAGTGCTCGCTGCCCAGCAGGTTCGTGATGATACGGCTCGCCGACTCGATCGAGGCGTCGAGCGCGGCACGAGCCTTGTCGACGTCGCCGAGGTCGAGCGCCATCTTCGACACGACGAGGCCCTGGAGCACCGAGTCGTTGAGCTCGAGGGCCTGCTGCTCGCGCTTGCGGAGGTCCTCGAACAGCTGCGCGCCGTCCATCAGCGAGCTGTAGCTGCGGCGCAGGCTCCAGTAGTGGACGGCGACGCCGGCACCCACGATGTCCCACGTGGTGAGTGGCCAGCCCCAGGCGGCGCGCATCGCCAGCCCGCGCTCGTCGCCGTCGACGAACGAGGGCAGGAGCATGTGCACCGCGTGCGTGCCGTGGTGCACCGCACAGGTGAAGAAGATGGCCGCGGTGGCCGCGCCGAGGGGGTTCGTGCGCAGCTGGCCGCTCCGCGCCAGGGGGATGACGATCGCCCCCGAGATGAGCAGGTAGGCCACCGCGATCACGGCGTTGGCGGCCATGCCGATCTGCCACGTCATGCGGGGTCCCCTCGACGTTGTCCGGCGGGAGAGCGAAGCGGAGGAGTCGGAGAACGTCGTGGGGTGCTCATGCGGGGTCCCCTCGACGTTGTCCGGCGGGGGAGCGGAGCGGAGGAGTCGGGGAACGTCGTGGGGTGCTCATGAGTGGGCTCCCGTGATCGTGAGGAGGACCAGGGACGACGCCGCCGCGCCCACCGCGGCGCGCGCCAGCGGATGCCACGAGAACCAGCCCGGGCACCGCTCCGGGACGCCCACGGCGCAGGCCTGGGCACAGCCGGCCACCGCGACGAGCTGCCAGGCGACGCACGCGAGGTCCCACCCGCCGACGGGGTGCGGCTCGGGCAGCAGCCCGAACGGCAGCCCGACGGTCCGGGTGACGGCCCACAGGGCCACGAGCGCGAGCTGGAGCGCGATGCCGGCGTGCAGGAGGACCCGGGTCGGGTGGCCCGCGGCGGCGAGTGCCCAGGCGAGCTGGCCCGCGGCGACGGCGAGGAAGAACGCGCCGGTCACGGGGCTCTCGGCGAGGTGCGCCGGCGCGACCGCGGCGTGGATGCCGGCGGCGGCCGCGGTCGCGACCAGGGCGAGCGGGACGCCGGGCGTCGTCCTGACCGAGGGGTCGGTGGGGCACGGCGGGATCGCCGGGGCGACGACCGGGATGCCCGGCGAGCCGGAGGCGACGGCGTCCCGGAGCGCGGAGACCCGGCGCGCGTGCTCGTCGTCCGGGAGCCGGGAGGTGCGGACGACCCGGTCGAGGGTGTGCGGCAGCAGCAGCGCGGCGAGGCCCCACAGGCCCGCCAGCACCATGGCGTAGTGCAGTCCGTGCGCGACCAGGTTCGCACCGACCGCGGTCGACATCGCGGCCACCGCGTTCTTCCCTCCTGACGCCCCCGGGGGTGGGCGTCGTCCCACGACGGTACGACGACCCGCCGCGTGCGCTCAGCGGATTGTGTGAACCCGGAGGTCTGTCTAGACCAATCTCACATCGTCGGCGCGCATACCCCTGAGCAAGAGTGGTTAAGGAGCCCGACAGTGCCTCTGACCTGCGCAGATGTCGATTTGTCCACTGGTGCGCGCGACGCTCGATATGCCCTAATGTTCCTCCTGCTCACGCAGGCCCAGAGGGGGGACTGCGGAAAATCCATGGGGGATTCGCGCGTCAACGCTGGTCTCGTCTGACCCGTCTCGTCGTCTCGGGCGCACTCGTCGCCGCCGGCTCCGTCGCCGCCGTGGTGGCCACGTCGTCACCGGCAGCCGCCGCGCCGAACCTGTCGTGTGTCGGCACGATCTACCTCACCAGCTCGACGTCGCCGGGCACCGTGCTGTCGCTCAACACCTCCACCGGAGCAGCCGGCACGACGTCGCTCTACCAGCCGACCACCGGGGCCACCGGCAACCCCAACCAGGTTGGCGTCGCCTTCGAGGGCGCGCGGGTCGTCAACACCGACCGCTCGACGAACAGCATCGTCAACTACAGCCCCGGACCCGAGACCCGGCAGACGCTGAGCTTCCCCGGCATCGCCACCTACGGCATCGCCGGAGCCGTCAACCCCGCCAACGGCCTGTTCTACTTCGGTGGCTTCAGCGGCAACCAGCTCCACCTGTTCGCCTACAATCCGCAGACCAACACGGCGAGCGCCACCGAGGCCGCCATCATCACCGCGCCCAACGCCCCCGGTGGCAACGGCGACATCGCCTTCGACCCCTCCGGCAACCTGTACTTCGTGTCGTCCTCGACGACCGCCTATGCCCTGTACTCCCTCGGCGGCCCCAGCCCGACGACGGCGGCGGCCTCGGTCATCACCACGGGCACGCCGGGTGGTGGTGCGGCCGTCAACGGCATCGCGTTCGGGAGCGACAACTTCCTCTACATCAGCCTCGGTGCCGTGACCACCGGTACCGCGCAGCCCTCCATCGTGCGTCAGGTCAACCCGATCAGCGGTCAGCTCACCGGCACGAGCTACACGATGCCGGCGAACGTCAACGCGACCGACCTCGCCTCCTGTGCTGCCGCGCCGAGCAGCCTCACGGTCAAGGAGAACCTGCCCAACGGCCGGGTCAACGCCACCGACCAGTTCACCGTCTCGGCGGTGCGGCCAGCCAGCGACAACGCCTCCGTCCCGTTCCCGAGCGGCACCACCACCGGCGCCGACACCGGTCTCCAGGACGAGCCGTCCGAGGTCACCGGCCCGGCGATCATCACCGGCAACAGCCAGTACTCCGTCACGCAGGCGCCGGCCGCCGGCAGCGGGACCGACCTGAACAACTACGCCACCACCTGGGCGTGCTCCACCCAGACCGGCGCCGTGGTCGCCTCCGGCACCGGATCGACCGGCACCTTCACCGCGCCGTCGGCCGGCGGCACCGCGGTGACGTGCGTCTTCACCAACACCGCCCTGCGCCCGAGCCTCTCGCTGGTCAAGTCCGTCTCCCCGACGACCTTCACCGCGGTCGGACAGACGCTCACCTACACCTTCGCCGTCGCCAACACCGGCAACGTCGCGCTCTCCAACGTGCAGGTCAACGACTCGCGCGCCGGTCTGGGTCCGATCACCTGCACGCCGATCGCCGCCGGGGGCACCCTGCCGGTCGGGGCGACGACGACCTGCACGGCGACCTACACCGTGACCCAGGCCGACGTGAACGCCGGCGTCGGCATCACCAACACCGCCACCGCCACGGGCACACCGCCGGCCGGTTCCGGCCTGCCGCCGGCGACCTCGACGCCGTCCACGGCCACCTCGACCTACGCCGTCGTCCCGCCGACCGCGACCAACGACAGCGACACCACGCCGTTCGACACCGCGGTCACGCTGCCGGCCACGGCCAACGACACCGCCGGCTCCAGCCCGGTCGTGCCCGGTGCCACCGTCTTCACCGCGGCGGGGGCGACCAACGGCGGCAAGAACCTGACGACGCCGCAGGGCACCTGGGCCATCCAGGCCGACGGCACCGCGCTGTTCACCCCGGCGCCGGGCTACGTCGGCACCACGCCCCCAGTCCAGTACCGCATCACGGACCAGAACGGCCTGACCGCCACGGCCACCCTCACGGTCACGGTGCGGCAGGGGCCCACGGCCCTGCCCGACACCGCCACCACGCCGCAGGACACCGACGTCACGCTGAACCCGCTGATCAACGACACCCCGGGCCTCACCGCCGGTGGCGGCGGGGGCACCTTCGACACCGCCTCGGTCACCTTCCCGGCCACCGGCCAGCCGGCCGGTGCGGTCGTCGCCCCCGGCGGCAAGCAGGTCACCGTGCCGGGCCAGGGCACCTACACCATCGCGAGCTCGGGCCAGGTCACCTTCGACCCGCTCCCGACCTTCACCGGGGTGGCCAGCCCGATCGCCTACGCCGTCAACGACCAGGCAGGCAACGCGACCGGCTCGACGATCACCATCACGGTCACGCCGAGCAACCCGGTCGCCAACGACGACGCCGCCTCCGCCCAGTTCAACTCCAGCGCCACCCTGCCCGCCGGCACCGACGACACCGCCGGGCCGGGAGGCCCGATCAACCAGTCGCTGACGGTGTTCACCTCGCCGTCCGCGACCAACGGGGGGAAGACCCTCGTCACCGCCGAGGGCACCTGGCAGGTCCAGACCGACGGCACCGTGATCTTCACGCCGAACCCGGGCTACACCGGCACCACCGCCCCGGTCGAGTACCGCATCACCGACACCAACGGCCAGACCGACACGGCCGACCTCGTCGTCACCATCCGGCCCGGCCCCACGGCCGCGCCGGACAGCGAGACGACGGCGCAGAACGTCGACGTCGACCTGCCGATCCTCGTCAACGACACGCCCGGCCGGCTCGCCGACAACGGGGTCGGGGCCTTCGACCCCGCCGCGGTCCTCTTCCCCACGGCAGGCCAGCCCGCCGGCGCCACGGTCACCAACAACGGGCGCACCATCACCGTGCCCGGCCAGGGCAGCTACACGGTCGACCCGGCCACCGGCGTCGTCACCTTCGACCCCGCCCCACAGTTCAACGGCACCACGACGCCGGTCAGCTACACGGTCGTCGACCAGGCCGGCAACCCGACGGGTTCCACCATCACGGTGGCCATCACCGCGGTCACCCCGGTCGCCGTCGGCGACGGCGCCAACACGCCGATCAACACGCCGGTCACGATCCCGGTCACCGACAACGACCTCGGCAACCCCGGTCACCTACCAGGTCGAGGACACCAACGGCACGCCCACCACGGGCCTGGTCAACATCACGGTCGGTGACGGGCCGCTCGCCGCGCCCGACAACGAGACCACCCCGCAGAACACCCCGGCCCAGATCGTGGTCCTGACCAACGACATCCCAGGCGAGGACGGCGCCGGCGACCCCGGCGACGGCTTCGACCCGACCTCGGTCGTGTTCTCGATCACCGGCCAGCCGACCGGCTCGACGGTCAGCCCCGACGGCACGACGCTGACCGTCCCGGGCGAGGGCACCTACACCGCCGGTGACGACGGTGTCGTCACCTTCACGCCGGTCCCGACGTTCACCGGCCCCACCACCCCGGTCAGCTACACGGTCACCGACGACTACGGCAACCCGGCCACCAGCACCATCACGGTCGTCGTCACGCCGATCGACCCGACCGCCACCGACGACACCGCCAGCACGCCGTACAACAACCCGGTCACGCTCGACGGCTTCCTCGACGACACCGCGGGCGACCCGCAGGGCGGCACTCCGGCCCCGCTCCAGGTGGGCCTGACGGTCTTCCCGACCACCGGCCAGCCGGCCGGCACCACGATCAGCCCCAACGGCAAGACGGCCACGGTCGCCGACCAGGGCTCCTTCGTCATCCAGCCCGACGGCACGGTGCTCTTCACCCCGGTCAACGGTTTCGTCGGCACCACGTCCGCAGTCGTCTACCAGGTCGAGGACGCCAACGGCACCACCGACACCGCGACGCTCGTCGTCACGGTGCAGCCCGGTCCGCTGGCGCTCGACGACAGCACCACGACGCCGCAGAACGTCGACGTCACCGTTCCGGTGCTCGTCAACGACACCCCGAGCGACACCGCCGCCGGCACCGACGGCGCCTTCGTGCCCGGCTCGGTCCGCTTCCCGACCACCGGCCAGCCCACGGGCTCGTCGGTCACCGACAACGGCGGCACCCTGACCGTGCCGGGCGAGGGCGTCTACACGGCCAACCCCGACAACACCGTCACCTTCGACCCCGAGCCCGGCTTCACCGGCACCACCACGCCGATCAGCTACGTCGCGGTCGACACCGCCGGCAACGCCTCGGGCGCCGAGGTCACCGTCACGGTCACGCCGATCAACCCGGACGCCGTCGACGACGCCGCCAACACGCCGTTCAACACGCCGGTCACGTTCTCGTTCGCGGGCAACGACGTGGCGGGTGCGACGTCCGCGCCGATCGACGTCGCCTCCGGCACGTTCGAGGCCGCCGACAACCCACCGGCCTGGACCATCTCCGACGGCGGCAAGACCATCACCGTCCCGACCGAGGGCAGCTACACGCTCAACGACGACGGCACGGTCACCTTCACCCCGGTCGCCGGGTTCACCGGGCCCACCACCGCGGTGACCTACACGATCCGCGACGCCAACGGCACGCCGGCCATCGCCAACATCTCGGTGACGGTCCGCACCGGCCCGGGCGCCGTGCCTGACACCGCGACGACGCCTCAGAACGTCACCGTGACGGTGAGCCCGCTCGTCAACGACACCCCGGGCAACAACGCCGACGGCAGCGCGGGCGACTTCGTCGAGAGCACGCTGGTCTTCAACGTCTCCGGTCAGCCGGCCGGGTCGACGGTCAGCCCCGACGGCAAGACGCTCTCCGTGCCCGACGAGGGGGTCTACACGATCGACCCCGACGGCACCGTGGTCTTCGACCCGGCCCCGTCGTTCACCGGCCCGGCGTCGCCGGTGCTCCACACGGTCTTCGACACGCTGGGCAACCCGGCGTCCTCGACGATCACGGTCACGGTCACGCCGATCGACCCGACGGCCACCGACGACAGCGCGTCGACGGCGTTCGACACCCCGGTCACGCTGCCCGGTGCGCTCGACGACACCCAGGGCGCCCCGAGCGCCCCGCTCGTGCCGGCCGACACGGTCTTTCCGACCAGCGGGCAGCCGACCGGCGCCAGCGTCACCGACAACGGCAAGACGCTGACGTTCCCGGGCGAGGGCACCTACACGCTCAACCCCGACGGCTCGGTCCTGTTCACCCCCGAGCCGGGCTACGTCGGCACCACGACGCCGGTGACCTACCGGATCGTCGACACGAACGGCACCACCGACACCGCGCAGCTGCAGGTCACGGTGCGCCGCGGACCCGACGCCGACCCCGACGAGGTCACGACGCCGCAGAACGTCACCGTGACCATCAACCCGCTGACCAACGACACCCCGGGCAACAACCCCGACGGCACCACCGGCGCCTGGGTGCCGGACTCGGTCGTGTTCCCGTCGACCGGCCAGCCGACCGGCTCGACGACCAGCCCCGACGGCAAGACGCTGACGGTGCCCGGTGAGGGCGTCTACACCGTCGACCCCGGCGGCACGATCACCCTCGACCCGGCTCCCGGGTTCACCGGTGAGGCGACGCCGGTGAGCTACCAGGTCACCGACACGCTGGGCAACCCGGCCACCGCGACCATCACCATCGAGGTCACGCCGATCAACCCGACGGCCACCGACGACACCGCGTCGACGACGTTCGGCACCCCGGTCACGCTGGCCGGCGCCACCAACGACACCGCCGGCGCGCTCACCGCCCCGCTGGTGCCGGGCGACACGGTGTTCCCCACGGTGGGCCAGCCGGCCGGCGCGACCGTGACCCCCGACGGCACGACGATCACGGTGCCCGGCCAGGGCAGCTACGTCGTCCAGCCCGACGGCTCGGTCGTCTTCGCCCCGGCGCCTGGCTTCGAGGGCACCACGACCCCCGTCGTCTACCAGGTCGTCGACGCCAACGGCACCACCGACACCGCCACCCTCACGGTGACGGTCCAGGAGGGTCCCGACGCCTCGCCCGACACGACGACGACGCAGCAGAACACGCCGGTCACCCTCACGCCGCTGACCAACGACTCGGCCGGCACCAACGCCGATGGCACGCCGGCGACGTTCGACACCTCGACCCTCGTCTTCCCGCCCACCGGTCAGCCCACCGGCGCGACCGTGAGCGCCGACGGCCTGACGCTGACGGTGCCGGGTGAGGGCGTCTACACGATCGACCCGGCCACCGGCGCGGTGACCTTCGACCCCGAGCCCGGCTTCACCGGCCCGGCGTCCCCGGTCGCCTACGAGGTCGAGACCTCGATCGGCGTGACGGTCGGCAGCACGATCACCGTCACCGTGACGCCGGTCGTCCCGGTCGCGGTCGACGACGCGGTGGTCACGCCGCACGACACGACCGTGACCATCCGGGTGCTGGCCAACGACACCGGCAACCCCGGTGCCGCGCTCGACCCGCTGACGCTGTTCCTCGTCGACCCGGTCACGGGCGACGAGGTCACCACCGTCACGGTGCCGGGCGAGGGGGTCTGGACCGTCGTCGACGGCGCGGTCGTCTTCGACCCCGAGCCGGGCTTCTCCGGCCCGGTCACGCCGATCGACTACGTCGTCTCCGACACCAACGGCACGCAGACCGAGGCGACCATCGACGTCACGGTGCTCGCGCCCGGCACCTCCGCGCCGAGCTACGGCCAGACGCCGGTCGACACGCCGATCACCGTCCCGGTGCTCGACAACGTGACGCCGGCGCCGGGTGAGACGCTCGTGCCGGGCTCGGTCTGCCTCCTGCCGGGCACCGCCACCGGTGGCGGCCAGACGGGCACCGGGCCCACGGCCCCGGGTGGTCAGTGCATCACCGAGTACAGGCTGCCCGGCATCGGCACCTGGACGGTCGACCTCGACGGCACGATCACCTTCGCGCCCGCCCCGGGCTACGTGGGGGACGCGACGATCGACTTCTCCGCCGAGGACACCGGCGGCAACGTCTACCAGGACACCCTCGACATCGACGTCATCCCGGTCGACGGCGACGGCGAGACCGCGCCGCCCACCCCGCAGCCCACGCCCCCGCCGGGGGGCACCGACGGCGGCAACCCGCCGGTCGACGACGGCGGCACCCCGCCGCCGACCAGCGGTGGTGGCCTGCCGCTGCCGAACACCGGCGGCGTGGCGCTCGCCTGGTTGGTCGCGGCCCTCGGGCTCGTCGGCGGCGGCTTCCTGCTCATGACCCGCCGGCGGCGCCGGACCGATCAGCCGTGAGGCGCCTGCGGACGACGGCCGTCGCGCTGCTCACGACGCCCGCCCTGACCGGGCTGGCGGCGTGCAGCAGCGACGACGGGCCCGACGACGGCTCGTCCGGTGGCTCCGCCGGCTCGTCGTCCGGCGAGGCCGGCGCGCCCACCGCGGCGGCCAGTGACACGCCGCCGGCCCTGGGCCGGCCCCGGCCGGCCCAGCGGGCGATCTCGGTCGAGGCCTGCCCTCCCGGCGAGGGCGAGCTGACGGCCCGCGGCACGGTGCGCAACCGGGAGAAGAAGGCGCGCGACTTCGTCCTCACCATCGAGTGGCTCGACGAGCAGTCGAAGGTCGCGGCGAGCAAGGTCGCCGTGCTGGAGGCGGTGCCGCCGGGCGAGCCGACGCCGTGGGAGGTCTCGGCCACCCTCGACGTCGTCACCACGGCCTGCACGGCCCGGGCCAGCTCGGGCTCCCTCCTCGACTGAGCCGCAGGGCCACGACCCGCCGCCGCGGACCGGATGCCGGTCCGCGGCGGCTGATCTTTCCCGGCGAAGGTAAGTTGAGCGGAACACACTCAACTTTGGGTGCGTTGAGAGTGATGTGGCCATATCGGCCACGCACACCGCACGACCCCAGGAGACTGCCCCCATGCCCCAGTTCGGAGCCGAGAAATTCACGACCCGCAGCCGCGAGGCGATCGAGGCTGCGCAGCTGAGCGCGACGACGTCCGGTCACAGCACCGTCGAGCCGCTGCACCTGCTGGTCGCCCTGCTGCGCGACCCCGAGGGAGCCGCGCGCACGCTGGTCACCAAGTCGGGTGTCGACGCCACCACGGTGTTCGAGCACGCCGAGACCGCGTTGCGCGCGCTGCCCAGCGCCAGCGGCTCGACCGTCAAGACGCCCGCCTCGTCGCCGGCCCTGACCCGCGTGCTCGCCGGCGCCCTCGACCTCGCCGCGAGCCTCAAGGACGACTACGTCGCCACCGAGCACCTGCTCATCGCCCTGGCCGGCACCGACTCGTCGGCCCAGCGGGTGCTGACCGACGCCGGACTGTCCGAGAAGGGCCTGCGCGAAGGTCTGACCGCCTTCCGCGGCAACCGCCGCGTCACCAGCCAGGACGCCGAGTCGACCTACGAGGCCCTCGAGAAGTACTCCGTCGACCTCACCGCCGCGGCCGAGGACGGCAAGCTCGACCCGGTCATCGGGCGCGACAGCGAGATCCGGCGCGTCGTCCAGGTGCTCTCGCGACGCACCAAGAACAACCCCGTGCTCATCGGCGAGCCCGGCGTCGGCAAGACCGCCGTCGTCGAGGGCCTCGCGCAGCGCGTCGTCGACGGCGACGTGCCCGACTCCCTCAAGGGACGCCGTGTGCTCAGCCTCGACCTCGCGGCCATGGTCGCCGGGGCGAAGTACCGCGGCGAGTTCGAGGAGCGGCTCAAGGCCGTGCTCGAGGAGATCAAGGACGCCGGCGGCCAGGTGATCACCTTCATCGACGAGCTGCACACCGTGGTCGGCGCGGGCGCCGGCGGCGACTCGGCCATGGACGCCGGCAACATGCTCAAGCCGATGCTGGCCCGCGGCGAGCTGCACATGATCGGCGCGACGACGCTCGACGAGTACCGCGAGCGCGTCGAGAAGGACCCCGCCCTCGAGCGACGCTTCCAGCAGGTCTTCGTCGGCGAGCCGTCGGTCGAGGACACCATCCAGATCCTGCGCGGCATCCGGGAGAAGTACGAGGCCCACCACAAGGTGCGCATCACCGACGCGGCCCTGGTCGCCGCGGCCACCCTGTCCGACCGCTACATCACCGGCCGGCAGCTGCCCGACAAGGCCATCGATCTCGTCGACGAGGCCTCGTCGCGGCTGAAGATGGAGATCGAGTCGAGCCCGGAGGAGATCGACCAGCTCCGGCGCCAGGTCGACCGGCTCAAGATGGAGGAGTTCGCGCTCGACAAGGAGACCGACGACGCCAGCGTCGCCCGGCTCGACGTCCTGCGCGCCGACCTCGCCGACAAGAGCGAGTCGCTGCGTGCGCTCGAGGCCCGGTGGGAGCGCGAGAAGGCCTCCCGCGAGGGCGAGGGCGAGCTGCGCGTGCAGCTCGACCAGCTGCGCATCGAGGCCGACCGGCTGCTGCGCGAGGGCGACCTCGCGGGCGCCAGCAAGATCAACTACGAGGCGATCCCGGCCCTCGAGCGCCAGATCGCCGCCGCCGAGGAGGTCGAGGCCTCCGACGCCGAGCCGCTCGTCGGCGACTCCGTCGGCGCCGAGCAGATCGCCGACGTCGTCGAGGCGTGGACCGGCATCCCCACGGGCCGGATGCTCGAGGGAGAGACGGCCAAGCTGCTGCGCATGGAGGACGTCATCGGCGAGCGTCTTGTCGGCCAGCGGGCCGCCGTGGTCGCGGTCAGCGACGCCGTCCGACGCTCGCGGGCCGGCGTCGCCGACCCCGACCGGCCGACGGGCTCGTTCCTGTTCCTCGGCCCCACGGGCACCGGCAAGACCGAGCTGGCCAAGTCGTTGGCCGACTTCCTCTTCGACGACGAGCGCGCGATCGTGCGTATCGACATGAGCGAGTACTCCGAGAAGCACTCGGTCTCGCGCCTGGTCGGGGCGCCCCCCGGCTACGTCGGCTACGACGAGGGCGGCCAGCTCACCGAGGCCGTGCGCCGGCGTCCCTACTCGGTGGTGCTGCTCGACGAGGTCGAGAAGGCGCACCCCGAGGTGTTCGACATCCTCCTGCAGGTGCTCGACGACGGCCGTCTCACCGACGGCCAGGGCCGCACGGTCGACTTCCGCAACACGATCCTCATCCTGACCTCCAACCTCGGCGCGACCTACCTGGTCGACCCGACCCTCGACGAGGACAAGAAGAAGGAGTCGGTGCTGGGCGTCGTCCGGTCGTCGTTCAAGCCGGAGTTCCTCAACCGGCTCGACGAGATCGTGCTCTTCGACGCGCTCTCGCTCGACGCCCTGACCCACATCGTCGACCTGCAGCTCTCGCTGCTCGAGCGCCGCCTCGCCGTCCGGCGGATCACCGTCGAGGTCACCGACGCCGCCAAGACCTGGCTCGCCGAGACCGGCTACGACCCGGCCTACGGGGCCCGCCCCCTGCGCCGGCTCATCCAGTCCGCGATCGGCGACCCGCTGGCCAAGATGCTCATCGGCGGGCACGTCGCCGACGGCGGCGCCGTGCGCGTCGACGTCGCCGCCGAGGGCGGCGGCCTCACCCTCTCGGCCTGACGACCGGCCCGACGTCGACGTCGGGGCACGACACCGGGACCGGGCGCGCGAGCGCCCGGTCCCGGCGCGTTTCGCCCGCTTTGGGAGACTGTCCGGGTGACCGCCAAGACGCCCCCGCGCCCGCCCCAGGTCACCATGCTCGGCTCGTTCGTGCTCGGCGCCTCGGCGATGCTGGTGCTGCTCGCCTTCGACCGGGTCGCCGCCCTCACCACCATCGAGGCGCAGCAGGACATCGCCGACTTCCTCGGCACGTCGAGCGGGGAGGTGCTCGGCCTCGACGCCGACGGCATGCAGACGCTGATCAAGGCGATCTGGACGTTCCTCGGCGGCGCGGCCGTGATCACCTCGTTCCTCGGCTGGCGCGTGCTCCAGCGCGACCGCGGCGCGCGCCTCGCGCTGAGCATCCTGGTGCCGCTCATGCTGCTGTCGGGCTCCGTCGTCTGGCAGGTCAACGCCACGTTCTCCTTCGACGAGATGCTGACCATCCTGGTCGCGGTCTCGACGCTGCTGCTCTGGACCCAGCCCGCCCGCGACTGGTTCGCCGGTCGCACGCCGGCGCCGCTCGCCCCGCGCCCGACGTCCACGGCCGCAACGGCTGCACCGGCCGCGCCGACCTCGACGCCGACCGCACTGCCCGGCTACGCACCGCCCCCGACGGCGGGACAGTCCGCCGGGGCGTCGACCCCGCCGCCGGCCCCCGACCCGTGGGGCCGGACGCCGACCGCCGCCCCGGAGCCGGGCAAGCAGCCGTTGCCGCGCCCGGTCGTCACCGCGGTGGTCGCCACCATCGTCGCGTCGTCGGTGGTGCTGGCCGCCTGCCTCATCGGCCTCGTCGGCGTGACCACCGACCGCTCGGGCATGGAGAACGCCATGGCCGACGAGATCTCGGGCCGCAGCGCCTACGACGACCTCGACCTCGACCCCGCCCTGCTGGTCAACCTGACGATCGGTCTGCTCGTCGTGCTGCTCGTCTGGGCGATCATCGCGATCGGCTTGGCGGCCATGGTCGCCAACCGGGTCAACGCCGCCCGCATCGCGCTCGCGGTCTCGGCCATCGGCGCGGCGCTGGCGAGCCTGCTCGGCGCGATGCTCGTCGTGCCGTTGCTCATCACCGCCGCCTGCATCACCGTCGCGGTCGTGCTGCTCCGATCGAGCACCTCGCAGTGGTTCGCCGAGCAGAAGCGCCCCGGTCAGCACCGGTAGCCGACGTCACGCGCTGAGGTCGGCCCCGCTCAACCGCGCGATCGCCTCGTCGAGCACGTCGCGCTTCTTGCAGAACGCCCACCGCACGAGGTGGCGGCCGGGGCCGGTCGGGTCGTCGTAGAAGACCTGCCCGGGGATCGCGACGACGCCGGCCCGCTCGGGCAGCGCCTGGCAGAAGGCGAGGCCGTCGTCCCAGCCGAGGCCGCTGACGTCGGACGTCGCGAAGTACGTGCCCTGCGGCGTGCTGGTCGGCAGGCCCGCGGCCGTCAGGGCGGCGACGAGCAGGTCGCGGCGCTGCTCGAGGTCGCGGCGCAGGGCGAGCGGCCAGTCGGCGTGCTCGGTGAGCGCGACGGCGACCGCCGGCTGCAGCGGCGCGCCGGAGGTGAACGTCAGCCACTGCTTCGCGGCCACGACCGCCTCGACGAGGTGGGCGGGGCCGGTGGCCCAGCCCACCTTCCAGCCGGTGAGCGAGTAGGACTTGCCGACGCTCGAGAGCATCAGCGTGCGCTCGGCCATGCCCGGGAACGTGGCGATGGGACGGTGCAGCGAGCCGGAGAACACCAGGTGCTCGTAGACCTCGTCGGTGATCACGGTGAGGTCGTGCTCGACGGCGAGGCTGGCGATCGCGTGCAGCTCGTCGGTCGTGAGCACCGTGCCCGTGGGGTTGTGCGGGCTGTTGAGCAGCACGAACCGCGTGCGCGGCGTGACGGCCGCCCGCAGCTCGTCGAGGTCGATGCGGAAGTCGGGCGAGCGCAGCGTGACCGGACGGCGCACCCCGCCGGCCATCTGCAGCATCGCCAGGTAGGAGTCGTAGTAGGGCTCGAGCACCACGACCTCGTCGCCCGGCTCGACGAGGCCCAGCAGAGCGGCGGCGATGCCCTCGGTGCACCCGGTCGTGATCGCGACCTGCGAGTCCGGGTCGAGGTCGAGGCGGTAGTGCCGGCGCTGGTGGTCGGCGACCGCCGCCCGCAGCGCCGGGACGCCGATGCCCGGCGCGTACTGGTTGGCGCCGTCGTCGAGCGCCTTCTGCGCAGCGGCCAGGACGCCGGCGGGTCCGTCCTCGTCGGGGAAGCCCTGGCCCAGGTTGACCGAGCCGGTGCGGACGGCGAGCGCCGACATCTCGGCGAAGATCGTCGGGGGAATGCCGTGCAGGCGGGACGCGACCACGCCTGGGACACTACTGCCGTGAGCACCCCACCACCTTCTTCGTCTCCCCCGCTTCGCTCCTCCGCCGAACAAGGCGTCGGGGACCCCGCATGACGACGACCGACACCTCTCTCGCTGCCGACATCAACGCCACCTGCCGCCTCAGCGGCGAGTTCACGCTGCGCTCGGGGCAGGTCTCCGACACCTACTTCGACAAGTACCTCTTCGAGGCCGACCCGCTGCTGCTCGGCCGCGTCGCGCGCGAGATGGTGCAGCTGCTGCCGCACGACACCGACCTGCTCGGCGGCCTCGAGATGGGCGGCATCCCGATCGCCACCGTCGTCAGTGCGATCACCGGCACCTCGACGCTCTTCGTGCGCAAGGAGGCCAAGACCTACGGCACCTGCAAGCTCGCCGAGGGCCCGTCGTTCGAGGGCAAGCGGGTCACGCTGATCGAGGACGTCATCACGACCGGTGGCGCCGTCCGCGACGCCACGCGGGCGCTGCGCGCGGCCGGCGCGATCGTCGACGTCGTCGTGTGCGCTATCGACCGCTCGCCGGCCGGTGACAACCCGCTCGCCGACGTCGGGCTCGAGGTGCGCTCGGTGCTCACTCGCGCCGACCTCGACGCCGTCGCAGGCTGACGCGCCGCGGTGCGGGGAGTACCCGGTGCACCGGGTACTCCTGACGTTCCCAGGGGTTGCACCTGAGAAGCGCGCGAAGTCCCTGGGGAGCTCGCCGGACGGCGCCTCAGGCCCCAGCGGTCTTGGGGTAGTCCTCGGACGCCGTCTCGGTGGTCTGGGTGGCCTCGGTCGTGTCGTCGTCGTGGTGGCGGTGCTTGAACCACTCGTAGACCAGCGGGACGACGGTGAAGGCCAGGATGGCGATGGTGACGTAGTCGATGTTCTCGCCCAGCCACGGGAAGGCCGCGCCCAGGAAGTAGCCGAGCAGGGTGATCGAGATGATCCACGCCACGCCGCCGATGGCGCTCCAGACGAAGAACCGCCGCCGCTCCATCAGCGTCACGCCGGCCACGACCGTGATGTAGGTGCGCACGAACGGCACGAAGCGGCCGATGACCAGCGCCTTGTTGCCGTGCTTGTCGAAGAAGGCGCTGGTGTTGTCGAAGTACTTCTTCTTGAGGATCCGTCCGTCGCGCTCGTAGAGCGGCGGCCCGAGCTTGCGGCCTATCTCGTAGCCGACGACGTTGCCGGCGAAGGCGGCGACGACGAGCAGCAGCATCGCGATGACGAGCTCGGTGGGTTCGTGGCTGATGCCCACGACGGTGTAGCCGGTGGCGTTGCTGCCGGCGATGAACAGGCCGAGGGCGAAGAGCAGGGTGTCGCCGGGCAGGAACGGGAAGAACAGTCCGCACTCGACGAACACGATGCCGATGGCGATCCAGATGAACGCGGTGCCGTACTCGTGCTGGAGCCACTCGGGGTCGAGCCACTTGATGCCGAACAACAGCGGGGTGAGAGCGTCGACGACGCCGGGGAGAACCACTTGACAACCGTACCTGTCATATCGTCGCGCGCGTGCCTCGCAGCGACCCTGAGATCCCCCCTGGATCGGTGACCGCGGAGCGCGCGCCGTACGACCCGGTGCCGCACGGTCCGGCCCAGGTCGGGGTCGGGCCGTGGCCGGGGGAGTGGCCGACGGGACCCGGCAGCGAGGTCTACGACGAGCAGCTCCTCGCCGAGGGCGACCGGCGCAACGTCGTCGACCGCTACCGCTACTGGAGCGTCGAGGCGATCCGGGCCGACCTTGACACCCGCCGCCACGGCTTCCACGTCGCGATCGAGAACTGGCAGCACGACTTCAACATCGGCACGATCGTGCGCTCGGCCAACGCGTTCCTCGCCGCCGAGGTGCACATCGTCGGCCAACGGCGCTGGAACCGGCGTGGGGCGATGGTCACCGACCGCTACCAGCACGTGCGCCACCACCCGAGCGTCGCCGACCTGGTCGCCCACCTCGGCGACCGGCCGGACCCGGTGCCGGTCTGGGGCATCGACAACCTTCCGGGCTCGGCGCACCTGGAGACGATGGCGGTGCCGGAGCGGATCTGCTTCCTGTTCGGCCAGGAGGGGCCGGGCCTGTCAGACGGCGCCCGGACGGCGTGCGCGGGCACGTTCTCCATCGCCCAGTTCGGCTCGACGCGGTCGATCAACGCCGCGGCCGCCGCGGCGATCGCCATGCACGCCTGGGTGAGGGTGCACGCCGATCTCGACGACGGCCGCGCGTGGCGCGGTTGACGATCAGCTCGTGGTGCTCAGCGCGGCACGCAGCGCGGCCACGCCCCGGGAGGTGTGGCTCTTCACGGTGCCGGGGTTGATGCCGAGGTCGTCGGCGGTCTCCTCGACCGACAGCCCGAGCCAGTGCCGCAGCAGCACGGTCTTGCGCTGCATCTCGGGCAGCGCGCGCAGCGCCTCGAGCAGCGCGTCGCGCTCCTCGAGCGCGAGACCCTCGCGGGTCGGGGCGTCGTGCCCGTCGAGGCCGGCGTGCTCGCGCCGCCAGGGACGACGGTGCTCGTCGACGTTGGTGCGCACGATGATCCGGCGCACGTAGGCCTCCTCGCGACCGTCGCGGTGCAGGCGCGGCCAGGCGACGTACAGCTTGGCCAGCGAGGTCTGCAGGACGTCGTCGGCGCGGTGCCAGTCGCCGCACACGGCGTAGGCGACCCGGCGCAGGTGGGTCTGGCGGGCGGCGACGAACGCGGTGAACTCCTCGTCGCGCCGGGCCTGTCTCATCGCACGCCCTCGCCGCTGCCGTACTGCTCGGCGGCGTAGTCGAGGAAGGCCGCGAGGTCGGGGCCGCCCACCTCGCCGGCCACCGTGAGGTAGTCGGCGGGTGCGCCACCGGTCCGCCGGGCCAGCACGAACCAGCGGACGCCGTCGGGGTCGCGCACCATCGCGGCCGCGGTGTCGTCGCCGGGGCCGGCGAAGTCCGGCAGGTCGACGTCGGAGGTCTGGGCCAGCATCGTGACGCCGGGCCGCGGCCGCAGGCGCTCCCCGCCGCCGGCGAAGGCGACGTAGGTCGAGGTCGGCGTGTCCTCGCGGATCGCGACCTGGTCGGCGATCCACTGCTCGAGCGTCGCGAAGGCCTTGCGGGCCGGGTCGGACGACGTGCCCCCGGACGACGAGCCACCCGCGCCCCGCACGTGGTCGAGCAGCGCCCACGTCTCGGCCCCGTCGCGCGTGTAGGCCACCGCGACGGACCGGTCGGGTGCCTCCAGGCCCAGCGGATTGTCGATCCGCTGCAGCACCTCGACGCCCTCGGCGACCAGCAGCTCGCCGTCGGCGGTCAGCTCCAGGTCGGCGCCGTCGGCCGGTCGGGCCGACTCGGGGGCCTCGCTCGGGGTGGGGCTCGGGCTCGTGCTGGGCGTGGGGGTCGGGGTCGTGCCGTCGGTGGCGACCGGCGCGGTGCTGGGGCCGCCGTCGTCGCCGGTGACGGCGAGCAAGGTGCCGCCCGCGGCGACGAGGACGGCGAGCGCACCCGCGGCGGTGATCAGGCGCAGGCGGAGCAGCGCGCGGCGTCCGGCCGTGACCCGGTGCTCGGGCGGCGCGATGGCCGGCCCGGTGCCGATGGCCCGGTTCAGGGCCGCGAAGAGGTCGGTGTCGTTCACACCTGGTCTACGGAGGCCGAGGTCCAGGGGTTGTCACGGCGTCGGAGAACGGTGAGCACGTGCAGGAGCACCAGCTCGGTGAGGGCCTCGCGCGCGGGCAGGTCGGTGAGCAGGTAGGCGCGACCGAGCAGGCCACGGGGGGCGAACGAGACCTCCAGGCCGACCTCGGTGCCCTCGTCGGTCGACGGCGTCGCGGTGGCCATTAGCCGCACCGTCCCGGGCGCGCGCACCTCGGCCTCGAGCTCCAGCCGGCGGGCGCGGTGGTCGGCCTCGACCACGCGCCAGAAGCCGACCCGGTCGCCGGTCGCCAGGCGCGGCCGCCCCGGCGGCTCGCGGCGGAGCGCGGGCCCGAGGGCGAGCCGGTCGACGAAGCGCCGGAACACGAACGGGGCCGCGTCGACGTACCACTGCGGCCCGGCCTCGCCCGACGCGACGACGTCCCACGCGGCGTCGGGGGCGAGCGCGACGGTGGACGAGCGCCGGGTGGCGTGGAGGGTCCGGCTTCGGCGCATGGGGTGAGGCTACGCGCGGGTAGTGGTTAGGTTGGCGCCATGCCTATCGCCACCCCGGAGAAGTACGCCGAGATGCTCGACGCCGCGAAGAGCGGTGCCTACGCCTTCCCGGCCATCAACGTGTCGTCGTCGCAGACCCTGAACGCGGCCCTCAAGGGTTTCGCCGACGCAGGCTCCGACGGGATCATCCAGGTCTCCACCGGCGGCGCGGAGTACCTGTCCGGCCCGAGCGTGAAGAACATGGTCTCGGGATCGGTGGCCTTCGCCGCCTACGCCGCCGAGGTCGCCAAGAACTACCCGGTCAACATCGCGCTGCACACCGACCACTGCCCGAAGGACAAGCTCGACGGCTTCGTCCGACCCCTGCTCGACCTCTCGATCGAGCGCGTGAAGGCCGGTCAGGCGCCGCTGTTCCAGTCGCACATGTGGGACGGCTCGGCCGTGCCGCTCGACGAGAACCTCTCGATCGCCGCCGAGCTGCTCGAGAAGTGCATCGCCGCGAAGATCATCCTCGAGATCGAGGTCGGCGTCGTCGGCGGCGAGGAGGACGGCGTCGAGAACGCCATCAACGACAAGCTCTACTCGACCACCGACGACGCCATCGCCACCGCGAAGGCCCTCGGCCACGGCGACCGCGGCTACTACATGACCGCGCTGACCTTCGGCAACGTGCACGGCGTCTACAAGCCGGGCAACGTCAAGCTGCGCCCCGAGGTGCTCAAGGAGGCCCAGGAGGCCGTCGTCGGCGAGTTCGGCCTCGAGCCGGGCAGCAAGCCGTTCCACCTCGTCTTCCACGGCGGCTCGGGCTCGTCGGCCGAGGACATCGGCGCGGCCGTCGACTACGGCGTCGTGAAGATGAACGTCGACACCGACACCCAGTACGCCTTCACCCGCCCGGTCGCGGGTCACATGCTTGCCAACTACGACGGCGTCCTCAAGGTCGACGGCGAGGTCGGCAACAAGAAGACCTACGACCCGCGCGCCTGGGGCAAGGCCGCCGAGGCCGGCATGGCCGCGCGCATCGTCGAGGCGTGCACCGACCTGCGCGCCGCCGGCAAGTCGCTGGGCTGATGGGCTCGGCCACGAGCCCGGCGGCGCCACGGCGCCGGCCGGGCCACCGTCGTCTGCCCACCCGCACGATCGTCGCGGCGACGATCGCCGCGCTGGTCGGTGGGCTCCTCACCTCCGCGCCGTCGAGTGCCGACGATGCCGCGAGCGCCCGCGCGGCGGCGTCGTCGTCCGACCGACGGACCGCCGACGAGCGCCAGGTCGACCGCGTCGCGACGCCGCGACTGTCGTGGCGGCGCTGCGGCGCGGGGCTGCGCGCCGGGGCCCCCCGCGGTCGGCTCCAGTGCGCCGTCGTGCGGGTGCCGCTCGACTACGACCGCCCCGACGGCGCCACCACACCGCTGCGCATCGCCCGGTTGAAGGCCTCCGGGCCCCGCCGCGTCGGCAGCCTGTTCGTCAATCCCGGCGGGCCGGGCGGTCCCTCCGCCTCGTTCGTCACCACCGCCGCCAGCCTGCTCGGTCCCCGCGTCGGCGCCGGCTTCGACGTCGTCGGGGTCGACCCGCGTGGCACCGGCCGCAGCGGTCGGGTGACGTGCCGGACGACGGCGCGCCCCTCCCCGCTCGGCTTCCCGCTCGGCGCGGCCCAGGTGAAGGCGTGGATCAAGACCGACGACGCGCTGCGCCGCTCGTGCGCGTCGCGGGGCTCGCGGCTGCTCGGGCACGCCTCCACCGCCGACGTCGCCCGCGACATGGACCTCGTGCGGCGCGCGCTCGGTGAGTCGCAGCTGACCTACTACGGCATCTCCTACGGCAGCTACCTCGGGGCCACCTACGCCGCCCTGTTCCCCTCGCGCGTGCGGGCGCTGGTCGTCGACGGCGTCCTCGACCCCGTCGCCTGGTCGACCGGCAACCGGTCGCGCGCGGCGTCGACGCCGCAAACCACCCGCCTGCGCAGCGGCTACGGCGCCTACGAGGCCCTCACCTCCGCACTCACCGAGTGCGACCGGGTGGGCCCGCGACGGTGCGCGATCGCCCCGAACGCGCTCGGCGCCTGGAAGCGCGTCGTCGCGGCGGCGCGTGCGGGCCGGCTCGCGATCGAGGACGTCGAGCTCACCTACCAGGACATCGTGGGCCTCGCGCTCGGCACCCTCTACGACCGCCGGATGATCCCGTTCCTGTTCGAGCTGATCGGCCTCATCGACGAGGTCATCGTCTCGACGGCGGCCCGCGGCCGCACCGGCGGTGCCGGCGGTACCGAGCGCGCACGCAAGGTCCGGGTGCCGGCCACCGAGGCCTACCGCCGCGTCGTGGCGTCCCGCGACGCGCTGCGCGAGCGCGGTCTCTACACCGCCCCGCAGGCGCCCCGCCCCGCGCGGCGCCTCGACGTCCAGTTCCCCGCGGTGCTGTGCAGCGACGGCCGCAACCCGCGCTCGCCCGCGCGGTGGGAGCAGGCCTCCAAGATCGCCGACCGCCAGAGCCCGTGGTTCGGACGGGTCTGGACCTGGGCGAGCTCGCCGTGCGCGCGGCAGGGCATCGGCTCGGGCGACGACAGCTTCCGCGGTCCGTGGGCCGGCACGCGCACGTCGTACCCCTTGCTGGTCGTCGGCAACACCCACGACCCGGCCACCCCGATCAGCGGCGCGCGGCGGCTCAACACCCGCTTCGACGACTCGGTGCTCGTCACCTACGACGGGTGGGGCCACGGCGCGCTCGGCGGCGGGCGGTGCATCACCTCCGTCATGGCCGACTACCTCGTCGACCGCACGCTGCCGCCCGACGGCACGGTGTGCCGGCAGCCCCGCGAGCTGTTCCGCTGAGCCGAGGGCCGACCCCCGGCGTCGTCCCCCTCCGTGCGGGAGGCGTGGCCCCGTGAAGGGGTCACGGCCCACGCCGGTGAGAATGGGGTCATGTCCTCGTTCGGAGACCTCATGGCCGGCCCGCCGCCGACCCACCTGCCCGCCGACCCGGCCACCGACGCGCTGTCGAGCGGCACGTCGCCGGTCGACGCCGTCCGCGCCTTCCCGGCCTCGCCGGTCGCCTGGGCCGCCCTGGCCTCGGAGTCCGTCGCGGCCGACGCCGACCCCGTGACCGTCTACGCCTACGCCCGCGTCGGCTACCACCGCTCGCTCGACCTGCTGCGCCGCAACGGCTGGAAGGGCCACGGCCCGGTGCCGTGGGAGCACGAGCCCAACCGCGGCTTCCTGGTGTGCCTGTCGCTGCTGGCCAAGGCCGCGCGCGCCATCGGCGAGGACGACGAGTGGGAGCGCTGCTCGGAGTTCCTGCGCGACTCCAGCCCGACGGCCTACGCCGAGCTGCTGGGCTGACGCCGACACCGACACCGACACCGACACCGACGCCGTCCAAAGGTCGTCACCCGTTCACCAACTGCTTGACTTGGTCAACTAACATCCCGACGTGAAGATTTCGGGAATGGCTCTCACCGTGGCCCTGCTGAGCGTGGTGGCCGCCGGGTGCGGCCAGGAGAACGACGACGACACCGCGGCGGAGACGCCGCCCGCCTCGAGCTCCGGCTCGTCGTCGGCGCCGGGCGCTGACGGGTCGCCGACCGAGGAGCCGCCGCCGCTGACCGGCACCGAGGTGCACTGGGGCTACGAGGGCGACATCGGCCCCGACCGGTGGGGCGAGCTCAGCGCCGACTACGCTGAGTGCGCCCAGGGCGTCGAGCAGTCGCCGATCGACCTGCACGCGGGTCGGCCCACGGCGTCCGAGCCGGGCCAGGAGATCGAGCTCGACTACGGCGAGATCGACGACCACCTGGTCAACAACGGCCATGCGATCCAGCTGGTCAACGACGAGGTCGACTCGCCCGACGACGACGACCTCGACGACCACCTCGAGCTCGACGGGGTCGACTACGAGCTGCTGCAGTTCCACTTCCACGCGCCGTCCGAGCACACCGTCGATGGCGTGGCGTCGCCGGTCGAGTTCCACTTCGTGCACGCCGACGCCGACGGCAACCTGGCTGTGCTCGGCGTCCTGGTGCGCGAGGGCGGGTCCGACAACCCCGCCTGGGCGCCGTTCGTCACGGCCGCCTCGACCCCGTCGTCGATGGACGTGCCCTCGACCCTCGACCTCGCCGGTCTGCTGCCCACGAGCGCCGGTGCCCTGGAGCACTGGGCCTACGACGGCAGCCTCACCACGCCGCCGTGCAGCGAGCAGGTGACGTGGCTGGTCCTCGACCATCCCGTCGAGCTCAGCCAGGCGCAGGTCGAGGCGCTGGAGTCGGTCTACGTCGACAACAACCGACCCGTGCAGCCGCTGGGCGACCGCACGGTCGCGCTCGTCAGCAACTGAGCCGCCGCGCCGGGGCCGCCTGCTCTGTCGGAGCAGGCGGCGTCAGCGCGTCTCGCGCCGCAGGTGCGGGAAGAGGATGGTCTCGCGGATGCCGACGCCGGTGAACAGCATGATCATCCGGTCGAGCCCGAGGCCGAGGCCGCCCATCGGCGGCGCGCCGTACTCGAGCGCGCGCAGGAAGTCCTCGTCGACCTGCATGGCCTCGGGGTCGCCCCCGGCGGCCAGCAGCGACTGCGCCTCGAGCACCTCGCGCTGGACGACGGGGTCGACCAGCTCGGAGAACGCGGTGCCGCGCTCGACGCCACCGATGATGAGGTCCCACGCCTCGATCAGCCCGGGCTTCGAGCGGTGCGGGCGGGCCAGCGGCTGGGCCGACGGCGGGTAGTCGCACAGGAACGTCGGCTGCAGCAGCGTCGGCTCGACGAGCTCGGAGAGCAGCTCGAGCACGAGCTTCTCGGCGCCCCAGGCGGGGTCGAGCTCGAGGTCGTGGCGCTCGAACAGCTCGCGCAGCCGCTCGGCGGGGGTCTCGAGCGTCACCTCCTCGCCGACGGCGGCCGAGACGCCCTCGTAGACCGGCAGCCAGGTCCACTCGCCGTCGAGGTCGACGACGCCCGCGGGCGTCTCGACCTGGCGCGAGCCGACGGCGTCGGCGGCGGCCAGGAACATGTCCTGCATCAGCCTGGCCATCGTGAACTGGTCGCCCCACGCCTGGTAGACCTCGAGCATCGTGAACTCGGGCGAGTGCGTGGAGTCGACGCCCTCGTTGCGGAAGATCCGCCCGAGCTCGTAGACCTTGTCGACGCCGCCGACCACGGCCTTCTTGAGGTTGAGCTCGAGCGCGATGCGCAGCGTCATCTGCTGGTCGAAGGCGTTGTGGTGGGTGTGGAACGGCCGGGCGTTGGCGCCGCCGTGGATGAGCTGGAGGACCGGTGTCTCGACCTCGAGGTAGTCCTGCTGCTCGAGCGTCGTGCGGACGGCGCGCGTGATCGCGGCCCGGGTGCGCACCATGTCGCGCGCCTCCTGGCGCACGATCAGGTCGGCGTAGCGCTGCCGGACGCGCGTCTCCTCGGAGAGGTCCTTGTGCAGCACGGGCAGCGGGCGCAGCGCCTTGGAGGCCATCTGCCAGCCCGAGGCCATGACCGACAGCTCGCCGCGGCGTGACCTGATGACGCGGCCCTCGACGAACACGTGGTCGCCGAGGTCGACCAGTCGCTTCCACGACTCGAGGGACTCCTCGCCGACCTCGGCCAGCGAGAGCATCACCTGAAGGCGGGTGCCGATGCCCTCCTGCAGCGTGGCGAAGCAGAGCTTGCCGGTGTTGCGGACGAACACGACGCGGCCGGCGATGCCGACGACGTCCTGGGTCTCCTCGCCGGTCTCGAGCCGCTCCTCCCAGCCGTCGCGGACCTCGGCCAGCGAGTGCGTGCGGGCCACGCCCACGGGGTAGGGCTCGTGCCCCTCGGTGAGGAGGCGCTCCCGCTTCTCGCGACGGACCGCCTCTTGCGAGAGGTCGTCGGCGGTCTCGGGCTCGGTGCTCATGGCGCCACGCTATCGAGCGGCTACCGGGTCTCGGGCAGCACCATCGCGTAGGCCGACGGCTGCAGCGTCCAGGTGCGACGGCGCTCGGGCCCGTCGATCTCGCCGTCGGCGGAGATCCAGAACTCCTCGCCGCTCACCGAGACCTGCGAGCCGCGCAGGTAGTCGACCTCCTCGAGGTCGCGGTGGGAGGCCAGGCCGAGCCGGGCGGCGTAGACCAGCCGCGCGATCGGGCCGGTGGCCCGCGAGATCATCACGTCGGCCCGGCCGTCGCCGGGGTCGGCGTCGGGCGTGAGCTCGGTGCCGCCGCCGACGGAGGTGCCGTTGCCGACCGCGACCATCAGCACCTGCTCGTCGACGTCGACGACCACCTCGCCGTCGACCTCGACGCGCAGCCGGATGACCGGCGGGTGGTAGGCCGTCATGAGGGCGCCGATGGGGTAGCCGAGCTTGCCGAGGTTGACCTTGCCGACGCCGACCTTGCCGAGGCGGCCCTTCCACCGGTCGGCGCGCCGACTGGCGGCGGCCCCGGCGCCGACGTGCACGTTGTTGACGACGACCTGGCCGGTCTCGTCGACGAGCAGGTCGAGGCGTCGCGGGCGGCCGTCGAGCAGCACGCGGGCGGCGTCGGCGACGTCGAGCGGGATGCCGAGCGCCCGGGCGAAGTCGTTGCCGGTGCCGAGCGGCAGCAGGCCGAGCGTGGCGTCGCCGAGCTCGTTGCGCTTGTGCAGCTGCGACACGACGGCGTGCAGCGACCCGTCGCCGCCGGCGACCACGATCGTGCGCGACCCGGCCCGGTGCAGGACGCCGTCGAGCTCGCCCGGCTCGGAGGTCGCCTCGACTTCGACCGAGGCGTGTGGTCGCAGGACGGCGAGCGCCCGCTCGAGGTTCTCCTCGTCGGCGGTGCCCGCCCCGGAGTTGGTGATCACGAGGAGCGGGTCGGCCATGGCGTCCATCATGCCGGTTGTGGTCGCGGGCCGTCGGGGCGGCGGTCGGGCCCTGCTAGCGTGAGGCCGCAAGAGCCCCGGCCGCTGTTGCCGGGGCTTCGGCTATGTCGAGGAGAGAACATGCCCGCCATCGCGATCATCGGTGCCCAGTGGGGCGACGAGGGCAAGGGCAAGGCGACCGACCTGCTCGGCAGCCGGGTCGACGTCGTCGTGAAGTTCAACGGCGGCAACAACGCCGGCCACACCGTCGTCATCGAGGACGAGAAGTACGCCCTGCACCTGCTGCCCAGCGGCATCCTCAGCCCCAACGTGACCCCGGTGATCGGCAACGGCGTCGTCATCGACGTCGAGGTGCTGTTCAAGGAGCTCGACGACCTCACCGCCCGCGGCGTCGACGTCAGCCGGCTCAAGGTGAGCGCCAGCGCGCACGTCATCCCGAGCTACAACAAGGCCGTCGACAAGGTGACCGAGCGGTTCCTCGGCTCCCGCAAGCTGGGCACGACCGGTCGCGGCATCGGCCCCACCTACGCCGACAAGATGAACCGCATCGGCATCCGCGTGCAGGACCTGTTCGACGAGTCGATCCTGCGGCAGAAGGTGGAGGGGGCGCTCGACCTCAAGGGTCAGGTGCTCACCAAGATCTACAACCGCCGCGCGCCCGGCGTCGACGAGATCGTCGAGGAGCTGCTCTCCTACGCCGAGCGGCTCGCGCCGATGGTCGCCGACACCGGCCTCTACCTCAACCAGGCCCTCGACGCCGGCGACATCGTCCTCCTCGAGGCCGGTCAGGCCACCCTGCTCGACGTCGACCACGGCACGTACCCGTTCGTGACGTCGTCGTCGTGCACGGCCGCCGGCGCCTGCACCGGGTCGGGCATCCCGCCGATGCGGCTCGACCAGGTGATCGCGATCGTCAAGGCCTACACCACCCGCGTCGGTGAGGGACCGTTCCCCACCGAGCTCTTCGACGACAGCGGCGAGCACCTGCGCAAGACCGGCGCCGAGTACGGCACCACCACCGGGCGCCCGCGCCGGTGCGGCTGGTACGACGCCGTCATCGCCCGCTACGCCGCGCGCGTCAACGGTGTCACCGACTTCGTGCTCACCAAGCTCGACGTGCTCACCGGCCTCGAGCAGGTGCCGGTGTGCGTGGCCTACGACGTCGGCGGCGTGCGTCACGACGAGATGCCGGTCAACCAGTCCGACTTCCACCACGCCGTGCCGATCTACGAGTACCTCCCCGGCTGGTGGGAGGACATCTCCGAGTGCCGCACCTGGGACGACCTGCCGGCCAACGCCAAGGCCTACGTCGAGGCCGTCGAGAAGATGTCCGGTGCGCGCATCAGCGTCGTCGGCGTCGGGCCGTCGCGTGCGGCCACGATCGTGCGGCACGAGCTGATCTAGGCATCGATGATCGAGCCGGTCGACCCGCTAACGCGACTCGTGGCGGCTCGACCAGCGATGTCCGGTCAGTAGATGCCCAGGCTGACGCGGTCGACGAACACGGTGACGTCGGGCTTCAGCTTGGCCCGCCAGCCGGGGGCGAGCTCGAACGACGTGCCGGACGACCGGTAGGCGCGGAGGCCGTCGTCGGCGGAGAGCGTGATCATGTCGGCCAGGCCGTCGCCGTTGACGTCGCCGAGGGTCACGTACGAGCCCTTGCCGTAGTCGGGCCGGTCGTAGTCGTTCTCCTGGTCGGTCCAGAACCGGCCGGAGTCGAAGCGGCCGTCGGTGTACTCCCACACGACGGCGTCGGGTTGGTAGGGCGCGAGCCCGACGACCTCGAGGCGGCCGTCGCCGTCGACGTCGCCGAGGTCGAGTCGTTCGAGGCTGAAGTAGATGCCGTCGATCTCCTCGGGCACGTCCAGCGGCTTCCCGGCGAGCGTGAACGTGCCGTCGGAGGTGCCCGAGGAGAGCAGGACCCGGCCCTGGCGCACCGTGTAGCCCTGGTCGAGCGTGGCGTGGTGCATCAGGTCGTCGGCGCCGTCGCCGTCGAGGTCGCCGACCGCCCACCCGGCCTGGCGCGGGTCGAGCCTGCCCCGGAACCAGCGCCGCGGTTCGTCGAAGGTGCCGTCGCCCCGGCTGATGAGCACCGTCAGCTCGGTGGTGCGCAGGTTCGGGGCGGTGGCGATGACGATGTCGTCGACGTCGTCGCCGTCGACGTCGGCGAGCACGTAGTCGGTGTCGATGTCCTCGATCGAGCGCGGGGTGGACACCGGCGTCGGCGGCAGGGCGGTCGTGCCCGCGTCGTGCACCGTGACGACGACGGTGGGCGGCTCGCTCGAGAACTCGACGATGTCGGCGCGTCCGTCGCCCGTGACGTCGCCGGCCACGATGTTGCGACCGGCGATCGGACGGCGCTCGACCGCGGCCCAGCCGGACGCCGTCGACCGGGCGATGTAGGTGCGGTCGTAGCTCGACCAGATCGCGTCGAAGCGGCCGTCGCCGTCGAGGTCGTTGGCCACCGCGTCGACCGCGGCCGGCGGGGCCGAGGTGACCGGGGTGGACGGCGACCCGGAGGAGGTCGTCGACGTCGACGGCCCGGTCGTGCCCGGGCCGGGGTCGTCGCCCGCGCCGGCCACGACGGCGATCGTGGTGGCCACCCCGACGACGGCCACGACGGCGAGCACCGCGCCGACGACCACGCCGCGGCGTCGGCGTCGCGGCGGCGACGGCGACGGCGCGGGCAGCGTCTGCGGCAGCGACGGGTGGGAGGGGTGAGAAGGTGACGAGGGGTGCGAGGGGGGCGACGGCGGTCGCGGACCGACGAGCGGCGGCCCGCCCGGCAGCGGCGTGGCGCCCGACAGGGTGCCGGCCAGCTCGCGCAGGTCGTCGCGCAGCGCGGCCGCCGACGGGTAGCGCGCGGCGGCGTCCTTGGCCATCGAGCGGGCGAGCACGCGGTTGACCCCGCGGGTGGTGCCGTCGTCGCCGGGCAGCTGCGGCACCGGCGAGCCGACGTGCTGCATCGCGACCTCGACGTCGCTGCCCGTGTAGGGCGTGCGTCCGGTGAGCAGCTCGTGGAAGAGGCAGCCCACGGCGTAGACGTCGCTGGCCGGGCTGCCGACCTCGCCGCGCGCCCGTTCGGGGGCCAGGTAGTTCCAGGTGCCGGCGATCGCGCCTGGCGAGGTGAGCCCGGTCGACTCGGTCAGCGCGACGCCGAAGTCGCTCAGGTAGACGTGCAGGCGGTCGGTGCGCTCGTCGCGCAGCAGCACGTTGGCCGGCTTCACGTCTCTGTGGACGACGCCGACGGCGTGGGCGGCCACGAGCGCGTCGGCCACCTGGGAGGCCACCCTCGCGGCGAGGGCCGGGGGCATGGCGCCGCGGCGCTTGAGGAAGGCGCCGAGGTCGCCGCCGGCGGCGTACTGCATGGCGATGTAGGGCTGTCCCTCGTGCTCGCCGTGGTCGAAGATCGCGACGACGTGCGGCGAGTCGAGGCGGGCCAGCACCGCGGCCTCGCGCTGGAACCGCGTGGTGAACTCCGCCGACGTCGTGTGGTGCCCGAGCACGATCTTGAGCGCGACGCGGCGCCCGAGCCGGGTGTCGGTCGCGGCGTGGACGACGCCCATGCCGCCGAGGCCGATGACCTCGTCGAGGCGGTAGTGGCCGACGAGGTCGCCGGGTCGCGGGGCGCTCACGACGACGCCCGGTCGGAGACGCTGAAGTAGGGGCTCTCGGCGCCGAAGTCGCGCTTCCACGTGGCGAACGGGCGCGCGACCAGCTTCTCGCCGTCGGAGACCGCGACGATGATCCGGACCTGGCGACGTCCGGTCTGCACCGGCGAGACGAGGTCGTCGCGTCCGTCGCCGTCGACGTCGCTGACGCCGATGTCGCTGCCGTAGTCGCCGGTGTCGCCGATCGCCCCGGCCACGCGGGGCTTGGTGATCGCGCCGTCGCGCACGTCGAGGACCTCGACGATGGTCGTGCCGTCGCGCGGGGTCGCGGCGAGCACCTCGACGTCGTCGTCGCCGTCGACGTCGGCGGCGAGGATGTCGGTGAGGATCTCGCCCGGGAACGACCGTTGCGGCCCGCGCCTGACCCCGGTGCCGGTGCCGCGCCAGATGGTGAGGTCCTGGCGCCGCGCGAGCCCCTCGTCGCCGACCACGTGGACGACGGCGATGTCGGCGCGCTGGTCGCCGTCGACGTCGCCGACCTCGAAGTACGCCTCGCCGTAGGTGTAGGGCACGTCGACGAGGTCGATCGGCTTCTGCGCGACGCCGTCGAGCAGGGGCACGCCGACGAACGAGATGGGCGGCTTGTCGGTGTCGACCCAGCCGATGACGAGGTCGTCGGCGCCGTCGGCGTCGAGGTCGGCGGACGACACGAACGGCGTCGCCTTGCGGTAGGGGATCGAGCCGCTCACGGTGCCGCCGCCGCTGAGGTCGCCGGCGAGGGTGAGCGCGCCGTTCTTGCGGTCGACGACGAGCTGGACGACGTCGAGCAGGTCGTCACCGTCGAAGTCGCCCGGGACCTCGGAGGTGTAGCCGTCGTCGCTGACAGGGTTGCGCGTGGGCTCGTCCTGCTGCACGAGCGCGGTGCCGGTGGAGAGCCAGGTGGTGGTCTGGCCGTCGAAGCCGATGGTCACGTCGCCGAGGCCGTCGCGGTCGAGGTCGCCGGTGATCGGGCCGCGCGCGTCGACGCGGGTGGGCAGCGGCGGCTCGGACGGCGTGGGGGAGGGCGTGGGTGTGGGGGTGGGCGACGGGGTCGGCGTGGTCGAGCCGCCGGGCGAGGCCTCGGGGGTGTCGTCGCTCAGCCGCGGGATCGCGAACACGGCGCCGGCCACGGCGAGCACGGCCACGCAGCCGACGGTGAACGCGACCGCCGTCCGGCGCCGGCGTCCGGCGCCGGGGGCCGGCGTCGGGGTGGGCGGGGAGAGGCGGGGAGGCAGCGAGCCGAGCGAGACCTGGGCCATCGTCACCGCCTGGTCAGGCCGCTGCGCCGCGCCGAAGGACGCCGGGCCGCCGCGCAGCCCGGCGGCGGCGAGCAGGTCGGTGCGGGCGTGGTCGGCGGTGGGGTAGCGCTCGGCGGGGTCCTTGGCGAGGCAGCGTCGCAGCACGTGGTCGATGCGGCCGGTGAGCTCGTCGGTGCTGCCGGCGAGGGCCAGCTGAGGCAGGGGCGCCGTCTGGTGGGCCATGGCGATCTCGACGTCGGTGCCGCGGTAGGGCGGGGCCCCGGTGAGGGTGGCCCAGAGCAGGCAGCCGAGGGCGTAGACGTCGGAGGCCGGCGTGGCCGGGGCGCCGCGGCCGGTCTCGGGGGCCAGGTAGCTCCACGTGCCGGCGACGGCGCCGGCCCGGGTGATGCCGTCGGTCTCGGTGCGGGCGATGCCGAAGTCGCAGAGGTAGGCGTGGGGCGTGGGGTCGTCGGCGTCGCGGAGCAGCACGTTGGTGGGCTTGACGTCGCGGTGGACGACGCCGACGCGGTGGGCGTCGTGCAGGGCGTCGGCGACCTGGGCGCACACGGTGAGCGCGAGGGCCGGCGGCATCGGGCCGCGCTCGCGCAGCAGGTCGCCGAGGTCGCCGCCGCCGACGTACTGCGTGGCGATGAACGGGCAGCCGTCGTGGGTGCCGTAGTCGTAGATCGCGATGACGTGAGGCGAGTCGAGCTTGGCCAGCACCGAGGCCTCGCGGTGGAAGCGGCGGTGGAACTCGGCGGTCTGGGCCGCATCGCCCAGCCCGGCCGAGACGACCTTGAGCGCGACCGTGCGGCCGATCGAGGTGTCGGTGGCGCCGTAGACGACGCCCATGCCGCCGCGACCGATCTGCCGGTCGATGCGGTAGCGACCGAAGTGGTCGCCGGTGCGGGGGAGCGCAGGCACGGTGCTGTCCTTCCCTCCCCGGTGGCTGCCGAACCCGCACCCTACGCCGACTCCCGGCGGCGACCACTACCCTGAGGCTCCGTGAAGGTCCTCGTCATCGGCAACGGCGGCCGCGAGCACGCCCTCGCCCGCGCCCTGTCCCTCGATCCCGACGTGACCGAGGTGCACGCCGCCCCGGGCAACCCGGGCACGGCCACGGTCGCCACGCTGCACGACGTCGATCCGCTCGACGGCGAGGAGGTCGCCGCGCTCGCGGGCTCCCTCGGCGTCGACCTGGTGGTCGTCGGCCCCGAGGCGCCGCTCGTCGCGGGCGTCGCCGACGTCGTCATCGCCCGGGGCATCCCGGTCTTCGGCCCGACCGGCGCGGCCGCCCGGCTCGAGGGGTCCAAGGCCTTCGCCAAGGAGGTGATGGCCGCCGCCGGCGTGCCCACCGCCGCCGCCCACGTGTGCACCACCCCGGCCGAGGTCGCCGCCGCCCTCGACGAGCTCGGCGCCCCCTACGTGGTCAAGGACGACGGGCTCGCGGCCGGCAAGGGCGTCGTCGTCACCGACTCGCGCGACGAGGCCCTCGCCCACGCCGCCGGCTGCGAGCGCGTCGTCGTCGAGGAGTTCCTCGACGGGCCCGAGGTCTCGCTCTTCGCGCTGTGCAGCCACCGCGAGGCCGACGGCACCACCGTCTACCCCCTGCAGCCCGCCCAGGACTTCAAGCGCATCGGCGACGGCGACGCCGGCCCCAACACCGGCGGGATGGGCGCCTACACGCCGCTGCCGTGGGCACCCGACACGCTCGTGGTCGACGTGCTGCGTGACGTCCTGCAGCCCACCGTCGACGAGATGGCGCGCCGCGGCACGCCGTTCACCGGGCTGCTCTACGCCGGGCTCGCGCTGACCTCGCGCGGGGTGCGCGTCATCGAGTTCAACGCCCGCTTCGGCGACCCCGAGACCCAGCCGCTCCTCGCGCTGCTCGACTCCCCGCTCTCGCCGCTGCTGCTCGGCGCCGCGACCGGCACGCTGGCCGACGTCCCGCCGCCGGTGTTCAAGCCCGGCGCCGCGGTCGGCGTCGTCCTCGCCTCGGCCGGCTACCCGGCCTCCTCGTCGTCGGGCGACGTGATCACCGGCGTCGACGACGCCGAGGCCCTCGACGACGTCCACGTGGTCCAGGCCGGTACCGCCCTCGCGCCGTCCGGCGAGCTCGTGACCGCCGGGGGCCGCGTGCTCGCCGTCGTCGCGACGGGCGGCTCGGTCGCCGAGGCGCGCGCGACGGCCTACGACGGCGTGGCCCGGGTCGCGTTCCCGGGCGCCCAGCACCGCACCGACATCGCCGCCGGGGTCTGAGGCCGGTTTCGCCGCTGTCCGGCACGGAGACACTGGGCGCGTGAGCCCGCCGCCCTACCAGCCGTACGAGCCGGGCAAGCCGGGCGGCGACCTGCCTGCCGAGGTACGGGTGCCGATCAGCACCCCACGCTTCTTCCCGGTGCGCCTGGTGCGCAACGTCCTGGCCTTCGGCACCGGCCGGATGTCGGAGGTGACCGCGCGGCGCTTCCGCGACGACGCCCACCCGGAGGCGCCCCCGGTGACGGCCATGACCTTCTCGCCATTGTCGGTGCGCGAGACCGGGGCCGCCTACGTCTTCGACGCCCGCGGCCTGCGCCTCGAGGGCTACCGCCGGCTGCGGCTGGCGGTGGAGTGGACCGAGCTCGACCGCGTCGTGCTCGAGGTGCAGTCGTTCGCGGCCCTCGGTCTCGAGGGCCTGCGCGTCGCGATCTGGCCGCACGACCCGCACGGCTTCGCGCGGGCCCACCGCGGCGTCGAGGCCACCTGGGACGAGACCGCCGGCACGTGGTCACTGGTGCTCGCCAAGGCCCCGGTCGTGCCGCCCGAGAAGGTCGAGGCCGCCGTCGTCGGCCTGCGCCACGCCGGCCACCGGTTCACCGGCGAGGTCGTGCGCTCGTTCGGCTGACACCCCTTCGGGCGCCCTAGCCGCCCGCGACGCGGGTACGGCACGCCCGTGACCGTCTTCGAACCCGGGCGAGCCATCGTCAAGCGCGAGGTCTGGAAGGACCGGGCCTGGCTGCGCCTCCCCGTGACCGTGCTCGCCGACCACCCCGAGGCCGACGGCGGGGTGCTCGCCGTCCAGGTCGACGACGGCGCCACCTTCACCTTCGACGACGACCAGCCGCCCCACCCGTGGGCCGAGCGGGCGGCCTGGAGCGGCGCGACCGTGCTCCAGCTGCGTCGTCCGGGCGACTGGTACTCGGTGTGGAAGTTCTTCACCGACGGCGTCCTCGACTGCTGGTACGTCAACTTCGAGCGGCCCTACGCCCGCGTCGACGACGGCATCGACACCGACGACCTCGAGCTCGACCTGGTCGTCGAGCCCGACGGCAAGCGGGCCTGGAAGGACGTCGAGCGCCTGCACGACCGGCTCAGCGAGGGCCGGCTCAGCCTCGACGACCTCGGCCACGTGCTCGCCGCGGCCGCCGAGGTCGCCGACCGGCTCGACCGCGACGACCGGTGGTGGTCGGCCTGGGACGACTGGGTGCCCGCCTGACGCCCGGCCTCCACGGCGCGGGTCGGGACGGCGCGCGGCCACCTGCGAGAATCCGCCTCGTGACCGTGCCCAACGTCCTGGCCACCCGCTACGCCGGAGCCGACCTCGCCGAGATCTGGTCGCCCGAGCACAAGATCGTGCTCGAGCGGCAGCTGTGGATCGCCGTCCTCAAGGCCCAGCGCGACCTCGGCATCGCCGTCCCCGATGGCGCCGTGGAGGCCTACGAGGAGGTCGCCGCCCGCGGTGAGGACGCCGTCGACCTGGCCAGCATCGCGGCCCGCGAGCGGGTCACCCGGCACGACGTGAAGGCGCGCATCGAGGAGCTCAACGCCCTCGCCGGGCACGAGCAGATCCACAAGGGCATGACCTCGCGCGACCTCACCGAGAACGTCGAGCAGCTGCAGCTCAAGCAGTCGCTCGAGCTGCTGCGCGACCGCGCCGTCGCCACGCTCGCCCGCCTGGCCCGGCTCGCCGCCGAGCACGAGACCACGGTGATGGCCGGGCGCTCGCACAACGTCGCCGCGCAGGCCACCACGCTCGGCAAGCGGTTCGCCACCGTGGCCGACGAGCTGCTGATCGGCGTCGAGCGCATCGAGCAGCTGCTCGCCCGCTACCCGCTGCGCGGCATCAAGGGCCCGATGGGTACTGCGCAGGACATGCTCGACCTCCTCGACGGCGACGCCGCCAAGCTCGACCAGCTCGAGCAGCGGGTCGCCGCCCACCTCGGCTTCGAGCGCGTGCTGACCAGCGTCGGCCAGGTCTACCCGCGCAGCCTCGACTTCGACGTGCTCTCGGCCGTCGTCCAGCTGGTCGCGGCGCCGTCGAACCTGGCCACGACGATCCGGCTCATGGCCGGCAACGAGATCGTCACCGAGGGGTTCAAGGAGGGCCAGGTCGGCTCGTCGGCCATGCCGCACAAGATGAACACCCGCTCGTGCGAGCGGGTCAACGGCCTCGCCGTCGTCACCCGCGGCTACCTGTCGATGGTCGGCGAGCTGGCCGGCGACCAGTGGAACGAGGGTGACGTGTCGTGCTCGGTCGTGCGCCGGGTCGCGCTGCCCGACGCCTTCTTCGCCGCCGACGGGCTGTTCCAGACCTTCCTGACCGTGCTCGACGAGTTCGGCGCGTTCCCGGCCGTCATCCAGCGCGAGCTCGACCGCTACCTGCCGTTCCTGGCCACCACCAAGGTGCTCATGGCCGCCGTCCGCAACGGCGTCGGCCGCGAGGCCGCGCACGAGGCGATCAAGGAGGCCGCCGTCGGCACGGCGCTGGCGATGCGCCAGGGCCAGGCCGACAACGACGTGTTCGCCAAGCTGGCCGCCGACCCCCGCCTCGGCCTGACCGAGTCGCAGCTCGCCGGCCTCGTCGCCGACCCGATCACGTTCACCGGCGCCGCGGTCGCGCAGACCCAGGCCGTCGTCCGGCAGGTCGAGGCACTGGCCGAGCGGCACCCGCAGGCGGCGGCCTACGCGCCCGGCGCGATCCTGTAGCGCGCCTGCGCGACCATGGGGGCATGACCGCCCCCGTCACCGTCGCGATCACGCGCCACCTCGCCACCGGTCACGAGCCGGAGATGATGAGCTGGCTCAACGCCGGCATCACGCTGGCCGAGAAGTTCCCCGGCTTCCTCGGCGCCGGGTGGGTGCGCACCGAGGCCGACTCGGAGGAGTGGCACATGCTCTACCGCTTCGCCGACCAGGGCTCGCTCGATGCGTGGGAGCACAGCCCGCAACGCGCGTGGTGGCGCTCGGCGGCGTCCGGCCTCGGCGTCGTCGAGGCCCGGGTGGAGAAGCGCACCGGCATCGAGGGCTGGTTCGACGTCCCGGCCTCGACGGTGCTCGAGTCGGGTGCCGCGCCGCCGACGGCGCCGCCGCGGTGGAAGCAGGCGACGACGATCTTCCTGGTCTTCTTCCCGCTGAGCGTGCTGGTCAACTACGCCGCGCGCGAGTGGCTCGCCGACGTCTGGCTGCCGGCGCGGGTGCTGATCACCGTGCTGGTGATGACGCCGCTGATGACCTACGTGTTCCTGCCGTGGATCACGCGTCGGCTGCAGTGGTGGCTGAGTGGTCGGCCGGCGCCGTGGCGGACGTCGTCGCCGTCCTGATCGCGACGAGCAGCGCCAGCGAGAGCACCGCGATCGCGGTGAGCAGCGAGGCCCGCAGCCCGGCGAGCTGGAAGACCGTGACCAGCAGCGCGGCGCCGAGGGCCGAGCCGATGCGCTGCCCGGTCTGGACGGCGCCACCGGCCGCGCCGCCCATGCGCGGCGGCACCTCGGCCAGGGTGAGGGTCAGGTTCGGCGAGACGACCGCGCCGCCGCCGAGCCCGGCCAGGAACAGCGCCGGCAGCAGCGCCCACCACAGGTCGCCGTCGGCGGCCCCGGGCACCAGCAGCGCCAGCAGCAGGACGCCGGTGCCCATCGTCACGAGAGCGCCGACGGTGAGGCGTCGTCCGACCGTGGTGACGACGCGACCGGCGAGCGGGGACGAGATGGCCGAGCCCAGCGCGAAGGGCGTGATGAGCAGCCCGGCGTGCAGCGGCGAGAAGCCTCGGTCGTCCTGCAGCCACACCGAGAAGACCAGCAGGATGCCGGTGAACCCGGTGAAGTAGAGCGCGCCGACCGACAGCCCGCCGGCGAAGCCGGCCGTGCGGCGCAGCAGGCCGACGTCGAGCAGGGGCGCGTGCCCGCGGCGGGTGAGCCGGTGCTCCCACCGCACGAAGGCGACGGCGAAGGCCGGCACTCCGAGCAGCAGCACCAGCGGCCACCGCTGCCCGGCCTCGAGCGAGACGATCGGGTAGAGCAGGCACAGCACGGCAGCCCCGAGCAGCGTGGCGCCGACGACGTCGATGCGCCGGTCGCCGGGGTCGGCGTCGTCGACACGACCGGGCACCAGCCGCAGCACGCCGACCAGGGCCACCACCCCGATCGGCACGTTGACCAGGAACAGCCAGCGCCAGCCGTCGTCCTCGCCGGCGACGGCGATGATCGCCCCGCCGAGGACCGGACCGGTCGCCGAGGCGATCGAGACGGTCAGCCCGAACAGTCCGAAGGCGCGCCCGCGCTCGGCGCCGCGGAACAGCACCTGGATCAGCCCGGAGTTCTGCGGGGTGAGCAGCCCGGCCGAGGCGCCCTGGGCGAGGCGGGCCACGATCACCAGCTCGGCCGACGGCGCCAGGCCCACCGCGGCGCTCGAGGCGGTGAACAGCACCAGCCCGATCACCATCAGCCGCTTGCGTCCGTAGGCGTCGCCCAGCCGGCCGCCCGCGACCAGCGTGAGCCCGAAGGCGAGCGCGTAGCCCGAGACGACCCACTGGATCGTCGAGGCGCTCGTGTCGAGACCCTCCTGCATCGACGGGATCGCCACGTTGACGATCGTGACGTCGAGCAGGGACATGAACCCGACGACCAGCGAGACCGACAGGATGCGCCAGCGGCGGGGGTCGGGGGCGTCGTCGGTCACCGCACCACCCTGACCGACGTGGACACCGCGCAGCACCGCTCGACAGGGTGGTGACCATGAGCCGAGCAGTCGAGGTCGTGGTGAGCGGGGTCGTGCAGGGCGTCTCGTTCCGCTGGTACGCCGAGCAGGAGGGTCGCCGGCTGGGGCTGGCCGGCTGGGTGCGCAACGAGCCCGACGGGACCGTGCGCGGTCACGCCGAGGGCGATCCCGACGCCGTCGACGCCTGGGTCGCGTGGTGCCGCAAGGGCTCGCCGGCGGCGTCGGTCGAGCGGGTCGAGGTGCAGGAGGCGGCGGTCGAGGGCTCGACCGGGTTCGTGACGCGCTGACTCAGGCGCGTGCGTCGCCACCCCAGTTGGCGAGCTTGGTGGCGATCGTGTGCAGGTCGGCGCGCCACACGTCGACGGGGCCGGGCGGGATGATGTCGTCCCACTCGACGGCCTGCGAGCCGTGGACGCCGGTCAGGCGGGCGGTGCGGGCGTAGAACCGCTGGCGCAGGTGCGAGCCGCCGTCGCCGGAGCGGCTGACGTGCACGCGTCCGATGTGGGGCAGGTTCTCGATGATCCGGACCAGCCGGTTGCTGATGCGGCCCAGCTGCGAGGCGAGCTCGTCGTCGAGGTTGCCCATGTCGACGTGCTCGCGCGGGTGCAGCACGAGAGCCACCGGCGACCCGGTCGGGCGGCCGGGGTGGGTGAGCACCCAGGTGTCGTCCTCCCACGCGATGACGGCGGGGTCGAACCCGGCGCACGCCTCGCACGGCTTCTCGGGGATCTCGCCGAAGCGGCCCGGGTCGTCGGCCGGCGGCGGCAGCTGCTTGGGCACGATCGCGCCGTCGGCGACCTCCCACGGGAAGTTGGCCCAGCCGGCCGACGGTGGGAGGGGCAGCCGGCCGTCGGGGCCGACCGCGCCGGAGATGCGTGCGTGGACCTCTTCTGCGGACTGCGGCATGCCGCAAAGCGTGCCACCCGCGCTGCTCGCGCCCGACGCGAGGGTCTTCCCCGATGCCGTCGCCGCCCACCCGTGTGAGCGTGGAGGCATGCGCACCCACACCCGCATCGCCACGTTCCTCGGAGCCCTGCTGCTGGGCCTCGGCACGCTCGTCGCCACCGCCGGGACGGCGTCCGCCGTCACCCAGGCCGAGGCCGAGTCGGCCTTCCGCGCGGCCGGCATCACGTGGTCGTCGTCCGGGGGCTGCACGACCCAGAGCAACCCGACCTGCACCTCGTTCTCGGGCCTGCGCCAGACCTCCGTCGACGGCGCCCGCACGCTCCGGAGCGCGAGCGGGTGCGCCCTCAACATCACCGGCGGCACCGAGGTCGGGCACGCCGGCGGCACCTACAGCCACACCAACGGCTACAAGCTCGACTTCACCCGGTCGAGCTGCCTGACCGGCTGGGTCACCGGCACCTACACCTACATCGGCGTGCGCAGCGACGGCGCCCGGCTCTACCGGTCGGCGTCCGGCAACGAGTACGCCGACGAGGGCAACCACTGGGACGTCACCTTCTACAGCTGCGGTGGTTGTTGAGCGGCATGAATTGTCGACTCGACAACTCGACTAACATGGGCGCATGCCCACGCTCGACGAGCTCGCCCTCCCGACGCCCCACGACGCCGAGGTCGTCGTGCCCGCACCGGGACCGGGCCCCGGCAACTGGTCCGGCGCCGCGAGCGCGGTGCTGGTCGACCGCACGTTCTGGCTGACCTGGCGCACGCGTCGTCCGCTCACCGAGGGCCGCGGGGTCACCGTCGTGGTGGCCTCCTCGCCCGACGGCGTGCGCTTCACCCCGGTCGCCGAGGTGCACCGCGACGCGTTCGGCTGCGAGTCGTTCGAGCGACCCGTGCTGGTGCCGGTGCCCGGCGTCGGCTGGCGCCTGTACCTGTCGTGCGCCACCTACGACTCCAAGCACTGGTGGGTCGACAGCCTGACCGCGGCCACCCCGGCCGACCTGCCTGCGGGCGAGCGCCGGGTCGTGCTGCCGGGCGACGCCGGCGCCGACGGCGTCGCGGTCAAGGACCCCGTGATCACCCACGACCCGGCGCGCCTCGACGGCTGGGACATGTGGCTGTGCTGCCACCCGCTCGCCGACCCCGGTCACGAGGACCGGATGACGACGCGGCACCTCACCTCGTCCGACGGCCTCGTCTGGACCGACCGCGGCGAGGTGCTCGCCGGCCGCCCCGGCGCCTGGGACGAGCGAGGTGCGAGGGTCACCGCCGTCCTGCCGGCGGTCGACGGCCAGCCGCTCCGGGCGCTGTACGACGGCCGCCCCGACGCGGCGTCCAACTGGCACGAGACCACGGGCCTCGCGGTCTGGGACGGCGACCGCTTCGTCGCCGACGCCGCCGTCGGCCCGATCTCCTCACCCGACTCCGACGGCGCCTGGCGCTACGCCGCCGCCGTCCCGCTGCCCGACGGGCGCGTGCGCTACTACGTCGAGGCCGCCCGCCCCGACGGTGCGCACGACCTGGTCACCGTCGTCCGCTGACGTCGGTCCGGCCGGTGGCCGTGGTCCTCATCGAGCGATCGCGCGGAAACGACCACGGCTCGGGCCGGCGACGACGTCAGGACTTCTTCGCCCGCTCGTCGAACGAGCCGCGCGAGACCGGTGACAGCCAGTCGTGGAAGCTCTCCCCGGTGAGCCGGGAGAGCAGGCCGATGTCGTCGGCGTACTCCCGGATCAGCTCGGCGCGCTGCTCCTCGGCCAGGCGCGGGCGGTGGGTGTCGCGGCCGCTGAGCCGGGCGACGAGCGGCGCCGAGGCGCGGCGCCACAGGTGCGGCGGCACGAACTGGGCGGCGGCGGCGCCGGCGCGCACGACCGGGCCCAGGGTGCGGGTGCGCCAGCCGGGCTCGACGTAGGAGCGCGCGTTGTCGCGGGGGATCGCGTCGACCAGGCCCTCGCGGATGCCGAGGAAGCGGCAGGCGGTGTCGACGGCGACCGCGGGCTCGTCGACGAGGGCGCGGTAGCGCATCACCAGCACCCGCTCGCGCGGCACGTGCTCGAAGAGGTGCTGCAGCTGCTCGCCGTAGCGGCCGAGCTCCCGGTAGCGCCAGAACGGCGCGTAGCCACGCTCCACCCGCTGGTCCTCGAGGTCGAACGCGCGGCGGAAGTCGGCCTCGGGCTCGAGGCCGTCGGACCACAGGTGCATCCAGTTGCTGTAGGCGCGGTCGACCGGGTCGCGGACGACGGCGATGAGTCGGACGTCGGGCAGGGCGGCGCCGATGCGGCGGTGGGCGCCACGGCTCCACAGGTAGAAGGGCGTGCTCTCGCCGCGCACCTGGTCGTCGCGGGCGCCGTCGAACAGGCGGGCGTAGTCGCGCGAGCGCCAGAGCCACTCCTGCTGCGAGTGCCGGTCGCCCGGTCCGTTCCAGTGCGGGGGAGGGGCGTCGTCGCACAGCCAGTACTTCGGCTCCTTGGGGCGGGTCAGGAACGCGTCGGGGTGCTGGGTGAGCGCGGTGTGCAGCGCGGTGGTGCCGGCCTTGGGCGCGCCGACGATGAGGAAGTCCGGTCCCGGGACGCGCGCCATGTAACAAGATTAGATCAGGTGACAAAGGCAGGAAAGCCGGTCCAGGCCTCACCACTACGATGCGTGCGTGCTCAACATCCCCGAGGCGCCCGCGATCGAGGGGGCCACCCACCTCCACTCCGGCAAGGTGCGCGACCTCTACGAGCTGACCACCGGACCGCACCGGGGACACCTGCTCATGGTGGCCAGCGACCGGATCTCGATCTTCGACTTCGTGCTCGACTCCACCATCCCGGACAAGGGCGAGATCCTCACGCGGATGTCGCTGTGGTGGTTCGACCAGCTCGCCGACCTCGTGCCGGGACACGTCGTCTCCACCGACGTGCCGGCCTCGGTGGCCGGTCGCGCCGTCGTCTGCGAGCGGCTCGACATGTACCCGGTCGAGTGCGTCGCCCGCGGCTACCTCACCGGCTCGGGTCTCCTCGACTACCAGGCGTCCGGCGAGGTGTGCGGCATCGCGTTGCCGGGCGGGCTGGTCGACGGCAGCCGGCTGCCCGAGCCGATCTTCACGCCGGCCACGAAGGCCGACCTCGGCGACCACGACGAGAACGTCTCCTACGCCGCCGTCGAGGCCACGATCGGCCCCGACGCCGCGGCCACGCTGCGCGACCTCACCCTGCAGGTCTACCGTCGCGCCGAGTCGATCGCGCGTGAGCGCGGCATCATCCTGGCCGACACCAAGCTCGAGCTCGGCGTCCGTGGCGAGGGTTCCGACGCGCCGGGCGCCGTCGTCCTCGGCGACGAGGTGCTCACCCCCGACTCGTCGCGCTTCTGGCCGGCCGACGACTGGACGCCGGGCCGCCCGCAGGCCTCCTACGACAAGCAGATCGTGCGCAACTGGGCCCTCTCGCCCGAGTCCGGCTGGGACAAGACGTCCGGTGAGGCGCCGCCGCCGCTGCCGACCGAGGTCATCGAGCGCACCCGCGCCCGTTACGTCGAGGCCTATGAGCTGCTGACGGGTGAGCGCTGGTAGCGCTGCCGGTCCCATACTGAGAGCCATGGTCCGGCCCGTGCGCTTCGAGGTGTCGTGCGACGACGCCTACGACTACCTGATCGACCCGGCCAACCGGCCCGCCTGGCAGTCGAGCCTGAGGTCGGTCGCCGACGTCGAGGGGCCTGACGGCGTCGTCGGCCAGACCTGGACCGACGTCACCGTCGTCGGCATGCGCCCACGCATGGAGCTCACCGACGCCGACCGCCCGCACCGGTGGTCCGAGCGCGGCACCTGGCGCGGCTTCCGGGCCCAGCTCACCTTGACCTTCACGCCGGTCGGTGCGGGCTGCGACGTCGGCATCGCGCTCCACCTCGCCGGCTCGGGCCTCGCGCGTCCCTTCGGGCTCGTCGGCAACCGGGTCGCGCCCGCCGCGGTGCGCTCCGACCTGAAGCGGGCGGCCGCGATCCTCGCGCGGGGCTGAGCCTGCCGGTGGTCCTGTCAGCGCGATCGCTCGATGCGGACCAGCACGCGGACGGTCTCGGAACAGGCGTGGCGGCCGTCACCTACCGGCGCGTAGGTTGACCCGCGTGACCGACTACAACCTCGCGAGCCTGCTCGAGGACACCGCTGCCGCCCACCCCGACCGTACCGCGATCGTCTTCGGCGACCGCCGCCTCAGCTACGCCGAGGTGGACGCCGTCTCGAACATGGTCGCCGGGCTGCTGGTCTCGCGCGGCATCGAGCGCGGCGACAAGGTCGCGCTCAGCTGCCCCAACCTGCCCTACTTCACGATGGTCTACTTCGGCATCCTCAAGGCCGGCGCGACCGTCGTCCCGCTCAACGTGCTGCTCAAGGGTCGCGAGGTGGCCTACCACCTCGGCGACTCCGACGCAAAGGCCTACTTCTGCTTCCAGGGCACGCCCGAGCTGCCGATCGGCGCCGAAGGCCACGCCGGCTTCGAGGCCGCCGAGGGCTGCGAGCACTTCTTCGTGATCACCGCCGACCCCGCGGCGGCGAGCCCGATCGAGGGCACCGAGGCGCTGTTCCAGGCGCTCGCCGGGCAGGAGCCGACGTTCGACACCGTCACCACCGACGAGGACGACACCGCGGTCATCCTCTACACCTCGGGCACCACCGGTCAGCCCAAGGGTGCCGAGCTGCGGCACCGCAACATGCGCGACAACGCCCTCCTCGGTGAGGAGCTCTTCGGGGCGAGCATCGACAACCCCGACACGCTGCTGTGCGTGCTGCCGCTGTTCCACTCCTTCGGACAGACCGTCGTCCAGAACGGTGGGTTCGCCTACGGCGGCACGGTCGTCATGCTGCCGCGCTTCGAGGCCGCCCCGGCGCTGCAGGCCATGGACCGGGAGGGCGTCACGTTCTTCGCCGGCGTCCCGACGATGTACTGGGGCCTGCTCAACGCCCTCGACGACTCCGGCGTCGACGTCGCCCGGATCACCGAGAAGGTGCGGGTCGCCGTCGCCGGCGGGTCGGCCCTGCCGGTGGAGGTGCACAAGGACTTCGAGAAGCGCTTCGGTGTCGCCATCCTCGAGGGCTACGGGCTGTCCGAGACGAGCCCGGTCGCGTCGTTCTCGCGCCTCGGCGAGTCGATCCGCGTCGGCTCCATCGGCACCCCCGTGCCCGGCGTCGAGATGAAGCTGCTGCAGCCCGAGAGCTGGGACGAGGTGTCCGAGGGCGACGCCGTGGGCGAGATCGCCATCAAGGGCCACAACGTCATGAAGGGCTACTACGGCCGCCCCGACGCCACCGCCGACGCCATCCAGGACGGCTGGTTCCGCTCCGGCGACCTCGGCCGTCGCGACGACGACGGCTGGTACTACATCGTCGACCGGTCGAAGGACATGATCATCCGCGGCGGCTTCAACGTGTACCCGCGCGAGATCGAGGAGGTCCTGCTCACCCACGAGGGCGTCTCGCTGGCCGCCGTCATCGGCGTCCCGCACGAGAGCCACGGCGAGGAGATCAAGGCCGTCGTCATCCGCGAGAAGGGCGCCACCGTGACCGAGGAGGAGCTCGTCGCCTGGGGCAAGGAGCAGATGGCGGCCTACAAGTACCCGCGCATCGTCGAGTTCGTCGACGAGCTGCCCATGACCGCGACCGGCAAGATCCTCAAGCGCGAGCTGAGCTGACCGCGTGGGCGTGCTCAAGACGTTGCTGCTGGTGCTCGCCGTCCTGCTCGTCGCCGTCGGCGTCATCTGGACGGCGCAGGGCCTCGGCTACCTCGAGGGCAGCTCGATGACCGGGTCGACCACCTGGTCGATCGTCGGCCCGGTGGTGGCCGGCATCGGGCTGGCGCTCGGGATCTCCGTCGTCCAGCGTGGTGGCCGCTCGTAGCCTGGCGCCATGACCGAGCCCGTGCCTCAGCGCCCGGACTACGCCGTCCCGGCCGCGCTGCCGCCGTCGCGCGACGAGCCGCCGGCCGGCCCGTCCGACGACGGGCTCTGGGGCGGGCGCGGCCGCACGTCGCTCAAGGTCGGGGCGTGGGTGGCCGCGGCGCTGCTCGCACTGCCGGTCGTGGTGCCGCTGCTGGCGCCGTCGCCGACGGGGGCCGCGTCGCCCGAGGCCGCCGTCGAGCAGCTGCTGAACGGCGTCGCCGACCTCGACCCGGTCGCGATCGTCGGCGCGATCGACCCCGACGAGACCGACGACCCGGCGCGCGCCGAGGCGGCCTACGACCGGCTGAGCGGCGGGCTGCTGCGTCTCGGCGAGGTGCCGTCGCTCGACGTCACGGCCGTGCTGCTCGCCGCCGAGGCCCAGCTGGGCGGCGACGTCGACACCTCCGCGGTGGCCACGCTCGCCGCGCTCGACCTTGACCTCGACGGCCTGAGGACGACGCCCGGCGAGGAGACCCCGCTCGGCACCCGGGTGCACGTCGAGGCCGGTGACCTCGCGGTGCGGGTCGACCCCGAGCGGCTGCCGGGCGACGTCGCCGGGATCGGCCGCGCGTCGTACACGATGCCGCTGGCCGAGGGGTGGCTGGCCGGCGGCGTCCCGCTCGAGCGTCCCTCGCTGGTGGCCGTCGAGCACGACGGCCGCTGGTACGTCAGCCTCGAGGCCTCGGCCGACGATCTGCTGGGGAGCGCCGGGTGAGACGACGACGCTCACGCGAGCTGACCGCGGTGGCGCTGTGGGCCCTGGCCGCCGTGGCCTGGGTCGTGGCCGTGTCGGTGCCGTGGTTCCGCGCCGGCGTGCCCGCGTCGACGAGCCCGCTGGCGGTCGGCGAGCTGGTGCGCACCGGGGTGCTCGGCGTCCCGCCGGTGGCCGGCTACCTCGTGCTCGTGCTGCCGGCGTCGGCGCTCGTGCTGCTCGGCATCGCGCCGCTGCGCGGCCCGGGTGCGCTGGCGCTGCGGGTCGTGCTCTGGCTCGTCGGTGCCGGCGTCGGCCTGACGCTGGTCTTCGTGCTCGGCCGGGTCTCGGCCTTCGCGGTCGGCTGGGGCGCGGCCCTCGTCGTGGTCGCCACGGTGCTGGGCGCCGTCGCGCTCGCGTTCTCGACCGTGCGCCCCGCCGCGGTGCGATAGTCGTGGACCTTCTGCACGCCGTGCTGAAGGTCCACGACTATCGCAGTGGGCCGGTGGGCTCAGTCGAACGGGTTGGGCAGCGCTCCGGGCAGCCGGGTGAGCAGCTCGCGGGCCTGGCCGGCGACCTTGTGCTCGACCAGCACCTCGTAGCGGGTGGCGACGACCTGGGTGACCGACTGGAAGTCGCGCTGGCCCCGCGTCATCGCGTAGCCGAGCAGCGCCCAGACGACGAAGAACGCGACGCCGAACAGGGCCGACGAGACGATGGTGACCAGCGCGTTCTCGTCGGTGAACAGCGAGAAGATCACGCCGATGAACAAGCCGAACCAGGCGCCGGACGCCGCCGCGCCGGCGGCCACCCGGCCTGTGGTGAGCCGGCCGGTGATGCGCTCGATGCGCTTGAGGTCGGTGCCGACGATCATGCAGTTCTCGACCGGGAACTCCTCGTCGGAGAGGAAGTCGACGGTCTTCTGCGCCTGGGCGTAGTCGTCGTAGACGGCCAGCGACTGCGGGAACTCGAGGCGCATCGGGTTGAGGCCGGGGCGCTGGGTCCGCCCCGCCGAGGACGACAGGTTGCTCATGACCCCATTGTGCCGCTCGGGTCCACACCCGCCCAGGTGCACTTGGGTGCGCCGGGCATCCTCGAACGCGTGACGAGACGGCGGGTGTTCATGACGGCGGGCCTGTCGGCCTCGGCGGCGGTGCTGGCCATGGCCGTGCAGGCCGGGGCGAGCGGCGACGAGGTGGCCGGATCGCCCTTCGGCGACAGCGCGGTGGTCGACGTCACCGCACCTGACGCCGTCTCCGACATCGACGACGAATAGACTCCCCCCGTGCCCAAGGTCGTCGTCGACGTGATGCCCAAGCCCGAGATCCTCGACCCCCAGGGGAAGGCGGTGCTCGGCGCGCTGCCCCGTCTGGGGTTCAGCGGCGTCACCGACGTCCGCCAGGGCAAGCGCTTCGAGCTCGAGGTCGCCGGCGAGGTGACCGAGGAGGTGCTCGCGCAGGTGCGCGACATGGCCGAGAAGCTGCTGTCGAACCCGGTCATCGAGGACTTCTCGGTGCACGTCGAGCCCACCGGGGTCTCGGGCTCGTGAAGGTCGGCGTCGTCACCTTCCCCGGCTCGCTCGACGACGTCGACGCGCAGCGCGCCGTCCGCATCGGCGGCCACGAGGCCGTCGCGCTCTGGCACGGCGACCACGACCTGCAGGGCGTCGACGCGGTCGTGCTGCCCGGCGGGTTCTCCTACGGCGACTACCTGCGCTGCGGCGCCATCTCGCGCTTCGCGCCGGTCATGACCGAGGTGATCGAGGCCGCCGGCAAGGGCATGCCTGTGCTCGGCATCTGCAACGGCTTCCAGATCCTGTGCGAGTCGCACCTGCTGCCCGGCGCCCTCATCCGCAACGACCACCGCACGTTCGTCTGCCGCGACCAGCGCCTGCGCATCGAGAACGCCACGACCCCCTGGACGTCGTCCTACACCGAGGGGCAGGAGGTGACGATCGTGCTCAAGAACGGCGAGGGCGGCTTCGTCGCCGACGCCGACACCCTCGACCGCCTCGAGGGTGAGGGCCAGGTCGTCGCGCGCTACCTCGGCGACAACCCCAACGGCTCGCTGCGCGACATCGCCGGCGTCACCAACGAGCGCGGCAACGTCGTCGGCCTCATGCCGCACCCCGAGCACGCCGTCGAGGACCTCACCGGCGCCGGCACCGACGGCCTCGGCTTCTTCACCTCGCTCGCCGTGGGCGCCTTCGCGTGACCCCCCAGGCGCTGTTCCGCCGGGTCGCGGTCGCCGAGGCGATCACCTGGGCGCTCCTGCTGGTCGGGATGTTCCTCAAGTACGTCACCGAGACCACCGACGTCATGGTGAGCATCGGCGGCATGGTGCACGGCGTCGTGTTCATCGCCTTCTGCGTGACCACCGTCGTCGTCGCCGTCGACCAGCGCTGGACGCCGGGCCGCACGCTGCTCGGCCTGCTCTCGGCGATCCCGCCGTTCGTCACCGTCGTCTTCGACCTGCAGATGGAGAAGCGCGGCGCGTTCGGCGCCTGGCGCCTCACCGTCGACCAGCCCGCCTCGGCCGTCGACCGCCCCGTCGGCTGGCTGCTGCGCAACCCCGTGCGTGGGCTCGTCACGGCCGTCGCCGCCGTCGCCGTGCTCACCGTCGTCGCGCTCGTCGTGGGCCCGCCCGTCGGCTCCTGAGCCCGGCCCGTCCCGCCCTCGCGACGACGGGCGTCAGCGCCGTCCGGCCTGGAGAGCGGCCCAGGTCCAGCCGTCGACGACGCCGGTCTGCGGTCGCCCGATGCGGGCCTGGTACCGCTTGACCGCCGTGGTCACGGAGCCGTCGAAGGTGCCGTCGACGGCGACCTTGACGCCGAGGTCGGCGGCGTTCAGCGCCCGCTGCACGCGCCGCACCCAGGTGCCGTAGACGCCCGACGAGCCGACCTTGACGATCGGGCGCGAGCCGAACGACAGCAGCGAGATCCAGTTCTTGCGGTACCACCAGTCGCCGACCGACTGCTGGCGGGCGGTCTTCCAGGCGCGCACGGCCTTCACCACGGCAGGGCCGTAGTTGTGGTCGACCGGGCCGGTGTAGAGACCCTGCTGCTTGAGCAAGCACTTCAGGGCCCGCACGCGGTCGGCCGGCGGCGTGTAGGTCGCGGTCTTGGGACGCAGCGGCCCGTAGGTGGCGAAGTCGAGCTTGGTGGTGCCGCAGATGCGCTCGGCGGGCGCGATGGCGCCGCGGCCCTGCTCGAGCCAGTTGGAGTCGATGTTGATGCTGACGCCGCCGTGCGTCTCGACGTGGCCGCCGCGGTACTGCTTGATGCGTCGGTTCGGGTTCCAGCCGGCGTCGCCGATGTACGACGTGCGCGTGTTGGCGACGCCGTCCCAGCGGGCGAGCCAGATGTTCTCGGGCAGCGTGTAGGCCGTGGGCCGGGTGCGGCGGACGTCGTCCATCGCCTTGATGCCGGACCCGGCGCTGGAGTAGACGCCGGTGGCGAACCCGGCCTGCTCGACCGTGAGGTTCCACGTGGTCAGGAACGCGAGGGCCGACTCTCGACAGTCGCGGTTGGTGTGGTCGAACCCTTCGAGGTCGTACCACAGCGTGCTGCCCTCGGGAATGCCGAGACGGCGGGCGTCGACGACCGACTGGGCGCCCGACGCACGACCCTGCTCACGCGCCTGGGGGTACAGCGCCTTGGCACCGCGGGTGGGGATGATCTTCGGGTCGTCGCTGTAGCGGGGGAAGCGGGGCTGGCAGGAGGCCTGCGGGCCGAGCGTGATCGGGAGCAGCTTCCAGCCCTTGGTGAGCTGGTTGAGGACCCACGCCGGCGTGAGGTTCGGCTGGCTGCGGCAGGCCCGCGAGTTGCCCGAGATGTAGATGCCGACGGCCAGGAACGGCGAGTGGTTGAGCCAGGTGTCCATGGCCTTCTGCGTCGGCGCCAGGCACTGGTCGAAGCCGTAGCCGACGAAGTCGCCCGGCGTCGGCGGCAGGGCGGAGGCCTTGCGGGCGGCGGTCTGCTGGGCCGTGAGCGCCGTGGCGGGTGCCGACGTCGTGGGTGCGGCGGACGTGGTGGCCGTGACCGGTGACGTGCCGGCCGACGTCGTCGTCGCGACGAGCGCGAGCGCGGCTGCGCCGACGAGGGCGGTCCGCGTCACCGCGCGGGTCAGGGGGAGGAAGCGCCGTCGAGCGCGCGGGGGCAGGCCGGGATGGGGAAGGCCGGAGGGCATGGCGGAGCTCCAGGGGGAAGAGGTGTCGGTCCGTCGTCGGCGCTGACTCTAACCTCAGTAGTCACACGGGTAACACCCGTCACGACTAACTACAGACCTGTAATTAGCTCGGCCCCGCCTGGCGCGAGCCAGACGGGGCCGAACGGGTCGGGTGACGCAGGTCAGGAGGGCGGACCCCAGCCGCCGGGCGGCGGCATCGGCGGTCCGGACGGCGGGGGCTGCTGCGGCGGGTAGCCGCCCTGCTGCGGGGGTTGCTGGGGGTAGCCGCCCTGGTGGGGAGGCTGCTGCGGGTAGCCCTGCTGGGGGTAGCCCTGTTGCGGGTAGCCCTGTTGCGGGTACCCCTGCTGCGGGTAGCCGTTCTGCTGCCCGCTCTGGACGAGGGGCCCGAGGGCGGTGCGCACCTCCGGCGGCACGGTGAGCGCGTAGGCCGCGAGTCCGGGCAGCGCGAGCCAGGCCGCGACGGCGTAGCCGTTGTTGAGGAGCACGTAGAACCCGGTGTCGTCGGAGTTGTTGACCGCGAGCGCGACGATGCCGATGACCGCGATGCCGGCGAGGACGCCGAGCAGGATCATCCGATTCTTGCGGACGTCGGAGAGCAGCGTGAGGCCGAAGCCCGCACCGCCGGCGGCCGCCAGGAGCAGGACGATCACGATGATCGGTCCCGCGCCGACCTCGTCGTCGATCATCATCAGCAGGATCGCGAGCGCGACCAGACCCGAGCCGGCGGCGGAGAGCTGCAGTGCGGCCGCCACGGTCTGGGTCCACGACCCGACCTGGTCGGGGCCGGCCGTCGCCCGCTGCTGCGAGCGGCTGATGGCGAAGCCTGCCGCGGCGCCGACGAGCAGCGAGCTGCCGCCGGGCAGGCCGCCGACACCGAGGGCGAGGGCACCGTTCCACTTGTCGAAGTCGGGCCAGAAGAACAGCCCGGCACGGTCGGAGGCCAGCGCGAAGAGGGCGATGACGACCACGCTGAAGCCGACGGTCGCGAGCGCCCGGCGCCAGGCGTCGATCTTCGAGCCGATGAGCAGCATGTAGACCGGGTAGCCGACCAGTGCGGCGGGGACGAGCAGGAACGCCACGACCGCGGTCAGGAACTGCAGCACGGGGTCGAAGAACGAGTCGACGTCGATCACGCCGTGCAACAACCAGGTGACGAACAGCAGCGCGGTCAGCCCGACCGCCGAGGCGTAGACCACCGTGGCGACCTTGTTCCACAGACGGTCGTCGGCGTGACCCGGATCCTCCTCGGCCTGCCGCGGCTGGACGGCGAGCGCGACGCCGGCGAGCGCCATGCCGATGCCGCTGCCGAGCCCGCCCTCGAAGTCGTCGCCGAGGTGCACGAGCTCCATGAGGACGCCGACCAGCACGCTGATCACAAGGGGGGCGTTGAGACCGAGCTTGACCAGCCGGTAGTGCTGGGGGCCCCACGACGACACGACGCGTGCCTTCGCCAGGTAGGGCACGGCGAGCGAGACGACGGCCAGGAGGATCGCGATGATGACCCACCACGTGTTGCCGGCCTTGTTGTCGCCCTGGTCGTCGAGGCGCCACGGCATGCCGAAGGTGCAGAACAGCGCGACGGCGGCCGCGGCGTCGCGGACGTAGTCGTAGATCGGCCAGCCGACGAACGGGTTGACCTTCGGCTGCGCGGGATAGCCCTGCGGCGGGTAGCCCTGCTGGGGATGGCCCTGGGGCGGGTAGCCCTGCTGCGGCTGGCCCTGGGGCGGGTAGCCCTGGGGCTGGCCCTGGCCCGGGTAGCCCTGCTGCGGCGCGTACGGCTGCTGCGCCTGCGCAGGTGCGTAGCCCGGCGGCGCCGGCTGCGGCGGACCCTGCGGCGGGGGCAGCGGCGCACCCTGGGGCGGGGGCAGCGGGTCGCCCTGCGGCGGCGCCGGCTGGGCGGGCTGGGCCTGGATCGGGGAGGACGCGATGCGCGTGGGCTCGGAGGCGGGATAGGCGGGAGGTTCGGGCTGCGCGGGGGTGTCGGCGGCTGCGAGCGCCTGGCCGCACGAGGAGCAGAAAGCGTTGCCCTCGTTGGCTGCACCGCAGTTGCCGCAGTAGTTGGCCATGCGCGGCAACCTATACCGTGCGCGGGCCCGGTGGTCGAGGCGACGGAGAGGTGGGCCTCGCCGACCTGGCCCCGTTCGACGTCGTCCGGGTCGGCGCCGAGATCGACCTCGTCGGCCACGGCGACGCCGTCCCTGCTGTCGCCGACCTGCCGGGCCCGCTGCTCCACCGGCTGTCATCCCGGGAGTAGTCAGGTCGGGCCATGCCGACGTGCCCGGGAGGGCGGACCTCCGGCGTCCTGGTCGGTTCGGCGGACAGGCTGACCGGCCGAGGGGCACGGTGGTGTCTCGAACGACGAAGGAGGTCGACGATGACCACCGAGGACACCTGGACCGAACCGGCCGCTCTCGCCTGGGCGCCCGCCTTCCACGCCGACCCGTGCCCCGGCGGCCCACCGCTGGTGAGCGCCGACGGGCACTGGTGGTGGGACGGCGAGCACTGGGCGCTGCGCCCCGAGTCCGCCTGAACCACCTGGAGACGCTCCCTCCGCAGGCCCCCCACACCATGTGCCCGAGACCAGCCGTTGCCGGTCTCGGGCACATGTGTGTTCAGGACCCGACGTCGTGCCGCGCGGCGCCGAGGGCGAGCAGGACGACGTCGCCGAGCTCGAGGCCCCGCCCCTCGTCGCGCCGCGCGTCGAAGGCGGCGCCGCCGAGCCGGTCGGCCACGGTGGCGGCGGCCTGGTCGCGGGCGCCGTCGTCGGGCAGGTAGTAGCTGCCGAAGCCCGGTCCGCCACCGAGGTTGCGGCACGCCTCCGCGGCGCCGAGCAGGGTCGCCCAGCGGTCCAGGCGGTGCGGGTCGGGGGCGTCGCGCCGCACCTCGAGCACCACGAGCGCGTCGATGAAGTAGGACAGGTTCGACAGGTAGCCGACCTCGAAGGAGAGGCGGATGCCGTCGGTGAGGTGGCGGTGGGCGGCGTCGGGGTCGGTGACGCCCTCGATCCGGGCGAGGTTCCACAGCGCCACGAAGGCCGCCAGCCGGTCGCCGCTCTCGTCGCCGAGGCGTCGGCCGAGGTGCAGGTGCACCAGCGCCTCCTCCTGGCGGCCGCTGGCCAGCAGTGCCGTGCCCAGCCAGACGTGGTTGAGCGTGAGGATCCACCGCCCGTACGTCTCGGAGCCGAGACGCTCGCCCAGGGCGATCGCCCGGCGGTGGTGGTGCATCGCGGTGGTGAGGTCGCCCGTGGCGAGCGCGACGATGCCGAGCCCGGCGTGGCTGTTGCCTTGTGCCTGCAGGTCGCCCACCTGCTCGCCGAGCTCGAGCCCGACCCGCCACGCGTCGCCGGCGGCTGCGTGGTCGCCCTGGGCATAGGCCATCGCGGCGAAGCCGACGAGGGCCCGGCACCGCGGGCCCGGGCTGGTGCCGGGGAGCGCGACCGCCAGGGCCGAGACGCGGCGTCCGACGGCCGACTGGCCGCGGAAGAACCAGTAGGCCCACAGCGCCCACGACAGCCGGGCGGCGGTGTCGTGGTCGCCGTCGGTGACGCAGCGGTCGAAGGCGGCGAGCATGTTGGCGTGCTCGGCGTCCATGAGCCGGAGCCAGTGCACCTGCTCGGCGGCGAGGTAGCCGGGGATCGCGCGCTCGGCGAGGTCGACGCAGGCCGCCGCGTGCGCGCGCCCGCTGGCCGCGAGCTCGTCCGGGTCGGCGAGCCGCACCGCGTGCTGCTGGGTGGGCTCGAGCATCGAGTAGCGCGGACGTCCGTCGCTCGACCAGGCCACGCTCACCAGCGAGTGCTCGACCAGGACCTCCAGTGCGGCCACCGCCTCCGGCCCGGCGACGGACTGGAGCATCTCGAACGTCCACCCGCCTGAGAAGACCGCGAGCGAGCGGAAGAGCTGCTGTGCCGGCTCGTCGAGGAGCCGGTAGCTCCACTCGAGCGTGGCCTGCATGGTGCGTTGGCGGGGCGGGAGGTCGCGCGGGCCGGCGTTGAGCGACTCGTCGAGGCGGGCCAGCAGGGTGTCGGGCCCGTAGAGACGCACCCGCGTGGCGGCGAGCTCGAGGGCCAGCGGGATGCCGCCGAGGCGACGGCAGATCTCGGCGACGGCGCCGGCGTTGTGCTCGTTGAGGCCGAACCCGCGCGCCACGCCCTGGGCGCGGGCCACGAAGAGCGAGACCGCGGGCGAACGGCCCACCCGCGCGACCTGGCCCGGCGTGAGCCGCGCCGATCGCGACGGCTCGGGCACGGGCAGCGGCTCGACGAGGTGCTCGACCTCGCCGGTCACGCGCAGCGGTGCCCGGCTCGTGGTCAGCACGACCAGCCCCGGGCACGCGCCGACGAGCCAGCCCACCTCGACGGCGGCGTCGAGCAGGTGCTCGAGGTTGTCGAGCACGAGCAGGACCCGGCGTCCGTGCAGACGCCCGACGAGGTCGCGGTGCGGCCCGTCGTCCCCGTCGTCCCCGTCGCCCTCCGGCAGCATCGCGGCGACGGCGTGGCTGATGGTGGGCATCACGAGGTGGGGGTCGTGGACGGTGGCCAGGGGCACGAGGGCGACCCCGTCGGGGAAGTCGGCGCGCACGTGCTCGGCCACGGCCAGGGCGAGCCGGGTCTTCCCGACGCCGCCGGGGCCGGTCATGGTGAGCAGCCGCGTCCCGTCGAGCAGCAGGTCGGCCACCTCGGCGACGTGCTCGTCGCGGCCCACGAGCGAGGTCAGCGGTGCGGTGAGCCGGGCCGGCCCGTCTGTCGAAGAGGACGGCGTCACGACGTCCGGCTCGGGCGCCGGGCCCGACGCCGCCTCGGTCCGAGCCTCCTCCCGAGGCGCGTCGAGCGACGGGTCCTGTCGCAGCACCCGCTCGTGCAGGCGTCGCAGCGCCGGGGACGGGTCGACGCCGAGCTCCTCGGCGAGGTGGTGGCGGCCCTCCTGGTAGACCTCGAGCGCCGCGGCCTGCCGACCGCACCGGTAGAGCGCGGTCATCAAGGTCGCGCGCATGCCCTCGCGCAGCGGCTCGGCGTCGACGAGGGGCGTCAGCTGGTCGACGACGTCGCGGGGCCGCCCGAGGCGCAGGTCGAGCTCGGCCGCGAGCTCGTGCGCCTCGAGCAGCTGCTCGCCCAGTCGCGCGGCCTCGAGGCGGGCGAACTGCTGGTGCACCCCGGCGTAGGCCTCGCCACGCCACAGGCCGATGGCCTCGGCCACCAGGGGCCTCGCCAGGGTGGGGTCGTGGTGCTGGCGCCCGGCCCGCAGCAGCCGGGTGAAGCGCAGGGCGTCGATGGCGTCGGCCGGGACGTCGAGCCGGTAGCCCGGTGCCTGCGTGGCCAGGGCGGCCGGGCCCAGCCGTCGGCGCAGGCGTGAGACGTAGCTGTAGAGGGTGGTGGGCGTGCCCTCGCTCGCGTCGTCGTCCCACAGGCGGCTGCGCAGCACGTCGCCGGGCACGGCGCGGGGAGCGTCGACGGTCAGCGCCGCCAGCAGCACCCGCAGCATCGGCATCAGGGGAGTGGTGTCGTCGCCCGTCGTGACCTCGACCGGGCCGAGCACCGAGACGGAGACAGGGGCAGGCACGCCGAGATCGTAGGTGCCCCCGCCGCTCGGCGAAGACGGATTTTCCGGCGGCGCGGGGGCGAGCCCGTGCAAGCGGACCTGCAAGCCGGTGCCAGCAGATCGCCACGTCCCGCGGACAACCTGGTTCCCGGCCTCGAGAGACGGGGCACGACCGAGAACAGGAATCCTCCGATGCACCACCGCACCCGATCGGCCGGGCTCGTCGCCGCCGGCCTGCTCCTCGCCCTCAGCGCCTGCGGGGACGACCAGTCCGACCAGTCCGACCGCGCCGGACGTGACGACGTCCCGGCGTCCGACGCGGCGTCCGACGCGGCCGCGCAGGCCGTCGACGACCTCGACGACGTCCGCAGTGACGACGTGCCGACCGAGTGCGCCGAGGCGTTCCCGTTGGCCCTCGTGCCGGCCGACCTCGCCGACGTGACGCTGCGTCCGGCCGACTTCCCGGCCCCGCCCGTCGAGAGCACCTTGTGCCAGACCAGCTCGACCATGGACGACTCCGTCGCCATCGCCGACTACGCCACTCCGGCCTCGCCCGAGGAGGTGCTCGACGCCTACGAGCAGCAGCTCGGCGCGACCTACGAGGTCACCCGGGCCGACGACGGCGCCGGCGAGACCGTCGCGGCCGACCTCGGCGGCGTCGTCGTCGAGGTCAGCACCGGCGAGGGGCGGTACAGCGTCGCGTTCGGCGCCGCCTGAGCCGTGCCCCTCCCGATCTCCCCTTCCGTCCCACCTCCAGGAAAGAGCCTCACCATGCGCATCCACCGAGTCCGGGCAGCGTTGCTCGGCGCCACCGTCCTCCCCCTCCTGCTGGGCACCGCCGCCACGGCCACGGCCCAGGCCGCGCCCGAGCCGGCGTCGCCGTCGGCCGTGCTCGCCGAGCCGGCCGCAGCCGGGGAGTGGCAGGACGGCAAGCACGACGAGGACCAGGTCCTCGACCCCTACACCGAGAGCTGGAGCACCGGCGTCAGCGCCAACGCCGGCTGGCGCGGCAACGGCGACCGGGTCCCGGTCGTCGGCGAGACGTTCTACGTGCGCGGCTACGCCGGCCTCGTCTCCCTGCCCTACAGCGGCAAGGTCGCCGTGCTGCCCGAGTTCATCATCCCGAGCGGCACCGAGTTCGCCGACGACGCCGCCCACCCGGTGCGGTGGTCGCTCACCGAGCCGGACCGCCAGCCGGTGCTGCGCACCGACGAGCTGACCTACGACCGCGGCCGCAACGGCGGCGTGCTCGTCGGTGACCCCGACGGCCAGCCGTGGACCCTGCGCCAGGGCTGGGTCCTCGAGATCCAGGTCCCCGTCAAGGCGGTCCGACCGCTCAAGGGGCCGGCCACGCAGCAGCCCGAGTGCGAGGACCGGCGCGAGGGCCGGGCCCCGTGCCCGGTCGCCCAGTCCGGTGACCACCTCCAGGTCGCGTTCACGGTCGGCGGTCACGGCGGCACCAAGTCGTACGTGACGCCGTACGTCGCCCTGTTCGCCCAGGCCGGCGGCAGCGGCGGGAACGGCGGGAACAGCGGGAACGGCGGCAACCCCGGCAACCCCGGCACGCCGGCCACCAAGGTCGCCTCGACCACCACCGCCGCGTTCAAGGTCAGCCGCAAGGCCAAGGGCCGTGCCGTCGTCACCGTGCGCAGCGCCCGCCCGGCCGCCGGACGGGTCGTGGTCACCGACCGCGGTCGTGCGATCGGCACCGGCACCGTGCGCGCCGGCAGGAGCACCGTCGTCCTGCCCAGGCTCGGCAGGGGCAAGCACGTGCTCGTCGTCCGCTACGCCGGGTCTGCGACGGTCAAGCCGTCGGCCACCCGGCCCCGCACGGTGACGATCCGCTGACGATCCGCTGGCACCACCGCCCTCCTCGACGCTCGCGTCGAGGAGGGCGGTCGTGCGTGGTGGAGCTCAGGCCGTCGCGGGCACGGCGTCCTCGACCGCGCTGCGGCGTCGGGCGCCGGCGTGCATCGTGGTCGCGACGACGAGCGCGAGCGTGGCGAACGTGGCCGAGGTGAGGAACGCCGCCCGGGCGCCGGGCAGGAACTCCCCGGGCACCGCGCCGACGGCGTAGACCGACACGATGACGGCCAGGCCGATGGCGCCGCCGAGCTGCTGGAAGGTCTGCAGCAGCCCGGACGCCGATCCGGCGTGCTCGGGCTCGACGCCTGAGAGCACGGTGGAGGTGACGGGCATGAAGACCAGGCCGGCCGACAGGCCGTTGAGCACCAGCGGGCCGAGCAGACCGGTGACGAACCCGTCGCCGGCCGACAACGTGCTGAGCCAGACGAAGCTGGCAGCGAGGCCGACGGTGCCGGTCATCAGCATCGGGGTCGCCCCGACGCGCGCCAGGATCGACGGCGTCACGCGCGACATCCCGAAGATGGCGAGCGAGAACGGCAGGAACGCCATGCCGGAGGCCATCGGGCCGTAGCCGAGCTCGCGCTCGATGAACTGCACGACCAGGAAGAACATCGACAGCTGGCCGCCGACGACGAGCGCCATGATCGCGAGGCCGCCGACGCGGGGGCGGTGACGCAGCAGCTCGGGTCGCAGCATCGGGTGCGCGACCCGGGTCTCGGTGCGGGCCAGCAGGGCGATGAGCAGCACGCCTGCGACGAAACCGCCGACGGTGCGGGCCGACGTCCAGCCGTGCTCGGGGGCCTGGATGAGCGCCCACACGATCGCCACGGCGCCGCCGGTGGCCGAGACGGCTCCGACGAGGTCGAAACGGCCCGGCCGGCGCTCGGTCTCGTCGAGGTAACGGCGGGTCAGGGCGAGGGCGACGAGGCCGATCGGCACGTTGATGAACATGGTCCAGCGCCACGAGCCGACGTCGGTGAGGAAGCCGCCGAGGAGCAGGCCGATCGACATGCCGCCCGAGGTGACGGCGCCGAACAGGGCGAGCGCCCGGTTGCGGGCCGCCTGGTCGGGGGCGCTGGTCATGAGCAGCGCGAGGACGCCGGGCGCGGCGAGCGCGGCGCCGACGCCCTGCAGGGCGCGGGCACCGACGAGCAGGTCGGGTGACTGGGCGAGCCCGGCGACGAGCGAGGCGACGGTGAAGACGGCGAGGCCGGCCTCGAACATGCGGCGGCGTCCGTAGACGTCGCCGAGCCGGCCGCCGAGCAGCAGGAGCCCGCCGAAGGCGAGCGTGTAGGCGTTGAGGACCCACGAGAGGCCGGCCGGTCCGAACGAGAGGTCGGCGTCGATGTGGGGGAGCGCGACGTTCACGACCGTCGCGTCGAGGATGAGCATGAGCTGGGCGACGAGGACGAGGGCGATGCCGGCCGCGGCCTTGGTCGCGTTGGGCGGCAGCTCGTCCGGGAGCCCCTGGGTGCGGGCAGGGTTGATCGTCTGTTGTGACATGAGGGGTGGAGAGTCCTTGTCTGGCTAAGAAGCCACGTGCGACCTATAGTGGAGACGTTCTCCGGTTCGCTCACCACGATACGGAGACACTCTCCGCTTAGCAAGCCCTGGAAGGAAATGCCCGTGCGCGCCGACGCCCAGCGCAACCGCGACCGCATCGTCGAGGTCGCCCGCGAGGTCTTCCGTGAGCAGGGTTACGACGCCTCGCTCGACCTCGTCGCCAAGCGCGCCGGCGTCGGGGCCGGCACCCTCTACCGCCACTTCCCCACGCGCGACGCGCTCGTCGACGCGATCATGCAGAGCTGGGTCGACCGCGTCACCGAGGCCACCGACAAGGTGCTCGCCAACGAGTGCTCCGACCGCGACCTGCTGGTGCGCTGGTTCGAGACCTACGTCGAGCTGATCACCCTCCACAAGGGCGGCGCGGCCAAGATCACCTGCGCGATGGGCGACGACGACTCGCCCATCCGCACCAAGTGCCAGGTGCTGTCCGGCGCGGCCGGCCGCGTGATCGGCGAGCTCGCCGACCGCGGCGCCGTCCGCACCGACGTCGACGCCGTGCAGGTCTGCCGCCTCGTCGGCGGCGTCGCCACCGTCGCCGACACCTCCGAGCTGCGCGCCGACGCCGTCCGCCCGCTCCTCGAGGTCGTCGCTGACGGGTTGTTGGTGCGGGCCTGAAGGCGTCGGCCCCGTGTGCAGTTTCACCGGTTCACCGGTGAAACTTCGGGTTCTTGCCCGAAGGTTCGTGGCAGGACCCTGAGTTTCACCAGTTAACCGGTGAAACTCGACACCGGGCCGGGCCAGGCCCCGCCGGACCCCGGCGGTAGATTTCGCCCGTGACCGAGACCCGCACCTCGTCCCTCGACACCGTCGCCGTCGCCGCGCAGGACCCGGGCCGGGAGCAGCCCTGGGCCGACCTCGGGCTGAAGGCCGACGAGTACCAGTCGATCCGCGAGATCCTGGGACGTCGTCCGACGTCGTCGGAGCTGGCGATGTACTCGGTGATGTGGAGCGAGCACTGCTCGTACAAGTCGACGAAGGTGCACCTCAAGCAATTCTCCGAGATCCCTCAGGAGACCCCGGCCGGCAAGATGCTCGCCGGCATCGGCGAGAACGCCGGCGTGCTCGACATCGGCCAGGGCTACGCGGTCACGTTCAAGGTCGAGTCGCACAACCACCCCTCGTTCGTCGAGCCCTACCAGGGTGCGGCCACCGGCGTCGGCGGCATCGTGCGTGACATCCTCGCCATGGGGGCCCGGCCGGTCGCCGTGATGGACCCCCTCCGCTTCGGACCGCTCGACGCCCCCGACACCCAGCGCGTGCTGCCGGGCATCGTGGCCGGCGTCGGCGGCTACGGCAACTGCCTCGGCCTGCCCAACATCGGCGGCGAGGCCGTCTTCGACGACACCTACCTCGGCAACCCGCTCGTCAACGCCCTGTGCGTCGGCGTGCTGCGCCACGAGGACCTCCACCTCGCCAACGCGACCGGCACCGGCAACCAGGTCATCCTGTACGGCGCCCGCACCGGCGGCGACGGCATCGGCGGCGTCTCGGTGCTGGCCTCCGAGACCTTCGACGAGGGCGGCCCGGCCAAGCGTCCGAGCGTGCAGGTCGGCGACCCGTTCATGGAGAAGCTGCTCATCGAGTGCACGCTCGAGCTGTTCGCGGCCGGCGTCGTCGCCGGCATCCAGGATCTCGGTGGCGCCGGGCTCTCGTGCGCGACGTCCGAGCTGGCCTCGGCCGGCGACGGCGGCATGCACGTCGAGCTCGACCGGGTGCCGCTGCGCGACTCGACGCTCGCTCCCGAGGAGATCCTCATGAGCGAGAGTCAGGAGCGGATGATGGCCGTGGTCACGCCCGACGACGTCGCGGCGTTCCTGGCCATCTGTGCCAAGTGGGACGTCGAGGCCGTCGTCGTCGGCGAGGTCACCGACACCGGCCGGCTGCAGATCGACTGGCACGGCGAGCGCGTCGTCGACGTCCCGCCGCGCTCGGTGGCCCACGACGGCCCCACCTACCAGCGCCCGTTCGCCCGTCCTGATTCGCAGGACACCCTGCAGTCTGATGTCGCAGAGGCGCTCGCGCGACCGTCGTCCGGCGACGAGCTGCGGGCCACGGTGCTGCAGCTCGCCGGCAGCCCCAACCTGTGCGACAAGTCGTGGATCACCGACCAGTACGACCGCTACGTGCGCGGCAACACGGTGCTCGCGCAGCCGAGCGACAGCGGCATGGTGCGCGTCGACGAGTCGACCAACCTCGGCGTCGCGATCTCCACCGACTGCAACGGCCGCTTCGCCCGCCTCGACCCCTACGCGGGGGCACAGCTCGCGCTGGCCGAGTCCTACCGCAACGTCGCCACCGGCGGCGCCGTGCCGCTCGCGATCAGCGACTGCCTCAACTTCGGCTCGCCCGAGGACCCCGCCGTCATGTGGCAGTTCGCCGAGGCCTGCCGCGGCCTCAAGGACGCCTGCCTCGAGCTCGGCATCCCGGTCACCGGCGGCAACGTGTCGCTCTACAACCAGACCGGCGAGACGGCCATCCTGCCGACGCCCGTCGTCGCCGTGCTCGGCGTCATCGACGACGTCACCCGCCGGACGCCGTCGGCCTGGCCGTCGGTCGAGGGCGACGAGCCGGGCCACCGGGTGCTGCTGCTCGGCGAGACCCGCGAGGAGCTGAGCGGCTCCGAGTGGGCGCACGTCGTCCACGGTCACCTCGGCGGGCTGCCGCCCGTCGTCGACCTGGCCGGCGAGAAGCGCCTCGCCGAGCTGCTCAAGGACGGCGTCGGTCTGCTGACCTCGGCCCACGACCTCTCCGACGGCGGCCTCGCCCAGGCCCTCGTCGAGTGCTCCATCCGCCACATGTGCGGCGTCTCGGTCTCCGTCGCCGACGTCGCCGACGACCCGTTCGTCGCGCTGTTCTCCGAGTCGACCGGCCGCGTGCTGGTCACCGTCGCCGAGGGCGACGTCGCCCGCGTCGCCGAGCTCGCCGGGCGCCACGGCGTCCCGATCACCGACCTCGGCACCACCGGCGGCGACGTGCTGGCCGTCGCCGGGCAGTTCGACATCAACCTGCTCGAGCTGCGCTCGACCTGGATGGCGCCGATCCCCATGGCGATGGCGTGACGCACCGCCCACCGGGCCGACCGGCGAGGCTGGAGTCATGACCTCGAACCCCGACGAGCCCTTCCCCTGCCCGCGCTGCGGGTCGTTCGGCTTCGAGCCCGGCTTCGTCGACGACGACCGCCAGGGCCGGATCCGGTGGATCGCGGGCAAGCTCGAGCGCGGCCCGATGGGCAACGCGCGCAAGCTCGGCCTGCGCAAGACGTCCGTGATCGCCTACCGGTGCACGACGTGCTCGCGGTTGGAGCTCTACGCGCTCCAGTAGGCGACCACGGATCGACGTGCACGGCTGCCTCGTCGGGCGGCCCGCGGTGGTCACCGATCGCCTGGCGGCCGACTGCCAGCCGGTTGCAAGCGGGTCGCCCGACATGTCCGGCACCGTGAGGGCATGAGCACCACCGACCTGCCCCCCGAGCCCTGGCTCGCCCCGTGGTTCCAGCACCCCGGCCGCACCGAGCTGCCGAGCGGTCACCACCTCCGTCCGCTGCGAGCCGCCGACTCCGGACTGCCCGGCCTGCCCGCGACGTTCGACCTCTCGTGGGCGGTCGCCGCCGTGGCGTCGCGCAGCGCCTTCGTCTACGGGGTCTTCGACGACGAGGAGGGGGCCGTGCTCGGGCTCGTGCACCTCGCTCCCGGCCCGCCGGACCACGACGTCGACGTGCGGTGGACGGTCGCGGGATGCCCCAGACTGGCCGTGGGCATCGCCGGCTACCTGCCGGGCTGGCTGGAGCGGTGCTGGCCCTTCGTGCGGCCGGCGATCAGCGCGGACTGAGCGCCAAGGCGACCGCGCCGTCGACGCCGAGCACCCGGCCGGCACGTACCGCGTCGTCGTAGGCCGTGGCCCCGAGGTCGCGGCGCAGGGTCTCGATCGCGGCGTCGCGGGCGTCGTCGTCGGGCAGGTAGTAGCCGCTGTACGACGACGAGTTGCCGAGGTCGCGGCAGGCCTCGGCCGCACCGAGGAGCGTGGCGAGACGCCGGTGCTCGGCGCGGCCGAGGTCGTCGCGCCGCAGTTCGACGACGACGAGCGCGTCGAGGTAGAACGACAGGTTGGCGAGGTCGCCGACCTCGTGCGAGAGACGGATGCCCTCGCTCAGGTGACGGTGCGCCTCGGCGTCGTCGGTGCCGGCCTGGGTGCGCGCCAGGTTCCACAGCGCGAGGAACGCCCCGAGCCGGTCGCCGCGCTCGTCGGCGAGGCGTCGTCCCCGGCGGAAGAGGTCGAGCGCCTCCTCGCGCTCACCGCTCTCGAGCAGGGCGGTGCCGAGCCAGACGTGGTTGGTGGTCAGGATCCACGGCCCGTCGGTGTCGCGCCCGAGGGTCTCGGCCAGCGCGATGGCCCGTCGGTGGTGCCGCTGCGCGGTCTCGAGGTCGCCCCGGCTGATCGCGACGATGCCGAGACCGGCCTCGGAGTGCGCCTCGGCCTCGACGTCGCCGAGCCGGGCGCCACCGTCGCGGGCGCCGGCCCACGCCGCCCCGGCCGCCTCGTGGTCGCCCTGCGCGAAGGCCATCGCGGCCAGGGCGATGGTGGCGCGGTTGCGGGTGCGGTCGGTGGCGAGGGGCAGCGTGGCTGCCGTCGCGGCGAGCCGGCGTCCGAGCACCGAGTGCCCACGCATCCACCAGTAGAGCCACAGGGCGAAGGTGATGCGGCCGACGGTGTCGTGGTCGCCCGACGCCGTGCTGCGCTCGATCGCGGCCAGCAGGTTGGCGTGCTCGGCGTCGACGACCTGGAGCCAGCGGACCTGGTCGGCCTCCATGTAGCCCCGCGCGGCCCGCTCGGCCAGGGCCAGGCACGCCGCCGCGTGGGCGGCGACCGCGGCGTCGTGCTCGTCGGGCACGATCAGGCGCCGCGCGTGCTGCTGGATGGGCTCGAGCATCGAGTAGCGCGGCTGGGCGTCGAGCGACCAGGAGACGGTGACGAGCGAGTGCTCGACGAGGTCCTCCAGCGCCACGACGACGTCGGGGCCGAGCACGTCGTGGAGCAGCTCGAGCGTCCAGCCGCCCGAGAACACCGCCAGGTCGCGGAACAGGCGCTGCGCCGGCTCGTCGAGCAGTCGGTAGCTCCAGTCGAGCGTGGCGCGCATCGTGCGCTGACGCTCGGGCAGGTCGCGGGCGCCGGAGGCCAGGGCCTCGTCGAGCCGGTCGAGGAGGACGTCGGGGGCGAGCACCCGGACGCGCGCGGCGGCCAGCTCGATGGCGAGGGGGATGCCGCCGAGACGACGACAGATCTCGGTGACGGGTCCGACGGTCGCGTCGTCGAGCTGGAACGAGCGCGCGACGGCCTTCGCCCGGGTGACGAACAGGGTCACCGCAGGTGAGGCCTCCGCGTCGCCGACGGACGTCGGCACCGCGAGCGGGTCGACCAGCAGCTCGGCCTCGCCGGCGACCCGCAGCGGGGCCCGGCTGGTGACCAGCACGGTCAGGCCCGGGCAGCTGGCGGCGAGCCAGGCCACGTCGGTCGCGGCCTCGAGAAGGTGCTCGAGGTTGTCGAGCAGCAGCAGGACCTGTCGTCCGTCGAGGGCGGCCACCAGTCCGTGGCGCAGGTCTCCGGCGGCGTCGGCCGGCCCGGGCAGCGCCCGGCCCAGGGCGTGCGCGATCGTCGGGAGCACCAGCGCGGCGTCGAGCACCGTGGCGAGCGGGACGGTGACGACGCCGTCGGCGAACGCCTGGCGGACCCGGGCCGTGACGGCGAGGGCGAGCCGCGTCTTGCCGACGCCGCCGGCGCCGGTGAGCGTCGTGAGCCGGGAGGCGCCGGTGAGCAGCGCGGCGACCTCGTCGACGAGCTCCTCGCGACCGACGAGCGCGTTGGGCGGCTCGAGCAGGGGAGTGGCGCCGGCGACCGGGCGAGCCACCGCGGGCGGGGCCGTGGCTCCCGTCGCAGCCGGTGGACCGACGGGGGCGTCGGTGCCGGGTGGGTCGAGGGCGGGGTCCTGGCGCAGCACCTGCTCGTGCAGCCGGCGCAGCTCGGGGCCGGGGTCGACGCCCAGCTCGTCGGCCAGCAGCCGACGGCCCTCGTCGTAGGCCTCGAGGGCCGCCGCCTGGCGGCCGCTGCGGTAGAGGGCCACGATGAGCGCGCCGCGCAGACCCTCCCGCAGCGGCTCGCGGCCCACCAGGGGCGTGAGCGCGTCGACCACGGCGCGGTGGCGGCCCAGCCGCAGGTCGAGGTCGGCGGCGAGCTCGTGCGCCTCGAGCAGCTGCTCGCCCAGGCGCGTGGCCTCGGCCCGGGCGAAGCGCTGCGGCACGTCGGCGAACGCCTCGCCGCGCCAGAGCCCCACCGCCTCGGCGACGAGGCCGCGGGCGGTCGCCGGGTCCGGCTCCTGCCGGGCGGCGCGCAGCAGGCCGGCGAACCTGACGGCGTCGACGGCGTCCGGTGCCAGGTCGAGCCGGTAGCCGGGGGCCTGGGTGACGAGCACGCCGGGCCCCAGCCGGCCGCGCAGCCGCGAGACGTAGCTGTGCAGGGTGGCCGTCGAGCCGTCGTCGTCGTCCCACAGGCGGGCGAGGAGCGTGTCGGCCGAGACCACCCGGGGCGCGTCGACGACCAGCGCGGCCAGCAGCGAGCGGAGCGCGGGCATCAGCTCGGAGTCGACGCCGTCCCTGCCCAGCTGCAGGGGCCCGAGGACCCGGACGGCGACGTCGCTCACGGGCACGGAGTCTAGGGACGCCTCCTCAGCCGCGGGGCCGATTTCCGGCAGCCAAGCCGACCCGGGCGGCGCACCGAACACCGTCCGTGACGAGGCGGGCGGGACAGGCGCGGATGGCGGGGCCGGTGCGGGGGAGGAGAGGATGGGGCGTGCTCGACCGACGGACCGTGCTCCGGCTGCCCGCGCTGGGCGCCGTCGGCGTCGGACTGAGCGCCCTGACCGGACTGACCGCCTGCGACCAGGAGGACGACGTGCCTGCCGAGACCCCCGGCGCCCGCCGCGAGACCTACGGCACCGACCCGAGCCAGTTCGGCGAGCTGCACCTACCGGCCGGCGAGCCGCGCGGCACGGTGGTGGTCATCCACGGCGGCTTCTGGCAGGCCGCCTACGACTACACGCTGGGCACCCCGCTCGCCGAGTCGCTCGCCGACGAGGGGTGGGCCGCCTGGAACCTGGAGTACCGCCGGGTCGGCAACGGCGGTGGCACCCCGGCCACGTTCGACGACGTCGCGCGGGGCATCGACCGCCTCCGCGACCTCGACGTCCCGCTCGACACCGTGGTCACGCTCGGCCACAGCGCCGGTGGGCACCTCGCCGCGTGGGCGGCTGCACGCGATCGCTACGACTTCGCCGCCGACGTCGCCGTCACCCACGTCGTCAGCCAGGCCGGCGTGCTCGACCTGGTCGCCGGCGACGTCCTGGGCGGCGGTGCCGTGCAGAGCCTGCTCGGGCACCCGCCCACGGCCGCCGACGAGCGCTACGACCCGCAGCAGCAGGTGCCGCTCGACGTCCCGGTGTGGTGCGTGCACGGCACCGACGACGTGATCGTGCCGCTGTCGCAGTCGCAGGACTACGTCGCCGCCGCCGTCGCTGCGGGCGCCGAGGCCGAGGTCGTCGAGGTCGACGGCGACCACTTCGTCGTCATCGACCCCGCGTCGGCCGCGTGGACCAGCACCCTCGAGATCCTCGACGCGATCGCCCCCGCACCGCGGTGATGCTTGCTGCAGCAAGCGGCGAGCAAGCACGTGACGCTCGATACATCGCCTTGCACACCGTTCGCGAGGCCGCACAGACTGCCTGACGTGGTGAACACTCGGTGAACGGCGCAGCCGACCTGGTGACCGTGGCCCACGGCACCCGCAACCTCGACGGCAACCAGGTCTCGCGGGCCCTGGCGGCCGCGGCGTCCGCGCGTCTCGGCGTGTCGGCGACGGCCGCATTCGTCGAGCTCTCCGAGCCCCTCTTCGCCGACGTCGTCGCCCGCCTCGAGCGGCCCGCGGTCGTCGTCCCGCTGCTGCTCTCGACCGGCTTCCACGTACGCGTCGACCTCCCGGACGCCGTCAGCCGCGCCTCGGCGCCGGTGACCCTCGGTGCCCCGCTCGGCCCCGACCCGCTGCTCGCCCGGGCCCAGGCCGCCCGCCTCGTCGAGGCCGGCGCCACCCCGGGCCAGCGCGTCGTGCTCGTCGCCGCGGGCTCCACCGACGAGGCCGCCACCAGCGACCAGCTCGGAGCCGTCGCCCTGCTCGCCCGCGCGTGGCGCGGACCCGTCGAGCTCGCCACGCTCTCCGGCCACGGCCCGCGGCCGGCCGAGGTCGTGCGCCCCGGCGACGCCGTGTCGCCCTACCTGCTCTCCCCGGGCTTCTTCCACGACCGGCTGCGCCGTGAGTCGCCCGAGGGTGCGATCGTCGCCGAGGTCATCGGCGCCCACCCGCTCGTCGTCGACCTCGTCGTCGAGCGGGCGCAGCAGCTCGCCCCGCAGCTCGTCTGCTGACCCTCCCGCCGCCGCCCGAACTGGCAGGGGCCAGGTCAACACGGCAGGTGCCGTCGGCGTTGACGTGACGATGACTATCGTCCAGGAGTCCGCGCGCGCACCGATCGGGAGGTCCCCCCGTGATCCCGACCGTGCCCCTGAGCACCGGGCCGAGGCGTCGAGCGTGAGGGGCGAGGTCGACTTCGAGCTGTTCGTCGAGACCGGAGACCCCGCGCCTGCTGCGCGTGGCCTACGGCCTCACCGGCAACCCGCACGATGCCTGGGACCTCGTCCAGGAGGCGCTGACCCGCGTCGGGGTGCGGTGGTGGAGGCTGCGCTCGCAGAACCCGGGCGGCTACGCCCAGACCGTGCTGGTGCGGCTCGACGTCGACCGCCACCGCCGGCTCCGGCGCGAGCGGCCGGTCGAGTCGGTCCTCGACGCCGTCGGCGGGACCGACGCCGCGGTGCACGTCGGCGAGGGCCTCGACCCCGAGCTCGTGCGGGCCCTCGGCACGCTGTCGTCGCGGCAGCGCGCGGCCGTCGTCCTGCGCACGGTCGAGGACCTCGACCACGCGGCCATCGCCGAGCACCTCGGTTGCTCGGCCGCCACGGCACGCACCCACCTGATGCGGGGGCTGGCGCGCCTGCGCGACGAGCTGAGCGACGCGCGGGGGGAGGGGTAGTGGACGACGACGACATCCTCGACCGGGTCCGTCGTGGCGTGGGCGGCATCCACGCCGGCCACGGGGCGGCCGGCCTCGTGCACCGTCAGGTGCGCCGCCGCCGTCGGCGACGCCGCGTCGTCGGCGGCGTGGCGGCCGCGGTGGTGGTGGCCACCGCCGTCCCGACCGCGCTGGTCGTCGGCGGCCCCGACCGGCGTGAGGCGCCACCGGCCGAGCCGACCCCCTCGGCGTCGCTCGACGGCTCCCGGCCACCGGCCTTCTTCCGCGAGACGATGGGCGGGCGGGTCAACCCCCAGCTGACGCGGTTCAACGCGGTACGGGGCCAGCGCTACTGGGCGCGCTTCATCTGGTTCCCGGCGGACGGCGGCCCCGACGCCGGCGCCCCGGCGCTGGCCGGCGCCGCCGTCGAGCAGTACGACGACGCGAGCCCCCGTGCCGCCTGCGAGCGCTACGCCGACGCGGCCGAGACGGTCGGAGGCACGGCGTCCTGCGTCGACGTCGACGGCGGGGTGGCGCGCCTCGCCGAGGTGCGCGCCGGCGACCACCGCCTCGACGTCGTCGCCGGACGGGGCCGGCTCGGCCGCGCCGACGCCGACGCGGCCGTCAGCACCGCCACGGTCTTCCGCGACGACGGGTGGGCGGTCACGCTCACCGCCTGCGCCTGCGCACCGTGGGGTCGCCCCGACGCGGCCGAGCCGCCCGCGACGCCCGACCGGCTCGCCGAGGCCGCGGCCGACCGCGCCTGGGTGCCCGACCCGTGAGCCGGGGGCGGCGACCCGCGCCCGCCGCCTAGGAGCGGTCGAGGTCGAGGTTCTCCGGCGTGTGCAGCCGCACCATGAACCGCCGGGCGTGCGCGGGCGCCGTCGTCCGGCGCGAGACCAGCACCATCACGGCGAAGGCGAGCGGCACCGACCACGCGGCGGGCTGACCGACGACGACGTCGAACCAGCCCTCGCTGCTCTCGTGGGCCAGGGTGTAGCCGACGGCGGCGACCGAGCCGGCCCCGCCGACGAGCAGCCCGGCGACGGCGCCCGCCGCGGTGAGCCCGCGCCACCAGATGCCCAGCACCAGGAGCGGACAGAAGGTCGAGGCGGCGACGGCGAAGGCGAGACCGACGGCGCGCGCGACGCCGACGTCGGGCAGGGCGAGCGCCGCGACGAGCGGGACGCCGACCGCGGCGGCCGCGGCGACGCGGAACGCCGTCACCTCGGGCAGCCGACGCGTCGTGACGTCCTGCGTGAGCACGCCGGCGACGGCGATCGCGAGACCCGACGACGTGGACAGGAAGGCCGCGAACGCCCCCGCGGTGACGAGCCCGGTGAGCACGTCGCCGAGCGGCCCCGGCGTGATCAACCGGGGCAGGTCGAGCACGAGGGTGTCGCTGCTGGCCGGATCGGCGCCGTAGGCCCGGCCGAGCGCGGCGTACAGCGGCGGCAGCACGTAGAACACGCCGAGCAGCGCGAGCACCACGAGCGTCGTCCGGCGGGCGGCGCGGCCGTCGGGGTTGGTGTAGAACCGCACGACCACGTGCGGCAGGCCCATCGTGCCGAGGAACGTCGCGATCACGAGCGAGTACGTCGTGTAGAGACCCTGCGCGCCGGCGCCGCCGAGCGGCACCGACCAGGCCGCCGCCGTCGCGCTTTCGCCGGACACGTTGTCCTGTGCGTAGATCACCAGCAGGACGGCGATCGGCACGAGCAGCGCGGTGAGCTTGAGCCAGTACTGGAAGGCCTGCACGAACGTGATGCTGCGCATGCCGCCCGAGCCGACGTTGACCAGCACCACCAGCCCGACGACGACCGGGCCCACCCACCGCGGCGCGTCGATCGCCGCCGCGAGCGTGATGCCGGCGCCCTCGAACTGCGGCAGCAGGTAGAGCCAGCCGATGGCGACGACCAGCACGCTGCAGGTGTTGCGCACCGAGCGCGAGCCCAGGCGGGCCTCGGCGAAGTCGGGCAGCGTGTAGGCGCCGCTGCGGCGCAGCGGCGCGGCGACGAGCACCAGCAGCACGAGGTAGCCCGCCGTCCAGCCGATCGGGTACCAGAGCATCTCGGCGCCGAACGTCAGCAGCAGCCCGGCGACACCGAGGAACGAGGCGGCCGAGAGGTACTCGCCGCCGATCGCGCTCGCGTTGAGACCGGGCCGCACGGTGCGCGAGGCCACGAAGAAGTCGGACGTCGTGCGCGAGAACCGCAGCCCCCACGTGCCGATCGCCAGCGTGGCCAGGGTGACCGCGACGACGGCGACGAAGCCGGGCGCGGTGCTCATCGGCGGCTCACCGGGTCACCGCTCGAGCTCCTCGACCAGCTCGGCGAAGTGCCGCTCGTTGCGCTCGGCCCGCACGACGTAGCGCCAGCCGAGCAGCACCAGCCACGGGTAGACCAGCCCGCCGAGCACCAGCCACACCAGCGGCACCCCGGCCAGCCGGACGGCGTCCAGGCCGGGCGCGAGGAAGAACACCAGCGGCAGGCTGCCGACCGTGAGCGCCAGGAGGCCCAGGATCCGTGCGGCCAGCACCAGCTGCTCGCGCAGCAGGCTGCCGAGGTAGACCCGGCCGAGCGGCGTCTCGTCGTCGATGTCGCCCGTGCGCGGTCGCGGTCGGGGCCGCGCCTGCCGGTCGGGTCCGGTCACCCGCACCCGGCGTGACGGCCCCGCCTCCGGACCCGACGCACTCATCGGTGCCCCCGCGGCGGTAGTCCCTGACGATCTCGTCGCTCTCGCGGCCGAAAAGCGACGATGTCGTCCGGGACTATCCCGGCGGCGGCGCTCACGAGGACTCACCCCGCCGCAGCAGCCGGTCGCGGAGGTCGCGGGTGTTGCGGCGGCTGACGACCAGCTCGACGCCGGCCTCGGGCGGGCCGACGACGACGCTGCAGCGCCCGGCGTCCATGCGCACCTGCGAGACGTGGTCGAGCGCGACCAGCACCGAGCGGTGGATGCGCACGAAGCCCGCGTCGGCCCACTCCTCCTCGAGGGTCGACAGCGGCACCCGCACGAGGTGGTGGTCGGACGCCGTGTGCAACCGCGCGTAGTCGCCCTGCGCCTCGACGTGCGTGACGGCCGAGCGGGCGACGAAGCGGGTGACCCCGCCGCGCTCGACCGGGATCTGCACGTCGGACGACGCCGCCGGCGCCCGGTCGCCGCCGTCGACGACCCGGCGCACGGCCTCGGCGAGCCGCTCGGCGCGCACCGGCTTGAGCACGTAGTCGACCGCCTGCAGGTCGAACGCCTCGACCGCGTGCGCCTCGTGGGCGGTGACGAACACGATCGGCGGCGGCTGCTTGAACCGGCTCAGCACCTCGGCGAGCTCGAGCCCGGTGAACCCGGGCATCTGGATGTCGAGGAAGACGCAGTCGACGTCGCCGTCGCGCAGCACCCGCAGGCCGTCGGTGGCGGAGTCGCAGGTGCGCACCGACGCGACCCGCTCGTCGCGTGAGAGGAGGTACTCCAGCTCGGACAGCGAGGGTCGCTCGTCGTCGACCACCAACACGCGCAAGCCTCTGGCAGGGGTGCTCATGCGGGGTCCCCGCCGCGTTGTTCGACGGAGGAGCGAAGCGGGGGAGTCGAAGAACGTGGTGGGGTGCTCATGCCGACACCCCTGCCGCGAACTTCGGCACCCGGACGACGACCTTCGTGCCCGCGCCGGGCGCCGTCTCGACCACGAGCCCGTAGTCGTCGCCGTAGGTGGCGCGCAGCCGAGCGTCGACGTTGCCGAGCCCGACCGACTCCGACGAGGTGTCGCCGGCCAGCACGCGACGGACCTTCTCCGGGTCCTCGCCGGCGCCGTCGTCCTCGACCTCGATGACGGCGTCCTGGCCGCGGTCGAACGCCGTGATGCGCACGTGGCCGGTGCGGGCGACCCCCTCGAGCCCGTGCTGCACGGCGTTCTCGACGAGCGGCTGCACGCACAGGAACGGGACGGCGACCGTGAGCACCTCCGGCGCGACGCTGAGCGTCACGCGGAGCCGGTCGCCGAAGCGGGCCTGCTCGAGCAGCAGGTAGCGCTCGATCGAGCGGAGCTCCTCGGCGAGGGTCGTGTAGTCGCCGTGGCGACGGAACGAGTAGCGGGTGAAGTCGGCGAACTCGAGCAGCAGCTCGCGGGCCCGGTCGGGGTCGGTGCGCACGAAGCTGGCGATGGCGCCGAGCGAGTTGTAGATGAAGTGCGGGCTGATCTGGGCCCGTAGCGCGCGCACCTCGGCCTCGGCGAGCCGGCTGCGCGAGAGCTCGAGCTCGGCGAGCGCGAGCTGGCTCGAGACCCAGGTGGCGACCTCGTCGGTGGCCCGGGCGAGCCCCGCGGTCTGGTAGGGCGCGAACGCCGCGAGCGTGCCGACGATGCGGTCGTCGACGACGAGCGGGCTCACCACCGCCGTCCGGACCTCGCAGCCGGAGCGGCCGCAGACCAGGTCGCCGCGGTCGAAGCTGCGCGTACGCCCGCGCTCGAGCGTGGCGCGCAGCAGCGTGGGCACCTGGGTGTCGTGGTGGCCGCCGACGCCGTCCCAGGCCAGGCAGCCGGTGGTGTCGGTGACCGAGAGCGCCGGGGTGCCGAGCAGGGCGCGCAGGTGGCCGGCGGCCCGCTCGGCGCTGGTCTGGGTGAGGCCCTCGCGCAGCGCCGGCGCGGCGAGCGAAGCGCGGTGCAGCGTGCGGAACGTGGCGCGGTCGGCCTCGGTGCCGAGGTGTGTGCGCCGCCACAGCCGTGCCATGACCCTCATCCGACCACACCCGGCGTCGGCCCGTGTCAACAGCGGCGGCCTCGTCGCCGTTGGGGGAGCATGACCCTCCTCCTCACGACCGCGGCGGCCCGGGCCGTCGTCCTCGGCCTGGCCGCCGGCGCGCTGTGCGTCGTCCCGTCCACCGCGGCGCAGGCCGGGCCGGTGCTGTGCCAGGGCCAGGTGGCCACCATCGTCGGCGTGGGCACCGAGACGGTCACGGGCACCGAGGGGGACGACGTCATCGTCGGCGCGGGGACCATCGAGGCCCTCGGGGGCGACGACACCATCTGTGCCGGTGGCCCTTGGGTCTACGCCGGTGAGGGCGACGACTCGGTGACCACGGACGGCTCGGTGCCCGAGCACGTCGTCTGGCTGGGGCCGGGCGACGACCGCTTCGTCGGCGGCCCGACGCGCGACGTCGTCGGGCTCGACCTCCCGCGCAAGTGGGTTCTCCAGGAGTGGATCGACTACAACGACCCGGACACCGCCGACCGTGCCCTCGACGACTACCAGGGCGACGACGTCATCTCCACCGGCGCGGGTGACGACGAGGTCTTCGTCGGGTCGTGGGAGTCGCCGCAGCAGGGCGACCGCGTCGACCTCGGCCCGGGCGACGACGTCGTCCGCGTGGCCGGAGCCGGCATGGATGCCGGAGCGGCGATCGATGGGGGACCGGGGCGCGACCAGGTCGAGTTCCGCCTGGCGACCCTCGGCCCACACGTGCTCGACCTTCCCCGGCGCACCCTCACGGTCGCCGGGCGGCTCGCCGCGCCGACCGGCAGCGCCGTCGAGGTGCACGGCGTGCGGGCTGGTCGCGTCGACGTCGTCGGGACGGCCGGACCGGACACCGTGCACCTGGACGCCGGTGGCGGAGACGTCTCGATGCGGGCGGGCGACGACGTCGTGCGCTACAGCCGCTCGCTGCCCCGCGGCCGTCTCGACGCCGGCGCCGGCCGGGACCGGCTCGAGGTCGTCAACACCGAGGTGCGGGTCGATCTGGCACGCGGGCGGGCGTCCTCGCTCCTCCGACCCGGGGTGCTGCTCCTGCGGCTGCAGTCGGTCGCCGACGTGACGACCAGCAAGCGGGCCATGATCGTCGGGGACGCCCGTGCCAATCGCATCACCCTCCACTGCGGGCGCGTGCGAGCCGGCGGAGGGGCCGACGTCGTCCGGCAGGCCGGAGCACGCGGCGCGTGGCTCGACCTGCTCGGCGAGCTGTCCTCGGCCCCGGCGTCCTGTCGCGGACTCGTGGTCCATGGCGGCCCCGGCCGCGACCGCATCGTCGGCTCGCTCGGCGACGACGACCTCAGCGGTGGCCCTGGCCGTGACCGGGTCGACGGGCGAGCCGGGCGTGACCGGTGCGTGGCCGAGCGCCGGGTGCGCTGCGAGCGGTGAGGGGACGACGCGGCCCGACCCGCGGCGATGGGCCGACCTCGGCCGTCGGCGCGTCCAGAGTGCCGGCGGCGACCGGCAGCACGACCGGCAGCATCGTGTCCGCGTACGGGCGAGTGCGGCTCGAGGGCGGTGGCAAGACGGTGGCGATGCTGGCGCGCAACCGGATGATCACCACCCGGTTGGCGATCCCGACCACCGTGCTGACCTTCGACTCCTCGCCGTCGTATGCCGCGGTCCGTGACGGTCTCCTCGAGCGCGGCGACCTCGCGCCCGGCATGCAGCTGCTCAACACCTACGAGTGGTACCGCGACACCGCCCGACCTGAGACCGGCGAGGATGTCGAGGCCGGCGAGCGTGGCGGGGGTGGTCGCCTGGTCGACCTCGCCCACCTCGAGCCCGTGGACACTCCGCATCCCGACGGCAGCGTGCACCGCACCGAGTACCTCGACGAGGCGGGCACCGTCGTGGCACGTGACTACCGCCGCCACGACGGCAGCGTCTACGTCCGCATCGCCCAGGACGCGCCACGGGCCCAGCTGGTCGACCCCGACGGCGTCGTGGTCCGCTCGTTCCCCGGCGTTCCCGCCTGGCGCCGGCACTGGCTGCGCACCCTCGTGCGTCAGCAGCACACCAGCGGGCACACCAGCGGGCAGACCGTCGTGGTCACCGACACCGACACCGTGCTGCGCGAGCTGTGGCAGGTCGAGGCCGACGTCCGGTTCGTGCACGTGCTCCACGAGGTCCACGTGCAGATGACCGGCGAGCCCCCGGCCAGCGCCCCGATCCGCCCGAGCCTGCAACCGGTCCTCGACCAGCTCGAGCGCCTCGACCGGCTCGTCGTGCTCAGCGAGGTGCAGCGCGACGACGTCGTCGTCCGGCTGCCCCCGGTGCTGCGCGACCGGGTCGTCGTCCTGCCCCTCGACACGGAGACCGCACCCCCGCTCGACGCGAAGGGCGTCCCTGCGACGGTCGCCCCACGAGCGCGGGCCGGCTTCGTGATGCTGGGCCGTCTCACCCCGGTCAAGGCGGTGCACGAGGCGGTCGAGGTCTTCGCCCTCGTCGTCGCCCACCGCCCCGAGGCCCGCCTCGACGTCTACGGCGAAGGCCCCCTGCGCCCCGAGCTCGAACAGCTCATCACCCAACGCGGCCTCGCGAACCACGTCAGGCTCCGCGGCTTCGACGAGACCGCCCGCGACCGCCTCCACGAGGCCACCGCCTACGTCCTGACCAGCAGCAAGGAGACCTTCGGCCTGGCTGCACTCGAGGCCCTCGGCCGTGGCTGCCCCGTCGTCGCCTACGACGTCCCCTACGCCCCAGCACGCATCCACGACGGCGTCGACGGCTTCCGCGTCCCACCCGGCGACCGACAGGCCATGGCCGAACGCATCATCACCATGATCGACGACCCCGACCTCGTCCAGCGCATGTCCGAGGCCAGCCACGCCGCCGCCCGACGCTACGAACCCGCCCGCGTGGCCGAGGAGTGGCGCACCCTGCTCGCCGGCCTCTGACAGCGCCGGGCTCACGACCGTCGCGTCCGCTGCCGGGACGGTCGGGCTCAGCGGTCAGGTCGGGGTCGGTCGCTCGCTCGCGTCGCGCAGGTCGCCCAGCACCCGGCCCATCGCCTGGCCGGCCGCGGCGAACAGCTCCAGCGGCGTGACGTGCGAGGGATGTCGCCCTCGGGGCGCGGCCGGCCCGATCAGCTCGTGCGGGTCGCCCGTCAGCGACCACCCGGCCGCAGCGATGGCGCGCACGGTCGCGGCGGCACGATCGCGGACGGCGGCGTGGTCGTCGGCCCGGAGCGCGATCGGCTCGCGCGGCATCGAGCGGAGGACGTCGTGACTGACGTAGCGCTGGAGCCAGCGGTACCGGGCGTGCACGTCGTCCCCGTCGCGATGCATCCCGGAGGCCAGGCCCGGGCCGACCTCCTGCAGGAGACGTGCGGCGACGACGCCGAGGGTCTCGTTCGACGAGCGGTCGGACGGCACCACCGCGGCGTCCGGGAGACGGGCGGCACGGCAGAACCGCCTCCAGAGCTCGAGGGGACCGCCGCCGGAGGGGGCCACGACGACGTGGATGCGGTCCGCCGGCACGTGCGCGGCCCAGGACCGCGCCGCGAGGACGGGATCGAGGCTGCTCCAGCCCCATCGGGCACGGGGTCGGTCCATCCGGGTCACGAAGTGGTCGAGGTCGTCCCCCCGGCCGGTCTTGAGCACCTCCTGCCACGCAGCGGGTACGAGGCGGGTGAAGTCGCGGGTGGTCACGACGACCTCGACCCGGACCGGGCCGCACCGGTCGCGCACGGCCTCGAGCAGGCGGGCGACGTGGTCGGGTCCGGCGAGCACCAGCCACTCCTCGCTCAGCACCGCCGTGCCCGGGTGCGCGGCGAGCTCGTCGAGCACGCGCGTCATCAACGACCCGGGTGCACCGTCGAGGCCGGTGACGATCTCCGAGCGCATGCGGACCCGGTCGACGCCCCCGGAGTTGGGCACCAGGACGCCGGCGTCGCGGAGCTCGCGGTGGCTGGTCCGTAGCAGCGACTGCAGGTAGGTCGTCCCGGTCTTCGGCGTCCCGATGTGCAGCACGAGACGGTCCACCATGACCGCAACCTATCGAACCGTCCGGGCCGGTCAGAGGTCGGCGAGCAGCGAGCGCCACTCCTCGACCACCCGGGCCGGAGCGTAGCGCTCGGCAGCCTCGTGGCTCGCCGTCGCCATGCTCTGCACGAGGTCGGGATCGTCGATCATGGTGACGATGCGGTCGGCCATGGCCTGCCGGTCGCCGGGCGGGACGCGGAAGCCGTCGACGCCGTCGCGGATGCGGGACGGCGCGTAGGGCACGTCGTAGGCCACCACCGGGCACCCGCGTCCCAGCGCCTCCAGGGCGGCCAGGCCGAAGGTCTCCTTGCTGCTGGTCAGCACGTAGGCCGTGGCCTCGGAGAGGCGGTCGCGGGCGGTGCCGTCGAAACCTCGGAGCACCACGTGCGTCTCGAGGCCGCGCTCGGCGATGAGGCGCTCGAGCTCGTCGCGCAGCGGCCCTTCGCCGTAGACGTCGAGGCGGGCCTCCGGACGGCGTGCGACGACCAGGGCGAAGACCTCGATCGCCTCGTGCACCGCCTTCATCGGAGCGAGGCGGCCCAGCATCACGAAGCTCGCCCGCGCCCGTCTGGTGACCGTCGGCGGGACGGTCTCCATGTCGAGCGGCAGGACGACGACCCGATCGCGCAGCGCTGCGGGCAGCCGGACGACGACGTCGTCGCGCTGCACCTCGCTGAGCACGACGAGCCGGTCGAGGCGCTCGAGCTGGTCGAGGACCGGTTGCAGGCTCGGGCGGATCGGGGCGCTAGCCGGGGGCTCGCCGGTCATCTGCACGTGCACCTCGTGCAGCACGTGCACGAACCGCACGTCGGCGTCGACCTGCCACAGCTCCCTCAGGACGGTGTCGGTGTCGGTGACCACGACCGTCTGGCCGATCGTGCCCTGCTGCTGCACGAGCGTGCGCAGCCAGTGCCGGCGCCACGCGGGCACGCCGGGGAACGACCGGACGATCTCGCCGTCGGGGTCGACCAGCTGCGCTCGCGGTGCCTCCTGCGCGATGCGCACGTAGACGCTCCCGTCGCTGCGCCGGTAGTCACGGGCCACCACGTCGCCGGATCCGTCGAGGTACTCGGTGCGGTGGACGCTGCCGTCGGGGTGCGGGCTGTCGACGGGGGTCAGATGACCGAGGTCGTCGAGCCGACCGCCCTCGACCGTCTCGGGCCGGGCGGCCTCGCGGTACCACTCGTAGGTGTTGAGCAGCTGCATGCCGGGCACGAGGTCGCCGCGCTCGAGGAGACCGGCGCGGACCGCTGCGTAGGACGGCGAGGCGTCGAAGGTCAGCACGGTGCTGGGGATGCCCAGCCGGGTGGTGATCATGCGGTTGCGCGCCAGCATGGCCACGGTCTTGCCACCGCCCTCGAGCCGCACTCGCCCGTACGCGGACACCATGCTGCCGGTCATGACGGACAGGCTAACGATGCCGCCGGAGCCGCGGCCGGCAGCACCGGCGGGCTCGTCGGCTCAGCGGCTCAGCGGCTCAGCGGAAGTCGATGAGCAGCGTGCCGGTGTCGTCGAGACCCGCGGCGACGCGCGGGATCGTGTCGGCGGAGTCGTGCATCGGGTCGTCGCCGGCGAGCGCGATCGGCACGGTCGGCTCGAACGGTGGCTCCACCGGCTCGGGCTCGACGGCCACCGGCTCGGGACGGTCGGCGACGACCGTGCGGTAGCAGCGGGTCAGGTAGGGCAGCTGCATGCCGTCCATGCCGCGGCCGTAGTCGTCGTAGAGCGCGAGGACGTCGGCCAGCAGCTGCTCGCGGGCGGCGTCGTCCAGCACGGCGACGTTCGAGCGCGACCGGGCGAGGTCCTGGATGGAGCGGCGATCGACGACCTGCCAGTGCTTGAACGAGGCCTCGTCGACCTCGGCGAACTCCTCGAGGCCCGACAGCGTGGTGGCCACGGTGGCGGTGGTGTCCTGGGTGCCGATGATGCGGCCGAGCCGGCGCACCCACGGGATGCGCTCGTCGCGCACGTTCCACGCGGCCGCGAGGTGGCCGCCCGGGCGCAGCACGCGGGCGATCTCGGCGAAGGCCGTCTCGGGGTCGAACCAGTGCAGGCACTGCGCGGCGACGACGACGTCGACCGAGCGGTCGGCCAGCGGGATCTCCTCCGCGCCGGTGCGCGAGGTGCGGACGCCGGGCAGCCGGTCGCGCAGGATCGCCAGCATGTGCTCGTCGGGCTCGGTGGCGTGCACGTCGTGGCCGAGGGCGACGAGGCGCTCGGTCAGCTTGCCGGTGCCGGCGCCGAGCTCGAGCACCGAGAGCGGGCGGTCGTCGGTGCCGCCGCGGAGGTCGGTGCCGAGGAGCCAGGACACGGCGTCGTCGGGGTAGGACGGCCGGCCACGGTCGTAGGCGTCGGCCACCCCGCCGAAGGAGCGCGCGCGGCGCTGCAGGTCGTCGTCCATGGCTGTCCATGGTACGGCCGGGACCGGCGTCGTCGGGCTCGACGCGCTGGCGCCCGAGCGGCGAGCAGCCGTGATCAGTAACGTGGCGGCGTGAGCGCGGACCCGTTGGCCTGGCTGGTGACCCTCGAGGGCGTCCCCTCGGCCTACGCGGCGGCGCGCGACTCCATCGACACGGTGCTCCGCGACCGCGGCCTGCGGCGGACGACGCCCGAGACCACCGCCGAGTCGTTGCTGCGCGGCGCCCACGCCAGCGCCGTGCTCGAGGGTTCGACGTCGTCGCTCGACGAGGTGCGCGCCGGCACCGCCGACGCGATCGCCGCCGACAGCGTGCGCGTCTCGACCGAGCTGCTCTCGCTCGTGCCGACGGTGGGGCGCTCGCCGCTGCAGGCCCTCGCGCGGGTGCACGCGCTCGCCGGCGCCGCATCGGTCGACCCCGAGCGACTCGGTCGCCCCCGCGACCCCGAGTCGGCCGCCCGGCTGCGCGACATCGCCTCGGTGCTCACCTCCACCACCGAGGCCCCGGCCCTGCTGGTGGCGGGTCTCGTGCACGCCGAGCTGGTCACCGCCGCGCCGTTCGCCTCCCACAACGGCATCGTCGCCCGCGCCGTCGAGCGGCTCGTGCTCGTCGCCCGCGGCGTCGACGCCAAGTCGCTCGTCGTCCCCGAGGCCGCCCACCTGGCCCTGCGGGCGGCGTACGAGTCGAACCTGCGCGGCTACGCCGAGGGCGGCGCGGCCGGGGTGCACGCCTGGACCCTCTACGCGGCCGAGGCGTTCTCGGCCGCGGCCGAGGCGAGTCCGGTGCGCCGCTGACCGGCCGCCTCGCCGCCGGCGCGAAAGTCAAGTCTTGTAACCGGCGTCACACCGGCGTACACATGGGACATAGCACAACTCAAGAGCAGCACGTGAGCCGGGTACCCACGCGGCGAACCACCCTTCCGACAGGGCGCCTGTCCTCGGGATGCTCCCGGGGCAGCAAGCAGAGTTGCACGCTTGGTAGCCATCGGTCTCACGTGTCAGCGGTGGCGCTCAGGTCCTCGAGACCTGGGCGCCACCTGCACGTGGTCCGTCGTCGGTCTCGTCAGGAGAGCAGCCGCCGTTGGATCTCGTGCCCGGTCGGCGGCTGCACGAGCCCGAGGTCGCCCGGGGCCACCGACGCGCCGTCGGGCGTGCGGCCGGTGAGGTAGAAGGTGACTCCGTCGGCACCCTTGCCGAGCAGCGGGCCGAGGGTGCGGCGCAGCACCCGCAGCACCTCGAGGAACGTGGCCGAGTCGGCCACCTCGACTTGCCCGGACACTGCGCCCGACGAATTTGGTTGATGGTTGTAGCGCAGCGTATGACCGGTGACGCCGGGCAGCACGCGGACGGCGTCCTTGATCGTCTCGTTGATCGCGGTCTCGCCCGGGCGACCGCCGAGCATCTTCGACAGCAGGCCCACGGCGTACCTCGTTGTCTGGCTAGGGCTGGGGCTGGCGGGTCACCGGGACGTCGATCGCGGTGGCCGACCCGGTCGGCGAGACCAGGAACGGCGCCAGCGTGGACTGGTAGTCCCGCAGGATACGACCCGCCTCGGTGTCGGAGGCCATGGCTTCGCGCACCGAGTTCGAGTACTGCGTGTGGTCGTGGTTGGTGACGACGCCGAACACGCCACCGGGGCTGTCGAGCGTGACCGCGGTGACCGGCGTGTTCGGGTTCGTGCCGTCGAGGGTCACGCCGCCGAGGTCGAGCCGGGGCACGAGGTCGAAGCGGTGCTGCACCTGCAGCGCCTCGACGCCCGGCGCGAGCGACATGTGGTCGATCGGGGCGCCGTAGGTGAGCACGTTGGTCACGCCGAACTCGCGCACGAAGGCCGGGTCGGAGGCCAGCTGGCCGGCGATGATGCCGCCCTGGCTGTGCCCGACGAGCATCACCGGGGCGCCGGGCGGGATGTCGGCTGCCGCCATCGCCGCCCGCACCGACTCGGCGGCCGCCGTCGGGTTGCCGGCCACGAGGCCGAGGTTGGCCGACAGGTCGCGCGGCTCGAGCCCGGCGGACGGCGACCACGACTCGGTGCCCGGGATCGAGACGACGTAGGCCGGGCCGGCGCCGTTGTCGACGCGGGTGATCCGGACGTCGCCCCCCTCGGCGTGGCTGCCGACCTGGTAGCTGTCGGTGACGCTCTGCATCATGCTCGCCAGGTCGGTCGGCCGCGTGACCGCCGGCCGCTCATCGGTGCCCAGGGCGGGGTCGGTGGGCACGTCGACCGGTGCTCCGGCCACGCCGGTGCCCTCGCCGAACCAGTTGCTGTCCTCGCCGTCGACCGTGTCGACCACGGTGCCGACCGCCGAGCCGAGCGTCGAGAGGGCGCTGGCCGCGATCTCCGAGACCGAGTGGTTCTCCCGACCGGTGAGCACGTCGCCGACCTTGCCGAGGAAGTCGCCCGCGTGGCCGAGGGTGCGGGTGACGCCGCTGATCGCGGCGTCGACGCGGGTGGTGATGAAGTCGCCGACCTTGCCCAGGAAGCCCAGGACGCCGCCCTGTCGGCCAGGCGTGGTCGTGGCGGCCGACGTCGTCCCGCCGCCTTGGCCGGACACGGTGTCTTGTGCCTGTGCCTCCTGCCGGATCAACAGCGCCATCTGGGCGAGCTGGGCCACCGTGCCGTCGAGGGCGGGCCGCTCCGAGCTCTGCCAGGTGTCGAAGGTCCGCTCGGCGTCGAGGCCGGTCCAGGCGAAGGAGTGCAAGGCCTGGTCGAGGCGGGTGGCGAGCTCGGCGATCTTCTGCGAGCCCTGGTCGAGCTCGACGGACGCAGCCTGCCCGGCCTCGGTGTCCATGCCCTTCATGGCGGCGCTCATGACGCGGTGCTCATGGTGGTGCTCATGACGCGCGTCGCTCGGCCTGGGAGACGAGCTCCTCGAGGGCGGCGGTGACGTCCCAGACCAGCAGGTCGGCCACGGCGCCGTCGGGGGCCGGGCTGATGGCGGTGGTGCCGTCGGACTGCGGGGTGACCGACCACAGCTCCTCGTCGGTGGCGAGCCAGGTACGCACGCTGACCTTCTCCTCGACGACGGTGGCCAGGGCGACGAAGGCGCGGCAGTCGTCGGCGAACCCGGGCCCGGGGTCGCGGTCGTCGGTGGCCGGGCGACCCTCGGGGTCGGCCTGCAGTTGGTGCATCGGCGGCAGCAGCTCGCGCACGACGGGCCAGAGCCGCTCGGTGGGGAACCTCGTCGCCTCGCCGTCCTCGACCTTGACCGACTCCTGGCCGGCGAGCGCGATGTCGACGCGGCGGGTGCGGTCGTCGTACGTCGTCACGAGGCGCAGCGCGACGGCAGGCGTCTCCGCCGAGGCGTGGGAGATCGCGCCGCCCGCCTTCTCCGCGGTGTAGCCGAGGTGGTCGTAGCTCATGGGTCGACGCTAGGAGCGCGGGCGCGCGGTGGGGAGGTGGAAGGTTCCACCTCGGAGGATCAGCCCGGGACCGAGGCCCCGAACGTGCGCTCACGGTGGTCGCGGTTGAGCACGATCAGCCGGTCGAGGGCCTCGCGGGTGCGGGTCAGCTCGTCGATGTGGGCGCTGAGCCGGTCGCGCTCGAGCACGAGGCGCTCGAAGGCGGCGTCGGAGTTGGCCTCGCTGGGGGCCGTGGCGCACGGCATCACCTCGAGGATGGTGCGGCTCGAGAGGCCCGCGGCGTACATGCGCTGCAGAAACATCACGTGGCCGACGTCGCTCTCGACGTAGTGGCGCTGCCCCGACGGGCTGCGGGTGGAGGCCAGGAGGCCCTGCTCCTCGTAGTAGCGCAGCGAGCGCACGCTCACGCCGGCCCGCTCGGCGAGCTCGCCGATGCGCATCGTGGTCGCCTGCACGTGATCTGCCTCCCAAGACTTGCCTCTGACGTCAGTGTCAGGGTTCATCGTAGGGGCATGAGCAACCTCTTCGACACCCACGACCTGTCCGGACTCCCCCTGCCCAACCGCGTGGTCATGGCCCCGATGACCCGCGTACGTGCGGCAGCCGGTGGCCTCGCGACGCCGTCCATGGCGACCTACTACGCGCAACGCGCCAGTGCCGGCCTCCTCGTCAGCGAGGGCGTGCAGCCGAGCCTGCAGGGCCAGTCGAACCCGGGCACCCCCGGGCTCCACACCGACGAGCAGGTGGCCGCGTGGCGTCCGGTCACGGACGCCGTCCACACCGCCGGCGGGCGGATCTTCGCCCAGCTCATGCACGGCGGCCGCGTCTCGCACGCCGACACCACCGGCCTGCAGCCGGTCGGGCCGTCCGCCGTCCCGGCGACCGGCCAGGTGTTCACGCCCACCGGCCTGGCCGACGCGCCCCTGCCCCGAGCCCTGGAGACCCACGAGGTGCCCGGCGAGGCGGCCTCCTACGCCGCGGCCGCGACGCGCGCCGTCGACGCCGGGTTCGACGGCGTCGAGCTGCACGGCGCCAACGGCTACCTCATCACCCAGTTCCTCTCCACCGACGCGAACCTGCGCACCGACCGCTACGGCGGCTCGGTCGCCAACCGCGTCCGCTTCGCCGTCGAGGCGGTGACCGGCGTCGTCGACGCGGTCGGGCCGGCCCGTACCGGCATCCGGCTCTCGCCCGGCTCGGGCATCTGGGGCGCCGGCGAGACCGACGTCCGCGAGACCTACCTCGCGCTCCTCGCCGAGCTCGCCCCCCTCGACCTCGCCTACGTGCACCTCGAGGCCACCACCGACGAGGACGTGCTCGTCGAGCTGCGGCGCGCCTGGCCCGGCACCATGATCGTCAACCCGGTGCACCCCGGCGGTCCGAAGCAGGCCGACCGCGAGGCCGCCGACCACTGGCTCGGCCTCGGCGCCGACCTCGTCTCCTTCGGGCGGGCCTTCATCTCCAACCCCGACCTCGTCGAGCGCCTGCGCGACCACCTGCCGCTCGCGCCCGACGACCAGGCCACCTGGTACACCGGCGGCGACCGCGGCTACATCGACTACCCGACCCACGCCGAGAGCGCGTGAGGCCCGGGCGGCTCAGGCGCCGCCGTGCTGGCGCCGGCGGCTCTGGGCCCACAGCACGCCGCCGACGGTGACGGCGCCGCCGACGGCGAGCGCGGCGAGGGTCGGCCCGGTCGGCGGCAGCGGCACGCGGGCGCGCAGGGCGACGGGCTTGTCGAACTCCAGCACCGGCCAGCCGCGCGCCGCAGCCTCCTTGCGGAGGTCCTTGTCGGGATTGACCGCGTGGGGGTGGCCGACGATCTCGAGCATCGGCACGTCGGTCACCGAGTCGCTGTAGCCGTGGCACAGCGCGAGGTCGTAGCAGCGCTCGTCGGCCAGCGACCGGATGGCGCGGGCCTTCTCCTTGCCGTAGGCGTAGTAGTCGATCTCGCCGGTGTACTTGCCGTCGACCACCTGCAGCCGCGAGGCCACCACGTGGTCGGCGCCGAGCAGCTCACCGATCGGCTCGACCACCTCGGTGCCGGACGCCGACACGATGACGACGTCGAGACCGGCCAGGCTGTGCTCGGCGATGAGGCTCACCGCCTCGTCGTAGACGATCGGGTCGACCACGTGGTGCAACGTCTCGGCGACGATCTCGCGGACCGTCGCGACGTCCCAGCCGGCCACCAGGCTCGACATGAACTGGCGCAGCTTCTCCATCTGGTCGTGGTCGGCGCCGCCGGCGAGGAAGACGAACTGCGCGTAGACCGAGCGGAGCACCGCCCGGCGCGAGATCAGGCCACCGGCCTGGAACGGCTTCGAGAACGCGAGCGTGCTCGACTTGGCGATGATCGTCTTGTCGAGGTCGAAGAAGGCCGCGGCGCGTGCCATGCCCTCATCGTAGGTGCGGGCGCCGCGGCGGAGCGGTGGCCACGCTGTGGAAACGTCCCGGAATCGTCCACAGACGGCGATTCCCGGAGGTTGTCCACAGGGCTCCGGCGGCTGGGGGTGGGCCCGCCTACGTTCAGGGCAGCCCCGCTCCATGACCACACGATCGGCAGCCCGCCGCCATGAACCCGACCCGTCCACCGCTCCGTCGCCTCCGCCTCGAGATCCGTCACGCGATCCGGCTCGTGACCCGTCACGGGCGCCGCTCGTCGTCACCGCCGACCCCGCCCTGCGCGACGAGCTCCTCCGGCTCGCCGCGGCGGCGGGCGTCACGCCCGAGGTGGTGGCCGAGCCCGCTGCCGCGCTCCGCTCCTGGACCCGTGCGCCCGTCGTCCTCGTCGGCGCCGACGTCGCCGGCGCCCTCGCCGGCCTCACGCCCGACCGGCGCGACGGCGTCCACGTGCTCAGCTGGGGCACCACGCCCGACGAGCTCTTCCGGTCCGCCGTCGGCCTCGGGGCCGAGAACGTCGCCGAGCTCCCGCGCTCCGAGGGCTGGGTCGTCGAGGTGCTCACCGATCTCGGCGAGGTGGGCCGTCCGCGCAGCCTGGTCGTGGGTGTCGTCGGCGGGTCGGGCGGAGCCGGTGCCACCACGCTCGCCTGCGCCCTCGGCCAGGTCGCCGCGCTCGACGGCGACACGGTCGTCGTCGACTGCGACCCCCTCGGGCCCGGGCTCGACCGGGTGCTCGGCCTCGACGGCGACGACGGCTTCCGGTGGGACGCGCTGTGCCAGACCACCGGCCGGCTCAGCGCCCGGGCCCTCCGCGAGGCGCTGCCGCGCCGAGGCACGCTGGGGGTGCTCACCTGGTACGCCGGGGCACCCGCGGTGCTGCAGCCGTTCGCCGTGCGCGAGGCCCTCTCGGCCGCCCGGCGCGGCCACGACGTCGTCGTCGTCGACGTCCCCCGCATCGCCGACCCGCTGGTCGACGAGGTCGTCGCCCGGTGCGACGTCCTGCTGGTGTGCACGGTCGCCACCGTCGCGGGCATCGCCTCCGCCGCCCGGGTCTGCGCCCGGCACGACGGTCGCGCGACGCTCGGCCTCGTGCAGCGGGGCGGTCACCTCGACGACCGCGACCTGACCGCCGCCACCGGGGTGGCCGTCGTCGGCTCGGTGCCGCACCAGCGCGGCATCGACGAGGCGATCGACCTCGGCCTCGGTCCCGTCCGCTTCCCGCGCGGGGGGCTGGCCCGCTCCTGTCGCGACCTCCTCGCCCGCCTCGGCTCGATCGACGGTGCCGCCGCATGATCGACGAGCTGCCGGCCGGCCTCGTCGACGCCGTCCGCGAGCGCCTGGCGAGCACGCCGGGAGACCTCACGCCCCACCGCGTCGCCGAGGCACTGCGCGACACCGGACGCCCGGTCGGCGACGCCACGGTGCTCGCCGTGCACGAGGCGCTGCGGCGCGACGTCGTCGGCGCAGGCCCGCTCGAGCCCCTCCTCGGGCTGCCCGGCGTCACCGACGTCGTCGTCAACGGCTCGGGCGAGGTCTACCTCGACCGCGGCGACGGGCTCGAGCGCAGCCCGGTCACCTTCCCCGACGAGGCCGCCGTGCGACGGCTCGCGCAACGCTTGGCCGCGATCGGCGGGCGCCGCCTCGACGACGCCGCGCCGTTCGTCGACCTCCGGCTCGCCGACGGCACCCGGTTCCACGCCGTGCTGGCACCGATCGCCCGGCCCGGCACCGTGATCTCGCTGCGGGTACCACGCCGCGGCGGGTTCACGCTCGACGAGCTCGTCGCCGCACGCACCCTCGGCGAGCCGTTGGCCCGGCTGCTCGAGCGGATCGTCGGCGCGCGCCTGGCCTTCCTGGTCAGCGGGGGCACCGGCACCGGCAAGACCACGTTGCTCGCGGCACTGCTCCAGCGGGTCCCGCCGGGCGAGCGCCTGGTCGTCGTCGAGGACTCCTCCGAGCTGCGGCCCGACCACCCGCACGTCGTCGGCCTCGAGGCCCGACCGCCCAACGCCGAGGGCGCCGGGGCCATCGGCCTGCGCACGCTCGTGCGGCAGGCGCTGCGCATGAGACCCGACCGGCTGGTCGTCGGCGAGGTCCGCGGCGGCGAGGTCGTCGAGCTGCTCGCCGCGCTGAACACCGGGCACGAGGGCGGCTGCGGCACGCTCCACGCCAACTCCGCGGTCGACGTCCCGGCCCGGGTCGAGGCGCTGGCGCTGGCGGCGGGTCTCGGGCGCGAGGCCGCGCACAGCCAGCTGGCGTCGGCGGTCGACGTCGTCGTCCACCTCGCGCGGCGGCGCGACGGCACCCGCCGGGTCGCCGAGCTGGCCGTGCCGGTGCGCGACGACGCCGGCCTGGTCTCGATGCAGGTCGCCGTGTCGGTCGGACCCACCCTCCGGCTCGACGAGGGGCCCGGGCTCGAGCGCCTCCTCGACCGGCTCGGCGAGGGCGAGCGATGACCGCGACGACCTGGACGCTCGTCGCCGCGGTCTGCGCCGCGGCCGCGGTGGTCGCGGCGGCCCCGCCGCGGGTGCGCGCCGTCCGGCGGGCGGGGGCGTCGCGGTGGGGCCTCGCGGTCGTGGCGCTGCCGGTCGTCGTCCTCGTCGGCGGGGCCTCGCCGCGGCTCGTGGCGCTGGCGTGCGTCGCAGCGGTGGTGACGCCGGTCGCGCGGCGCCTGTGGCAGGCCCGCGCCCGCCGGCTGGCAGCCGCCGTGACGGCGGGCCGGGTGCTCGAGACGTGCGAGGCCCTGGCCGCCGAGCTCTCCGCCGGACGACCACCCGCCGTCGCCCTCGACCGTGCCGCACTCGACTGGCCGGCCCTGGCCACCGTGGCCGAGGCGCACCGGGTCGGTGCTGACGTGCCGGTCGCCTGGCGCAACTTGGCGACCGTGCCCGGCGCGGCCGACCTGCGGGTCGTCGCCGCCGCCTGGCAGGTCTCGTCGCGCACCGGTGAGGGGCTCGCCGACACCCTCGAGCGGGTCGCCGTCGGGCTGCGCGACGCCCAGGCCACGGCGCGCGTCGTCCGGGGCGAGCTGTCCTCGGCGCGGGCCACGGCCCGCCTCGTCGCGGTGCTGCCGCTGCTGGCGCTGGCGATGGGCAACGGTGCCGGGGGAGACCCGTGGGGCTTCCTGCTCGGTCACCCCGTCGGCCTCGGCTGCCTCGTCCTCGGGCTGGCGCTGATGCTGGCCGGCCTGGCGTGGATCGAGGCCCTCGCCCGCGAGGTCGACCGGTGAGCGCCGGCGCCATCGCGAGCCTTGCGGCGGCGCTGGCCGTCGTCGTCGCCGTGCCGCCACGGCCACGCCCGGGGCGTCGTCCGGCAGCCGGGGCGGCGCCGTCGGACGACGGGTGGCTGCGCCGCCACCGCGCGCTGTGGAGCGGCCTCGCCGGGGCAGCGGGCGCTACGTTCGTGGGCGGCTCGGCCGGCCTCGTGGCCGGGGTCGTGGCGGCCGCTGCGGTGTGGGTGGTCGTGGGGCGCTCCGAGCCGCCCGACGCCCGGCGACGCCGCGCGGAGGTGCGCCGTGACCTCCCGGCTGTCGTCGCGCTGCTCGCGGCCGCGCTGCGGTCCGGGGCGGCGTCGGCCGAGGCCGTCGGCCTGGTGGCGCGCGCCCTGCCCGGAGCCGCCGCCGACCGGCTCGGTCCCGTCGTGGCGCGACTGCAGCTCGGCGTGGCTCCAGCGACGGTCTGGGCCGACCTCGCCGCCGACGCCGACCTCGCGCCGCTCGGCCGCACGATGGCCCGTGCGCAGGACTCCGGCGCGCCCGTGGCCGCCGCCGTCGAGCGGCTCGCCGACGACCTGGCCCGTCGCGCGCGAGCCGACGTCGAGGACCGCGCCCGGGCCGTCGGCGTCAAGGCGGCGGTGCCGCTCGGGCTGTGCCTGCTGCCGTCGTTCGTGCTGATCGGCATCGTGCCGCTGGTGGCGGCGCTGCTGGAGTCGATCGCGTGGTGAGCGCGTGCCCCGGGCGGCCCCGATGCCGCTCGAGGGCTGTGGAACCGTCCCGGAAGCGTCCACAGGGCGGCTCCCGTGCAGGGTTCTCCACAGCCGCAGGTCGCGCGGTCGCGGTCACCGGCGCGACGGCGCAGGGTCGACGTCGACGGGCCGCACGGGGCGGCCCCGCACCCAGGAGAACGTCCGTGACCCATCTCGCCCGCACCACCCGCATCCACCCGCGCGACGAGCGCGGCATCACCACCGCCGAGTACGCCGTCGGCACCGCGGCGGGGGCCGGCCTGGCCGGCCTGCTCTACACGCTGCTGTCCGGCGGGTTCGGCGACAAGCTGCTCAAGACCCTGTTCGACCACGTGCTCGGGCTGCTGGGCATCGGGTGAGCCGGAGCCGCGTCGAGCGTGGCGCCGTCACCGCCGAGCTGGCCATGGCGCTGCCGCTGCTGCTCGCGGTCACCGTCGGCCTGGTCTGGCTCCTCTCCGTCGGGGCCGCGCAGGTGCGCACGGTCGACGCCGCCCGCGAGACGGCCCGGGCGATGGCCCGCGGCGACGACACCGGTGCGGCGGTCGCCGCCGGCACCCGGGTGGCGCCACCGGGGGCACGGGTGCAGGTGACGACGTCGGGCGAGCAGGTCGTCGCGACGGCCTCGGCCCGGGTCGACGGACCGGCCGGCCTGTTCGGCTTCCTGCCGTCGGTCACCGTGCACGCCGAGGCCGTCGCGCTCGCCGAGGACGACCCGTGACGTCGTCGCGGCGGCACGACGACCGCGGGGCGGCGACCCTGCTGACGGTCGCGCTCGCCGGTCTGCTGCTGTTCGTGGGCGCCGCGCTCGGCGTCGTCGGGGCCCTGCTGGTCGCCCACCGCACAGCCCAGGCGGCGGCCGACCTGGCTGCTCTTGCAGCCGCCGAGACCGCCGCTCGCGGCGGCGACGCCTGCGGTGCGGCCGCGACCATCGCCACGGCCAACGACGCCGCCCTCACCTCGTGCGTCGTCCGCGGGCGCGAGGTGCGGGTGGGCGTCGAGGTCACCGGGCCACGGTGGCTCGGTCAGACGGGCGACCTGGTCGCCGAGGCGCGGGCCGGCCCCGTCGGCGGCTGACCGACCGGCGCCGGGGTCACCCGGCCACGGCGGCCACGGCCGGCGGCGCCGGGTCGGCGTCGGCGTCGGCCAGCAGGGCGTCGAGCAGCCGCACGGCTCCGGCCTTGTCGAGCGGGTTGTTCTGGTTGCCGCACTTGGGCGACTGCACGCACGACGGGCAGCCGTGCTCGCACTCGCAGGAGGCGATCGCGTCGCGGGTGGCTCGCCACCACCGGTGGGCGGCCCTGAACCCGCGCTCGGCGAACCCGGCGCCGCCGGGCTGGCCGTCGTGCACGAACACGGTCAGCGCCCCGGTGTCGGCATGGCGTGCCGTCGAGACGCCGCCGATGTCCCAGCGGTCGCAGGTGGCGACGAGGGGCAGCAGGCCGATCGCGGCGTGCTCGGCAGCGTGCGCGGCGCCGGGCAGGTCGACCCCGGTCTCCGCAGACCCGGGGGCACCGGGCGCACCGGCGAGGCCGGCCGCGGCGAGCACCGCGTCGGGCACGGTCCACCACACGGCCGCGGTGAGCAGGGTGCGCGCGGGCAGGTCGAGCGGGTGCTCGGCCACCACCTCGCCCGAGGGCTGACGACGCTGGAGGAACGAGACGACCTGCGAGGAGACCTCGACCTGTCCGAACGAGAGCCGGCACGCGCCCCACGACCGGTGCAGCTGGTCGGCCTCGTCGCTGACGACGGTGATGTCGGTGACCTCGCGAGCCGACGTGGTGTAGCCGAGGTCGCGGCGCTCGATCGTGGCGACGCGCTCGTCGAGGTCGAGCTCGGTGACCAGCCACGACTCGCCCATGTGCACGTAGACGGCGCCCACGTGGGCGTGGGTGTGGGCGCGACCGCCGTCGACCGTGCCGACGACGCGACCGGTGCCGGCCTCGACGAGCGAGACCGCCGCGCCGCCCGCGCCGCGGATGTCGACGAGGTCGGCTGCCCGTTGACGGTCGGTCCAGTACCAGCCGCGGGTGCCGCGCCGACGCAGCAGGCCGCGCTCGGTCAGCAGGTCGACGACGCCGCGGGCGCCTGCGCCGAACCCGGGCAGGTCGGCCTCGACGAGCGGTCGTTCCTGCGCGGCCGCGCACAGGTGCGGGCCGAGCACGTGCGGGTTGTCGGGGTCGAAGACCTGGGCCTCGACCGGCTGGCCGAGCAGCACCTCGGGGTGGTGCACGAGGTAGGTGTCGAGCGGGTCGTCGCGGGCGACCAGCACGCCGAGAGCGTCCTGCGAGCCACGGCCGGCGCGGCCGAGCTGCTGCCACAGCGCGGCCCGGGTGCCGGGGAACCCGGCGACGACGACGGCGTCGAGCCCGCTGACGTCGATGCCGAGCTCGAGGGCGTTGGTGGCCGCGAGCCCCATCAGGTCGCCGCGCCGCAGGGCTGCCTCGATGGCGCGGCGCTCCTCGGGCAGGTAGCCGCCGCGGTAGGCCGCGACCCGAGAGGCGAGCGCCGGGTCGACCTCCTCGAGCAGCTCGGAGGCCGCCATCGCCACCTGCTCGACGCCCGAGCGCGACCGCACGAACGCGAGGGTGTGCACGTCGTTGGAGACCAGGTCGGCCAGCAGGTCGGCCGTCTCGCTGGTGGCCGCGCGGCGCACCGGGGCGTCGAACTCGTTGGTGTGCGAGGTCAGGGGTGGCTCCCACAGGGCGACCGTCAGCTCGCCGCGCGGCGAGCCGTCGCGGGTGACGGCGGCGACGTCGAGGCCGGTGAGCCGGCTCGCGGTGACGGCCGGCTCGGCGGTGGTGGCCGAGGCGAGCACGAATGTGGGGTGGGCGCCGAGGTCGGCGCACACCCGGCGCAGGCGGCGCAGCACGTGGGCCACGTGGGCCCCGAAGACCCCGCGGTAGTGGTGGCACTCGTCGACGACGACGTAGCGCAGCGTCGACAAGAACGCCGCCCAGCGCTCGTGGCCGGGCAGGATCGAGCGGTGCAGCATGTCGGGGTTGGTGAGCACGTACTCGGCGTGCGCCCGGGCCCAGTCGCGCTCGTCGCGGCTGCTGTCGCCGTCGCAGGTGGTGATGCGGGTGGCGTGCCGCAGGGTGCGCAACGACGACAGCTGGTCGTGCGCGAGGGCCTTGGTAGGGGCGAGGTAGAGGGTGCTGGCACCGCGTTGTCCGCGGTCGCCGCGCGCCGCTGCGGCGGCCGAGAGGGCGGGCAGCTGGTAGGCCAGCGACTTGCCGGACGCCGTGGCCGTCGCCACCACGACGTGCCGTCCGTGCCACGCCGCGTCGGCGGCCTCGACCTGGTGCGACCACGGCCGGACGACGCCGCGCGCGACCTGGGCCTCGACGAGCGCGGGGTCGGCCCAGGCCGGCCAGTCGTCGTGCACGGCGGCCCGCGCCGGACGCACGTCGAGGTGGGTCAGCCGGCCGTCGCGGCCCGGGACGGCGGCGAGGCGGGCGACGAGGTCGGCGATCGGCTCGCGCCGCGGTGCGCCGGGCCCGGGAGCGGTGGTGGCAGTGGCTCCGGGCATGCTGGCGATGGTGGCACAGGGTCCCGACAGCAGAGGTGGGGAAAGGACCTTGTCTGTGCGCGCTGACAGGTGGCGTGGTTGGATGTACCCGCCCTGCTGCTCCCTCCCCCGGAGATCCACGTGGACCTGAGTCTCGAGACGCGCGCCGTCGACGGACGCACGATCATCGCTGTCGGCGGTGAGATCGACGTCTACACCGCGCCCAAGCTGCGCGACAAGATCACCGAGCTCGTCGCGGCCGGTTCGTACGACCTCGTGGTCGACATGGAGGCGGTCGAGTTCCTCGACTCCACCGGCCTGGGCGTGCTCGTCGGCGGCCTGAAGAAGGTGCGCGCGCACGACGGCTCGCTGAGCCTGGTGTGCAACCAGGACCGCCTGCTGAAGATCTTCCGCATCACCGGTCTGGCGAAGGTCTTCGTCATCCACTCCTCGGCCGAGTCGGCCCTGGCCTGACCGGCCTCCTGCCGCGCGTGTCGCCCTCGCGACGACGCGCGGCTCTTGCGCGCCCTGAAACCGGGTTCACCCCGCCGGGCGACAAGACGTGGTCCACGTCACACCCTGTGCCCCTGCGGGGGTGACTCGTGCGTAAACTCCGCTCCGTTCCACACGAGACCTGAGTCACACCGACACCGGTCGGCCCTCATGGCGCATCGGCGCCCGCCCCCAATACGCAGGAGGAAGCATGGTCGGGATTCATCCCGCAGCCGTGGATGGCAACGTCGAGCTGGCCGGGGGCAACCTGGTCCTGGTGCTCGTCGTCGCGGCGATCTCGCTCGGCGCGCTCGCGATGGCCTACCTGTTCCGCCAGGAGGTGCTGGCGGCCGGCGAGGGCAGCGACAACATGAAGACCATCGCCCAGGCGGTCCAGGAGGGCGCCGACGCCTACCTGCAGCGGCAGTTCCGGACGCTGGCGATCTTCGCCGTGGTCGCCTTCTTCGGGTTGCTGGCGTTGCCGGCCGACGACACCACGGTGCGGATCTTCCGCTCGATCTTCTTCGTCATCGGTGCCGGCTTCTCGGCTGCCGTCGGCTACCTGGGCATGTCGCTCGCGGTGCGCGCCAACCTCCGCGTCGCCGCCGCGGCCAACGAGCCCGGCGGCCGCGAGCCCGCGATGCGCATCGGCCTGCGCACGGGCGCGATGGTCGGCATGCTCACCGTCGGCCTGGGCCTGCTCGGCGCCAGCCTGGTGGTGCTGTTCTTCCAGGACGAGGCCCCCGACGTGCTCGAGGGCTTCGGCTTCGGCGCCGCGCTGCTCGCCATGTTCATGCGGGTCGGTGGCGGCATCTTCACCAAGGCCGCCGACGTCGGCGCCGACCTCGTGGGCAAGGTCGAGCAGAACATCCCCGAGGACGACCCGCGCAACGCCGCGACGATCGCCGACAACGTCGGCGACAACGTCGGCGACTGCGCCGGCATGGCGGCCGACCTGTTCGAGTCCTACGCCGTGACCCTGGTCGCGGCGCTGATCCTCGGCTCCCAGGTGTTCGGCGACAAGGGCCTCGTCTACCCGCTGCTCATCCCGGCCATCGGTGCGCTCACCGCCGTCGCCGGCGTCTACCTGACCAAGCCGACGCCGGGCGTCAACGGACTGACCACGATCAACCGGTCCTTCTACCTGTCCTCGGGCATCGCGGCGGTGGCGAGCGTCGTCCTGTCGTTCATCTACCTGCCCACCGACTTCGCCGACTTCGGCCCGGCGTTCGCCGAGATCGACGGCAACCCGGCCGTCATCGCCTCCCTGGCCGTCGTCATCGGCATCGTCATGTCCGCGGGCATCCTCGCGCTCACCGGCTACTACACCGGCACCGAGTACGAGCCGGTCAAGGGCGTGGGTCGCACCTCGCTCACCGGTGCGGCCACCGTCATCCTCTCCGGGCTCTCGGTCGGCTTCGAGTCGGCCGTCTACACGACGCTGGTCATCGGAGCGGCCGTGTTCGGGGCCTACCTGCTCGGTGGCGCCACGCTCGGCGTCTCGCTGTTCGCCGTCGCCCTGGCCGGCACCGGACTGCTCACCACCGTCGGCGTGATCGTCGCGATGGACACCTTCGGCCCGGTCTCCGACAACGCCCAGGGCGTCGCGGAGATGTCCGGCGACGTGAGCGAGGAGGGCGCGCAGATCCTCACCGACCTCGACGCCGTCGGCAACACCACCAAGGCCATCACGAAGGGCATCGCCATCGCCACCGCGGTGCTGGCGGCCACGGCGCTGTTCGGCTCCTACGCGACGTCGGTCTCCGAGGCGCTCGACAAGGCCAACCCCGACCTCGACGAGCTCTACCTGCTCGACTTCAGCGTCTTCAACCCCGCGGTCATCGTCGGCGTGCTCATCGGTGCCGCGGTGGTGTTCCTGTTCTCGGGCCTGGCCATCAACGCCGTGGCCCGGGCGGCCGCGGCCGTCGTCTACGAGGTCCGGCGCCAGTTCCGTGAGATCCCCGGGATCATGGAGGGCACCGGTCGTCCCGAGTACGGCAAGGTCGTCGACATCGTCACGCGCGACTCGCTGCGCGAGCTGGTCACGCCCGGCATCCTGGCCGTGCTGGCGCCGATCGCCGTCGGCTTCGGCCTCGGTCCCACCGCCCTCGCCGGCTTCCTCGCAGGAGCCATCGGCACGGGCACGCTGATGGCCGTCTTCCTGGCCAACGCCGGTGGCGCGTGGGACAACGCCAAGAAGCTCGTTGAGGACGGCAACCACGGCGGCAAGGGGTCCGAGGCGCACGCCGCCACGGTCATCGGCGACACCGTCGGCGACCCGTTCAAGGACACCGCGGGGCCGGCGATCAACCCGCTGATCAAGGTGATGAACCTGGTCTCGCTGCTGATCGCCAGCGCCGTGGTCTCGCTGAGCGTGGGCGACGACCAGAACGATGTCGTGCGCATCCTGATCGCGCTCGTCGCGGTCGCGATCATCGCCGGTGCGGTCGTGGTGTCGAAGCGTCGCAGCTCCGACCTGTCCGACGACGTCCCGGCCGCTGGGGGCGTTGTCTGACCCACGTCCACACCACCACGGCCCGTCGTCCTCGGACGACGGGCCGTGGTGCGTCCGGCGCAGGAGGCCCGGCGCCGCGGTGGTGCGGCACCGCCGGGCTCGAGGCGGTCGGCGGGTGACGGTCAGCGGGTGACGGTGAGCACCCGCACGGACGAGGTCGACGCGGCGTGGGCGACGTCGCCGCCGTAGACGGCGGTGAGCCGGTGGCGGCCGACGCCCTGGCGCGGCAGCGTGATCGTCGTGACCCCACGCGCCGCCCTGACCATCCGGACGACGCGCACCGAGCGCGCCTCGTCGCGGATTGTGATCGGCCCGGTCGGCGCGAGCCCCGCGCCGCTGCGCACCTGCACCCGCACGGTGGGCGCCTGCGACTTCTTGACCGTCGCCCTGGTCAGCGTCAGGGCCACGGAGGTCTTCGCCTTCGGCACCACGACCAGGTTCGAGACGGCGGCGCCGCGCTCGTAGCCGACCCGGTCGGCGGTGACCAGCACGGCCAGGACCCGCCCGGAGTCGCCGGCCACCGGGCGGTAGGTGGTCGTGGTGGCGTCGGCGATCGCCTCCCACCCGGTCGCGGTCGCGTTGGTGCGGTACCACCGGTAGGTGAAGTCGGGCTGCGGCTCGCCCCACGAGCCCGACGTCGTCGTGAGCGTGCCGCCGACGGTCGGCGAGCCGGAGACGGCCGGCGGTGCCGAGGCCGTGATCTGCTCGCCGAGCACCGGCTCGACCTCGGCCGAGGTGGCCTGGCCCGGGGCGAGCGAGCCAGGGCTGGCGCCGGACGCGCGCACCGACAGGACCTGGTCGTAGTCCTGCGACACGAGCGTGTAGCTCTGGCTCGTGGCGCCGACGATCGGCTGTCCGTCGCGCAGCCACTGCCACCCGGTGGTCGTCGCGGTCGGCTGGTCCCACGTCGGGGGTGTCGCGGTGACGGTGGCGCCGATCCGGGCCGGCGTCGGGATCGTCGGCGGCGTCGTCGCCGCGGGCGAGGTGATGCAGGTCAGGGGCGGCAGGAGGCACGGTGCCGCGCTCGCGACGTCGGCTCGGACGACGGGGACGACGAGGAGGGCGGCGGTCGACGCCGTCGTGAGCAACCCGAGACAGGCGCGGCGGGGGGAGCGGCAGGTGGGGGGCATGCCGGCAGCGTAGGTCTGGACGGCGCGCCGTGGAGGCGATCAGCCAGGATGGTCGGGTGGACCCCGCCCTCGCCCCCGCACTCCGCTCGGCGCTCGTCGCGGCCGGCTTCACCTACGACGGTGTCGCCGGCCTCCTCGGACCCCGCGCCCACGACGCCCTGGCCCGCAACGAGACGGCGCCCGGCCGCACCGCGACGGCCGGCGGCAGCCCGCTCGAGACCCTGGTGCGCCTCTTCCTGCTCCAGACCACCGTGCCGCTCGCCGACGCCGAGCGGGCACTGCCCGGACTCGTCGACCGGCTCGCCGTGGCCGGCCTGCTCGAGCGCAGCGTCGGCGAGGTCGCCGCACGGCTCGACTGCCGGCCCTACGCCGCCACGGGCGCCGACGGCGCCGACGACGACCTGTGGGTCGTCAGCGACCTGACGCCCGGCCTCGACGGCGGCCCGCAGCGGGTCACGAGCGACCACGTGCTCGGCATCAGCCCGGCCTCGACGTCGCTCGCCCAGCTCACCATCCGCGAACCGGTCTGCAGCGCCCTCGACCTCGGCACCGGCTGCGGCGTCCAGGCCCTGCACCTGGCGCGGCACGCGGGCCGGGTCGTGGCCACCGACGTCAACGCGCGCGCGCTCGCCGTCACCCGCTTCAACGCCGCGCTCAACGAGGTCGACGTCGACGTGCGCGACGGCTCGTTCTTCGAGCCCGTCCGCGGCGAGAGGTTCGACCTCATCGCGACCAACCCGCCGTTCGTCATCAGCCCCGCGACCGGCGAGCGGCTCGTCTACCGCGACTCCGGCCTACCCGGCGACCAGGTCGTCGAGCACGTCGTGCGCACCGCGCCGCGACACCTCGCCCCCGGCGGCTGGTGCCAGGTGCTCGCCAACTGGGTCATCGAGCGCGACCGCCCGTGGGACGAGCGGCTCGCCGGCTGGCTGCCCGACGACCACGACGCGCTCGTCGTCCAGCGCGAGGTGCTCGACCCGTCGGCCTACGTCGAGCTGTGGCTCAAGGACTCCGGCCGCCACGGCGGCCCCGACTACCTCGACCGCTACGACACCTGGCTGTCGTGGTTCGACGAGCAGGGCATCGAGGCGATCGGCTTCGGCTGGATCAACCTGCACGCGACGAGCTCGCCGGGCCGCCGCGAGCTGCTCGAGTGGCCCTACGACGTCGAGCAGCCCATCGCCCCGGCCGTCCGTGACTGGGGCACGGCCGTGCGGGCCGAGGCCGACGTCGACGACCACCTGGTGGCCCGCCCGGACGTCGTCCAGGAGACCCACGGGCCGGTCGGCGCCGAGCACCCGGAGACGATCGTGCTGCGCCAGCAGCTCGGCTTCCGACGGGCCCGCACGGCCGACACGGTCGAGGCCGCGCTCGTGGGGGCCAGCGACGGCGACCTGTCGGTCGGGGCCATCCTCGACGCGCTCGCCGACCTCCTCGAGCTCGACGTCGACACCACCCGCGACACCTACCTGCCGGTGGTCAGGGAGCTCGTCGCCCAGGGGTTCTTGAGCCAGGCGTCCTCCCCGGCGGATGAACCGACCCGGCGGGCGCTCCTTCACTAGACTCCCGCCCGTGGCGACTCCTGGCTGGTACCCCGATCCGTCCGGTCAGCCGGGCGCCTACCGCTACTGGGACGGTCAGGCGTGGGGCGACGACGTCACCGACAACCCGTTCGGCGGCCCGCCGAAGCCACCGGTCCCCGGCGCCGGCGACCCCTTCGCCGCCCCCACCGTCTTCCCGGGCGCCTCCCAGGAGCCGGAGCCGCCCGAGAGCGACCACACGGTCGTGGCCGGCGGACCGAGCGGGCCCCCGCCGTCGAGCCCGCCGCCGACCCCGCCGCCGTCGAGCCCGCTGTCGGCCGAGCCGACCCAGGTCGGCTGGTCCACGCCGCCGCAGCCACCGCCGTCCCAGCCGAGCTGGCAGCAGCAGCCGGCGCCCTACCAGGGCTACCAGCCGCCCGGCGCGTCCTCCCCGCAGCAGTTCGCGCAGCCGTTCGGCGCTCCGCCGCCGGCGGCCCGGGGAGGCGGTGGCAAGACCGTCGGCCTCGTGGTGCTCGCGGTGCTGCTCGTCGTCGCCATCGGCATCGGCTCGTTCTTCGTCGTCCGCGGCCTCACCGACGACGGCGACGACACCGCCGGCGAGGGGGAGTCCTCGCAGACCGACGACCCGACGTCCGACCCGACCGAGACCGACCCGACGACCGACCCGACCGAGGACCCGACCGAGGACCCGACCGAGGACCCGACCGAGGACCCGGGCGGCACGATCGCCGATCCCGGCGACCCGTTCACCGACGGCATCACGCCGGTCGGCTGCACCGTCGGCACCCCCACGCAGGGCGTCACCGGCGAGGTCGGCAGCACCTGGACCGGCGGAGGCCTGAGCATCCCGAAGGTGCCCGGCTACCTGACGATCAACAACGAGGGTGTGACCTACGACCAGTCCGCGGCCTTCGAGTTCGCCGACGGCGTGCTGGCGCCCTCGCAGGAGGTCGAGGCCGGCTGGGCCTCGGTCTACGCCCTGGGAGGTCTCCGGAAGTCGACCTTCGCCGACCCGGGCGCGGCTGCCGCCGCCGTCATGGAATGCATGTCGGCGTCCCCGAAGTTCTACCGCGACCTCAGCGGCGCCGAGCTCACGGACTCGAAGGAGATCGAGGTCGACGGCGCACCGGCGTGGGAGATGGACGCCGTCATCCGCATCGACGACCCCGAGGTGCAGGCCGAGGGCGACGTCGCGAAGGTCATCGTCGTCGACACCGGCGACCCGCAGCGCTGGGGCATGTTCGTCTCGGTCGTGCCGATCGGCGACGACTCGCTCACCGGCCAGCAGCAGTCGGTGGCGGCCTCGCTCTCAGTGGGCTGAGATCGCCGGCGCCACGTCGGTGTGGGTGGAGTCGTCGCCCTTGAACGGCTGTTCGGAGCCGCCGTCGTGGCCGTGGACGACGGCCGCCGCACCCGCCCATCCACAGCCCGGTGGTCAGGGGGGCTGGACAGCACGCGCTACCGTGATCGGCGCTGAGCCCCGGAGCGGGGCCACCCCCCCCCCCAGCACCTCCCCAGCACGGCATCGGAGTTCGGAAGACACGTGGCACACAAGCTCGTCATCGTCGAGTCGCCGGCCAAGGCCCGCACCATCGGCGGCTACCTCGGCAAGGACTACGTCGTGGAGTCGTCCATCGGGCACATCCGCGACCTGCCCAACAACGCCGCGGACACGCCTGCGTCGATCAAGGACAAGCCGTGGGGCCGCCTCGCGGTCGACGTCGACAACGAGTTCACGCCCTACTACGTCGTGCCCCGCGACAAGAAGTCGCACATCTCGAAGCTGAAGAGCCTGCTCAAGGACGCCGACGAGCTCTACCTCGCCACCGACGAGGACCGCGAGGGCGAGGCCATCGCGTGGCACCTGCTCGACGAGCTGAAGCCGAAGAAGAACGTCACCGTCAAGCGCATGGTGTTCCACGAGATCACCAAGCAGGCGATCATCGACGCCGCCGCCAACCCGCGCGAGCTGGCGATGGACCTCGTCGAGGCGCAGGAGACCCGCCGCATCCTCGACCGCCTCTACGGCTACGAGGTCAGCCCGGTGCTGTGGAAGAAGGTGATGTCCGGGCTGTCCGCGGGCCGCGTGCAGTCGGTCGCCACGCGGCTCGTCGTCGACAAGGAGCGCCAGCGCATCTCGTTCAAGGTCGCCTCCTACTGGGACCTCGAGGGCACCTTCGACGCCGGCTCGAAGCACGAGCAGCGGATGTTCCCGGCCAAGCTCCACTCGATCGACGGCACCCGGGTCGCCTCGGGCGGCAACTTCGGGCCCGACGGCCTGCTGAAGGCCGGCGCCACCGTCGTCCACCTCGACCGCGCCCGGGCCCAGGGTCTGGTCACGGCGCTCGAGGACACCTCCTACGACGTCCGCTCGGTCGAGGCCAAGCCCTACCGTCGCTCGCCCTACGCGCCGTTCCGCACCACCACGCTGCAGCAGGAGGCCGGTCGCAAGCTCGGCATGAGCGCGTCGGTGACGATGTCGGTGGCCCAGCGCCTGTACGAGAACGGCTACATCACCTACATGCGTACCGACAGCACCACGCTGTCCGACGGTGCGATCCGCGCGGCGCGCACGCAGGCCACCGAGCTCTACGGCGCCGAGTACGTCCCCGACGCGCCGCGCACCTACACCTCCAAGGTCAAGAACGCCCAGGAGGCGCACGAGGCGATCCGCCCGGCCGGCGAGTCGTTCCGCACCCCCGCGCAGACCGGCCTCACCGGCGACCAGTTCCGCCTCTACGAGCTGATCTGGATGCGCACCGTCGCCTCGCAGATGAAGGACGCCACCGGTCAGACCGTCTCGATCCGCATCGGCGGTGCGGCCGCCCACGCCGACGGTCGCAGCGAGGACGTCGTGTTCTCGGCGTCCGGTCGGGTGATCACGTTCCACGGCTTCCTGAAGGCCTACGTCGAGGGCACCGACGACGGCGGCGCGAAGGACGACCAGGAGACCCGGCTGCCCAACCTCGAGCAGGGCGACGCCGTCTCGGCCGCCTCGCTGTCGGCCAACGGCCACGAGACCAAGCCGCCGTCGCGCTACACCGAGGCCACGCTCATCAAGGAGCTCGAGGACCGCGAGATCGGCCGCCCGTCGACCTACGCCTCGATCATCGGCACGATCCTCAACCGCGGCTACGTCTACAAGAAGGGCACCGCACTGGTGCCGGCGTGGCTGGCGTTCTCGGTGATCCGGCTGCTCGAGGAGCACTTCCCGCGGCAGGTCTCCTACGAGTTCACCGCCTCCATGGAGGACGTCCTCGACGAGATCGCCGGGGGCCGCAAGGGCCGCATCGACGAGCTCACCGAGTTCTACTACGGCTCCGAGGAGGTCAAGGGCCTCAAGCCGCTCGTCGACGGCCTCGGCGAGATCGACGCCCGCGAGCTGGCCACGTTCCCCGTCGGCGGACCCGACTCCGGCATCAACCTGCGCGTCGGGCGCTACGGGCCCTACCTCGAGGGCCCCGACGACGAGGGCAACCCCACCGGAAAGCGGGCCAACGTGCCCGACGACCTGCCGCCCGACGAGCTCACGCTCGAGAAGGCCAAGGAGCTGTTCGCCAACCCGGCCGGTGAGGAGATCCAGCTCGGCAACCACCCCGAGACCGGACTCGCCGTCGTCGCCAAGAACGGCCGGTACGGCCCCTACGTCACCGAGGTGCTGCCGGAGGATGCGAAGAAGAGCGACAAGCCGCGCACCGGCTCGCTGTTCAAGTCGATGTCGCTCGACACCATCACCCTCGACGACGCCGTCAAGCTGCTCTCGCTGCCCCGCGTGGTCGGTGTCGCGCCGCCGGCCGAGGGCGAGGAGCAGGGCCAGGAGATCACCGCGCAGAACGGCCGCTACGGGCCCTACCTGAAGAAGGGCACCGACTCGCGCTCGCTCACCAGCGAGGAGCAGCTGTTCACCGTCACCCTCGACGAGGCGCTGGCGATCTACAGCCAGCCCAAGCAGCGCGGCCGCGCCGCCGCGGCTCCGCCGCTGAAGGAGCTCGGCAACGACCCCGTGTCGGGTCAGCCGATCGTGGTGAAGTCGGGCCGGTTCGGCGAGTACGTCACCGACGGCGAGTACAACGCCACCCTGCGCAAGGACGACTCCGTCGAGTCGATCACCACCGAGCGCGCCGCCGAGCTGCTGGCCGAGCGTCGCGAGCGCGGACCGGCGAAGAAGGCGGCCAAGAAGGGCGCGAAGAAGGCCCCGGCCAAGAAGGCGGCGGCGAAGAAGGCGGCCAAGAAGACGGCGGCCACGAAGGCGCCGGCGAAGAAGGCCGCGGCGAAGAAGGCGGCCAAGAAGGCCTGATCGGTCAGCCCCGCTCCGGTGGTCTGCCATCCTGGGGCGGTGGCTGACCCGATGCGCCGGCTGATCGACCGCGTCGACGACGCCGGCGTCCGGCGGTCGATGTCGCACGGCGGGTCCGGTTGGTCGGCCGAGGCCGACCTCGAGCAGGTCGTCGGGGTGCTCCGCCTCGAGCACGGCGAGCACGTCGACGAGGGCGCCGCCGACACCGATCGGCTCCTGCGCGACGTCTTCGGGCTCGACGAGACCGACACCGCGCTGCTGTGGGCCGCGGCCGCGTGCGACCTCGACGCCTCGGTCGCTCTCGCCTACGGCCACCTGCGCGGCTCGGGCGCGCCGAGCCGGGCCACCGTCGCCCTGGCTCTCGAGCTGGCCGGCGTCCCGACCGCGACGCCCGAGCCGTTCGAGCGGCTCGCCGCGGGCAGCCCGCTGCGTCGTCACCGGCTCGTCGACGTCGGCGGCACCGGCCCGTGGCTCGCGCGCGAGGTCAGCGTCCCGGACGCCGTCCTGGCCCGGCTCGCGGGCGGCGTCGCCGCCGACCCGTCGGTCGAGCGGCTGCGGGTGCCGGTCGTGCCGCTGCGCCTGCCGGGCAGCGACGTCGTCGCCCGCGGCATCGCCGCCGGCGTGCCCCTGGTCTGGGTGCGGGCCGCCACCGGCACGTCGGGCGCCTCCACGGCCGCCGGGGCGTTCGCCGAGCTCGGGCGCGAGTGCCTGGCCGTCGACCTGCGCCGCCACCCGGCCGAGGCGCCGGTCGGCGACCTGCTCGCCACCGCCGCCCGCGACGCCGGCCTGCACGACCGCGGGCTTGTGGTGCTGGGGTGCGAGGCGCTGTCCGCCTCGCCCGAGATGCACGTGCTCGACGAGCTCGAGCGCGCCGCCGTCCCCGTCGTCGCGATCAGCACCAAGCCGTGGAACCCGCACTGGCTGCCGCGTCACCCGCTCGTCGTCGAGGCCCGCCCGCTCACCGTCGACGACCGCGCCCGCACCTGGGCCGACCACCTCGCCGGCGACGTCGGCGCCGACCCCGAGCTGCGCGAGGCGCTGCTCGGCCTGCGGCTCTCGGCCGAGGACATCGTCGAGGCCGCCCGCTACGCCGACGTGCTCGCGCGCTCCTGGGACGAGCCCCTCGGCGCCGAGCGGGTGCGCGAGGCGGCCCGGCGCGTCGGCGGCTCCGGCGGTGCCCTCGCCGAGCGGATGACGGGTCGCTCGAGCGGCGGCCGGCTCAGCTTCGACGACCTCGTGCTGCCCGACCACGTCGCCGACCCGCTGCGGCGCCTGGTCAGCTGGGCCCGGCACCGCGACTCGCTCGACGTCGCCGCGTCGCTGCGCGGCCGTGGTCGGGGCCTCGCCGCTCTGTTCACCGGCTCGCCCGGCACCGGCAAGACGCTGGCCGCGCACGTCATCGCCGAGGAGCTCGCGATCGACCTCTTCCAGGTCGAGCTCTCCTCGATCGTCGACAAGTACATCGGCGAGACCGAGAAGAACCTCGAGCGCGTCTTCAACGCCGCCGAGGCGCTCGACGTCGTGCTGTTCTTCGACGAGGCCGACGCGCTGTTCGGCGCTCGCTCCGGCGGTGGCGACGCACGCGAGCGCTACGCCAACCAGGAGGTCGCCTACCTGTTGCAGCGCATGGAGCACTTCGACGGCATCACCATCTTGTCGACCAACCTGCGCGGCAACCTCGACAAGGCGTTCTCGCGCCGGATGAGCTTCATCGTCAACTTCCCCGACCCCGACGTCCCCACGCGCACGCGACTGTGGCAGCACCACGTCGACCAGCTCGGCGACCGCGACCCCGACGACCCGATCGACGTCGTCCGGCTCGCCGAGGCGGCCGAGCTCGCCGGCGGCGACGTGCGCAACATCGTGCTGGCCTCGGCCTACGACGCCGTCGCGGCCGGCGAGAAGGTCGGGCACCGGCACGTGCTGGCCGCGACCCGCCGGGAGTTCACCAAGCTCGGCCGCGTGGCCCCGGCGCTCTGACTTCGCGAAAGCGCCCCCCGGGGCGTCGGTGACGGCTAGCGTGGTGTCCCCGTGCCCGCAGCCCTGGACGGAGCGGGGACGACGAGGAGCCGGCCGTGACCAGCACCCAGCACGCCCCCACGAAGAAGCCGACCGGCCGCAAGCGCAGCGACGCGACGGCCTCGCAGACGACGCCGCCGATGCAGCAGGACCCGGTGTGGAAGAAGGCCCAGCTCGGCCTCGCGAAGGTCGGCGCGCCGATGCCCGAGGTGGAGAACAAGGTTGGCGCCTGGACCGAGGACACCACCGAGCGCGGCTACGACGTCGCCGAGGACGGCTCGGTCAACGGCACCACCTACGAGCGCAAGACCGGCGCGGGCGCCGGCGCCAAGCGCAGCACGAAGACCGAGCACCACGTCTTCGACGGCACCACGACGACCGACTACGAGTCCGAGACCGAGGGCCTCGCCGGCGTCGAGGTCGCCGCGACCATGCTCGGCAAGCACACCAGCCAGGAGATCTCGGCCGGCATCGAGACCCTCGCGCGGGCCGGCGCGTTCGGTGAGGCCAAGTGCAAGGGCGCGATCAAGCGTCACATGATGAGCGCCGGCTACGAGGCCGAGGCCTCCGGGGGCGCCGGCGTCGAGGCGCGGCTCAAGGCCGAGGCGAAGATCGACCGCACCGGAGCGATCCCCGCACTCCTGGCCACGCTCGACGCCGGCATCAAGGCCGGCGTCTGGGCCGAGGGCAAGTTCACCGGCACCGCGACCCTGGGCCCGGTCGGCGCCACGGTCCTGGCCGAGGTCAACGGCCTCATCGGCGGCGAGGCCACCATCACCGGCAAGCTGTTCGCCTCGCTCGAGGAGGGCATCGGCGGCGAGCTCGAGGCCGGCGCCATGGTCGGGGCCAAGGGCTCGGCGAGCGGCTCGGTCGAGGTCGGCATCCCCGGCAAGGTCGGCATCGAGCTGGGTGGCTCGGTCGAGGCCATGGCCGGCGCCGAGGCCAAGCTCGAGGCCGGCGTCACCATCTCGCTCAAGGGCGTGAGCGCGAAGTTCAAGGCCGAGGCGTTCGCCGGGGCCAAGGCGAGCGCCACCGGCAAGGCGTCGATCAAGCTGATGGGCAAGACCATCCTGGCGGCCGAGGGCACCGTCGAGGTCAGCGCCGGTGCCGGCGGCACCGCCGAGGGCGAGTTCACCTTCCTCAACGGCAAGCTCAAGATCAGCGCCAACCTCGCCGCCACGCTCGGCATCGGCCTGGGCGCCTCCGGCGACATCGAGATCGACCTCGGCACGCTCGGCACGATCATCTACGCCAAGCTCTACGAGATCCAGAAGAGCTCGAGCGACCCCGTCGTCAAGGACGTCAGCCCCGACTTCAAGCGCGAGCCGCTCAAGGACCCCGCCGAGGCCGCGAAGAAGCACCAGATCGGCTACGACGCCGTCTACGAGAGCTTTCTCGCCTACGCCCGCAAGAAGACCATGCAGGGCAAGGGTGTCGCCGCGGCCCCGCAGTTCGGCCCGGGCACCAACCGCGACAACGAGGGCATCAAGCGCGAGCGGGTGCAGGCGATCATCGACGACGTCTCGCCGCTGCTGCGCGCCGACATGGCCTACCTCGAGACCGACGAGGGCATCCAGAAGGCCGCGCTCGACGCCTTCGGCGGCCAGCTCTCCGGCGTCATCGTCGACCACGGCAAGATCCGTTCCTGGACGCCGACCGACCGCGCCACGGCCATCGAGAGCCGCGAGAAGCTGGCGGCCGAGGAGAAGATGCGCGTCGTCCGCGACCCGTTCCTCGACGAGCTGCACGGCTACTGCCGCAAGAAGATGACCGAGGGCGCTCACGGCGTCAAGGAGTCGGTGGTGCAGGGCATCATCGACAAGCACTACAAGAAGCTGCAGGCCACCTTCACCGCCAGCGCCTCCGAGCCCGACGAGGTCGTGGCCTGGGTCGCGGAGGAGATGAAGGCCCGCTACCTCAGCGACTTCGCGGTCAAGAACGGCAAGATCACCTCCTTCGTCGTCGACGAGGCCAAGACCAAGCAGGTCAAGGACGAAGCGGCCGGCCAGCTCGCCGACGCCGCGCTCGGCACGGCGCTGCAGCAGCTCGACGCCGGCCTCACCGGCTACCTCAACGGGGTGCTGGGCAAGAAGGACGGCAGCGTCGACGGCGCCTCGATCACCAAGGTGATCTCGAAGGCCATGGCGAAGGTCTCGGCCCAGCTGAGCAAGCCCGAGGTGGCCGAGGCCGTCAAGCTCAAGGTGATGACCCGGCTCGGCGACGTCGTCCAGGGCATCGAGATCAAGGACGGCGTCGTCACCGCCCTCGTGCTCAAGGACGGCGGCGTGGCCGCCGCGCGCACGAAGCGCGACGCCGACGCCGCCGAGGCCGCCAAGCAGGCGTGCGCCGACAAGTTCGGCCGCGCGCTGGTGGCCTACCGCGAGCACAAGACGGCCAAGGGCACGAACGGGCTCAAGCCCGTCAAGGTCCAGGGGCTCCTCGACACCGCGCTCAAGACCGAGGCGGCGTGGAAGACCTCCGGCGACGCTGACGCGGCGCTCATGGGCGCGGCCACGACGTCCCTCGGCGAGAGCCTCAAGGGCGTCAGCATCGTCAACGGCGTGGTCAAGATGTTCGACTTCGACAACGCCGGCCTGGCCGAGGACAAGAAGTTCCGCAAGGAGAACGGCACGGCCCGCCTCGGTGGCGAGGAGGACGACAACCAGCGCCGCTCCATGGTCACCGCCGGCGTCCGCGGGCCGCTCAAGGCGTTGTGCGACAGCTTCCGCGCGGCCGCGGAGAAGGACCCGACCGCCCGCCTCGACAAGTCGAAGCTGCAGGGCATCCTCGACAAGGGCGTCAAGGGCATCCGAGCCGACGCCAACACCCCGGCCGGCAACGAGGCCCTCGAGGACGCGCTCAAGCTCTACCTGCCGATGATCAAGGACGTGACGGTCGAGAACCTCCAGATCACGACCCTGGTCGTCAACGAGGGCATGTGGGTCGGCAAGGCCGCCCAGAAGACGTCCGACACCGCCCGGGCCGCGATCAAGTCGGAGCTGAAGAAGAAGAAGGGCTCGATGACCGCGGCGCTGGCCAACGAGATCATCGCCAAGCACAAGGCCAAGCTGTCGAGCCTGCCTGCCGACGAGCTCGACATGGTCCTGCAGCTCGACATCGTCGAGGCGCTGCTGGCGGTCCTGCAGAGCAACGACCCCGTCACCGTGTCCGGCGGCACCGTCACCAAGCTGCTGCTGAAGGCGAAGAAGTGACCGATCCCGACCCGGCACCGGCCGAGCTGGTGCACTTCTACAGCTACGCCACCGGCGTCTCCCTCGAGCTCCCGGTCGGCTTCGAGCAGGTCGCCCACGACGACGGGTCGGCGACCTATGCCGTTCTCGGTGACGACGACGTGACTCCCGTGCCCGGTACGCAGCTGCTCGTCCAGGTCGTCGCCACGCTCCCCGACGACGCCACCGACACCGACCGCGACGAGGCCGTCGACGGGCTCGCCACCGCGCTGGCCGACCGGCCCGGCACCCCGGTCGAGCAGGCCGAGCTGCAGGTCGACGACGAGCGCGTGGTGCTGCTGACCACGCGCGGCGACGACGCGACGACGGTGCTGTCCGCCGCCGCCGTCACGCCGCACCGCCTGGTCTCGGTCACCGCGGTCGCGCGCGACGGCGACGTCCTGGCCGCGCACCGCGCCGCCGTCGAGTCGATCCGGTGGGTGGGCCTGTGAGCACGGCGTCGCTCGAGACCGCGGGCCCCGACTGGGTCTCGCTGACCGCGGCCGACCTCCTCGTCTCGATGCGGGTGCCGCGGGGCTGGGAGGCCACCGCACCCGACCGGACGACGATCGCCGCCGCCGGCCCCGACGGGGTCTCGCTCAGCGTGCAGCGCGGCGTGCCGGAGGAGCCGGGCCACGACTGGTTCGTCGAGTTCGCGCGCGCGGTGCCCGCACAGCTGCAGGACGACGTGCCGGGCTTCGAGCTGATCGAGACCGAGCGGTTCCGGCTCAGCAGCGCCTACGCCGACGTGCTGCTCGTCGCCGCCCGTCGCGACGACGGGCTCACGGGCGCCGTCGGGCCGACCGCGCAGGTGCAGGCCTACGTGTGGGCCGGCGACCGGCGCATGTACGTCGTCGCGGGCTCGACCCCCGCGGTGCACGAGGCGCGCGACCTCCCGGTGCTGCGCGCCGTCGTCCACTCGCTGCGGCTGCTGCCCCCGCGCGGCTGAGTCACCAACGACCACGAGCCGCCGGACGAGGGGTTCTCGTCGGGCGGCCCGTGGGTCGTCAGTGGTTGGTCAGCGATGCGTCACTGGCCGTAGGGGCTCTGGCTCGGCGGCTGCTGGCCGTAGCCGGGCTGCTGGCCGTACTGCGGCGGCGGGGGCGGCTGCTGGCCGTACTGCGGCTGGCCGTAGCCGGGCTGGCCGCCGTACTGCGTCTGGCCGTAGCCCTGCTGCGGGTAACCGCCGCCGTAGCCGGTCGCACCCTTGGGGTTGGGGCCGTACTGGTTGTCCGGGGTGCTGTCCTGGACCAGGAAGTAGAGCAGGATCAGCCCACCCACGAACGGGATGAGGCCGATGAAGTAGAACCAGCCGCTCTTGCCGGTGTCGTGCAGGCGCCGCACGACCACCGCGATCGACGGAATCAGCACGCCGAGCGCGAAGACGAAGAACACCAGGCCGAACACGACCGCCAGGGCGGTGCTGTCGGCGAAGATGCCGACCAGGAGCAGCGCGTAGAGCGGGATGTAGCAGAGCATCACCGCGAGGGTCCAGTACCAGTACTCCGACCTGCGGGCTCGGCCCGAGAAGTCTGCGTACTTGCCCAGGACGGCGCGGACCGCCTCCATCAACGACATGGATGTCTCTCCTTGGTTCAGGTGGTCGTGGCCGGTTCGGACGCAGGCACCATGCCCCACCGTCCGACGGTTCACACACCATCCGCTCGACCGGTCCAGTCCACCTGCTGCGGGACGGCGCAGGTCTTCCAAAGGGGGAGGCGATCGCGGTGCGCGTCGCCAACAGTGGCCGGACCCGACCAGGAGGCCATCACCATGAGCCAGACCGCACCGCACTCGACCAGTTCGGCCGCTCGCACCATGAGCATCATCGGCATCGTCCTCGGCGTGCTCGCCGTCTTCGTCCTCCCGATCATCCTCGGGCCCATCGGCGCCGTGCTCGGCTTCGTCGCCAACTCGAAGGGCGACCGACCGCTCGGCATGTACGTGGGCATCGGCTGCATCGTCGCGACCGTTCTCGGCATGGTGCTGGGCGCCGTCGTCTACAGCTCCATGAACTGACCCGCTTCCGGCCCCGCTTCCGGCCCAGCCGTCGGCCGCCCTGTCGGCGGCGGCCGGTAGCGTCGTCGCCGTGCCACCCACCGCCCCGCCGCCGCGCTACGCCGACCGCGGGGTGTTCGTGTGCTTCGAGGGCGGCGAGGGCGCCGGCAAGTCCACGCAGTCCGGCCGGTTGCGCCGGTGGCTCGAGGCCGAGGGGCACGACGTCGTCCTGACGTTCGAGCCCGGCGACACGTCCGTCGGGCAGGAGGTCCGGCGCATCGTGCTGAGCCCCGAGACCGGTGCGCTGGCCGATCGCACCGAGGCGCTGCTCTACGCCGCCGACAAGGCCGAGCACGTCGAGACCCTGGTCGACCCGGCCCTCGCCCGGGGCGCCGTCGTCGTCACCGACCGCTACGTCGACTCCACGCTCGCCTACCAGGGGGCCGGTCGCACCCTCGACGTCGCCGAGGTCGAGGCCGTGGCGCGCTGGGCCACCACCGGGCTGCGTCCGCACCTGACCGTCGTCCTCGACCTCGAGCCCGAGGCCGGCCTGGGGCGGTTCGAGGGCCGCGACCGCATCGAGGGCGAGTCGCTGGAGTTCCACCAGCGGGTGCGCCAGGCGTTCCTGGCCATGGCGCACGCCGACCCCGAGCACTACCTCGTGCTCGACGCCCGCGCCGACGTCGACGACATCGAGGCGGCGGTGCGGGCGGGCGTCGTCCCCCTGCTCGGCCAGGCGGTGCGGCGATGACGGTCTGGAACGACCTCGTCGGCCAGGCCGATGCCGTCACCGCGCTGCAGCGAGCCGTCAACGGTGACGGCATGACCCACGCCTGGCTGTTCACCGGGCCGCCGGGATCCGGACGCTCCAACGCCGCGATCGCCTTCGCGGCCGCGCTGCAGTGCCCCCGGGGCGGCTGCGGCGAGTGCCACGACTGCCGCACCGCGCTCGCCGGCAGCCACGCCGACGTCACGATCCACCGCACGCAGAGCGTGCAGCTGCGCGTGCACGAGGCCAAGGACCTCATCCGCAAGGCCGCGCTGTCGCCGGTCGGCTCGCGCCAGGTGCTCATCGTCGAAGACGCCGACCGGTTCAACGACACTTCGGGCAACGCGATGCTCAAGGCCATCGAGGAGCCGCACCCCCGCACCGTCTGGCTGCTGTGCGCGCCCACCCTCGAAGACGTGCTGCCGACCATCCGCTCGCGGTGCCGGCAGGTCAACCTCGTCACGCCGACCCCCGACGACGTCGCCGCGTTCCTCGTGCGCACCGAGGGCGTCGGCGAGGCCGTCGCCGCCTACGCGGCCCGGGCGAGCCAGGGCCACATCGGCCGGGCGCGGGCCCTCGCGCTCGACGAGCCCACCCGCAACCGCCGGCGCGAGATCGTCTCGCTGCCCAACCGCCTCACCTCCCTCGGCGCCTGCATGACCGCGGCGTCCAACCTGGCCGCCGTGGCCAAGGAGGAGGCCGAGGCGATCACCACCGACCTCGACGCCCGCGAGAAGGCCGACCTCGACCGCGCCTACGGCGTCGAAGAACGCGGACGCCGTCCGCGCGAGTACGGCCCGGCGCTCCGCGAGCTCGTCGACGACCAGAAGCGCCGCGCTCGACGCCGCATCATCGACGTCGTCGACCGCGGTCTCATGGACCTCGTCTCGGTCTACCGCGACGCGATCTCGGTGCAGCTCGGCGCCGGCGTCGACCTCGTCAACGCCGAGATGCGGGCCGACGTCGCCGACCTCGCCCGCGACTCCACGCCCGAGCTCAACCTGCGGCGCATCGACTGGATCTTCGAGGCGCGCGAGCAGATGGTCGAGTTCAACGTCCCGGTGGCCTTGGCCCTCGAGGCCATGATGGTGGCGCTCAAGGTCCCGGGGCGGAGCGAGTGACCAGCGCGGTGACCAGCGTGCGACCGAGGCGGAGGATGCAGTGAACAGGAAGCTCGTCGGAGCGGTGGCGCTCATCGCCATCTTCGCCGTCGGCATCGGCGGCGGGGCGCTGGCCGCCGTCGTCGTCGGTCTGGGCGACGACGACGACGCCGCGCAGTCGGTCGACGAGCCCGACGGTCCTGCCGGCCCGGTGCCGGCGGGGCTCGGGCGTTTCTACGAGCAGCGCCTCGACTGGCAGCCCGACTGCCACCGCGGCACCGAGTGCGCCACGCTCACGGTGCCGGTCGACTACCGCGAGCCCGACGGCGCCACCGTCGACCTCGCGCTCGAGAGGCGCCTCGCCGACGACCAGTCCGACAAGGTGGGCTCGCTCGTGGTCAACCCCGGCGGGCCCGGGTTCGGCGGCACGATCATGGCCGAGATCGCCACCGGCTTCTTCCGTCCCGAGCTGCTCGAGCGCGTCGACATCGTCGCCTTCGACCCACGGGGCACGGGCGACTCCGATCCGCTGGACTGTGTGTCCGACCAAGACCTCGACACCTACCTGGGTCAGGACCCCACGCCCGACGACGACGCCGAGGTCGCCGAGGTGGCTGCCAACCAGGAGGCCTTCTTCGCCGGGTGTGTCGCCAGCTCCGACGAGCTCGTCGGCCACGTCTCCACCGCCGAGACCGCCCGCGACATGGACGTGCTGCGCGGCGTCCTCGCCGAGGAGGAGCTCGACTACCTCGGCTTCTCCTACGGCACGACCCTCGGCTCCACCTACGCCCAGCTCTTCCCCGGCAACGTCGGCCGCTTCGTGCTCGACGGCGCCACCGACCCCTCCCTCGACCTGAAGAGCGACCTGCTCAGCCAGGCCGAGGGGTTCCAGACGGCCCTCGACGCCTACGTCGACGCCTGCGTGGCCGGTGGCGACTGCTTCCTGGGCGGCGACCGCACCGGCGCCCTCGTCACGATCGACGACCTCCTGGCCACCATCGACGCCACGCCGCTGCCGGTCGACGACGGCCGCGAGCTCCAGGCCGGCAACGCCTTCTACGCCCTCGCCGCGCCGCTCTACAGCGAGCAGCGCTGGCCCGAGCTCGACCGCGCCATCGGCGACGCGCTCGACGGCGACGGCACCTCGATGATGCAGCTCTTCGACGGCTACTGGTCGCGAGGCCCGTCGGGCTACACCGACAACGTCGCGGAGGCCATCTCGGCGATCAACTGCCTCGACGACCCCAGCTTCGTCGAGCCGGCCGACATCCCGGCCACCTATCCCGAGTTCGACGCCGCCTCGCCGACCTTCGGCCGCGTGTTCGCGTGGTCGCAGCTCGGCTGCCGCGGCCTTCAGGTCGAGCCGGCCGAGGTGGTCCCGCCCATCCGGGCCGAGGGTGCCGCGCCGATCGTCGTCGTCGGCACCACCCGCGACCCCGCGACGCCCTACCAGGAGGCCGTCGCGCTCGCCGAGCAGCTCGAGAGCGGCGTGCTGCTCAGTCGCGACGGCGACGGCCACACCGCCTACAACAGCGGCAACACCTGCATCGACGAGGCGATCGAGGGCTACCTGCTCGACGGCGTCGTCCCCGCCGACGGCACGGAGTGCTGACGGGCCCGGACGCGTGGTGGCGGTGCGTGAGCCACCGTTCGGTGGTCGTGCGAACGCCGGTTAGGTGGCTCACCTACCGCCCGATCCGCCGGGCGACCACGGGTCAGGGCAGCCGCGAGAACCACAGCAGGCTGAACCCGGCGGCGAGCATGCCGAGCACGAGCGCGATGGCGATCGCCCACGCGGTCACGTCGCGGGGCTCGGTGCGGTAGCCGATCGAGGACTGGATGTCCTCGTAGACCTGGTCGAGCTCGTCAGCGGTCTCGGCGGCGTAGCCGTTGCCGCCGGTGGCGTCGGCGAGCGCGTCGAGCGAGGGCTGGTCGACGGGCACCGGGATCGTCTGCCCGTCGACCTCGACCCGGCCGTCGGGCGTGCCGTAGGCGATGGTCGAGATCGGCACGTCGAGCTCGTTGGCGGCGGCCGAGGCCTGCTCGAGGGTGCTGCCGACGGTGTTGGAGCCGTCGGAGAGCAGCACGATGTGCGCCGGGACCGGCTCGGTCAGGTCGGTGCCGTCCTCGGCCGTCGTCTGCTCGCCGAGGGCGCGGATCTGGGCCAGCGAGGTCAGGACGCCGTCGCCGATGGCCGTGCCCTCGGCGAGCTCGAGCCGGTCGAGGGCGGCGATCGCCTGGTCGTGGTCGGGGCTCGGCTCGGCGAGCACGGCGGCCGAGCCGGCGAACTCGACGACGCCGACGTTGAAGCCGTCGGGCAGTCCGCGCACGAACTGCTGGGCCGCCTCGCGCGCGGCCGTGAGCCGGTCGGGCGAGACGTCGGTGGCCTGCATCGACAACGACACGTCGACGGTGACGATCACGGTGGCCCGCTCGCGCGGCACCTGCTCGTCGACCTCCGGCCGGGCGGCCGCGAGGGCCAGCGCCACGAACGTGAGCAGCAGCAGGACGGCGGGCACGTGCCGCCGCCAGGCCGGGCGGCGCGGCACGAGTCGCTCGAGCATCGGCAGCGTGGCGAACCGGACGGCGTAGCGGCTGCGGCGCTTCTGCACGACCAGGTAGAGCACGGCGAGCAGCGCGACCGGCACGAGCAGCCAGAGCCAGCGCGTGTCGGCCAGGGCGAGCAGGGGAGCGGGGATCGTCATGCCGGCACCACCCGTCGCATCGGCGCCCCGTGCACGTGGCGGGCGAGGTCGCGCACCCAGTCGCGGTCGGTGCGCAGCAGCACGTGCCCGGCCCGGGCCGAGCGGACGGCGTCGGCGGTCGCGGCCCGGTGGGCCGCGGTGGCGGCGGCGTAGCGGGCGCGCAGCCGGCGGTCGGAGGTCGGGATCTCCTGGCGGCGTCCGGTCTCGGGGTCCTCGAGGGTGACGGTGCCGACGTCGGGCAGGGCGAGCTCGCGCGGGTCGACGACCTCGACGACGACGGTCTCGTGGGCGGCGGCCATGCGGCGCAGCGGCTGCTCCCACGCGAAGGGCCGCTCGAGGCGGCCGTCGGGCTCGACGAGGTCGGTGACGACGACCCGGACGCCGGGGCGCGGATGGCGGCGGGCGAACGAGCCGAGGGCCGAGGCGAGGTCGGGTCCGCTGCCCGGCACTTTCGGCACGTGACGCCGCAGCGCCCGGTGCGCGGCCGCTCGCGAGGGCACGGGGGCCGACCAGGTCAGCCCCGCGCCGGTGAGGTGAGCGGTGCCGAGCCGGTTGCCGGGCCCCTGGGTGAGCAGCGCGACGGCGGCGACCACACCGGCCGCGATGTCGCGCTTCTCCAGGGCGATGGTGCCGAACGCCATGCTCGGGGTGTCGTCGACGAGCACCCACGTCTCGAGCTCGTGCTCGGCGACCGGGCGCCACACGTGCGGCACGCCGGCCGAGCGGGCGGTGACGTTCCAGTCGATGCGGCGCACGTCGTCCTCACCGGGCCGGTAGCGCACGATCTCCTCGGGGTCGGAGCCCGACCCGAGCCGGAGGCCGCGCTTGTCGCCGTGGAGGCGCCCGGGCAGGCGCCGTCGGACGGCGAGCTCGAGCGCGCCGAAGACGGCCTCGGGCGACGTGGTGCCGCCGAGGGGCGGCAGGTGGTCGGGGTGCTGGCTCATGTCGCGCGGCCGGTCAGGGCGCGGTCGGGCCGGCGTGGTTGCCGCCGGGCCCGGACGGCGCGGGGCCGACGGGCAGCGGCTCGGTGTGCTCCGGCTGCCTCTGCAGGAGGTCCGGCGCCTCGCGCGTGGCCACCGTGGGCTGCGGGACGGCGTGCAGCACCTCGCGGACGACGTGGCGCGGGTCGACGCCGTCGGCGACGGCGTCGAAGCTGAGCAGCAGCCGGTGGCTCATCACGTCGGAGGCGATCTCGGCGATGTCGGAGGGCAGCACGTAGGAGCGGCCGCGCAGGAGGGCGAGGGCGCGGCCGGCGGCGAGCATGCCGAGCGAGGCGCGCGGGCTGACGCCGAGCTCGATGACGTTCTGCAGGTGCGGCAGGCCGTAGCGCTCGGGCGAGCGCGTGGCGACGGTGAGGTTGACCAGGTAGGAGGCGACGGAGTGGTGCACGAAGAGGTCGTCGGCCACCCGCTGCAGCCGGACGACGTCGTCGGGGGTGAGCACGGCCCCGGCCTCGGGCGGGTCGACGGACATGCGGTGCAGGATCGTGAACTCCTCCTGCCCGGTGGGGTAGGGCACGTCGACCTTGAGCAGGAACCGGTCGCGCTGGGCCTCGGGCAGGCGGTAGACGCCCTCGGACTCGACCGGGTTCTGCGTGGCGAGCACGAGGAACGGCGTGGGCAGGCGGTGGCTGGTGCCGGCGATGGAGACCTGCTTCTCGGCCATGGCCTCCAGCAGCGCGCTCTGCACCTTGGCCGGCGCGCGGTTGATCTCGTCGGCGAGCACCAGGTTGGCGAAGATCGGGCCGAGCTCGACGTCGAACCGCTCGCTGCTGGAGTGCCAGACCCGGGTGCCGGTGATGTCGCCCGGCATCAGGTCGGGGGTGAACTGCAGCCGGGCGAAGTCGCCGCCGACGACGGCCGCGAGCGTGCGCACCGCGAGCGTCTTGGCGACGCCGGGCACGCCCTCGAGCAGGATGTGGCCGCGGGCGAGCAGACCGATCATCATCCGCTCGACCATGGCGTCCTGGCCGACGACGACCTTCTTGACCTCGATGAGCGCGCGCTCGAGCGTCTGTGAGGCCTCGGCGACCTCGCGCTCCTGTTCAGCCGACATGACCCCTAGGTTCCCAGACGCTCCTAGCGCTACGCCTGGGAGCGACCCCGACGCGGTGCTACAGGAGATGCAAAGCCGGCTCGACGAATCCCGCCGTCGTCGGTGTTAGCCGCGCCACACCCGTTCCTACAGTGACGGACGCCACCACGCACCACCACGATCCCGTCTCCGTCCGAGACGTGCGACCTGACTCCGCCCGCGTGGTCTCGCACGCCCACTCACGCAAAGGTTTTGCCATGGACGCCATGTTCCGGACGTTGGGGAAGATCCCCGGCGCGCTCCTCATCGTGCCGCTGTTCCTCGCCGCGATCATCAACACCCTCGTGCCAGAGGTCCTCGACCTCGGCAGCTTCACCACCGCGCTGTTCCGGGACGGCGCACTGCCCCTCATCGCGATGTTCTTCTTCGTGATGGGCTCGCAGATCCGCATCAAGTCGGTCGCCTCCTCGCTGGAGAAGGGCATCGTGATGCTGCTCGGCAAGTACGTCGCCGCGCTGCTCATCGGCTTCTCCGTCGCCTGGTTCACGCCCAACGGCACGCTGTTCGGCCTGGTCCCGCTGGCCATCATCGCCGCGATGGGCAACTCCAACGGCGCCATGTACATCGCCCTGACCGGGCAGTTCGGCAACAAGTCCGACAAGGGCGCGGTCGCACCGCTGTCGCTCAACGACGGGCCGTTGCTGACCCTCATCGCACTCGGCGCCGCCGGCCTCGCCGACTTCTCGGCGAAGGCGCTGCTGGCGGTGTTCCTGCCCATCGTGCTCGGCTTCATCGTCGGCAACACCAGCACGATCGCCCGCGAGTTCCTCGCCCCCGGCGAGAAGATCATCCTGCCCTTCGCGCTGTTCGCCATCGGCGCGGGCATCGACCTCGGTGTCCTCGTCAGCGCGGGCTCGGTCGGCATCCTGCTCGGCGTCATGACCGTGGTCATCTCGGGCGGCATGGCGATGGGTGCGCTCCAGCTGTGGCACGTCGTCCGGCGTCACCCGAAGCCGACGCGCAACCTGATCGGCGGGGCCTGCGAGGCCACCACGGCCGGCAACGCCATCGCGACCCCGGCCGCCGTGGCGCTGGCCGACCCGTCCTACGCCGACGTGCAGGCGGTCGCGACCTCTCAGGTGGCTGCGGCCGTCGTGGTCACCTCGGTGCTCATCCCGTTCGTGGTCGTCGCCGTCGACCGGTGGCAGCGCAAGCGCGGCGTCACGCCGGAGGCCGAGGAGGCGCTCTACGAGCCGGACGCCGCCCGCGAGGCAGATCCGCAACCGGCCTGACGGCACCACCTCGACGAGGGGCCGGGACGACGGCGCGTCGTCCCGGCCCCTCGTGCTGGTCGTGGACGGCGGCCGCTCACCGGGCGGCGAGCAGCCGGCGCAGCGTCAGGCCCAGGTGCAGCTCGAGCCGGACCCGGCCGTCGTCGAGGTCGAGGCCGGTCGCCTCGCGGATGCGGTCGAGGCGGTAGTAGAGCGTGGTGCGGTGCACGTGCAGGTCGATCGCGGCCGCGGCGCCCGAACCTCCCCGGTCGAGGTAGGCCTGGAGGCTCTCGAGGAGGCGGCCGGAGGGGTCGACGGCGAGGAGCCGGTCGAGCGCCGCCGGCACGGCGGTGTCGTCGAGCTCCTCGGCGGGGATGCGGAGCAGGACCGAGAGCGGGCCGAGCTCGCCCCACCGGGCGGTGCGACCGCCGAGCACGGGCACGGCCCGGCAGGCCAGCTCGGCCTGGCGGCGCGAGCGCCACGCGTCGCCGGGGTCGGCGACGGGCTCGCCGATGCCGACGCGGCTGCCGAAGCGGTCGGCGGCGAACGAGTCGACGTCGCCGAGCAGGGCCTCGGCGTGCGCCGCGACGACCTCGTCGGCGAGCGCGACGGGCGAGGCCAGCACGAGCACCCCGCGACCGTCGGCGACGGCGTGCAGCGTCGCGCCGCGAGGCAGGCGCGGTGCCGACTCGAGCGCGTGGCGGAGCGCGAGGTCGACCTGGTCGTCGTCGGGCGCTTTGCCGGGGGACTCGACCGCCTCGAGGACGACGACCTGCAGGTGCCGTGCCGCGGCGAGCAGGCCGCGCGACTCGAGCTCGCGGACGGCGTCCGCGCGGCCGGCGGCCTCGGGCCCGAGCCACGCCAGCAGGTGTCGCTCGAGGGCCTGGCTGCGCTCGTCGGTGGCGTGCCGCTCGGCGACGATGAGGCCGGCCGCCTCGCGGGCGAGGTCCTCGACCAGATCGATCTCGGCGGCCGTGAGGTCCTGGTCGCGATCGATGACCACGATGAAGCCGAGCAGCTCGCCGTGCAGGCGCACCGGCGCGACGAGGCGGGCCAGGAGCTCGTGCTCGGTCGAGGGCGGCACGTGACCGGCCCGGGTCCACCGGCTGATGCCGTGGCCGAGGAGGTAGCCGATCGGCCCGCTGCCGGCGTTGCGGTGCAACATCGCGCGGATGCGCACGGGGTCCTCGTCGCCGAAGTGCTCGCTGGCGAGGACGAGGTGGATGTCGGGATCGTTCAGCACCACCGAGCGCCCGAGTCGCCGGCCGAGCGCGTCGATCCTCTCCTGGATGTCCGACGTCACCGTCGACAGGCTAGCCCGGCCCGACGGGATCAAGCCGGGACGGCGAGCGCGGCGTCGGCCATCGACGGCAGGAGGAGCACCTTGCCCGCGTCGCCGCGCATCAGGTCGAGCGCGTCCGGCAGGCCGCTCAGCGGCAGACGGTGGGTGACGAGTCCGTCGAGGTCGACGCGACCGGCGACCACGAGCGAGGTCAGCTCGTCCCAGGTCCGCCAGATCGACCGGCCCCAGCTGCCACGGAGCGTGAGGCCGCGGGTGATGAAGGTGCGTGTCGCGGGCACGGCGAGGTCGCCCGGCGCCAGCCCGACGACCATGACGGCGCCCTCGTTGCGCACGTGCCCGAGCACGGCCTCCAGGGCAGGCATCGCCCCCGAGCACTCGAAGGCGACGTCGAAGCCGCCGCGCTCGCGGGTGCGGCGATCGGCCGCGGCCACGGGGTCGTCGCCGACGTCGACCGCGACGGCGCCACGCTCGGCGGCGAGCCGTCGGCGGTGCGCGTTCGGCTCGCTGACGACGACGCTGCGCGCGCCCAGCGCCTCGGCGATCTCGACGAGCACGAGGCCGACCGGGCCGGCGCCGGCGACCAGCACCGACGAGCCCGCGAGCGGCACGGGCGAGCGCAGGACGGCGTGCATCGCGCTGCCGGCGGGCTCGAGGAGGGCGGCCGACTCGAGGGAGACCTCGTCGGGCACCTGGTAGCAGCTCGCGGCCGGCACCACGACGCGCTCGGCGAAGGCGCCGTCGCGGTCGACGCCGAGCAGCGACAGCTCGGCGCAGTTGTGGCCGTCACCGTGGCGGCAGGGCCAGCAGTGCCCGCAGGCGAGGTGGGTCTCGACGCCGACGCGGGCTCCGAGGGGCACGCCGGTGGTGTGCGGGCCGACCTCGACGACCGTGCCCCCGATCTCGTGACCCATCGTGATCGGGAGCACGAGGCCGAGAGCCTGGGCGGCGGGGCCGTGGGCGTAGAGGCTGGCGTCGGTGCCGCACACCGAGGTGGCGGCGACCTCGACCCGGACCTCTCCGGGGCGCAGCGCCGGCTCGGAGCGATCGGTGACGAAGGTGCAGCCGGGGCCCGGCTCGGCCTTGATGACGGCGCGCATGCGCAGGTACTCCCTCGCTCGGTGGTGACGGCCCGTGGATGTGGGCGTGGATGTGGGCGTCGCCACACTCTGCGACGTCGCCGCCGTCGTCCGGCACCGACCGCCGCCGAGTTGTGGCACGGCTCCTTCCTGCCCGTGTCGAAGGCGCGCGCCGTGCCGGGCCGCGGCGCCGGGGTCTTCCGACTGGTGTCGAGCCGAGGCCGCCCCGCGCTCGGCGAAGGTCGGTTGTGACGAGCCGCACGCTGCCGCACGGTGGACGCCGTACCTGCACGACCTGCACGACCCGAACGACCCGCACGTCTCCCAGGAAGGACCCGCATGTCCTCGGTCTCGATCGTCGGCTGGCAGCACAGCCCGTTCGGACGCCTCGCCGCGCCCGACACCACCACCCTCATGGCCGAGGTGGTGCCCGGCGCCCTCGCCCACGCCGGGCTCGGCGCGGCCGACGTCGACGCGGTGTTCGCCGGCGTCTACAACAATGGGTTCTCCACCCAGGACTTCCAGGCCGCGCTCGTCGGCGTCGGCACGCCCGAGCTGGCGCAGACGCCGGCCACGCGGCTCGAGAACGCCTGCGCCACCGGCTCCGCCGCGCTCTACGCGGCGTGCGACTACGTCGAGGCCGGCCGCGGCCGGGTGGCCCTGGTCGTCGGCGCCGAGAAGATGACCGGCGTCGCGACGGCGCGGGCCTCCGAGATCCTGCTCTCCGGCTGCTACGGGCCCGAGGAGGCGGAGGTCGACGGCGGCTTCGCCGGCGTGTTCGCCGGCATCGCACGGGCCTACGCCGAGCGCTACGGCGACCCGACCGACGCGATGGCGCGGATCGCGGCCAAGAACCACCGCAACGGCGTGTCCAACCCCTACGCCCAGCTCCGCAAGGACCTCGGCTACGAGTTCTGCCGCACGGTCTCGGACAAGAACCCCCTGGTCGCGGCACCACTTCGCCGGACGGACTGCTCGCTGATCTCCGACGGTGCCGTCGCGCTGGTCGTGGCCTCGGCCGACGTCGCCGCCACCGCTCCGCAGCGGGTGCGGTTCCGGGCCCGCGCGCACGCCAACGACGCCCTGCCGCTCTCGCGGCGCGACCCGGTCGAGTTCGCCGGCGTGCGCCGGGCGTGGTCGGCCGCGATGGACCAGGCCGCGATCACCACCGGCGACCTCGACCTCGTCGAGACCCACGACTGCTTCACGATCGCCGAGCTGATCCAGTACGAGGCCTTCGGCCTGGCCGAGCGCGGACAGGGACACCGGGTGCTCGAGGAGGGCCTCACCGAGGCCGACGGCAAGCTCCCGGTCAACCGCTCCGGCGGGCTCAAGGCCAAGGGACACCCGATCGGCGCGACCGGCGCCTCGATGCACGCCATCGCCGCCATGCAGGTGACCGGGACGGCGGGCGAGATGCAGCTGCCGACGGCCGACCTGGCCGGCGTCTTCAACATGGGCGGCGCCGCCGTCGCCAACTACGCGAGCGTCCTGGAGGCCTGGTGAGCACCCGCGGCGGTTCCCGGGTGCTGCCCGACATCGCGCAGCGCACGACGAACCTGGCGACCCTGCTGCGGCAGACGGCGGCGCGCCTGCCCGACGAGACCGCGCTGGTGCGCGGCGACGTGCGGTGGACGTGGCGCCACCTCGACGACCGCGTCGACGCGCTCGCCGAGGCCCTGACCCAGCAGGGCATCGGCGACGGCGACGTCGTCATGCTCCACGCGCCCAATGCGCGCGACTACCTCACCGTCATGTTCGCCACCTGGCGGGTCGGTGCGGTCATCACGCCCACCAACGCCAAGCTGACGCCCTCGGAGGTGCGCCGCCTCGCCGACGTCGTCCGGCCCGACCTGCTCGTGGTCGAGGAGGGAGCCGACGGCCACGTCGACGCGCTCGGCCTGCCGGCGTGGACGCTGTCCGACGGGCCCGGCACCGACGTGCTGCCGCACGTGGGCGCACTCGTCGAGAAGCACCTCGGCGCCCGCGTCGCTGACGCGCTGGTCGACGTCGGGCAGCCCTGCTGGTTCTTCTTCACCTCCGGCTCGTCGGGCCGGCCGAAGGCGGCCGTGCTCACCCACGACCACATGGCCTTCGTGGTCACCAACCACATCGCCGACCTGATGCCGGGCCTCGGCGTCGACGACGCCACGCTCGTGCTCGCGCCGCTCTCGCACGGCGCCGGCGTGCACGTGCTCACCCACGTCGCGCGCGGTGCGGGCGTCGTCCTGCTGCCCGGCGAGTCGCTCGACGCCGAGGAGGCCTGGCGCTTGGTCGCCGAGCACCGGGTCTCGACGATGTTCACGGTGCCGACGATCCTCAACCGGCTCGTCGCAGCGGTGGACGACGACACCGACCACTCCTCGCTGCGCTACGTCGTCTACGCGGGTGCGCCGATCACGCGCCGCGACCAGGCCCGTGCGTTCGACGTCCTCGGCCCGGTCGTGGAGCAGTACTACGGCCTGTGCGAGGTCACCGGCGCCATCACGGTGCTGCCGCCCGCGCTGCACGCCGACGTGCCCACCCACGAGGGCATCGTGACCGCGGGCTACGCCCGCACCGGCATGACCATCACCGTCCAGGACCCCGACGGCCGCATCCTCGCACCCGGCGAGCGCGGCGAGATCTGCGTCGTCGGCCCGGCGACCTTCCGGGGCTACCTCGACCACGACGAGGCCAACGAGAGGTCGTTCCGCGACGGCTGGTTCCGCACCGGCGACCTCGGCGTGCTCGACGGGTCGGGCTGGCTGTTCATCACCGGCCGCGCCTCCGACATGTACATCTCCGGCGGCTCGAACATCGACCCGCGCGAGGTCGAGGAGAAGATCCTCGCCCATCCGCAGGTGCGCGCCGTCGGCGTCGTCGGCGCCCCCGACGCCGCCTGGGGCGAGGTCGGCTACGCCGTCGCGGTCGTCGACGACGGGCTGGGGGCCGACGAGCTGCTGGCGTGGTGCCGCGAGCACATGGCGCGCTACAAGGCGCCGAAGGTCGTCCACCTCGTCGACCAGCTGCCCACCACGGCCTACGGCAAGGTCACCACGCCCGTGCTGCGCACGCTCCTGCAGGACGCCGGCCGCTGGCCCGAGGGGTCGGTCCGATGACCCTCGCCCCGCCCGTGCTCGTGCACCCGGGCCCGGTCGCCGACGAGCGCGTCGTCGCCGTCGCGACGCGGCTGGTCGCGCACGAGCTCCCGCTGCCCGCCGGCGTGCCCCTGCTGACCGCGCTCGACGACGTCCTGCACGCCACCGGGGCCCGGTCGGCGTGCGGCGAGCTCGTCGGTGGCCGGCTCGCCGAGTTCTCCTACTTCATCCCCGACGTCGGGGCTCCCGGCGGACCGGTCGCCAACTTCAGCCCGCCGCACACCGGCCGCGCCCCGGCCCGGCTGGTCCGGGGCGGGCTCACCGTGGGGCACCGCGACGGGTCGCTGTTCGCCCACAGCCACGCCCTGTTCGTCGACGCCACCGGCGAGCGCCGTGCGGGTCACCTCATCCCCGACTCGGTCGTGCTCGGCGACAACGTCCTCGCCCGGCTGTGGACGGCGTCCGACGTCGCGCTCGAGTCGGTGCCCGACCCCGAGACCGGCATGACGCTGTTCGTGCCCCGCGCGACCGCCGAGCCGGACGCCGGGCCGGACGCCGGGCCGGACGCGTCGCGCGGCGGCGTCGACGCCGTGATGTGCCGCGTGCGGCCCAACGTCGACCTGGTCGGCGTCATCGAGTCGGTGGCCGACGCCCAGGGCTGGGACGCCGCCCACGTCCGCGGGCAGATCGGCTCGCTCGTCGGTGCGCACCTCCGCCGTCCCGACGGCTCGGTCGACGTCGTCGACGGCCCGGCGACCGAGGTGATGTACGTCGACGGCACCGTGCGCCGCGCCGGCGGGCGGATGACCGCCGACCTGACCGCCGGCCTGGTCGACCGACACGCCCGGTTGCACGAGGGCGCCCTGGTGGCCGGCCTCAACCCGGTCGCGATGACCTTCGAGCTCACCCTCACCCGCGCGTCGACGGACGCCTGAGCCGGGCGGTCGGGGTGATCACCCCAGCGGCTCGGCCATCTCCTGGATGCGGCGGGTGGCGAGCTCGATCATCAGCTGCGCGGCGGGGGAGAGGACGGCGCCGGAGCGGTGCACGACCGCGAAGGTGTCCCACACCCGCGGTCGCAGCGAGACGAACCCGGCGCCGGGAGCCAGGCGCGGGATGAGCTGCTCGGCCGCGCCCTTGGGGATGACGCTGTCGGCGAGGCCCAGCCCGACGAGCTCGACCGCCGTCTCGACGTCCTCGACCTCGATGCGGGTCTGTGGGTTGCGGCCGGTCTCGTGGAGCAGCTGGCGCAGCAGCTGACGGGTGGAGTCCTCCGCACGCCAGGTGGTCTCCGGCATCACCAGGGTGGCGAGCGAGAGGCGGTGCGCGGTGACCGGCGTCGCCAGGCGGGCGTGGTCGGCGCTGACGTAGACCAGCTCCTCCCGGGCGACCGGGATGATGTCGATGCCCTCGCTCTGCACGCCCGCGACGGCGAGCATCGCCGCCTCGAGGCGGCCCCGGCGCAGGTCGTCGGCGACCTGGGTGGAGTTCTGGCCGACCAGCTCGACCCGCACCCCGGGGTAGCGGGTCAGGACGTCGGCGATCAGGCCGGCTCCCGCGTAGAGGCGCGCGACCCCGAACATGCCGAACCTGATGGTCCCGGTCTCGAACGCCTTGACGCTCTGCACCGCCTGCCGTGCCTCCTCGACCGAGGCCAGCACCTTCTCGGCGTGCGGTCGTAGCGTGTCGCCCACGGTGGTGGGGACGACGCCCCGCCCGACCCGGCGGAACAGCTGCACGCCGAGCGACTTCTCCAACGCCCGCACCTGCTCGGAGACCGACGGCTGCGCGTAGCCGAGCTCGTCGGCGGCCGCCGTCAGCGAGCCGTGCTCGTAGGTGGCCAGGAAGCACCGCAGCTGGTGGAGCGAAAGCATAGGTCTCTCCTAGGGATCGTGCTGGAAAGCAAGGCTACCCCTTGGCCGGTTCGCGGCTCATGCTGGAAGCATGTTCGTTCACCACTGCACCGCCTGCTCCCGTCGCCAGCTCATCTTCCCCAGCCTCGTCACCGGTGTCGTCCCCTCCGGCGACGGCCTCGTCCTCGCCTTCACCTGCTGGTGCGGCGCCGAGCAGACGACGGTCACCGACAACGTCTTCACGGCCCCCTTCGAGCCGACCACCGTCGAGCCGTCGACCGTCCTCGACGACGCCACGGCGGCGGCCTGAGCCTGCCGTTTGGGTGGCTGCGGGGACCGTTCCCTATACTCGACCGCGCTGCTCGAGGTGATCGGGCGGCAGGCCGCCTTAGCTCAGTTGGTAGAGCGAATCACTCGTAATGATTAGGTCGTCAGTTCGATTCTGACAGGCGGCTCAGACACACAGCCCCTGACCTGCAGAGATGCGGTCAGGGGCTGTAGTCGTTCGTGGCCCCCGGGCCCAGAAGTCCGGTGAAACTCCGGTGAAACTCGCCAGCGGTCATGGGCGCCGGTCGGTCCTCGTCGGTCCTCGTCGGCTCTCGACGTACGCGGTCGGTCTAGGCGGAGCAGCGCGAGCGGCCTTCTGCGCCTCGGCGCCCCTAGGCGGCGATAAGACGCACTCTCAACGATCCCGGATGGCGGTGGGCACGCGGAGCATCACACCTCATCAAGCGTCCCTTTGCTGGATCGAGGCACTCGCGTCCGAAAGTCAAACGAGCAACCTGGGCCGGGCCGCGACCGCTTGTCAGTTACGTTCACGACGCCGGCATCCCTCAACGTTGAGGGGTGAAGTGCCACACTCCGTAGCGTGAGTGACCTCGGAGCGACCAACGGCACAGCGCCAGGCACTCTCGTGCAGTTGGGTGCCGCGGCCGGCGAGGACGTGAGCGATCTCCTCCGCGGCCGTGGGAGTTTCAGCAGGAACAACGAGGTGTCGCCGGCCCTCGCGGTCGTCCTCGCAGCGGTTCTACTCGCCGCCACCGAGCAAGTCAATGCACGCAAACTCGCAGCGTTCAGCGTGACTTCGCGGGAGGAGTTGTCGATCCTGCAGTTGGCGATGGCGTTTCGGGGCGACGACACCGGGTTGACGGGTGACGTATTTGAGTGGTCGCTGCTGCTGGCGCTTAGCGGAGGCGACGCGGACCTGGCGCAGATCATGACCGATGCGCTCTGGCTCGTGGACGGGATCAGAGTCCAGGAACCGCTGGCGGTGCTGGTGGCCGCTGAACCGGGGCGGCTCGTCGCGTACTCGCCAGATCTTCCCGAGCGGGCTGCTCTTGCCACGGGGCGACGTGGCCGCCCGCCCTACGTCGCGAATTTGCTCGCGTCCGCCGACTCGCGCAGATGGAAGTCGGACTTGGTCATCGGCGGTGACGGCGAGCGGTGGGTGGGAGCATCCTTGAAGTCGAACCCCAGAGATCTGCAGCGGTCCCTACGTCAGGGAGCAGGCACCCCGTATCCACCGCGAATGGGCATCACCGCCAGCTACCGGCCAGGTATCACCCGGGACGCGGCGACGGGTGCAGTGCTCGTGCACGTCCCCGTCGAGGGCCACGTGATGGGACTGTCGAAGTTGGTGCTCACGGACGTGTTGGAAGCCTTCAGCCGCGACCTGGCGCTGCCGGACACCCCGCTTCGTCAGGACGCGACCGGAATAGGTCGCCAGCTCTACCGATGGCAGAACAGGACAGTCGCCTACGTCGCGAACATTCTCCTGCAGAAGGCCGCGGACATTTCCCCCATGCACCGATCCCTACCGACGACCACAGGTGCCAGCGAGCCCGACGCGAACGGTGCGCTAATTGCCATCAACACTCTCTCTTCTGAGGAGTGGGATCCCGAACGCGGGCCAGGAAGGTCTTCTAGCGAAGTGCGCCGTCGCTACGCTCAGTTCGACCCCATCGACTGATCAATGGTTCGAGTTCTCGGTTGAAAGGTGGGTCTGCACGTCGGCTCAACGCGACAGTCGGGCTCGCGGGTTGCGGCAACCAGCACGGATTGTCGGTTGCTTCTGTGCGTTCGCGTCAGCCTGAAGTCGCGTCAAGAGGTCAGCCAACGACTCTCAGCGCTACTCGCTTTCGGATGGACTGAGCCAGTCGGTCGCCTCTCTCAGAACGAGTCGACGGAACCCGCCCAAAAGTCGGTGTTCTGCGCTAAGACTGCGACATGGGGTTTGACGTTATCCAGGGAGGTCGCGGAGAGATGACAAGCGGTTGGGCTCGTTTCTGGGCCGTTGATCTTCACGTACACACGCCCGGATCAAGTGACGCCCGGGACGAGGACTTCGGTGCGGCAGCAGACATTGTTCAGGCTGCTCTCGACGCTGGGCTGGACGCGATCGCGGTGACCGATCACAACACGGCGTCCTGGTGCAGCCAGATGGCTGAGGCTGCCGAAGGCACCAACCTGGTCGTGCTACCTGGCTTCGAGCTCAGCACCAGTGATGGACACCTGCTTGGAATCTGGGAAGAAGGCACGAATCCTTCGACGATCGAAGACGTGCTCATCCGGCTCGGCATTGAGCGCAGTCGTTTCGGTGACCTCAATGTTGTCTCTGCGAAAAGCATGGCTGAGTGCGCATCCGAAATCCGCGAAAAAGGCGGCCTTGCGATCGCTGCGCACATTGACAAAGAGCGTGGCATTCTTACCCAGCCTGTGCAGACGCACGTCAACCAGCTGCTGGCCGACCACAACATCGAAGCTTTCGAATACGTGCTGGCCGAGACGCCCACGAAGGTTTCGGCCAAACTCGGGGACGTTCGTCGCCCGGCGTTGATTCAAAGCTCCGACGCCTACGACGCGAAGCTCAGTCGTCACGCCGCAACGGGTATCGGCATTCGGCGTTCGTGGATTAAGGCGGCGCGCCCAGATCTTTGTGGACTCCGTTACGCGCTTGAGGATCACGAGCTGCGCGTGAGGCTAACCGATCCAGCGACCGCGGCTCCGCATCCAACGATCAACTCGGTTTCGATCTCTGGCGGCTTCCTGTCGGGTACGGCATTGGAGTTGAGCCCAGACCTTAATTGCCTGTTGGGCGGCACTGGCGCCGGCAAGTCACTGGTCCTAGAGGCGATCCGTTTTGCGCTGAACCAGCAGGTCGACGGCGAACTCTTCAGCACGATCCGCGATGAGGTCGACCGCCGGCTGAAAACCGCTCTCCGTGAGGGAACAACGGTTGCTGTCGAGATCAGTACGCCCACCGAGCAGTACCGCGTGTCGCGGACGTTCGCGGTTGCGGGATCTACTCCCGTGGTCGAGCAGGACGTTGCCGACGAATGGGTTCGGGTCGACCACGACCCGGCCGACCTCCTCACCGTCGCCGCTTTCTCGCAGGGGGAGATCCTCGAATACGCAAGGCAGCCCGTCGGTCGGGTAGGACTCGTAGACGCCAAGCTCGACCTGACTGACGTTGATGACCGGATCGCGAAGAGTGAATCCAAGCTTCGTGAGAACAGCACCGCTCTGATCGGCGCCCGCGACAAGGTTCGAGCGCTCACCGAACAAGCCGCCGAAGCGAAGAGCCTCAAAGAACGCGAGCGTGAATTGTCGGCACTCTTCGATGATGACCTCGTCAAGTCTCAGGCGCGCTGGACATCCGAGCAAGCGAAGCTCGCAACTTTGGTCGATGCTGTCGATGACATCGTCTTCGTCCGGCCGAGTGAGCCCGACGCCGCCACGGCGAAGATGACGCCGGAACACGATGAGCAGTTCGAGAAGATCCGCGTCGCTCAGGCGGGGTTCAAGGCCGCTGTTGACGCGGCTGAAGAGCTGGTCGCTGACAGTCTGGTCAGACTCAAGGCTGTCTTAGACGAGGTCAAGGGTGAACTGGATACCGAGTTCAACGCGTTTAAGAATGCGCTCGATGAGACGCTGGAGAAGTCGGGGGCAACGTCCCTCACGCGCCTGCGCAGTGAACTTGAAACGGCGCAGACGAACCTCAGCAAGGCCGAGGCTGCCGGGCAGACGTTGAAGAATGAGGCGGAGCCCACCTATGAGCGGCTCGTCGACGAGCGCGAGACCTTGCTTGGCCATCTCAAGCAGGCACGCGATGACCGACGCACGCTACGAAGAGCCCGCGCCGCAGATCTCAATCGCAAGACCTCTGGCTTCGTCAAGATTGACGTCCCCGCGAAGGGAGATGTGACTTCCTTCCGCCGAGCGCTGGACGCACTGAAGGTCGGTTCACGAGTCCGTGAGCACGTGCTCGATCTGATCGCCGAGAACATCCGGCCGTACAACTTTGTCCGTGCACTCTGGAGTGGCGATCCCTCGAAGGCTGGTGATCTCCCCGACGGGGTCACGTCGTTGGATCTCGCCCGACTGCTAACGACGGTAGGCGACCGCGACCTGTGGGCGCAGCTACTGGATGCTCAACTGATCGAGACGCCTGATGTCCTCAAGGTGAAGTTCCGCAAGCCCGAGGGGCGGGACTACGTCAACATCGAGGATCTATCGCACGGTCAGAAGTGCACCGCCATCTTGGTCATATTACTCGCTGACGGTGCGACGCCGGTACTCATTGATCAGCCCGAGGACGCGCTGCACGCACCCTGGATCGAGGAATACCTTGTCGACCGCCTCCGACAGTTGAGGGGCTCCCGCCAGTACATGTTCGCGACGCGGAGCCCTGGGTTGGTTGTAAGCGCCGACTCTGAGCAGTTGATCACAATGCGTGCCACAGCCGGCAAGGGTGAGGTCGAGGCGCGCGGTTCTCTCGAGCGCTACGATCTCAACAATCTGGCACTCCACCACCTAGAGGGCGGCAAAACCCCCTTCGCCAGGCGCACTCGAAAATTAGACGCCTCCCTAACTCCTAGGCTTTGATGGACGCTTAGCGAAGAGGTTTGCCAAGCCGCGCGGCAATTGGTAACTACAACGCAAACTCGCCCGAGGTTGACCAGCAAGTGCGGTAATTCGGCGCTGTCTCACTGCGAGCAAGGCTCGAACGGTTGGCGAAATTGTCATCCTGCGAGTCACGCGCCCGAAGTGGACGTCTGAGCTGCTGAGCCACGTTCGGGAGTGGCGTCGTTCTGGGCGACGTGCGCGCCGTGCCCGCTAGACGCCGGCGACGTACGCGGTGAGGAAGTGGACGCCGTGGCGGTCGAGGTTGCCTCGGGCGCGGTCGTAGTGCTCGGTGGTGCGCGGGTCGGCGTGCCGGGCGAGGATCTGGGCGTCGCGTAGCGGGACTCCGGCGTCGAGGGCGTTGGTGATCGCAGCGTGGCGTAGCGAGTGCGGGCTGATGTGTCGCGGGATCGCTGCGGCATGGGCGATGCGCTGGACCATCCGGTACACGTCACGTCGGTCGACCGGTTTGCCGGTGAGCGGACGCAGGATCAGCGGTCCGGCCTGCCGCTCGCCTCGGCATGCCTCGAGCACTCTGAGGACCGGGATGGTGATCGGCATCGTGGCGGGCTTGTTGCCCTTGCCGACCAGGTGCAGGACGCGGTGTCCGCGGAGCGTTTCGGCGTAGTCCTCGATCCGGACAGCTGCCGCTTCGGAGGCTCGTAGGGCGTTGATGCCGAGCAGGTAGGCGAGTGCGCCGTGGTGGACGGTGGGGTCTGCTGCACTGATCGGTGACATCTGATCTGCGTCGATGTGTGTCGGCGCTGGAAGGATGTGCACCATGCCGAAGGCGTTCCCGAAGGAGTTCCGCGAGGACGTGATCCGGGTCTTCAGGGACTCGGATTCCTCCATCGCTCAGGTCGCGAGGGACTTCGGTATCTCGCCGTCGTGCCTGAAGCGGTGGCTCACGATCGATGATCGGAGGTCGGCCAGCCCGTCGTCGGCCGGCCGGGCCGCGAACGAGTCCGATGCGCTGCGTGAGGCGAACAAGCGGATCAAGCTCCTCGAGCAGGAGAACGAGGTCCTGCGCCGCGCGGCCGCGTACCTGTCGCAGGCCGTCCTGCCGGGAAAATGATGTACCCGCTCGTCCGCGAGCTGGCCGTTGACGGGATCCCCGTCGCGGTGACGTGCCGGGTGCTGAAGATCGCCCGCCAGCCCTACTACCGCTGGCTCACTTGCCCGGTCACCGACACCGATCTCACTGCCGCCTACCGGGCCAACGCGCTGTTCGATGCTCACCGCGACGACCCGGAGTTCGGCTACCGGTTCCTCCTCGACGAAGCCAGGGATGCTGGCCAAGCGATGGCGGAACGGACAGCGTGGCGGATCTGCTCGCAGCTGGGCTGGTGGTCAGCGTTCGGGAAGAAGCGCGGCAAGAACGGCCCGCCGGTCCACGACGATCTCTGCGCAGTCGTCGACAAGCACGGCGTGACCCGCCACGAGTTCACCGCCAACGGCCCGAACGAGCTGTGGCTCTCCGACATCACCGAGCACTGGACCCGCGAAGGGAAGCTCTACCTCTGCGCGGTCAAGGACGTCTACTCCAACCGGATCGTCGGCTACTCCATCGACTCACGGATGAAGTCCCGCATCGCGGTGGCTGCGCTCGATAACGCCGTTGCCCGGCGCAACGCCGAAGGCGCGAGTGTGGCCGGTTGTGTCCTGCACACCGACCGCGGGTCGCAATTCCGTAGCCGGAAGCTGGTCCACGCGCTCAACCGTCACGACATGGTCGGGTCGATGGGCCGCGTCGGCGCGGCCGGCGACAACGCGGCCATGGAGAGCTTCTTCTCTCTGCTGCAGAAGAACGTCCTCGACCGCAGGTCCTGGAACACCCGAGAGGATCTGCGGATTGCGATCGTGACCTGGATCGAGAGGACCTACCACCGCCGCCGTAGACAGGCTGCTCTCGGCCGATTGACCCCGGTCGAATACGAGCTGATCATGCTCCCAACCGCCACTCAGGCGGCCTAACCCAACCTGTCACCGGATGATGCAGCAGACCCGATGGACTTGTGCCGGGTCTGGGCTCGTCAGGACTATTTCGGCGTCGCGACGTCTCAATCAATGTGGGCGTTCATCAGTTCACGCGCCGAGTACTCGTCGCGCTCGCGGACGACCTTGATGACCTCGACATGGTCGCCGTGCCTGTCGGCAAATCTCGGCGGACAACGAGCCTGCGACGCTGAGGGCCCACGGAGGGCGTAGTCATAGCCGCCGGCTCTGGGGTGAGTGGCTCACGATCGACCGATCGGCGCTAGGCGGTGGAGCTGGGTGACGTGCGCGGGTTCGAGTTCGTCTATGCCCGAGGCGCCCAGTAGCTGCATCGTGCGGACGATCTCGGCCTCCAGGATCTCGATGGCCTTCATGACGCCCTGGCGGCCGCCGGCCATCAGGCCGTAGAGGTAGGCGCGGCCGATCATCGTGAAGTCGGCGCCCAGCGCCATGGCAGCCACGATGTCGGCGCCGTTCATGATGCCGGTGTCGACGCCGATCTCGACGTCGGATCCGACCTCGCGGACGACCTCGGGGAGCAGGTGGAACGGTACGGGTGCGCGGTCGAGTTGGCGCCCACCGTGGTTGGACAGGATCACACCGTCGACACCCAGTCCGGCCAGCTTCTTCGCGTCCTCGACGTTCTGGACGCCCTTGATCACGATCTTGCCGTCCCACATCGACCGGATGACGTCGAGATCGTCGAAACTGATCGTCGGGTCCATCGCGGAGTTGAGTAACTCGCCGACCGTGCCGCCGGTGGAGCTGAGCGATGCGAACTCGAGCTTCGGCGTGGTGAGAAAGTCGAACCACCACCACGGGCGGACAGCGGCGTTGACGATCGTCTTGAGCGAGACCTGCGGCGGGATCGAGAAACCGTTGCGCTTGTCGCGGAGGCGGGCGCCGGCCACGGGGGTGTCGACTGTGAACTGCAGCGTGTCGAAGCCGGCGGCCTGCGCGCGCTCGACCAGCCCGTAGGAGATCTCGCGGTCGCGCATGACGTACAGCTGGAACCAGTTGCGCCCGTCAGGGTTGGCGGCCTTGACGTTCTCGATCGACGTGGTGCCCAGGGTCGACAGCGTGAACGGGATGCCGGCCGCGCCCGCGGCACTGGCGCCGGCGATCTCTCCCTCGGTCTGCATCAGCCGGGTGAAGCCGGTAGGGGCGATCGCGAACGGGAGCCGCGACGGACCGCCGAGGATCGTGGTCGAGGTGTCGACCGACTCGGCCGGACGTAGCACGCGCGGGCTGAACTCCACGTCCTCGAACGCCTGGCGGGCCCGGGCCAGCGACACCTCGCCCTCGGCGGCGCCGTCTGTGTAGTCGAACGCGGCCCGCGGGGTACGGCGAGCGGCGATCCGGCGGAGGTCGTGAATGGTGAGGGCCGCCTCGAGTCGCCGTCTACTCGGGTTGAGGACCGGCTTCTTGAACCGCAGCAGCTCGAAGATCTCGCGAGGGTTCGGAACCTGGCGCCGGGTCATGGGTTGCCTTTCGTCGTCAGCCCGCAAAGCGTGCGGTGCACGCCGGACGGGCCTCGGTCGCACGGGGTACGTAGAGGCGCAGGAGGAACAGGGGCCAGGTCGCGGCCGAGAGTCCGCACACGGTCGTGAGCCAACCGATCTCCCGCGCGTGCCGGAGGCCTCACGGCCCATCGAGCTCGCCCGGGTCCCAGCGCTTGTGTCGCGTGGTCGTGAACCAGCGGCTGTCGGTGCTCGTCCCCGGTCATGCCCACGCCACCGAGAAGTACTGGGTCTCGGTGAACTCGGCGAGTCCCTCACGTGCGCCTTCGCGCCCTAGACCGCTCTGTTTGAGGCCGCCGAACGGCGCAGAGGGGTCCGAGACGAGCCCGCGGTTCACGCCGACCATGCCTGCATCGAGACCCTCGGCCAGGCGGAGCGCGCGGTGCAGGTCCCCGCTGAAGACGTATGAGGCAAGGCCCATCTCCGACTGGTTGATCATCGTCATCAGCTCGGCTTCGTCGTGCCACCGCACGATCGGCGCGACGGGGCCGAACAGCTCCGTCTCCAGGATGTCCGCGTCGGGCGCTACGTCGACGAGCACGGTCGGCGGGTAGAACCAGCCCGCGGACGTGAGGACCTCGGCCCGATGTGCCACGCGAGCGCCCGAGGCGACGGCTTCCTGGACGACCTTCTCGAGGTCGTCGACCGCCTTGCTGGAGATGAGGGGCCCGATCTCGGCGCCCGAGGCGGCCGGGCCGACCGTCAGGGCCTCGACCGCCCGGCCGAACCGGGCCACGAACACGTCGTGCACCGCCGCGTGCACGTAGAACCGGTTCGCCGCGGTGCAGGCCTGTCCGCCGCCACGGAACTTGGCGAGGAGTGCACCGGCCACCGCCGCGTCGAGGTTGGCGTCGTCCGCGACGACGAACGGGGCGTTGCCGCCCAGCTCCATCGAGGCGTTCACGATGCGGTCGGCGGCTTGCTTCAGCAGCATCGTGCCGACGCGGGTGGAGCCGGTGAAAGAGATCTTGCGGACGCGGGGGTCGGACAGCCAGGTCCTCGCGATGCCTGAGGAGTCTGTGCCTGGCACGATGTTGACGACGCCAGCGGGGACCCCGGCCTCCACCAGGAGGTGGCCCACGGCGATCGCGGTCAGGGGTGTCTCGGACGCCGGGCGCAGGACGACCGTGCACCCCGCCGCGAGGGCTGGGGCGATCTTGCGGGTCGCCATTGCGGCCGGGAAGTTCCACGGCGTGATCAGGGCCGCGACGCCCACGGGACGGTGCGTGACGATCGTGCGTGTCCCACCGGCGGGTGACGAGCCGTAGTCGCCGCCCGGGCGGACGGACTCCTCGGCGAACCAGCGGAAGAACTCGGCCGCGTAGCCCACCTCGGTGCGCGCGTCGGCCAGGGACTTCCCGTTCTCCAGCGAGATGATGGTCGCGAGTCGATCGAGGTCGCGGTGCATGAGCGCGAAGGCTCGGCCCAGGATGTCGGAGCGCTCGCGGGGCGCGGTTGCCCGCCAGGCATCGAACGCGGCCGCCGCGGCGTCGACGGCGCACGTGGCGTCGCGCAAGTCGCCGTCGGCCACGTGGTCCACGAGCGTGCGGTCGGCGGGGTTCTGGACCTCGAAGAGACCAGAGCCGCCGCTGCGCCACCGTCCGTCGATGAGGATCCCGTGGGCGGGGTCGATGCTGACGAGATCGTGGGTGTTCACGGATACAGGCCTCTCTGGACGTGGGCTTGGGCGACGCGCTTGACGGCGAGGCTCGTCGCCGCGGCGCGCAGAGTGAGGTCGGCGCGCCGGGCGTACTCGAGCACGTGCTCCCAGGCGGTGGTCATGCGGGCGGCGAGGCGCTCCTCGACTTCGCCCTCGGTCCACCAGTAGGCCTGGTTGGCCTGGACCCACTCGAAGTACGACACGATCACGCCGCCGGCGTTGGCGAGGATGTCGGGAACGACCGTGACGCCACGCTGCGCGAGCACGGCGTCTGCGTCGGCGGTGGTGGGGCCGTTGGCGCCCTCGACCACGAGCTGCGCGCGGACGCGGTCGGCGTTCCCGGAGTGGATGACGCCCTCGACGGCGGCGGGCACGAGCAGGTCGACGTCGAGCTCGAGCAGGTCGTCGTTCTCAATCGGCTCGCCGCCGGCGAACCCGACCACGGAACCGGTCGCGTCTACGTGCGCCTCGAGGGCCGCGACGTCGAGGCCGTCGGCGTGCTGCACGCCGCCGTACTGGTCGCTCACCGCGCGCACGGTCACGCCCGCGTCGCCGAGGAACCTGGAGGCGCCCCGTCCGACCTTGCCGAAGCCCTGGACCGCCGCGCTGGAGCGCGTCGGGTCGAGGTCGAGGTGCCGCAGCGCCTCGAGGGCGACGTGGACGACACCACGTGAGGTGGCCGTGGCCCGGCCCAGTGATCCGCCGAGGCTGATCGGCTTTCCGGTCACGACCCCTAGCACGGTATGGCCACGTCCGACGGAGTAGGTATCCATCATCCAGGCCATGGTCTGCTCGTCGGTGCCGATGTCCGGCGCCGGGATGTCGTGAGCCGGACCGATCAGCGGAGAGATCTCGGACGTGTAGCGGCGGGTGACGCGCTCGAGCTCGGCGGCCGAGTAGTGACGCGGGTCGATGGCGACGCCTCCCTTCGCGCCCCCGTAGGGCACATCGAGCAGGGCGCACTTCCACGTCATCCACATCGCGAGGGCACGCACCTCGTCGAGGTCGACCTGCGGGCTGTATCTCAGGCCGCCCTTGGCCGGCCCTCGGGAGTAGTTGTGCTGCACACGGTGCCCGGTGATGATCTCGACGCTGCCGTCGTCGCGGCGCAGCGGGATGCAGACCGTCAGCTCGCGCCGAGGGGTCGCGAGAAGGTCGAACGTGCCTCGGTCGAGGCCGAGCAGCTTGACCGCGTCGGCCAGTTGCCGGCGCGCGTCGACGAGCGGCGAGCTCATCGCTGCGAAAGGTGGACGCAAGGGGACATCATGCTCTTTCGGTAACCTAACGAACGTTAGGGGCAACGTACACGCCGACATCGAAGCTGGCTAGGGTCCGGCAAGCCGAGTTCGACCAGGTCATGGGGGAGTGGACGGCGAATGTTCTGATGCAGCGACGCGCTGAGGCGGATGGCCGCAGATAGCCCGGCTGGCCAATCTAGTGCGCCTCTTGCAATCAGCGCCTAACGATTGGTAGGGTCGATGCATTCGAGGCCCGCGCCGACGCAGGCGGGGGCCAACAGGCGAAACCGGAAGGGCCTAGTCGTGGCATCTCAGTTCGTGGTCACCAACCCCGCCAGCAACAAGGTTGAGGCGACGTACGACCGTATCGACGCGAAGCGCCTCGAGTCGGCCCTCGCGACTGCCGACGCAGCCCAGCGTGAATGGCGGACGACCGACCTCGCGAAGCGCGCTGACGTCCTCCGCGCGGTTGCAGGACTCATGGAGGAGCGCAAGGACGACCTCGCGGCGACCATCTCCCGCGAGATGGGCAAGCGTCACGTCGACGCCAAGGGCGAGCTCGACATCTGCATCGCGATCCTGGGCTACTACGCCGACCACGCCGCCACCCTCCTGGCCGACGTGCCGGTGCCCTCCTACGACGGAGCCCGGGCCTACGTCCGCAAGTCCGCCACGGGCGCGTTGCTCGGGATCATGCCGTGGAACTACCCCTACTACCAGGTGATCCGGTTCGCTGCCCCCAACATCGTCGCGGGTAACACCGTGCTGGTGAAGCACGCCTCTCAGTGCCCCGAGTCGGCCCTCGCGATCGAGACCCTCTTCGCGGATGCGGGTGCCCCCGTCGGCGTGTACACGAACCTGTTCGTCGACCACGCACAGCTCGAGACCATCATCGCTGACCCGCGCATCGCCGGGGTCTCCCTGACCGGCAGCGAGCGCGCCGGCTCGACCGTCGCCTCGCTCGCCGGCCGGCACCTGAAGAAGGTCGTGCTTGAGCTCGGTGGCTCCGACCCCTACCTGGTCCTCGCGACCGACGACATGGACGCCACGATCGTGCACACGACCAAGGCCCGGATGAGCAACGGTGGCCAGTCCTGCAACGCCGGCAAGCGATTCATCGTCGTCGAAGAGCTCTACGACGAGTTCGTCGCCAAGACCAAGGCCGCCTTCGAGGCGCACCAGCCGGGGGACCCCTTCGACGACGCGTCGACCTTCGGGCCGATGTCGTCGGAGGGCGCAGCTGTAGAGCTCGTCGAGCAGGTCGAGGATGCCGTCGCCCACGGCGCCACCGTCCTGGTCGGGGGCGGGCGCCCTGACCGCGAGGGCGCGTACGTCGACGCCACGGTGCTGCTCGACGTCCCCCGCGAGGCGCGGGCCTTCGAGGAGGAGCTGTTCGGCCCGGTCTCGGTGATCCACCGGGTGCCCGACGTCGAGGCGGCGATCGAGCTCGCCAACGAGAGTCCCTTCGGGCTGGGCGCGGCTGTCTTCCACACCGACGTCGCGGTCGCCGAGGAGGTGGCGAGCCGCATCGACGCGGGCATGGTCTTCATCAACCAACGGGAGGGCGGCGGACCCGAGATCCCCTTCGGCGGCACCAAGCGGTCGGGCTTCGGCCGTGAGCTCGGACCGTCGGGGATCGAGGAGTTCCTCAACCACAAGCTGATCTACGTGCCCGCCGGTTCCTGACCGCGACGACCCACACCCGGAGCCACCCATGTCCCACATGCCCAAGATCGCGATCATCGGCGGCGGCGCGGCCGGTCTGAGCACGGCGATGTACACGGCCGAGCTCGGCTTCACCAACATCGTGGTGTTCGAGGCGCACCACCCCGCAGAGGGATCGTCCGGCCGCTCGGCCGGGATCTTCAACCGGCAGACCAACAAGGTCGAGGAGCTTCAGATGCGGGCCTTCACGGCCCGGGAGCTGGAGCGGGTCTCGACCTGGAGCGACTTCTCGCTGGTGCGGCGGGGCTACGTGCGCGTCGCCAAGACTGCTGAGCAAATGACGGCCTACGCGCAGGCACGTGAGCTGCAGGACGAGCTGGGCGTACCGGGCGAGCTGCTCGACCAGGCCGGTCTCGCCGCGTTAGTCCCGGGCATGCGCGTGGACGACTTCGTCGGCGGTCTCTACGGCCCCAAGGACGGTCACATGGACGGGCACGAGCTGTGCGACGCGTTCCGCATCCGCGCGGTCGCGCTGGGCGCGAAGGTCCGTAACCGCACCCGGGTCACGCGCGCCGAACGGGTGGGCGGCCAGGTCCGCCTGCACGGTGCGGGCGGCGCCGACCTCGGGACGTTCGACATCGTGGTCAATGCGGCCGGGCCCAGCGCCCCGGCAGTGGCCGAGGTCCTGGGGGTTCAGCAGAACGTCGTGAACGAGCGGCACCAGATCTGCATGGTCGAGTTCGAGGACCGGCCGGAACGGCGCATCCCCGCGGTGCAGACCTACGTGCCGGGATCGGGCCAGGAATCGCTGTGGGTCCGGACCGAGGGGACCGGGTCCCTGCTGGCGGGGCTGCACACTCAGGAGATCCGGAGCGGCGGCGAGACGATCGACCCCGAGAACTTCAACCTCAAGATCGACCCGGACTACGCCGAGGCCATCGGTGAGGAGATCCTCTCGCGGTTCGAGGGGTGGGAGGACCTTCGGTTCTCCGGTGGTTGGTCCGGTCTCTACCCCGTCAGCGCCGACGGGCGCTTTCAGATCGGTCCGTACCGCGACCGGCCCGACATCGTGGCCGTCGGCGGGCTAGGCGGGGTCGGCCTGACGAACGCCCCCGCAGCCGGTCGTACCGCCGCGGAGTGGATCGTCCACGGCGAGCCCACCACCTTCACCTTCGCCGCCGAGCTCGTGCCCGACCGGCCGAGCCTGGCTCTCGGGAGCTGAGCGCCATGCATGCCCTGTTGACGAACGACGACGGCTTCGACAGCCCCGGCCTTGCCGCTATCCGAACCGCGCTGATCGGCGCAGGACACGACGTAACGGTCGTCGCGCCCGACGGGAACCGCAGCGCCACCGGGCACGCCGTGACGATCCGTCCGGCGCTCGAGCTGCGCCGGGTGACGGACGCGGGCGAGCCGCAGGCGATCTACGCGTGCTCCGGACGACCCGCCGACTGCGTCCGCGTTGGCCTGTTCACCGACGGCCTGTGGCCTGCGGTCGACGTGGTCGTCTCGGGTATCAACATCGGCATCAACCTGGGGCACGACGTCAGCTACTCGGGAACCGCGTCCGCTGCTGCCGAGGCGACGCTCCACGGTGTCCGCGCGATCGCGTTCTCCCAGCAGGGCACGGCGGGGGGAGCGCCGTTCATCAACCACTCCGACCACGAGTACCGGCTGACCGGCTACGCCGTGCGCCTCGTCGAGGCGTTCGTCGCGTCGGAGCCCTTCAAGAGCATCTTCCTCAACGTGAACCTGCCGCACGAGCCGACGGGTGACCCGTCCCTGGTCACGCGGCTCGGTCGGCGCTACTACCGGTCGCGGGTGATGCCCACCGAGGTGGCCGAGGGCCGCTGGACCGTGGCGCCGTACGACTCCGCCGATTTCCCGGACCCCGGCTTCGAGGACGAGCCGGGTACCGACTTCCACGCGACGCTTGCCGGCCAGGTCGGCATCACGCCCGTCGACGCTGACCGCCGACCAGAGGGTCACGACTCGCGCGCCTGGGTCGAGCAGGTCATTGCCCGCGCCGGCGACGTCACGCTCGACTGACCAGCGACCGACCAGCCATCCGAACAGGGGATGACATGACTGACGCACCGACCGCCGCCGACGCGACCCGCTTCACGTTCGCCGACGACGTGGAGCCTGGTTCACGCCAGGCCGTCCTCGAGGTCCTGGCTCAGCTCGACGCCCCGGGTCTCGATGGTCCGGTCGCGATCCGTCGCCTCGAGGGCGGAGGCAGCAACGAGAACTTCGTGGTCTCCACCAGCGAGGTCGACCTCGCGATGCGGCTCGCCGGCCTGATGACCGAGCGGTTCCTGTTCGACCGTCCACGGGGGCTCGACGCCCACCGGCACGCCTTCGCCAGCGGCCGCGTACCGCGCTTGTACTCCTCGGTGCTGCCGGAGGGTCACTGCCTCTCGCAGCTCGTGCCGGGTCGCACGATGACCGCCGACATCCTGGCCGAGGACGACGTGATCGAGCTGTGCACGGAAACGCTCCTGAAGGTCCACCACGCCGAGCCCATCGCCGGCCGACGTTTCTCGATGTTTCAGGACGCCCGGACGTGGATCGACGTCGCGCACGACGAGGGCCTGCCGCTGCCGGACGACATCGCCGCGATCGAGGCGATGCTGGAGCGGCTCGAGGCGCTGTTCGACTCGCTCGACGTGCCCGACCGGCTGTGCCACAACGACCTGCAGGTGCAGAACTACCTGATCGAGCCCGGCCGGGCCTGGCTCGTCGACTGGGAGTACGGCGCGATGGGGACGCCCTACTCGGACCTGGCGATGCTCATCCACTACGGCGCGCTCGGGCCCGAGGGTGCGTCGCGTGTCTTCACCGCCTACCTCGGGGTCGACCGGCCGTGCGACCATGCCCGCGCCCTGCTCATGTACTTCGGTGCGGCCATCCGCGAGGCCGCATGGTCGGTGATCGCCGAACCCGTGCTCGGCCCGGTCACGGGCTACGACTATGCCGGGTCGGCGCGTCGCTTCTTCGCGGCCACGGCGACATTGATGCAGGACTCTGAGTTCGAGGCCGCGCTCGTCGTGGGCGGTCCGAGCGACGACGACGCCGCCGTGTTCGCGCAGGCCGCCGAGCGAGCCCGTCGATGACGGCCCGGTCCGCAGGCAGGCTCGAAGGCAGGACGGTTGTCGTGACCGGTGCCGCGCGGGGCATGGGCGCGGCGCACTGCGAGGTGCTCGCCGCCGAGGGCGCTTACGTCGTCGCCACCGACATCGACGGTGCGGTCATGGCGACCGCGCAGCGGGTCGGCGCGGCGGGGGGCTCGGCGACCGGAGTGGTCCACGACGTCGCCTCCTCGGACAGCTGGGCCTCGCTGGTCGCCGACGTCGTGGCGCAGCGCGGCACGATCGACGTGCTGGTCAACAACGCCGGTGTCCTCGACATGCGGGACGCCGTCGACATCGAGGAGAGCGCGTACGAGCGCGTCGTCGCGGTGAACCAGCGGGGCACCTTCCTCGGGCTGCGCCACGTCGTGCCCGTGATGCGACGCGCCGGAGGCGGCTCGATCATCAACGTCAGCTCCGTCTACGGCCTCGTCGGCACCGCGGGGTACCTCGCGTACTGCGCCTCCAAGGGCGCCGTCACGCTGATGACCAAGAGCGCCGCGGTGACCCACGGGCCCGACGGTGTCCGGGTGAACAGCGTCCATCCCGGCGTGGTGTTCACCGAGATGCTGGAGCAGGAGCTGGCCGGGCTCGGTCCCGACTCGCTCGACGCCTTTCTGCAGGCCACGCCGCTGCGGCGGGGAGCGCGCCCCGACGAGGTCTCCGGATGCGTGCTCTTCCTCGCCTCCGACGACAGCTCCTTCGTCACGGGCGCCGAGATCGTCGTCGACGGCGGCCTGATGGCCGGCCGCTGACCCTCATTCCGCCTCACCGTCCGTGAGGCATCTGCAAGGGAGCCCACCATGACCCAAGCCACCGCCATCACCTACCCGCTCGCCGTGCGCGGCGCTGTGCTCCGCAGCACCGGATCGGCCACACCCTATGTCGACTCGCGTCCCCTGACGATCGAGGATCTCGCGCTGCAGGCACCCGGGCCCCACGAGGTGTTGGTGCGGATCGAGGCAGCGGGCCTGTGCCACTCCGACCTCTCGGTCATCAACGGCTCACGCCCGCGCCCGCTCCCGATGCTGCTCGGCCACGAAGCCGCGGGCATCGTCGAGGACCTCGGTCAGGCCGTCAGCGACCTCGAGCGCGGACAGCGGGTCGTCATGGTCTTCCTCCCGCGCTGCGGCGAGTGCGCAGGCTGCTCGACCGACGGTCGCCGACCCTGCGAGCGAGGTTCGGCGACCAACGCGGCCGGCACGCTGCTCGACGGCGGACACCGGATCACCGCGCCCGGTCCGCAGGTCCAGCACCACCTCGGCGTCTCAGGCTTCGCGACCCACGCCGTCGTGGACCGTCGCTCGGTCGTCCCGGTGGACGCCGACGTCCCGGCGCCCGTCGCCGCGGTGCTCGGGTGCGCTCTGCTCACCGGCGGCGGAGCGGTCCTCAACGTGCGTCGGCCGACCCGTTCCGATTCTGTCGCTGTGGTGGGCCTGGGTGGCGTCGGGATGGCGGCACTCATCACCGCGCGAGCCCTCGGCGTCGAGCGGCTCGTCGCGATCGACCATCTTCCGGAGAAGCTGGCCCGCGCGAGCCAGCTCGGCGCGACCGAGGTGCACACCCCCGAAGAGGCCGCCGACCGTGGCGTCACCGCCGACCTGGTGATCGAGGCGGCCGGCCACCCGCGCGCATTCGAGACCGCCGTCTCCGCCACCGCCGTCGGCGGCACCATGGTCACGGTCGGTCTGCCGGCGCCGGGGGACGTCTCCTCGATCGAACCCCTCGGCATCACGGCGGGAGCGCGGTCGATCGTCGGGTCCTACCTGGGCTCGGCGGTGCCCGACCGCGACATCCCCCTCTACGTCGATCTCTGGCGCGCCGGGCGCCTCGACGTCGAGGCGCTCGTCTCGGCGTCCATCGGTCTCGACGACGTCAACGCGGCCATGGACAGCCTCGCCGCCGGCCACGCCGTCCGTCAGGTCATCACCTTCTGAGTCAGCAGGTCCGAAAGGCAACCCCATGAAGCACGAGCTCTACCCCGGGACCGTCGCCGGGACCGTCGAGGTCGACGGCGCGGTCGTCGGGTACCAGGACGCGGGCGAGCAGCGGCCCGGTCGGCCCGTGGTCGTGATGATCCACGGCACCGGAGGCTCCGTGGAGTCACACTTCTTCACGCTTTTCCCGATGCTCGCGTCGCGGAGCCGGGTGGTCGGCATCGACCTCGGCGACACCGGCGGCGGCCCCCTGGACCTGGACCACCTGGTGGCGCAGGTGCTGGCGGTGCTCGACGAGCGGTGCCCGGGCGAGAGCGTGAGCCTCCTGGGGTACTCGATGGGATCCTGCGTGGCGTCGGCGACCGCGGCGGCCCACCCGGCACGCGTCGAGTCGCTCGTGCTGCTGAACGGCTGGGCACGGACCGACAACGCGATGCGTCTGAGGTTCGACCTGTGGCAGCGGCTACACACACTGGAGGACCGAAGCCACTTCCGGACATTCATGGTGATGAACGTCTACGGTCGTGCCTTCCTCAACTCCATCCCCTACATCGGCCCGCGCCCGTGGTCGCAGGTCGAGCAGATGTGCGACGACTACGCCACCGGACCGTCGGCGGCCCGCCACATGGAGATGAACTCCCGCATGGACATCGCCGACCGCGTCGTCGACATCGCCTGCCGGACCCTGGTCATCGGCTCCCGCGGCGACCAGCTCGTGCCGCTGGAGCACAGCCACGAGCTGTTCGGCGCCATCGCCGGATCCACCCTGGCCGAGGTGGCAGGCGGGCACGCGTCCGTCACCGAGCGGCCGGCCCACCTGTTCCACCTGGTCGACCGGTTCCTGCGCGAACCGGGCGCCTTCACGCCCGGAGCGCGCGTCGACGACGACGTGGTCCTCCAGCTCGCCGCCTTCGAGAGGAAGTCCGCATGACCGCGACCCAGCACCCCCCCTTCGACGACGAGACGACCGTGCACGACGTCGTCATCATCGGCACCGGCTTCTCGGGTCTCGCGATGGCGGTCCAGCTGAAGCGCCGGAGGAACGACTCCTTCGTCCTCCTGGAGCGCGCCAACGACGTCGGCGGCACCTGGCGCGACAACACCTATCCCGGAGCCGCGTGCGACCAGCCCTCGCACATGTACTCCTTCTCCTTCCGGCTCAACCCGGACTGGTCGAGCATCTTCTCCGAGCAGCCCGAGATCCTCGCCTACCTGCAGGCGACAGCGCGCGAGGAGGACCTGCTCTCACACGTCCGCTTCGGGGCCGACGTCGAGCTTGCCTCGTGGGACGCGTCGAGCCACACCTGGAGCGTGCGCACGAGCCGCGGCACCGTCCGCGGGAGGGTGCTGGTCTCGGCGGCGGGCCTGCTGTCCGAGCCGCGGCTGCCCGACATCCCCGGCCTCGCCGACTTCCGGGGTGACGTCTTCCACTCGGCGCGCTGGGACGAGAGCGCCGACCTCGACGGACGCCGGGTCGGCGTCATCGGGACCGGCGCCTCGGGCATCCAGATCGTGCCCCGCATTGCGCCGCTCGTTGACCGGCTGTTCGTCTTCCAGCGCACCCCGCACTGGGTCACGCCCCGCGGCGACCACCGGTACAGCGAGCTGGAGAGGCGCATGTACCGGCGCAACCCCGAGAAGCTCCAAGAGCTCCGGACCGCGATGTTCTGGGAGAACGAGGAGCGCTTCGCCCAGCGAGCCGGTATCCCGCTGCTGCTGGCCAAGGTGGAGAACGTTGCCCTGACCCTCCTGGAGGAGCAGGTCCCGGACGCCGAGCTTCGCGCCCGCCTTACCCCCGACTACGCGATCGGCTGCAAGCGGATCCTCAAGTCGAGCGACTACTACCCGGCCCTCATGCGCGAGAACGTCGAGCTCGTGACGGGCGGGATCTCGCACATCGATCACGACGCGGTCGTCGACGCGGCCGGCGTGCGGCACGAGATTGACGTGCTCGTGCTCGCCACCGGGTTCGAGGCGACCGAGCCGCCGATCGCCCAGCACATCGAGGCCCACGGTCAGACCCTCGCGGAGCGCTGGGCGGGCGGGGCCGAGGCCTACCAGACCACCTCCGTCAGCGGTTTCCCGAACCTGTTCCTGATCGGCGGACCCAACACCGGGATCGGTCACAACTCGCAGGTCTACATGTTCGAGGCGCAGGTCGAGCACATCCTCGGTGTCCTGGACCTGATGAGCACGCGTGGCGTCGACGCCGTCGAGGTCTCACGCAGCGCGGAGGTCGCCTTCATCGAGGCGATGGAGGCCAAGGCCGCGACGACCGTCTGGATGACCGGCGGCTGCCAGACCTGGTACATCGACGACCGCAACGGACGGCTGACGACGCTCTGGCCCGACTACTCGCACACGTTCCAGGAGCAGATCCCGTGGGTCGACGCCGAGAGCTACGTGTCCGTCTGACGGGTCGTCGGCGGCCTCTCGCGGGGCTCCGTGGAGCGGCTCTGCGAACGGTTCGAGGCGACGATTGGTGAGGCCGGGGCGCCGGCGTCCACGAAGTGGCAGACGCTGCTTACCGTGAGCCCGGTACGCCGACGGTAGTCGTCGCCGAGTCCGAGGTCCGCGAAGCACCGCTTGCAGCCGAGCAGATGCAGGCCGATGTAGCCGCGCACGTCGAGGTGACCGTTGACGTCGACGTCGTCTGGTTCGACGGTGTGCTCGAGCAATCGTCGTGCCCCGACCGCGACGTCGAGCGGGGAACCTCGATGCGCGCGGTCATGCCTGGGTTCGGGCCCGCGCGGCTCAGGCCGGCGTGAGGTCGGCCAGCCTGACGACCTGACCGCCGTCGGCGACGACGTTCGAGCCGGTCATGAAGCCCGCCTCCTCGCTCGCGAGGAAGGCGATGACCTGAGCGATCTCGTCCGGGTGGGCGGGACGCTGCATAAGGTTGGCGCTGATGGGCCGGCCCTCGAACTCCGGCGACCCGAAGAGGTACTCGGTCATGGGCGTGCGCACCCAGCCCGGGAGGACCGCGTTGACACGGACGCCGACGGCGGCCAGCTCGACCGCCGCGTATCGCGTGAAGCCAATGAGCCCGCTCTTGGACACGCCGTAGGGAACGGCCTCGGGCTCGGCCTGGAGCGCGTTGATCGAGGCGACGTTGACGATGCTGCCTCGCGACTCCGACAGCAGCGGCGCCGCCGCCGCGGCGGCGACGACCGGACCGACCAGGTTGATGGCCAACGCCTCCGTGACGTCCGCGTCGGTGAGCTCGGTCAGGGGCTTCATCGTGCCCAGCACGCCGTGGGCGCACACGAGCACGTCGAGCCGCCCGTGGCGTCCGCGGACGGTCTCGACCACGTGCTCGGCCGCGGCCGTCGTTGACATGTCGGCGACGACGTACGACCCCGGGCCGCCCTCGAGCCCGTCGATGGTGGCCCGCAAACGGGCCTCGTCGCGCCCGGTCACCACGACGGCCCACCCCCGGCTGGCCAGCAGACGTGCGGTCGACTGACCGATGCCGCTCCCGCCACCGGTCACGAGCGCGACGCGCTGAACCTCGTTGCTGCGTGCGGTCATGGGGCGCCTCCTCGAGCCTGCGTCCAGAGGACGCGTATATGATTAGCAGAACCCTACTGGTCGTTAGGTGAGGCTAGCACGGGACTCTCTTCCCACGCGCGGAATCGCAGCGCTTGCAGGGCTCTGTCCACCAGGGGCTGAGGCTAGAGTGTCGAAGGAAGCTCGACTGTAGCCAGCAAGAACCATTGACCATTTTTCCTAACATTCGTTAGGTTCAACTTATGCAGATCTCCAGCTTTGGCGAGCGGCCCGTCGACCTCGGCCCCGTCCTCGCACGCGTTCCGGGATCGGTCGAGCACATGGAGCGCGCGCGTCGAGTCATCCCGCGCGGCATGTCCTCCCGTGGTCGGCTGCGTTCCGTGCCTGTGGCGTTCGAGCGTGGCCGGGGCGCTTACCTCGTGGACGTCGACGGCAACGAGTACGTCGACCTCGTGCTGGCGCTCGGTCCGATGCTGCTGGGTCACCACCCTGAGCACGTCATCGAGGCCGCCGTGCGCCAGATGGACCACGGACTCCAGTTCGGCGGTCAGAGCCTGGGTGAGGTGGAGCTGGCCGAGCGGATCGTGGCGCACGTCCCCTCCGCGGAGAAGGTCTTGCTGACCAACACCGGGTCAGAGGCGGTGCAGACGGCCGCACGGGTCGCGATGGGGGCAACGGGGCGTCACGTGATCCTCAAGTTCGAGGGCCACTACCACGGATGGATCGACCCGTTCTTCATCAACAGCCCGGGGGTCGCGGCTGCCGCCGACCAGCGGGCGCCCATCCCGGTCGTGCACAACATCGCCGGTCAGCCCACGTCGGCCGACGTCGTGGTCGCGGCCTGGAACGACGTCGCCGACTTCGATCGCATCATGGCCGAGATCGGGCACCGGGTCGCTGCGGTCCTCATGGAGCCGATCCCGTTCAACTTCGGCTCGATGCACGCCGCCCCTGGCTACCTCGAGCACGTCGCCATGCAGACGAGGAGGCACGGAGCCCTGCTGATCTTCGACGAGGTCGTGTCCGGCTTCCGGATGGGTCTCGGCGGGGCGCAGGCCATGGTCGGGGTCACGCCCGACCTCAGCATCTTCGCGAAGGCGATCGCCGCGGGGTTCCCGATCGCCGCCGTCGCGGGCAGTGACGCGGCGATGGAGTGCGTGAGCAACGGGTCGGTGACGCACGGTGGCACGTACAACGGTCTGCCCTTCTCCGTCGCCGCCGCGATCGCGACTATCGACCACCTGGCCGAGCGCGGGGACGTGCTGTACCCGCAACTGCAGGCTCGCGGGTCCCAGCTCGCCGACGGGCTTCGCGCGCTGGGCGCGAAGCACTCCGCCCCGCTCGTGGTCAACCAGATCGGCTCGGTCCTGCAGACCTTCTGGGCACCGCACCTGCCCATCGGCAACTACGCCGACGCGGCGACCTCCCATGCTGGCCCGATCGCGGCCATCAACGAGCTGGTGCTGGCCGAGGGGGTGCACGTGGCTCCGCGTGGTATCACGTTCATCTCCACCGAGCACACGAGCGAGGACATCGACCGAGCGCTGAGCGGGTTCGATGCAGCGATGCAGCGATACCTCGGCTGAGAGGGCCTCAGAATGATGTGCGCAGTGCCGCAGACCCGAGCGCCCAGGCTTGATCAGCGAGCTGGTCCGTCGGTGTCTCGTTCGACTCGGCCCACGCCGTGGTCCGGTCGCACAGCGTCAGTAGGGCGCGCGAGCGCAGCACCGGGTGCGGACCGGGGAAGGCCTCGGCCACGAGGCTCGTGACGACGTCGAGGTAGAGCTGGCGCAGCCCGTTGAAGACCTCGACCTGGTCGGCCTCGAGGTGCTTCTCGAGCGTGTGTGCCGCTGCGAGCGAGTCCCATGCGCCGGCGCGCTCGGCGAAGCTCACCTGCCAAGTCACGTGCTGGCGCACGATCTGCTCGAGCTGCTGCTCGGGGAGGAGGTCGAGATCGACAACCTGGCGGATGAAGGCCTGGAAGTCGGAGAGGACCTCCGTCATCGCGGCAATGAGCAACTCGGGCTTGCCCCCGAAGTACTCGTAGATGCTGGGTGCGCGGATGCCGCACGCGTCAGCGATGATGCGCATCGAGCTCGCCGCGTACCCGTCCTCGGCGAACAGCCGGATGGCCGTCTCGAGGATCTGGCGGCGGGTGGAGCTCGCGGGCGGAACAACGGGCGGCTTCGCCGCTACCAGGAAGCGGAGCATGGCCTGCTCGGTGCTGATGACCGGTGCGGGTGTGGTCATGACGTCCTTGATCTCGCAACGGGCAGGCCCGCGGCCTGAGGTGTGTCCACCCTAACGTACTGTCGTCCGTGTCGTGATGGCGAGAAGGCCTCATCCCTAGGAGCCAACCGCCTTCGCCCGACGCACACGTTCAGGTCTAACCGGCAGACCACCAAACATGCGTTAGGTGAGTTTGTCCGGCGTTCGCCCCGGTATCCGGTGCCGTCGGTACTGCATGCGTTCGGGCGCTCGGTGGCGGGAACTGCCCCATGCCAGAGAAGTGGGCTGGAGCGACGTCATTACCGAGAGTCTCGTCGCGGCGGTCTCGTCGCGCCGCTCGTGGGTTTCGGCAGCATCACAGGCATGAGTCCCGAACGTACATTAGGAGAAGAATCTGGATGCGATTCCCCTGCGCCAGGAGATTTGTACGACGAAGTACTGGCGTACGAGCCGGATCTCTGATTAATGTTCCCGAACACCCGTTAGGAGCGCGCTTGTGCTCGTACAGCGGGGTAGACATACGTCGGCGTAGGAGAAGGGGACCATCACATGTCATCCGTTCAGGATCCGGTGCCGTTGCAGCCGCAGCACGGCGCATCGGGCGGTGAGTTCCGCAGGGACATGGGCCTGCTCTCGACGCTGTCGCTGGGCTTCACCTACCTCTCGCCACTGGCCGCCATCTGCGCGCTGATGCCCTTCGCGCTCGTCACAGGCGGTCCAGCGGCCATCTGGTGGATCGCTATCGCCGCCGTCGGCCAGCTGCTGGTGGCGCTCGTGTTCGGCGAGGTCGTGTCTCAGTACCCGATCTCCGGCGGCCTCTACCCCTGGAGCCGGCGTCTGTGGGGCCGCAAGTACGCCTGGCTAGCCGCGTGGATCTACCTCGCTGCGCTGGTCGTGACCATCACGTCAGTGGCGCAGTTCGGCGTCGTCTTCGTCACGAGCTTCTTCGGCATCGAGTGGTCGACCTCGGTGAACCTGATCGTCGCAGTGGCCCTGATCGTGACCGGCTTCGCCATCAACATCGCCGGCACCCGCACGCTCGGCACGGTCGTCAAGGTCGGGTTCTTCGCCGAGATTGCGGGCGTCATCGTGTACGGCGTCTACCTGCTCGTCTTCGAGCGGCACAACTCGCCGTCGGTCTTCCTCGACTCGCTCGGTGCGGGAGGCGACGCCAGCTACTTCTCGACCTTCCTTCTCGCCGGTCTCACCGGCCTGTTCCTCTTCTACGGCTTCGAGGCGTGCGGCGACGTGGCGGAGGAGGTCAGCGACCCGGCCCGCCAGATCCCGAAGGCCATGTACCTCACCATCGTGGTCGGCGGAGGCTCGGCGGCCCTGGGCTTCATCGGCTTCATCCTCGCCGCGCCCGACCTGCAGTCCATCGTCGACGGGGAGGTAGCCGATCCCGTCTCGTCGATCCTCGACGCGACGGTCGGCACCGTCGGCGCCAAGGTCTTCCTCGGCATCGCCATCACCGTGTTCGTCGCCTGCATCCTGTCGCTGCAGGCGGCGTTGAGCCGCCTGATCTTCTCCTTCTCCCGCGACGACATGCTGCCCGGGAGCAGGTGGCTCAAGGTCGTCGACCAGCGCAGCCAGGTCCCGCGCAACGCCCTGATCCTGTGCTGCGTCCTGCCCTCCGTGCTGTGCCTATGGGTGTACTTCCAGGCCGACAGCCTGACCCGCATCACCTCGTTCGCCGTCATCGCGATCTACGTCGCCTTCCAGATGGTCGTGCTCGCCGCACTGCGTCAGCGCCTGAAGGGCTGGCGCCCAGCCGGCCCCTGGAACCTCGGCGCAGCCGGCTTCGCGGTCAACGTCGCGGCGCTCGTCTACGGCGTCCTCGCCATCATCCTCCTGGCCCGACCCGGCGACGCGTCGCTCGGCTTCGTGGACCGCTACGTGGTCCTGCTCGGACTGGGCGTGGTCCTCGTGGCCGGCCTCGCGTTCATGGTCCTCGCCAAGCCCTACGAGAACTCCGAGGGCCCCGAGGGAGACGCCGTGGAGGTGGCGGCGCGACTGCGTTCAAGCCACCAAGCCTGATTTGTCAACGCAACCCACGAAGGAGCACCTCATGCCCAAGCCCACCCCGAACGGTCCCGCCAGCGCGCCGATGCTCTACGAGTTCGAGCTGATCACCGAGTCCAAGATCCAGACCGAGGAGGACCTGGACGTCCTCGCCACCGGCATCTGCGAGCTCTTCACGGACGACGTACTGCTGGAGGACCTGTCCACGGACGAGGTCACGCGAGGCCAGGACCAGCTGCACGACTTCTGCAAGCAGCTGTTCGGCCCCTACTCGAACGTGAAGATCGAGGCCAAGGAGGTCATCGACTCGCCCAACGTGTCGACGATGGTCATCGAGATCTCCGGCGACCACACCGGCGAGTTGTACGGCTACCCCGCGACCGGTCGTCGGGTGTCGTTTCCGGCCGTAGCGATCTACCGCACGAACGATGACAACACGAAGGTGCGTCACGAGACCCTCGCGTACGACACGAACGTCATCATCGAGCAGATCAAGGGCTGATCATGTTCGGACTCGACGGCAAGACCGCTGTCGTCACCGGCGCGGGCTCCGGCATCGGGCGGGCCTGCGCCGTCCGGATGGCGCAGGCCGGTGCCTTCGTGGTCGGGCTGGACCTCGACGAGGCCTCGGCGGTCGAGACGGCTCGAACGACCGGCGGGCTGGGCGTGGGGGTCGACGTCTCCAACAGCGACGCGATGGATGCGGTCTTCGCCGACATCGCCGCGAGCCGGGGCGGCATCGACGTCCTCGTCAACAACGCGGGGATCGCGCTCGATCTGGTGGCGATCGCGGACACCGAGCCCGAACACCTCATGAGGCACCTCGAGGTGAACACGCTCGGCGTGCTCAACGGCCTGCGCCACGGCGGCAGCCGCATGAACGACGGCGGGGCCGTCGTCAACACCTCGTCCGTCCTGGGCGTGTTCGGCGTCTCCGGCTACGCCTCCTACGCGACGTCTAAGTTCGGCGTCATCGGTCTGACCAAGGTGGCGGCTGTCGAGCTCGGACCTCGCGGCATCAGAGTGAACGCCGTCTGCCCGACCACCGTCGACACCCCGATGCTGTACTCGTTCCCGGCAGGGGCGCAGGAGGCGAAGGTCTTCGGCGACGCCGCGACGCTCGGCGGCATCATCGACGCTGAGCAGGTCGCTGCGCTCGTGCACTTCCTGGTGGCTGACGACTGCCCAGTGTTGTCGGGTCTCGCGATCCCCATCGACAAGGGCATCACCGCCGGCGTCAGCCAGACCCGGTGGGACCGCGGCGCGAGCTGAGACTCGTCACCACGAGGAGGACCTGCATGTTGGTACGTACCGCCGACGGCGTTGACATCGCCTACGCCATTCAAGGAGACGGCGGCGGCAACCGCGACACCGTGGTCCTCGTCAACGGACTGGGCGATCCGATGGAGGCGTGGGACCAGCAGGTGCCAGCGCTGACCGACGCCGGCTACCGCGTCGTAACCCTCAACAACCGAGGGGTGAGTCCCTCCTCGGCGCCGCCGGGGCCGTACTCGATCGAGCAGATGGCCGACGACGTCCACGAGGTCGTGCAGGCAGTCCGCCCGGGTCAGCCGTTCCATCTCGTCGGAGTCTCGCTGGGAGGGGCGGTGGCGCAGCGGTACGCCCTCGACCACCCCGCCGAGCTGGCCTCGCTGACCTTGCTGTCGACGTTCGCGGAGCCGGGCGCGCACTTTCGTTCCGTCATCAGGTTGTGGCGCGAAGCGATCGGCCAGCTCGGTCTCGCGTTCGTCATGCGCGATGCGGTCACCCGGTGCCTGACGCCGGAGTTCTACCTCGAGCATCCGGACGAGGTCCGGTCGATAGAGGAGGATCTGGAGCTGGTCGACATGTCCGTCGCCGCCTTCATCGCACAGCTCGACGCCATCGAGGCGACAGACCTGACAGCCGAGCTTGCTTCCATCGACGTACCGACCCGGCTCGTCATTGCTCGGGACGACCAGCTGATCCACTCGAGCCTCGGCCACGTCGTCGCAGAGACTATTCCGGGAGCAAGCGTCGTCAGTGTGCCAGGAGGTCACCTCTCGTTCGTCGAGAGAGCGGAGGAAGTAGACGCTGCAATCCTCGCGTCTCTCCGCTCTTGACGGATAGCGTTGCACTACGCGGCGCGACAGGCTCCTGGGTGCGAGCAACGTCCGGGTCACAGACGGCGTACGCCGACTACGTCACCGGGTGAAGCCGACTGATTCGCCTCGGCGGCCCAACGTGACGGGTCGGTGAGCGCGCTGCGCCGTGCCGACCCGCTTGATGGTGATCCAAGCCCTGGTTCGCTGAGCCTCGTTCTGATTCCGTCCCTGCCGATGTCGAACGGGGTTCTAGAAGTGGCCCTGACCTGCGGACCATGAGACTTGGTGACGCGTAGTGATCGCGCCGAAAGATACCCTTAGGTGGTGGGTTAGAGTCCCACCGGGACCTACCAAACGTTGACCCGGTCGCCTCGCGGGCCTACGGCGACGTCAGCGTCGACGGCGACATAGCCGCCACGAGCATCCCGATCTTCCGCCTCGACGGCACCACGCTGCAGGAGCCCGACCTCTCCGGGGGCGGCAACGAGGTGGTCCTGACGGGCTCGGGCGTGTTCTTGACCGACGGTGCAGCCACTTTGCTGAACGACACCTTCGGCATCAACGACCTGAGCGGCGAGGTCAAGGTCGGGGTCGCTACCATCACCGCCAAGACCGGCTGACAATCCCGCGAACCTGATCGTCCTCGCTACCTACCCGCGACGCGATCAGAACCCGCCTCGGGGCCGCCAGGCCGTCGCGCTCAATCCTTCCGGATTGGGGACGCGACGGGCTGGCTCTGTCACACCCCGCGCCTGACGCTGACGTGCGCTGCCAGCGTGACCTCGGGGGCCGCCGGACGACGACCACGCCTGGTTGTCGGTCGTCGACGCTGCGCTCGTGCCTAGGCCTTCGCGGGTGCGGGTGCAGCAGTAGTGGGTCGAACAAGGTCGGTTTCTTACCTGTGGCGTGGTCGACGGGTCTGGTTGCGTCGCAATCACGTGGAGCAGCGTGCAACGACTCGAGCGCGCACCGCGGCTCGCGAGGCCCGGCCGCAACCGCCCGATCGGCTCATGGCCGAGTACCCGACCAGTAGCGCGACCGACCAGTTCGCGGCATGGTCGGGCAGAGCCGCCCGAGGTACGTTGCGCGTGTGCGGAGACTCCCCATGTATGCCGAGCCCAGATGGGTTCTCGTCACTGCCATGAGCACTTTGCTTGTCGTCCTCATTCTCGACGCCCCCTGGTGGCTTCGGGCGGTGGTCCTTGCGCTGGGCGCGTTCATGGTTGTCACCGCACTGGGGAACATCGCGCGCGAGCGCCAAGAGCGCGACAGGTCGATTTAGCGCTCCTTCGCCCCACGTCGGCACGACCGCGCAGCGCGGCATGGTCGGGCGGCTACCGGCCGTTGCGCCGGTCAGTCGCATTGGCCCATCGGAAGACGACGATGAGTCCGAGGACGCAAACCACGAAGCCCGCAACGCCAGCAAAAACCCGCAATGCCAAAGCCGTACCCGCAGACTGCGACACGTTGAACAGCAGTGAGACAGCCGCAGAGCCGCCGATGCCGAAAAGGATGATGGCCCAGACCGGCCACGAGCGATACCCAGCAGAGGCGGCCATGAGCCGACCCTAGAAGGTGCGCCCGCTCATCGGCATGTGCGGGCGGTTGAGGGAGCTGAAGCGATCGGTGTTGCGGCTCGTTTACGGCTCAAGAAGCGACTGCGGTTGCTCGCCTCGCGACCTGATATGACGGGAGACGTCACCTGTGGACAGGATCGGGACGGGCCGCTGACCTGCTACTTTCGGGAGCAAGAGGTTGTCGTCCGTAGGCGCGTCGGGACGGCAACGGGCACCCCGTCTGAGCCCTACGGATCAGAAGATCCAGGTGAACGGACTCAGTTCGGTCCGGGAGGAAAGAGCTTAACCCGCGGGTACGCGTCGGAAGACTGCCTCCAGGTCCGTGAAGGGTCGGCTCGTTAACGGGTCAAGTTCAGCGATGGGACCTGAGGTGCTCGCCGACAGATGCCGATCGGGCTCCGGTGAAACTCCGGTGAAACGGCCGGTCTGGGTCGGTCCTGGTCGGTCTTCCTCAGGTCCTCCTGTACAGGTTCTCGTGCGTTTGCGCAGGTCAGCGGCTTGCGGCCAGCATGGAAGTCCCACCGTCAAATCACCTACTCGTAATGATTAGGTCGTCAGTTCGATTCTGACAGGCGGCTCCGGCGAACAGCCCCTGACCTGCAGAGATGCGGTCAGGGGCCGTTGTCTTTCCTCGACCCTGGCCGCAAGCTCCGGTGAAACCTGGGTCGAACTCGCCGGCGGTGATGGACACCCGTCGGTCCTGGTCGGCTCCCGTGCGTCCTCGATCGCGCCGCGGGAAGGGCCCGAAAGTGGGGGGCTGTACCCCTGGATGCGGAAATCGTCCGTCTGGCCTGACGCGATCCGCACGTCGTGCTGACACCTTCCTGACTTCGCGTTCCTACCGTCGGCGCATGATCGCCGCACCCCGCTCGCGCTCTCGCGCCGTCCCCGCTCTCGCCGTGCTCACGCTCGGCCTGCTCATGGCTGCCTGCGGCTCGCACCCCGACGAGCCGCAGGTCGCCAGCCTGCCCGAGACCGCGCTCCCCGCGCCGACCACCACCGGGCCGGGCGCGGCGCCGTCCGCGGCCGACCCGGCCGGCCCGGTCGAGGGTCAAGCCGCGGGCACCGACGAACGCCCGGTGTTCCGGGTCGACGACACCGAGCAGCGACGGCGGCAGGTCTGGAACGCCTACAACGCCTGCCTGCTCGGCCACGGCGCCACGGAGCCACAGGGGGAGATGGGCGTCGGGCTCGGCGACTCGTTGGTCGACTATGCCAACGCGCCACGCTCGGCGCTCGAGGCCTGCGCCCACCTCGAGCCGCGGCAGCCGCCGGCTCTGGACGCTGCGACCAACCCCGACTTCCGGCAGGACACGCAGGCCTACGTCGCCTGCCTGGCCGGGCGCGGGCTGTTCGTCACCCTGCTGGGCGACGACAGCCCGGACTGGACCTACACCGAGGGCCACCCCGTACCCGACGACTCGGCGCAGATCGAGCAGGACTGCCTCGTCGAGGCCTACGGGGCCGGGTGATGGCGCGCCGGGGAGCCCTCGTTGCGGGGCTGGCCGTCGTCGTCCTGACGGGCGGGGCCGGTGCCGTCGTCTCGGTCCACGCCGCCCGCGACGACGCCGGGCCGGGCCCGGCGAGCGGGACCACCGTCCGGCGGACCGTCGAGGTCACCCGCGGTGACCTGCGCCTCAGCACCCGCGTGGACGGCGAGCTCGGCCACGGCGTCGCCACCACCGTCACCGGTCGCGGCGAGGGCATCGTGACCTGGCTGCCGCGCCGCGGGCTCGGCGTCGGACGCGGCGAGCAGCTCTACCGCGTCGACGACGCCCCGGTCGCCGTGCTCTTCGGCGACCTGCCGCTCTACCGCACCCTCGTCCTCCCCGACCCGTCGTTGCGTCAGGAGCCCGCCGGGGCGCCCGGGCGCGACCAGGGCGACGCGGGCGACGGGGCCGACGCGGGCGACGCGGACGACGCGGACGACGCGGAGAAGCCGCCGCCCGAGCCCCCGCAGACCGGCCGCGACGTCGACCTGGTCGCTGCGAACCTCGCGGCCCTCGGGCTGTGGGACGGCCCCACCACCGACGCGACCTATGACGAGGCCCTCGCCGACGCTGTCGAGCAGTGGCGCGGCTCGCCCGTGCTCGAGCCCGGCGACGTCGTGGTCACCCACGGCGCGGTGCGCGTCGAGGACGTGCTCGCGCAGGTGGGTGGCGACGCGGCGGGCGAGGTCGTGACGGTGACCGGCACCGAGCGCACGCTCGTCCTCCAGGTCCCGCCCGAGCTGGCCTCCGAGCTCGAGCCCGGGCGCGGCGTCATGGTGACCCTCGCCGACGGGTCCCGGGCCCGCACCGCCGTCCGCTCCGTGGGCGCCCGAGCCACGGACGACGCCGACGGCGGCCCGCCCACGGTCGCCGTCACGCTCGCACCGCGTCGCCCGGTCGCCGTCGCCGACGCCCCGCTCGGCGCCGTCACGGCCGAGGTCCTGACGGCGGCACGCACCGACGTCCTGCGGGTGCCGATCACCGCGCTGCTCGCCCTGGCCGGCGGCGGCTACGCACTCGAGCGACCCGACGGCCGGCTCGTGCCGGTGCGCCTGGGCATGGTCGCCGGCGGCCGGGCCGAGCTGCTCGGCGACGCCGTGGCCGCGGGCGACGTCGTGGTGGTGGCCGGGTGAGCGGCGCCGTGACCACCGTGAGTCCCCCGGTGCTCCGCCTCGAGGCGGTGCGTCGGGTCCACCCGGGCGGGGTCGTCGCGCTGCGCGGCGTCAGCCTCGAGGTCGCGGCCGGAGACGACCTGGCCATCGTGGGGCCGTCGGGGTCGGGCAAGTCGACGCTGCTGCACCTGATGGGCACCCTCGACCGGCCCACCTCGGGCATCGTCCACCTCGGCGGGCACGACACCGCGGGGCTGCGCGACGCCGAGCTGTCGCGCCTGCGCGCACGCCAGCTCGGCTTCGTGTTCCAGCACTCCCACCTGGCCGAGCGGCTCGACGCGGTCGCCAACGTGGCCACCGGCCTGCTGTACGCCGGCGTCCCACGTCGTCGCCGGCGCGCCCGGGCCCTCGAGGCCCTCGACCGGGTGGGCCTCGCGCACCGGGCGGGTCACCTGCCCGGGCAGCTGTCCGGCGGCGAGCGGCAGCGGGTCGGCATCGCCCGCGCGCTGGTCAACGAGCCCGCGCTTGTCCTGGCCGACGAGCCCACCGGGGCCCTCGACCAGGCCACGGGCCGGCAGGTGCTCGACCTCTTCCGTGAGGTGCACGCCCAGGGCACGACGATCGCGCTCATCACCCACGACCCCGGGGTCGCGGCGGTGTTCTCCCGCCGCGTCGAGATCCGCGACGGGGTGCTCACCGAGGTCGCGACCGGCGTCGCGGGAGCGCGCGCATGAGCGCGCTGGTCGACGCCCTCGTGCTGGGCTGGCACGGTGTCACCGGCCGTCCTGGTCGCGCCGTCCTCAGCGCGTTGGGCATCGCGCTCGGCATCGCGACGCTGGTGCTCGTGACCGGCATCCCGGCGAGCGGGCAGGCCGACCTCGAGCGTCGCCTCGACGACCTCGGCACCAACCTGCTCGTCGCCCAGCCCACGGGCACGGGCTCGGGTCAGCCCCCCTCGACGCTCGACCCGGCGGCCGCTGCCTCCGTCCGGCGGATCGGCCCGGTCGAGGAGGCCACGGCCGTGGCCAACCTCAACGTGCGCGTGCTGCGCGACGACCTCGCCGACCCCAACACCACCGCCGGTATCACCGCCCTGGCCGCGGGCCCCGACCTGCTGGGCCCCCTCGACGCGCGGGTCGCCGACGGCGTCTTCCTCACCGACGCCACCGAGCACCTCGGTGCCGTGGTGCTCGGGGCGAGCGCCGCGGAGTGGCTCGGCGTCACCTCTGTCGACCTGCAGCAGCCGCGCCGGATCAAGGTGGGCCCGGCCTGGCTCACCGTCGTCGGCGTGCTCGCCCCGACGCCGCTCACGCCCGAGCTCGACCAGTCCGTCGTGGTCGGGTGGGGCACGGCGCGCGCCGAGCTCGGCTCCGACGGCCGGCCCACCGTGGTCTACGTGCGCGCCGTCGAGTCGCAGGTCGAGGCCGTGCGTGCCGTGCTCCCGGCCACCCTCGACCCGGCCACCCCCGGCCTGCTCGGGGTGAGCCGGCCCTCTGACGTCCTGACCGCCAAGCGGGCCACCCAGGGCACGTTCTCCGGGTTGTTCCTGGGCCTGGCCGCGGTCGCGCTCGCCGTGGGCGGGGTCGGCGTGGCCAACACGATGATCGTCTCGGTGCTCGAACGTCGGCGCGAGATCGGGCTGCGCCGCGCGCTCGGCGCCACGCGGCGCGACGTCCGGCGGCAGTTCCTGGTCGAGGCCGTCCTGCTCTCGCTGCTCGGCGGGGCAGCCGGCACGCTGGTCGGGCTCGCGGGTTCGCTGGGCTGGGCCGTGTCGCGAGGGTGGCCGGCCGTCGTCTCGCTGCAGGCGGTGGCCGCGGGCGTCGTCGGTGCGGTGGTCGTCGGCGCGCTGGCCGGCCTCTACCCGGCGGTGCGGGCCTCGCGCCTGGCCCCGACCGAGGCGCTGGCCGTGTGAGTGGCTTCCCGAGCGGGCAGGCATAGGGTCGGGCCGTGGCGCGAGTACTGGTCGCCGAGGACGACGCCAAGCAGGCCGAGCTGGTCCGCCGCTACGCCGTCGCCGAGGGGCACGAGGTCACCGTCGTCGGCGGCGGGCGCGAGGCCGTCGACGCCGTCCGCCGGCGCGTGCCGGACCTGTTGGTGCTCGACGTGATGATGCCCGGGATGGACGGCCTCGACGTGTGCCGCATCCTGCGCGCCGACCCGGCCACGCAGGACGTGCCGATCCTCATGCTCACCGCCCGCGCCACCGAGGACGACCTGCTCCACGGGCTCGACCTCGGCGCCGACGACTACCTGACCAAGCCCTACAGCCCGCGCGAGCTGATGGCGCGGGTCCGGTCGCTGCTGCGCCGGCACCGGCGCCACGGCGTCGACCCCGCGCGGCCGACGGTGGTGCTCGGACCCTTGAGCGTCGACCCGGGCACCCACCAGGTGCGCTGGCACGGCGACGTCGTGGTGTGCACGCCCGGCGAGCTCACGCTGCTCGAGACGATGGCCGCCGAACCCGGGCGCGTCTTCACCCGCGAGCAGCTGCTGTCCCGGCTGCACGGGCACGGCGACGCCGCCTACGTCTCGCCGCGCACCGTCGACGTGCACGTCGCCAACCTGCGCAAGAAGCTGGCGCCGGGCCTGGTGCGCACCGTGCACAGGGTCGGCTACGCGGCGGTGGACCCCTCGTGAGGGTGCCGTGGCGCCGCAGCCTCGTCGTCCGGCTGTTCCTGGCAGTCGCCGCCATCGTGCTGCTGGCCGTGGCGGCCACCACGTGGGCCACGGTGAACGCCACCTCGGTCGCCCTCAGCGAGGACCGGCGAGACTCCCTGCACGCCGACGCCCGCGCCTACGACGAGCTGCTCGAGCACGCCGCCACGCACCGGTCGTGGCGGGGAGCCGCCCGCCTCGTCGCGGAGCTGTCGGAGGAGATCGGCGGACCGGTCACCGTCACCGACCTCGAGGGGCAGGTGCTGGCCGACTCCGAGCGCCGCACCGGCGTCCGGGACCCGGCCGATGCGCGCGCCACCCTCGACGCACTCGACGTCGACGCGGTGCTGCGCGACACGCTGCGGTCCACGCTGCCCCCGGAGGACGACGTCGTCGCGGTGCCGGCCGAGTGCGCGAGCGGCACCGCATGCCGGCTGAGCGTGGTGCCGGCGAGCGGCCTGATCGACGGGCGCGTCCGTGGCCCCTTCGCCGCTGGCGGCGACGTCGCCGCGTGGCGCGACCTCGAGCGGCGCATCGACCGGTGCCTCGACGCCGCCGGCCTCCCGGACGCGGTCGCGGTGCGCGAGGACTTCGCGGTGCTGGTGCCCTTCGACCGCGCCGCCCCGACCGTCGCCCGGTGCGCCGACCAGTCCCGCCGCGCCGTCCTGACCCCGTACGTCGCGCCGCCCGCACTGCTGTTCGTCGGCGACGAGGCGGCCCCGCCCGAGGTGCTGTGGGACCTCTCGCGCGACAGCCAGGTGCGCGTCGGCCTGCTCGCCGGCGGCGTGCTGGCCGCGACCCTGCTGCTGTGCGCACTCCTGGCCGGCAGCGTCGTCCGGCCGCTCCGCCGCATGACCGCGACCGCGCAACGGGCCGGCGACGGCGACCTGTCGGCCCGGGTGTCCGAAGGTCGTCGCGACGAGGTCGGTGTCCTGGCCGCGGCGTTCAACCGGATGGCGGCGCGACGCGAGGCCGACCACGACGCCCGGGTGCGCCTGACCAGCGACGTGTCGCACGAGCTGCGCACCCCGCTGGCCAACGTGCGCGGCTGGCTCGAGGCCGCGCAGGACGGCCTCGTCGAGACCGACCGGGCGCTGGTCGACAGCCTGCACGACGAGACCGTGCTGCTGCAGCGGCTCGTCGACGACCTCCGCGACCTGGCGGTCGGTGACGCCGGCGGTCTCGTCCTGAACCGCGAGGTGCTCGACCTCGACGCCTTCCTGGCCATGGTCGCGCGCTCGTTCCGGCCCGCCGCCGAGGCCGGCGGCGTGACTCTGTTCGTCACCGCCGAGCCGGACGCGACGGCGTACGCCGACCCGGTGCGCCTGCGCCAGGCCGTCGGCAACCTGGTCGCCAACGCCCTGCAGCACACGCCGTCCGGCGGCACGGTGCGCGTGCACGGAGCCCCCGACAGCGTCGCGGTCGCCGACACCGGTCACGGCATCCCCGCCGACGACCTGCCCCACGTCTTCGACCGCTTCCGCCGCGTCGACCCGTCCCGCAACCGGGCGACCGGCGGCAGCGGCCTGGGGCTGGCGATCGTGCGCCAGATCATCGATGCCCACGGCGGCGCCGTCCGCCTCGACAGCAAGTCCGGCACGGGCACCACCGCCGTCGTCACCCTGCCAGCGGCCAGGTGACGAGCTGCACGTCGCGGGCATCCGGGCTTCTGCTCGAGAGTGTTCAACGCCAACAGGGCCGATGGGACAGGCGGCTCCACCCCGGCTCCCTCTCGCGGGGTGCCGTCGCGTGACCAGGTCGCGGCGTGCTGGGATGGCAGCGTGACGAAGCAACGCAAGGCAGACCAGCGGCTGGTCTTCGTCGTCGTGGCGTCGACCGCGCCGGGGCACTACCCGCACCCGGTCGAGATCGCGCTCCACCCCGACGGCGCGCGGTCGCGGATCTCGTTCTCCATCGGTCCGCACGCCGCGAACGCGGGTGGGCAGCTGCCCCTCGCGAACGTCCTGGACGGGACCGGCCTGAGCCCTCTGTTCGACACGGAGTTCGACGCCGCCGAGCTGCACTGGCTCGTGCCCTATCTCGTGCGCCTCCAGGGCGGCGAGGACGTCACCGAGGAGATCGTCGCGGGCTACGTCGAGCGGCACGGCAAGCGGCCGAGGTGGACCGAGCAGGCGCGCCACGGGGACTGAGTCCCGCGGCTGGTGCCGCGCACGACGGTCCTAGGGGGCGTCGGTCAACCTGGAGTGGTGGAAGCCAGCCTGTTCGACTCCGACGAGCCCGCGGTCGACGCCTCGTTCGGCGGCGCCCGACGCATCGCGCTCGACGACACCTCCTGGGTCGAGGTCGTGCCGGGCTGGTTGACCGGGGCCGACGTCCTCGTCGCGGCGCTGGTGCGGACCGCAGGCTGGGAGCAGCGCCACCGGTGGATGTACGGACGGCGGGTGCTCGAGCCGCGTCTGACGGCGACGTACCCGCACATCGAGCACGCCCCGCACCCGCTGCTGCGCGAGGCCGGCTCGGCGTTGTCGGAGCACTACGGCGTCACCTACGACGGGCTCTGGATCAACCTCTACCGCAGTCACCACGACAGCACCGGCTGGCACGGCGACCGCACCTCGCAGCCGACCACGATCGTGCCGGTGCTGACGCTGGGCGCCCAGCGCCGCTTCCTGCTGCGTCCGGTCGCCGGTGGCGCGAGCACCGTCCTGCGGCCGGTGGCGGGAGATCTCGTGGTGATGGGCGGACGCTGCCAGGCTGACTGGCGCCACGCCGTCCCCAAGCAGGCGACGCCGGCGGGGCCTCGGGTGAGCGTCAACTTCAGCGCCACCGCGCAGAGGTAGGGATGGCGGGCGCGGGCCTGCGGGTCAGCCTCGGTCGACCTGCGCGGAGCTCGTGAGGACGACGCGATCCGCCTGAACGCCCCGGGCACACCCGGTGGGGCGCCGGGTGACAGCCCCGCATCGTCACGACCGGACGCCGGCCCGCCACCTCGGCTGAGGTGACGGGCCGGCGTCGGACCAGCGGTGGGGTCAGCGTCGCTTCACCCGCAGCACGACGACGTTGCTGCTCGCCGCCGTCGTCTGCGGCGTGGCCACGGCCTGCGCCCGGATGCGGTGCACCCCGACGGCCAGCCGCGGCAGGACGACCACCGTGCGTCGACCCGCACGGACGGTCACCGTCGTGACGACCCGGTTGCCGTCGCGGACCACCACGGTCGTCGGACCCGGCGCGGGCGTGGCGAGCGTGACCGTCACCTTGGCCCGCTTGCCGGCCTTGACCTTCTTCATCGGAAGCGCCGCGGTGATGCGTGGCGTGGCCCGCGTGACCCGCACCGTGGCGGTAGCCGTGCTACCCGCGACGGTCGGGGAGCCGGCGTACGTCGCCGACACGAGGTGCGTGCCGACGGGGACGTCGGCGGGCAGGCGGAGCGTCACGCTGCCGCCGGCGAGCGTGCCGGTGACGCGTCGTCCGGCGACCTGGACCGTGACGGCTCCGGTGGCCGCGGGGTCGGCGGCGACGGTGACCTTCGCGGTGGTGGCGGTGCCGTACGTCGTGCCCGTCGAGCCGAGCGTCAGTGCCGTCGTCGACGGGGCCGGGCCGGACCAGGCGAGCGCCGGGGCGAACGTCGTCCGCTGGTGGGCGTCGACCTGCTGCTCCAGGGCGTAGCCCATGCCCAGGACGGTGGCGTCGGACCAGGCGCGGCCGACGATCTGGACGCTGTTGGACTGGCCCTCCTCGTTCTGGCCGATGGGCAGGATCACCGTCGGCAGGCCGACCGACTGGGTGATGACGCCCGAGGCCCGGTCGGAGCTGAAGATCGCCGACGAGGCGTCGTTGTTGCCGATGCTGGTGAGGAAGCCCGGGTAGATGACGGCGTCGACGGGGGCGCCGAAGGCGGTGTCCATCCAGGCCGCGGCGTTGGTCTTGTAGTCGTCACGACGACGCAGCAGGTTGTCGACGCTGGTGTCGTCCATGGGCTGGGCGGTGTAGTTGCCCGACACGTTGTAGGGGAGGTTGGCCTGGCTCTCCATCAGCTGCTTGGTCGTGTAGGGGAACGTCGCCGGCCGGCTCTCGGCGATGTAGCGCTCCCAGCCCTCGGCGCCGGCGCTGCCGGTCGTCGGGTACCCGGCGGCGGGCGGCTGCGTGGGCGAGGTCGGGGCCCCGGTCGGCAGCGGCACCAGGGTGCCGCCGGCGGCCGAGACGGCGGCCTGGGCCTGGGCGAGCGCGACGGCGCCGGCGTTGTCGTCGGTGATCACGCTCGAGACGAACGCGGCCGGGTTGTAGCCGATCACCTTGCCCTGCAGGGCGGAGGACTGCAGCGACGACTTCCACTCGGCCGGGCGCAGCGTGTTGTCGACGCGGCTGGTCAGCAGGTCGTCGGGGTTGTTGCCCGTCGTCCGCGTGGCGGTGGCGTCGAGCATGATCGCCAGGTCGGTGACCGACTTGGTCATCGGGCCCGCGTAGTCGGTGGCCCACGTCAGCGGCATGACGCCGTTGGTGCTCGTCAGGCCGTCGGTGCCGCGGAAGGTCGACAGGCTGGCGCCGGTCGACGGCGCGTACAGCGAGACACCGGTTTGCGTGCCCATCGCGGCCGCGGCCAGGTCGGCGCCCACGGCGGTCGCCGAGCCGCCGCTGGAGCCGAACGACGTCTTCGACGGGTAGAGCGCGTTCCAGGTCTGCTTGAACCCGCTCTCGCTGAACGAGCCGGAGTTGGCGAACTCGGACAGGTTGGTCTTGCCGATGATGACCGCGCCGGCCTCGCGCAGCTTGGCGACCTGCCAGGCGTCGGCCCCGGTGCTCCAGCCCTCCAGGGCGCGCGTGCCGCCCGTGGTCGGCATGTCCTTCGTGTCGTAGAGGTCCTTGAGCGCGATCGGGACGCCGAGCAGGTCGCTCGTCCGCCCGTCCCGGCGGGCCTGGTCGGCCGCCATGGCCTGGGCGACGGCGTCCTTGGCGACGGTGATGAAGGCGTGGAAGCCGAGCGGCCCGTCGTCGTAGGCCTCGATGCGGTCGAGGTAGGCCTTGGTCACCTGCACCGAGGTCACCGTGCCGGCGGCCATGTCGGCCTGCAGGTCGGCGATGGTCTTGCCGGTGACGTCGTAGGCGACGTCGGTGGTGCGCTCGACCTCGAGGTCGACGGCCGGCAGCCGCAGCGGCTGGGCGCCCGTGCACGCGGTGGCGTAGGCCGTGAGGTCCCAGTTCTGCAGGGTGCAGATCTCGTCGGTCGTCAGGTTCGACAGGTCCGGCGTCGCGGCCAGCGCCGCGGCGGCGGCCGGCACGGTGGTGTCCTGCAGCGCACCGGCGACGACGTACTGCACCAGCGACTCGGTCTGGCCGGGCTCGATCGTCAGGTCGCGCACGAAGCCGAGGTCGTTGGCCCGGCTGCCCGTCGGCACGTAGTCGGTGGTGGAGGGGTCGGACTGCTGGTCGCCGAGCCCGTCGACGCCGGAGCCGACGACCACGGCGACGGGCCGGGTGTTGCCCGACGGCGTCGAGACGATCCAGCTGTCGTCGGTGCCGACGACGGCGTCCCCGCTGCTGGTGGCGGTGACGGTGCCCTTGTTGGCCAGGTCGCCGGAGCCGAGGGAGCCGCCGAACGAGACGGCCAGCGAGACCGGCTCGGTGGAGGTGTTGGTGAAGGTGTCGAAGAAGCTGACCGTGTTGGTGGCGCTGGTGACCTGGATCTTGCGGGTCATGGCCACCGAGCCGAGGAGCACCGACGACGTCGATCGGTAGGCGCCGGGGGCGGCCGCGGTGAGGCCGAAGCCGCGCATCATCTGGTCGTTCATCCGCGGCTCCTCGCCGGCGGGCGTGTCGACGTGGACGAACACGCTGCCGAGCGCCTCGGCGCGGGCGCCGCTGATGTTGCGGATCGAGCCCGTGTCGATGCTCGGACGGCGGGCGTCGTTGACGTTGAAGGTGGCGCCGTTGCTGGTCGTCACCGAGGTGATGGCCTGGGCGGACGGGGAGACGGCCAGGGCGGCCAGACCGAGTGCGGCGACGGCCGACGCGGCGACGAGTCGCCGGTGCGGTCGACGCGGTGCCCCGTTGAGGTGGAGTGACATGCGAGGTCAGCAACTTTCCTAGGAGGTCCCGAGATCCGGACCTCGTTCTACGGCTGACATGTCACCGCGAACCGTCGTTGCTGTTGCCTGGCTGTAACGGATGGCGCCGTCCGCGGGCGGTCGCACCGATCGGCGCGACCACCCGCGGCTCGGCTCAGTGCCCGGAGTGGTCCTCCACGCCTGCGGCGCCGGTGGTGCCGGTGGTGCCGCTCATCGGCATGTGGCCGTGCTCGGGCGGCCACGGCCCGGTGGGCGGGCGGCCCTGCCGGTCGTGCACGTGGAAGTAGGTGCTCATGCCCATGTCGGAGTGGGTCTGCAGGTGGCAGTGCAGCATCCAGTGCCCGGGCCCCGACCCCTCGCCGGCGATGACCTGGAAGCCGAAGCTGTCGCCGGGGCCGATGGTCTTGTTGTCGATCACCGGCACCATGTCGGCCCACGCGTCGTCGGGCAGGACGCCGGTGCGGGTGTCGGCCCACGTGTGCCCGTGCAGGTGCCAGGTGTGCAGCTCGGAGCCGAGGGCGAGGTTGACGAACTCGATCCGCTCGCCCTGGTTGGCCACGATGCTGGTGTTAGAGCGCACCGGGGCGGCGGGGTCGTAGGTGTCGGTGTCGGGGTAGCGACGGGCGTTGAGCTCCATGCCGTCGCCGAACGCCGTCACGTAGGTCGTCACCGGCAGCGGGTCGCTGCGACGACGCACGATGAGCGCCCCGAACAGCCCGGCCTCGAGGCCGCCGGTGCCGTGCTGGGTGCCGACGACGTGGTCGTGGTACCACCAGTAGCCGGCCGACCCGGCGATGCCCGCGGCCCGGTTGACCGGCCGCGCCCACCACACGTAGCTGCGCGACTCGCCCGGCGCGACCCACGACCCGCTGTGCACGGTGCCGTCGGAGTCCTGCCCGTAGCGGACGCCGTGCGCGTGCAGCGAGACGCCGATCGGGGTGTGCTCGTCGGTGCGCAGCGCCTCCAGCGTCTCGGCAGAGACCTGGTTGTGCAGGACGATCTCGATCGCCTCGCCCTCCAGCATCTCGATCGTCGGGCCCGGCACCGACGCGGTCTCGGGCGTGAGCCCGTAGCCGACGCGCTTCTCGCCGGAGTAGTCCGGCAGCTCGACGGCGTACATCTGCAACCGTCGGCTCGGCGCCGGGAACGCCGACGGGACGGCGGCCGCGTCGGCCTGGTGAAAGGCCGTGACGCCGGCGACGGCGACGACCGGCGTCGCACCGAGGCCGCGCAGGACCGAGCGGCGCGTGGGGCGGGTCAAACGGTTCGACATCGAACGATCTTCCTTCGAGGTGCTCATCAGGCGCCTTCCTTGCCGACGGTGGAGCGGGTGGCGGCGTTCACGACCTTGGTGCGCTCGGCACCGGTGACGTAGCCGCTCTCGAGGAGCCCGGCGAGCACCGAGCGCACGTGCGTCATGAACGCGTCGTGGCTCGACCAGCGGGCCTCGTCGCGGATCAGGTCGTCGATCGTGCACGAGCCGTCGTCGGTCACCCGGTTGCGGACGTCGGTGCCGACGTCGCCCATGACGACGACCGGGCTCGGGTCGGGCGCCGGGCAGGCCGGGGCGGCCGTGTCGGCCACGATGGTGAAGCCGACCGTGCCGACCTCGGAGACGTTGCCGCCCAGGTCGACGGCGCGGTACTGCACCGAGTGCGCGCCCTCGTCGTCGACCGTGACCGGCTCGTCGTAGGTCGTCCAGTCGCCGTCGTCGAGCAGGTACTCGACGCGCGCGACGCCGGAGCCCTCGTCGGTGGCGGCCAGCGTGACGGTGACCTCGCCGCGGTAGGACCACGAGCTGTCCTGGGTGCCGGCGACCGAGGCCGTGGCCACGGGCGGCTCGGTGTCGTCGTCGGGCGCCTCGACCACGGTGAAGGTGAGCTCGCCGGCCTCGGAGACGTTGCCCGCGACGTCGGTGGCCCGGTAGGCGACCGTGTGCTCGCCGACCTCGGTGACCGCGACGACGTCGGTGTAGGCCGTCCACTCGCCGCCGTCGAGCGCGTACTCGACCGAGGCGACGCCGGACTGGGCGTCGTCGGCCATGAGCATGACCTCGGCCCGACCCAGGTAGGCGCCGTCGTCGTTGGTCTCGCCGTGCACCATGGCCTCGACGGTCGGCGGGGTGGTGTCGGGGCCGTCGACGCCGACCACGGAGAAGGCGGTGTTGCCCTCGGCCGAGGCGTTGCCGGCCTCGTCGGTGGCGCGGTAGCCGATGGTGTGGTCGCCGACCTCGTCGACGACGACCGGCTCGGTGTAGGGCTGCCAGCCGAGGTCGTCGACCTGGTACTCGACCGAGGCCACGCCGCTGCCGCCCTCCTCGTCGGTGGCCGTCACGGTCGCGGTGGCCTGGCCGATGTAGGCGCCGTCGGCGTCCTGCTCGCCGGCGAGCTCGACGTCGACCTCGGGCGCCGTGGTGTCCTCGCCGGGCTCACCGCCCCCGCCGTCGGTGACCACGAGCTCGCCGGTCATCTGGCCGTGCCCGGGGATGGTGCACAGGAACTTGTAGGTGCCGACGCTGAGGTCGACCTCCACCTCCCAGCGGCCGGCGTTCTCGTCGCTGGGGTAGGCGAGGATGTTGACCTCGACGTCGTCGTTGTACTCCCCGCCGCCCTGGTCGAAGGTCAGCGTGTGCTGCATGCCGCTGGTGTTGCCGGTCGCGGTCGAGTTCTCGAACACGATCGTGGTGGGCCCCGCCACGGCCTCGGTGGGCGCGGTCTTGTAGCGGGTGGTGCTGTTGTCGGCGGTCCAGGTCAGCGTCTGCGCCGCCCGCTCCGCCCGCGCCGGCGACGGCGACGGCGACGGCGCCGCCGAGGCCAGGGACGCCACGGCGAGGCCGGCGATCATCAAGACGGTGGTCATCAGCACGGCCAGCAGGCCGCGGTTCCTCGTGGGCACGGTGGTCCTCCTCGTCGTCATCGCTGCTGCACCCGGATGTTGCGGAACTCCGCGGCGTCGTTGTCGCTGTGGTTCTGCAGACCGAGGTAGCCCGACAGGAACTGCCGCATGTCGGTCGGCGGGTCACCCGCCCGGGACGACGCCAGGCCGGGGGAGTTGGTGAAGGTGTTGATGCGCACGCCGTTGCGGCTGATCGTGTACTGCTGGCCCTGGACGCGGATCTCGTAGTCGTTCCACTGCCCCTTGGGGGTCGGCCGCGCGGCGGCGAGCCCGACCGGGTCGAAGTTGTAGACCGAGCCGGTCTTCTGCACCTCGCCGGTGTCGCCGTCGTAGATCTGGATCTCGTGGCCGCAGTAGATGGCCACCCAGGCCGCCGAGGTGCGGGCCGAGCCGACGGTGCCGCACGAGCCGGCGGGCCGCTCCTCCAGCGGGGTGCGGAGGTCGGGGAACCGGGTGAACACGCCCGTGTTCGCCCGGAAGCCGTCGGGGGCGTTGTCCTTGAACTGCAGGCGCACGGTGAAGTCACCGAACGGCTGCTCGGCGTACCAGAGCATGCCGAGGCCGCCGGCCGTGGTCATGGTGCCGCGCGCGGTGCGGGTGAAGCTGCCGGACGGCGCCTGCTCCCACTTCGCGAAGGAGGCGGCGCTGCCGTCGAAGATCGGCGTGTACGACGGCGCGACGCCCACGCCCGAGGTGATCGCGGCCCGCTCCATCGCCCGCTTCTCAATGGCGTTGATCGAGCGGTCGGCGACCATCCGCCGGGTGAGGTCCTTCACGTACGCCGCGAACTCGGCCTGCGAGCCCCAGGCACTCTCGTCGTCGACGACGTCGTTGAGCGTGCAGCCGCCGCCGACGTCGAGGTTGAAGACCCCTGTGTCGTCGTCGAGGAACCACACGGTCTCGCGGGCGTCGGGGGCCTCGCAGGTGACGTCGACCGTGGCGGTGCTGGTGGCCTGCTCGCCGTCGGCGTAGCCCACGGTCAGGCTGACCTCGTGCTCGCCGCCCTCGGTGAAGGTGTGCGCCGGGTTCATGCGGTTCGAGGTCGTGCCGTCACCGAAGTCCCAGGCCCACGACGTGCCGCCGGGCGCCTGGAAGGCGTAGCGCGTCGGCGTCGCCTGGGTGATGGGGGCGGCGTCGTAGGCCGCGGCCGCGGCGCGCACGTCGGCGTCGTCGAGGGCCCGCATCTGCGCCGGGGTCGGGGTGGCCGGACCGCCCTTGTAGACGATGCGGATCAGCTTCTGGTTCGGGTGCAGGCTGAAGAAGCCGCCGCCGTAGTCGAGGAGGTAGAGCGCGCCGTCCTCGCCGAACTTGGCGTCCATCCAGCTCTGCAGCTGCTGGGGTCCGGTGCCGCCGGGGATGATCTGGCGCAGGTCCTCGGCGAACGCCGGCGGGCCGGCCTGCGCCACCGTGCCGGGGTCGACGGTCACGGCGATGCGGTTGTTGGCGTTGGACTGGTCGCCGATCAACCACTTGCCCTCCCAGTACGACGGCCAGGAGACGTCGCTGTCGGGGTCGACGTCGGCGCCGCGGAAGGTCGGTCCGGACATGACGGCCTGCCCACCGCCCTTGAGGTAGGGCTGGGTGAAGGTCTGCTCGTCGGCCTCGTAGGTCGGCACGCCGCTGCCGTCGGCCCGCTCGGGGTAGACCGGGCCGCCGCCGGACGGCGAGTACCAGATCATGTTGGCCCGGGCGTCGGGGATGTCGACGAGGCCGGTGTTGCGCGGCGAGGTGTTCTGCAGGTCGTCGCAGTCGTACCACTCGGCCGGCTGCGTGGCGTCGTCGTTGCTGCGGTCGCGGTAGGGCTGCTTGTTGCCCATGCAGTAGGGCCAGCCCTGGTTGCCGGCAGACGTGATCACGGTGGCCGTCTCGTACTTGGCCGGACCCCAGGTGGTGCTGGGCTCGGAGGCGTCGGGGCCGACCCAGCCGGCGGTGAGCCAGTCGGTCTCGGTGTCGATCTGCAGACGGGAGATGTTGCGCACGCCCATCACGTAGATCTCCGGGCGGGTCTTGCCGCCGCCCTCCTCGTCACCGGTGAACAGGTTGCCGGCCGGGATCGAGTAGGTGCCGTCGTCCTCGGGACGGATGCGGATGACCTTGCCGTTGAGGTCGTTGGTGTTGCCCGAGGTGCGGCGGGCGTCCTGGAACGACAGGCCCTCGTAGTCCTCGGTCCAGTTGTTGCCGGAGTAGCCCTCGGAGCCGCCGGAGGAGTTGCTGTCGCCCGAGCCGATGTAGAGGTTGCCGTCGGAGTCGAAGGCCATGCCGCCACCGGCGTGGCAGCAGGAGTGGATCTGGGTCTCCCACTGCAGCAGGTCGACGCGCGTGCCCTGGTCGATCGTGTCGGTCGCGGGGTCGTAGGTGAAGCGCGAGATGGTGCGCAGGCCGACGCGACGCTCGCGGTCGATCGAGTCGTGCGGCATCCAGTAGGTGTAGAGCCAGTTGTTGTCGGCGAAGTCGGGGTCGGCGACGATGCCGAGCAGGCCCTCCTCGTTCTTGACCAGCTCGTCGCCGCTGCCGCGGTTGCCCATCACCTCGAGCGTGGTCAACAGCGAGACGCCGCCGGTCTCGGGGTCGTAGCGGTGGATGGTGCCGCAGCCCAGCCCGACGTCGGGGTCGTCCCAGCTCGCGATCGGGCCGGAGGGGCAGGCCGCCTTGCCGACGTAGAACACGTCGCCGCCGGGGGCGACGGTGATGCCGTGCGACTCGCCGATCTGGTCGAGCTGACCCGCCTGGTTGGGCGCGGTGAGACGTTCGACCTCGTAGTTGTCGGCGATGGTGGCCTGGCAGTCGCCGCGCACCATGCCCGCCGTCCACTGGACCGCACCGGCGAGGTGGGTGCGGAAGTCGTCGTTGTCGAACGCCGCGGCGGTGGCGCCCATGCCGGTGTAGAACGACCGGCCGCGCTGGACGTCCTGGCACCACGAGATCGGGTGGAACGGACCGTTGCCGCTGACCTGGCCGGCCGCCGGGGCGTAGGTGTTCTCCTCGACCTGCGCGACCGTGTGCACGCTGCCGAGCGGGTTGGTCTGCCAGTTGGTCCACCGGTCGGTGGCCTCGAAGGTGTAGTCGAGCCCGCGACCGGCGGGGTGCTGGCGGTCGAGGACCGAGACCGTGGCCTGCTGCGGCTTGAAGGGGCTGTTGGTGGGACGGGCGCCGACCAGCTCGGTGAACCAGGCGTTGCCCGCCTGGGCCTTGGCGGCGTCGTGGATGCCGAGGAACCCGCCGCCGCCGTGCACGAAGGTGCGCAGGCCGGCCAGCTGGGTGCCGGTGAGCTCGGCGCCGACGTTGGACAGGAAGACCACCGAGCGGAACCGGCTCAGGTCGCCGGCGAAGATCGCGGGGTCTTCCGAGACCTCGGTGGCGAAGCCGTGCTCGGTGCCGAGCTGGCGGACGGTGCGGGCCGCGGCGGCCACCGCGTCCTCCTGGCGCGCGGCCGAGCCGTGGAAGACGAGCACCGTGGGCCGGGCGGCGGCCGCGACGGCGGCCATCGTCGTCCGCGCGGCCGCACCGGTGGGTGCCGGGTCGGCGGCGGGTGCCGCCGTCGACGCGGGCTCGAGCGGGGCGGCGAGCGGCCGGTCGGCCGCGCCGCTGGACGCCGTGCCGAGGCCGACGGCCAGGGCGAGCGTGGCGCCCACGGCGACGGCTCGGCGGCGGAGGTGGCGGCGGGTGGACCCGCGGCCGTCCGGGGCTCCGGGAGCCTGCGGCCCCGGATCCGGGCATGACTGTTCGACGTGCATGTGCGGGCCTTTCCCGAGAAATCAAGGCGTTGCGATTGCCTCTTTAAAGTAAAGGCGTTGTGACGGCGACCACAACCCCTTGTGACCGATCATCGACAATCTTTTGTTCGATGACCCGACAGAACGCGCCCGTCGTCATGTCGGGCGCCGGGCCTCCTGATGGCCCGGGAGCGCCGGTTCGCACAGGGGTTGCGGAATCAATCAGGCATCGCGTCCGGTGGAATTGCGGAGCCCCGGCGCAGAGGCGTAACACGGTCGTCATCACGCGCGACCTCGGCGACACATCGGCTTCCGTAGCGTCCGGACCGCCCGGGTGCACGACCCGGGAACACGCACGTCGCCGTGGTCGGCTCGGGCCGGTCCGACACCTCGTCGTGCCCGCCCGGCGCGTCGTCCACGAAAGGCACCCGATGAGCCCCAGCCCCGACCACGACGCCGAGGCGTCGGTGACCACCTATGACGACTGCGGGCACCCGGTCGCCCCGTCCCGGCTGTCGCGGCGCAGCCTGTTCGCCGGGATGGGCATCGGCGCGGCCGCAGCGGCGCCGCTCGCCCTGCGCGTGCCGAGCGCCGGCGCAGGTGCCGCACCCGCTGCCGGACCGGTGCGGGCGGCGAACCAGGTCCGCCGCGGTCACTACCTGATCAAGGACGCCACCCTTGTCTCGGTCGACCCCGAGATCGGCAACCAGGCCGGTGTCGACATCGAGGTCCGTGACGGCGAGATCCTGCGCGTCGGCCCACGCCTGGTCGCCGCCGGCGCCGAGCAGATCGACGCCTCCACGATGATCGTGATGCCCGGCTTCATCGAGACGCACTACCACATGTGGAGCGCCATCGGCCGCAACTTCGTGAGCGACGGGTTCGAGTACTTCCCCTCGAAGTCGGCGACGGTGGCGGCCTACGAGCCCCGCGACTTCTACAACAGCGTCCTCTTCGGTCTTGCCGAGGCGGCCAACGCCGGCATCACGACCGTGCACAACTGGGCGCACAACGTGCGCGGCCCCGAGTGGGCCGAGGCCGAGCTCAAGGCCCACCGCGACGCCGCCGTCCGGGCGCGCTACTCCTACGGCCACCGGGACGGCCAGCCGGCCACCCAGCTCATCGACCTCGCCGACATCGACCGGGTGCGCACGAAGTGGTTCGGTGACCCCAACCCCTTCGAGGACCTCGTGCACCTCGGGGTCAACGTGCGGGGGCCGTCGACCATGGCCACCTTCCAGGCCGAGATGGCCGCGCTGCAGCAGCGCGGCATCCCGGTCAGCGTGCACTCCGGACAGGGCCCGACCACGGCGGTCAAGCCGGCCGAGCTCGAGGGCCTGGGCTACCTCGGCCCGGACTTCCTCGTGTGCCACAACCTCCCTGCGACCGCAGCCGACCGGGCCGCGATGAAGCGCACCGGCACGCCGGTGAGCTTCGCCCCGCACTCCGAGCTGCGCCTCGGCACGGCCGGTGGCTACCACGGACAGCTGATGCACTCCAAGGCCGACGGCCTCGTCATCTCGCTGTCGTTCGACGCCTCCTCGCTGGCGCCGATCAACATGTTCGAGTCGATGAACCTCACCTGGAACCTGGGCATCCCGCACGTCGGCACCGACGCGGCGTCGCTCCCGGCGGTGACACTGAAGGACGTCATCGAGTGGGCCACCATCGGCGGAGCCCGCGCCCTCGGCATCGACGACGTCACGGGGTCGATCACGCCGGGCAAGCGCGCCGACCTCATCATGATCCGCCAGGACGACCTGAACATGGCGCCCGCCTGCGACGTCGAGTCGGCCGTCGTCCGCGTGGCCACGCCGGCCAACGTCGACACGGTCATGGTCGACGGTCGCGTGCTCAAGCGCGGCGGGAAGCTCGTCGCCTTCGACACCCCGAAGCTGGTGCGCAACGCCGCCAGCTCGGCCCACGCCGTTCGGACCCGCGCGGGTGGGCGGCTGACGCCCGCCTCGCGCCGCGTGCCGACCTTCTGACCCCGAGCCCCCGCCCCCCGAGCCCTCCCAGCCACCTGAAGGAACCCATGCCACTCCCCGTCATCCGGCGCGCCACCGTCGCGGGCCTGTCCGCCGTCTGCGTCCTCTCCCTCGCCGCCTCCGCCCTCGCCGGCCCGGCCAGCGCCGGCCCCGTGCCGGTGCCTGCGGCAGCGCTGCCCGCCGACTCGCCCGCCGTCGTCGGTCTCGGCATCGCCGAGACCCAGGACCTCCTGAGCTCGGGCACCACCACCTCGGTCGCCCTCGTGCAGGCCTACCTGGCCCGCATCGAGGCCTACGACGACCCGTACGGCGACCAGCCCGGTCTCAACGCGATCATCCGCCTCAACGACAGCGCGCTGGCCGAGGCGGCCGCCCTCGACGCCGAGCGGGCCGCGGGCACCGTGCGCGGCCCCCTGCACGGCGTCCCGATCCTGGTCAAGGACAACTACGACACCGGCGACCTGCCGACGACGAGCGCCTCGGTGGCGCTGCAGGACTTCCAGCCCGCGGACGACGCCACCCAGGTCGCGCGGCTGCGCGCCGCCGGCGCGATCGTGCTGGCCAAGACCAACCTGCACGAGTTCGCCTACGGCATCACCACGAACAGCTCGCTCGGGGGACAGACGACCAACCCCTACGACCAGACCCGCAACCCCGGCGGCTCGAGCGGCGGCACCGGGTCCGGCGTCGGGGCGTCGTTCGCCGCCGGCGGCATGGGCACCGACACCTGCGGCTCGATCCGCTACCCGGCCGCGCACCAGAACCTCGTCGGCCTGCGCCCCACGCTCGGCCTGACCAGCCGCGACGGCATCGCGCCGATGTCGGAGACCCAGGACACCGGCGGCCCCATCGTGCGCTCGGTGCGCGACGCCGCCATCGTGCTCGACGCCACGGTGGGCGTCGACCCGAAGGACCCGCGCACCCAGGACTCGGTCGGCAAGACCCCCGAGTCCTACGAGGACGCCCTCGACGACGGCCTGGACGGCAAGCGCGTCGGCCTGCTGGTCAACTCCCAGTACCTGGGCACGACCGAGGCCGAGGAGCCGGTCACCGACCTCGTGGACGGCGCCGTCGTCCGCCTCGAGCAGGCCGGCGCCGACGTCACCGAGGTCGCGCTGAGCCCCGACCTGATCGCCGACATCGGTGGCGCCAGCGTGCTCGCCCAGGAGTTCCGCCGCGACCTGAACGCCTACCTCGCCCAGCCCGGTGCGACGTACCCGGCCGAGCTGGCCGCGCTCACCGCGCCGGCCGACGTGCTGACCCTGAGCGACATCATCGCCACCGAGACCTCGGTGGTGCAGAGCCAGATCACCGGGGCGCAGAACCAGCCCGAGCTGCCCAGCGCCGACTACGAGACGCGCCTGGCCAAGCGGGCCTCGGCCCAGGCCAAGCTGGCCGAGCTGCTCGAGGTCAACGACCTCGACGCCCTGGTCTACCCCACGCTCAAGCAGACCGCCGCCCCCATCGGGCAGAGCCAGCCCGGCGGCAACTGCAGCATCTCCGCGGTCACCGGGTTCCCCGCGCTGACCGTGCCCGCTGGGTTCGTGCCCAGCGGCATGCCCATGGGCCTCGAGCTGCTCGGTGCGCCGTTCAGCGAGGAGACGCTGCTGGCCATCGGTGCCGGCTTCGAGGCCACCGGCGACTACCAGGAGCCGCCGGCCTCGACCCCCGAGCTCGCCGTCGACGCCGTGCGGCCGGTCGGGCTGACCGGTACCGCCACCACCGTCGCGTTCGGCGCGCCGACCACGGTCACCGCCACGGTCACCTCCGCCGTGCGGGCGCGCGGCACCGTGCAGCTGCGCTCCGGTTCGCGGGTGCTGGCCAGCGCCCCGGTGGCTGCCCAGGGTGTGACGACGACCGTGCGCCTGCGGGTGCCGGGCGGACGTCTGAGCGGTGGCGCGACCAGGCTCGTGCTCGCCTTCGCGCCGTCGTCCGGCAATGCCACCGGTGCCGCGCAGTCGAGCCTCGTCGTCCGCGTCACCAAGGCCGCGCCCCGAGCCCGGGTCGTGCAGTCCGCGCGACTGCGGGTCGGTCGGAAGGCCCAGGTGCGGCTGCGCCTCGAGCCCGTCGCCGGGCTCGCCCCGCGCGGCGTCGTCGTGATGCGCGTCGCCGGTCGGCCCGTCGGGCGGGCCACCGTGCGCAAGGTCGGCAACGCCTGGGTGGCCGACGTCCGCACCTCGCGCCTGCGCCGGGCCGGCTCGGTCGCGCTCGCCTACCAGCCCGGGCCCGTCGTCCGGCGGAGCCTGGCGTCGACCACCTACCGGCCCGCCCTGCGCGTGCGGAGGTGACGGCGGAGCCGTCGTAGCCCGGCGCTGAGCGGTGGGGCCGTCCGTGGACGGCCCCACCGCCGTGTTGCGCCGACTCGCGGGGCTCGCGGGGTCGTTCTGGGGTCAGGCGCCGACGCGCTCGGGGCGCGGCGGCACGCTGAGTCTGACCAGCACGCGTCCGCGTGGGTCGTAGACGGTCTCGACGCGGACCAGGTCGCCGAGGTCGACGCTCAACAGGTGGGCGGCCTCCATGAGCTCGAGCACCTGGTCGCGGGCGGCGCTCGGCAGGTCGCGTCGCGCCCAGCCGTGACGGTCGAGCTCGGTGCCGAGCTGACGCAGCAGCAGGGGACGCACGCGTGGACGGGTGGGTGGCGCGCCCTCGGCCCGGCGGACGCGGGCGGCCGTCTCGGCGTCGGCGACCCGTTCGGCCTGGGCGTCGGACAGCGTGACCGTACGAGACGGGACGCCGGCGTCGCCGCCGCCGGGCGTCTCGGCGGCGTCGGCCGGGGACGGTCCGGTGAGCTCGAGCCAGTAGCGGACGGCGCGCGAGCGCGACGTCACCTGGCACTTGCGGTAGGCCGAGCGGATGTAGGTCTTGACCGAGTTGACGGACAGGTCGAGCGACAGCGCGATCTCGCGGTTCGACAGCCCGGCCGCGATGAGCGCCATGATCTGCGCCTCGCGCGGGGCGAGCTCCTCGGTGCGGCGGGCGGGATCGCCCACGGTGGTCGTAGGTCGCCGGACCTCGACGGTCGCGGCGTTGACCGCCTCGATGATCCTCTGCAGGTCGCCGGACGACGCGATGGAAGACGTGTCGGTCGGCGAGACGGAGGGGCGGGACGGAGCGGACGGGCGTGGTGTCACGGGGTACTTCCTTCGTCGAAGGAAGCGGGGCATCCCCACCGTGCCTCACCGACGAACCGGGTGTGCCCACCCGCGCGGGCGATTGACCGGCCGGGTCGTGCTCAGCTTCCGGTGCCGAACGCCCAGGAGTGGCGGACGTGGCAGTCGTCGTTGGCCCACCACTGCAGGTCGAGCCGCTCGACGGCGGTACGCACCGGCAGCAGCCCGGCGAGGTCGGCCGTCATCGACTCGGGGGAGGCGCCGGTCAGTCGGTGCCCCACTGTCAGGTGCGGCACCGGGTGGGCGAAGCGTCCGCCGTAGGGCGGCGTGGCGGGGAACGCCTCGGCGAGGGCCGAGGTGAGCCGCTCGAACGGTGAGGCCGGCTCGACCGTCAGGTGGAGCAGGCCGTCGGGGAACTCGCGCACGACCCGCAGCGTCACCTCGAACGCGGGCTCCTCGGCGACGACCGCGCCCACCGCAGCGAGGTCGGCTGGCGTCGGGTGCTCCAGCCACGGTCCGAGCACCGTGACGTGGGCGTTGCTGAACGACGGGTCGGCCGACAGGAACGAGGCGTCCTGGCGGGCGGTCTGCGCACGCACGAACGGGTCGAGCGCCAGCACTGGCACCGCGAGGACGGCGTGTCCTCCGCGGTGGCCGGTCATGGCCGGAGGCTACCGATGCCGTCTCCTCAGATGAGCCGGCGCCGCACGGCGAACACGATCACCTCGATGAGGGTGTCGACCTGCAGGTCGGACTTGAGGCGGGCGACCCGGCGGTCGACGGTGGCCGTGCTGCACCCGAGCCGCTCGGCCACCTCGGGCCGGGTCGCGGCGCGCGCGAACATCGCCAGCATGAGGGCGTCGTCGGGGGAGACGTCGAGCGTCCTCGACTCGGTCTGCACGGGATCCAGGCAGGGTGCGTCGTTCACGGCGTCCTCGGGTCGGGGCACGGCACGGCGGCGCGGCGCGTCCCCGGGTCGCGGTGGCGACGGCCTGGGCCGTCGGTCGCGCCGTCGGGGACGTCGCGAGCGGTCGCCACGCTCGGCGCGGCTGGTCGACGTCGGGCGGACGACCCGACGCCGGCTGGACGTCGTCAGCGGGCCGCCGACTGGGTGCCAACGATGGCGCAGGCGACCGGGGTCGGGAAGACGCAGCTGCCTATGGTTCGCATGCCGCGGCGCTATAGCTGGGCGGGCGGGACGAGCTCGGGTGACAGGCGGCTCGCGGCCTCGCGGGTGATGGAGCGGAACCAGCGGTGCACCGGGTCGTCGCGCCGGCTCGGATGCCACCACAGCGCCTGGCGGAGCCCGCCCAGCGACACCGGGCCGGGGATCTCGCGGATGCCCATCGTCTCGCCGAGGTCGGTGATGAGGCGACGTCCGATGACGGCCACCCGGTCGGTGCCCTGGAGGAAGAACGGCATGGCCATCGAGCCGGCGACGTCGACGTCGATCCGCGGCCGGATGCCGGTCGAGAGCAGCGTGCGCATGCCGGGCGCCAGGTCGCCGCTGGGCAGCCGGGCCACCAGCCAGGGCCGGGTCTCGAGGTCCACGAGGGTCAACGACTCGGCCGGGTCGTCGGCAGAGACCGCCAGCACCCACTCATCGACGAGCAGGTCGATGTGCTCGAGCCCCGACGGGGCACCGTGCGGGCGGATCAGCCCGTCGACGTAGCCGGCGAGCATCGAGTCGACCGAGACGTCTCCGAGCTCGGCGGGCTCGCGCACACGCAGGCGGCTGCGGGGCGCCTCCAGCCGCATGCGGCGTCCGATCTCGGGGACCAGCAGGATCGCCAGCACCTCGCTGCACACGATCGAGACCTCGAACTCCTCGCTCGCGTCGAAGCTCTTGCGGGCGTCGGTGACGCGTCGCACCGCCTGCAGCGCCTCGGCCACGGCCGGTCGCAGCTGCTGCGCGAGCGCCGAGAGCTCGTAGGAGCGGCCCTGGCGCACGAGGATCGGGTCGTCGAAGAACCGCCGGATCTTGGCCAGCGCCGCGCTCGCGACCGGTTGGCTCACCTGCAGGTCACGCGCCGCGCGCGACACGTTGCGCTCGCGCAGGAGGGCGTCGAGGACGACGAGCAGGTTGAGGTCGAGTCGGCGCAGGTTCGAGTCCGCGGTCACGCTCGCAGCATGGTCCATCCCGGCCCACGATCCGGGGCGGACCGGGGTGATGGGATGCGGCCATCTTCAGCGGGACGGCTTGTTGTCGCCTGTGACGGCTGCCACGATCACGACCCGGGTGAAACGTTCAAATCGCCCGGCCGCCGCTCGAGAGCGCGCCATGTCCCGGCGCGCCCGACGGCCTGCCATCGACACGACTGAGGGGTTGGACGACGTGAGAGCAGTGATCAAGAGAGGGCCGGTGGGTGCCGGGCTGGCGCTCGTCGTCTCGACGGCCCTGGGGCTGACGGCCGTGAGCCCGCTCTCCGCGGTGGCGGACGAGTCGCGTGACCGTTCGAGCCGGTCGGAGCCGGCCGCCCCCCGCGCGACCACGGACTTCCTGCGGACCGCGGCCCAGCCGCGCAGCTCGGAGTTCGCGCGCCACCTGGAGTCGAAGTACGTCGACCCCGACCGCGTCTACAGCACCGACGTCCGCTGGTGGCTCGGTGAGGCGGCCAACACCGACGAGACGCTGCTCGAGGAGGTCCAGGCCCTCTACGACGCCGGCTACCGCGGTGTCGAGCTGTGCATGCAGAGCGACGCCGGCGCGGCCGACGCCGACTACGCCTACGGCTCCGCGATGTGGACCCACAAGTGGAACCTGATGATGAACAAGCTGCTCGACCTGGGCATGGCGGTCTACCTGACCTCGGGCACCAACTGGGCGACGTCCAACGTGCCCGGCCTCGACCCGACCAGCCAGCAGGCCATGCAGAACCTCACGCTCGGCACCGGCACGGTCGCGCCGGGGCAGACGCTCACCGCGCTCACCGCGCCGGCCGCGGCCGCCCGCAAGGACGGCGCCCGGTTCGTCACCGCCTACGCCTACAGGGTCACCGACGGCGACACCGTCGACCCGGCCAGCTTCGTCGACCTGAAGCCGCTCGTCACCCAGGGCTCCGACGCGTGGACGCAGAACCTGTCCTGGACCGCGCCGAACGACGGCACCTACCGGGTCTTCGGCCTGTGGACCCAGGGCACGTTCCACGCCTCGAGCCCCTCGGCCGTGCCGAGCTACGCCACCAACTACTTCGACGAGCGCGGCGTCGCGGCGCTGCGGGCGTTCTGGGAGAGGAACTACCTCGCCGACCCGGCGCTCCGGGCCAAGATCGCCGAGGGTGACGTCCAGCTGTTCATGGACTCGCTCGAGATCAACACCGGCACCGGCTTCACCTGGTGGGCCGAGGACATGGCCGCGGAGTTCAAGAAGCGCAAGGGCTACGACGTCACGCCGTACCTGTTCCTCATCAGCGGTGTGGCGGCCACGCCGTACCACCCGTACCACGAGGTGCGGAACACCGGCACCTACAAGCTCGACGGCGCCGAGCAGCGTCGTCAGGGCATCATCAACGACTACCAGGACGTGCTCACCCAGCTCTACCGCGAGCGCATGCTGCAGCCGCTCAAGACGTGGCTGAACTCCGTGGGCATCGAGACCCGCGCGCAGATCTCCTACGGGCGCCCGATCGAGATGTCCGAGCCGTCGATGGACGTCGACTACCCTGAGGCCGAGAACTTCAACCAGTACAACCAGGTCGACATCTTCCGTCTCTGGACCGGCGCGGCCAAGCTCGAGAACAAGGTGCTGTCCTCCGAGACGGGGGCCCAGCTGCCCACCTACAACGGCACCCGGCAGATGGACGTGCGCGACGCCTACTCCGCCTACGCGGCCGGCTTCCAGCGCATGGTCTGGCACGTGTGGGGCGCGGGCTACAGCTACGGCAACAAGGCGTGGCCCGGCCACAACCCGACCGGCTTCCGTCAGCTCGGCACCCGCAACCCGGGCTACTCCGACTACGACGAGTTCAACGCCCACCTCGGCCGCGTGCAGCAGCTGCTGCAGACCGGCAAGAGCCGCACCGACGTCGGGTTCGTCAACCAGAAGTGGATCCACGGCGTCAACTACCAGACCGACATCGGCAGCGACAACAACAAGATGAACTGGCAGCTCGCGCACCAGGGCGTCTACTACCGCTCGACCGAGCTGCAGGACAACGGCTACACCTACGACTACTTCAGCCCGAAGTTCCTCTTCGACGACGACGTCCGCTTCGACGAGAAGACCAAGACGATCGAGAAGGCCGGCTACAAGGCCGTCGTGCTCTACCAGGACTGGCTCGACATCGAGGCGGCCAAGCGCCTGCTGCAGTGGGCCAAGAAGGGCCTCAAGGTCGTCGTCCTCGAGGACGCCGCGTCGCGCACCCCGTTCGACGACGGCAAGGACGGCGCGCTCAAGAAGGTCACCGACGAGCTGAAGTCGCTGCCCACGGTGCGCCGGGCCACGGTCTACGACGACATCGACTACTTCAGCCCCCAGCCCGGCGGCTACGACGACAACGTCATGGAGAAGCTCCAGGAGCTCGGGGTCGAGCCCTACACCGGCTACCCCGAGCCCAACCTGCAGCTGCTGACCCAGACGCGGCAGGACGCCGAGGGCAACGAGTACGTCTACGTGTTCAACTACGACTCGGCCGACTACCTCGACAAGAGCCTGAAGCCGAGCGTGCGGGCGGCCACGCACGGGCAGAACATCACGACCGACATCGTCAAGGACGGCCTGTTCGTGCCGTACACGATCGACGCCTGGACGGGTCGGACCACCCAGCTGGCCGACTACCGCTGGGAGGACGGCAAGACCGTCGTGCCGATCGACCTCGACTTCAACAACATCGCCCTCCTGGCGTTCGAGAAGGTCGACGCCGCGCAGCTGCACGTCGTCGAGACCAACGCCGACTCGGCGTTCGCCACCGACGACGGCGTAGCGATGCGGGCCACGCGGTCGGGCGTCGTCACCGGTGAGCTCAGCGACGGGACGACGATCAGCAAGGCCGTCGACGTCCCCGCTGCCTACGACATCACCGACTGGGACCTCACGGTCGAGTCGTGGCGTCCGAGCGCCACGCCCGGCGACCTCGTGCGCACCGAGACGATCGACGGGCTGACCACGACGAACTACAAGTCCTCGACGCTCACGACCGACATCGACGTCGAGCTCGACACGCTCACGACGTGGGACGAGATCCCTGAGGTCGGCAGGGCCGTGTCGGGCAAGGGCCACTACGAGGCCACGTTCGAGTGGGACGCCGACGCGGCGTCGGGTGCCTACCTCGACTTCGGCGACACGCTCGAGGAGTCGATGGTCGTGTGGGTCAACGGCCGCAAGGTCGGCGGCGAGGTCTCGACCAACCCGACCAAGGTGCGCAAGGACGTCGGCGGCGTGGGCAAGCCCACGATCGACGACGGTCGCGGCAACCAGGTCCCGCTGGTCGGCACCGACCTCTACACCGGTGGCGTCAGCTGGACCAAGCCGGTCGCCGACGTCAGCGACTACCTGGTCGACGGCACCAACGAGATCGTCATCGACTACTCCTCGGCGCTGGCGAACGTGCAGCTCGACCGCGGCATCGTCCAGGTCCAGACGCCGAAGGTCGGCCGCCTCAACACGCTGTGGTGGGGCAACGACCAGAAGTACCTCTCCTTCGGTCCCCGGCAGGCGAAGGTCGTGCCGTTCGTCGACGTGGAGCACGTCGAGAAGGCGGCCACGTCGCTGCGCACCGCCGCGACGCCGGCGACCTACGGCCGGCCGAGCGTGGTGACCGCCGTGGTCACCGGCAGGTCGCCCACCGGCACGGTCACGGTCTCGAAGGGATCGACCGTGCTCGGCACCGCCCCGGTCAGGGCAGGTACGGCGAAGGTCGCCATTCCGCGACTCAGCCTGTCCGCCGGAACGCACCAGCTGACCGTCGTCTACAGCGGCGACGCACGCAACGAGGGCGCCTCCTCCGCGCTGCGCCTGGTCGTGGCCAAGGCCCGGTCGACCGTCAAGGCCGCACTGGCCCCGAAGAAGCCCAAGGCCGGCACACGTCCCGCGCTGCGGGTCTCGGTCTCGGCGCCCGGGGTCAGGCCTGGTGGCCGCGTCGAGGTCCGCCGCGCCGGCACGGTGATCGCGACCGGTCGGCTGAACGCGGCCGGCAGGGCCGTCGTCCGGCTGCCGAGGCAGAAGGCCGGCTCGCGCACGCTGACCGTGTCCTACGCCGGTGACCGCAACATCGGCGCGGCGAAGGTCAAGGTCGCGCTGAGGGTGACCAAGCGCCGCTAGTCGACGCGGCAGGTCGAGCCCTCCGGGTCGGGGCCGGGCGTCCCAGACGCCCGGCCCCGACGTCGTGCGGGGGAGGCGCTCAGGGCACCACGACCGCCGGCACCGGGGAGGCCCGGATGATCCGGGTCGCGGTGGAGCCCAGGAACAACCGTGACACCATGCTGGCCGCCGACGACCCGACGACGAGCACGTCGCTGCGCTCCCAGGTGACGCCGGCGAGGGCGCTGGGCCAGGTGGGGCCGGTCGCGACCGCGGTCTCGACCTCGCCGGGCTCGAAGCCGACGAGGGCGTCGACGGCGTCGCGCTGGCGCGCCGAGGCCTGCTCGACGTAGGCGCTCAGCACCTCGGTCTCGCCCACCACCTCGGGCGGGTACATCGTCCTGCCGCGCACGCCGAACGTGACGACGCGGAGCGCCGCGCCGACCTCGCGGCAGATGGCCGCGGTGCGCTCGAGCACCGACGTCGAGGCCTCGTCGCCGCGGAAGGCGCAGGTGGCGCGGGTGACGCGGGCGTCGGGGGCGGCGCGGAAGCCGCGCGGCGCGATGGCGACCGGTACCGGCGAGGAGTGGAGGAGCCGGTCGCCGGTTGAGCTGACGACGATCGTGCCGCCGGGGTCGTCCGGCGCCTCGGCGCGTGACCCGACGACGATGAGCGACGCGTCGACCCGCTCGGCCTGCTCGATGAGGGTCGCGGCCTCGGACTTGCCCGGCGTCGCCAGGACCGACGACGAGACGTCGGGGCACAGCCCGGCGAGCACCTCGCCGGCGGCGGATGCCGACCGGGCGCCCTCCTCGCGGGTCCACGCCTCGTAGTCGCGGTCGGCGCCGCGTGCGACCGGGGTCGGCCACGCGGCCGGGACGACGACCACGACGAGCAGGTCGTCACGTGCCGACCGGGCCAGCGTCGCGGCGAGGTGCAGCGGCGAGGGGTCCCCCTTGGCCGGCGAGTAGCCGACCACCACGGTCATCAGTGGCCGCCCGGCGTCGGCTGGTCGGGCACCTCGGTGTCGGCCACCACCCCCCGCTCGAGCGCGGCGTGGCGTCGTCCCCACAGCAGGTAGAACGACATGACGACGGCGAGCCAGACGGCGAAGATCAGCCAGGTGACGGCGGCCAGGCCCGAGAGCACGTAGACGCAGGCGACGATGGTGAGCACCGGGGTGACCGGGTAGCCGGGCACCCGGAACGGGCGCTCGAGGTCGGGCTGGGTGCGGCGCAGCACGAGCACCGCGGTGGCGACGACGATGAAGGCGATCAGGGTGCCGATCGAGACGGTGTCCCAGAGGTAGTCGGCCGGCACGAACCCGCCGATGAGGGCGACGACGACCGCGACCACGATCGTGTTGAACGTCGGCGTGAGCGTCAGCGGGTTGACCGAGGCGAACCGCTTCGGCAACATGCCGTCGCGGCCCATGGCGAACAGGATGCGGGTCTGGCCGTAGAGCGTCACCAGCGTCACGGAGAAGATCGAGATGACGGCGCCGGCGGCCAGGATGGTGCCTGGCACGCCCGAGCCGGTGATGTTCTCGAGGATCACCGAGAGGCCGGCGCTCTGCTGCTCCTCGCTCTCGAACTCCGCGACCGGCTGGGCGCCGACGCCCGAGACGGCGACGAGCACGTAGATCGCGACCACGACGACGAGCGCACCCATGATCGCTCGTGGGAGGGCGCGTTGGGGGTCGCGTACCTCCTCGCCGGCGGTCGAGACGGCATCGAGTCCGATGAACGAGAAGAAGATCGTGCCGGCCGCCGCGCTGATGCCGGCGGCGCCGGAGTCCCAGAAGCTGCTGAAGTGGTCGCCCTCGAAGGCGGTGAAGGCGATGACGGTGAACAGCAGCAGCACGCCGAGCTTGATGAGGACCATGATCGTGTTGACCCGCGCCGACTCGCTCGCCCCGCGCAGCAGCAGCAGCAGGCACATCAGCACCAGGACGACGGCCGGCAGGTTGACCAGGCCCGTCACGTTGTCTTCGTAGGGGATGGGGGAGTACGACAGCGCGTCGGGCAGGTGCCAGCCGAAGAGGTTCTCGAGCAGCTCGTTGAAGTAGCCGCTCCACCCGACCGACACCGCGGCCGAGCTGACGCCGTACTCGAGCAGCACGCAGGCGGCGACCACCATCGCCACGCCCTCGCCCATCGAGTGGTAGGCGTAGGAGTACGTCGACCCGCTGACCGGGATCGCGCTGGCGACCTCGGCGTAGCAGATCGCCGACAGGCCCGCCGCGACGCCGGCGACCAGGAACGCCACCACGACCGCCGGGCCGGCGTCGGGCACGGCCTCCTGCAGCACGAAGAAGATGCCGGTGCCCACGGTGGCGCCGACGCCGAACAGCATCAGCTGGAACGTGCCGAAGCTGCGCTCGAGCTCGGGTCCGCCGTGGCCGCCCTTCTGCGCCGCGATCGGCTTGCGTCGCCGTAGCTGCTCGCCGAACGTGGTCGGCCGGTTGCTCACGTCAGTCATCTCGCCCTCCCGCGCTCGGGGACGAGCGGCCCCGACAGGCTTCGCACGCTAGACCCACCACGGTCTCCGGGCGAGCCCCTGCCGCAAAACTTCATGCCGTGGTGACACGGGCGCCCGGCGGGCCGGCGGCCTACTCGCCGAACCCGTCGGCCACGAGGTCGCCGACGACCCGCAGTGCCGTCGCGGCGTCGGGGCCGGACGCCGACAGCTCGAGCTCGGCGCCCTGCCCGGCGCCGAGCGCCATCAGCTCGAGCGAGCTGCCGGCGTCGGCGTCGCGGCCGCCGTGGGAGATCCGGACCTCGGCGTCGAGGTCGCCGACGGCGGTGGCGAGCAGGGCGGCGGGCCGGGCGTGCAGGCCCTGCGGGTTGCGCAGCGTCACCCGGACGACGCCGTCCCGGCCCGGCCCGTCGGCCGACGACGCAGGCTCGGGTGGGTCGGCGGGTGGGTCGGCGGGAGCGAGCGCGACTCGCTTGGGCTCGAGGGCGCCCTCGGCCTCTGCGGCCACCGTCGCCAGGTCGGCTCCGCCGGCCGCACGCACGACGGCCGCCACCAGCCCCTCGACCAGCGGGGCGCCGCTCAGCCGGACCTCGTGGTCCTCGGGAGGACTGAGCTCGAGAGCCAGCTCGGCGCTGAGCACCGCCGAGCCGAGGTCCATCAGCACCAGCACGCCGTCGGGCGACGCCGCCTGCTCGAGCGCCGCGGCGACCTCGGTGGCGTCGGTGCCGAGGCCGCCGTCGGTCGTGCCGGCGGCCACCGCGACCACCGGTCCGCCGGTCGGCACCATCTGCGCGGCCAGGTCGACGGCGGCCGCGGCCAGGGCCGCGCTGTGCGAGACGACGACGATGCCGATCACGGGGCGAGGGTCCTCGCGAGCGCCTCGAGCAGCATCGTCGCCGAGGCCGAGCCCGGGTCGACGTGCCCGACGCTCCGCTCGCCGAGGTAGCTGGCGCGGCCCTTGCGGGCCTCCATCGGCTCGGTCGCGTCGCGGCCCTCCGCGGCGGCCGCGGCCGCCGCCCGCGCCGCCGTCGCGATGTCGTCACCCGCGGCCACGGCCGCGTCGTAGGTGTCGACGGCGGGGCCGAGGGCGTCGTACATCGTCTTGTCGCCGAGCTCGGCCTTGCCGCGCGACCGGATGCCGTCGACTCCGGCCCGCAGCACCGTGCCGAGAGCCGCGGCGTCGAGCTCGGTGACGTCGCCGGCGGCGGCCCCCGCCCGCAGGAAGAAGGTGCCGTAGAGGGGTCCGCTCGCGCCGCCCACCGAGGTCACCAGCGTCATGCCGGTCTTCTTGCCCAGCGCGGCGACCGTGTCGGGCGGCGGGTCGAGCGCGGCCATCACCGCGTCGGTGCCGCGCACCAGGTTCGAGCCGTGGTCGGCGTCGCCGATGGCGGAGTCGAGCTCGGTGAGGTGGTCGCCGTGCTCGTGCACGGCGTCGCGGAAGGCGCCCAGCCAGGCGATCGCGCCCTCGAGCGTGAGGGTGTCGGCCATCTCAGACGCCCCAGCGCAGTCCGGAGGTGTCGACCGGCGCGTCCCACAGGCGCAGCAGGTCGTCGTCGGCGCCGAGCACCGTCAGCGACGCACCGGCCATGTCGAGCGAGGTGATGTAGTTGCCGACCAGGCGCCGCGCCACCGGCACCCCGGCGGCATCGAGCAGCCGCGCCACCTCGCCGTAGAGCACGTAGAGCTCGATCAGCGGGGTGCCGCCCATGCCGTTGAGCATCACGATCGCCGGCCCACCGGTGAGGTCGTGGTCGGCCAGCACGGGCTCGACCAGCATCTCGGCGATCTCGGACGCCGGCGCCAACGGCACCCGACGGCGTCCGGGCTCGCCGTGGATGCCGACGCCGACCTCCATCTGGTCGTCGGGCAGGTCGAAGGTCGGCCGTCCGGCCGCGGGTACGGTGCAGCTCGTCAGGGCGATGCCCATCGAGCGGCCGGAGTCGTTGACCCGCTGAGCGAGCGCGACGACGGCGTCGAGGTCCTGGCCCTCCTCGGCGGCCGCGCCGACGATCTTCTCGAGCAGCACGGTCAGGCCGACCCCGCGCCGTCCGGCGGTGTAGGTCGAGTCCTGCACGGCGACGTCGTCGGCGGTGACCACGGTCTCGACCCGGACGCCGGAGTCGGCCGCGGCCAGCTCGCCGGCCATCTCGAAGTTCATCACGTCGCCGGTGTAGTTCTTCACGATGTGCAGGACGCCGGCCCCGCGGTCGACCGCCGTCGTCGCCTCGACGACCTGGTCGGGCGTCGGCGAGGTGAACACCTCGCCGGCGCAAGCGGCGTCGAGCATGCCCGGCCCGACGAACCCCCCGTGCAGGGGCTCGTGACCCGAGCCGCCGCCGGAGATGATGGCGACCTTGCCGTCCTGCTTGGGCTCGGCGCGGTAGATCACGCGGTGCTGGTGGTCGACGCGGAGCTCGGGGTGCGCCGCCTCGATGCCGCGCAGGGCGTCGGCCAGGACGGCCGCCGGGTCGTTGATGAGCTTCTTCATGTCGCGCTCCTGGGGTCTGGCGTCGACGTCGTCGGCGCTGCCGTTCTCCTCCTGCCAAGGAACCGCTTCCGGGGCCCGGCCGCAAGCCCCCGGGGAACACCTCGCTCGCGGTCGGGGTTGCGACCTGACGTGACCGACACCTCGACCCGACCCGAGAAGCCGCTCGAAGCGCCGGCCGACGGCGGCGTCCCGTCGTCCATCTGGCTGATCGCGCTCGGCGTCTTCGCGATGGTGACCAGCGAGTTCATGGCGGCCGGGCTGCTGCCCGAGATCTCGCGCGACGTCGGGGTCAGCGTCGGCGCGGCGTCGATGCTCATCTCCGGGTTCGCCGCCGGGCAGGTGCTCGGCGGCTGGCTCGTGGGCATGCCGCTGTCGCGCTTCGGCCCGCGCACCGTGCTGCCCGCGCTGCTGGTCGTCTTCGCGGTCGTGCAGACGATCGGCGTGCTGTCGCCATGGCCGGTGATGCTGGCGATGCGGGCCCTGAGCGGCCTCGCGCTGGCGGCGTACTTCTCGGTGGCGCTGACCACCGTGACCCGCATGGTGCCGGGCGAGGCGCAGCCGCGGGCGACGTCGCGCGTCTTCGCCGGCGTCACGATCGGCACCACGCTCGGCCTGCCGCTCGCGACATTCGGCGGCCAGGCGCTCAGCTGGAGCAGCGCCTTCCACGCCGACACCGTCGTGGTGCTGCTCGCCGCCGTCGCGGTGGCTCTCGCCCTGCCGTCGGTCGACGGCGTTGCGCCGGTGACCGCGCGCGAGCTGGTTGGACAGCTCTCGGGCCTCCGCCTGTGGGGCGCACTGGTCACGGCCGGTCTCACGACCGGCGGCACGCTGGTCGCCTTCGGATTCTTCAGCGCGATCCTGCAGGACGAGACCGGCGTCTCGGAGGACCTGGTGCCGTGGCTGCTCGCGCTCTACGGCCTCGCGTCGGTGGTCGGCAACTGGTACGTCGGCCGCGTCACCCACACCGGGCCGGCCCGTGTGATCGCGATCGGCACCGCCCTGCTGCTGGCCGGGCTCGTGGCCTTCCGGCTCGCCCCGGGATCCCTGCCGGTCGTCGTGGTCGCGCTCGTGGTCGTCGGCGCCACCGGCGTCAGCCTCAACGCCGCCCACACCGCGCGGATCATCGACGTCGGCGGCGCGACCCCCGCGATCCTCGCGATGACGCCGACCGTCGTCACCGCCGGCATCCTCCTCGGCACCGCGACCGGCGGCGTCGTGGCCGACGCCTACGGCGTCCTCGCCCCCCTCGTCGTCGGAGCTGCGCTGGCGGCGGTCGCGCTGCTCACGCTGGTGCCCGAGCTGCTCGGCGCCCGATCCCGGGGTGCGGTGGCCGGGGTCGTCGACGGGCCGTGCCCGGAGCCCTGCCCGGCTTGACGAAGCGGACCGAGAAACCCCCGTGGTTGAGCGGGATTCTCGGTCGGTTTGTGTCGGTGGTGGGTGCTTGGATGGACTCATGTCAGAGCACTCCGAGGTCGCTCGGTCGGGTCACCCGATCGAGGAGTTCCTGTGCGGGGTGCTCGACGAGCTGACAGGTCTGGCCGAGGTCGCGACGTGGTCGCTCGACGAGGCCACGATGACCCGGCTGGTCGGCCTGGCGGCACGAGTCGCCGCGGGGGTCGCCGAGGTCGAGGCGCGGGTGATCGGACAAGCCGTCGCGGCTGGTCTGCCCGACCGGGCCTCGTGCCGAGACACCCCACGGTGGCTGCAGCAGCAGACACACGTCACCCGCCGGGCCGCGAACGCCAAGGTCGACCTCGCTGCGGCGCTGCGTGAGCTGGAGTCGACCCGGGCCGCGATGGCCCGCGGCGCGGTGCACGCCGAGCAGGCGGTCGCGATCGCGGGCCAGGTCGACCGGCTCGACGACGACCGCTTCAGCGCCCACGACCAGCAGCGCGCCGAGTGCTTCCTGCTCACCGAGGCCGCTGATGATGACGCGACCGCGCTGGCGCGGTTGGGTCGGGAGATCTACGTCCACCTCGACCCCGAGTCCGCCGACGAACGCGAGTCGAAGGCACTCGAGCGGCTCGAGACCGAAGCACGCGCCGCCACGCGGTTCACGATGCGTGACGACGGCGCCGGCATGACCCATGGCCGGTTCACGATCCCGACCGCGCAGGCCTCGATGCTCCGCAAGCACCTCCACGCCCTCGCCGCCCCGAAGGCCGTCCGCGCCGAGCACGGTCCCGGGTCCTACGACGTCACGGTGCCGTCGGCGCGGAAGCTCGGCCAGGCGTTCTGTGAGTGGATCGAACGGATCCCCGCCACTGCGCTGCCGAAGGTCGGTGGGTTGAACGCGACCGTGGTCGTGATCGGTGACTACGACGCCCTCCAGGGCCGGGTGAAGGCAGCGTGCCTCGATACCGGGGTCCGGGTCTCCCACACCGAGTTCCTGCGTCTGGCGTGCGAGGCCGGGATCATCCCGATGTGGATGAACGCCGACGGTGAGGTCCTTGCCACCGGGCGCCGGCACCGGTTCCACACCCCGACCCAACGCCTGGCCAAGATCACCGAACAACGCAGGTGCGAACACGCCGGGTGCGACGTCCCGGCCTACCTGTGCCACCTCCACCACCGACAACCCTGGGCCGACGGCGGCACCACCGACCTCCGCACCGCCGAGGTCCTTTGCCCCTTCCACCACCACCAGGCCCACACCCGACGAAGTCGCAGCCACCCGATGCGTCGGTGATCAGCGAGCCCTACCTCGCTCAGTCGGACGTCCGTCGTCATCGGGCGTCGTTGCTGCTGGCTTGAGCAATCCGTACGCCCGCACGTGCCGACGTGCGGACGCGTGGATCTCTCGCACGTGGGCCCATACGACCGTGAGCGGGCCCACCCGAGGGGCGTCAGGAGGCGGCTTGGAGGGTGAAGAAGATGAATCCGATGAATCGGGTCGGGTCAGGTGCGGCCGGTGGCAGCACCTCGGGCGGCGTGTCAGGAGACACCGGCGGCTCGGTGATGGCCATCATCCGGAAGCCGGCCGTGGTGAAGGACTCCGACATCGCGCTGAGAGACCGGTACCAGATCGTCAACGTCGCGGTGATGCCGTCGAAGTCGTAGTCCTCGTCGTTCGGCTCGGTCGCGAAGTAGTCCATCTCGGGGTACATGACAGGTGGGATGACCGGGTGGTTGACCACCACGACGAGACGACCGCCATCGCGCAGCACGCGGTGCAGCTCGCGCAACGGACCCGACCAGTCCTCCAGGTAGTGGAGGACAAGCACTGCTAGCGCGTCGTCGAAGGTCGCGTCTTCATAGGGAAGCGTCTGGGTCAGGTCTGCCACCTGCAGGTCGGCCTCGTCGCCGAGTCGCTGACGGGCGAGCTGGATCATTGCGGGACTCGCGTCAAACCCGGCTGTGCGGGCATCACGCTCGGTCAGGTCGGCAAGGAGAGGACCGGAACCGCAGCCAGCATCCAGAATTCGTCGCCCAGCGACGTCACCGAGCAGGTCCAGCACGGCTGGTCGCGCGTACCACCTGTTGAACAGTCCGTTCTCGTTCGCCCGCGCGTACGCTTCCGCGAATGTGTCGTAATGATCTGGCTGCTGTTCGAATGCGTGTCCCGAGGTCGTGACGGGCGAGTCTGTCATCGAAGCGACAAGACACACCGCGCCGCGGGGCTCCGCCCGACCATGCCGCTGTCGGGGCTCCGCCCCGACGATGCCGCCGTCCGGGGCTCTCGACGGCGCCGCGAGCTGTGCCATCGCGCCGACGCGAGGCCGAGCCATAGCCGGACGCCGCCGCGGTTCTACCAAGCTGCGATGATCCCTCGGACTCTCAGCGGGAGATCTGCGCTGTCGCCGGTGCTGGTTTCGAGCACTCGTGTGTATCGGGTGACGGGCTGTGCCGTGCGTTCTTCGCCGACCACGAGCAGCCGCGCGCCGGTCGTGTCCGGCGCGAAAGCATATGGTTTGTCGAGGCCGTCCAATCGCCAACGCACGACCGTGGTGGAGGTCCCGCCGGTGGCGCGTACTTGTTGCAGTGACTGGTGACGCCCGACGGCTCGGGTGTAGAAGATCCAGCGGCCGTCGCCGGAGGTGCGCATGTCGTAGGCGTTTCGTGCTATCACGCGCGACTTGGAGCCTGGGCCGAGCGTCGGGAAGAGCCGAATGGTGTTTCCGTCTTTCGTGACGATGCCTCGGCGCGTGACGGCTACATCACCCGAGGCGACCCCGAGAGCACGACCGTTGACCGGCCGCCCGCGACGCAGGTGACGGTCGGAGACTCGAATCGAGAACAACCGTGCCTCCACTTGGGGTTTGGCCGGTTCCTCGACGAAGGACTGAAAGATCAGCCGTCGGCCATCGCGCGACCATCCGATGGGTCCGAGGCCAATCGCGCCGCTGCGCCGAGGGAACAGGTTGCGGGCCTGTCCGCCGGTGGTAGGCACGACCATCAACCGGGTTGCCGGACCGCGTCTGTCGAACGGGGCGAAGGCGACCATGGACTCGTCGGGGCTGAGCACCAGGTTGTAGGCGTCCTGTGAAGTCCGCTCATAGATCACCCTGCGGTCGGTCCCGTCGGTGCGCGCGGAGACGATGCGTAGACCCCGCAGGGTGTCGTTCCAGACGACGCGTTCATCCGAGCCAGACGTGAGCATGGCCGACGTCGGAACAGGTGGGACCGGACCTGGCGCGATAGCTCCAGCCGAAGGTAGAACCGACGCAGCCAGAATCAAGCCCACAAGAAGACGACGCACAGGCGAAGCGTAGGTCTGACACAGAGCCGCAGCGGAGAATCGCCGCTACTCGCCAGAGCCTCCAAGAAACCCAGGGCGATTCACACGTGTGCGCGGAGCCGACCATGGCGCGAGCGGTGCATGGTCCGCCCGCAAGCCGTTCTAGTGGAACCGCAGATCGGCCAGGATGGCGTCGCGTCGATCACCGGGAACGTCTCCAGCGAAGTAGAGGGTCGAGCCGCTCCCGTACGTGACGACCACAGCCTCGGTCGCCGACACCCCTCTGACAGGGCGAAGCGTCACGGACGCCGAGGAGTCGTCGAAGTACGCCCCTCGGGCTTCGGGGCCCTGATCGCCGCAGCTGGACACCTGCCCGGTGCCGAGGGTCTGAGTCGAGTCGACGACCTGGTCCACGTGGATGCCCTCGTACAGGCCGCCGTCCCACTCGAGGAACACGGCACAGTCGGCTGCGCTCCCCGTCGAGTCGCCGTCGCAGCCGGTAGCCACGAGGAACATCGCCGCACACGCGGCGACGGGCACCCTCCGTCTGAGCATCACGACGAGCTGGACGTGCAGATCGGCTCTGCGGTTCCGGAGAAGCTCGCAGGTCGGCTTGACGCCGCCTCCTGGGCCATGCCCGACCATCCGCGCCGCGGGCTCCGGCGGGCTGGCGGTTGCAAAATCGGGTCGGCGCGTAGGCGATCGAACTCCTAGGCTCAGCGGGTGAGCGAAGACCTCGACGTTCGTCGACCGGAGCTGTACGGCGTCCAGCGCACCGGCACGGTGCGATGGTTCAAGCAGGAGAAGGGATACGGCCGCATCACTGCCGACGATGGCGAGGTTCTCTTCGTCCACTTCGCGGACATCGAGATGGACGGCTGCAAGTTCCTCGCAGAGGGACAGCGCGTCGAGTTCACCTGGCGCGGCGGGCTCGCCGACCACGGTCGCCACCACGCTGAGAACGTGTCGGTCATCGGCAAGGCACGCCGACCAGGCCGCACGTAGCGGGCGCGGCCCTGACGATGTGTGACGATCCACCGGTGGCGTCGAACCGCAAGCGACCCGAGTGGCCGGTGACCCTGGGCGTGGTGGTGACCATCTCGGCTCTGCTCCTGGTCGCCTTCGGCCTCCTGGCCAACAGTGACTCCGGGTTCAGCATTGGCGGCTGAACGCGCCGTCGCCGGACAACGGCCCCGGCGACCAGACGCGCTCAGTCCGTCCCGCGCGCCGAGTCGACGGCGTCCTGGTAGTCCTGCTCGGTGACACGCTCGAACCGCGACGGCGAGAGGTTGAGCAGCGGGGCGGAGAGCTGCATGAGCGCCCAGTCGTCGCCGTAGCGCACCGCGGTGGCGCCGCCCATCATCTGACCCTCGGCGGTGTCGAGGAGCATCGCGACGGTGCGCATCTCGTCGGCGCCGAAGATCGCGGCCTGCTGCTCGAGCGACTCGCGGTAGCGGTCGTCGTCGCGGTCGACGTCGTCGACGCGAACCACCGACAGCTCGGAGAGCGGTGCGGGGTCGAGGTCGGTCGCGAGACCGGCCGCGGTCTGGTCACCGTCGACGGGCACGGTCTGGGTGAAGTCGACGTCGGGCACGAGCACGCTGCGGACGACGGAGCGCAGCTCGGCCGCGACCTCGCCGCGGCGCACCTCCCGGTTGAGGTCGTCGTAGCCGGTGGAACCGCCGGGCAGCCAGGTGTTGAACTGCAGGACCCGGAGACGCTCGGCCAGCGCCTCGAAGTCGTAGCCGTCGACGACGGAGTCGACCGCGAAGGCCTCGGCCGCCGCTCCCGCGTCGCCGTCGGCCAGGCGCTCGACCATGAACCGCGCCGCCTCCTCCGGGGAGTCGAAGCCGCGGTCGGCGCCGCGACCCGAGTCGCTGTCGTCGCCGGTCGCGAGGACCACGACCAGGGCGACGACCGCGGCGATCGCGACCAGCGCGGCCAGGGCGGCCACGAACCACGGCGTGCGGCTGCGTCGAGCGGCGCCGGACGGCGGCGACGGCGGCATCGGCGGCATGGACGGCGGCGGCGGGGCGGCGTAGGACACGGGGGCTCCTCGGGTGGTGCGGCAACTCGGGGTGGGTCATGCAATCACGAACCAGACGGCGGCCGGCACCTCTCGGTTCCGAGGCCCGGCGGAACGCCGAGCCGCGTCCGGGGCCCAGGTCGACGTCGATAGCGTCCGGGGGTGGCTACCACCCGCCGATCGCGCGCACGTCGCGGCCGCCCGACGTCGCGCCGCGGCGGGTCGCGCCCGCTGCCGACCCCCGGTCCTGGTGAGCGGTTGTGGGTGCTCGACGTCCCCTACGGCGTCCAGGTCGACGGCGCCACGTGGCACCCGGCGGTCAAGGCGCACCTGCACGTCGGTCGGTCCGTGCCGGCCCACCTGGCGCCGTACGTGCCCGGTCCGTACACGCTCGGCCGGTTCGTCGAGAACCAGCTCAACCCCGGTGACCCCACGCCCGCCCCCGACCCGACCGACGCGCTCGAGCCCCGCCGGCTCCAGTTCGAGGCGGCCGACGCGATCGCGGCCCGCGCCGAGGCCGGTGGCCGCCTGTTCCTGCTCGCCGACGAGCCCGGCGTGGGCAAGACCGTCTCGGCAGTGCTCGGCGCGACCGCGGTGGGCGACCTCCGCGGTGCGCGGCGCGTGCTCGTGGTGGCCGACCGGCCGGCGGCCATCACCATCGGCCACTGGTGCCGCACGATCGCGACGCTGGGCGACGGCGGCCTCGAGTGGGTCGTCATCACGTGGGACCGGTTGGAGAAGGTCGCGGACCACGCCTGGGACGTGATCGTCGCCGACGAGGCGCACGCGCTGCGCCGGACGACGACCAAGCGGTGGAAGCTCTGGACGAAGGTCTCCGGCCACGGCAAGCCCCACGACGCCGCGCCGTTCGTCATCGCCACGACCGCGACACCCGGCCACACGCCGCTCGAGCTGCCCTACCTCGCGCCCGCCTACGCCCAGGTGCACGGCGAGCCGGTGCGGTCCTGGACGTCGGCGACCCAGCCGGACCAGACGTTCGCCGCCGCGGTCGAGCGCCACGGCGTCGGGGTCGAGCAGGGCCGGTACGGCGCGACGTGGACGACGGACCCGGCGCGCCGCTCCGCCGACCTCGCGCTGGTGCGGGGCTGGCTGGCCGACGAGCGGCCGCCCGCGATGCTCCACCGCGCCGCGCCCTGGGGGCCGGTGCCGATCTCCGGCATGCCGGTGGCGCTGTCGCCGTCCGAGCGGACGGCCTACGAGGCCGAGTGGGGCGAGTTCTGCCGCGAGATGGACGTCGCGCGCCGCGGTCGCAACGTCGCCCGCGGCCGAGCCGCGCTGCTGCGGTTCCGCCAGAAGGCCGGGCTCATCCGGGTCGACTCCACGGTGGCCTGGATCGCCCAGCAGGTCGAGGCGGAGCGGCAGGTCGCGTGCTCGGTCGAGTTCGTCGCCACGGCCGCCGACCCCATCGCCGGCCGGCTGCGCGACGCCGGCCTCGAGGTCGCCACGATCTACGGCCGCGACCGGTTCGACGTCGAGGCCGAGCGGCTCCGCTTCCAGACCGGGCAGGCGAAGGTCTGCGTGTTCACGACGGTGGCCTCGATCAGCCTGCACGCCGGCGAGACCCTGGTCGACGGACGCCGCGCGAGCACCGAGCCGCGGGTCGGGGTGTTCCACCAGGCCCGCTTCTCGGGCATCGCCGGTCGCCAGGTGACCGGTCGGACCCACCGCGACCACCAGGTCTCGCCGTGGCACGTCGCCTACGCCGAGGGCACGGTCGAGGAGCAGGTCGGTCGGGTGATGGTCGAGCGGATCGCGGCGGCGTCCGAGACCGTCGGCAGCGACACCAGCGGTCTCGCCGACCTCGCCGACCTGCTCGGCGCCGACTGGCTGCCGCCGTCGAGCCTGACCGATGTGGGCGCAGGGCCCGCCTGAACGACTGGACGGACCGTCCGATGAATTGCTGCGACGGCGGCGCGACGCCACTCAGTCCCAGTCGAGGCCGCCGCGCTTCCACTCGTAGGCGAACGCGATGGTCAGGTTGAGCAGGAAGATCATCATCGCCACGTAGCCGATCGTGCCGAGCGCGTCGAAGTGGATCGCCCACGGCACGAGGAACATGATCTCGACGTCGAAGATGATGAAGGTCATCGCCACGGTGTAGAAGCGCACCGGGATGGTGTTGCCGCGGGCGCCCTCGGCCGGCTCGATGCCGCACTCGTACGACGCCGTCTTGGCCAGGTTGGCGCGACGGGGGCCGACGACGGCACTGGTGAGCAGCGAGCCGACCGCGAACGCGCCCGCGAGGGCGGTGAGCACGACGACGGGCAGGTAGAGATCCATGGCGACGGTGTCCTCGAGGTCCTTGTCGCCCGAGCCAGGCGGGTGTTCGTGCGTGCTGCGGGAGGTGCCCCGAGACTACCGAGCCGGTCAGACCACGTGCGGGTCGGGCTCGCCCGTGACGTCGTGCGCACGGTCGTCGCGCAGGTGGGAGCCGCCGACCGGGTCGCCGGTCCACGACGTCATCGTCCAGCCGGTGTCGGGGTCGCCGTCGAGCACCGCGCGGGCGGTGTTGGCGAGCCGACGGTCGGGGGCGCCGAGACGCAGCACCAGGTAGGCGCGGATGGCGGCGCCGTGGCTGACCACGACCGCCGTCCCGCCGGACGGCGTCGCCGCGACCACCGCGCGGAGGGCGGCGTCGTAGCGGGCGAGGAACGCGTGACCGTCGGCGCCGCCGGGGAGGGTGTGGTTGAGGTCGCCGGCCATCCACGCGTCGAGGTTGGCGTCATAGGCGCCGATCGCCTCGGCGGAGGTCTCGAGCTCGTGGTCGCCGGCCGAGATCTCCTCGAGGCCCTCGACCTCGGTGACGGCCAGGCCGCGGTGGTCGGCCAGCGGCTGCGCGGTCAGGCGGGTGCGCACCAGCGGTGAGCAGAAGACCGCGTCGACGGGCTCGCCGTCGAGCGCCGGGACGACGGCGCGCGCCTGCTGCTGACCGAGCTCGGTGAGCCCGGCGCCGGGCCGCGCGGTGTCGAGCGCGCCCGCGACGTTGTGGGGAGTCTGGCCGTGGCGGAGGAGGTGGATACGCATCGTCGTCCAGCGTAGGGACGTGACCGAGGCCACCCGGCTAGCGCCCGGTGGTGCCGTCCAGGAGCTCGCGGACGACGTCGGCGTGGCCGGCGTGGCGGGCCGTCTCGCTCGTCATGTGGGCGACCACCCAGCGCACCGACAGCGGTCGGTCGTCGACCGGGACCGCGGTGAGGGCGTCGAGCCCCGCCTGCTCGACGACGGCGTCGCTGGCCGCGCACGCCGTCCGGTAGGCCTCGACCACGTCGGCCGTGCTGCGCGAGGTCGGCACGTCCATGGAGAAGTCGAGGTCGGCGAGGGCGGGGTCGCCCGCGACGGTGTGGCCGAACCAGTAGCGCTCGCTGTCGGTGAGGTGCTGCACGAGCCCGAGCAGGTTGGTGCCCGAGACGACGGGGGAGCGGCGCACGGCGCCGTCGTCGAGCCCGTCGAGCTTCTTGACCACGCACGCGCGGGCGAACCTCAGGAACGCCAGGGCCGTGTCGAGCTCGCCGCCGTCGTCGCGGGGCACCGGCTCGCGCTGGGTCTCGAGGCCGTCGCTCATGCACCCGATGGTGCCAACGCGCGGGGGCGGACGGCGGCAGCCACGCCCGGCGGGGAACAGGTGCCCGGTTAAGGTCGGGCGGGTGCGGGCGACGCGAGGTCTGGGCGGCGAGGTGCTGCGGCGCCTGCGCGACACCGGGCCGCAGACGAAGGCGCAGCTGGCCGCCGGGTTCGACGTCCCGCGCACGACGCTGGCCGGCACGTTGCGCCAGCTGGTCGCCGACGGTCTGGTCGACGACGGACCGGTCGCCCCGAGCTCGGGCGGACGACGCTCGGTCAGCGTGCGGATCCAGCCCGACCTGCGGTTCGTGGCCGTGTCGATCGGCGAGCGGCGCATCCGCGTCGCCGCCCTGGGCGGCCACCTCGCGATCACTTCGGGTCACAGCATCGACCTGGCCGAGCACGGCGACGACGTCGACGCGGTCGGGTCCACCGTGCTCGACGCCGTCGCCGACGTCGTCGACGGGGCGAGACCGCTCGCGCTCGCCATGGCCGCGCCCGACCTCGCGGCGCCGTTCGCCGAGGCGCTGCGTGCCCGCCTGGCCGACCACCTCCCGGACATCGACCACGTGGCGCTCTCCGCGGTGCGAGCGATGGCCCTAGGCGAGCGCCACTCCGGTGCCGCGACCGGTCTCACCGACGTCGTCGCCGTCCGCCTCGGCCACAGCGTCACGTCGGCGACGATCGCCGGCGGCCGGCTGGCCCGCGGGGCGGCGAGCGCCGCCGGCGAGATCGGACACCTGCGCGTGGAGGAGTTCGGACCGTCGTGCACCTGCGGGCGCACCGGGTGCCTCGATGCCTACGCGAGCTCGGCCGCGGTGGTGGCGCGCGGCCGCGAGCTCGCCGAGCGCGGGCGCTCGCCCCGGCTGACCGAGATCCTCGACGCCCAGGGCGACCTGACCCTCGCCGACGTCGTCGCGGGCGCCGAGGGGGGCGACGCCGCCGTCGTCCAGCTGGCCCGGGAGGCGGGGCAGCGGCTCGGCCCGGTCGTGGCCGGACTCGTCGCGCACGCCAACCCGAGTCGGGTCGTGCTCGGTGGCCCCGTTGCGGCGCTCGGCATGCACCTGCTCGGCGACGTCCGGGCGGCGGCCTACCGGCTGGCGCCCCCGCGGGCCGCGGAGGGTGTCGAGATCGTGTTGAGCGAGCGGGGCGAGCGCGCGGTGCTGGTCGGTGCCGGGATCGAGGCATTCGAGGCCTGGACCCGCGATCTTGCGACGTGATCCGTCTGAAGTGCGTCCGTTTCGGTCTCAACCGTTCAAGTCGGTGAACCCGTTCGGGGTGAACCGCTTGCCGGACCCCCGTGCTGCCTCTTAGTTTGGGCGTCGCCCCAACAAACCGGTGATGACCGTCACAGCGGTTCGTCGGGGCTCCAATGCTTGTCCACCCGGCTCGGACCCGTGCGTGTACAAACCGCCCGTCCGACCCTTCAACCCGACCCGACGCACCGCGCCGGGGCGCAGGCTGCCGCGCCGTGCCCGAGAGGAGGCTGCCGATGTCCATGTTCGACCAGACGACCACCGACCACAGCCTCGCCAACCTCGACCTGCGCCGCTCGAACCTCGGCCTCGCCCTGCGCTACCTGCGCGACCAGGGCCCGCGCTCGCGCGCGGCGCTCGCCTCCGAGCTCGGGATGACCCGCTCGACGATCTCGACGCTGATCACCGAGCTCGCCGAGCGGTCCCTCGTCTCCGACGGCCAGCTCGTGCAGCGCTCGGTCGGCCGGCCCAGCACCGCCGTCGAGCTCGACGGCCGTGGCGTGTGCGGCATCGGGGCCGAGGTCAACGTCAACCACGTCTCCACGATCGCGCTCGACCTGCGCGGCGAGGTCGTCGAGGAGCGCAAGCTCTCCCTCGACGGCCGCTCGCTCGACGCGCCCCGCGTGCTCGGCCACCTCGTCGACCTCGTCCGCGAGACCGTCAGCGCCCTCGACCAGCGCGGCGCGATCACCGCGGGCCTCACCGTCGGCGTCGCCGGTCTCTACGACCAGACCCGCGACGTGCTCACCCACGCGCCCAACCTCGGCTGGTACGACGTCCCGGTCGGCGCCATGCTGCGCGCCGACCTCGGCGACGCCCTCCCGATCGTCGTCGACAACGAGAGCAACCTGGCCGCCGCCGCCGAGGCCACCCCCGGCGACCCGCACCGCCAGGACATCCTCGTGCTGCACGGCGAGGTCGGCGTCGGTGGCGGCATCGTCGCCGGCGGACGCCTCCTGCGCGGCAGCCACGGCTACGCCGGCGAGTTCGGCCACATGATCGTCGAGGCCCGCGGGCGTCAGTGCGGCTGCGGCCGCCGCGGCTGCTGGGAGACCGTCAGCGGTCTGCGTGCGCTGATGGACCTCGCCGCCGACCCCGACGACCCCATCCGCGACGCGCGGATGGCGATCGACGACCGGCTCGCCGAGCTCAACCGCCGCGCCAACCTCGGCGACGCGCGCACCCTCGAGGCCCTCGAGGAGGTCGGCGCCTGGGTCGGCATCGGCGCCGCCATCCTCAGCAACGCCCTCAACCCGTCCACCGTGGTGCTCTCGGGCTACTACGCCGCGATCGGCCACCACATGCGCCCGGCCATCGAGCGCGAGCTGAGCGCCGGCGTCCTCGCCCCCGAGGCGGGCGGCACCCGGGTCGAGCTGTCGACCCTGGGCTTCAGCGCAGCCGTCCGGGGTGGCGCCACCGCCTCGCTCGAGTCGGTGTTCGCCGACCCCACCCGCGTGCCCCGTCGCACCACCGTGTCAGGAGAGACCGCATGAACACGTCCGACGCCCCGCTGCTGCAGGTCCGCGGCATCGTCAAGGAGTTCCCCGGCGTGCGCGCGCTCGGTGGCGTCGACCTCGACGTGCGTGCGGGTGAGGTGCACTGCCTGTTGGGTCAGAACGGTGCGGGCAAGTCGACGATGATCAAGATCCTCTCGGCGTCCTACATCCCTGACGAGGGCACGATCACGTGGAAGGGTGAGCCGGCCAAGTTCGGCAGCCCGCAGGCGGCGATCAATGCGGGGATCGCGACGATCTACCAGGAGCTCGACCTGGTCGATGGTCTGACGGTGGCCGAGAACGTGTTCTTGGGTCATGAGCTGTCGTCGGTGGGGTTCTCGCGTCGGGCGGCGGCGAACAAGCGCACGCGGGAGATCCTGGCTCGTCTGGGGCACAGTGAGATCAGCCCGACGCGGTTGGTGGGGGAGCTGTCGCCGGCTGGTCAGCAGGTGGTCTCGATGGCGCGGGCGTTGTCGCACGAGGTCGACCTGTTGATCCTCGACGAGCCGTCGGCGGTGCTCGACCACGGTGAGGTGGAGAACCTGTTCCGGGTGGTGAAGAACCTGACCGAGCAGGGTGTGGCGATCGTCTACATCTCGCACCGGTTGGAGGAGATCCGCGAGATCGGCGACCGCATCACCGTCCTGAAGGACGGTTCGACCGTGGCCACCGGCCTGCCGGCCAAGTCGACGCCGACCGCCGACCTCATCAAGCTCATGACCGGCCGCAACATCGAGTACGTCTTCCCCCAGCGCGACGACGCCGCGCAGGTCGCCGACGACGTGGTGCTCGAGGTCCGCGACCTCGCCCTCGACGGCGTCTTCTCCGGCGTCGACATGACCGTGCGCGCCGGAGAGATCGTCGGCCTCGCCGGGCTGGTCGGCGCCGGCCGCTCCGAGATCCTCGAGACGATCTACGGTGCGCGGCGTGCGACGTCCGGCACGGTGAGTGTCGACGGCAAGCGGCTGCGTCGTGGCGCGGTCGACGCGGCGGTGAAGGCCGGTATCGGCCTGGCTCCCGAGGAGCGCAAGTCGCAGGGCCTGCTGCTCGACCAGGCCGTCGCGACCAACATCACCGTCTCGAGTCTCAACCGCTTCTCCCGGCTGGGCTTCATCGACCGCAGCGGTGAGAAGGCGCGCTCGATCGAGCTGACCGAGTCCCTCGACGTCCGCCCCACCGGCGTGACGCGCGCCGTCCGCACGCTCTCGGGTGGCAACCAGCAGAAGGTGGTGCTCGCGCGGTGGCTGCTGCGTGGGTGCCGGGTGCTGCTGCTCGACGAGCCCACGCGTGGTGTCGACGTCGGCGCCCGGGCCGAGATCTACAAGCTCATCCGCTCCCTCGCCGACTCGGGTGTCGCGGTCGTGGTGGTCTCCAGCGAGGTCGAGGAGGTGCTCGGCCTGGCGGACCGGGTGCTGGTCGTCCGCGAAGGCCGTGTCGTTCACGAAGCCGCCGCCGCCCACATCGACGAGTCCCGGGTCCTCGACCTGGTGATGGAAGGAACCCCTGCATGAGCACCCCACGAAGCTGCCCGACTCCTCCGCTCCGCTCCGTTGTCGACCACCTCCTAGGGGGCCTCGCATGACCGACTCCACGACCGAGCGTCCTGATCTCGGCAAGACCACGGATCCGCACGAGGGCGTCGACCCGGTCGACGTGCTGCCGGAGACCGGTGGGACTGATTCGTCGCAGGCGATGGTCGCGCCGGCGCCTGGTGGCAGCGACTTCATGACGCGGCTGGGTGACACGGGCTTCTTCCGGATCGCCGGTCTGGCGGTGGTGCTGTTGGTCATCGCGATCGTCGGCACGGTGACCGCGGGTGATCGGTTCCTCGACGTGAACAACTTCCTGACGATCTTGAAGCTGTCCGCGGTGTTGGGCGTGGTCTCGGTCGGGATGACGTTCGTGATCATCGGCGGCGGTATCGACCTCTCGGTCGGTGCGGTGGTCGCGTTGTCCTCGGTGTGGGCGACCACGGTCGCCACGCAGGACATGGCGCGTGACTCGCACTGGCTGTTGATCTTGTTGGCCGCGGTCGCGGTGGGTGCGGTGGCCGGTCTGATCAACGGTGTGTTGATCGCCTACGGCAAGGTCGTGGCGTTCATCGCCACGTTGGCGATGCTGGTCGGTGCGCGGGCGTTGGCGGAGAACATCTCCGACAACCGCACGCAGATCGTCTCGGACATGCCGGGCTTCTACGACTTCTTCGGTGCCGAGCCGCTCGGGATCCCGATGACGGTGTGGGTCTTCGCGCTCGTCGCGGTCATCGGGTGGGTGCTGTTGAACCGGACCACGTTCGGTCGTCGCACGTTCGCGGTGGGTGGCAACCCCGAGGCTGCTCGTCTGGCGGGTATCAACGTGCGTCGTCACACGGTGCTGCTCTACGTGCTGGTCGGTGTGTGTGCCGGTCTGGCCGCGGTGCTGCTCATCGCTCGCACCACCACGGGCAACTCCGCGCACGGTGAGCTCCTCGAGCTCGACGCGATCGCGGCCGTGGTGATCGGTGGCACCCTGCTCGCGGGTGGTCGGGGCACGATCACCGGCACCGTGCTCGGTGTGTTGATCTTCACCACGCTGACCAACGTCTTCACCCTGAACAACCGTCCGCCCTCCGAGCAGGACCTGCTCAAGGGCGCCGTCATCGTCGCCGCCGTGCTCCTGCAGCAGTGGCTGGCGTCTCGGAAGCGCACCACCTAGCACCACCTCAAGCGCGCAGGACGACGTCACCCGCCACCACCACCCTCGCCGGTGCTCGTGGCGTCGGCCGACCGCGCCCTCACCACCTGTTCGAGACACCACTCAGACACACCACTCAGCACGCCTTGAAGGAGCACGACATGTCCCTGCACCACACCCTGAGCCGCAAGAGCGGTCGGCGCGTCATCGCCGGTCTGGCCGCGATCGCCGTGCTCGGCCTGAGCGCTTGCACGAGCAACGACTCGGACGAGGGCGACACCGAGAACCCGAACCTGTCCAACAACAACTCCGAGGCCGGGGGCA